>JAJDAF010000020.1 GCA_029261995.1 Candidatus Zhuqueibacterota bacterium
CATTACCTGCTGCTTATAGTTGTACCTAATAAATCGAGCCATCGAGTTATCCGTTTATTTTCAATGGCTTTAATATACTTATTTCTCGTGATAATTGCTGTGACTTATTTGGGTTTTCAAGACTTTTCCTACAGCTTCAACGCCTGGCTAAGGGGCTGCACGATTGCCGAGCGCCGAAGCCCTGAAAACAATTCAGACTATCCGGTGAACTAAATTTAGGAATTATGCCAGCGCGAGTGCAGTCCCACTTAAGCCAAATGTTAGAACCGGTTTTGACGCCGAAGCTGCGAACAACCGGTGTGCCTGCTTTTGCAGAAACCCGGACGCCCGCGATCTTACACGATTTTTGCCTGTCTGCTGCACTGAACTCAGTCCGGATTGCTTTCCCGCCATCGTGCTTCCCTGCCACACGGAAGGGAAGGCAAGTCCGGAACCAGTTTATTGCCGCGACTATGGAAAAGTTGCTGGCCGTCTTGCGCTTCCGGTCATCGCGCCCACCTTGTACTCGGAGGAGGCGCAAGACAATTCACGAATTTGATTTATCTGCAATTGTCCAAGGCGCGAAACTTTGAACAGGTATTCTCCCGAAAGAGTGTGTTGAGACTTGGCCTTGAACCTCAATGAAGAATGCAGCTTGCATCACGATCAGAACTGCTCTCATTTCGACATCAAGCTCGTGTTAGAATAAGGTGCCTTATCTCAGTTTTATCGAATAATCTTTTCAAATGCGATCATAGAAGCCTGTCTCAACGTACTGTTGCCAAATAGCAATAAATTATTGCCAGACCTAACTGCTATAGCCTCCGCACCACCACCGGACAAATTAACTGCTTCGACACAACCTACCCCTTTCTCAGCAACGGATTTATTCAGATGACGTGCAAGATGGTACAGATGTACTCGATTTTCTGTCAGACCAAGAACTACTTTGCCATCTTTTCGAATCCCTACAAAACCTCTTGTATACGGATTACGTTTTTGCGGCTCTTGAGGTGATATCCTCACTGAATCTCTCGAGACTAATGTTGGGCCTACCTGAAATGCGCCTGTAGTCTTATCTGATTCAAAGACATCACGGTGACTTATCTTCAGTTTCTTATTTTGAACTGCAATAATCCCACTGTATCCCTTCTTACTTTTAGGGCTAATTGCTTTTCCATCGACGATAAGTAAGCCTGTAGGAGTAAGTGGATAGAATGATTCTACAAAGCCACCTCCGATAGCAACTTCAGCTTGAGAGTGATTTAACAATCCAGAGACAGATTGGCCTGAAGGTGATTCACGCGTAACTCCAATTATTCTTGGGCGAAACTTAGCCTGATCCACTACTATCGCTATCAGCGAGGTATTCAGCGGGCTAGGTATCCATTGCCTTGATAGAACCAGGCCTTCCGTGAGAATCGGCTCGCTAAGCGGAAACTTGGAGCTACTTTTCTCCTCAGTAGATTCAACCGTTCTCTGTTGCTTGTTGTCATTCGTTGAGGATTCAGTAGAACAGCCAATGATAAGACTAATCAGCAACATAGCCGAGACGTTCGAAAGATTTGGAAAGCTTGGTGGTTTCATCTATCTCTCCCGTACACCAATACAACACAGATAACTGACACTTCATCTGTGAGGTTAGGAAGTTGAGAATCATCCAGAGAGAATCCTAGTTGGTGTACATTTTCTTCGCGTTCAAATCGTGTATCCCAATCTAGCTTGTCTGTTATGTCTTGAAAACCACCTGTGAATTGCAATATAGGGTCGGAAATCCTATTATTATCCACAGAAATGATTACGCGCCTTTGTTCTAGATTTCCAGAAAATCTATGAAAGAAATGGGCATATATTTTGATCTTTTGATTTTTCTCGGTATAAAAGGACAGGGCACCTGATTGAAAACGAGGATCATCACTTCTGAGCTCAATCAAAGATTCGTAGGAAATGGCAATATGATTCGGGCCTTCTGGTGGAAAGGCCATATCATGTAAAGTATGGACAAAGTCGGCATCACTGATAACTCCAAATGAAAAAATCGACAAGCCAATCAAAACACCTTTAATAAGGTAAAGATACATTTTCAACTTTTGTGAGATCTGTTCTTCAGCTTCTTTTCGAACAGCTTCCTTTACTTGCACCTCAAACTGGGCTTCCAATTTCGCCCTTTTCTCCTCAGAGTTTTCCATTCTTCTCTTTCTGTCAACTGTGATAGTACTTTTTCACTGCTAACTTGGTAGTAAGCCGCGAGGCGGCCAACCGATTTGTTTCTATACTTAGAAACTCATTTCTATATGTAGAAACCCTCTTTGTAAAGTTTCTATATCGATAAATTTTGCGCGTTCTATATATAGAACGCTGGTACAGAAGAATCCAGAACTTTTGTGTTTCTAAATGTAGAGATCTTGTGTTCCAGCAATCTCATTTATCATACAATCCTCTCAGTTAAGCCCAGTTGTTGGGCATTTTGGTATGAGAGCTGCCAGACTTGTTTCTTTCTGTTCCATTTTCCGCCGGCCAGTTTAATCCGGCTTCTCATCTCAACGTCCTCAATCCTGATGTGCAGGTCTACAATTTTGTCTTTTCGGGTCTTCCGGGTATTCTGTTGCCAGGCATGCTTCTCTATGATGAGTTCGACTGTTTTTACATTCTGTTGTTTTCAGCACCATAGCGGTGTCTGACACAAATTAAGTTGTCCCCATATGTGTTAAGAAGTTCATTCGTACCAGGATCGGTCGAAATCTTCTTCGCGGGAAACAGCACAAAGCGTTTGACCCACGGCACATACGCTTGTTCGGTGCGGATGCTGTAGTGGCTTGCCCGAATCGCGGCGCGCACTTGGTCTCGGCACGTGGGATAAATGTGGACATAGCTCTGGCAGGCCAGGTCTGAATCCGTATCCAACGTGCCCAGAAGTTTGGGTTTGATCCGTGAGTCTGCCATGTCACCACCCTGCAAGGTTGCCATGAAACTCAAATCCCATCTGGTCAGAATCGCAGCTGCCGGCGCCATTAGATGGGAAGACTTGCGAAAGACGAACAAAAGATAGCAAAACCGGGCCGGGATGTCAACGGAAAAATGACGAAATCGTCAGGTTTCATCGAACGGATGAAAGAATTACAAATTATGAATTAGGAATTACGAATTGTGGGGGTTGGTGAATTACAAATTATGAATTAAGAATGACGAGTTGAAGAGGATGTCGGAGATTCTGTGTCTAGCCTGGCGCCGGTTGTCGGCATGTTGGTCGGCCACGGATTTGCACGGATAAAGCACTGATTCTTAAGAGGCGGGCGGCCATTTCGGGTCACCATGGCTGCCCGACAAAAAGATTTTCGGGCATGACAACCCCTTTCGGCGAGCATGGCTTCATCCGGGTCACATTTGTGCTCATCCGTGGCTGTCAACTGGGTTGCAGCCTGTTGTGGTTTTGCGTGCTCCTTGCTTAAGCGCCAAAACAGCTGGAAGCGAGAGCACGCTGCAACAGCAAAACATAGGTACGCAGGGCCACAGGTAACGTATGCGAGAGCAAAAGACAAGTATGCGGAGCATCGGGAAAGGTATGCGAGCGTAAAAGATAAGTATGCAGAGCTTCGGGAAAGGTATGCGAGCGTAAAAGATAAGTATGCAGAGCTTCGGGAAAGGTATGCGAGCGTAAAAGATAAGTATGCAGAGCATCGGGAAAGGTATGCGAGCGTAAAAGACAAGTATGCAGAGCAAGTTCCGGCAGGCGAGCGCGGCAAGAGATGACATTTGCGTCATCATCCTACAGAGGCCGTCGAAGAAGAGAGCACACCTGAGACTTCATAACCCTGCCGCGGCAATTGCCGCGGTCTTCTGCAAACGAAGACCTGCCAGGTTTGCAAAACCTGGCAGGTCTGGCTCTACCAACTCGCATCAAACTCACGACCAGCCACTGCGGTACACGGCACCAAGGAACTTAGCCACGGATTTTCACTTATGGACACGGGTTATCGAAAATATTACTTGCTACTCGACTTGTCTGCCATCCGTTGTGCGTTGAGTTGCTGCACCATGGTTGAGTAGTCAGCATAATCCCGGTGCGAAACCACTTTGCCGTCCCGCACTTCATAGATGAAAATCACATGCAAATCGGTGATGTCGATTCGTTTGCCACCCTCTCCCAGGTTGAAGGAATAATCGAGCAAGGTTTCCATCATTGCGAAATGCCCTGAATACCGGTAGTCGTCTTCTCTATGTTTGATCTCAAACACACCCGTAAAGGCTCTTGTCAGTTGGGCAAAAATAGAATCTGCTCCAACAACTCGGGTAAGGCCAAAAAGCTCTTGAGCGGTTGGGTCTTCCCAGCTCGCTGAATCGGCCAGTATCTCCCGCATTTTTTCAAACTCCAATCCCATGTAGGCGGCATGGTATTCTTGGGCAACTCGTTTGGTCGATTCTGTTGTGGGTATGAATTTGTTCTGTGCCTGTAACGATGCCCACGATAGCAAAATCAGGAATAGCGTCGTCTGTTTCATCTGCGTCTCCATCTGTTAGGTGAAATTCGAATTGCGCAAACTTACCGAATTAAACCTGAAAGATCGCCCGGGTATATAATCGCAGACCTTTTCAAGCCATCATCATAGTGTTTTTGAAATAGATTTCAAATAATCACGCGGGGTCATATCGGTCAACTTCTTGAAAGCAGAATTGAAGGTTGTCTTTGAATTGAATCCGGCCTCGTACGCAAGAGCCAGGAGGGTTCTATGCTCGTGCTTGTCCACGGAAATCATTCCCTTAAATTCAGCAACACGGTAGGAATTGATGAAATCAAAGAAATTCATGTGGAATTCAGAATTGATGGCGTGAGAAACCAAGTTTCTGTTCTTGCCAAGCAAGTCGGCAATCTGTTGCAGGGTGATCTGGGGATCTAGGTGGGGCTTCCTATCCAGCATCAATTGATGCAGTTCATCTTTCAAATGGCTGGGTATGATGGTTTCAATCTTTTTAACCGAACGAGTTGCCGACGTGGGAACTTTGAAATACTCCGGCCGGGTTATGGCAAAATATCCCGTAGAATAGGTGATGGTCGAAAGGAAGATCCAGACGGCAGTGTAATCGAATCCCGCAGATGTGGCCACGCCAAGATAGTGGTCCATCATATAACTGTAGGACCAGCTCGAAATGCAGACGAAGAAACAAAACATGATGATATAGAGATGCATTGGGACGCGGTCGCATGAGATTTCGTCGTATAGGGATTTGTGATATCGATAGAGGCTTGCACCTCCGAAAGCGATATACGAGAAATTTTGAAGTATCGCCAGACCAGCCACTATTTCCCAAAGCACAGCGCTTTCGGCGCCTGCAGTATAATCATAAAGCTTATCCTGGAACAGCACATATATCACACTCATGAGAATCATGTGAATGCCGGCCGGCACAAAATGGCGCCAGATTTTTTTAAACGAATACTCTGTTCTAAACAGAAGCTTCTTGATATACAAATAGAAAATTGGGCCATACAGAAAAATGATGACATCCTGCAAAAGCAGTAATTCCGGGAATCTCTGGTAGATTTCGCCAAGATTACGCATGGCGAGTGTTCCGGTCACGAGCAATAGAAAGATTGAGAGAATCCGATTCGCATCCCTATTCTTATTGCGAATTCGTTGTAACGCAAGAATCAAAAGAACACCCTGAATCGCGCCAAAGATTACCAAGGTTGAAAGGAATTGATCCAATGTCATGGTGAGTTCCGAGTCGAGTTCTTTTTGCGGGGATGCCCTACAAAAACCAAATATTCATTGTTGTCTCCCTCAAAAGCCTGATCAACGGCTAAGATAAGGATTGCCGCGCACAAAGAAACGCCATTGCAACTCCTGTGCTTTGGAAATCCCTATGCGTGAGCTGGTCCCGATGTCGAAGTTGCCATTGTGGCCGTCTGCGCGGAGCTGGATCTCCGAATGCCCGACTTCGTCGCCGTGGTGGTCAGGATCAAATCCGAACGCCTTGAAGAGCTTGCCCGGACCATTGCTGAGATTGCGTTTTGTGGCCGGCGCCCGGCGCGTTTCCATTTGCTGCAGCCCGGTCAGCGGCTCAATCGCTCGAATCAGAACCGCGCCAACGCCGTCTTTTTCAGTGGTGAAGTTGAGACAATGGTACATGCCATAAATAAGATAGATGTAGACGCAGCCGTAGGTCTGCCACAGCATGACGCCTTTCTTCGGTCGGGTGATGGCATGAGAGGCAGGGTCGTCCCGGTAGGCCTCCGTTTCAACAATCACACCTGAGCAGCCGCGATAGTGCAATTGCTTGCCGAGCAGGTCGCGCGCAACCGTGAGGGTATTGCGTTCGAAAAACTGTCTATCTAATTCGGTTGCCATGTGCGCTGATAGCTCCATCATAGAACGAAAGATAGGCAGTCGATGGCCGAAGTTCAAGGTCTATTTGCCGTTGATTTGAAATACCATCCGGGAAATTGGTTCTATATGGAATTGCGTGGGTACAAGTGGTATCATGACCGCTCATTGAGCAATTGCGGTTCATCCTGCTGATTATGTTTTTTGCCACTTTTGGCTAATCAAAAATCGGGCATAACTCAGTACTACAAGCCTGCAGAACTGTGTTTTCTTGGCAAAGTTTTTGAGCCACGGAGATGTTCGGTGAGGCCCTTAATGCAATTTCTTTCAATAACAGAAAGCGTTCGAATTGATTTCGCAACAAACCCTCAGACATCAGTGAGAATCCGTGGCGAGTCTCAGAGAATTTTGGTTGCGGCTTTGGCCGCGCCAGGTTTCGCCGGCGCTTCTGTAACTCCGTGTTCAAACCACACCAGGCAGCCAAGAGATGTTTTGCCAGGAAAGTTGGCCCAGACTGCTGCTGAATACCGCGGTGGAATCCGAGCCAAGCCCTATTGTATGTATGGTTATGTATCGTATCAATAAAGTTACGGAGGACTTGTGAAATTCTTGCCAACCCCTTTGCTCGTCATCAGTTTTATTCTCGCCTGCAGCTCTGACTCCCCGACCTCGCCGCCAGTGCGCCAGCCCGTGGCGTTGGTGAATGCCTTCCCAGCCCTGAATTTCGATCGGCCCATGCTGCTGACACACAGCAACGATGGCAGCAATCGCATTTTCGTGGTTGAGCAGCCTGGCGTTATCAGGGTGGTCGCCAATGACTCTACTGCAACCCAGGCAGATGTTTTCCTGGACATTACCGACAGGGTCAATGCCGGCGGCGAGATGGGACTGCTGGGCCTGGCCTTTCATCCGGACTTCTCAAACAACGGCTTCCTGTTTGTGAATTACACCACCACGCGTGACGGCCCACGCCGGACAGTGATTTCCCGCTTCACCGCGAGTGGCGCGCAAGCAGATGCAAATTCCGAGTTGCGCCTGCTCGAAGTCGAGCAGCCGTTTTCCAACCACAATGGCGGTATGATAGAATTCGGAAATGACGGCTATCTCTACATCGCGCTGGGCGACGGCGGCAGTGGCGGAGACCCTCGCGGACACGGTCAAAACAAGACCACACTTCTGGGCGCCATTGCGCGCATCGATGTTGACAATCCCGGGCAGGGGCGCAACTACGGCATTCCGCCGGAGAATCCGTTTGTGGGTGATGGTGGCGGCGTCAGGGAAGAAATCTACGCATTCGGCCTGCGCAATCCCTGGCGCTTCAGTATCGATCGCCCTACGGGGCAAATTTGGGCGGGTGACGTTGGCCAGGGCCAATGGGAGGAAATTGACCTGATAGAGCGTGGCGGCAATTACGGCTGGCGCAACATGGAGGGCAATCACTGTTTTGATCCGTCTTCAGGCTGCGAGAACCCGGAGTTCGTCGCGCCGATCACAGAATATGGGCACAGCGACGGCAACTGCTCGGTGACTGGCGGCTATGTCTATCGCGGCACACGCAGGCCGGAATTGCAGGGGGCCTATATCTACGGCGATTTTTGTTCCGGCACCCTGTGGCAACTGCGCTACGACAATGGCCAGCTCACGGAGAATAGTGAGCTAGTATCGACCTCGATCAGCATCTCATCGTTTGGTATAGACGAGCAAGGTGAGCTTTACATCCTGGATTTGAGCGGCAGTATCTACCGCTTCTCCGCAGCGACCACGACCAGCGTCGATGTGCCACTCTTGCAGCCACAGGTTTCAGAGCTTCGCCAGAACTATCCCAATCCTTTCAATCCCGAAACCAGAATTGAATACACACTTGCGGATGCCGGGTTTGTCAAGCTCAGCGTTTACAACGCGGCCGGCCAAAACATCCGCAGCCTGTTTGCGGGCCGGCAAACGCAGGGCAGCCACCAAACCTCCTGGGATGGCCGCAATAACCTCGGTGAAGTGGTGGCATCAGGAGTGTACTTCTACCGGCTCCAGGCAAATGGGCGAATTGAGACAAAACGGATGGCGTTTAGCAGGTAGGCCGAGGCATTGCGGCTTTGCAAACCTCATCTAGAAACTACTGGCATTTGAATCGAAATTTTAGTATATTTACGTCATTGATTTTATGACAACTTATAGGAGAGTTACCCATGGCTGAGACAGAGCTAGTCGAGGATTCCCCAATCAAAGAGACCAAGCCCAAGCGAGGCCGGCCGCGCAAGACCGATGCTGCTGCTGAGCCTGCTAAGGCTGAGGCCAAGCCAGAAAAAGTGGTTAAGAAACGGGGAAAGAATAGCTGGCCGTCTCTGATGAAAAAGGTTGAGGAAGAGTTGATCGTGGACTACGATATGAATGGCGATTTCGAAGAAAAGGCAGCCATTCGCCATAAAAAATTTGGCATCGGCGTCATCACCAAGATTCTGGATGACAACAAGATCGAAGTCGTCTTCGAGGAAGACAAAAAGGTTCTGGCCCAAAACTGGGAGTAGCACACCCAGAACCCCATCGCGCCACCACGGATTCACAAACCCCTTTGTTCCTTGAAGGGGTTTTTTATGCTACAGAGCCAGAATTCAAAACATTCAACCTGTGAGGAACGCAAGCGAATGGCGAGCAGCCCAAAGAAGCTGGAAATCGGCAAGGAAATCAAGGCCCACTGCGGCAAGTGCAAAATGGAAATGATTCATGTCATCACGAAGATTGATGATGACAAGGTTAAGAAGGTGTTCTGCAAAGGCTGCAATACGACGCACGGCTACAAAACAACCGCGGAAGTTGTTGCAAAAAAAGCAAAAAGTGCTACGAAAACTCCCAGGCGGCGCAAGAATGACTGGACTTCGCTGGTGGCTGAGGTTGACGACGAAACATTGGTGGACTACGACATCAAACGGGAATTCAGAGAAATGCAGGGCGTTCGCCACAAGAAATTCGGCGTCGGGGTCGTCCTTAAAGTGTTGGACATTACGAAGATAGAAGTGTCGTTCCAGGATGGCAGCCGCATTCTGGTTCAGAATTGGGAATAACCAAGGCAAGCGACGCTCTGCCTAGGTCGAAGGCGGCAATCCGACCTGAATGAGTGACACCTCTGATGGCGCCCGGAAGCGAATGGGCGCCCTCCTGAAACCCAGTCCGCTATTTATACTCACAACCATACCGTCAACCCGCCGCATGCCTCGATAGTAGGGGCTTTGCAGTCGTGACAGCGATGTCCGAATGCCAAACGGGCGCAGGATCACCAGTCCGCCGTGAGTGTGGCCCGCCAGGAACAAGTGGTAACCTCGCTCCGCGGCAAGCTCAATGATTGACTCCGAGGGCTGATGCGCCAGGATGATGTCGATGCCCCCACGCGGTTGCTGTCCCATGAGAAAATGCAGATTATCCAGATTGGCACGGGCGCCGGGAGCGTTTGTGACAGAAGTAACCATCAATTGCTCTCGCCCGATACGGATCCATTGATTCTTGTCGCTTAACAATCTGATGCCGTTGTCTTTGAGGCCAGAGGCGATGTCCTGTTCTCCCTGATGTAAATCATGGTCACCCAGGCACGCGTATTTCCCATACTTCGATTCAATCCTGCCGAGAATTCGCGCGGCGAGCGCGGCATCTCGCTTGTCGAGCGTCGCAAGATCGCCGGTGAAGAAAACCAGATGCGGTTCGAGGTTGTTGACCTTTCTGACATAGCGCCTGAGTCGCCTCGAACCAGTACGCCGGTCGAATTGAATGTCGCTGATGTGCACGATTCGCAAGCCTTTCAGACTTCCGGGGGAATCGGCAATCGTCAACCAAATTGGGCTCACGCGGATACGAACTGTGTCAACTACGATGCCGACCACGACATAGAGCAGATAGGCGCCACCGAGGCCGATTACCGCAAAATGCTGGTAAGTCAGCCACTGATCGCGCAGATGGTCATAGAATGGATAGAATGGCAGCTTGATGAAATCAAGACCCAGAAACCACGGAGCAAGCTCAACCACGAAAACCAGTCCAACCCAGAATGGCATCGCGAAAAAGATATCAAGCAAACGGTTTTGCTCAACGAGTTGTTCACGCTCGGGATTGGCAAGAACGAGATGCAAGAGCAAGAGTACAAATGGATAGAAACAGAACCAGGCAAGCCCGCCAAAAGCGACCACGCGCATGACATCTGCCGGAAGTCCAAACACAGCGCTAACGGCATCATAGATTTTGGCCCCGACGTAGAGGTAGGCCAGCAGCAATACCGGAAGCGTGGCCAGCAGAAGTTGTCGGAAGCGTTGAATTTGTGCGTGCATGTCGTTCAGGGTCAATTAGGCGGCTGGTGGTTCACCGGCCCAATAAGGTTCAAGCTCCACGCCAAGACCGTCAGCCAATCGGTTCACAAACGCAAAATAGCCGGCAATCTGATTGATGTCCAGGATCGCGGTATCGCTGAAGCCGGCAGTGCGCAACTCGTCCACGTCGTGCTTCGTCATGTCCCATGGCCTTAATGTAAGCTTCTCGGCGTATTCCAGCATTGCTCTGTCCGCGGCAGACAGCGCAGCCTGGCGGAAATCCTTCTTGAGTTGCTCAACCAATTCATCATTTTGTGTCAGCCTGCGGAGACCCGCTCCGTGGTGTGTCATTCAGTAATGGCACTGGTTGGCCCTCGAAACCACTACCGCCAGCATCTCGCGCTGAGCACGCTTGAGTTCTGACTTTCCGAACATCAGCGTGTGGTAAAACTGGTAGTGATCTCGCAAAGACGGTGGGTTCAGGCTATGAATTTTTAGAATATTATCCACACCCTCCGGCGTCTTGTGTTTCTCGTACTGTTCTAGCAGTTCTCCTTCCGCTTCATCTTCCCGAACCACATCTATCCAGGCCATGCAATCTTTCCTCATGCAAACGGACAAAATCTGTGGCGCCAAATGACACCTGTTGTTCTTTCCCAAAGGCGTAGACTACCGGCTCTTTTTCATCTACACATGTCCACATCCTGAAGCAAAACAGCCTTGCCGAGACGCCACTGAGCATGGCCACACACACATGCGAACTTTTGCTTGATTTTTAACCGGAATATGCTATTTTTCGGGTGCTCAAGACGAGCCGTGGGGAATTTATTACAGACCCCCGCTGCCCCATCATGTTCAGGAACACGCAGCTAATCTACGAATAAAATCTTTCAAGTCAACCTATTTTCAGGGAGGCCCCAGAATTGCAAAAACCCGATTTTCTTGCCGTCATAGCCAATGAGATTAATATCAGGCCGCAGCAGGTTGAGCAGACTGTTGCGTTGCTCGACGAAGGTAACACGCTGCCGTTTGTCGCCCGCTACCGCAAGGAAGTCACCGGCGGCCTCGACGAAGTACAAATCCGGCATGTGGAAGATCGCATCCGTTATCTGCGCAATTTGCAGGATCGGAAGGAAACGGTACTCGCCTCCATCGATGAGCAAGGCAAACTGACGCCTGAACTCAAAGGCAAGATCGAGAATTCCGGAAAGCTACGGGAAGTCGAAGACCTCTACCTGCCTTATCGACCTAAGCGGCGAACCCGGGCCACCATCGCCAAAGAGAGGGGCCTGGAGCCCCTGGCTGAAATTATCATCGCTCAGGAGCAGGTTGACGGCACCCTCGATGACATCGTCGCGCCATTTGTCGATGCCGACAAGGATGTAGCAACGCCGGAAGATGCCCTGGCCGGCGCGCGAGACATTGTCGCCGAGCTTATTTCCGAAGATGCCGAGGTGCGCAAAGAAATCAGGCGATTCACCTTTCGGACCGGCCTCATCACCTCAAAAGCACGAGACGAAGACAACCTCGGCGTCTACGAAATGTACGGCGAATACCAGGAGTTGGCAAAACAGATCAGGCCACACCGTATTCTCGCCATGAATCGCGGAGAACGCGAAGGCATCCTGCGAGTGACCATCGAGGTTGCCGCGGAGGCGGCCGTGGAATTCATCAACAAAAGATATCTCAAGAATTCAAAATCCATTTTCTTTGAGCAGGTAAACCTTGCGGTGGTGGACAGCTATCAAAGGTTGATCGCGCCCGCAATTGAGCGGGAAATTCGAAACGAACTTACCGAACAGGCCGACGAACACGCCATCGCCGTATTTGCGGAAAACGTCAGGAATCTCATGCTGGCGCCGCCGGTGCGGGATCAGGTGATCATGGGCATCGATCCGGGATTCCGTACGGGATGTAAGGTGGCCGTGATTGACGCCACCGGCAAATATCTTGAAGGCATAACCATCTACCCGCACGAACCAAAGCAGCGCTGGGATTTCTCGAAACAGCAATTGCAGGAGCTGATTGCCAAATACGGAGTAAATATCATCGCGATCGGCAACGGAACGGCCTCGAGAGAAACCGAACAACTCGCGGCCGAAGTCATCAGTGAGACGGAAGCCGAGCTATTCTATGTCATCGTCAGCGAAGCCGGAGCATCGGTTTACTCGGCATCACCTCTCGCCAAAGAGGAATTCCCGGACTTACCGCTGGAAATGCGCGGCAACATTTCCATTGCGCGCCGACTCATGGATCCGCTATCCGAGCTGGTGAAGATCGATCCCAAGTCTATCGGTGTCGGGCTCTACCAACACGATGTCAATCAAAACCGGCTGGCGGAGTCACTCGACCGGGTTGTGGAGTCAGCCGTGAACTACGTCGGTGTCGATTTGAATACTGCATCGAAGGCACTGCTCAAGTATGTATCGGGCATCAATAGCCGAACGGCTCAGAATATTGAAGAATATCGACAGCAGAACGGCCGCTTCAAGTCGCGCAGCGAATTGACCAAAGTCAAGGGGCTCGGCGCGACGGCATTCACGCAGTCCGCGGGGTTCCTGCGTATCCCCGATGCCGAGAATTTCTTCGACTCCACGGCGGTGCATCCAGAGTCATACGAGGCCACCGGGACGCTGCTGCAACGCCTGGACTTGCGCGAAAGCGAGGTGAAAGCAAACGGTCAGGTGCTCGGTCAAAAAATCAAGGGCGAGCAACTGAAGATAGCCGCGCTCGCCTCCGAGTTCGGCGTCGGCGTACCGACGTTGCAAGACATCATAGAAAGCCTGGAAAAGCCCAACCGCGATCCCCGTGATGAGATGTCCAAACCCATCCTACGCAGCGATGTTTTGAAGATGGAAGATCTCACCATCGGCATGGTCCTGAAAGGCACCGTGCGTAACGTCGTGGACTTCGGCGCGTTCGTCGATATCGGTGTTAAATCGGATGGGCTGGTGCACAAGAGTCAGATGGCAACCAGGTTTGTCAAGAATCCAACGGAGGTGGTGGCGGTCGGGGATGTGATCGATGTCAAAGTCCTGAAAGTGGAAGCCGAGCGGGGGCGGATTGCTTTGAGTATGGTTCTGGAATAGGCTCCCTCACATCGAAATCATGACGCGAACGGGCCGGTGCCCCTGAGCATGTTGCTGGATGAAAAGAGAATCATGCAGAAGAATCGAATCCAACGTCAATTGAACAATTGGCTCCGATTGCCATGAAGCAGCATTCGATAGTTCTCCGGGCCGCGAAGCCCACGTTCGACGAAGGTCTGGCATGTGGTCGCTACCTCGACGAAGCCGCCGAGGGCTTTTTCCGTTTTATGCTTGGTCGCCGTGCTGCGCACATTATCGCCAGGGCATATGCCCAACCTGGCCACAGCTACTCCTTCCAAAACGTGACTTTTGCCGAACATGACAAACAAATCGTTGGCATGGCCCTGGGGTTTACTGGTGAGCAACATCGCCATTTTTCGGACCAACCGCTAAAGCAGGCCGTGGGATACCGTGCCTTGCGAATGACGGCCGTGAAAATTCTCTGTGCACCACTGCTGCGAATCCTCAACACCATCCGCGATGATGATTTCTACCTGTTGGCCATCGCTACCGACAAAGAACTTCGCGGCGAAGGCGTCGGCTCCGCCTTGATGGACTCTACCGAAGAACGGGCCCGCGCACGCAGTTCGACTCGACTGTCCCTCGACGTCTCAGCCAACAATGAAGGTGCGCGCCGACTCTATGAACGCCGCGGCATGAGCGTTGAGTCGCAGTGGCCGAAGCGCTTGCCCATACAAGGGTTGAGATTGTATCGAATGACGAAACCGCTCTAAGTCGCCGACGGGTCAGGTAACGCCTTTTGGGATCCCGGAAGTTAATTCATATCAGCTAAAGGCCATTGTTCTTAAAATCGGAGTTCAGTTCTATTAATGATTTCCTTTCAAGGAGCAGCTACACGTACGGCGCCATTCAATTCGAAGTTGAGTTGTTGTTGCAGATGATGTAGTGCGCTTGGGGAATGCAATTCCCAATTTACTTGTGCGTGGTGGATTACCTGATGGGCGAGCCAGGTGGGCGGCAAATCCCCCACCAGCAGAGCGTCATGTTTCCATACGATGAGAAGATGAGACCATGAATCCAAAATACAAAGTACAATTTGATAAGCTAGATTGGATTGAACCCGGGGACGGCATTCGATACAAGTGTTTTCAACAGGCAGGCTTTCAAGTCAGGCTTGTAGAGTTCACTCAAAAAATGGTGCATGCTGATTGGTGCCTGAAGGGGCATTATGCCTACCTTATTGCAGGAAAACTGGAGATTCAGTTCAGCGGGAAAACAGAAGTTTATGAGCCTGGAGATGTTATCTTTATCCCTGACGGTGAAGAACATCAACATCGTCCAGGGGTTTTGAGTGAAAAGGTTTTGTTCTTCAGCGTTGAAGAACTCAGCTAAAAGAATAAGCCGGCTCGAACAGCTGTGCGGCTTGTTGTGGTCGTTGGCTGGTCAACACTTAACCAACGCCTGGCAATGGCAAATAGCTTCTTATAAAAAACCGGAGGTCAAACAATGGCAAAAGCATTTTCAGTTGCGTCATGGAATGTCGAACACTTCGGGGCGTTGGATTCAAGAACGAAGAAGCCAATCAGGCCAATTCAACCGATTATTGATTTTATCGCTGCCCAGAAGGCTGATGTGGTTGCAATTTATGAAGTGCGAAGTCAGCATATCTTCCGTCCAATTCTAGACACAATGCCGGAGTACCAGTTTCACATCACCGAAGGCCGGCAAATGCAGGAGATTCTGGTGGGGATCAAGCGCGGACTGAGCGCCTTTGTGACGCAGAAACTCGAGTTCAGAGCCGGGCAGGCGACGCTCCGACCCGGTGTACTTGTCACGCCCTTGGTTGCGGGTCAGTATTATCCCCTGCTGTTCCTGCACCTTAAAAGTATGCCGGACCCAAAGGGCTTTGGACTTAGAGATGACATGCTGAGACGCGCACTGAAATTTCGAAGCGTGCTGAATGGCGCAGCCGGCGACAACGCGGCAAATTATATTTTCATGGGCGATTTGAATACCATGGGCTTTGACTATCCTTATAAGCAGCATGATATTACGGCGGCTGATGAGATTAACGAGCTTGACCGGCGCGCCAAATACAAAAAAATGAGACGCCTCAGCAAAAGTGGCGACCTGACCTGGTGGAATGGCAACGATAAGTACAAGCCGGGCAGCAACCTCGACCATGTTGTCGCGGCTGACCATCTTCAGTTCAGAACCATCGCTGGCTCTGAAGTCTCAGTTCGCGGCTGGCCCGAAGAAGCCACTGATGCAAAGAAAAGGGCGTGGATTAACAAGTATTCAGACCACGGCCTGCTTTACTTTGAGGTTCAAAAAGTCTAACGTCAAATTATGAATTGCGAATGGGATATTTTCAGACACATGCAAGGTTTCAACATGACTGCGAAGACTTCCGGGGATGCCATTGAAGTGCAACGCCATCCTCGCAGGTTTTTTTGGAATCGAGCCAGCCCGGACGAGCCAGAATTAATGCGGGTATTTCAGAGATAGATCAGAGTTTCCTTCTTACCACGGAGACCGGAGTTCGCGGAGATACACGGAGAAAGCTCTTGGGTCCGCGGAACAGTTGAAGACTCCGTGTTTCTCTGTCAGCTCCGTGACTCCGTGTTCAAACCAGCTCTACTGGAGAATATCTTGCCAAGAAATGGCAAAATTTGACTTGTCAGATACTGACCTTCAAAGCCTTCCTTTTCAAAAGGAAGTTGAACAACCAGTCCGATACAAAAGTATCATACTCGGCACCGAGAGGTACCAAGTTGGTTTCTATAGTTGATGTCATGACACGCGTGGAAGCCAAGGCCGTTCTGCAAATGCATCATGTGTTCAAAGCACAGACGCCGATCTACATGAAACATGTCGGCATCTAGCTTGGCCTTCTCATTAACTTCAATACAATATGAAAGAATTGCAGGCAATCTCCGTAACTCAGAAGATCGGAACTGAGCCATTTCTTAGCAATGGAGCCTCATTGCCAATCAATCTATTGACTTTTTGGCAGTGGTCATCATCCGATTTGGTCGGTAATGCACTACGTGGAGTGCTTGCCGAGTTCATAGTGTCCTCATCACTCGGCTGTAATAGTGGCATAAGAAAGGAATGGGATGCTTTTGACATTGAAACAACAGAAGGAATAAAGGTTGAGGTAAAGTCTTGTGCTTATATCCAAAGCTGGTCACAGAATAAATTATCAACTATCCAATTCAGTATTCGTCCTACCCAAGGTTGGGATTCAGCGTCAAATACATATTCTACCCAAACGGTCAGACAGTCCGATGTTTATGTATTTTGTGTCCTTTCGCATAAAGACAAAGACACAATCAATCCATTGAATTTGGATCAATGGGTGTTTCATGTTGTGGCCACGGAAACTTTGGACAGGTCAGTTGGCAATCAGAAAACCATCACACTGTCCAGGTTAAAACAACTTGAACCTTTGGAAGTCAATTTCACAAATATTGGTGCAGCAATTGAGCAGGTGTTGCACATCAGAAGCTAACACCGGGCACACAGCGAACCGCTATCGCCATCGCGGCTACCCGGCGTTACCAAACATCTTTGGAAACAGGTAAATGATCCCCAGAATACTCATCGATACAGTCGAAATACCGGGTGAGAGTAAGAAGCTCAGCCTTTACCAGCGTGGCTCCGAATTCTCAATCAGCATCGGCGCCCAACAGCTCATGAACAGCCGCGAGAACGGTTCAGAAAAAGCGCTGGCAGAGCTGGCTTGTCAGAAGTTACCGGACCGGTCGGCGGCAAGTTTGTTAATTGGGGGCCTTGGCATGGGCTTCACCCTGGCAACTGCCCTGGAGCAAACAGGCCCTGCCAGCAAAATAGTGGTTGCGGAACTGGTACCTGGCGTGGTCGAGTGGAACCGCGGACTTCTTTCCGAATTGGCCGGGGCGCCGTTGCAAGACAAACGCGTGACCATGCGGGAAATCGATGTTGCGGACATCCTGTTGGAAAAACCATCCGCGTACGACGCCATCATTCTGGACATCGACAACGGACCGGCAGGTTTGACGCAGAAAGGCAACGACCGCCTGTACAGCATGGAGGGACTTTTCATCGCCTTTTCCGCCTTGCGGCCCGGTGGCGTACTCGCGGTTTGGTCGGCAGGACAAGATCCGGCATTCACCAAGCGCCTGCGCAAAGCCGGTTTCCAGGTTGATGAAAGACGGATTCGCGCAAATGGCACGCGCGGTGCGCGGCAGATTATCTGGCTGGCATCAAAAGTGAATCCAGCCTTGAGAGCGCCCAACAGGAGACAGTCGAAACAAGGCAAAGGGAAACGCAGAAGCCGCTAAGTCAATAGCTAAATCTTACATCAAACAGGCGGAAGTCCAAACATGGAAACGAGAATGTCCTTGATCATGATGCTCAAACAAACTCTGATAGCTGCAGGGCCCTTAGTCTTATTGCTTTCACAAGGGTGCAACAAAGACGATTCTCTAGGTTCTAATACTCTCACCGATGAGCTTACCGTAATTAGGAGACTTTCAGTTGATGATGTCGTGGCCAATGATCGGAATAACTACGATGTTAATGGACTGTTATCAAGAATACACATGCCCTATTCAAGTAATGGATTTTATAGGGCAGACATTGAGCCAAGTGGAGTCTACGACTCGGCATACGAAGTCGAGACATTCACTGCGACTTTTCATGATATCCGGGCTGGTACTGTATTGGGTGAGTTTGAAAATCGTGTGGGTATTCTAACGCTTTCGAATGATGGCAAACACTTCCTTGAACAAACGGCGCTCTACGACGAGTTGTTCATCCATGACTATAATTCAAACTCTCCGCGCGCAAAGCTTCACGCATACATTTATGCGCTTTCAAACGATGGCCTAAAATTAATAGCTGCAAATTCATCTGAAATCATCTGTTACCAGGTTGAGGGGCAAGAACTCTGGAGCCAATCAATTCCGGATTATCGCATCGACAACGCTGTGCTTAGCCACGATGGGAAGTGGGCGGCTGTCTCTGCATCACGTCGCCGAATTGATCCTCGCGGTTTTGAGTCCAAGCTAGTATTCTTTGATGAAAATGGTAATGAAGTTGGTCAGCAGTTAGAAAGCGGCTTTTTCAGTAATCTGAGCTTTTCAACTGATGGTGGCCATCTCTTTGCAGTTGTTAGGCGGGGCGAGCTCGTCGTTCTTGATTTTGTCCGTAACGAACTGCTCGCCAGTTTTCAATACGCTCCGGCCACTGAATATGAATCTGTCGAAGTGAATAAAGCTGGAGAGGTCGCCGCAACATTGATTAACCATCCCACACAGAATGAAAAAGGCTACTACGCTGACAAAGGTTTGGAAGACCCTCGGATAGCCTTGTTCTGGGACATCTTTCAAAACCGAATGAGTCTGTATGAGTTCGACAAGAGTCTCCAAATTCAGCGTGACAGCTTTGTGGCTAAATTGAGCAGAGCGCAACAAAGCCAGATGATTGTCCATGCCAAACCCTACATATATATCCTGGAATGAGAATTTAGCATTTGGCTTCATTGGATCTGGCTAGGTGCGAATAGTTCGTATGGCTCTTGTACCTGGCTCGGTTGCTTAAAGGTTAGCACATCACAAGACAATAAGTTGATGATACATGTTGCGCTACATTTTCTCGTCCCGGCCACTGTAGTGGGATTGTTCTTTCGGCGGAATTGGAGATTTGCTTATTTGGTCATGGCTTCCACAATGCTCGTAGACCTCGACCATTTCATGGCGAATCCGACGTATGATCCGGCGCGCTGTAGCATCGGTTACCATCCTTTGCATGGCTTTGTGCCCATAGCGCTCTATGTGTTGCTTTGTTTTATCCCAAAGTCACGTTATGTCGGCATTGGCTTGGTCATTCATATGGCCCTGGATTCAGTTGATTGTCTAGTAACCAACGGCGTCTGGTTTGTTTAGCCAGCTGCTGATGATTGCACAAGTCTCTAACAAGGTATGAAAGGAGAAAACCTATGAATGCTTATAAACATACTCAAATTGGCTATTGGGGAGTGGCTATTCTCGCAGTTGTCTTAACGGCCAGCCTTTGGGGGAACTTCACTGTTTCTACCGCGGTTCTCTATGGCCTGCTCTTTCTGATTGGCGCTGTGTTCGCGACCTTGACGATTCGTGTCAGCGAAAGTACGCTGCAATGGTTCTTCGGCCCAAGGCTGTGGAACAAGGCAATCGACCTACCTGACATCGTCGATATGAGAGTCGTAAGAAACAGTTGGTGGTTTGGCTTTGGCATCCGATTGACGCAACACGGATGGCTGTATAATGTCTCCGGACTGCAGGCTTTGGAACTGTCTCTAAAGAGCGGCAAGAAGATTCGGCTTGGAACTGACGAGCCGGAGAAACTACAGGCTGCGATTACGGCACAAGCTTCGTCATAGTCATCATTTGCTACGCTTCACCAGGAATCGGTCCAGTTGGTCGGCAAAAGCCTGGCGGTCTTTGGGACGAAATGACGCCGGCCCACCGGTCTCGACACCGGTGCTGCGCAGCCCATCCATAAAATCACGAATGGACAGCCGTTCGCGGATGTTTTCTTCGGTGTAGAACTGCCCTCTGAAGTTGAGCACGTAACCGCCTTTGTCGATGGCTTCGGCAGCAAACGGGATGTCATCCGATATGACCAGGTCGCCGGCGACAATCAGCTCAACAATCTTTTCGTCCGCAACGTTGAAGCCAAGCGGAACCTGGATGGTCTTGATATAATCGGACACAGGAATGCGCAGGCGTTTGTTGGATACGAACGTGGTCGTGGCCTTAACCCGCTCGGCTGCGCGATAGATAGTCTCCTTGATGGCCTTCGGACACGCGTCTGCATCAACCCAAATCTGCACGGATGCTCCCTTGTTTCGACATTTGAATTCAGTGCTACTTCAACAGGTTTTCCAAGTCTTCTGAAGATGGCGCAAACCAATAGGAACTTGACACGGCTTTCGAGTATTCGATCAGCTTATCGTACAGTCCATCTTCGGTGGTCCCAAACATACGCTCCAACTGAACAGTGAATCTTGCCATCTCACAGGAAAAGGAGAGAAAATACAAACCGTGCTCCGTTGCTGAGCCGTAAGGTGCACTTCGCCGATATATTTTCATGGCTTTGCCGTCAACTTTGACATCGGTCCGGCTGACATGAGAATCCGCGGGCATGGCGTCTCCTTCCAGCTCAATATCGTCACCTTTCGTTCGTCCGACCACTTTCTCTTGTTGTTCGATGGGTAAGTGATTAAATGCCTGCAAGTCGTGAACCCACTTCTGAGACAAGACATAACTTCCACCTGCGCCGGTTTGTCCTGCTGGGATCACGCCCACAAGGTGCCGGTCGTCATCTTTGGGATTGGCAGTACCATCAACAAAACCAATGAGATCACGTGAATCATGATAGGTGAAGCCTGCTAGATCCAACTGCACTTCCGCGACCTCAGCCATTGCCTCCTGTATTCGCAATACGCTGTCAAAATTATCGTCATGGTTTTGACTATGAATCCAAAAAAACATGTCACGCTGAGTCGATGGTATCACAAAACCTTTTGTTCCTCTTAAGGTTTCAAAATCGAGCAACTCATCCGGTTGCCAATTCGGCTGTAGCGTATTCCAGGCTTGCCTTCCAAAGGCAATGACAAGATTCACATTGTCTGCAGGTGATGAAAGAGATTGTTTGAGCGCATTTTGAAGGCGGGGAAAAGGCAACAAAAAGTCCACTTTATACTCGAGGTGGTAGAACTTGTTGCTGTCTTCCTGGAAAATGCCTTTTTGTGGCGTAGGCATAGCTCCTCCTTGTCAAGAGTTATGTTATTTGAAGGTCATGTCATTCTTGTGCTATGCAAGAAAAGTGTTTAAACGCCGCATCACGTCAAAGACCCTCGCATTCATCTTCGCGCGGTCCCGAGAATCGCATTATCCTCGTCGGAAGCCGCCCTCAGAATTGACCACTTGTCCGGTGACCCACATGGCATCATCAGAAACCAACCAGCCAATCAGGCGCGCTGCATCGGCCGGCTCGCCCCAGCGTTCAAGCGGCATTCGCTTCAAGACCTCCTGCTCGACCGCTTCCGGCGGCTGGTAGGTCCTGGTCGGACCCGGGTTGACCGTATTTACCGTAATGCCTGTGTCGATGAAAATATCCGATAGACTTGCTGTAAGTTGGTGCAACGCGCCCTTGCAGGCAACGTAAGCGAGATGCGGCATCGGCCCGAGATCTTGCCCCGAGGTCAGCAGGATAATGCGTCCGCCCGCCCGGCCATCGTGCTGTTTTGAATACGCTTGTATCAAGAGCAGGGCCGCGCGCACATTCACGCTCAGATGCTTGTCGATCTCCTCGGCTGTCAAGTCCTGAAATTCCGCCAAAGTGTCACGGGTGTGATTGAGCACCACGATGTCGATGTGACCCAGCTTTTCGGCGGCAGTGTTCATGACTCGGCCAGGGGATTCCGGCTCCAGAAAATCTGCCTCCAAGTGGTCAACCGCTGTCCCGAAACTGCGTAGCTCATCAACCAGAATCTCGAGGTCGCAGAGCTCGCCGACCGCAGGCATCTCCTTGTCGTAGGGCTGGAACGAATGCAAGAACAGGTCGGCTCCCATGGACGCCAGCCTTTTTGCGATACCGTAGCCGATGCCGTTTCTTCGACTTACGCCGGTTATCAAGGCAACTCTGCCTTGCAGAGACTGCATCTGTCACCCTCGGGTTTTTATGACCGCTTCTTCATCCTGCTCGTGGGTACTCGCATCAAGCCATATCCTACGGCGCCAAAAATCAGCAGCGACAACCAGCCGCCGACAGCGCCTTCCGCAAAAGCAAACGACTCATGACCGCTGAACACCTCGGTTAGCGAGCTGACTCCCAGCAAAACCAGGCCCGCCAGAACCACGCCGGTCAAAGCTTCACCGGCGATGAAACCGGAGGCCACCAACGTGCCGATGTTTTCTACGCGAGTCTTCTCCTCAGATGAAGGATTGCGCTTGCTTGCCACCTTATCGGTTGCCAGCTTGATCAGTCCGCCAACAAAAATGGCGAAGGTGGTATCGAAGGGCAGGTACATCCCCACTGCGATCAACATCGGCGCCGGCGCCTGGATGATGATCAGCGCGAGCGCAAAAAACATCCCGATAATGATGAGGCCCCACGCCATATCGCCCCCGACAATTCCGGTTGCGAGCTGCGCCATCAATCCTGCCTGCGGCGCCGGTAATGCCGTGTCGCCGATTCCAATGCCACCGGCTGCGATGTTGCCTTCGTGCAAAATAATGATCGGGAAGATCAAGACGAACGAAACCACGATCGTGCTGATGATTTCCGCCACTTCCATCTTCCACGGCGTGCCACCGATGAGATGGCCGACCTTCAAGTCCTGAATCATATCGCCGGCCACGGCCGTGGCGCAGCAAACCACGGCTGCTACGGCCAGAACCGCGGCCACACCGCTGAGACCAACCACGCCGATGGCAACCATCACCAGAGCTGAGACAATCAGTGTGGAAAGCGCCAGCCCGGAGATCGGCTGATTCGAGCCACCCACCAGTCCCACCAGCCAACCGCCGACGCCGGCAAACAAGAAACCCGTAATGGTCATGATGACCGCGGCGATCAGCGCACCGGCGATGCTGTCGCTGAACAAGTAATAGACAAACGTCATTGGAATCACCAGGCCGATGGTCGAGAGAATGATCCATTTCAGGTTGATGTCTTTCTCCAGGCGGTCTTCGGCCAGCCGCGCTTCTTCTTCGGACTTGGTTTTGAACGCGCCGTGGAAGGCGGAAAAAATGGAGCCACGCAATCCCCACAAGGTGTAAAGCGAGCCCACCAGCATGGCGCCCACGGCAATCGGGCGAATCTGGTTGTACCAGATAGAATAGCTCAATTCATTCCACGGCGCCGGCTGACCGTCGATCAGCAGTGTGCTGCGCAGCTCGGGGTTGAGAAATAAAGCCAGGGGAATGAAAACCAGCCAGGCCAGCACACCGCCGCAAAAGTTTATCGCCGCCAGACGCGGCCCGATGATATAGCCGACACCCATCAATGCCGGTGAGGCCAGGGGTGTCGCAAAGGTAATTCCGCCGGTGTGCGCGATGTTGCCGAGCGACTCACGCGCGGAGGTAAAGTGGTGCACCACGGATTTCGGGAACTGCACGAATACTTCCATGGTTTCCCTGAAAATGGCGAGGCCATTGCTGTTTTTCAACAGCTCGATAAGCGCGCCAACGCCCATGGCGCCAAACACGTAGTTGGCCCCGCTTTCTCCCTTTTGTCCCGCCCGCACGATCTCATAGCAGGCATAACTTTCCGGGAAGGGCAGCTCGGCGTCCACCACCAGGGTGCGGCGCAGCATGATGACAAACAGAATACCGAGCACGCCGCCGACCAGTAGGATGGCCGAAGTCTCCCAGTAGTTAAAGTGGGTCCACAGTCGCTCGCCGTCCATCTCCACCATCACGAAAGCAGGGATGGTAAAGATGGCGCCCGCCACCAGGGCCTCGCCCACCGAAGCGGTGGTGCGCGCGATGTTCTGTTCCAGAATGGTGCCGCGCATAAACGGCAGTCGGAAAGCCGCAATCGCGACAACCGCTGCCGGGAATGTGGCTGAGATGGTCAATCCCGCTTTCAGCCCGAGATAGGCGTTGGCGGCGCCGAGCACCACAGCCATAACCAGGCCAAGCAGGATGGCTTTCAGAGTGAATTCAGCTAAATTGGTTTGCGATGGGACATAGGGGACATCTGGCTTGTGCGCGTTCATTCCTCTCCTCCGATAATTAATTGACCAGAATGGGCTGCAAGGTACGTCAGCAGCCTGACTAGATCAAGGACGAATCACACGAGGCGACAACAACGGATGTATCATCACGCGGTTTTGTTCAAATAATGAGAGGGTACGAATTACCACGACGCAGAGGCGATGCGACCCAATGAACTTGGCCACGGGTTTTCACTGATTCGACAAGGATAAAGGCATTGTGGGTGAAAACCGCGGACTATGCTAAGAAGCATTGGTGTGAACACTTTGCTTGTGAACGACTTCAACTTCAAAGTCCATAAGCAACGAAATTCTTGACAAAAGGAACTCCTGTAGAAACTGTCCACATTTAGAAATCCGTGTGTCATCAGTGAGAATCCGTGGCTCTCTATTTTCTTCTTCAACGATGCTACACCAAACGAACCAAATCCTTGTTTTTGATATCAAATCTGACCATCTTCTTTGCAAAAGGGAGAACCAAAATGTTCGACTCGAACTCAAAACACCCACGGCGCATGGCGCGCACCATTTTATTTGCAGTCCTGATGGTGACAGCCTGCGAGCAGGGCAATTCCGAAAGAAAGAGCGGTGAGCCTGACACATTGACCTATGAAGTCCGCGGCAGATTTCTCAACACCTCAGCCGACGGCCTGCGCGCACGAATACATCATGAGGAAATCGCGAGCGTCATGCCGATCATGAAAATGTGGTTCATCGTGAAGGAACAAGACGCGCTGCGCGACATCCCGGAGGGCTCGGCGATTGCGTTCACCCTGGTTCGCGCGCCTGGAGAAGACTTCATCGAGAATATCAGGCTGCTGCCACCCGGAACGATGCTCTCGTTTGATGAGCAGTAGCCGGCCCGTCTAAGGCCGGGCACACAGCTCCGGGCCGAATTTCATTTTGAGTCTCGCGAGACCCTGTCGTGGAACCCATCCAGCAGATCGAAAAGCTGTTGCCCGCCTTGCAGGCTTCCGATTTGATGGCCTTCGCCGGCCACCACTTGCAGCGAGACATCCGTTTTCATGTCACGCAGCGCTTTTTCTGAGCGTTGCATGGCATCCACCCAGCCGCTGTCATGCTGCCCGACAAACATGCGCACGGGCAGATGCTTCAGCCTCGACAACCGTTTGAAATCGTCGCCGCGCGGGAACCCAGGCATGGCGATGAGAGAGTGGAAAAGCTCCGGGGAATCCAGCACCACCCGAAAAACACTGATGCCGCCGTTGCTGATGCCGGCAACGTGAAACTTGCCGCCGGCTACTTTGAACTCCTCGGCAATCAACGCCAGTAGCTCCGGAATGTACTGCTCGGACCCTGAAAAAAACAGCCGGCCATTTGGAGCGATCGGGCTCACCACAATCCAGCCACGCTTGTTCGCCTGCTTTTCATACATGTTTCTCACTCCCCAGTCCACCGTGCCACGATGCTGCGGCCCGGGCGGCAGCGCCAGCAGAACCGGGTAGGATGCATCGGGATCGATGCGGTCAGGTGCAACCAGCGCAAACTCAAGTTTGGTCTTGTCCCGCAACTGAACCGTGCGATATTCCGTTTTGGCGCGGGCGAGACTGTACAGCGCCAGAACAGCGATTGTGACGGTCAGGATAGTCGTATGTGCTCGGCTGATGAAATGCATGGGCTCTCCGGTTTGTGTTCTTGGTCACCTTGCTGTTGCAGGAAAAACAGAATCGCTCGAGTGAATCTTCCAGTTTTGTTTCCGGCAAACTCAAGAATGCCGTTCACGGTCAGGGGGGTACCTGTGAGGCACCCCACCTATATAGGTACCCCCCCCTACCTCGCAGGCTGAAGAATCCCCACGAATTATTGTGATAAATGCTTGAAAAACAAAAGTTTTCTTGGTAATTTGTTTCAGATTTCGGGTCTATCTCATCAGAGAAAGGTTTCTGCCATGAAAGCTATTCAAGTACTGAATACCCTTCTGAG
>JAJDAF010000003.1 GCA_029261995.1 Candidatus Zhuqueibacterota bacterium
AAACCTTTACCGCTGGTCTAGCGATGACGAGACTGCGCTGACCGGCGCGGGACTGGATTGGAGTCTGGTTCAGGATATCCCCGTCCGTGCCGGCGCTTTGCGGGAAGGAGAATCCATCTGGTTCAAAGAACGCTTCACGCAAGAAGAGGCGGAGAAAGAGTGGAAAGATGAATCCCCCGCCGGCTATGACCTGAGAGACCAGTTGCTGCACGGTTTGCGCTACGCCTACCGCAATTCCCCCGATTTGCTCAGCCGTGTCTCCGCCATTGCCGACGGCAACGGCCATGCTGATATGATTCAGGACCTGAATGACATTGCCGTGCTGGCCAACGAGAACATCGAACCGCTGCAACAGATCAATTTCGAGGTTTCCTTGCTGGACCAGGCCGCCACGACGGCAGACAGGCTCTCCGACCTGCTGGCCAAGGCAACCCGGGATCGCGCAGACACTAGCAGCTCAAGAGTTCTTCGCGACAAAGCCTATACCCATCTCAAACAGGCGGTTGACGAGGTTCGGCAATGCGGCCAGTATGTCTTTTGGCGCAATGAAGCGCGCCTGAAAGGGTATTTCAGCCGCTATCATAGAAGATTCCGGCATTCATCGCAGGATTCTTCTGCGCCCACGGCTGGTGAAGACACCTAAACACCAACAACGCTCCATTTTTCCCGCAGTGCTCTCAAAGGCGCTGCGGGAGTGATAAAATCCCGCACGATGGGTAAAAAGCTCGCCGGGAAGGGTAAAAGTCTGTCAGGAAGGGGTCAAAGCCCGTCAGGAAGGGTAAAAGTCCGTCGGGAAGGGGTCAAAACCCGTCAGGAAGGGTAAAAGTCTGTCGGGAAAGGGTCAAAGCCCGTCAGGAAGGGCAAAAACCCGTCGGGAAGGAGTCAAAGTCTGCAAGGAAGAGTCTGGCTTGCCCGGGACAGAAAAAATGGCCTGGGGGCGGTCAATTGCGCCGCGCGTCAAGGGCACGCTACAGCCCAGGTGCCCTTGACGACCCACCTAGCAGCCCTAGTCGGCTGGGTCGGGTTGGGAATCATCTACCATCAAACGGACCGGCCGGGACTCAAGCCATTGGCGAATGGTCCTTAGAAAGTCATTCCTTTTTATTGGCTTTGTGACGAAGTCATCCATACCATTTTCTAGACATTTTTCTCGATACCCTATTGTTGCATGCGCTGTCAATGCAAGAATGGGAACTCTGCTCTCACCAGCAAGAGACTCACACGCTCTGATTTCGTTGGTCGCTTCAAACCCGTCCATCACAGGCATACAAACATCCATCAATATTAAATCATAACGCCGTTGTTTGGCGGCTTCCACTGCCAGTTTGCCATTTTCCGCAAAGTCCGCCGAGATACCGGCTCGTTGCAATACTTTGCTAACCAGTTTTACATTGTCCGGGTGGTCCTCAGCGACAAGAATTCTATAATTGGCTAACTGACTCTCGCGGGCATCCGGATCTACGATTTTGACAGCATCATTCGCCGGGTTGGAGTCTCCCAGCATTCGGTCAAGCGCGGCCATCAACTCTGACTGCTTCACGGGCTTGGCAACGTACGAGCGTTTATCCACCGCGTGTAACGAATCCTGTCCTCCGGCCGGGCCAAGTAGAATCAGCTTGACGTTGGTCTGCTCTGTAATCGTCTGCGCCAACTCCATGGCATCTGTCTGCGGCATATGGTGGTCCATCAAGATCAAATCGATGGCTCCAACACTATCCTGCAGAATGGCAAGCGCTTGCGGCCCGGTCTGAGCATCCATTACCTGGAATCCCCAGGCTGTCAGAATTTTCCGTAGAATCAATCGACTGGTTTGGTTATCATCAATTACCAATGCCACCGCTCCCTCAAAATCTGCGTGCTTTTCGCCATGTTGTTCAGTTGTGCGCTCTGCGATGGGTAGAGTCAGATTGAAGTGAAATGTAGTGCTGTTGCCTTTCTCACTGTCTACTCCTATCTTGCCACCCATTAGCTCTACTATGGTCTTGGAGATATTCAAGCCAAGACCTGTCCCGCCAAACTTCCGCGTTGTGGAACCGTCGGCTTGGGAGAATTGGTCAAATATCCGCTCAATATTCTCCTGTGAGATGCCAATCCCTGTGTCGGATACGCTAAAACGTAGTTCTATTCTGTCTTCTTGCTTTGCCTTCTGCTCAAGCCTTACGAGCACTTCGCCTTGTTCAGTGAACTTGACCGCATTGCCAAGCAGGTTGACCAATACCTGGCGCAGCCGGGAGGGGTCGCCGACCACCCAATGAGGAATTCCTGGTTCAACATCACAGAGAAGCTCAAGACCTTTTGAGTTGCAGCGCAGCGAAAAGATTTCTGCGGCCCTGGAAACAAGGTCGCTCAGATTGAAATCAACGTTTTCCAGCTCCAAGCACCCAGCTTCGATTTTTGAGAAGTCGAGGATGTCGTTGATCAAGCCCAGGAGCCCTTCGGAAGCGGAGTGAGCCACACTTAGACATTCCCTCTGTTCGGCCGTTAGATTGGTCTCAAGTGCAAGGTCTGTCATGCCAATTATGGCATTTAAGGGAGTGCGGATCTCATGGCTCATGTTAGCCAAGAACTCGCTTTTGGCTGTGGTGGCCTCCCTGGCTTTTCCCGCCAGCGTTTGTGCGGCCAATGTCGCCTCTTCAAGTTGCCGGTTTTTTTTCGTTAGCTCTTTGTTTGCAGCTTCGGTCGCGTTCTTGGCCTTGAGCAACTCTGCCTCTGCCCGCTCGCGCTCCTTCTCTGTTCTGTGCAATTCTATGGCATAGTGGATGGACTTGGAAAGCGACTCTGTCGACAGTCTGGTTTTTACAACATAATCGGTTGCGCCGGCTTTCATCATCTTCACAGCGATTTCTTCGTCACCTGCTCCGGTAGCGACAATAATCGGTGTACCTTGGGACAACTTGCATATATCAAATGCGGTGCCGTCACCAAGCAAATAATCAGAAATGATGATATCAAACTCTCTGCTGTCTACTAAGCCTTTGGCCTCGGAAATCGAATCGGCAACGGTAAGGTCATAGCCATTGGTTTGGTCTTGCAGATACCGCTTTAGAGCCATCTGATCGACTTTGTCATCTTCGACATACAGGATTCTAATTTCTTTGGCGCTCATAGTATTCTCCGGGAAATCTTGTTTCATCTACGGCAATTCACTCAAAGTCCAATACATGTTGATCGTTTTCATCGTTTCGACAAATTTTCTATAGTCCACCGGTTTAACCATGTAACCGGCAACATTCAAATCGAATGATTCGACTCTATCATGCTCGTCCTTAGAGGTGGTCAACACTACCACCGGAATACCTCTGAGCAAGTCCTCCTGCCTGGCGACTTTGACAAACTCCAGACCATTCATCCGGGGCATGTTCAAATCCAGGAGAATGATACACGGTCTTGTATTATTCCCGTTCCTCAGGAAGGCCAACGCTTCTTCACCATTATTCGCGATCTCTAATTGATTGGTGACGTTAATCTCCTTGAGCGCTCGTGTTACGGTCATGCAATCGATACGATCATCTTCAACAAGAAGGATCGGCTTTTTGCTTCTCATTTCTTTCTCCATTGTCCCTTTCATGTAATGTGGTGCGCTCCTTGGGTATGGTGAAAAAGAAGGTGGCGCCGGAACCTAACATTGATTCCACCCAAATCTTGCCACCGTACATCTTAATGATTTTTTTGACTACGGACAGCCCCACTCCGGTGCTCTCAAACACATCGCGCGCCTGTAAGGTTTGGAAAATTTGAAATATCTTGTCGAAATGTTCTTCCGCAATTCCCGGTCCGTTGTCGGAAACACTAAATTCCCAGCTACCGTTCTCGGCTGCACAGCCAATTTTGATTTCCCCTTTTGGCTTATCCATGTATTTGACCGCATTGCTGATTAGGTTTTGAAACACCTGTGTAATTCTGGTTTTGTCAAACCAAACTGTGGGTAGTTCATCCTGCACTTCAAGGGCAATATTCTCTGGCGGAACGATTGAGTCGATCACATTGTGGACGACCTGGTTGAGGTCAACTTTCACCTTTTCTTCACTCACGCGCCCCACTCTCGAATATTGCAGGACACCGTCGATGAGATCGTTCATTCGCCGCACTCTGGTACTGAGCAACTCGACTAATTCTTTGCCCCCTTCATCGAGTTGCTCCTCATAATCAGACTTCAACCAATCGGATAGTGAACCGATGGCGCGCAGAGGCGCTTTCAAGTCATGCGAAACAATATAGGCAAAATCTTTTAGCTCTCGATTCACGTTTGCCAATTCTTCAAGAAGTTGGCCCTGCCTTTTCTTCGCCCGCTTGCGTTCGGCTATTTCGATCTTTAGCTCTTTATTCGCATTGGTCAACTCCAGGGTACGTTCTTGCACACGCAGTTCTAATTCGTCATGCGCTTCGCGTAATTTTTGTTCCGCCAGTTTGCGCTCAGATATTTCCGATGCCAACTGCGTGTTGGTTTTCGCCAATTTGGAGGCGATTCGTCTCTGATCTTCCTCAGCCGCAACTGCGTGCTGCAGCGCCTCTTGTTTTTCCTCGAGCGACGCGCCTATTTCCTTTGTCATCTTCAGGAAGGCATTGGCCAAAACACCCATTTCATCAGTTGCATGGAATTTGATTGGTGCATCGAAATTCCCCTTCGCAACTTCATTGGCATAGCGAACAGTTTTGTTCAGGGGGCGAATTATTGACTTTGTCACCACGATTGACAACCAGACCAGGAGCAGGAGAGAGATGACAGTAGCCAGAATTATGGTACCAAGCAGGATCTCATGATTATCCTGGCTCGCTGCAAACGCTTTTGCTATCCGCTGTTTGTCGAACCCGGTGCGGTGGACAAGTTCACGTTGAACCTTGTTGAAATTCGTTGTCATCGAATCCAGAGCGGTCACCAGTCCTTCGTTCATTTCCCCTTTGGTGATCATCGCAATGGTGGTTCGTCTGGCGAGAACATAATAATCTTCAAAGATCGTTCTAAGGTCATTCAGTTTTTGGATCTCGATTACGGGATTTCCTTTGCTGGCCTCCAGGCTCCAGAGAAAGCCATCTCGATGCTTGTCGGTTTCCACGACCACGTCGCTGTCCTCGAGAGCAACGGCATCCTGCAAAGACAGTTGAATGGCCGAAAGCGTTGTTTCCAGGTTCTGATTCAACTTCAAGGAAGGGTAGTAGCCAGTCTCAATCTTTTCCAGGAGGTCATTATTATGCCGGCCAAGGAGCAATGTCACGAGGATTATCAGTAGGAATGAGAGCGCTGATGATAAAGGCCCTATGGAGATTTTATGTCTGATCTTTAGGTTTTTGTACATGTTCCGAACTTCTCTGGGCTTTGGACGAAGCCTTCGCGGGTTTTCTCTGGGTCCGTGTCGTTATTTCTTAATCGTTAGAACCTTGACGCCGTCCATTTTCGCATTCTTGGAGACATAACCGATGGCGCCTGGGTGCGCTCGAACGTAATCTAGCACTTCTTTTTCCGTACGTTTCTCAAGCCCTGGGACCCCGTGGCCCGAGAAGATTTGCCTTTGCCAATAGGCTTGGATAGAGGAGACAGACTTTTTATGTATGGTTTTCGAAAACTCTGCGCGAATGGCTGATTTACTGAGACGATCGACGGGTAGAGCTTTTTGTCCGTCAGGCCATTTCTTGGTCTTTTTCAAGAACATTTTCGAGATCGCTTTTCGGGTCAGAGACGAAGTGCGGTTCGTTAGGTTGACAATGATTTTGTAAGACTGTTGGGCCTTGGCATGGGTAAAGTCACTAATCAGGCAACACCCGGCAAGAGACAATATTGAGAGCAGCAGAACTCTTTTCATGTTTGGTTTTTCCACCTTAGAAGCTCGCAGATGCGCCGATTATCGTATACTGCACTTTCACGGGATCGCCGGTAAAAAAATCGGGCGGGTTGTCATCAACCAGATATCCCTTCATCCAATGGTGCTCCACTTTTAGAACCAAACTGGGACTGAGCTTGTAATTGAAACCAATTGCGAAGTCTCTGTTGTTCGCGTCTGCACTTGCGGAAAAGAAGGGCTCGTTGATTTCGAGCTTTAAACGACCGACATCAACCTGTGCATTCGCTCTGAGTTTTTCATTAATGTTGTACCCCGCGTAAGCATAGTATGACCTCCAGGAACCATCACCAAAGTTGTAGCTAAAAGACTCCGCCTGAAATGTGAACCGCTCCAGGCGTGCATCAACAGAGGCAGTCCAGGTTGTTGCGCGGCTTTTTTCCCCGGCTGCGCGGGAGCCACCGGACACCGTCGAGCGATGGGCTTCGATACCAAAGCGAAGCCCATCTACAGGTGTATTCAACCACAATTGACCGCCGACACCATCTTCAACATGTGCACGCACGGGAACGGATGGATCACCAGCTTCAATAGTATCCCACCCTCCATAGAATACACTGACGTCGAAGTTCCAGGGCGAATCAGCCAAGAGATAAGTTGATAGTACAATACCATCAACGGTTTCGCTGGCCCAACTCCCCTCACCATAGGTATAATAAGGAATCCGGAAAAATGGAAGCACGGTGCCGACGTCACGAAGTTCATTGTAAATGCCCATGGGAAGCTGAACTTTACCAACCTTGGCTGCAATCGCCTCCGTAAACCAATATTCGGCGAATGCCCAGTCTAATTTCACGTCATGTTCAAAAGCCATTACCGGGCTGAGTCCCATACGCCTGTGACTGAACTGAATAACAAGCTTGCTATTATCATCCAGAGCGTAACCAAATTGCAGAGCCAAAGTTCGGTAGTCTGTTGTACCTTCATCAGGGATACCCAAGAACTGGTGTCCGTCGGTAAATGCATAGGCCTGGGTCAAATAGCCATGAATCTGGAGCTTCGATTGCCCTCTTGCATATCCCGAGAGAAGGACCATCGATAGAAGTGTAAGAAAGAATGGCGTTGTGGTGCGTATCATACTACAACCTCCAGCTGAAGTGGTTAACTCATTGCCCTTTTTTGTCATCGGATGTCATAGCTATCGGCGCATTGGGGCTTTTGTAAAGTACTTTTTGCAATTCATTTCAGCCTAAATTTCCTTCTGATTCTTTGACCATCGACACCGACCGAAAGGATGACACCTGGCAACCGTCCCACAATCTGCGGTCTTAACATGATGTTTCTCCCTAGAGAAATGTGTCGTTTGCAAAAAAGAGGTCGAGATACACTAACGGTGCGTTATAATCGTTGCACTTTCGATTTGAGTAACTCATTAATCTGCCGAGGAATTTAAAAATGGAACTCGGCAAAGGATCGCTGAAAGCCGGAGCGAGGTACTTTGGCAATAATACACAAAGAGTCATTCATTGGGGATGTTCCAACGTGGCCAATAAAATATTAGTCGTCGAAGAAGAACGAGAATTACGGGGGTTCTACCAAACGGAGTTGGAGGAAGATGGCTACCGCGTGAACACGGCGCCAGGTGGCCGTGAGGCACTAAGTAGATTAAGTGATGAATCTTTTGATTTGGTCGTGCTTGACTTGGAGCTGTCGGACGTCGATGGTTTGGGTTGCCTGCAGAGCATAGTCGATCTTAATCAGAACGTAAAAGTCGTGCTTACCGCGGACGACGCAACGTGCAAACAGGATTTTCACACATGGCTCGCGGATGCATTCCTAGTGAAATCGCCTGATTTATGTGAACTCAAGAAGACAATTGATACACTATTACATTCTAAGGGACATTGAAATGAAGGCTAATAATGTCCCAGCAGTTGCTGCGCATCCTGATGATATTGAAGTAGCCATGGGCGAAACTGTGGCTGAATTGAATAACTGAGTTGTGGAGAGTTCCTAATGATTGATGAAATTTCTTTGAATAAACACTATTCCTTACGTGGAGCATCGCATGAGAAACGATTGATAGCCACACATTTTGGAGAAGCAGAAGTCAAAATTCGCTCTGCGAGCTCTCGCGAAAAAGCTGTTGATATAAGTGAAGAAATCATGCATGCCTTTGAGAGTGAATGTGTCAGCGAGATTCTGTCTGAATTCCTAAAACGACATACCTTAAGTCTTATTGCGAAATATTGGAAACCCCAAATTTGGTCTCTCGGTTCCGATGATGATCCGGGACACGCTGCACTAGTGGAGCTTCAACAGAAGGCATGAGCCGCAAACAATCAATGAGCATCCTAGACAGTCGAAAATCCGAACTTTATATATCCTGAATGTTTGAAGGAGGTGGATACACCATGTATCAATTCAAGAAGACGGCGGACCACGAAATAGAGATTGTACTGACTGGTGCCATTACGGCTCAGGAATTCAAGAGAATAACAGAACGGTTGGAGTGTTGCTCATCCAAAACGGTGGTCAATATTCTTTTCGACACGACCAATTTGTTGGACCACTATACCTTTAAGATATTTCTTGACAAGCATGGTTTCTATCGAAACAACAAATCATATGTTGGCCGTGTCGCCTTCGTATCAGATGACGAATCAGAGGCATTTCTGTTGGAGCAATTCGGTCATGCCTTCGAGATGGAGTTCAAAACATTCAGGCAACGCGAAGAAGCACGTCAGTGGATAGCTCACTAGCCTGCCGCAGCATTGAACCGAAGGGCTAAATGAATATCATCTATGAAAACCAGCATCAGTCCTTTGCTCGCGCCGGTTGAATTCGTACTGAAGAGAAAGAGAGTATGAAAGCAATAATGAAGAAGAATGGAGTCGATAGAATTCCTTCTCCTACAAGAGTATTTGTTACAGTCTTAACAATTGTCTTTGTAGCTGAAGCGGCTGTAATGTTTTTGTTGACTCTTTTGCCTCATGTTGGCGATTTGAACGAAGCCATAATGGATGCATCCATCCTGACCTTCCTCGTCGCACCTTTCTTATGGATGTTTATAATCCGGCCGCTAGGCAGCACCGCGCTATCCGAAAAAGTAAGAGCAGAAAACATCGTAGCACATGCCGCTGACGGGATAATGACAATCAATGAGCAAGGTGAGATCGAGTCTTTCAATCTTGCTGCCGAACAAGTTTTTGGCTACAAAGTGAGTGAGGCGATCGGAAAAGCTATTGAATTCCTTCTACCTCCGCCGCACAAGACACTGCACGATACATATAGAGAGCACCTTTCAAATATCGATGTGAAGGTAGATGGCGATTTCACAACGGAAATCATGGGATTGAGGAAGGACGGTTCAACATTTCCAATGGAAATCACGGTTAATGAAATGCTTCTGGGCAATCGACGGTTGTACCTGGGAATATTGCGAGATATCACAGAACGCAAGCGGTTGGAAACAAATCTGCGAGAGGCTAAAGTAGAAGCTGAGTCATCAAATCAGGCAAAAAGCGAGTTTCTGGCTAATATGAGTCACGAAATCCGCACACCTATGAACGCAATTATCGGCATGACTGAATTAGCGCTTGACACTGAATTGACTCAGGAACAGACAGGATATTTGAATATGGTACAATCTGCTTCTGAATCGCTTTTAACACTGATAAACGACATCCTTGATCTTTCAAAAATCGAAGCCGGGCAGTTAGAACTGGAGGAAATCAGTGTTGACCTGCGGAAAGTTGTAGAAAACGTAGCGGAAATCCTGAGTATTCGGGCCCATGATAAAGGGCTTGAGCTTCTAACTTACATTGAGCCTGATTTACCGACCTTCGTTATTAGTGACCCCACGCGCTTGAACCAGATACTAACCAACCTGGTCAACAATGCCATTAAATTTACGCAAAAAGGCGAAATTATCTTAAAGGTATTGCCTCTTACTCACCCTAAAAAGAGAGCAGATGTGGGTGATAGAATAGATTTACGATTTGAGGTTATTGATACAGGGATCGGGGTCTCACCGAATAATCAATCCAAGATATTTAGAAAGTTCTCACAGGCAGACAGTTCCACAACCCGCAAGTTTGGAGGTACCGGCCTTGGCTTAAGTATCACGAAATCTCTTATCGAACTGATGGGTGGACAGTTGCGGCTTGAAAGTAAGTTGGGCACAGGCAGTAAGTTCTATTTTTCCCTGCAAATGCCTGTAGAAGACAAGTGCGCCAAGAAGGGAAAGTTTTCTTACCCTAACTTTGAAGAAGTATCTGTTTTGGTTATCGATGACAACAGCACAAATCGATTTATTTTAAGAAGGACTTTAAGTTCCTGGGGATTTCAGGTAACTGAAGCTTCCGGTGGCAAAGAAGCGCTTGCGCTCCTCAAGAAAGCGACAGAAGAATTCGGATTAATTATTACCGATTATCAAATGCCTGAATTAGATGGCGTTTCGGTAGTTCAGTCGCTCAGAGAAGATTTGAAATTAGCTGACATGAAAGTCATCATGCTTACCTCCTGGGGAGAACTCAATTCCAGCACACAGAGAGAATTGGGTCTTGCTGCGTGTATTTGCAAACCCGTCAAACAATCCAGACTCTTCGATCTTTTGATGGGCGTATTGAAAGTTGAAAGAATAGAAGAGGGCTTGCCTGAGTCTGTAAGACCTACCTTGTTATCAGATGACAAAGGATCACGACGAATTTTACTGGTAGAGGACAACGTTGATAATCAGAATTTGGCAAAAACAATACTCAAAAAAGCGGGATACACTGTGGATGTCGTCGACAACGGGAAGTTAGCTATGGAAATTGCTGCAAAGGTACCCTATGATTTGATTTTGATGGATGTGCAAATGCCAGTTTTGGATGGATTTGAAGCGACTGCAAAAATCAGAGAATACGAGCAAAGGACTGGTGATGAAAGGGTGCCGATCATCGCACTTACCGCACACGCGTTACAGGGCTATCGTGAAAAATGTCTTGCAAATGATATGGATGACTACCTTACCAAGCCTTTAAAGAGGATACAACTTTTAGAACGAATATCGCAGTGGCTTGCTCCACAGCCAGTCAAAGTTATTTCTGATGAATCTTCTGTCAATCACAGTCTAGATTAGTCTTGGAACCACCCTGGCGTGCCCGAAACATCACCCTCAACGCTGTCGGGTGGCTCACTCAACAAATCCGTGGCAACTGCTCCCCCACCAGCATGTCCACAATTCGCCAGCCACCAATCCGGGTTTGCATGGTCACCAATCCTGGTTTCTCCGCGACTACGTCGCCGATGACCACAGACTCCTTGCCGAGCGCATGGTCCTGCATGGCCGACAACACAGCCTCGGCTTTGTCCCGTGCCACGGCCACCATGAGTTTGCCTTCGTTGGCGACATAAAGCGGGTCGAGGCCAAGAATTTCGCAGGCGCCGCGCACGGGCGCTTTGACCGGGATACGATCTTCTTTGATTCGCAAACCAACCTGTGAGGCTTCCGCGAACTCGTTGAGGGTTGCCGCCAGGCCACCACGGGTTGGGTCACGCATGGCGCGCACGCCGGCGCCGCCAGCCTCAAGAATGACCGCAACCAGACTATTGAGCGCTGCCGTGTCGCTTGCGATGGGCGTTTCAAACGCCAGCCCTTCACGGCGTGAAAGAATGGCCACACCGTGGTCGGCGAGGCTGCCGTTGACGATCAAAACATCACCGGGCTGGAGGCGGGAACAGCCAATTTCGTAATCATGCTCAATCAGCCCAATGCCGGCGGTGTTGATGAAAATCTTGTCGCCCTTGCCTTTATTAACCACTTTAGTGTCCCCGGTCACGATGGCGACGCCGGCCTGTTTTGCCGCGCGCCGCATGGACTCGACCACGCCTTTCAGCTCCTCAAGGGAGAAGCCCTCTTCAATGATAAACCCGGCGCTGAGAAACAGCGGCCGCGCACCACTCATGGCCACATCGTTGACCGTGCCATTGACGGCAAGATCGCCGATATCTCCACCCGGAAAAAAAATCGGATCCACCACAAAGGAGTCGGTGCTGAATGCCAGGCGCTGGCCGTTGACCTCGAGCACGGCCTGGTCATCGAGCTGATTTAACGTCGGATTATCGAACGCCCACAGGAAGAGCTTGCTGATCAGGGTGTTCATCATCTTGCCGCCGCTGCCATGACTGAGTTGGATGGTGTCGTGCTGTGTAATGGGCAGCGGGCATTGGGCGAAGGATTCGGGGGAGAGATCGTTGTTCATTTTTCACCGGCGCGTTATTGAGTTCGTACGATTTGTGCAAGGACGGTCATTGCGAGCGCCTTTCAGCGAAGCAATCTGTTTCGAACTTTGCACCCACCTCACTGGGTTGCGGATGCAGAGAGATTGCGTCAGGCCACAAAAAACGTGGCCTTCGCAATGACGGGAAATGACTAACCATCAACGGGCAGGTCGTGACGGCTGTAAGCATAGTAGGCTGAGCAAGCCCCCTCCGTCGAAACCATGGTGGCGCCCAACGGATTTTCCGGGGTGCACTGTTTGCCAAAAGCCGGGCACTCGTAAGGCTTCTTCAGTCCCTGCAGCACGATGCCGCTGATGCACTCGGAAGGTTCATCAACCTTGAGGTCGCCGACATTGAAAACCTGCTCCGCATCGTGCAGGGCGAACTTCGGCCGCAGGGAAAAGCCGCTGGCCGGAATCTCGCCGATACCGCGCCATTTGCGGTTCGAGACCTGAAACACTTTCGCCACCAGATCCTGTGCCGGTCGATTGCCTTCGCGGCGAACCACGCGCGTGTACTGATTCTCAACCTCGGCGCGGCCTGCCTCCAGCTGTTTAACCGTCATGAGGATGCCTTCGAGTATGTCCAGTGGCTCAAAGCCCGTGACGACGATGGGCACTTTGAAGCGCTCGGCGATGGGCTCATACTCTTCCCAACCCATAATCGTGCAGACGTGGCCGGCCGCCAGGTAACCCTGCACGCGATTCTGAGACGATGATAGCAACGCTTCCATGGCCGGCGGCACCAGAACGTGCGACACCAGAATAGAGAAATTCTTCACGCCTTGCTGGTGCGCCTGCCACACCGACATGGCGTTGTTCGGGGCTGTCGTCTCAAAGCCAACGGCAAAGAAAACCACCTGCTTGTCCGGATTGTCCTGCGCGATTTTGACAGCATCAAGCGGCGAATACACGACCCGCACATCGCCGCCCTGCGATTTGACCATGAACAGGTCTTTGTCAGAACCCGGCACCCGCAGCATGTCGCCAAACGAAGTGAAGATGACGTCCTTGCGGCCGGCAATCTCGAGCGCCTTGTCGATCTGTTCCAGCGGGGTCACACAAACCGGGCAGCCCGGGCCGTGCACCAGCTCGATTTCCTTTGGCAGCAGCCGGTCGATGCCGTTCTTGATGATGGAATGAGTCTGGCCGCCGCAAATCTCCATGATCACCCACGGCTTAGTGGTGACGTTCCTGATCTCCTCCAACATGCGGCGAGCAATGTCCGGATTGCGGTATTCGTCGAGGTATTTCATGGCTTACCTCCACCCTTCGGGGTATCGCTGTCCTTCTCCAGCGGCATGCCGAAAATATCCGTCCCCTCCTCTGCCGCTGCTTGCACCAACTCCTCCCAGACTTCGTAAGTCTTCTGCGCTTCTTCCTCATCAATGATGCTGATGGCGAAGCCTGCGTGCACGATGGTGTACTGCCCCGGCTCAATTTCGGGCACGTAGGCGAGACACGCCTTATTCACCGTACCAGCATAATCGATTCGGCCCATCTTGAGACCGTCTTCATCGTAGATTTCCAGAACTTTGCCCGGGATGGCTAGACACATGCGCTCTCTCCTAGTTTGTTTCTATTCATTCTCATGAATGTCCGGTTTGTGGGTGTCTTTTCTTGGTTAACCTGGATGCCCGATAAAACACTTCGGGCATGACAAACCTACAGACAGTGCGACTTCAAGACCTTGGGCTGCCAGAGGACGCAGCAGCAATTGCCACCTGGCCAAGCGCCAGACCACCGTCATTTGTCGGCACTTGCCTATGGGTTAGCACTTCGAATCCTGATTCACACAAACGGCGTTGCATCAGGTCGAAGAAAAACGAATTCTGGTAAACGCCGCCACTCAAGCCAACGCGGTTGATGCCGGTTTGCTGTCTGGAGGCAATCGCGGCCTGCACAAACATTTCAACCAGGCTACGATGGAATCGCGCGGAGATCCGGCTTTGTGACAGCCCTACGCGCAGGTCGCTCACAACCGAGCGCACAAGCTCGGCGACGGAAATTGCATCGCGTTCATTTGCGGCAGAAATCGCCCGCGCGTAAATCGTATCCTCGGAAGGGTCAACACACATTTCCAGCTCGATGGCTGCTTGTGCTTCAAACGTAACTTCGCCACGCAAATCTATCAGAGCAGCGATCGCATCAAAAATCCGCCCGCAACTGGATGTCAGCGGTGCATTCAGGCGCTTGCGAATCATCTGCAGAACCACCGCCGTTTCCTCGCTGCCGCGGTTCCGTAGAAATGGCAGATCCAGGCTTTCGCAGGCTTTGCCGTAGGCATGCTCGAGACAGCTCAAGGCCATTCGCCACGGCTGTTTTATGGCCGCGGCGCCACCCGGCAGCGGAACCGGCTCGAGCCAGGCGAATCGTTCAAAACCAGCCGCGTCCCCGACCAGCACTTCGCCACCCCAGATTGTGCCATCCGTGCCGTAGCCGGTGCCATCGAGAATCAGGCCGATGGTGGGCTCGGTGACGCCATTCTCAGCCATGACGGCCGCCAGATGCGCGTGGTGGTGCTGGACTGCAATTTTCGGCAGCCGCTGCTGCACTGCCCACTTGGTAGAAAGATACTCAGGATGCATGTCATGTGCAAGCAGCTCGGGCTGAATCCGCAGAATCTCCTGCAGATGTGAAATGCTGTGCTCGAAAAAAGCAAGCGCCGACGGGTTATCGAGATTGCCGATGTGCTGACTGAGAAAAACGGCTCGGCCACGCGCGAGCGCAATGGTGTTCTTCAACTCACCTCCACAGGCCAGGATGGGCTGCGTGACTCCTTGCAGGAGAAACACAGGCTCCGGCACATATCCGCGCGAGCGGCGAATCACGCGTGGTTCACCGATAGCAACACGCACGATGGAGTCGTCGCAGCGCTGCAAAATCTCGCGGTCGTGCAGAAGAAAAAAATCCGCCAGAGGCGCCAGACGCTGCAACGCTTCGTCATTGCCGAAGGCGATCGGTTCCTCCGAAAAATTACCGCTGGTCATGACCAGGGCATCGAACTCACTCTGCAGCAGCAAATGGTGCAGCGGTGTGTACGGCAACATCACCCCAAGAAACCGGTTTCCTGGGGCGATGGATTCAGGCAGCAGACGCGGCTTTCTTGCTCGCAGCAGCACGATGGGCCGTTGCCGGCTCAGCAGTGCTGTCTTTTCAGACTCATCTATATGGCACAGTTTCTCAGCGCTGGCGACATCTCTCACCATCAAAGCAAAAGGCTTTTCGGCGCGGCCCTTGCGTCGGCGCAGCTCGCGCACTGCTGCGTCGTTGCCCGCCTCCACTGCCAGGTGAAAGCCGCCGACGCCGCGCAGCGCCAAAATGTAGCCGTGACGCAGCAGGTTGACTGCCTCGGACAGGGGGTCGTCGCTTTCATGGAGATTGCCATTCTTGTCTCGCAGGCTCAAACTCGGGCCACATGCCGGGCAGGCGTTTGGCTGAGCGTGAAAACGACGATCGGCAGGGTCGTGATACTCTTCAGCACACGGCTGACACATGGGAAAGACCTTCATCGAAGTCAGGGGCCGGTCGTAGGGAATGCCTTCCACTATGGTGTAGCGCGGCCCGCAGTTGGTGCAGTTGATGAAGGGATAGCGGAAACGTCGATCCGCTGGGTCAAGCATCTCACGCAGGCAGTCATCGCAAACCGTGACGTCGGGTGAAATCAGGGTGGTCGCTTCAGCCGCCGGATCACTAAGTTTGATGGAAAACTTGAGGTCGCCGACCGGCTGGATTTCCTGGTGGCACATCTCCACGACGCGCGCCAGAGGTGGGCACTCGCTACTCAGGCGGTCGCGAAACGCCTCGACCCTGGCGGGCGCCCCTTCTACTTCAATGGTTACACCATCGCTGCCGTTGTTGACGAATCCAGCCAAACCGCACTCACCGGCCAGCCGAAAAACAAATGGCCGGAAGCCGACACCCTGCACGATGCCGTCCACGTGAATTTTCTCGCGTTTGGTGGTCACTTCATTTTACCGTGAGATGGAAAAAGGAAGACGTGAGGCGCGGCTGACATGCCAAGGCCAGGCAATAGGAACGACTGCCCCACATCTCACCACTTGCTCAGGCCAGGACGCCGCGCTTTTCAGCCACCGTCTCCCGTACCCAATCGAACCATGCTTCCAGACCGTCGCCGGTGCGGCACGACAACTCGAAAATCTGCAAATCGTGATTAATTTGGCGGGCATTTTCAGTCACGCGCCCGAGTTTGAAATCGGAGGTTCCAAGCAGGTCGAGCTTGTTGACAATCATCATCGACGAACGCCGGAACATCGATGGGTACTTCAGGGGTTTATCATCGCCTTCGGTGGTGCTTATCAAGACGACTTTCATATCTTCGCCAAGGTCAAAGGAAGATGGACAGACGAGATTCCCGACATTCTCGATGAAGAGCAGATCGAGATTGTCGAGATTAAAATCAGGCAGGACGCGAGCAATCATTTTCGCATCCAGGTGACAGGCGCCGTTGGTGACGATTGGGCGAACCATTTTACCGCCGGCCTTCAGCAACCGGTCGGCGTCGTTCTCAGTCTGTACGTCGCCGGCGACCAAACCGATACGCAACTCGTCATTCAAGGCGGCGAGGGTTCTTTCTAGCAAACTCGTTTTCCCCGAGCCCGGCGAGCTAACCAGATTAAGTGCAACGATGCCTCTGTCTTGTAGTTGTGCCCGGACGTCGGCTGCTATCCGGTCGTTTTCAGAAAGGACTTTTCTTTCGAGCGCGATTTGTTTGTCCATACGCCACCTCTCATTTTTTAGTGCGAAGGTTTTTTACAATATAGGCTGACTATGCCTCATCTTCAACAGACAAGTGAGTTATGTCAATTTCTTGTCCTTGTTCAACGCGAATACTGCCCGACTCACAAGCTGGACAAGCGAATACAAGGTCTTCCACCGGAAACTCATGCTTGCATGCCAGGCACGCGGCATGCAGCGGAACCACCTCAATCTCAAGCTCAGCGCCAGCCAGCGGCGTATCTGCTTTGATGACGTCAAAGTTGAATGTTAGGGAATCCGGAACGATGTCACTCATGGCGCCAAGGCGCAGTCCAACGGCCGTTACGGGCGGCAAGTTCTGACGCTCTACTTCCGACAGGACGGTTGTGAGGATAGTGTTGGCAATGGACAACTCGTGCATCGGTCAGTTAGCCAGCCTGGTTGCTTGGAAAGGAATTGTGAGCACGGCCACAACTGCAACTCACATACCATTTATACCTTCGGACCACCCACAACTGTTTTACTTAAATTTACGTTTCCAGAAATAGGAACACACCATGGAAAGTAGTCGCAAAATCAGAAATAGTCAAGGCATAACTTCTCAAGAACAGGAATAAACCAGTTCACCACCGCCAGGATTTTCTGCTTGCCTTCATAACTGAAATGAAGTAAGTTGGACACATCACTAACCATTCACAACCCTCGCAAACTGCCCTGACATGAAGCAAACGCCGCAAAATCAAAGCCTCGAGCGCATCGCCATGGAAATGACCTGTAGCCTGGATATCAAAGAGGTGTTGCGCACCATCACGCAAGGCCTGGTGGAAGAGTTCGATGCAGCTTTCGCGCGCATCTGGCTGCTCGGTCCCGGCGACTTGTGCGGCGAGTGCTACAAAGCCGATAGCTGCGCAAACCAGGAACACTGTCTGCACCTTCGCTCAAGTGCGGGAATCTACACACGCACAAACGGTGAGTATCGCCGGGTGCCAATCGGTGCATTTAAGATAGGTATCATCGCTCAGAATCGGGAATCGATGATTTCGAATGACGTGCAGGCAGACAAGCGACTGCCCAACAAACCCTGGCTGAGGGAGAATGAACTACAATCTGTCGCCGGCTACCCTCTGGTTTTTCGAGACGAATTACTGGGAGTCATTGCCATGTTCAGCCGACGGGTTATGACGCCTGAAGAATTTGATCGAATGGCCGTCTTTGCAAACCAGGCTGCCGTTGCCATCAAGAACGCGCAGCTCTTCGAAACGGTAACGGAGAGCGAAGCTGAGCGCAAAGCCATCATCGAATCCACTCCGAATCCACTCATGATCACACGCAAAAGCGACGGCCACATTTTGTATGCCAATGCCCATTTTGGTGCGGTCTTTGGCCTTTCTTCGGAAAAACTGTTGGGCCGGAAAGCACCAGACCTGTATTATGATCCTGCCGACCGACAAAGACTTCTCTCAAAAATCTCGAAATCCGGCATTGTTCGAGACCAGGAAATTCGAGTCAAGAAAATAGACCGCAGCCCGCTCTGGGTAAACATGTCGGTGGAGCCGCTTCTCTTTCGGAAAGAACAAGCTCTGATCACCATCCTGAGCGATATCAACGAGCGCAAAATGGCTGAATCTGCTTTACGAGAGCTTCAGAGAAAGAGCGACCTTATTTTGAAGTCCGCCGGAGAGGGAATCTACGGTCTGGATCTGGAAGGCAACACCACGTTCGTGAATCCGTCCGCGGCCGCTATCCTGGGATGGCAGCCGGAGGACCTGCTGGGCAAGCCGCAACACGATCTCATCCACCACACCAAGCCGGACGGCAGTCCGTATGGCAGAAAAAGTTGCCCCATCTACGCTGCTTTCAAAGACGGGGAAGTGCACACCGTGACGGATGAGCTTTTTTGGCGAAAGGACGGCACCAGTCTTCCGGTAGAATACACCAGCACGCCAATCCGTGATGAGGCTGACAGTCTGGTTGGCGCCGTGGTCACCTTTCGCGACATCACCCGGCGCAAGCAGGCGGAAGCAAGTCTGCGCGACGCTCTGCGGGAAGTGGAGCAGTTGAAAGATCGGCTACAAGCTGAGAATGTCTATCTGCGGGAAGAGATCAAGCTGGATCATAATTTTGATGAAATCATCAGCGCCAGCGAATCATTCAAAAAAGTGCTCCGAAATGTCGAACAGGTAGCATCGACGGATGCCACTGTTCTCATTCTCGGGGAAACCGGAACGGGCAAAGAACTCATCGCGCGCGCCCTGCACACTACAAGTCAGCGCTGTAAACGACCACTCGTAAAAGTCAACTGTGCAGCTCTGCCCGCAAATCTCATAGAAAGTGAGCTTTTTGGCCACGAGAAGGGCGCGTTCACAGGCGCTCTGACGCGCAAACAAGGCCGCTTTGAACTGGCGAACGGCGGCACAATCTTTCTAGATGAAATCGGCGATCTACCCATCGATTTGCAGGCGAAGCTGCTGCGCGCATTGCAGGAAGGCGAGTTCGAAAGGGTCGGTGGCACGCAGACCATGAATGTAGACGTCAGGGTCATAGCAGCCACGAACCGCGATTTGGAGCGCGCAACTCAATCCGGCGAATTTCGCGAGGATCTGTTTTACCGGTTAAATGTATTCCCTATCTCCCTGCCGCCCCTGCGACAACGCCCGGAAGACATTCAACTCCTGGTCAACCATTTCATCCAGAAAGGCAATGCGAAATTGGGCAAGAAGATCTCCAAGGTCCCGCAGAAGGTCGTCACGGCGTTGCAAGCTTATCATTTTCCCGGCAACGTGCGCGAACTCGAAAACATCGTGGAGCGCGCGATGATTTTGTCACCGCGCGACACTCTGCAAATCGATGAGAGTTTTGCCAGCCTGAGGCGGCCTGCCGATTCCGGTTCAACCGGCGGTACCCTCGCGGAGGTCGAAAGCGCTCACATATTGTCAATACTCGAGGAGACCTCCTGGCGAATTGAAGGGACGAAAGGGGCCGCCCTGCGCCTGGGGCTCCACGCCAACACACTGCGTTCCCGCATGCAGAAGCTCGGTATTCGCAAGCCATCCTGAACACTTCGGTCTCCCAGCAATCCCCTTTCCTTTTCTATGGCATTTCGTAGAAACTACGGCATTTCGTAGCAGTGCCCGCCACACAACCATCATGGGTTAGTCTCCTAAGTATCTGTTTTTAATATCAATTAAAGGTCAGCTATCAAGTTTGGTACACGGGTTGCCTGTTTAGCGGGCAGTGATGGCCATCGCACAAACTAAACTGTTAACGTTTTGGCAACCCTCAAAAGGAGCGTAAACATGAACTTCACAAAAGTAACACTAGCGGCAGTCTTCTCGGCTATCCTACTTACGACCAGTCTGGTCTCGCTGGCACAGGCACAACTTCCAAACCCGGGAATGACCATCGACCCGCAGCGCACCGCAATCGTCATCACCGACCCACAAAATGACTTCCTCAGCCCAGATGGTGTGACCTGGGGCGTAGTCGGAGCAAGCGTGACCGAGAATAACACCGTCGCAAACATCGAAACCCTGCTGAAAGTGGCCAAGGCCAATAACCTGCCGGTTTTCATCTCGCCGCACTACTACTACCCGGCGGACAAGGGCTGGAAATTCGAAGGCGCTCTGGAAGTGCTGATGCACAACATCGGCATGTTCGACCGCAAAGATGCGCTCAGTCTGGAAGGCTTCGAAGGCTCCGGCGCCGACTTCCTGGAACTCTATAAGCCTTACATTCAGGATGGCAAGACCATCGTGTCAAATCCGCACAAAGTGTACGGCCCGGAAAATAACGATCTCATGCTGCAGCTCCGCAAACGCGGAATCGACAAAGTTATCCTCGGCGGTATGTCTGCGAACTTGTGTACCGAATCGCATTTGCGCGAGTTACTGGAACGAGGCTTTGAAGTTGCGGTTGTTAAAGACGCGACAGCAGCGGCGGTCGTGCCGGATGGTGACGGCTACCAGGCGGCTCTCGTGAATTTCCGTTTCATCGCAAACGCGGTCTGGACCACCAAAGAAGCCGTGGCAGAAATCAAGCAGGCTACGGCTACGAATTAATGGCGATAAATTATCTGGGCTGTTCTGCTACGACCGAGGACAGCCCAGATAGGCTTATGGGTTGAGATTAGTAAAGCACAGCTTTCAAAGGGAGAATATCATGAAAGACGCAAGTCAGAATCCGCAGCAAACGAATAACATTTTGGTGATTGGC
>JAJDAF010000021.1 GCA_029261995.1 Candidatus Zhuqueibacterota bacterium
ACGGGCAACCTTGGTTTCAGTAGTCATAGTAAGTCTCCTTGAGTTACTTTTTTTGAACAGACTAATTTAACCCAAAGGAGACGCTATGGCTACTAATTTCTAGCGGCCAACTGTCAGGTCAATACGATCACAATTCAGAAAGTCAGTCTGGAAACCGGTCTGCGCTTCGACCACCAGAACGAATATGGCAGTTTTGTTTTGCCCAGAACAGCTATTCTGATAAAGGCCAATCCAAAATTGACCCTCAGGCTTGGCGGCGGATTAGGCTACAAAACGCCCACCGTTTTTACCGAAGATGCCGAGCGCCTGCAGTTCAGAAATGTTTTGCCCATTGACATTGAAAGGACAAAAGCCGAAGAATCGCTTGGGTCAAATTTTGATATAAACTACCGCACACCGCTTTCGGAGCGAATGACATTCAGCATCAATTCTCTGCTGTTTTACACGCGGGTTAACGAACCGATTTTACTCACGGCCACTTCTTCGGAGCTGTATGAATTTCAACAGCCCAAAGGGTTTATTGACACCAAGGGCATTGAAACCAATATAAAACTGATTTATGATCATTTAAAACTATTTGTTGGTTATACGCACGCTAATGTCAAGCAACACTATAGCGGTAATACAACCGCATTTCCTTTGGTCGCCCGGCACCGGTTGAATAATGTTTTGATTTATGAGATCCATGGCGAGTTAAGAATTGGCCTGGAAGCCTATTATTTCAGTCCGCAAGAATTAAATGACGGCAGAACGAGCAGACAATATTGGATTCTCGGCCTGATGACCGAGAAAATCTGGGAAGACTTTTCTGTGTTCCTTAACTTTGAAAACTTCCTAGACACACGGCAAACAAAGTTTGAGACCATCTTTACCGGCTCAATAACCAGTCCTACATTCAACGACATTTATGCGCCTGTAGACGGATTTGTGGTAAATGGTGGTTTGAAGATAAAGCTATAGATTTGTAGCCGGGACACTTCCGGAACACCGAGCTGGCGCTAACGTGTTATCTGCTAGGTAATGACAGCCAATAACCTCGGGGGCTGGCACTTGGCGTGATCTCAGAGTTTGTTGCTTTTGCCAAGATTAATTCGGCATATCTAGTCAAGGGTTGCTAGGTGAAAGGAACTATATCGATGTTCGAACTTCTCAAACGAGTTGCTCCCATGTTTCAATTGGACTTACCGCTGGTCTGATACAACTCCTATATTCGATGGAAATGAAATACAAAAATGTTATCCAATTCTTAGTTGACAAAATGAAATTTATAGTCCCAATTATTCTGACAATAGTACTAAATAGTCATGCAATTTGGTCGCAGAAGTTAGTTGATAGTGATAAAATTGTAAAAGTGCTCACGTTTAATATTCTTCACGGCGCAACTACAAAAGGTGATTTTAATCTGGATGTAATAGCCCAAGTAATTATTGATGTGGAGCCAGATTTTGTGGCATTGCGGAGGTTGACTTCAAAACAAATAGGGCTAAAAATTATGACTTGGTGACGGAGCTTGGGTGGAGGGTAAAAATGGCACCCGTATTTGCCAGGGCAATGTATTTTGACGGTGGAGAATATGGTGATGGAATATTATCAAAACATACCTTTATCAAAACCCGGAATGTTGAACTGCCCTATACTCCGGGAAATGAACCCAGGGCAGCGATAGAAGTAATCACGGTGCTATCATCGGGCGACACGGTTGCATTTGTCGGAACCCACTTGGACCATTTGAAAGACGAAAAAGACAGAGTAGCTCAAGCGAGAAAAATAAATGAAGTGTTTTCTTTGAATACCTACCCTACCATTTTGGCTGGAGACTTAAACGCGAGACCGGAGAGTAGAACCATTAACATTCTTGAGGAAATATGGTCATCCACATACGATAGAAACCAGCCTAAGCCTACATTCCCATCTGATGACCCTCAAATAAAAATAGACTATGTTATGTTTTACCCAAAAGATAGATGGAAAGTAATTGAAACAAAAGTGATTCAAGATTCCTTAGCGTCAGATCATTGTGCCTATATGACAACTGTAAAACTATTAGATTAATGACAAGGGTGGGTAACAAAAATAGTCGTGGTTAAACCTGACGTCCTTTGATACCAGGCACATAGCTCTTTGCTCGCAGGGAATTTGGTCGCTGCGCCAGTCACTTGCGGAATTATTGAATTGAGAATTGTATGCCCTTCGGAGGCCGCAATGAGATAGAAATGCAGAACCTAGGGACGCAAATTCAGACGACGCACTTCAGGTGAATTGCAATGGTTAGCTCTAGGGCCTGCAGCGTGCTAGAAAACTGCCTAACAACGGCAATTATCGCGGACCCAATTTTGCAGCGTTTGAGTAGAGCTAACAGCGTGGCACAACTCAAATGCTGCAACATCGCCCGGCTATTGTCGGCCTTATCGGAAGGTCACAACAAATGAATAATGATTTTTTTAGGCACAAAGCTGAAAGCTATGAACAAGTCAGTGATAGAGTCGCCAATGTTGAAAGAATTGCCAATTCAATGATTGATTGCATCGAATTCGGTACTGCCATGCATATTATGGATTTTGGTTCCGGGACTGGCCTGTTGCTAGAAAAAATAGCGCCTTTGGTTCGAAGTATTTCGGCTGTAGATATATCGAGTTCTATGAACGAGCAACTGGAGAAAAAACGAAGTCGTTTGAGTTGTGAACTTGAGATAATTGAAATGGATTTATCGAAGTCAGTCTTGGACATGGAGTTTGACGGAATTATTTCGTCAATGGCCCTGCATCATGTGGATGACATCAAGTCTATGTTGGGCAAGTTCTATTCAATGCTTAAAGACGATGGATTTATAGCCATTGCAGACTTAGACACTGAAGATGGTAACTTTCATGCCGAAGACACCGGGGTGTTCCATTTTGGCTTTGATCGTGAGGAGCTAGTAACTTTTGCTAATGAATCTGGGTTTGCGAATGTGAAGGTTAGTTCTGCAAGCACGGTGCGCAAGCCACAGGGTGATTTTTCAGTTTTTCTACTTACTGCTAAAAAGTAGCCTGCAAATCGCATAACAAAGCGCTGTTGTCGGATAAACCACCAGCTGCGCTCCCAATCTGCCTGGAAACGCGGCGTTATGAGTAATAGATAAAATGGCAAAAGAGTACTACGAAAAGCTATCCAGTTTGCTCATGGAACTGGATATAGAGATGGACGTTACAAAGCCGATGGAAGTGAAGCACTTTTTTAACGGTGCGGCACTATATGTAAATAAAACTATATGCGCTGCCTGGTCACCGGTTGGGTTAGCCTTCAAATTGCCAGATCCCGAAGCAGAAGTATTAATCAACAACGGTATGGCTATCCCCCTGAAATATTTTCCCAAGGGGCATGTAAAAAAGGGGTATGTGTTATTTGAAAACCCTGATGACAAAGAGCCGAAACAATGGAAAAAATACTTTATTTCATCCGCAGCACAGGTGTAACCTGGGTCCAGACATAACAGTGCGCGTCAATACGCTGTTTCGTCGCGCGACACTTTGTATTGCCGTTCTCAGCTTGAGCGTCATGCGTTAATGGAGGGTTTCCTATGCTGCGAGCCGGCCAAATCGTAGGAGTAATCTGCGCCACAATATACACGGTAACAGCCGCAACATTCTTTGTTTAAATATGGTTAGACGGTTCGTTTAACACGTTAACACCATACGTCGGGTTTGCAGCGACCCTTCTTGGCCTATCCGCCATCTTCGCATCAATCACGAACAAGTATTGGATGTTGCTGTTAATCTTCTTGCTTTCATTCGTTCCTCTGGGGTTATACTTAGCCCTCAACCCGCACTGGGTTCGTATGGCGGGTATCGCACAGCTTGGCTATCCAGTCGCGGCGTGGTTCATGTTTCGTACCAGGGAGCAGTCATCAGGGTGAACGAGTCGCGCCTACCAGGGCATTGACGCTGCCTGCCAACGCAAGCAGCTAAACCCGGCGTGATTTTTTTGAGTGAAGCAAAAGTTAAATCTTAGCCAAAGGGACGCAAATGCCATCGGACCGCCAGAAGCGCGGCTCGTTGCCTTGTTCTGCTTTTTGCGCCCACTGATGCGAAACGGTACCCCTTGCTCGAAGGAAACTCGACCCGCTAAGTCGTCCCCTTCCCGAAACTGAACAGGCGGCTATCGATGCTCTACTAATACAGAAGGAGGCTTCACATGGGATTCCTGAACAAGCTTTTCAAGAAGCTGAAGCGGCTCGTTGAAAAGCGCATCGATACCGACGATCGGGAGAAAATCAGTGAACGGACTCAGACGGGGAATGCGCCCTATCAACTCCTACTTCCCAGTCGAGACGATGGCAACTCCTTCAGTTTCCTTGCCCTGGGAGATTCCGGCTACGGGGGCAGCAGGACCAGTCCCGATTGGTCAAAATTCAGGAAGGAGAAGCTGACGAAATCGGAGCAGGATGAGTTGAAGAAGGCGAAGAAGTCGGATTCAAAGTTCCTGATCGCGGATGAAATGCAGGTCGAGCAAAGCACGAGAGCTATCGATTTTATTTTTCATCTGGGAGACGTTATTTACATGAGCGGCGGCGCAAATGGCTACAAGGATCGATTTATTGGACCCTACCAACACTGGCTGAAAGACGGCACGAACCACGATTACAACAACATGGTCTTTGCTACGCCCTTCCTGCCGATCTACGGAAACCACGACTACTATGACTTCGACGACGCCCTGCCGTTGCTCGGTGAGGTGGTCGGGGAACTCTTGGACAGTATCGGTCAGGGCTCCAACAATGGCAGGGTGTTTGAGCAAGCCTTTGTCGAAACCAAGGCCGGCGCGGTTGAGAACGGTCAGTTGGAGTACGGCCGAGGGGGGCGCACTCGAATCCCCAACCGATACTACTGGTTCGTAAACAAGAATTGCGCATTTTTCGCACTCGACAGCAACACACTTGAGGGAACACCGGAGTTGAGCGCAAACAAGCGGCGGGCCATCAGGGCGCGCAGAAAAGAAGCCGAGGCCCAAGCCAGGAAACTGAAGCGGGAAGTGAAAAGGTTGCAGCGCCGACTTGAGAGCACGAGTGAAAACCAGCAGGAAAGCGAGGTCCTGCAATCAGAACTATCCGACCGGTATGATGACCTGGTCGAGGCGATGAAGACGGCACGGAATCTGGAAAAGGTCGAGGATGCTGAAAAGGAAGACCTTGATGACGAACAGATCGAGTGGTTGCTGCAGGTGCTCGACAAAGATGAAGTCAAGGGCAAATGGAAAATCGTCTGCATGCACCATTCGCTTTTCACAAGTGACAAGAGCCACACTGACGACGCCGAACTGAGCGGCCTCCGACAAAACCTTTTGAAAATCTTCGAGGAGAAGAAGGTGGACCTGGTTCTGAGTGGCCACTCTCATTGTTTTGAGTGGACGGAAAGGCGCACGCCTGCAGGGGCTCATTCACCATGCTACTTCGTCTCCGGAGGCGGTGGGAAAGCTCTCCGTCCTTCCGTGTTCGCGGTATCAATGCCGCGCCTCGGGATGCCTGAGGCCGCGGAGAAGCAAAGGAAGTTTCTGCAGGTGGCTGAGTCAAAAGCGTATGCGGAAACGCACCATTTCCTTCGAATCGATGTGACGGATGAGACAATCCGCATCCATCCGGTTGGGAGCCAGAAGGGACAACGTGTTGTGCCTTTCAAGGTCAGCACCTACGAACGGCTATCCCCTTCGGATTATCAGCCGGATGAAGACAATAAGGAGCTTTTTCATCGCTTCAAATCGTGCGAGCAGACCTTGGACTGTATTGTCGTACATCGAGACGGCCGGCATCTACTTGAGCCGAATGTGCAAGCAGCAAAGCAATAAACCAGAATCGGTGCGGCCCCAGTGAACGCTTCAAGGTTTGATTCTATCCTGGAGAGATTCACTTCGCCGCACACACCATCGTTGAATGACCAGAGCTTCTCAGCGCATCAAGCCACCAGAGGCGTGGCCTTGACCATGACAGCTTTGAGTGGTCTGACTCAAAAACTACACGAAGCAATTGGTTTCTCGCAATGACGATTGCAGCCGGGTTGTCCCGCGGAGTTCATTTGAGAATGGATTACCTGTCGGCGTTTGCAGATAGCTTACCCCTCACCTTTTTCACCGTAGAAACGGCGCCAAAAACCACGAGCGACACCACAAAAACGTACACCCAGATCGGTACATTGCGCCCTACGACGATCAAATAGAGATAGGCAGAGACAAAGAAGAAGCCGGAAAGAAAGGTCGGCAGCAGGATGGACTTACCGTTGCGGAGGCTGCGAATGAGCCAGGCGATCGAGGCTGAGAAGAAGGGGATTGCGCCAACGTAGATGCTGCCAAAGATGATGGGATTAACGTTGTATTTTACGCCGAGTCCCATAAACCAATCGACAAATGTCTGCCAGTTCATTGTTGTATTCCGTTGTGAGAGTTCGACAAACGTGCAGCAAACAGCGCCCGTAGATGGTAGCCGGTGGCAGCGGCCATACCGCCGACCAATCCTCCGACCACGGCGCTGGCCAGAAGCACCAGCAGGCCGGCCGGCAAGTTCAACATCTCCGCGATGCGGCCGGTCAGGATGCCGCCGGACTTGAAGTGGAGCAGGCCTGCCGAAACCAGCCAAAGCAGCCCCACGCCTGAAAACCCTGCCAGAAATGCCGATTTACCATTGGCGCCGCGCCAGGCCCCGATAACAAATGCTGCTACGCCTATGGACCACCAGGGCAAAACAAGTTCCAGTGCCAGGGCGAGCCCAGCGACCGCGATTATCGTGACGACCATCATTTCCCCCTCAGTTGAATTGTTGAAAGTGTTCGGCCGGAACCGGCGTGCTTGTCTTTCATGAACAGCAATTCGTCGAGTTCACCCTCCATCCAGGTTTTGACAAACTCATCGTAGTGCGCGCTGCCGGGGTTGCCGGATTGGCCGCCGGGGTAAGTGCCCCATGCTTTCACTTCCGGGCCAAGCGCCACCACCATTCGCCAGGATGGACCATGTTTTCGGCCGGTCGCATTGACGATGCCGCGGTCTCCACCAACGTCCAGGTTCTGACGGCCCAGTCCCGGGATGCGGCCGAGGTGGTCAATGTCGGTGCCTTTGAATTTGCCCCACTGCCAGCGCGGGTTTAGTTGGCCGTTGGCCGGCGGCGAGAATTCTCCCAACTGCTCGGTCAGTTCAGAGACCGTCGCTTTGAAGGTTGCCAGTGCGATATCTCCGGCTGTTTCCGTGGCAGCGGTATTCTTGTCGTCAAACCAGCCAGACGTGGGCTTCTCTGAAATCAGCAGGGCAGTCCGGTCTTTGTGTGGCCAGCGTAGGTAACCGTCGCCAAAGTCGTCCTGCCAGATGGCGGAGTAGAGTTTGCCCCACCACTCATCGAAGACAGTCGGTGCAGTTTTGGCGGCGTCGCTGAAATAGTCCCACGCGGCAATATTATCCAACACTCGTAACTCCATGGTATCGAGCCGGCCGCGGTCTACCAGTTTTAGCAGCGCCGGCAGCACCGATTCGGCATGCATGCTTTTGGTGTCGAGCTGCAGGATGCGCATATCCTTTGGCGTGATGTTATATGAGCTTGCCAGCCACTCGTTGATGCGCGCACCGCGAAAGTAGGGCGCGAAATACCAGTTCAGATAGTAGGGATAGCTCGGATCGGTCGCGTTCTGGTTGGCGGAGCTGACAAAACCGCGCTTCGGGTTTTTGATGTGAGGATTTTGATCGTGCGGAACCCACGCCTGCCAATCGTAGCGCGGGTCGCTGCCGTCGCCGATGAATTTGCCCTGATTCTGCCATTTTGCCGGCATTCGCCCGTTGTGCCAGATGGCGATGTTGCTGCTGTCGGCAAAGATGAAATTTTGCGCTGGGCAAGCATAGTGACTGAGCGCAGCAACATAGTCATCGTAGTTTTGTGCCCGGTTTAGTTGGTAAAACGCCAGTGCCTCGCCGCCGGTATCATGTCCGAGCCAGCGCATGGCATGCAGGGTGGGAGCATGACGTTTGAATGCTTTCTCGCCAGGCAGCACGACTATTGGGCCGTGGTGAGTGTAAACCACCGTGTCAAGGATGGTGGCCTGGCCACGTATTTTAATTTCTTCGACGACACGTCGGGTTTGCCGCCACTGATTATCGTGCCAGTATTCGGAAAGATACTTGTCTTTGAACTTGATTTCATACCAGTCGAGCACGTCGGCCTCTGAGTTCGTCACTCCCCAGGCGACTTGCTGGTTGAATCCGACAATCACATTCGGAGACCCCGGCAGAGAGACGCCGTAGGTATTCACACCGGGTGCATGCAGTTGAATCTCGTACCAAATCGATGGCAGATTGAGACGCAAGTGCGGGTCATTTGAAAGGATGGGGTAGCCGCTTGCGGTTTTCTCGCCGGAGACTGCCCAGTTGTTGCTGCCGTTGTCGGGATCGGGCTCGAATGCCGTGCGGCGACTGGCTTGCGCGGGCGAAAAAGATTTCTCCGGTAGCTGCAACTCAACGGGTTTGAAATTCCAACGTGTGCCCGCGGGCACCACCGGGTCCATGTTCTTGGGGTAGGAGGGGAAGAGGTCGGCAACCACCTGCGGGCCGAACCTCGCCAGCGTGTTTGACATCTGCAAATCCGAGCTTCTGCCGGTCAGCATCCAGGCCATGTACTCCAGCAGCAGCGCCGTTTTCAGGGGTGTCCACGCTTCAGGTGAATAATCCATGACCTTGTATTCGACCGGGTAGTCCTCCGGTTGCAGGGAGTTGATGTGGGCATTGACGCCGTCGGTGTACGCCCGCACCACCGCCCGCATCACCGGGTCTTGTTCCAGCCGTTTCAGCGCGTTTTGTGCGCCGACGGTCATGCCGATTCGGCGCTGGTGCCGGTCGTAGTCAAGCGTCCGCGGCCCGATGAATTCTGAGAGCCGGCCGGCCGCGGCGTGAGTCTGAAATTCCATTTGCCAAAGCCGGTCTTGTGCCGTGACATAGCCTTGCAGGAAATACAGGTCATGGTTATTTTCAGCAAAGATATGTGGCACGTGGCGGTCGTCGTACACCACCGTAGCTTCGGCTTGCAGACCCGGGAGTTTCAGATTCTGTTGCTCCGGCCGGTCCGCAGTTTCGGCATTTTGCAAGAAACCGTGGAATGGGTCGAGAAACTTGCCTAGCGGCGGGGCGACCCCAAGTTTTGAATTCAGAGCCACGATCAGGGCGAGTGTCCCTGCCAGACTCGCCAACAATTTCAGAACGCGCATTCCATCTCCTTCCTGTTCCTGTTACGCCGGCCGATTGCGAGTCGATCTCGTCTTCTCAACTCGAATACTGAAATTTGTAATCCGAAATCGAAATTGGTGCGCAAAATTCGGGTTCGCTTTTGCTCAGGCTGTGCAAGAATCTCAAGAGAACACCCTGACCTTGCGCAGAAATCCTGCAGACTGCCCCCAATGAACACTCCGGCATGATCTTTGATGAAACCGTGTGCTTCGCGTTGAGCCCACACGTCCTGCTCACCAAATCATTACGATTTCGAAGTTCGAGATGGGTGGAAAAAGATATCAATCCGGGCTCAAACAGTCAAGTGTGTTTGTGGAAATAAAAAGCTGATCCAGATGTTATAAGTGTTTGATATTCTGCACGACAGTCCTATATTTAACGATGTTAAATTCATCAGAATGTGAGAAGTCATGAAACGAATCGTCCTTGCTCTATTCATCTTAGTCAACGTCTCTGCCGCGCCAGCCCAGTTTGGGCAGGATACTGATGTTCTCAGCGTCGAAACGTTCTTGTCAGCCGATAAGATTCGGCCGGGAGACACATTCAAGATTGGCATCAAAGCGGTCTTGCACGGCAACTGGCATATCAATTCGAACAAGCCGTCTGAAGACTTCTTGATTCCGACTGTCGTAACCATCGAGCCCGTTTCGGGATTGACTTTCGGGGAAATGAATTACACGGCTGGAGAGCCAATCAAGTTCGATTTTTCGGAGACCGAGCTTTCTGTCTACGAGGGCGAAGCAGTCTTTTGGCTCGAGGCGACAGCCGCCAACCAACTGCCGGTCGGTGAGTTGCGCATCACAGGCCAGTTGCACTACCAGGCCTGCAACAACGTTGCCTGCCTGATTCCAACCAACGAGGCATTTGAAGTCACCGCTGTCGTGACGCCGGTGGGTAGTGAGGTTGTGAGTCTGAATGAATCGCTATTTGGCGACGCCAATGATGCGGATCTCGGCCAGCTACAGGGTGAGCGGTCCGAAAACAAAATTGACTCGCTGCTCTCGGACAGCGGTCTGTTTTTGGGCTTGTTCTTCATCTTTGTCGGTGGGCTGGCACTCAATCTGACACCGTGTGTCTATCCAATCATCCCAATCACCATCAGCTTTTTTGTCGGACAGGCCTCTGGCAAGATGAGCAAATCCTTTTTTCTTGCGTTGGTTTACGTGCTCGGTATGTCAGCGACCTATTCGGCGCTCGGAGTCACGGCCGCACTGACAGGTGGTTTGCTGGGCTCCTCGCTTCAGAATCCTCTCGTGCTGGTGGCGATTGCTGCCATTTTTCTCATTTTCGCAGCCTCCATGTTCGGCGCCTTTGAAATCAGGGTTCCGGGCTTTCTCAACCGAATGGCAGGAGGCTCACGGCAGGGCGCAATCGGTTCGCTGTTTATGGGACTGACGGTGGGTGTCGTCGCCGCCCCTTGCATCGGCCCTTTCGTTCTCAGCCTTCTGACTTACGTCGCGGCCAAGGGCGACCCAGCAATGGGCTTCCTGCTCTTCTTCGTTTTGTCTCTGGGGCTAGGCCTGCCGTATCTGGTTCTGGGTACGTTTTCCGGTTCTATTCAGAACTTGCCGCGCTCTGGAGAGTGGATGATTTGGGTGAAGAAAGTTTTCGGCGTGGTGATGGTCGCGATGGCGATCTTCTTTGTAAACACCCTGCTGCCCGGCGTCTTGTACGTAGCCGCACTGACCTCGACAATGGTTCTTGGAGGACTCTTTGTCGGGTTTCTGGACAAATCGACTGCAAGTTTTATGTCGTTCAGGTTACTCAAGGGTGGTATAGGCGTTGCATTGGTGGCGTTTGGTGCGTGGTACGCCATGTCATCCTGGGCTGATGCCAACGCGCCGCATATTGCTTGGCAGAGTTACTCCGACGAAGCGGTACAGCAAGCTCGTGCAGACGGCCAGCCTGTGCTCATCGATTTTTATGCGGACTGGTGCATCCCGTGCAAGCGCATCGACCAGAAGTTGTTTTCGGCCCCGATTGTGGTGGAGAACTCCGACCGCTTCGTGGCGCTCAAGGCTGATTTGACCGAGGAGAACTCGGCCGCGGTAACTGAACTGCGCGCGCGCTACAAGGTGCTGGGTGTGCCGACCATCATTTTGTTGGATGAATCCGGACGAGAGTACCAGCGTTTCACGGACGAGCTTGTGGAGATGAACCCGACCGAGTTTGTCGAGGTCATGGAGAGGGCGATTCCCGCCAATGGTCATTAGGCCGGTCCTTGCAGGCGTTTCTGCTGGATTGCTGATCCTTGCCTTCCTCCTGCCAGCAGGCGCCTGGTCGCAAACCAGGGAACAGGGTGGCCCGACCGCCATTGAAAGTCCCAACGAGCAATCTCAGGGTTACATCAATCCGTCTCTGAGACATTACCTTGCCAGTCTCAATCGGGTTTTCCATCATCGCCCGAATCTCATCTATCTTGCCTCCGGAGCTGTTGCCTCGGCGATTGTTGGCCCATTTGATGATGATATTTCGGACGCACTTGAGCAAGACGATAAGGGCGACTGGACCGGCCGTGTCCCATCCCGGCTCGGCGGCGCCTATGTTCAGATCGGCGGCCCACTACTGACTTTCGTGGCGGGTCGAATTGCGGGGAATCCCGGGTTGAGCAATACCGGGATTTATCTGACAGAAGCCACGGCCACCACGCTTGTTGTTACACTGTTCATGAAGCACGCCATCGGCCGAACCCGTCCCAATGGTGAGAACTCCCGCTCTTTCCCGTCAGGACACACTTCGGGAACCTTTGCCATCGCGTCTGTTCTCGACCGGCGGTACGGTTTCAAGGCTGGGGTTCCTGCCTACGCCGTCGCCAGCCTGATTGGCCTGTCGCGCGTCCGGTTGAAGAAGCATTTCCCAACCGATGTGCTTGCCGGGGCTACGTTGGGGATTATTATCGGAAGAAGTTTCGTGCCCTCTGGGGAAGCTGGAGGCAGGATGTCGTTTACGCCGGTTGTGGGCCCGGATTATGGCGAGGTGAGATTTTTGTTGAGCTGGTAAGTCGCGGAAGGTTATCCTGATGGCGGCAGAATCAGGCCAACTGCAGAAGACTTTGGTGACTACTCATGCTCGTGCCCAAGCCCAACCTGTACAGCCCTGCCCAACTGTTCCAATGTGTATGGTTTGCGGACGATAGTTTTGGCTCCCAGCGCTTGTGCGTCACGAACCCTCTCAGTCTCTGAGAATCCGCTTGCCAGGATAGCCTTGGACTCTGGGTCTATCTCCAACACCCGTTTGTAGGTTTCCAGACCGTCAATCCCCGGTGCCATGAGCATGTCAAGCATCAAAAGATCGACTGAATGGTCCTGCATATAGGCGATTGCTTCTTCTCCGCTGGAGACAGTTGCAACCTGGTAGCCCAATCTTTTGAGGAGGCTTGACGCGATTTTGCGCTGTTCTTCAACGTCATCCACCACCAGGATGAGTTCGCCGTCACCCTGAATACTCCGTGCGGCTTTCGTATCTTGTTCTGGTTGCTCTTTCGTGGCTGGCAGAAACAGTTTGATCGTCGTTCCAACACCGACCTCACTTTTGACATCGATGTGACCGTTGTGGTCCTCGATCGTTCCCCATACAACCGCCATGCCGAGACCCGAGCCGCTCTGCCCCATGATCTTCTTAGTATAGAAAGGCTCGAAGATGTGTTCGATATCCTCCTCCGGTATGCCAACTCCGGTGTCTGCGATGGACAAGACAACATGTTCTCCTTCCGTCATGGGCAGATTCTGCTGTTTGGGTGGTCCAACACTGAAATTACTCAGACATACTGTGATTTGGCCACCGTCCGGCATGGCCTCGACAGCATTTGCGATAAGATTCATGACGGTCTTCGACAGATGAACCGGAGAGCCTTTGATACACCAGAGCGCATCATCGAAAACTTTCTCGATTTGTATTTCGGGGTGGTGTTGAATTATTCGGCAACACTCAGGACTTTTCAAGTATTGCTCAACGACCTGTCTCAAATCCACAACCTCAGAGGTGGCTATTCCTCGTCTTGACATGGTCAGGAGATCTTGGACCACTGCGGCGGCCCTGTGACCGGAATTCATGATAGTTTCAATCGGCTCGCGGATAGGACTGTCGTCGGGCAAATCCAGGAGCAGGAGCTCTGGGTAGGTCACAATGCCAGACAGGATGTTGTTCAGGTCGTGTGCGACCGTCGCGGCCAGCCGGCCTACTGCCTCCATCGCATGGGCCTGGCGCAGCTGCTTTTCAACGTGATCCCGTTTTTGCAGTTCGGACGCAAGCTCCGCATTTGTTCTTCGATAGCGTTCCTCAGATACTCTCAATTCGGATTGAGTCTTGTACCAACTCATCCGGTAACGTTGGCGAATAAGCTCCGCACTAAAAATGCAGACAGTCAACACTATGACGGCTGGGAAAAAGCGGAGTAACAGGACTGAAGTCTCCACCGTTTGCGGAAAACCTGTGAAGAGCAGAGCGACGAATTCCACACAAAGGAAGATACCAACGAGAATGGTTCCGACCCTTAGCCCGAACACAATCATGGCGACAAAGACGAACACAAACGCCCAGGGAGCAAACTCGATCAAACCCCGCATGCCCGTGTAATAGACCAGCAGGATTCCCAGCAGGAACACCTGAAACCTGAAGATGTAGCGATACAGCAGCGTCTCAATTTTCTTTGGGAAAAAACCTCTAGCGGCGGCCAGCAAAACGAAATTCGACACAAGCAGCAAGGCGTCGATCAGGACTGCAAGGTAACGGTGGATATACAGATTGTAAATAGAAAAGGCCAACAGGGTTGGAACAAAAACGAGCAGGGTGACGAACAGAATTGACCTGAAGGATGCTGCCTCCTCTTCGAATTCAGAGCCAGCGCTACTTACCGCCTCGTCTCGCCATGCTTTCATCGCGAACCCGGCTATCTTTAGTGTAGGTCAATACTCTATACGATGCTAACCCTTCGCTTGAGTCTCCATCAGCCCACTGAGGTTTCATAGAATATGAGATTAAAAAGCAAGAATTTCTTGTAGAATGTAGTGCGTCAAGACCACGTTGTCAAGTGATTTTGGAGATTTTTCGATGCGAGCACGCCACTCAGGCGGCAAATAATTGAATGCTGGCTCCTGCTTATCTCATCGCTATGAGTTTTCAGGCGTTTGCTCCTGTTTCGACGTCAACACGCAATACCTCTCGACCAGACTGCTACTCGCCATTGTGGCGACAGTGCTTGTGTTTCGAGTGGTGTGGGGTGATTGCAACTCACTTGGACACACAAACCAGGGAGTGTGACAGTTCTGACGAAACTCTTGCGCCACCATCGGCGGACATTCCTACTTCTAGTTCAGCCTGAAGCCAGCCACAGCGAACTGCCCACGGACAACTACTGCCGCGCCACATCCTTTGACAATTTCGAAATCCGTTTGCCGGCTTTTTCGGCCAGCTTGGAGTCGGAGTATTTGTCAATGACAATGCGGTAATAATCGATGGCTTTGTCGAAATCGCGCAGTTTTTTTTCGTTGAGTTCGGCAGCAGCGAAAAGCGATTGTGCGGCAATGCCGCTTTCGGGGTAATGGCCGTAGACTTTGTGGTAGACGTTGGCGGCGTTGAAGAAGTCTTTCAGTTTCTTTTCGTAGATGCGGGCGGCCTCCGCCAGAGCATAAGGCGCTTTCATGTCCGTGCCGAAGTCGCGCACGATTTCCGTGTACATGCGGATGGCCTGGTCATACTCCTTGAATTTGTCTTCGTAAAGCCGGGCGGCATCGAACATGGCCGGCACTGCTTCGACGCTCTTGGGGTAGCGCTGCGCCACCGCAGTGTAGGCGTTGATCGCCTCGAGGTATTTCTTCTTGTACTTTTCGTTGATGATGGCGATCTGCTTCTGAGCGGTTGGCGCCTGTGGATCTTCGGGGTATTCCAATAGAAATTCCTCGAGCGCCAGCATGGCGCGCTGGTGGTCTTTCAGAGGGTGAGTGAAAAGCTCGGCAATCTTCAGTTTGCTGGCCGTCACGTACAGGCTTTTGTCGTGGACGTAGGTGAGCTTCAGGAACGCCGACAGCGCCGCGTATGGTTGTCTGGTGCTGATCAGCAGTTCGCCTCGCCAGAACAGGATGGCGTCAGTGTGCACGGAGTGCGGGAATGTCGTGAGAAATAGCTGCATGCCGTCCAGAAGCTGCTTGTTGATGCGCTCGAACCGCAGGGCGTTCATGTCACGCAGGAAGGCAAACGAGGAGGCTTCGCGGGTCGAATCGAGCGTGGCCGGGTGTAACAGTTTGTCGATGCCGCTGGCAATCGGATAGAATTTTTTTTCCTGAACCAGAAGCGTCCGTACCCGGTCGCGCGCCACGGTTGTCACCTCGGACTTCGGGTAGAGGTAGATGATTTCCATGTAGGTAAAAAACGCGTCGAAGCGGTCGCCTGCCTCGTCGTGCAGGTTCGCGATGCGCAAATGGACCTTGTCCACATCTGCCGCATTCTGATAGCGCCTCAGGTAGTGCCGGGCTTCTTCGATTATCAGGTCGCGGAATTTTGAGTTTTCCAGTCCACCCAGGGCTGCGATGAAGTCGCTGTATTTCTGATTGCTTTTCCTGGGTGGGTTGTCGGTTTGCTGCGCCCGGCTTGTTGTGCCGAGAACCGTAGCCATCAGCAGCATGGCGCAGGTAATTCTTGCCAGATTCTTCATTTTTCCTCTCCGTAGTCTGTTTGAATGACGTGGCTTCTGCGATCGCCACAAACTCTGGCCAGTTTCGGTGGCCAGAAGGGACCTCCTGCAACCCTCGCGATGCTACGTGATTTTCTTGAGCCGCTCCAGGTCCTCATGCTTGCCCATGACCACCAGCACATCGCCGGTTTTGATGGCATAGTCGCCTTTGGGAACCACGACCTCCTGCGCCAGTGATTGGCGAATAATTACGATTTGCGTGCCGCACAAGTTGCGCAAATCCAGCTCTGCCAGGCTTTTGCCAATGAATGTTTGCGGCACCGTCAGGTCGATGATGCTGTATCCGTCCATCAGAGGAATGTAGTCAAGCACGTTGTGGTTGTCAATGCGCTGTGCAATGGTGAATGCGCTATCCTTTTCCGGAAAGATGATTTCGGTGACTCCGAGAATGCTGACAATCTTGGCGTGGTCTTCGGTCAGCACTTTGACATAGATTTCTTTGACGCCTATCTCTTTCAGATGCATCACCACCAACAGGCTCGCGTCGATAGACTCGCCGAGACTGACGATGACCGCATCAGCTTCGTCAATGCCAACGGACTGCAGCGTAACCCTATCCGTCGCGTCCGCAATGATGCCCTTTGTAACATATTGTTTGGCTCGCTCCACGCGGTCTTCATCAGAGTCGATGACGATGACGTCCAGGTTGCGGTCGGACAGGAACTGCGCCATGTAATGGCCGAACGTGCTGAGACCAATGATCGCGAATGTCTTCATATCAGAGTTGTACTCTAAAGTTCACACAAAATGTCCCGGGAGAAAGCAAGCCCGAATGTTTTAATTCTCGATTCAAATCTTCCACTTGCCGATGTCCACCACCATAGCATCTATCCCACCAGGACGTTTTCCTGCACGTATTTATAGCGCGGCGCGGATTTGCGACCTTGCATTGCCAAAGTCAGGGTCAGCGGTCCCAGCCTGCCAATAAACATCAATAGAACGATGAGAATCTTGCCTAGACTACTTAGAGTCGGGGTCAGGCCCGAGGTTAAACCCACCGTGCCGAACGCGGACACCACCTCGAAAAAATAGTCTATGAAATGCACTTTCTCAAAACTGACATTGGCCCGGCCTTCTGAAAGTAGAATCAGGAAGGTGAAGCCAACGACGATCAATGTTGAGAAGAATACCACGGAAATCGCGCGCGAGACCGTTGCTTCCGGGATGCGCCGGTAGAAGACGTTGACCCGCTCTTGCATTTTGACTCTCGCGAAAACTGAGCCCATGATGACCATGAATGTGCTGGTTTTGATGCCGCCACCGCATGAGCCGGGCGAAGCGCCGATGAACATGAGAATGGTGATCAGGAAAAGCGTTGCGCTCGACAGCTCACTGAAGTCGAGCGTGTTGAAGCCGGCGGTGCGGGTGGTCACCGACTGGAACCATGACGCAATCAGTCTCTCGCCGAGAGATTTGCCTGCCGGGCTGTGGTTGTACTCGAGAATAAAAATGCCGGCCCAGCCCGCCAGCAATAGTCCAAGCGTGACAACCAACACCACCCGAGTGTGGAACATCAGCTTGCGCCACATAAACCGGTTCAGGTTGCGCCGCGCTCTCAGCAGGTCGAAGACCACCACAAAGCCAAGGCCGCCCAGAATAATCAGGCCGGACAGGACGATGTTGGTGTAAATATCGCCGCGATAGGCTTCGAAGCTGTCAGGAAAAAGTGCGAAGCCGGCATTGCAAAATGCTGAGATCGAGTGAAAGGCGCCAAGGTAGAGCGCGCGCTGCAGCGAGTGGTCATGAATGAACCTGAAAAAGAGCAGCAGCGCGCCAATGGCTTCGATGATGATGGTCATCCCGAAAACGAGCTTGAGCAGCCGGCCGAGATCCGCCATTGGGTTCTGACTGAAGGTGTCCTGCACAATCTCCCGTTCCGTCAGGCTGAGTTTGCGTGCGAAGATGTAGATAAAGAAGGTCGAGAGCGTCATGATGCCGAGGCCGCCAATCTGGATCAGCACCAGGATAACGATCTGCCCAAACGTGGTAAACTTCGTGCCGGTGTCCGCCACCGCCAGGCCGGTGACGCAGGTAGCGGAGGTGGCGGTAAACAGCGCATCTACCACTGACAAACTGGACCCGTTGGTTGCCCGCGGACTGGCAAGCAGAAAGGTCCCGAGTAAAATGACGGAGAGAAAACTGAGGAGAACGATGCGGGCGGGGTGCAAGTAAATCGTCGATTTCTCGCGATGGCTCTCCGAGTCTCCGGCGACGCTTTTTCGCGACCGCCTGGTATTTTGAAGTTGGCTTGTGTTCATGGGTTCAAAATGGTCAGGGAGACGATAGCAAAAAATGAACAGAATATCAAGCGCGATCTAGAACGCCGGCTAGGCGGCTTGGGTGTGTGGCCAATGCCGGCCGTGGCTTCGCTGCGCCGCTCACCTGTTAGGCCCAGCGGGCTATTGTGTGTCTCGGCTCAACTCGTCGAGGACGTTCTTGCAGCCTTCCGGCTTGAATACGCGTGTGGCGGATGCCGGGTACCGGTCGAGAAGGTCAACGGCGCGCGGCGGCCGCCGCACCATTTCGCCACCGCAGTTTGGACAGTTAAATTCGAGCTTCTGCGCGCAGGACAGGCAAAATGTACACTCGAATGAGCAGATGGTCGCCTCCCGGCTTTCTGGCGGCAGGTCTTTGTTGCAGCATTCGCAATTGGTTCGTATTTCGAGAATAACTTTCACCTTTCGAGTCATGTTTCCGGCTGCGCGGCTTGGGCGAACGGCGGCAGTCAGACAAGCTAATCTTCTTCCTGCTTGCCGTCAAAAGACAGGTCATTGCCTTCGTTTGGCCAGCGCGCCCGGGCTTTGATTTCTTCTTTGTAAACGAAGAAGCGTTCGGCCGGCACAAAGGGCAAGGCGTGGCCGTGAGAGTATGCGCCATCGCCATCCCGGTCGCGAAATCCTTCAATTTGGTAAACGCCGGGCAGAATATTTTTGAATTTATAGCTGCCGGGGGCATCAAGAACCAGGTCATAAGCTGGCCCGTCTGGTTCGCCCTGCCGGGCTTTGAGGTAGATCTTGCCGCTGGCCATCGAATCCTCGTCCGCAATGGTTCCCGAAATAGATGAGAAAGTGTCGGCGTTGACTGCCGTGAAATTCAGGCTGAGCACGCTGTCCGCACTCGCATTGCCGGCAAGGTCCACGACAGAATCCAATTTGACCGAGACTTGATAACGCATCTTGCTGAGCCATGGCTGCTCCGGCGTGAAAACGGCGGATGCTGGCCCGCGCCAGGTGTGTGCTCCCACAATGCTGTTGCTAGCGGAGTCACTGACTGAAAAACCGCGAACAAACGTTTGCTTCCGCGCGGGCTCATCAAAAACGATGCTGACGGGCGAATTGAGTGCCACTGCTCTGGAGCTGTCCTTTGGCAGCACGCTTCGGATTTGTGGACGGAACGTGTCTGGCAGCGCGCTGGCCGAAAAAATGTCGCTGTTGTACCCCGGGTCGAGCGGATTTGCGCTCAGATCCGTGAGATTATGAACGGTGACCTGGTACTCGGCGCCAGCCGTTTGCGGAGCGGTCGTCAGGTAGATTTCCTGAGCATCGTCAGGGCGCAGGTAGGAGAAGCGAACGGCCAGGCTTTCCGGCTGTGATTTTGCGGTTGTCACGATTTCGTAGTTTGCCGGAACCGCTGTGGCTTGCTGGGCCAGAGGTTCATCAAAACGCAGGGTCACGCTTGACTTGTTGGTGGCGGCCACGGAAACCAGACCCGCGCCCAGAGTATCCTGAATCGCGATTCGAAAATTGACACCGCCGACGTCAGTGCTGTCGCTCGGCAGCCAGACGTCACTTTGCGGTACGCCGATACCATCGATTCCAACTTCAAAAAAACGATTGTTGTCTTTGTCGCGGATGGCGAAAACGCGGTAGTTTCCAGCCGACAGATTTGGTAGCTCGAATTTTCCGCCCGCATCGGTCTGAGTGATGTAGGAGGCCGGACTCCTGGCAGGATCGGGGCTCGTGCTGCCCTCAAGAATGTAAGCCCAGATCAGTGTTCCCTGCACATTTTCTTGTGAGAAGACCTGGCCGCTGATTCGGCTGTCACTGATCTCGGCGCCTGTTGAAAACGCCAGCGTCTGCGATTGCGCCAGAGGGTTGCCATGCGAGTCACGCAAATCCGTACCGAGAGTGATAACGTAGGTCCGGTCCGTCTTCAATGAGTCACGGAGCTGGATCCTGAGTGTGCGGCCTTTCCATTTCAATTCGACGCCATCCTCGCCTGGATCCGGCGCAATGAACAGCGCCTTTTCGAGCGTACGCCGGTCCATGGCTTCGCTGAACTCAAACTCAACCGTTTGAACTTTGGAAACCCCGGTAGACCGGTTGGCCGGAACCACCGAGAGAACCTCCGGCGGGACTTTATCCACCGGCCCGCCCGTGGGGCTAACCTGGCGCGCGCAGCCGTACAGCAGCAGGCCGAGCAAGCCTATTGTCACCAAGCGCCAGGCCGTGCCGGCGTCGAGTTTTCTCCTCAATTGCTCCTCTCGCAGGTTGCGGAAATGAAAGTCACGTCTTCTCAGTGAGTACAGCGCAAGTAGCCCGTCATGGCGCAGGTAGCAATGTCGATAGCGTCACGAATTCGAAACCGCGGTCGCGCAGGCGCGGGATGAGTTGTTCCACGGCCCGGACCGTCTGACTGCGGTCAACATTCTTGGTGTTGCCGCCGTCGTGGAGAATGATAATTGAGCCGTTGCGCACCCGTCTCATTACCCGGCCGACAATCTTTTCCGCGCCTGGCAGGTGAGGGTCGCGCGGGTAGACATCGCCTACCACAGTCTCATAGCCGGTCTGCTGGATGATGTCGAGCACCCGTCGGGAAAATAATCCCATCGGCGGCCGCAGGAACCTCGGTTTGTGGCGATTCAGACTGCGCAGCAAGTGGTCGGTTTTGTTGATTTCAAGGACCATGTCCAGGTCGTTGAGGTGCCACATGAGCGGATGGGTAAAAGTATGATTGGCGAGTTCATGGCCGGCGGCCACCATTTGACCTGCGAGCTGCATCTGCTGTTCCACGTACTGGCCAATGACAAAGAAGGTAGCTTTGACGTTCGTCTTCTCAAGAATTTCGAGCAAGCGCGGCGTGTATTCCGGCTGCGGACCATCGTCAAAGGTCAGGGCGATTTGAGGCTTACCTGAGAAGGCGCGCCAGTGAATGCGGTCGCTGACTTTCGGGCCGAGGCGTTCGACGCCAACGAAATGGCTCAGATCACCCAGGATGGATTGCAGGGTGACATTGTCAAAAGTGTTTTTCAACTTTGCGATGATGTTCTCCTTCAAGTTACTTTGTAGCTGACGCTATGCCTTCGCCGCTGACCGTCGTGTCGCTGTCAGGTACTCGTCGCGCAGATCATTCAGATTGGAAATCAGCCTGCGCCGTTCCAGCCGCATCTTGTTGAACATCTGCTTGTTGGTAAACAGAAAAAAAGTCAGGCTGATGCGTTCCTGCTCTTCACGCACCACTCTGAGAAAGGCGAGCGCAAAAAAACCGCTCAGAGGTAGCGAGGCAAAGTAGACCGCCGCCCAGAGTTCTCCCGCGAGCAGCCAGACCAGCGAGGTTTGCAGTGTGTAAAAGAAAAGAAAAGCGAGGCCTCCGCCAATGAGTAGCGCCGATAGTATTTTTGTGCGTTCGTCCACGAATTTTTTTGCGGCATTTTCGGCAATTGCGTAAGGCAGGAGGTTGTTGATGATGCCGTAGGCGGCAATCGGCAGCGCCGCCAACGATTTGCCAAAGCTCACGGCACTCTTCAGAAAGAGCTGCCGGGATGTGACCTTCTCTTTCAACATCGCGTCTTTGAGATGTAGTTTCTTGAGTTTGCGCTTGTAGGACTCGATGCGTGCCCGAATCGCCCGCAGCTTTTCCGGGTCATGCGAGTAGTAGTGTTGAACACAGTCCGCGATTTTTTGAGTCAGAAAGAATTCGGCCATTGTCGCTTTTGACGCGTGACTCAAGCCAATGGTATCGGCAGCCAGTTCTTCACGATAGAGATGGTCGATATCGCTGACCAGTTCATCCAAATCTTCATGTTCGATGTTAACAGTAATCTTCTGCAAGCGTTTTTGGATGGTTTCGGTGAGCGCTTGCACCGTCGCGGGATTGTCGTCTTCGTTCTGCCTGAAGAAATCGGCAAGCTGGATGGGAGCGCCAACATTCACCAGCACCCGGCTGCGGAAACGGTGGCGTGAAAAAAAATAGAGCCCCACGGGCAGTACGGTGAGCCCGAGTTTGTATCCGGTCCGGCGCTCTGCTTCCAGGATGATGCGTGCCGCGCCGGTCTTCAGTTTCTTGACCCGCCGCAGCATGTCACTGGTTCCTTCCGGGAAAATACCAATGGTTTCGCCACTTTCAAGCGCCTCAAAACAAGCTTGAAACATCGAAACATTCTGCTCCATCTTGTCGGGCGCATCTTCGCGGCGATAGACTGGAATGACCCCTGTGCTGCGCAGGAACCAGGTCTTGAGCGCGCTGGAGAATAGTCCGGCGTGCCCGATGTAGTTGACTTTGCGCCGGGTGACCACGCCGATAACGAGTGCGTCCATGATCGAGTTCGGGTGGTTGGCTACGAACACCACCGGGCCGGTCGCGGGTACATGCTCGCCGTGGCGCAACTCGATTTTACGAAAGAAAACCGCCATGGCGAGCGAGATAACCGCCCGTACCAGGCGATAAAGAGCGGGTTTGGATTCGGTTTGCTGATTCTGGGCTGTCACGAACGAATATGCCGGAATGCTACTGCGTCCATCAAAAGGGTCTCTGAATTTGAGTGGATTCTTGTGAAGAAGATATTAAATTAGACCAGAATGTCAAGCCAGCTATTCCACAGAATTTATGAAATCGTCCTGAGAATTCCAAAGGGAAAGGTCGCGACCTACGGCCAGATTGCCCGCCTTGCCGGCAACAACAGAGCGGCCCGAACCGTGGGCTGGGTTTTGCATGCCCTGCCTGATGAGTCGCCGGCGCCCTGGCACCGCGTCATCAATCGCAGCGGCCGCAGTTCGTTTCCGGAGGCGGCGAAACGCAGCCTGCAGCGGGCGTTGCTGGAACAGGAGGGGGTTGTGTTTGATGAAAACGGCGTCGTAGATTTGGCGGTTTTTCAGTGGGACGGGGCTGAGAGTTAGGAATTACGAATTACGAATTGAACTGGAAGAGAGCCAAGCTTCGTTCCAAACTCTTAATTCGTAACTTCTAATTCACAATTCAATTCTCCACGCTTTCGGAAACTGGCTGATCAGCTCTCCTGCCTCGCCGCGCGAGTAGAAAATGCCGACGCCCAGAAACATGCCATCGTATTTCACAAACACATAGCCTTCCGTTTCGAAGTTTGAGATTTGGTCCGGGGAAGCAGCGCAGGTGGCGCCGCTGAGATAGGCCTCTGCCTGCTCTTGAGTGGCTTGCAGAATATGTTTGCCGGCAGCCGGACCGAGGAGCTGCGCCGCTGAGGTCGTCGGCTTCTTGTGCTTCATGTTGATGTGAATCAGCGGCAAGCCGACCGTTTCGAGCCGCGGATGGCGCGGCAAGTCATGTTCTTTGCGCAGTAGCGAGGCGACCTTGGAGTTGGTCCGGAATATCTCGAATGGCTCGAGTGCCGCCTGCTCGATGCCAAACCGGTCCTGAATTAATTGGCGCAGAGGTTCGACATCGACCTTTCGGACTCTTGTTTCAAAGTCGGGGCGCCAGGGCGCCGAAGTCCGGGAAAAATCCTTGCGGGCATCCTCGGTCTTTTCGAGCAGCGCCACAAAGAAACCGCCCGTGTCGTTTTGGTGCGGATAGACGCGGAGTGTATTTTCCATCTCCTCGCGAAACCGAGTGTCCTGCCAGCTTGTGAGTCCCGGCGACCAGGTAAATCCGGGAACGGAGCAGGGCAGGATTCTCGCCCGAATCTTTGGCGCCACTGCCGCAAGCGCGGCTTCGACGACAGCTTCATTTTCTTCCGGCGCGTAGGTGCATGTGGCATACGCGATTCGTCCTCCGGGCTTGCAGAGTTGCAACGCCCGGATCAGTAGCGCGGTTTGGGTGCGCGTCACTTTCAATGAATAGGTGTTTTCGTCGAGTTCAAGCAGCTCGGGATTTTTGCGTGAAGTGCCCTCGCAGGAACACACGACATCCGCCATGACGCGGTCGAACTGCCAGGGCTGTTTCGGAAATGCCGTGCCGTCAGAAATGGTGGTCGTGACGTTCGCCAGGCCGAGCCGGTTGATGACTTGCCGGAGAGGCTGCATCCGTTTGCGATTGACTTCGTTGGCCACGACCATTCCGGTGTTCTGCATCATCAGGGCCATCTGCGCCGTTTTGTTGCCAGGAGCCGCGCACAGTTCGAGCACGCGTTCTCCCGGTTCCGGTCGCAGCAGGTGTGCCGGCAGCATGGCGACTTCCTCCTGCACGTGGTAGAGACCCGCCCAGTATTCAGCCCGTCGACCGGTGGCGAATTCCGGCGCAAGCTTGCAGGCGCCGGGGTACCACTGAATCTGTTCGAGATTTGTCCCATCCCGCCTGAGGCGAGCTTCCAATTCGCCGGGCTGTGTGCGACCCGGGTGTCGCCAGATGCAGGTCGGGAGAGGCGTGCGGCAAGCGTCGGCGAAGGCGCTCCAGTTATCGATGATGTCTTTGTAGCGATTGAGGATGCTCATGTGTTTGGCAGTGCCGGTCGTTGTTTGAAGAATGAAGGTAGAGGATGGAAGATAGCGAATTGACGGTTATCCTACTGCGTGTCTGCCACCCTCAATCTTCTATCCACCATCTTCTATCCTCTCGCCGTTTCAAAGTCTCTCCGTCAACTCAACCAGCCACCGATGCACCGGCGCCATTTTTTCGAATCGTTCGAAGCAGAAGTCAAGAATTTTGGATGAAGAGAGCGCGTTCGGGATTGCTGAGCGGGTGCCGACGGTCAGGCCATTGTGCAGCAGGTACGCCGAATACTCGTGTTCCGGATCGAAGCCGCGGGGCGTTTTCTTGTAGTGCATGCCGCCGATATCGAAGCCGGATTGCTTCGCCTCCAGAATGGCCTTGACCAGCCGGGATCCGTGTTTCGGGTGAACAACAGAGTCGCGGTATTCCGCCAGGTGGGGTTTTGGAAACATGTAGATGCCGCAGCCGACCATCAGGTCCGGCGGCTCCAGGTGGAAGTAGAAGCACGAGCATTCCATCCGTTTGCGCACGCCTTCCCAGAACATGATGCCCAGGTGAGTTTTGAACGGTGTTTTGTCAGGACTGAAACGCGTGTCGCGATGAATTTTGAACAGCGATTTGTTGACTCGTGGGTCGGCATTCACTTCCGGCGCGATGGTCTTGAGGCGCTGACCCATGACCGCCACAAACTCTCGCGCCGGCGCCATCACGGATTCATCAAACCATTCGCGGTTTTTCTCGAACCAGATTTTGTCATTGTTCCGCGTCAACTCCGAGTAGAACTCTACGCAATCCTTCGGAAAACCATTGAACTGACATTGCATCGTTTCCCTCCAATCTGATAGTACTCCGCCGCCACTTTTCCGGTCTCCGGCCTCCGGTCTCCGTTTTTCAAACAGACGTCAGTAGTTGCTTCTCACGCTCAAAGCGCTCGATGGCCAACTGAATAAGCCGGTCAATGAGCTTGGTCTGCGGAATGCCGCTCAATTCCCAGAGCTTGGGGTACATACTGATTCCTGTGAAACCGGGAATGGTGTTGATTTCATTGACGATGAACTGGTTCTCTGGAGTGAGGAAGAAGTCAACCCTGGCCATGCCTTCACAGCACAACACCTCAAAGGTGCGGACCGCTAATTTCTTTGCCTCATCGATGAGGTGCGGCGAGAGTTTCGCCGGCAGTTCCAGGCGCGCGCCGCCTTCATCGATGTACTTGGCCTCGTAGGAGTAAAACTCATGCTGAGGGATAATCTCGCCGGGAACAGATGCGATCGGGTTTTCATTGCCAAGAACCGAACACTCGATCTCGCGGCCTGCGATCGCGGTTTCAATGATGATCTTGGTATCGTAACGGAACGCGTCTTCCACCGCCGCTTCGAACTCTTGCTTCGAGCCAGCCCTGTGAATGCCCACGGACGAGCCGAGATTGGCGGGTTTTACAAAGACCGGCGACCCAAGACGACTCTCAATCTCACCGAAGTCAATTTTCTGGCGCTCCGAGCATGTGAACACCAGAAAGTCGCCGATAGGCAAATCTGCGTCGCGCAGCAGCCGTTTCATGACGTCTTTGTCCATGCCGGCTGAAGAGCCTAGCACGCCGGCGCCAACAAACGGCACGTCCATAAGTTTCAGCAAACCCTGGATGGTGCCGTCTTCGCCAAACGGGCCGTGCAGCACAGGAAAGATGACATCCACAGAGCCCAGCGAAGCGTTGTCAGACAGGCTGACCAGCTCACGACCGCCGCTCTCGCCCGTGACCAAAGCCACGGTGCGATTGCTTTTATTCAGACTGATGAGTTTCGGGTTCTCGGCGTTCAAAAGGTATTTGGATTGGTCGCTCAGGTACCACCGCCCCTGCTTATCAATGCCGAGCAAAACGATTTCGTATTTGTCTCTGTCAATGGCCTCGACGATATTTTTTGCCGACTGCAGCGACACCTCATGTTCCGCGGACTTGCCGCCGAACAGAATCCCGACCTTGATTTTCTCTGACATAGAATCTAGTCCTCGTAAACAACCGCGGTGCCGCTGGCGCTGACCATGAGCATGTTGCCGGAGCTGGCGCCAATGGTTTCATAGTCCAAATCCACCGCCACCACTGCGTTGCAGCCCTGTGCGCGTGCCTGTTCCACCATTTCCTGAACAGCGATATCTTTGGCCTGTCTGAGTTCTTTTTCGTAGGCTGCCGAGCGCCCGCCAACAATGTCTCGGATGCCGGCGAAGAAGTCTTTAAAAATGTTTGCGCCCAGAATGGCCTCGCCGGTCACTAAGCCGGCGTGTTTTACGATTTTCTTACCTTCGATGCTAGGTGTTGTCAAAACAAGCATGGTACCCTCCCATGTGAATTTCCATGAGTAGACGTTTGCGGCAGCAATATACAAAATTGAGCCGCGCAATGTCGAGAGAAATAACGACTTTGAGCGAATTTGGTGGCGTGACGATAAAACGGGTCAGCGACTCGCCAGTTTGCTATAATCGATCAGTTCCGTCCCCGTATCAATCCTTGGCTCGACCGCTTCGCCATTTGTGCTCTTGACCGCCGCCAAAAAGGCTTGTCGTCCCATATTGTAGGGATCCTGGGCCACGATGGCGTGCAGGCGGCCGTCCCGAACCGCCTGAATCGCCTCTTTACCGGCATCGAAGCCGACGGTGATGATTTTCTGCAGCATGCTGTGGGCTGCGATGGCCTCGATGGCGCCCAGCGCCATCTGGTCGCTGGTCATAAATACGGCGTCAAGTTCAGGGTGCGAGGTGAGGATGTTCTCCATCACGGTCATGGCGAGATCTCTCTCGCTGTTGGCCGGCTGCAGCGCCACGATCTCGATGCCGGGCGCGGATGCCAGCGCGTCGAGAAATCCGTCTTTGCGGTCCTCATGTGTCTGCACGCCGGGGATGCCGCGAATGATGGCGACTTGTCCTTTGCCGTTGAGTGCCTGCGCCACGTATTCTCCGGCCAGCTTGCCCCCAAGCCGGTTGTCGGTTCCGACGTAGCTGAGTTTGTGCGGCCAGTTCAGATCCGTGTCCACCGCGATGACTGGGATTTTGCGTGAATGAGCCTTATTGAGCACCGGGATGACCTCGGCGACGCCGCAGGGAGCCACCGCCAGGGCAGAGGCGCCTTTGACGATCTGGTCTTCCAGAATGTTGACCTGTTGATCATTATTGATTTCCCGGGCCGGCGCCAACACGGAAAGTTTGATATCCGGATAGTCCCGGGCGGCGTCTTCGGCTCCGGTTTTCAACGCCTGCCAGAATTCGCTGTCCATGGCCTTTGTGACAATGGCAATGCGGACTGTGTCATCCTGGGGGCGGTTGCAGGCAACGAACGCAACGCACAACGCGGTGAGTGCTACGAACATTAGGTTTTTTGTTTTGAACATGAGTTTCTCCTTGTCGGCATCGGTTGTGGAGTTCTAACACCTCGCTTCATCGAAAAATAACGCTGCTAAGCGAAGCGGGGTAGCTTCATTTTGTCCGAGTGTGATAAAGGGTTTCATTAACTAGAATCTCCGCACAAGCCAAAGGATTAGCCTGTAAGACAAAATGAGAACCTTCTACTGGAAAAACATTGATGTTATTAAACACTTTTTTGAAGCCTTCCAGACACCCTTCAGGAACAAGTTTATCATCAGTTGCTTGTATATAAGTTGCTCTTACTTCGCAGGGCTGATGGCTTTTCTGAAGCTTCGACACTTCTTGCAGCCTATAAGAAAGAACATGAGGTGACACCTGGTTTATGGATTGCTTGAATAGATCAATCATCTGTTTGTTTGCGGCCAAACCAAATAAGAATGCTTTAGCAATGAAGTTTGGTATGAGTGCTGAACATATTAAGTTATTCGGAAGTAAGCTGGACAAACCGAGAAGAAATGGGCGTGGGTTTCCAAGAAAAGTAGCTACAAAAATTACTGATTGAAGATTCTCCAGCTTACGAAGCGCGATCTGATAAGCTATGTGCCCAGAAAATGACTCAGCAACCAAGATGAATTTTTCTTCAGGTAATTGGCTCATGACTAACTCAGTCAATTCTTCGTAGCTTAACTTTGCATTTGGCGGATAGGAGATGATCAAAGGATCAATTGTGTATGGCAATGCTTCAATGAATGGTTCAAATAGAACTCCCGTTCCATCTAGCCCCGGTAGCAAAACAACTTTCATTTGTACCCGTTGTCGTCAACTGTAGAACATCAGTTTCTTTGTCCTGTTGGTGTTCCCGGCGTCCTCACTTGGCGAACCTCTGCCGCAGTACATCAATCCAGACCGCCCAGACGATGATGGCGCCGATAACCACAGTCTGCCAGTAGGTTGAGACATCCAGCAGGTTGAGTCCGTTGCGCAGGACGCCCATGATGAGAGCGCCTACCAGCGTGCCCCAAACGTTGCCGACGCCACCGAAGAAGCTGGCGCCGCCAATGATGACTGCCGCAATGGCATCAAGCTCGGCCCCGGTACCCGCCAGTGGGAAACCTGAATTCATACGGCCCGCCAGGATGATTGCCGCGACTCCCGCCAGCAATCCGCTCAACAAGTAAACCAGCACCAGGCGTTTATTCACCGGGATACCGGAATAGAACGCAGCCTGTTTGTTGCCACCGATTGCGTAGATGTCCCTGCCGGCCACGGTTTGGCTGAGAAAAAAATGGAAACCCAGGTAGATGAGCACCACCACCAGGACCGGCACCGGCACAAACCCGAGCGATTCAGCGCCCCAGACTCTGAAGCTCTCCGGCAAGTCGGAAATCGGAAAGCCGCCGGAGATGATGAGCGCCAGGCCGCGCGCCACGTTCATCGTGCCAAGCGTGGAGATAAATGGGTGCGGCAGCTTGAGTTTGGTCAGCAGGATACCGTTGACCCAGCCGACGAACGCCCCGGTGCCCAACGCGATTACGAGACTGGTCGCCACCGGCAGTCCTGCTTTCAGGCACTTGGCCGCGACTACCGTGCATAGAGCCAGAATCGAGCCCACCGATAAATCGATCCCCGCCGTGATGATCACCAGCAATTGACCCAGCGCCAGCAAGGCATTTACCGACGACTGCCGGAAGATATTGAATAAATTCTCAACAGTAAAGAAATATGGCGAGGCGGCGCTGAGAAGCGCAATCATCACTATCAGGGCGAGAAGTGGGCCTAGTTGTTTAAGCCATTTCATGAGCAAACAGTTTTCTCCTTATTGGAAAATTGATGATGGAAGATGGAGGATAGTAGATGGAAGATTTGTCATCTCCCTCTACGCCCCACCCTCCACGCTCTACCATCACGCGCCCACTGCCAGCCGCACAATCTCCTCCTGTGTCGCATCTGCGGCATCAAGCTCGCCGGCAATCCTGCCATCGTGCAGCACGACAATGCGGTCGCTGAGTCCCAGAATCTCCTCAAGCTCTGATGAGATGAGAATGATGGCGGTGCCTTGTTGCGCCAGCCTGCGCAGCAGGAAGTAAATCTCGCGCTTGGCGCCAACATCCACGCCGCGCGTGGGCTCGTCAAAAATGAGCACGGAAGCATCGCTGTTGAGTGTCTTGCCGATGGCGACTTTCTGCTGATTGCCGCCGCTCAGGTTCAGCACGAACTGGTCCAGTCCCGTGGTCTTCAGATGCAGCGACTCGCTCAGGCGGTGCGCTGCGTGTTTCTCTTGCTCCTTGATTCGTCGACCCCACCTAGTCGCATATTTGTGCTGCGACGACATGTTCAAATTGAAATCAACCTCTTTGTCGAGCACCAGACTTTTCGTTTTGCGGTCGTCGGCGATCAGACCCAGGCCGGCGCGTACTGCGCGTGTGGGTGAGTCCAGCCGCAACGCTTTTCCGAAAAGTGTGATCTCGCCGCGTGGCAAATCCGCGGCGCCGAAAATGGCTTCGAGCAATTCGGTGCGGCCCGAGCCTGCCAGACCGGCGAAACCCAAAATTTCGCCTTTCCTCACCGAAAACGAAACCTCCCTGAAATGCACGCCATCGCCAGCACCGCGAACTTCAAGGGCGACAGGGTTTTGGCTGATGTCGCTGTCAGTCTCACGTTTTGGAAATTGTTCGTTCATTTCGCGCCCGACCATGTCCGCGATCATGGCGTCCATGTCCAGCTCGGCAATGGGGCAACTGCGAATCAGCGCTCCATCCCGAAGAATCGTGACGTGCTGGCAGATTTGAAAGACATCCTGCAAGCGGTGAGTGATGAAGACGATGGCCACGCCTTTGTCGCGCAGATTCCGCAGATGGTCAAACAGCTTCCGTGCCTCGTTTTCTGAAAGGGCAGAGGTGGGCTCATCAAGGATGATCAGCCTGGCTTGCTGCGCCAAAGCCCGGGCGATTTCGACCAACTGTTGCTGCGCGAGCTGTAGTTCATCGACGCGCTTCCCGCAGTCAATCTCAGGGTCCAGCTCGGAGAGAATCGATTGCGCCTTTGCCTGCATTGCTGGCCAATCTACGGTCCTGCTTGCTTTGCGAAAGAGCTGGCCCAGGAACATGTTTTCCACGACCGTCAGCGCTGGAACAAGCGACAGTTCCTGAAACACCATGGCAATGCCGGCGTTGCGGGCGTCGAGCGGGCTTTTCCAAATCCGCGTCTTTCCCTCTACGAGCACGCTACCATTGTCGGCGTACTCAACCCCGATTAGAATTTTCATCAACGTGGATTTGCCTGCGCCGTTTTCCCCAACCAACCCGTGAATTGTGCCAGACTCGATTTTCATGCTGACATCGTTGACAACGGTGTTGCGGGCGTACGACTTGGTGATGTTCAGCAGGTCAACTTCCATCTTCACTGGTCCCGGTTTGCGACTCAACGCGCCACAGTTTTGCGGTAGAAGACTCCACAACTTGCAGTGCCCGTTTCACCGCGGTCCCCGCATCGGTGGTGCTCGGGTCGAACTCAAAGCCGAGGCCGCCGTTGTAGTTGAGAGCCTGAAGCAGGCATAGAATCGAGTTCAGCGGCAGCACGCCGGTTCCGGGTTCATGGCGGCCTGGCTTGTCCGCGATGTGGATGTGGCCAATTTTGTCGAGATTGCGGGTCAGGTCATGTTCCAGGTCTTCATCCATCATCGCCATGTGGTAAACGTCGTAAAGAAGCCTGACTCGCGGATGGCCGATTTCCGTTATCACCCGAAAGGCCATCCAGGAGGCATTCATAAAGAAACCGGGGTGGTCGTTTACCGAATTGAGCGGCTCGATGACAATTTCCAGATCCAGCTCTGTCGCGACTCTTGCAGCCGACCTGCCGGCACGCACTGCGTTCGCGATTTTTTCACGGGTCGAAATGGCTCGGGACAGTGGTTTGCCGCGGTTGTCCGGTAGCAGAGGCTGCGCCAGCAACATCAATCGCGGGCATTCCAGCCGTTTCGCTACCTGCCCGGCTTGGCGTATTTCTTCCACAAAAGCGTCGTGATGTTCTGACTCGAGCATGCCAAACTTGCGATTGCCACTCATGTTGGCGAGGCGCAACCCGGTTTCATGCAAAGCGCGTTCGAGGTTGCCAAGATTTTTGTCACGCCAATCCCACATCTCGATTGCCTCGACACCATCTGCCCGCGCAGTTGTAAGCCGCGAGATGAATGGCAGGTTGGAGTACAGCATTTCCAGGCAAAATGCAGGAGGCGATTGACTCATTTGCGGCGCGGCGCCGGGGAGTGAGTCTGGATGCTTCATGTTCAGCGTCCTTTGAGTCTTGATTGGCAACCGGATGCGGTTCGAGGTGTCGGATAATTAGCTGAATTTCGCCCGCAAATCAAAACTAAATTTTGAAATCAGAGCTTACATTTCCGTCATGTTTGGGTTGCATTTGGCTTGGCAGTTGTCATTTTGACCAAGCCCTTTGTCCTGCGGTACTTCGGCCATCATTGTTTATAAAACTTAATCGAGGATTCTGAACATTTATACTTATCTTCTGCCGGTTTGATTGCACAGGGTAGTGCGCGAAGGCCTGGACTGACTGAACACCAACTTCCGCCATCCGAACACAGCGGACGGCGCCCTCTCCTATCTACTCGCGGTCCCGGATTCTGCAACCCCTCTGCGGTCCTGATTTGAAACATCAATTCATCTAGCAGGAGAAAGAACAATGAAAGGACTCGTGCTGAATGCCCAGTGGCAGCCTCGCGCCGACTATGTTGTGTCCGATTTCGAGAAAGACAGCGGCAAGGCGGTCACCGGCTCCAGTGTTTGGCGTAATCCGGCGATGGAGGTCAAGACTTTGGATGACCCCACACCTGGTCCCGATGACGTCGTCATTCGCATCAATTATTGCGGCGTCTGCGGCTCAGATGTTCACTTCTATGAAACCGACGAAGACGGCTACATGCTTTATCCCGGCTTGACCAAGTTTCCGTCAGTCCTGGGCCATGAGCTGTCCGGCGAAATCATCGATGCCGGAACCAACGTCACCGATGTCAGGCGCGGAGATTTTGTCACCTGTGAGGAGATGATTTGGTGCGGCCATTGCGTTCCGTGCAGAAACGGTTATCCCAACCACTGTGTCAATCTCGAGGAGATCGGCTTCACCATCAACGGCGCATTTGCTGATTATCTCGTCATCAACGCCAAATTCTGTTGGCCCATCGACTCTATTCTCGAGCGTTACTCAGACCGCGAGCAGGCCCTGCAGGCCGCGGCGTTTTGCGAGCCGACCTCGGTGGCGTACAACGGCATGTTTATTCGAGGCGGGGGATTCAAACCCGGCGCGAACGTTGTTGTGTATGGAGCAGGGCCTATCGGTTTGGCGGCCATCGCGCTGGCGCGAGCAGCCGGCGCCGCGAAGCTACTGGCTTTCGAAGTCTCGGGTGAAAGGCGGGAACTGGCGAAGAAGCTTGGCGCCGACGAGGTGTTCGATCCCGATGAATTGGCCAAGAGTGGCACAAATGCGACTGACTTGATCATGGACCGGACCAGAGGCGATGGCGCCGACATGCACGTCGAAGCTGCTGGCGTCATGGACCGCACCGTGCCGGTGATGGAATCATCTCTGGCGATCAACGGCAAGATTATTATCATCGGTCGCGCCGCGAACCGCGTGCCCATCTATCTTGAGAACCTGCAGGTTCGTCGCAGCCAGGTTTATGGCGCGCAGGGCCATTCGGGGCATGCGGTGTTTCCGAGTGTCATCCGTTTGATGGCCTCCGGTCGCATCGACATGACCAAGGCGGTGACTTCTGTCCACAAGTTGGATGAAGCGGTGAGCGCCATCGCTCGGCTGTCGAAGTACCGCGCGGACGGCAAAATTCAGATTCGAATGAACTAGCAGAACGTTTCTGTAATTCTGGACGGTCATTGCGAATCACACGTTTTTCTGCGCTGCGTGGCAATCTCTCTGTGCGTTCGAGGAGGTTGTTTCGCCAAACGCTCGAATGACCGTCCCGGATGATCTTCTGCAATAATCGAACAATGGAGCAAACACATGGAAGAATCAAAATGGCTGGAGTCCAACCGGCCGGATATCCGGTTTGAAGACACGGCGGTCGGGCGGATGAAGAAACAAATCTGGGAGGCCAGCGACGCGCAGATTGACGAGATCCTGGTCGATTACGGCATCCCCTCGCCCTCGGAGCTTGGCAAGATTGGGTGCTACATTCAAAACACCGTGCGCCAGCGGGTGGTCGAAAACCGGCGCAAGAATGACATCGTGTTCATCCCTCTCGGCACCACGGAAAATCACGGCTTGCACACCATCACCCATCTCGACAATTTCATGGCCTCGCAAATCCTGGAAGGCGTACGGCGCTACACCGCCAGGCAGGGGAAGCCGATCAACCTGGTCTATTCGCCGTTGAATTACGGCGCCCATCCGCACCATCACATCGGCATGGCCGGCACGGTTTCTCTGGACGAGGACACAGTTCGAAAAGTGCTGATGAGCGTCATGCTCGGTTTGTGGAATGATGGCTTCCGAAAAATCGTTATGGTGAATAATCACGGCCATCAGTGGGTGCTGGAATCCGCGATTCAGGAGTTCCAGAAGACGTACAACCTGCCGGGCATTTTTTGGACCATCGACTGGCACCGGGCTTCGCGCGAATTCTTCCGCACCAAAGGCCGCGGCGGCTGGTTTGATACGGACTTCGTGCATGCCGACGAAGCCGAAACCGCCGTCATCCGTCTCTTGATGGGAGAGGAATCCTGCGAAATGCAGTTTGCGGAGGAAACTGATCCGCAGGGTTACCTGCCGGACGGCCACTTCGACAAAGCTGTCGATCCCTATCAGAGGCCCATGAGTTGGTCAGAAGGGCAGGGGCATTTTCCCATCGAGCTGGCCAGCATTCCGGAAGGTGTGGTCGGCAAGCCGGCGCTTGGCGAACCGCACAAAGCCAAACGCTGCATCGCGGCGATTCTCAAGTATCTGACCCTGATCAACGATCAGATTCTCGAAGCTTTTCCCCCTGGCAAAGTGCCGCCGGTGGAGGGCACAACCCTGCGCACCGCGGAGGAGATGGAGCCCTACCTGCGAGAGCCGTTTAGCCCGGGTTGGAAATCGGTTTATTCGCTGCCGAAGTTGACGGGCGGAGCATCCTACTAGCGGAATTGTGAATTCAGAATTATGAATTGCGAATCTCCTCCCCGGAGGAGACAGAAAACGTGCACAGCGCGTTTTCAGAGGTGGGTCATCGCGAGCGGGAACAATCGCGGCTTGTCTTGCAACCCACACATTCTTCGACCGGAATACCCACTGAGTTGGGAATCAGACGAACAGGTCAAAGCCAGATTGACATGAAACTCAGTATCGTTTTATCCACGCAGCCAGCGTCCTTTTCGGCGCTAGCCTATAAGGGCGAGTTGGAGCAGAACATCGCCAAAATCGCCGGCCTGGGCTATGATGGCGTCGAGCTTGCCGTGCGCGATCCCCAGTCGCTCGATTTGGAAGCGGTGTCAGGCATTCTGAAACGGCATGACCTGAGCGTTCCGGCTATCGGCACGGGCCAGGCGTATGGCGAGGAAGGGCTTTCTTTTACCGCCATCGATGGCGCTGTTCGCCACCGCGCCATCGAGCGAATCAAGGCGCAAATAGAACTGGGAGCGCGATTGCAGGCGCTGGTGATCCTCGGGTTGATTCGCGGAAGAGTCGAGGCAGATGTGAGCCGTCCACAGGCGTACGAATGGCTCGTTCAGGCTCTGACGGAATGTGCCGAGTACGCAGCCGTTAACGGCGTCAAACTTGCCATGGAACCGATCAACCGCTATGAAACCGATCTCATCGCAACAGTGGCGGAGGGCCTGGAGCTGATTCAGCACGTCGGTTCCGAGGCCTTCGGCCTGTTGCTCGACTCCTTCCACATGAACATCGAGGAGCCGGCCATCGAGCACAGCATCCGTAGCGCTGGCGACCGTATCTTCCATTTTCATATCGCGGATTCAAATCGCTGGTACCCGGGAGCGGGCCACATTGACTTCAAGGGCATTGTTGAGGGATTGGCTGAAGTTGGCTACGACGGCTTTCTTTCCGCTGAAATTCTGCCGCTCCCAGATGCCGATACTTGTGCCGAGAAAACGATTGAGAAAATGCGCGCGATCCTGAAGTGAACCAGGGGTGACCTCCGTCACCATTTACAAACCCTGAATCAAGAACCCCAATCCGCCTTCTGTTGAATATCCAGCTTTTCCGCACAAGCCCGCTAGTGTCACGATTTCTAATTTTCCGAACAAAACTCTGACAGGGTTTCGACCCTTTTTTTATGCCTGAAACGGTTAACATCAAACCCTGTCAGAGTTCGCTTATTTGGAAATCATCACACTAGGACACGTCCACACCGTTGGGATTGAGCGGTTCGTGCCTTCGGACCTCGTATCTTGTGCCGTTGTCAAAGTGAACATAAGGCAAAGCAGGAGCAAGAGACGATGCGACAAACTTCCTTCCTTTTATATGTATTGATTGGTTTGCTTGCCACAAAGCCCGTGACTGGTTTTACCCAGAATAAGAAGCTGGTGGGAACCATTAAGGGCCAGGTGGTGGACGGTGAGACCCAATTACCGCTGCTTGGCGCGAACGTCGTGCTGGTTGGTGCGGGTTTGGGCGACGCGACTGACGAAGCCGGTCGGTTCGAAGTTCAGAATGTGGCGGTGGGCAGCTACTCTTTGCAGTTCGGCCACATTGCCTACGAGCTGTGGGTCATCCCGGATGTCGTTGTGCGGTCGAAGCGGACAAGCTTTGTGACGGCGGAGCTGAAGATGTCATCTGTGGAAATGGAGCAAGTGGTGGTCTCGACCGGTTACTTTCGTGACGTTGATGACCAGCCTACCAGTCTCACTAATTTCTCCTCCGAGGAAATTCGAAGAGCCCCGGGTTCCGCCGGCGATGTCAGCCGCATTCTCATGAGTTTGCCGAGCGTGGCGAAAGTCAACGACCAGAACAACGGCCTGATCGTGCGCGGCGGTAGCCCGGTGGAGAATGCCTTCGTGATCGACAATATCGAAGTGCCGAACATCAACCATTTCCCAACCCAGGGCGCTTCTGGCGGACCCATCGGCATGGTGAATGTCGATTTCATCCGGGATGTGGATTTCTTCACCGCCGGCTTCCCCGTGGCCTTTGGCGACCGCCTGTCTTCGGTGATGAACATCTCTTTTCGCGAAGGCAATCGCGATGAGTTTGACGGCCAGCTCGACCTGAACTTCGCCGGTTTCGGTGGTGTGGCAGAAGGCCCGCTAGCCGGCGTGGATGGCTCCTGGCTGGTCTCGCTGCGCCGCAGTTATCTCGACCTGCTGGTGGACGCTATTGATGTCGGCACCACCGTAGCGCCTCGCTTCGGTGACCTGCAATGGAAGCTGGTTTACGACCGCAATCCGAGACACAAAATCACAACGATTGGTTTATGGGGAGAAGATCGCAATGCCAACGACCGGGAGGTGGCTATCGAGAACGACATGCTGGTGTTTGGTGATCAGGACATCTCTGAAAGAACCACCGGCGTCAACTGGCGCGCTCTCTGGGGTGGCAATGGCTACTCGAAGACCTCCGTCTCACTCACGGCCACAAAGTTTGACGAGGACCTGTTCGAGACAGGCAGTGCAGATTTGCTCGTGCGCAATCGTTCGGACGAGCGCTCCTGGAAGTTGCGCAATGTCAATCATTTTCGTCTGAGTGACTCGTACAGCATCGATTTCGGATTCGAAGCCAAGCGTTTGCGCGTGGATTACGACAATTTCTATGCCGACTACACCGACGCTTTAGGCGGTTCCGTAGATGCCCTGGCTCTGAATGCCAACATCTCGGCCAGCCAGTTGGGCGGATTCGCCGGCGCCACGTTTGAACCGAGCAGCCGGCTGACCACTACGCTCGGCTTGCGGGCCGATTACGCTTCTTTGACGAAAAACGTAGTGGTTTCGCCGAGACTCTCTTTCTCGTACAAACTCGGCGAACTCACGGCGATTACCGGCTCGGTCGGGCTGTTTCACCAGAATCTGCCGCTTCTACTGATGGCGCAAAATGACGCCCACCGCAATCTGGCGCAGCCCAGCTCCCGGCATTTTGTTCTGGGCCTGAATCGCTTTCTAACTGAGAACACAAAACTGACCCTCGAAGTCTATCATAAAAGCTATGACCATTTCCCGATCGATCCGCAGCAGCCCGGCCTGTTCGTTCTCGATGAATTGTTCTACCGCTACGGCTTCTTTTTCAATCACGCCGAACTGCTCGCGAACGGCAAGGCCAGCTCGCGCGGCATCGAGCTGACGGTGCAAAAGAAGCTGGCGGAATCGATTTACGGTCTGGCGAGTGGGTCCTGGTTTCGCTCACGTTACAAAGGCGGCGACGGCATCTGGCGCAACCGGGTGTTTGACAACCGCTTTGCCGTCAGCTTGGAAGGCGGCTGGCGGCCGAACAGCAAGTGGGAGTTCAGCCTGCGCTGGATTCTGGCGGGCGGCGCGCCATTCACCCCGTTCGACCAGTGTGCATCCACGGCGCTCAATCGAGCGGTTCTGGATGAAACGCGAATCAACGACTCCCGGCAGCCTGCTTACCATTCGCTTAACCTGCGCTTCGACCGGCGTTTCCACTACAGCGGCTCCAATCTTGTTTTCTACCTGAGTGTTTGGAATGCTTACAACCGCGAAAATGTAGCCGGAGTTTTCTGGAATCAGCACGAGAATCGCCCGGATGTCATTCGGCAGTGGACGTTGCTGCCGATTTTTGGGTTGGAATTTGAGTTTTAAGCGGATGGACCTTCCAGGTTTCCAAAGCTGGAAGGTTTAGATGTTAAGTTTCTTCTCGATCGCTGACTGATTCTGACAATCTCCACCTTTTTCTGGATTTCATCCAATTTCACATGGGGGTTCCTCCCGTCTCATTCGTATATCATATAGAAGAAAGAGGAGGAAAGTATCCCATGTCACCCAATCCACTCTGCACCCCACTCATTATTCTAGGTTTGACGACATGCCTGAATGCCCAGCAGGACTGGGTTTGGCAGAATCCCCTGCCGCAGGGCCATTCTCTCTATGACATACACGCCTTTAGCGGAGAGCATGCTGTGGCGGTCGGCGCATTTGGTACAATCATCGAGACGCGCGACGGCGGCGAAACATGGATCTTCCAAGAAACGCCAACGACAAAGATTATAACTTCCGTGTTTTTTCTCAATCCGATGGTCGGCTGGGCGGTGACTTCGGATGGCGGGTATCTTAGACGTTTGGGCGAGATTATTCACACAAGTGATGGAGGAGTGACCTGGTACTTACAACATTCGTCAAGCAAGGGTTTGCGCGGAGTCCAGTTCGTAAATGAGATGACAGGTTGGGTGGTCGGAGATGGCGGTTCAATACTCAGATCAGATGATGGCGGACAGACATGGCGTGAGTCAGAACGCATTACAAACACGGCGTTATACTCGCTGCATTTCCTTGATGCCTATACCGGATGGTGTGCTGGTGAAGATGGCGTTATAATCAAGACGGAAGATGGCGGTACGTCTTGGTCTTTTCAAAACTGTGGACGATTTGAACCTCTGAGATCTCTGTTCTTTGTCGATCCCATGCATGGCTGGGCCGGGGGCGATGGCGCCATCCTGTTGAACACTAGGGATGGTGGCGCGACCTGGACTCGGCAGGCGAGCTGGCGCTATGGTTCTTTGTCTTCTATTCATATGTCGAGCCGGAAAATTGGTTACGCGGTTGGCAAGGGGCTCCTCCTGCAGACCATCGACGGAGCAAACTGGTTGCCACACGCAAAGGGCGCAGGCGTTTATTGGTTCGCGGTCGATCTCAGCGCGGATGGCGCAGTCTGGATTGTCGGGGAAAATAGGGTGCTGCGGACCATCAGTGAGGGCCATACCTGGACCGAGTTGAGCAGTGCGCTCACCAGGCAGCCGTTAAACGATGTGCAGTTCGTTTCACCACAAATCGGGTGGGCGGTCGGCGACAGCGGCACCGTACTGAAGACGGTAAACGGCGGCGAGCAATGGCAACGGCAGCCTACGCCATCGCACGAGGAGCTCAGCGCAGTCCAGTTTTTGAATGAATCCACGGGGTGGACAGTCGGCGACAGCGGCACAATTCTGAAAACAACCGATGGCGGCCAATCCTGGATATCGCAGTCAATCCCGCACTACTATTTCCAGTCTGTCTTCTTCGTCAATGCGGACACGGGTTGGGTGGGTGGCCGTGCGATCTACAAGACGACCGATGGTGGCGAGTCCTGGAAGAAGCAAACTGGTGATCGAACAATCGGGGTGAGATCCCTACATCTCCTGGATAGGAATCGCGGCTGGGCAGCTATGGGGTATGGTGGGATGTTGAGGACAGGTGATGGAGGCGCCACCTGGATCGTGGATGAAAATGTGCCCGAAGGCAATTGGGAATCCGTTTTTTTTGTTGATGAGGAGTATGGCTGGGCGAGTGGAAAAGGGATTATTGCAACAGTCGATGGAGGCGAGTCGTGGCAGACCGAAGTTGAACTTCCCGGGTCCAGATTTTCCCACGTGTTCTTCACGGACCGGGAGAACGGCTGGGCCTATGACAGGTGGCGAGATCGCCTTCTCAAGACACCAGACGGCGGCCAAACCTGGCTGGAACTGCAGCACAGCCCACGCGGGGACGTTCGTTCTTTGTTCTTTGTTGACAGAGCGACCGGTTGGATTGTTGGTGACGGTGGGTCCATTCTGAAGACCACAACCGGCGGCGGGCCGGCTGTCGGTTCGACGCAAATTAACGATCTCGGGTCTGTATCGGCCTGGGCTGACAAAGCCGCACCGCAATCAGGCCCTGTTTCGCGGTCTGATGCTCAGTACTTACATCTTGAAATGGATGAGCACAGGCATCTGGATTCAGATGGCATGGATGTTTTCGAGGCATTTGAACAGGAGATTGAAGTAGATTCCGACTGGATCTGGCAAAACCCACGTCCGACGGCCAATGACCTGACCAATCTGCACGTCCTTGACCCCAATACAGCAATCGCAGTGGGGCAATTCGGCACGATTGTCCGCACAAATGATGGCGGTGAGACTTGGACCGCGCAAAACAGTACCAGCCGGCGCAAGCTGCTCGATGTGCATTTTGTTAACGCCAATACAGGTTGGGCAGTTGGCTATGGCCGTACGATTTTGAACACACGCGACGGCGGGCAAAGCTGGCGCAATCAAACCGGCAACACAGTGCAGGCACCTGACGCAGGCTATTTTGCTGCTGAGACAAGCAGGCTTGAGGCCGTCTTCTTCGCCGACGAGCAAACAGGATGGGCGGTAGGACGTGGCGGCCTCATTCTGGCAACCTCTGATGGCGGGGAGATCTGGATGTCGCGGGATAGCCACACGTTGAGTGATTTACGAGACGTTTGGTTTCTGGATGCACAGCGCGGCTGGGCAGTCGGATGTTTCGGTATGATTCTCAATACCGTAGATGGGGGCGAAACCTGGCGGTTCCAGACTTGCGCTAAAGAGCGCGATCTCAACCGTATCTTCTTCGTCGATGACAGCATCGGTTGGAGCGCCGGAGATGACGGCTATCTTTTGCGCACCACAAATGGCGGCATCACCTGGAACCACCTGCCGCAAACGTTTGAAGGCGACCCTACTGACTTTTTGTCGCTCCATTTTGTCGATGGCCTAACCGGCTGGGCCGTGGCCATTCATCGTGACTATTCGCGCCATTACTATCTTATCCTGATGACGACGGATGGCGGTGTTACCTGGGTCGAGAACGAAATCGGCAGGTCATCCCTGCGTCATCGGGCCATTGAATTTGCTGACAGAAACACGGGGTGGTTGGTCGGCGACCGGGGCAGTATTCTGAAGACTGAGGCTGGCGGCGGCTCCTGGACGCAGCAACGCCAGGGTCCGACCAAAACGCTGAATGATATTTTTTTCGTCACGCCGGATAGCGGCTGGGTCGTTGGTGGCGGTTACGGCCAGGGTGGTGTTCTTCTCAGCACAGTCGATGGCGGAGATACCTGGTCGAGACAGGAGATCGATACCACCTGGCATCTCAGAGCGGTGACGTTCCTGGATTCCCGTACGGGTTGGATCGTTGGCGACGGAGGTGCGGCTTTCAACACCAGCGATGGTGGCGCAACCTGGGGTAAAGTGGAAGTGGCGACTACCGCCGGTTTGGAAGATGTGCTGTTCTCGCCTGCCGGTACCGGCTGGATCGTTGGCGATGACGAAACCCTGCTCCGCTCGACGGATGGCGGCGTTTCCTGGGAACCGCAACCAGTTCCAGCCGGAGCATATCTGAATTCGATTTTCTTTCTCGATGAAAGAACAGGCTGGATCTCCGGGACGGTGATTCTGAAAACCGCGGATGGCGGTGCTACCTGGCAACAGCAGAGTTTTAGATGCATTTCCCATTGCCGGTATCACAAAATATGGTTTCTCGATGAAAAACATGGATACGCTGCAGGGACGGCTAACCCTGAGGACCAGTTTTACGCCAGCATTTTGGAAACACTGGATGGTGGAGAGACCTGGTTGACGCGTTGGGACTTTCAGCCAGAGAGGCGGATTGAAGGTCTAGATTCTTATCACAATTGGCTTCTTGATCTGTCCTTCAGTGACAATCAAGTCGGCTGGATAGTGGGCAATGATGGTGTGTTTAAAACCACGAATGGCGGGGCAAGGTGGATAAATCAGCGTGTTGCTCTAGGTTTGAATGGCTTGTTCTTTATTGACGAAAACACTGGCTGGGCAGTGGGGGAAAACGGGACGATAGTCAAAACGAACAATGCTGGTGGGGACTTTCAAGTCGAACCGCCCCGAACTCCGTTTCCGGAACCCCAACCTGAACTGCGACTATTTCACAACTTCCCCAATCCCTTCAATCCCGAAACGACCATTCGTTTTGAGATTCCGGAAGCGGCAAGAACAACGATCACGATTTTTGACATGCTTGGACGAAAGGTGGTCGAATTGCTGGATGCCGAGCTAGCTCCTGGCGAACACCAAATCCTGTGGCGCCCGTCAAAACTTGCGACCGGTGTCTACTTCTGCAGACTCACGGCAAACAGCTTCACACAAACAAGAAAGCTTGTGTTGCTCCGATAAGGAACCCTTGCCGTTTGCGTTGCGTCCCGAGGCAGTACAAAATCTCCCAACAACGCCAGTGGTCTGTCGCATCTTTCGCAACCCACGAGTTCTCGTCTACCGTTTTTTCGGATAACATTCCTTAACTTCTCCTTCCGCAAGAGCGAAGCCGTGTTTGTAGTCTAATCTGAAGTCTGTCCTAAACAAATTGCTTTGATACGATCTTGGCAGTCTACGCTGGTAGCGAGAGGGCGGAAGTGGTTGCCTGGGGTTCGCCATTCTCCATTTTGTTATTCCTAATCATTCAGAACTTTTGCGCCGAAATCCGGGGGGAAGCATCCAGGCCTTTGATTCCTTCATCTTCGGGACAGGAATCTCAACATTCCCCAAGTTTTGTCAGCCGCAGATCTCGGTGTTTGCCGGTATATCATGATTAAAATATACCTGATTGGCGTATCTGTCACTTTTCAAGTTCCGCGGCGGGGATGTCTCGACTGTCGGTGAGAGCCCGCGAGAATGGAGGTTACTGGTAGATGTTGCGATATACTTTGCTTGCCACAGTTTTGCTCCTGGCGCCCACTCGGGCAGCTTACAGTCAGTCTCCTGACACATTGGCCGTCCAGCCGAGTTTGAGCACCGCGCCGGTGCAATCATTTTCGGACGACCCTGCGATTTGGATTCATCCAACCGATCCCGCGCAGAGCCTGATTCTCGGCACTGACAAAGGCACCTACCCCAACGGCGGCATTTTCGTTTGGAACCTGGATGGCTCACAGCAGCAGCGCGTCAATGAAAGCCACCCGAATAATGTGGATGTTGCCTACGGCATGCGGGTTGCCGGCAGCGCCATCGATCTGGCCGTGGCGAGCATGCGCGACCACGATGAACTGTTCGTGTACAAAATCAACCCTGATAGCCGTCAGCTCGAAGACATCACCAGCGCCAATCGTATTGCGACAGTCGGTTCGCCCTTTGGCCTGGCGCTCTACCACAGAAAGTCAGATGGCGAGATTTTCGCATTCGTCAGCAGCCGCAACACCGACGCGCCGCCGGTTGTGCAGCAGATGAGGCTGTTCGATGATGGCAGCGGCGGAATTGCCGGAGAACAGGTTCGTCTCTTCAGTAATCTCTCGGATTTTGTCGACGGCATTGTGGTAGACAGCGAACTCGGCTACGTCTATTTTGCCGAAGAGGGCGTGGGCGTCAGCAAGTATGCGGCTGACCCAAATGACGGCGACCAGCGGCTCGCAATGTTTGCCACCGATGATGGTATCACTGGCAACCGGGAGGGGCTGGCCCTGTACGGCTGTGCAGACAGCACCGGGTACATTCTGCTGACCAGTCCGAAAGACCGAGTCATGCTGGTCTATCCGCGGGCAGGAGGGCCGGGTGGTCCGCACGACCACCAACTGCAGGCCGTCGTCAAAGACAGCTTGCGCTCCGGCGATGGCATTGCGGTTACGAATAGAGCCCTTTCACCGAATTTCTCGAATGGCCTGCTGGTCTGGCAGGATGCGGCGGGAAATCGATTTCAACTGTACGCATGGGAAGATGTTGCGCAAGGCGTGTTGCAGGTTTGCACGGACAACGGCCCGGCAAGCGCCGTAGAAATCGGCTCCACGGGCGGACCTCGCGGTTTTCAATTGCGGCAAAACTATCCCAACCCTTTTAATCCGCAAACGACCATTCAATTTCAATTGACGAATCCGGCACAGGTTAAATTGACGGTTTTTAATGTCCTGGGGGAGGAGATCAAGACGCTGCTCGACAGTCCGGTATCCGCCGGTTTGCACATAGAAGCGTGGGATGGCCACGACGATTTTGGCCGGCCCGCCGCGAGCGGGACTTATATTTACAGGTTCTACACGACACAATTCAGCCAGGCTCGCAAGATGACGCTGTCTCGATAGTGAAAGTCTGGCCAACAACATATTTATCTTTTTCGGGGGATTTTTTGAATGTCAATTGCCAGGGGGTTAAGTGACAACGTGCATTGGGACAGAGCTACCAGTTCAATGAAGACTGCTGCCAACTGCTTCACACTATTTTTCATCGCTTCATTTGCTCAACTCGCGCAGGCACAGCAGATTCCTTCCACGCCTGTGCAGGAGGGCTACCGCGATTTCAACTACGGCAATACGCCGCACAGTCAGGTTACCGCGGAAAAGCCGCAAAGCAAACTCTGGTGGGCAGACGGCTTCTGGTGGGGTTATATGTGGGATGCAACGGGTGGCAATTATAAAATTCACCGTCACGACAGCAGCGATCAAAGTTGGTTCAGGCTGCAGGGTACGGACGGCGAAAGCCGATCCGGTACGATTGTGGATGTACTGTGGGTCGATACCACCCAAAAACTGTACGTCGCCTCACACAAATGGCGGTCTTCGGGTCCCAGTAAGCTATGGCGTTACAGCTACAATTCGGCCAATGATACCTACTCCTTGGACGGCAGCTTTCCGGTTGATATCAACAACGACGGCCCGGAAGCCCTGACCATTGACCGCGATTCGACGGGCAAACTGTGGGCGACATGGATGTCAAGCGGTAAGGTCTATGTTGCCGTAACCCAGAGCAGTGACACCGACTGGTCATCCAAGTTCCAACTACCTGTTCAGGGAGCGTCTGCCGCCAGCGACGATATCAGCGCCGTTGCCCATTTCGATGGCAACAAGATGGGAATCATGTGGAGCGATCAAAATGCCAAGAAGGCATTTTTCGCTTATCATATCGACGGCAATGCGGATGCCAATTGGGAGCCGCGCGAAGAAGCGCTTGCCGACGGCAAACTCGGAAAAGTGACGGACGACCACATCAATTTTGCTGTCGGCTGCGATGACTCCGGCAATATTTACGCCGTGAACAAGACCAGCCTTTCCGGTAACGACGCGCCAAAGATCTATCTACTGAAACGCAACGCCAGCGGCATCTGGTCGCGCTATATTTACGGCATCGGCAGCGACGGCCATACCCGGCCTTCCATGCTCATCGATATCGAGAATCGCAAGCTTTATGTATTTGCGAAGAGCACCGGTGAGATTTACATGAAATCCTCGGACCTCGACAATATCAGCTTCCCGAGTGGGCAGGGCACGAAGTTTGTCTCCAGCTCGAGCGACAATTCCATCAACGACCCAACCTCAACCAAGCAATGCGTGAATGGCGCGACGGATCTGCTGCTGCTGGCCAGTGACGAGGGCTCGCACAACTATCTGCACAATTTTATCGATTTGCCTGGAGACGGCAATGCGCCCGATATCGCAGCCTTGCCAAGCTCCTACGACTATGGTTCGTTGTTGCTGACTGAAACCGACTTCAATGTTTTCACCATTCAGAACACTGGCAGCGAGGACCTGCTTATTACGGCTACTACGCTGGTTGGCACAGACGCTGCGGAGTTTTCGATTGACAGCGGCGGCGGTGCGGCAACCCTCACGCCGACGCAGACAAAAGATATCACGGTGAGTTTCAATCCAACTGCCGTCGGGCTCAAGAGTGCCGCCTTGCGTATCGACAGCAACGACCCGAATGAGAATCCTCTGGACATAGCACTGACCGCCAAGGCGGTGCTGACGCTCGATGCTGACATTTCGTCATCTCCGGTCGCGGTGGATTTTGGAGACGTATTTGAGACCACCAGCAGCACCCGTATTATCCAAATCAACAACGATGGCGTCTCGGACCTGGTGGTAACTGCGGTTTCCATTGAAGGCTTTGATGCCTCGGATTTCACGATTCTGAGCGGGGGCGCGGGTTTCACGCTGGTGGAGGACGAATTCCAAGATATCGAGGTCCGTTTTTCTCCCGCTACAGTTGGCGCGAAGACCGCCGCGCTACGTCTCGTGAGCAATGATCCGGACGAGAATCCGTTTGATGTGCCACTGAATGGCAATGGCATTGCCATTCCGGCAAGCAGCGGCGAGGTTGTTTTTGAAGAAGTCCAGAACGGAAGCGCGCAGAGTTCTTCAATCGTATCGACTGCCTTGGCGCTGACGGCTTTCCCAACCCACGCTTATGTCGCCACTGTCTCCATGCGCTCTCAGCGCACGGTGGTATCCATGAGCGGCCTCGGATTGACCTGGAGTCGGGTCACGTCGCAGTGTTCCGGACGCGGCAACGCCAGCCTGGAAGTCTGGATCGGCCAGGGAGCGCCAACCGGTAACGACATAGTTTCGGCCCAAGTGTCCAGCACAACCACGAGCGCCGTGATTTCGGTGGCGCGCTACTCAGGTGTCAACGAAACCACACCCGTTGGCGCTATCGTCAGCGGCAACAGCAATGGACTCAGCGGCGCCTGCTCGGGAGGTAGCGACTCAGGCAGTTATATCTTCCCGGTAAACGTCACCTTGCCGGGCGCCATGGTTTTCGGCGCGGCCACGATGCGCAATCGCACGCACACGCCGGGAACGGGTTTCACTGAGCGAGACGAAATCACGACTGGCAGTGGCGGCGACGCCACCACTCATGCTATTCAGGAGCAGCCGGTCACGCTGCCGGGAAGCCTCGATGTTGCAGGTACGTTCAACAGCTCAGTGGACTGGGCGGCCATCGGTTTCGAATTGCTGCCAGGTGGAGACAATCCTGATATTTCCGCGACACCGACCGCGGTGAATTTTGGAACAGTGACGACGGATTCGACCGCCTTGCAAACAGTACAAATCAGCAACAACGGCACCTCCGACCTCGATGTCACAAGCTTGGTTTTGGTTGGCACGGATTCAGCCCTTTTTAATATTGTGAGTCCGGTAGGCGGATTTCTCTTGATTCCCAGCGCCAGCCAGAACGTTGAGCTGAGTTTTTCGCCGCTCACCGCCGGGGCCAAAACTGCCAACTTGAGCGTGGCTAGCAACGATCCCGATGAGAATCCGCTTAGCATTCCTTTGACTGGCACGGCGGTATTGCCGCCCGCACCTGAGATCTCGGTGACCCCGTTGACGCTCAATTTAGGTGATGTGCTGCAGGGCCTGACTGTGAGCGATAGCATCGTAGTCAGCAATGACGGCACTGCCGACTTAAACGTGTCCGCGACAACCCTTACAGGCGCTGATTCTTCCGAGTTTGCCGTGGTTAGCGGCGGTGCGACGTTTGTACTGGCGCCCGGGGCAACGCAAACAGTCATGCTCAGCTTCACCCCGGCCTCCGTGGGTGCCAAGTCAACCATCCTCCGTATCATAAATGACGACGCGGACGAAAATCCCGTGGACGTGGCTTTGTCAGGCAACGGCTTGCCCGCGCTGCCCGAGATTGCCGTCACCCCGACTAGTCACGATTTTGGCAGTGTGGTAGAGAGCGACACAGCTTTGCAGACGATTGTCGTGCACAATATAGGCAGTGCAGCTCTTGACCTGACTACTCTGGAATTGGTCGGCCTTGACTCGCTGTCCTATGAAATTGCCAGCGGTGGCGCGCCGGTCTCGCTGGCGCCAGCCGACTCCCATGTTGTTGCACTGCGGTTTGTGCCGGTCACTCCGGGAAGCAAATCCGCAAGCCTCCGGATCGCAAACAATGATCCGGACGAGAATCCCGTCGATGTCACTTTGGTTGGCAATGCCGTGGCGGCCGTTCCGGATATCGCGGCGACTCCCGCAAATCTGGATTTTGGCGATCTCGTCTTGGCGATCTCCGGCAGCTTGTCAGTCGATATCAGCAATGCCGGCGTGATTGATTTGAATGTCAGTAGCACGAATTTGACTGGCGCTGATTCGACTGAATTTGCCATTCTGAGCGGCGGCGGTGCTTTTGTTCTGGCGCCGAGCGCGACTCAAACCATTTCTTTGAGCTTCACACCAGATTCTTTGGGCGCCAGGAACGCCAGTCTGACGTTCGCCAGTGACGATCCGGATGAGAATCCGTTTTCAGTTGCGCTGACGGGCAACGGCATCCCGGTGCCAATACCGGACATCACGGTGCTGCCGATTTCCCATAACTACGGGGATGTCATTCGGAGCACCAGTTCCTTGCACAGTTTCAAAATCCGGAATGACGGTACAGCAAGTTTGAATGTCTCCGCGACAACTCTGACTGGCGTCAACGCGACCCAGTTCAGCGTGACCGGCGGCAATGCACCATTTTCGATTCTGCCGGGTGACAGCCAAAATGTCGATGTTACATTTTCACCTGCGTCGTCAGGCTCAAAAAGCGCCAGCCTTCAAATCGCAAGCGACGATCCCGACGAATCGCTGGTAGACGTTTCGCTGTCAGGCAACGGTACCGAAGTGCCGCCAGAGGTTGCGCACCAGGAAACTTTTACCGGAGCGGCAACCAGCGCAAATTTGGTTTCGACAACTACGAGCGTACCCGGCGTGTCCGGCAGTCTTTACCTTGCGGCCATTTCTATGCGTTCGACTGTTCAGGTGACAGGAGTCAGCGGGCTTGGCTTGACCTGGGCGCGCGCTGCGGAACAATGCGCCGGCCGCGGCAATACCGGCGTCGAAGTCTGGTACGCCAGCGGAACACCAACAGCGAGCGACATCGTGACCGCGACATTTGCTTCGACTCCGGCGGCCTCGGCCATCTCAGTGAGTCGATATATTGGCGCCGACCCCAGTACGCCAATCGGCAACGTCGTGCTTGGCAACAGCAACGGCTTGAGCGGCATTTGCTCTGGCGGTTCAGATGGCAGCAGTTATGTTTTCAACATTAGTACAACGGTGCCTGGGGCCGTGGTTTTCGGCGCGGCAGCCACCCGAAACAAAACTCATACGCCTGGCGCTGGCTACATAGAGCGAGCAGAAGTGCATGCCGGTAGCGGCGGAAACCAAATCGGTGTCGCTGCCCAGGATCAGGTGGTAGCCAATGTCTCCACGATTGCTCTTGACGGCTCATTCAGCGCGAAGGTTGATTGGGCCCTGATTGGTGTGGAGATCGTCCCTGGCATCGCTGCAGGTGTGCCGGATATCGCCTCCACACCAGCAGCGCAGAACTTCGGTGATGTGATCGTCGGACAAACGGCATCCCAGACCATCGTCATCAGCAACGATGGTACCACTGACTTGAGTGTATCCGGCTCGGCCCTTACAGGTCTGGACGCAGCCGACTTTGGCATCACGCTTGGTGGCGGAGTGTTCACTCTCACACCAGGCGACACCCACCACATCGCGCTTGCTTTCACGCCTGATGTGGTGGGCGGCAAGATTGCAGGCCTCGAGATCTCGAGTGATGATCCTGATGAGAATCCTTACGTAATCGCCCTGTCCGGTGCGGGCATTCCGGTTCCTGTTCCGGATATCGCTGCGACCCCTGGTTCGCATGACTACGGGTCAGTGGTGCTCGGCGACACCGCTTCGCAATTCATCAAGATTCGAAATCTAGGAACGGCGGTACTTAATGTCAGCACCTTGAGTCTGGCCGGTGCAGATAGTGCCGAGTTCGGTATTTCCGTGGGAAGCGGGAGCTTTGCCCTTGCCGCGGGTGATAGCCATACCGTGCAAGTCGATTTTTCCCCGACGACGCTTGGCAACAAAACGACGGTTCTAAAAGCAGCAAGTGATGATCCGGACGAGAATCCCTTCCTGATTTCCTTAACCGGCATTGCCATCCCGGTACCGATTCCAGACATTGCTGCTTCCGCGAGTACACACGATTTTGGCGACTTGGTCGTTGGCGGCACCCTGGCCCATGATTTCAAGGTTTTCAATCTCGGTACGGATACGCTAAACGTCAGCGCCACCGACCTGCTCGGAACTCATGCGGCAGAATTCAATATGACGCAAGGTGGCGGCGCATTCGCCGTGGCTCCGGGAGACAGTCACACTGTGCAGGTCACTTTTGCTCCGGCGTCAACTGGGGTGAAAACCGCGACCTTAAGCGTCACCAACGACGACCCGGACGAGAATCCGTTTGACATCGCCCTGGCCGCCAACGGCTTGCCGGTGCCAGTACCGGATATAGCCACTGTGCCGGACTCGATTGGCTACGGCGATGTCATGGTTGGTGCTTCAGGCTCAGGTCTACTCAAGGTTCACAACCTTGGCACGGCGGACCTGACTGTCCTGGGCACCAATTTCCTGGGTCCCGATTCTTTGGAGTTTGCGATTTCGTCTGGCGGCGGATTTTTTACCATTGTGCCCGGTGACAGCCATACTATTCATATCGACTTCGCGCCCGCTTCCGCAGGGCCCAAGAACGCAATTCTTGAGTTAACCAACACCGATCCTGATGAGAATCCGCTAGACATTCCCTTGACCGGTAACGGAGTTCCGGTTCCTGCTCCTGACATCGCTTCAGATTTGGCATCTCATGCTTTTGGAGATGTGACGGTCGGTAGCAGTGCTTCCCAGGTATTCAAGATTCGAAACCTCGGCAGCGCGACTCTGAATGTAAGCGCGACCAGTCTGACGGGCATCGACTCACTTGAGTTCGCGATTTCCGCTGGCGGTGGTGTTTTCGCAATTGCTGCGGGTGACAGCCACGATGTACAG
>JAJDAF010000022.1 GCA_029261995.1 Candidatus Zhuqueibacterota bacterium
CTGGACGTTTCTTTGACGCACTTGGACTACCTAGACTTTACGTGAAACAACTCAACCAACCGAACCGCCGTGGTACGTGATCCGTATGCCCGGTGGTGTGGGAGGAGCGGGGTCGTGAGGCCCCGCCCTATCCCGATTATAGGTGACTCTGACCAAGGGTTGACATTCAAACGTATTGGACGGCTCATGGGTGTATGGCCAAAGCAGCCTTTTGCGCTTTCGTCTGAATATTCTCCGAAGCGTCAAAATAACTGGGCAAAATCGCGACGTACGTGGAAGATTCATGACCGTGTCACCAATAACATTATTGAAGAGAATAAGACTCAGTCCGACCTATTAGTCTATATTGCATCCGAGTGGGCTCGGCCGGTCGAATACCTTCACGAGTACAACATCTTTTTATCTCTTTGCAAGAAGCTCATCCCTGTCGTCTGCGAAAGCTCGAAAGCATTGGATCAATTAGACAGAGTTGCAAGCGAACTCCGGAAACAGGGACACGACACTTTGCCATGGACTCCCAGAACAGTCCTTACTGCGGCATCGATCGGTGCCGCGACTTACCTAGTTGAAGTCATTCCTTTACTTCATATAGAACAGCGTCCCATCGTTGTTTCCTGCACTATTCTGCTTCTTCTTTTCGGGCAAAAAAAATTGTGCGAACTAATGAGAGCTTTTGAGTCATCAGACGATAAGACGAAGGATAAGTTTGCTGGCAGAGATTTCCCTCGATGTGGCTCAACCGAGACCAGGGATGGAACGCCGTGTCAAAATACTGTCTGTGACGATGAGTTTCGCTGCTGGATTCATGGAGGTGGTTTTCGGAGCAAGATGGAGACCATCCCACACGATGTTCAACAATGACACCATATCCAAATAACGAGGTCATTACAAATAGTATGTTTATCCCCTGTCAACGGTACCAAAAACAAGGAATGAACCGTTAAGACTGATAATGATTTTACAAATGGAGGCTATCGCCTTGACACCAATATTTTGCTTTATTGATGACTCTTCTTTTGAAATACAACTATTTAAGGAGGTCTATGAGAAACACCATATCGGCACTACCTTTGTCTATGGAACAACATTCGAAGAACTGCATGAACATCTGCAAAGAAATAACCTAATACCTTCTCTCTTTATTTTGGACTTATACGGCCGCACCAGTACCGTACAGAATACTGAGATTCCTCGCCAACCTGCACTAAATGAGAAGACCCGCGGTATACGTACCCTTAATGATGTTTACAGCAATTTGGATGCATTTCGAAATGATCCAGATTTACAAGTCAACGAATATTTGAAACGCCTCTTCTCCATTATCAGTGCCTGGCGTACACTTTTCTCGGATATTGCCTCCACTCTCGACCAATCTCCGGAGTACGGAATATGTAATTTGAAATATGTTCGGGAGTTCTATCCTGATACTGCGGCTGTGATATATACTCGAAAGGGATTGTTCAATGACGCTATACGGCTTGCTGAATTAGGCTGTGATGGCATTTTCATGAAGCCTCCGGGTCAAACCGATGATGAAATCCTCGCAGCAACTAACGCGCAGCGTGACGACCTAATGAGCAAATGGAGCAACATTGTGAAGAAGACTATAAAGTCAAGATAGGGAGCCGGGCGGGTGGCCAGGGTGTACAGCAGAAATTGTGTGGCATGTGCTTCAGCTCGTGCCTAACTGGCCAGTGCACTCGGACGCCGGGTGCTATGTTCTGACCAGCAGCAGTCTCTGTGTTCCACGCCCGCGAATGGTTTCGCACTGGCGTTAGTCTTTCACATATCGTTGTCCGCGCCTGTTGTTCTATCAGCCAGATAGTGCGGCGTTCTTTCCCGTCAAACAGGATAGACGGTGGACGGGCGGATTGGGGCGTTTGGGTTTCCCCCGAAAAAGTGAACACGAAGTTAAGGTTGTAGTGTAGATTGGTCAAATTTTAAAGGCGGGCGGGTGGCCTGACTACAATGAAAAGGAGACCGTGTGCCACGTGGCTTTTAGCCCGTGGCCTTTACTGCCTTTGCCTAGCTTGTGCATTCAGTCCTGCGCGCAGGGCGGACGCGGTCCACATCAAGTCTCACGCACACACTTGTTCAACAAACCTTAAACCGTTGCGCCGGAACGGAGGCAGAAACATCCCCCTGCTTCGCCAACCGCCTTTCAATCTCCTTTGAAGTCTTGGTCACCGACAAGCCGCCTTTTGCGGTGCAGCACAAATCGTTGGGAATGCTGTTGCCGACTTTGTTCATGGCGTCGATGACTTCGTCGAGCGGAATCAAGTGGTCGTAGTTTGCCAGCGCCATGTTGGCGCAGGAGAGCGCGTTGGTGGCCGCCATGATGTTCTTGCCGAGGCAGGGCGCTTCAACACGATTGGCGATGGGGTCACAGACCATGCCGAACGAGTTCTGCAACGCCAGCGAGGCCGCGGACAGCGATTGCGGAAGCGCACCGCCTGCCATTTGCACAATGGCTGCCGCAGCCATGCCGGCTCCGGAGCCACATTCCGCCTGGCAGCCTCCGACTTCGGCTGCGAAGGTTGCGTGGGCCGCCACAAACACGCCTATCATGCCGGCGGCCAGCATGGCTTTGACCGTGTCTTCTTCCGTGAGACCCAGCGCGTTTGCCGCGCCGATGACTGCGCCCGGCAGCGCGCCACATGAGCCCGCTGTCGGCGCTGCCACAATCACCCCCATGGAGCTTTTCACCTCCATCATCGAGGTCACAAACATGATGATGGTGTTGAGCACATCGCCCTGCACCAATTGCTTATTGTCCATCTGCTCCTTGAAAGTCACGGACTGGCATCCCAGGATGCGGTCGCTGTACTGCGTGCCCTGCAAGCCCGATTCAATGGAATTGCGCATGATGGCGACAATCTCTGACATCTTTTGCCAGACTTCATCGTGACTGAGACCGCCACGCGCGCTTTCGTAGTGTACTGCCAGTTGCCAGAGCGGCAAGTTTTTGTCCTGATTGTACGCCAGCATTTCATCGCAGGTGATGAATGGCACGGTGAGCGCTTTGCGCGATAGAACCGGCAACACCGGATGCAGCCGTTTAACTGCCGAAACGCCAGCCATCGCCTGCAACTCCGCCACGGTTCCGTCATCGAGGGAAACACGGGACTTCAACTCCAGAAATGTCTGGTGTTGCGATATCTCTTCGTGCTCACAGGAGGCGGTCAGGTATTTCTTGATTCGGGGCGAATCGTCTGTGTAGACCAGGGTTTCAAAAAAATCGCCGGCCATGGCAACAGGAGCGCCATCAATTTCGGTGACTTCAATCATGCCGCCACCGGTGGAGAGCGCAATGAGTTGTCGCGTTTCTTTGAAATTCTTTAGGGTGATTTTGTAGGTGTTTGGGTGGTCGGCGCCAATGTCGATGATTCTGATCTCGACAGCAATTCCGGCCTGCGCAATGGCCTGGCGGTAGTCTGGCAGCCGCTGGTCATGGGCTTCCCAGCCCAGGAAGCCGCCGAGCAGTCCCATGTCCGAACCCTGACTCTCGTGCGTGGTTGCCAGCGAACCATTTGGGTCGAACTCGATGAGCACCTCCTCAATGAGACCGTCCATCAAGTCGCGGCAAATACGGCCAATTCGCAACGAAGCGGCGCAGTGTGAACTGGACGGTCCGCGCATGACCGGTCCGATGACGTCGTTGAAAATGCTGGGATAACTCATGTTAGCTGCTCCTGTTTTTTCGCGTTATACAAAGAAACTGAAAGGCGGACCAAAAGCAATGAAAAAAGTTGCGCTTCTGCTAGCAAACCGTTAATGTATCTTTTTCCCAGGATGCGCAACAAACCCCCAGAGACAGCAAAAAATGTAAACAGGAGTTGCACTGAATGACCAAGCAAAGTTTCATGATCATGGCGGTTGGCCTCGTCTTTGCATTTTCCGCCAGGGCGCAGGATGGCCCGCCTCGCCGGCTCACGCTGGCAGAAGCGCAGACGATTGCAATGAAGCACAACCATGAGGCGCAAATTGCCCGCAGTCGGGTTGCCCAGGCAGGTGGCAGCCATCTCGAGAGCCTGAGTGGATTTCTGCCGCACCTTTCGATTTCTGAAAGCTACCTGAAATCCAACGACCCCGTGAATGTTTTTATGATGAAACTGAAGCAGGGTATTTTTACACAACAGGATTTTGACATCGCCGCCCTGAACGACCCCGCTGCCAGTGATAATTTCACGACGACATTTCAAGTGCAGCAGCCGCTCGTCAATGCTGGTGCGATTTACGGCAAATCGGCCGCAAGCCTGGGCGTCAAGGCTACGCGCGCCGCCGCCCGCCGCACGGAACAGGCAATCACGCTGAACGTGACCAAAGCCTATTTCGGGTTGGTGCTCACGCGTGAAAAATTGGCAGCAATTGAGCTTGCCTTACGTTCCGCGCAAGCACACCGCGATAACGCGAAAGCAGCTCAGGAGCAGGGGCTGGTGAACCAGGCCGATTATTTGGCCGCCGAGGTGCGGTTAGCGGAGCTGCAAGAGCAGCGGATTTCCGCAAGACACGATATGGAGAATGCCGGCGACATCTTGCGGCTTATGATGGGTATTGAAGAGACCACGCAGATTGTGGCTGCAGACAGCCTGACCGTGCCACCTGCAGCATCGGCCAAATCTCCAAACGCCGAGCCTGGCCTGCGCCGGGCTGACCTGCAGGCCATGCACTTTCAGCGCCTCGCCGCCGGCAGAAGTCTTGGCATGGCGCGCAGCGGCTGGCTGCCGAATCTCAACGCTTTCGGAGCAATTGAGTGGAACGCCTCGAGCGCCTTCAGCGACGACGCTACGAGCTGGGCGGCCGGTCTGCAGTTGGAATGGAAGTTCTTTGACGGCTTCGGTCATTTTGGCCGTTCGAAATCCGCCGCCGCGGAACGAGATATCGCCAGGTTGCGCTATCGCCAGGCCGAGCAGAAAGCAAGACTGGAAATCAGGAAAGCAGAACGTGGTGTCCAGTCGGCGCAACAGCGCATCGCGGTCGCACAAGTCGCGGTTCAGCAGGCCGGCGAGAGTCTGCAAATCACTGAGGCGCGCTACGAGCAAGGCCTGGAAAAGACCGCGGACTTGCTGGGCCGGGAAGCTGCGTTGACGCAGGTGAAGCTGCGACATCTCAAAGCAAAATATGACCTGGTGGTGGCCATCAGCGAGCTGGATTTCGCAATTGGCGAATAGAATCTTACCGTGGTATAGATGAGGAGCGTTAGATCCATGAGACATTTTATTTTTTCTATCCTTTTTACAGCAGCGCTGGCATTGTCAGCCTGCGGTGGCGACGACAAACCGGTGGTAGAGCTGGAGCAGCCCGTTGCCGTCAAGGTTTACACAGTGAAGATTCAGCCGCTTGGGCAGGAGGCCGCTTACACCGGCACGGTTGAGTCTCTGGAAAAGGCCAGGTTGTCAACCAAGATTATGGGCTGGGTCGATCAAGTCAAACAAGATGGCGAGGCCTTCTCCAAAGGGGCGACATTGGTCAGACTTCGCAGCGATGATCTGCAGGCAAAACAGGCCCAGGCCACAGCAGCCATTGCTGCCGCGACCACTCACTTTGAAAATGCGACGAAGAACCTGGCTCGAATCGAGGCGCTGTTCAAGCAGGGCGCCGCCACGCAGAAGGAGTTGGATGATGTTCGCGCAGGGTTCGCCAGCGCCGAATCCGGCAAGATTGGGGCGGACAAGATGAAGATCGAAGTGGATGAACTGCTGAAATATGCAGTGATTCGAGCGCCATTTGATGGTGTGGTCGGACGCAAATATGTGGACGCCGGTGACATGGCCAGCCCCGGACAGCCCATTCTCGATATTGAAAACGCCAGCCAGGTGAAAATCGTGGCGCAAGTCCCGGAGAATGTGGTTAGCGACCTCACGCCCGGCCAGGCCGTGCAGGTCACTGTCGAGGCCGTGCAAGTTGCCACCAGCGGCGCCATCGAGCGCATCGTGCCGGCTGCGGCTGCCGTGAGTCGGCAATTCGACATTCACGTTATCCTGGACAATGCAGGCGGTGAACTGCGCAGTGGCATGTTTGCGCGTGTCTGGACTGCGGGCGAGGGCAACCTCGGTTTGCTGGTCCCGCAAGCGGCATTTATTCGGCGCGGCCAATTGCAAGGCGTCTATCTGGTTGGCAGCGACAGCCGAGCAAGGTTGCGCTGGGTGCGCACGGGGCAGCGGGACAAAGGCGTCGTCAATGTGCTGACCGGCGTTAATGAAGGCGATGCCATCATTCTCGAACCGACCAAACTGGTCGATGGCCAACGGGTGGAGGTAAGCAGATGAGACAGGGCATAGCCGGCCGTGTGGCCAAAGCGTTCATCGACTCCAAACTCACGCCACTGCTCATGCTTTCCGCTCTTTTGATCGGGACCTTCGCGACCCTGTTGACGCCAAGGGAAGAGGAACCGCAAATCGTGGTGCCGCTGGTGGATATTTTTGTGCCCTACCCAGGTGCGAGCCCGGCGGAGGTGGAAGAGCGCATCTCGAAGCCGCTCGAAAAGATCATCAGCGAAATCCATGGCGTTGAGTATGTTTATTCAACATCCATGCCGGACATGGCCTTGATCACAGTTCGGTATCTGGTTGGTGAGAATACCGAGGAAAGCCTGGTGAAGCTCTGGTCGGTCATCATGAAAAATATGGACAAGGTGCCGAGCCAGCAGAGTTTTCCCCTGATCAAAGCAAAAGCCATCGACGACGTTCCCATCTTGACGCTCACCTTGTGGAGCGAGACCTACGATGGTTACGGTCTGCGCCGGCTCGCCGCACAACTTTCCGATGAGCTTAAAGACATCCTGGACGTCTCCGAGATCGAGATGATGGGCGGGCAACGTCGGCAGGTTCGGGTCGTCCTGGACCAGGCGCGGCTGCGTGCATACAATCTAGACCCGCTGCTGATCGCGCAGCAAATTCAAGCCGCCAACCAGAGCATGACCGCCGGCCACTTCCAATCGCTGAATCAGGACTTCATCGTTGAGACCGGGGATTTTCTCAAGACAGTCGAAGATGTGCAGAACCTGGTGGTTGGTGTGTCTGGCAGCAATCCCATCTATCTTGCCAATGTTGCGGATGTGATTGACGGACCTGAGGAAGTCTCGAACTACACCTTCTTCGGGCTTGGAAAGGCGGGCCTCGAACAGGCCGCGGTCCAGGTCTCCAACAGCCCGCTGCGTTCAGAATATCCGGCTGTGACCCTTGCCGTAGCCAAGCGCAAGGGCGCCGATGCCATGAGCGTTGCCGAACGTGTTTTGAAGAAAGTTGAAAGACTGAAAGGTCGACTCATCCCCGCGGATGTCCATTTGTCCGAAACCCGCAACTACGGCAAGACTGCTTCGGACAAAGTCACGACCCTGCTGGAGCACCTGTTCGGCGCCATCCTTGCGGTGACCATTGTCGTGAGCATCTTTCTCGGCTGGCGCGGTGGCATCGTGGTGTTCGCCTCAGTGCCGGTTACCTTTGCCATGACCCTGTTTATCTACTATCTTTTTGGCTACACCCTCAACCGCGTCACCCTGTTTGCGTTGATTTTCGTCACCGGCATCGTGGTGGATGATTCGATCATCATCGCGGAGAACATACACCGCCATTTCTCGATCCGCAAGTTGCCGCCGCTGCAGGCCGCCATTGCCGCAATTAATGAGGTTGGCAACCCGACGATTCTGGCAACATTTACCGTGATTGCCGCGGTGCTGCCGATGGCCTTCGTCTCCGGCCTGATGGGGCCCTACATGAGTCCGATGCCGATTGGCGCCGCCATGGCGATGTTGTTTTCGCTTCTGGTTGCACTGATTGCGACGCCGTGGCTCGCCTATCGCCTGCTGAAACAGGATGACAAGGAAGAAGAGTATGATCTGGAGAGCAGCCGGACCTTCAAGCTGTACAACAAAACGCTGTCGCCGCTGGTGGAAGACCCCAAAAAAGCCTGGCTGGCGATCGGCGCAAGCGTTGCACTCCTGTTGTTGGCCATGGCCTTTGTGCCGTTGAAACTGGTGGAAGTCAAGATGCTGCCGTTCGACAATAAGAGTGAGTTCCAGGTCATCATCGACATGCCGGAGAGCGCTACGCTCGAACAGACGGCGGCTGTCACAAAAGACATTGCTGCTTACTTGCGCACTGAGCCGGAAGTACGGGATTACCAGTACTACGTTGGCGCCAACGCTCCTATCAATTTCAACGGTCTGGTGCGACACTATTACCTGCGGCGAAGTCACAACATGGCCGACATCCAGGTGAATCTGGTTGACAAGAGTGACCGTTCGCAGCAAAGCCACGATATCGCGCGGCGGGTTCGTCCGCGGGTTCAGGAGATTGCCCGAAAGTATAACGCAAGGGTCAAGATCGCTGAAGTTCCGCCCGGCCCGCCTGTGCTTTCAACTCTGGTCGCTGAAATTTATGGGCCAGACTATGAGCAGCAGATCGAGGCCGCCCGCAAGGTCCGCGATATTTTTGACGAAACCGAAGGCGTGGTGGATGTTGACTGGCTGGTTGAAGATGACCAGGTGAGCTATGCCATGCAGGTCGACAAGGCGAAAGCGGCAATCACCGGCGTCAGTACGCAGCAGATTGCAAATGCCCTGGCGCTCGCCCTGCACGGCTCGGATGTGGGTCTGTTGCACGATGAACATGAAATCGAGCCGGTCGGCATCCAGTTGCGACTGGGGCAGGCAAACCGGACTTCCATCGAGCAGATCGGAAACCTGTCGGTGCGTGCCCAATCCGGTCAGTTGATTCCTATTTCCGATCTGGTTACGGTTGATAAAAGGCTTGAGGATAAGAGTATCTTTCGCAAGAATCTCAAGCGCGTCGTCTACGTCACCGGCGACGTTGCAGGGGAAGTTGAGAGTCCGGTTTACGCCATGCTGGACATGGACGAGAAAATCGAGGCGCTGCAACTGCCGAACGGCGTAAGCATGAGCCCGAATTACACCAGCGCCCCATTCTCGGAAGAAGAAATCACCATGAAGTGGGACGGTGAGTGGCAAATCACCCTTGAGGTTTTCAGAGATTTGGGAGGCGCTTTTGCGGTGGTGCTTGTCATTATTTACCTGCTGATCATCGGCTGGTTCCAGTCGTTCAAAACGCCGCTGGTGATGATGGTGGCGATTCCCCTGAGCATGGTCGGCATTATTCCCGGCCATTTTTTGCACGGCGCATTTTTTACGGCCACTTCGATGATAGGCATGATTGCTCTGGCGGGCATCATGGTGCGAAATTCGGTTCTCATCATCGATTTCATCCATCTCCGAACCGCTGAAGGCGTGGCCCTGAAACAGGCCGTAATTGAGTCCGGAGCCGTACGCACCAGGCCGATTCTGCTGACTGCAGGCACCGTCGTGATTGGCGCGATTGTCATTCTATTCGACCCGATTTTTCAAGGTCTGGCCATCTCGTTGATGTGGGGCGCGATTGCCTCCACCGTTTTGACACTTGGCCTGGTGCCGCTCATCTACTACATGGTGGCGGCGCATGAGGCGTGACACCGTTATGAATAATGACCTGCTAGGCAACCCGGCAGAGTCAAATTCACTGGCCCCGGCGAGCCGCCATTTTCGCAGTTTGGACAAGGAATACGTTGATGACAATTCTTGATTTCCGGAAACGGGTCTGCGAATTTTGGCATTCCCGGGAAAAGTAACTTTGGTGGTGTCAGCGACTTCGCCAGTATTATTAAATGTTTAGCACCTGGTGTGTCTACGTTTTGCCAGGTGGCACAAATGTTGAGAAAGCAAGAGGAGACGTATCATGAAAATGGAAAGCACCATCCGGGCGATTGCCGGGACATTTATTCTGGCAAGTCTGGCCCTGGCCGTGTGGGTCAACATGAATTGGTTGTGGTTCACGGCATTTGTGGGAGTAAATCTGCTGCAATCCGCTTTCACAAAGTGGTGCTTAATGGAAGACATACTCAAGAAGACCCTGTATAGAACTGAGGGCGCCACAACCGAGTAACTTTAGCTGGAGGACTGAAATTATGCAAGCAGCCGCATCGCAACCGAAAATCAAGCACAAGTCATTTACGTTCGAGACCAACCTGCGATGGATTGGCGGCCGCACAGCTTATTTGCAATCAGATGGCAAGCCTGACCTGCGCGTATCGAGCCCGCCTCAGTTTAAAGGTGAGAGCGGTGTTTGGACACCCGAGGACATGTTTGTCGCCTCCGTTGAAGCATGCCTCCTGACGACCTTTGTCGCTTTTGCTCAGCGGGGCGCCGTGCCGGTTATTTCCTACACGAGCCAAGCGGAGGGTCTGCTGGAGTTTGTTGACGGCGACTACCGGATAACCAGAGTCGTGGTTAAACCGACGATTCTCATCGACCACCCGGACGCCGCCTCGGCAGCGGCCGAGGCAGTTCATGCCGCCCACGAGAAATGCCTGATCGGCAATTCGATCACGACCGAGATCGTTGTCGAACCTCATATTGAGGTTTTGAACGTAAGCTGATCTCCGATTGGCCTGGGGCTGTCCAGAAATCGAGAAGCATTGCAGCAGAACTCGTCAGAGTTCTGCCTGGCGTCTCAAAAGCGTTTGCTACTCCTTCCAGACAGCCCCAAACGGGATCAACCGTTTGCCACAGCAAGCTGTCTATCGTTAGCCCGCAACAGTCGTCTTATCCCGAGCGACTGAAAAACCGCAAAATCAAAAACAAACACCGCCACCACAGCTACCAACCATTGCCCCGGCACGCTGAGAGGTAAGCTCTTCAGCACCAGCAGGCTAACACTGCCGACTACCCAAAGGAGATCGAGCAGCGTGGCAATGGCGCCACAGGTGAGCAAGGCCGCCGGCTTGTGCTCTGTCCACCTGGAAGAGGATAGAAACAGGAAAGCGGCAAAAAACAGCAGAGAGATTCCCAAGGCTTGCATTGGCGCCGTCCATTCAGCTCCAAGGCCCATGAAAGCCGCCGTGCCTTTGGCGAAGAACAGACATTCCAGGCCTGTGAGTGTCGATAGTGCGCCATTGGACCGCATGACCACGCGCAGCAGTTTTGAGTTTTGAGTTTTGAGTTGCATCGGTCATTGCTTGTGTCTCCTTCATTTGTTTGGCGATTTCGATGAATTGGTTTTCGCGAAAACCTCCAGTTTTTGTACGCCGCAAGATAGGGTCTGTAGAACATGAAAGCGCCCCAGCCTACAGGCTCGGACCTGTTGTGGCAGCTCAGGGTTGAAGGAATTTGGAGAAGAGAATCACAAAGAGGTGGACGGCGCGTTTCTGAACTGCGAAGGCGTCATACCCAGGTGCTTTTTGAACGCGGTATTGAAGGATGATTTCGAATTGAAGCCGACTTCATAGGCAATGGCAAGTATGGTCAGGTGGCGCTTCGCGGGATCGCTGAGGCCGTGTTGTGCCTCGCGTACGCGGTAGCCGTTTACGAAATCAAAAAAAGTCTGCTGCAAGCGCTCGTTCAGGAGTTGCGAAAGATGGTTGGGAGAAATGGCGAGCATTTCGGCCAGGTCTCCCAGAGTTAGAGCTGGCTCGAGGTGGGGTTTGTCCTGTTCCATAAAGTGAGTGAGTTTGTGCAGCAGCCGGCCGGCGCGCTCGTCCGTCAAACCTGATTTCTGATATTTGCGGCCACCGTTTCCCGAGTAGGAAAAGATCTCCGGCTGGCGCACGGCGTAGTAGCCCATGACATAGACGAACACCGTCACGGATGCCGGAGCCACCGCACCGGAAAGCAGTTGCCATTCCCCAAACAGGAAGACAAAATAGACTGCCGTCACCATGAGAAAGCCGAAGACGAGATTGCGCAACCACAGCAGGTTCACCCGGTCGGTGGAGGAATAGGAATCGCGCACGCTTCTGGTGTGTCGTTGCAGGGCCGCCAGCGTCAGAGCGATATAAATCATCTCCACAAGGAGCACCGCACCGGCAAGCAGCGGATTGTCGCCGGGCGTCTCGGTCCGCAGCAATTCGAGCTTTTCCCGGGCCGGCAGCAGATAGACAGGCATCAGGTAAAGCACGCAAACCACCGACGGCACAAAGTGGTACGCGTCTCGCCTGAAGGAAAACCGGCGTGCGGTCAGGCTCCTGACGTAGAGATAGAACAGCGGCGGGTAGATAAACATCAGCGGCGTCGCAACCTCGGCCAGGTGGGGCGCCATCCGGATGTAGCCCGTGCTTTCCAATGTTCCAATCAGGACGCCGGCTGCCAGAGACAGGAGAAAGACCGCCAGCAACAGGTTGGCGGTTTGATTGTTGCGCCTCATGCCGATGAGCACCATGGCCCAGAAAACGGCCTGTGCCACGCCAATAAGGTTGATGGTGGAGAACAGGTTGAGTTCAGGTGTCATTGTCATTCCGGCCTCGAATCTGCATTACTGTTGGAATTCTCTTAGAGGATATTCTTTCGTGAAATCGGGTCTGTACCATCCGTCTTTGAAAACGGCCTTTGGAGTGACCTCAAACAAGAGTCTTTACGCCCATTCCATGACAAATGTAACAGGTAAAACGTGTCAAATCAAAATGATTATCTCACCAGGCCGGATGTTATGAGCGTATAGCGGGAAAAAAACGAAATCAGCCGCCATTGCCCGTGGGCGCCTGTTTGCCGAAAGCCGAAAATATTGCTCATTTGTGCACGCAAGATGAGGCTGAAGCGAGAATAACATCCAATAGCAAACCCCTCTCCGCCGCGGGGTTCTCAAAAGCGCTGCGGCCCTACTAAACTTCGCCCGGGACGGGTGAAAATCTCCCGGGAAGGCTCAAAGTCGCCCGGGAAGGGCAAAAGCCCGTCGGGAAGGCTCAAAATCGCCCGGGAAAGCGTAAAAGTCTGCCGGGAAGGGGTAAAAGCCCGTCAGGGAGGGTAAAAGTCCGTCAGGGAGGGCAAAAGCCCCGCAGGAAGGGTGAAATCTCCGCAGGGAAGGACAAAATACCCGCAGGAAGGGTCAAAGTCTGCAAGGAAGGGTCCGGCTTTTCCTCCGCCCATCATCGTACCGCACCTTCCACCCTCTATCCACGATCTTCAATCTACGATTCACCATCCACCAAGAATATCCTCATTAGCAACAATTCCCGTTGACACGTGGGACTAATATGTCTACCTTGCAGCAAGTTTCGGTTGATTCTCCCGTTTTGAGCGCTTTCTGCGTGTTTGACTCCCGCGGGAAAAATTTCTCGAGCAAGGAGGGGTTTGATGACGCAGGCAAACCAAAAGCCAAAACTGTTAGACCAGGTGCGCGCGGCGATCCGCACGATACAGGAACTGGCTTGGCATGGCGATGTCAAGACGACCATAATCTACACACACGTTTTGAACAAGAGTGGCCGTGGTGTGCGCATCTCCGCCGATTTGCTCCAGCGGGGATGTTACGTGAGTCGCGTAAGAGATAGCGTAAAGCACAGCATTTGAACCGCGAGAGAATGTTAAAACTGATATTTACGACAGCAACAGCTCGTGCACATTAGGTGACTCGTATCAGCCATCCATACAGATACTAGATGACTGTGATAGACACAAGTTATGTGGAAAAGAGAAACCACCGTATGGACACAATTAAAAATTCAGAAGTTGCAGAAGTATTCAGGCACTATCCGCAACGCATGCGTCAAAAGCTTCTGCTCCTCCGTCAGATAGTCCTGGATACAGCATCGGAAACCGAAGGTGTTGGCGCTGTAGAAGAAACCTTAAGATGGGGAGAGCCAAGCTATGTTTCAAAAGATGGAAGTACCGTCAGGATAGGCTGGAAAGAAAAATATCCACATCAGTATGCAATGTACTTTCATTGCAAAACAAAGTTAGTTGACACGTTCAAAGAACTTCATAGAGATAAATTCAAGTTTGAAGGTAATAGAGCAATTGTGTTTGCTGAAGATGATGAAATACCAATTGAAGAATTGAAACATTGTATTGTACTGTCTCTTACCTATCATAGTAGGAAACACTTACCAATGTTGGGCGCATGAAAACACATAACAAGGCAAATCAACTCGGAAGCAATAACGTAATTTAAATGGAAAGGGAGAGTGGGATATATGATACAAAGATATCGGATCCAGTTTCCACGAGCAGATGTTGACGACTTGGCGCAGGATGAGACGTTTTTTTATTTGCTGGAACCAGGAGGAAAGAGAAAAATACGGTTTCATGATTACCGTGAAATATACAAAATGCCCGGCTTGTATGAACAATTGTTCTATGAACGTCTCAAATGCCAGTCTCCAGCAAAGGTTACATCAATTCTGAAATCTTCTGTAGCTCAGTCTCAAGATAGCAATTTTTCAGAACTGCGTGTTCTTGATTTAGGGGCGGGAAATGGCATGATGGGCGAATGTCTAAAGAAGGAAGGCATATCGCGATTAGTCGGCGTTGATATCATTCCGGAAGGGTATGACGCCGCGATGCGTGACCGACCTTTCGTCTATGACGCCTATTATACGTATGACTTTTGTAACTTGAATAGCGAGCAACGTGATGAAATGGCTTCCTGGTCTTTCGATTGCCTGACCTGTGTGGCAGCTCTAGGGTTTGGAGATATACCAACAAAGGCATTTATTGAAGCGTTTAATTTGCTAAAAAAGAACGGATGGGTCGGGTTCAACATTAAGGAAACGTTCTTGGACAAAAGTGATGAGACAGGATTTTCCAAGACTATACGTGAACTCATTTTCTCCGAGTATCTGGATATATTTATTTTGGAACGCTATCGGCATAGGTTTTCAATTGAGGGAGAAGAATTGTACTATTTTGCGATGGCAGGTTGGAAAAATGGAGATATTCCGCCGCATTTTATTGAGTCAATTGACGAGGCGTAAAACCGGACATCCGAACAACCGAACTTTGCGTGGTGCGGACTCGTCGAGCCGAGAATGAAACTCAGTGTGGTGGTTGATTGAAAGCTTGTCTTTCAAATGCAGTGTGTACTATGCTTACCGAGCCGCACACGCTGATGTTATATGTCAAAATAATTAGGAGCAATTTTAATGAAACGCTTAATCGCTTCTAACAGCTTTGTTTTCTCGATTTCACTTATACTCATTTTTATCTGTGGCGGCAACAACGCTTTCTTACTAGCACAGAAAAAACGTGATCCTGGCATCCAAACCACTCAGGTGACTGAAAATTTTTACAAAGTTTATGTTCATAATTTTGTGAACATGCTTGTTTTCAATGGCCCCGAAGGCGCAATGCTTGTGGATACAGGCTATGAACCTTTGGACCTAAGTGAAGCAGAACTCAAAAAGATTGGGGTTGATAAAATCAAATTCATCATCAATACCCATGCCCATGGTGACCATGTTGAAGGCAATGCTTTGTTTGGTCAGGATGCTGCAATTATTTCAAGTCAGCAGTGCAGAGATAACCTTCTTGAAGAAGCGGATTTTCCAAAATCAGGCCTTCCTAATTTGACTTTTTCAGATTCATTGTCTATTCATTTTAATGATGAAGAAATAAAGCTATATTTCATGCCAGGGCATTCTAATAATGATGTCGTCGTTCATTTTACGAAAGCAGATATTGTTTTTCTTGGAGATTTTGGATTTTACGAAAATGGCGCTACCTGGCCCGGCATCAGTGGAAATGTTTATGATATAGAGAAATCAATAGTTCGGATGACGAATCTTTTCTCTGATAATGCACTCATCATTCATGGTCATACAAGTAGGTATACTATGGCTGATTTAAAGCTGCATGCTGAAATGGTTAAGGAAGCCATCATGTTAGTAAGCCCATTGATCAAACAAGGACTCAACCTTGAACAAATTATAACACGAAATCCATTAAAGAAAAGTTCTTTTTCAATGGTCAGAGAATTTTCAGATAAGTGGATCTGGAATATGCTTAGAGATAGAAGGCATTAGAATGAGATGAAATTTCTATTCATGTTTATTTTGCCCCGAGACGAGACTGAGCACGTCGTGTTGCGCCGGTCTATGCCTAAATCTGTACAATGATCGTATTGACCTGACAGTTGGCTCCTCTGGGCGTTGATAAATTATTGGGCTTTTGTTTTAGTTTTTTCCTGCCATTTGAAGTTCGATTCTCGATGTTAAGTTGGTGCAGGCTGTGCCTGGCAGATGCATTTCGGGGTTTATTTTTGCGTGGGAGATTACCTGCTGGGCGAGGCAGGTGTGCAACAAACCCCCCACGAGCAGGGCATTTGCCACGGCCTAATGGGCGCGTGGCAAATGCTTTTGTCAATAGCAATAAGTTGGGGTAGCCAGCCGTCGCGCGGGTTAAGTTTTGGGTTTATTGGCAGGCGCTTTGGGCGCGGACAGGTAGCGCACCAACACCACAAACAGTACCAGAAAACATATCAGCAGTAAATACTCCAACCCTTTGGTTTCGAAGATGTTGACGTAAGAGTAGCTTTCCATGTGACAATCTCTCCATAGTATGACCAACAAAGTCTTGCAAAAAATGTTAACTTTTTAAGGGTCTATGGTTGTGAAGCGTGAAGAGTAGAGCGTCTCTACACTCTCGACCATCCACGCTCAACGCTATACTTTTCGGTTCTTGTCGCTGTTGGTAATTTTCCATTTCCTGCTTTGTATTGCGGCTTCGCCGCGCTACGAAGTGAATGCGAATTCACGTGATGGCCCGAACACGGGCATTCTCGTCACGACCCAGCGGAAGACCCAGATTTCCGCGGAAATGACCATCAGTGTGACGACGATTTCCATCCAGCTCGGGTAGTAGTGAACCGCCGCATTCCAGTTGAAAGCAATCACCGAGATATTCAACCGGTTCAAGATAATACCCAGCATGGTCAGGACCGAAGCTGTTCGGATAATACCCAGGCTGCGGTGGCGGACGCCGTAAGCAAACATAAAACATGGCACAAGCACCAATCCGACCACTTCCAGCAGGTACCATAATCCCCAGGCATCCCGAATCATTGACCAGTGGCCTTCATGGATGAAAATCAGGGCCTTGAAGAAATAGTAGACGAACATCGAAATCGCCGCGCCCTTGGCTAGGCCAAATATGATTTTGTTGAAGCTTTCATGAGCGCCCGGTTCCAGCCTGTCTTTGAAGACCCGGTGGCTGATCGTGCCTTCGAAAATCACCATCGACAGCCCGGCAAAAATGCTGGAGACAAAAAACAGAATGGGAATGAACTCAGTATACCACAGCGGATGAATCTTTGACTTCGCCAAAAGGAAAAGCGCGCCCAGGCCTGATTGGTGCAGGGTCGACAAAGTGATGCCGAAGATGACAGCCGCCAGGGTCAACGAGTGCAGGAATTTTCTTACCTTCGGCCAACCCAGCCACTCCGCGACCGCGGGCGAAAACTCTATGAATTCCGTGATCATGTAAAGCAGGAAATGCCAGGACACCAGAAACAGCACCGAGTTGTAACCGAAAGAATTGCCGATAATGGGGTTGATGATATTCCAGGGTCTTCCGAGGTCAAGCACCAGAGCGCCGGCATAAAAAATGTAAGCCAGCAAGCCATTCAGTACCGTCACCCGCGCGATGGAATGGTATTTTTCGACACGCATGACATAGACCACGAACGTGATCAAGTAAGCGCCGCCGGCAAAGGCCACGCCGGTGACGACATCAAAGCCAATCCAGAATCCCCAGGGGAAATCCTGCGAGAGATTGGTGACCGCGCCCAAACCTTTGGTGAAACGGATGACGAGAATCACCAATCCCGCAATCATGATCGGGACGGAAATGACATTGAACGGCGTCAGTGCCTTGCCGCGTGGCTTCATCTCACTCCACAAGAATTTCAAAAACGCTCTTACCTCGCTGGACAGTGTCTTCTGTTTACTCATTGTGTATTCCTTCATCAGGCTCTTCTTCGTGGTTTTGCGTAAGAGAACTCATGCCGAGCAGCAGGGCCGGCAGGCCAAAAAGAATGATCGGCACGGAGTACAGAAACTCGCGAGTGTAATCAGGATAGGGGGTCGTGCCAAGATCGGTTCGGAACCCGAGTTGCTCAAAAGGCACGGCGGACAGGTAAAGCCAGCCTGTGCCCCCGACTTCGTGCTCGCCGTAGATGTGGTGGACATACTTGGTCGGGTGGCGATAAATCCGGACCCGCGCGATTTCCATGAGTTCCCGTTTCATGCCAAACATCAGCGCATCGGCCGGGCACGCCTGCACGCAGGCAGGTTTTTCACCCTGCTGCAACCGCTCCCAACACATGGTGCACTTTTGAACCTTCGGGTTCCAACTGTGGTATTCAAATTTGGGGATACTGAACGGGCATGACACCATGCAAAAACGGCATCCCATGCATTTGTCCGGGCGCCAGATTACGGGCCCGTCTTTGGTCTTGTACATGGCGTTCGTCAGGCAGGCGGCCGTACATGCCGGCTGCCAGCAATGCATACACTGCTGTTTCACGAAAACCTCGCCCGCGTCTGTATTGTGCCTGTTGACGACCGTCAATTGGGTTTCGCTGGGGGTGCGAGGCTGCTCGAGCGCGTTGTCGTTTTCAACGTCGGGGACCGGCAGGCCGTTTGCCTCGGCGCAGGCGACTTCGCAAGCCCGGCAGCCGATACAGCGGGTGGTGTCTGTCAGCACGCCGACAAACTCTTTTTTGAGCGGAATCTCGTCAGCGCTCGCTTTCTTAGTGGCCAGAGTGAGGGCCGCAGTTCCCGTCAGTGCAAAAAAGTCTCGTCTATTCATTTCCTGTTCCTTGTCCTGATCAAACCCGCCCTTTCGAAGAACGGATGACACGGGTTGTCACCGATTAGCATGAACAGCAGCGGTTGGTTCAACTCCGTGAATACATGGATTCTCTCATTTAATATCCAACTGCGTCTTTGGCCCGGAATGGCAAAGGGCGCAGCTTCTGCTCGCCTCCGCGCCTTTTTCGACCTCATGGCAGCCCCAGCAATTCTGGTGAATCACAACTTTGGAGCTTAAGGTTTCATCTGCAATATTGACCGGGGAGTCATGATGACAAGCGGAACACGCCTGCGCGACCTGCCCCGTGACTTCGGAGTCGTGATGACAGATTTTGCAATCGATCCAAAAATCGTCGAAGTAGTTGTCGTGTGGCAATTGCAGCTTGGCGGCGTTGGTCTCGTGGTGGCAGTCGCTGCATTCGACTTCCAGTTCTTCGAAATGGAATTGGTGCGGAAAGACAACCTCCCCTGCGGACGATGGTGAGATGATCTCCGCAGGAGTCTTAACCTTCTCTGGTGTTTCATCCGTGATTCCGACCATCGCGACTGCCGGAAACAACAGGATTGCTGAAATGAGTGTGTTTGTGTTCATATTGACCGTCCCGTTCCGGGAGAATAGTAGTTCCTAGTTCACTCGTGCCTGCAGGAATGACTTCGAGAAGGCATCTAATAGTTTGCCGGAAACCTGCCCCTCGCCCACATTTTCTGCGAGCGGCTCTGGCGTGCCAGCGGTTTCAGTTTGCTGCAGGGTCTGTTTCTCGAGGTCGCAAAAACGATCCACTTCTTTGCGGTACCACGAAACGGCTTCGACCCCAATTTTCAGCGATTGCAGCTCTTCAGCAAGGTTGGTGGGCTCAATGCTGCAGATCCAGCCCAACTCATAAGGCTTCAGCGTCACCAGTTCCGCGTGCTCAAGCAACTCGTCATTCGTGTGGGCGATAATACCACTGACCGGAGACGGGATAGTCACCCGGCGCGAGCCCTGTTCGATGGAAAACAGAGGCGCGCCTTTGCGAATTTTGACGCCGATTTTCGGCAGTTCGACCCGGTCAATTTTTCCGATGATCTTGCGCGCAAAGTCATCAATTCCGACTCGAATCAAGCCATTGAGTTCGATGTTTGCCCAGGTGTGTTGTGGCGAGACGAAAATGCCGGACGGCACATTGAATTCTCGATTTGCGCTGGATTCCCCGCTCGACGGTGTGACCAGGTGGACTTTTGGCGTTACCTCACGAGCAATCCTATCCTGGCGCCGGATGAGTGATTTGTCCACAAAGCCCACCAGCTCCTCCTCGGTGAAAGGCTTCTGGACGTAGTCCATGGCCCCGTATTTCATGGTCTCGACCGCCGACTCAACAGTCGCGTAGCCTGTAATCATGATGACATCGATGTCGGGACGCAAGTGCTTCACCGCTTTTGTTACATCAATGCCATCCATCTCGGGCATTTTCAAGTCGGTGAAGACGAAATCGTAGGGGGCTTTCTGCACCAGTCCCAGCGCCTCCTGACCGGTCAGTACGGTGTCGATGGAATAGCCGGCCAGCACCAGAATTTTCCGGAAGCTGTCGAGCACGACTTCTTCGTCATCAACAGCGAGAATTCTGGCTCTGGGGTTATCGACCTCGACCCGCTTCAAGCTTTTTGCTTCCTGCGCGAAATCAAGCTTCAACCCGATATCGAGCGCTTCCGCTCTTGCTTTGCTGACCTTTGTCGCTTGCATTTTCTGCATGATCTGCCGCAACGCGAAGTCAACGATGACAAAAACTATGATTGTAACGATGACGATTAGAGCAACCATTTTATCTTCTCCTGGACTGTCATACGATTGCCGCCACTTGATTTTCAGAAACGGCCCTTACAGGAAGTCGCAACCACACCGAACATTGTCTGTCCAGCTTCGAGGCCACGCTGCCAGCACGGGCGCCGCTTCCTTTGTCTCTCTAATTGTTTTCAAAAAGCAGGCCCTTCTTGTCGGCTTGCGAGTTCCATGGGACTTGCACCTTGTTCGTCACCGGGAATTGCACCGTAAATGTTGTGCCATCCCCGGGCTTGCTGCTCACTGAAATTGTACCCCCATGCTCTTCTACGATGCCCCAAACGACAGCCAATCCAAGTCCCGTACCCTGCTGCCCTTTGGTGGTAAAAAAGGGCTCAAAGATGCGGGTGAGATCATCAGATGCAATGCCGCAGCCGGTGTCTGAGATATTCAGAGTGACCGCCTCCGCGCCATCGGTTACGTTTGCTGGTGCTGTTGCGATGGTCACCGTGCCACCCTGGTCACCGAGAGCGTCTGCCGCATTCACCAGCAGGTTGACCAAGACCTGCTGCAGTTGCGCAGCATCGGCATAGATTTGCGGCAAGTCGGGTGACAGCCTGGTTTCTATCTCGACGCGGCGCTTTTTGAATTGATTCTCAAGGATGGCGAGTGTTCTCGCAATGACATCATCCAAGTCGGCTTGCTTCTTCTCGGCAGGTTGTGGCCGGGCAAAATCGAGTAAGCGCTTCACGATCTCGCGACAGCGTTTGGTCTCGTTGACGATCACTTCGAGGTCCTTCCTGACTTCCGGTTCGAATTCCTTTCTTTTTTGCAGAACACTGCTGTAGCTGAGAACGCCGGTGAGAGGATTGTTGATCTCGTGAGCCAGCCCCGCCGCCAGTCGTCCCAGCGACGCGAGTTTGTCGGAGTGATAAAGCTGCCTCTGCGCAAGCACTAGTTTGCTCGTCATCTCGTTGAAGGCCTTCGCGAGCTGGCCAAGCTCATCCCGGCTTAGCTTGGGAACTTTGTACTCCAAATTACCACTGCCGACGATCCGGGTTGCATCGACGAGACCAGCTACCGGTTTGCCTACCAGTTTCTGCACGAGAACCCACAACAGCAAACTGATCAGCAGAATGGAACCCGCGGCCAGAAATAGCATCCGCAGGCGGTGAGCAGCGATTTGCTGTTCGACTTCGCTTAGCGACATGGTGACATCCAGGATGCCCAGCACCGACTGCGCCTGATCGTGTGCGTGACAACTCGCCTGCCAGCAACTCATTTCATTATAGATAGGGTTGATGATGCCCAGGCTGAGGTCATGCCCGTCGCCGCCGAATATTCTGGTTCGTTCCGGAATAGAGAGCCGCTGCAGGGGGCGATCGACTTCGTGACAGGCATAACACGACTCCGCCCTTTTGTCTACCATCTCCCCAATTTCTGCTTTCACCGAAGAGTAGATGATTTCGCCCTGTTTGTTGAAGACGCGGATTTTCTCCAGCCCCTCCTGCCGGCCGATCATGTCGATGATGCGGTGAATATGCTCTCTTTGATTGAGCAGCATATCGTATTTCGTGCCACTCTTGATGGTTTCGCTGATCTGGCTGGCGCTGTGCTCGATTTGGTGGATGAGCGCAGTATGTTGTGACCGAATCATGAAATAAGCAAAGATACCAACGGTCAAGACCGTCACCCCGGCGACCGCCAATATCAGTTTGTGGCTTATCTTGTGAATCATGATTTTTGCCTTTCGGGCCAACAGACTATTTTGCCAGAGTTATCTTCTGGGCAGCACCATTTTCGGATTGTGTGGGCGCCAGCAACCGCAAGCGCTGAACATTTGCCGGTATTTGTGATGAACTCTCTTCTCGTCATTGCTTTTTGCATGTGTTGACTTCCTGGCTTTGTTTTGTCTTGGTCGATGTGCCTGTGAGCTGGTACAGTACCGAGAGAATCTCGTCGATTCTGTCATCCTTGGGCATAAGCATTCTCGCGAATTCGAAGTACCGGATGGACTGCAATGGATTGACAAAAAGCCAGAGAATGGCCAGGGCCAGACATTGCTTGTCACGTTTCTCGATGACAAACTGCTGCTCAATCGAACCGATTAGCTCCAAGCTGTGACAATCCGCTTCCATGGGATTGGCTTTGGTTGTGTATTCGAGGTCTTCGCGCACCAGAGAGATAAGCAGGTCCAGGGCCTGGTTCAGCGCGTTGTTCTGAACGTGGCAGATGATCAGTTTTTTCCGGATGACCTTCGAATGCCCGCTGTACTGTAGCGCATGTTCGAATTCCTCGGCAGCCGCTTCAAAGTCGCCGATCATGAAATAGCGATTTCCTAACATTTCACTCATGACGCTGGTATGTTTGCAAAGATATTGCCAACATGCGCGCTCACTAAAAACAACAACATAGCTGCAGGCAGCACGCGCACTGTGTTGCATCAAATGCAACGGTTTGGCACTGCAAGTGTTTGTTTTTATGATGTTTGTCGCGCAACGCAGCAGATCGTTGCAAATTCGAGGTTAAAGGGACGGGAATAGAATGGTTTCTGGAGTATTTCTGGGAAGTGTCGTCGCCGGCCACCGGCCCGGCTTTTCTTACGAGGAGCCTATGCCTGAGGCGCCGGTTGAGCTTTTCATGCCCATCGTCTTCAAACGTCGCCAAATCGTGGTTCTGTTAACGCCCAGCACCCGGGCAACTTTCGTTTGATTCCAATGATGTTTGATCAGCAACTGAATCAAGTCAGTGTTCTTGATTTGGTGTGGGTCACAGAGTTCATCGTTGTTCGGGCAGATCGCTTCTTCCCGCAGATAGGGTGGCAGGCTGCAGGCGCACAAAGAGCGATTTCTCCTTGACCTGACGAACGCGAATTCCAGAGCATTTTCCAGCTCGCGGATGTTGCCGGGCCAGGCATAGCACATCAGCATGTTGAGCGCGTCATCATCGATGGCGATGATCTTTTTCTTGTACAGAATGGAAAACTTTTCGATAAAATGGCTGACCAGGTGCGGTATGTCTTCGATTCGGTCCCGTAGCGGTGGAAGCTGGATCGGAATTACATTCAGTCTGTACAAGAGATCTTCGCGGAAGCTGCCGGAGGAAACCGCTTGCTCGATATTAATATTCGTGGCCGCGATGATGCGAACATTGACACTTCGGGTAGAAGACTCGCCAACTCTTTCAAATGTGCCTTCCTGCAACACGCGCAGCAATTGCGCCTGCATCTGCAGAGACATCTCTGAAATTTCATCGAGAAACAAGGTGCCGTGGTTGGCCAGTTCAAAGCGACCGATCCGTTGCCGGACTGCATCAGTGAAAGCCCCGCGCGCGTGCCCGAAAAGCTCGCTGGTTAACAGCGGTGGCGGCAGGACGGAGCAATTCACTTTGACGTAACGTTTTTCCTTGCGCTTGCTGGTTGTCTGGATTGCGTTGGCGACCATCTCCTTGCCGGTACCCGTCTCCCCCTGGATGAGCACCGTGGCGTCACTGTTCGAGAATTCAAGAATCAGGTCGAAGATGTCCGTCATCTCCTTGCAAGAGCTAATGATGCCGCAGAAATGGTTGCTGTTGAGATGCGATTCGGTCTGATTTAGCTCGGTCATATCACGGAAGGAAATGACGGCGCCGGTTGGCTCCTCCGTGCCCCTGCGCAGAACAGCCGCATTCAGCTTCACTGGAATCGACCGGCCATTCCCGGACCGCACACGCGTCTCGAAATCGGTGAGATTTTTTCCGGATTCAAGCACGAGAGCGATGGGGCATTCGAACCGGCACAATTCAGACCCGCAAACATGGTTGCATGGTTTGCCAAGCACGTTCTCGGGGCTCAGTCCGGTCATACGTGCTGCCGCTGAGTTGAAAAAGGTGACCTTGAATTCCTTGCTGACTGTCACCAGGCCTTCATGCAGAGAGTCAAGGATCTCGCGGTCGAAGGTGTCTGAAAGAGGCATTGCGTACGCCTAGATTTGGATGTTAGGCCGGATTAAAACTCCGACATGCCCGGCTCAGTAACTGCGGCAGCCCTGTTTTGGCTTGCCGCCAGGTCGTCGTCTCAGATGCCATGGATGGTTGTAGCCAAATTCTGTGCCATCATCGGGCAAGGGAGCGGTATGTCAAAGAACTTGACCGGTTTGTTCCGGGATGGCATGCATTGAGTTCAAAATCTGTCCGGTCCAGATGTCCCAAATGACTCCTGGCCGGATGCAAGACAGGGAGGCCGCAGCCAGGTCCGGCATCTTCGCCCATTGTTGGGAACCAGAAGCAAGAAATTTCGCGTTAATCAGAAAAAGTAGTGATTTTGAATAGACTTGTGATACTTTTGTGATAAGCACATCTTATATTGTCCAATACTGTATGACAGGAATTTGCATCTCATTTGTGTGTGAGGCTGGACATGAACCACGCAACAAAAACACGGAGTATCGTTCGCATGAACTTCTGGAGGTCGATACCCGTTCTTTTTCTCCTGTACAGCGCGTGCGTTGGCACGGACATCATCAATGACGATGTCGAGATCGTGCCCGCGCGCGTTGAAGTCTCGCCCTCGTCCGGCGCCGTGCAAGTCGATAGCTCCATCCAGTTTGAGGCCACCTACTTTGACTCACTGGGCCTGTCGGTGGCTGATGCCCCATTTCAGTGGCGAAGCGAAGACGACAGCATCGTTGAAATCAGCAGCGCCGGCGTCGCCAGAGGTCTGGCTCTCGGACAGACCGGGATTACGGCCACGAGCGGGCGAGTTGTGAGTGACCCGGTGCTCCTGACCGTGGTTGCCGACCCAAATCAGGTGGCGACTGTACGAGTGACGCCGGCATCGCTGGAGCTGGAAGTCGGTGACACCGCACAACTAGCGGCCGATGCCCTCAATCTGGACGGGGAGGAAGTCACGCAGGGCGCCTTTGGTTGGCGCAGCAACAATCCCGCTGTAGCGACAGTCGATACAACCGGGTTTGTGCGCGGCGTCTCGACAGGCGCCACCGAGATTGTCGCCGGGACCGAGGGCATCGACAGCAATCCTGTGTCTGTTCGGGTTATCTCTTCCGGTCCACGTTCCGGCACCTTTACTGGACGTCCGGGCACCAGCTACACTATTAGCGGCACCGCCACCCTGCTCAAGCTCGAGGATAACAGGCTCGAACTGCGGCTTGGCTCGGACTTCTCCTCCAGCAGCGGCCCGGGCCTGGCCGTCTATCTTTCCAGGACCAATTCTGTAAGGAGTGGCAGCATGAGTCTGGGAAGCCTGCAAGCGACATCAGGCAGTCAGAGTTATTCCGTATCGCCCGACACCAAGCTGACGGATTTCGATTGGGTCATCATCCACTGCGTGCCTTTCAATGTGACATTTGGCTACGCGCAACTGCAATAGGAGGAACGCGTGAACTACAAGAATGCTGTGATGTTGGTTCTTTTGGTGCTCACCGGCCAGCACGCTCACGAATTGTACGCGGGGGCGTGGCCACAACCGAAAGGCTCAGGCTACTACAAGCTCGGCTTCAGGGTGATCAGTGCAAGGGAGTTCTATGAGCCGGACGGGACCAGGATTGACATTCCTCGTTTTGCCGAATACACAACCAGCTTGTACGGAGAACGGGGCCTCACCGACGCAATCACCTTCATCGCTTCAGTGCCGTTCTTCAAGCGCATCACGCTTAACCGGCAAGTCCACAGGGATGGTACGGTAGCTTTTGCTGGCGATGCTAAGAATGGTTTCTCGGATGTCGAAGTCGGCGCGCGCTGGCGCTTTTGGCGAAACAGCCATTCCGTTTTTAGCTTGGAAGCGATTTTCGGACTTCCCATTGGAGACTCTTCACAAGAAAATGGCTTGCTGACTGGTGATGGCGAGTTCAACCAGGCGCTGAAGCTGCAGTACGGCTACTCAGGATATCCCCGGCCCTTCTATTTTACGGCTGATGTCGGCTATAACAATCGCACGGAGGGCTACTCGGACGAATTTTCCTACTCGGCGGAGGTCGGCTACACTCTTACCCCGAGCTGGCTGCTTGCGTTCAAGATTCGCGGTCTTGAATGGCTCGAGGCCAACAGCGATGCCATGCTTGGCGGCATGGGTGGCTTGTACGCCAACAGGCAGCGGTACCTGGCTTTTGGCCCGGAGATTAGCTGTTCGATTACTCGCAACCTTGGCGTCACACTCGCCGTGGAGGGGGCAACGCGTGGGCAGAACGTTTTGTCGGCGCCGGCGTTTTCGCTTGGATTCTATTGGAAGCAGTGAGGCAACCCACTCCTGGTGTGCTTGGCCAAACGGAACAGTACCCATGATTACCTTTGCTATCATCCTTGCTATTATGAACTGGCACGTTGAACCACACGCGGAAATAGCTGACGGCCTGCTTTTCAAGGATGAGTTTGGCGGTGACAAAGTCGCGAGTGGTTGGTCCTGATTCAACGGTTCGGTTTCAACAACAACTGCACCAACTCCCCGGTTTTGAGCTTGACTCCTGGCAAGTGTTCCGCGATTCGACCAGACTATCCAATGCATTCCGTAGTCTCCTCTACTTATTAGCGGATTATTGTGACTTTTTTCCCTACCTGATTGCGAAATTTGTTGCAGTTTTATTTTACCTTTACCCCTTTCCCTATACGGACTTCTGACGCACAAAACGACGTAATTGGGAGTCCGGCTGCCAGTGATGAAGGCAGATTTTAGCTCTCACCAGACAAACCGCACCGCCAGATAGCTTCAATTTTACAGTGAGTGAATCGTATGGAGCCCACTTCGCGACTCACATTTTAGCATGAATCCGCTACCACAGGGAGAGCGGTTCGCTTTGTCCTGAGGCATGTGTTGCTGGAAGCGGCGGCATCATGTGCCTTGATTTCGCCTACGCAGATTGTTTGAGTTCATCTCCTGTCCCTGGAGATGAATGGTCTCGATAATGCTTCCGCAAACTGGTCACGAATCTAGCAAAAGGGGAATATCATGAAACGTCCGGGTGGCATTTATTGATGTCAGAATTTGTCCGGGCCAGCCATCCTAAGTAATTCCTGTGGGTATGCTGGACAGAGAGCCTGTAGCCAGATACGGCATCTTCGCCCATTGTTGGGAACCAAGGGCAAGAAAATTCGCGTTATTCAGAAAAGCGGTAGAGAAGCTGACAAGTGATGGGTCTGTGAGCAGGCATGTATTACAGATTCTCCAGCCATGAGAGCTGTAGGGTGTTGTGGTATCCCCAAAATTCTTCTGCACTTTATGCAAAAACTGTGACTTGGTGCTAAGTTAAGGAAATTGCTAAAAACGCTTTGATCTGCGGTTAGAGTTTCCTGCGCCAGGATGGAGAACCAGGTTCAGTCCGAGAACAATGCGAGAATTTCCTATCAAACCACGAAGGAGAGCGGCTATGAACAAAATGGTTACTATGGTGTTGTTGTTGGGCTTGGCCCTTTTAGGCTTCAGCGATGGCGACAGTCAGGTGCTGTTGTTGGACAATTTCGACTATCCAGCGGGTAATGCTCTGACTGGCCACGGCTGGAGCGTCGTCCAAGGGGGCTCAAATGTGTCCAGCGTCGCATCTTCAGGGTTAACATACACAGGATATGGCGCTTCCGGACTGGGAAACGCCGCCCTGCTTGATCAGAATAGTGGCGCCGGACACGAAGATTTGGCCAGGTCATTTACGAACCAAACCACCGGCGACATCTATGTTTCTTTCCTGCTTAACGCCAGCGCCGTGGACATGTCGGCAAGCTTCAATTTTCCGCTCTACCTTAGCGCTGCCTCCGGCTCCGGCGGTTGGGGCCGTGTTTACATCGATGTCGATGGCAACTCGAATGTCCGCTTCGGACTGAGCCAGTTCGTGGAGTCGGCCGCTTATACAACGTTCTCATTTTCACTGAACACCACCTATTTGATTGTGCTCAAGTATACGCTCAATGGCGGCGCCAGCAACGACCAGGCCAGCCTGTTCGTCTTTACGGATCCCACCTTGCCAGCCACTGAACCTGACACACCGACTGTGGGCCCGGTGTCATCCGGCGCAACCGATCCCTCTGGAATTGCACGGGTGGTCATACGTCGGGCCGGCGTTTCCAATAACAACATTCTGCTCGATGGCATCGGTGTAACCACCAGTTGGGGTGAGGCTCCGCTACCCGTGGAGTTGATTTCGTTCACGAGCGCGGTTGAGGGTAATGATGTCACGCTCAACTGGGCTACAGTCAGCGAAACCAATAATTTTGGTTTTGAAGTCGAGCGTTGGGACCCGGTGACGGCTTGGCGGAAGCTCGCGTTTGTGCCAGGCCACGGCACGACCTTGCGGCCACAGCAATACGCGCATATCGACCAGGGAGTTGCGTCCGGCGCCTACCGATATCGTCTCAAACAGGTAGACACCAATGGCGATTTTGAGTACTCCGCCAGCCTGAACGTCAACATCGGCCGTCCGGCTACCACCCGGCTGGTACAAAATTATCCCAATCCATTCAATCCTTCCACCCAAATTGTTTACTCGCTGCAAGCCCCCGGACAGGTGCTGCTGAAAGTCTTTGATTTGACCGGCCGCGCCATCCGTACTTTGGTTAACGAGAGTCAAGAAATTGGCGAGTACAGCGTCACATGGGATGGCCGCGACAATAATCAAGCAAAGATGGCAAGCGGCATTTATTTCTACGCCCTGCAAATCGACTCGAAGACCGTTGACACCCGGCGGATGCTGATGGTCAAATAGCCGACGCTCAAGCGTAGTCAAAGAAGCTCAGGACCCAGTCGATAAAGAATCTTCAGGACACCGAATAGCAAGCCGCTGATGCCTTCGAGCATCGGCGGCTTGTTTTTTTTAGGAGATTCCAGCGAATAGGACAAAGTAGCTGCTTTGTGCCAATAGGTTGAATCACTGCAATGCCGTTCAAAGAGGAAAATCTCCACCTGCGTCTTTTGAGCCGGAGTCGTCTATTCACGATGTGCTGCTGGGAAAAGTCGTAGACATCCTCGCGAGTCTCCACTCATTTCTGGGAACATCGCCACCGAAAATTCTCAACCCTGAGAAGCCCGATTCTTCACCGCTCAAAACCCACATCACAATAACAACCACTTAAGGCCATTACTCAAATTGGCACGCATTTTGAAAATACTACATCTCAAAATGTAGCTTTTAAGAATTTCAAAATGTACAAACGGTTAGTTTCAAAATGTCGGATCAAGCGCAGCACATCGACATCCATGAACCGGTCCTGACGATTGGCACGGTGGCTAAGAAACTTGGCATCGCAGCGCAGACGGTGCGGCTGTATGAGGAAGAAGGCCTGGTCCTGCCGCACAGAACGGAGAGTGGGCGGCGCATGTACTCCATGCACGAACTCGACCGACTGCAGTGTGCCCGCAAGATGATCACCGAACATGGCATGAATCTGCAAGGCATCAAACGCATGCTGTCCCTCCTGCCGTGCTGGGAATTCAAAGGCGGTCTGGATGACGAGTGCCGGCACTGCCCGGCCTACTACGAGGTTCTTGGTCCGTGCTGGAGTCTCAAGAACGTTGGAGAAAAGTGCGTGGATGCAAACTGCAGGGAGTGCCATGTTTATCGCATGCAACTCAACTGTGCAAAGATGAAAGAGATCATTTTTGGCAACCGGCGACCGGAAGAGTCCGGCGCCAACGGCGCGGGCGCGGTTGAACCTCAGTCTGGAAGCTAACATGCTGGATTGCTGCTTGACCGACAGAACCTGCTAAAACGAGGCGTGTAATGAAGAAGTTACTGATACTTGGCGGCGGAACCGCCGGCACCATGATGGTCAACAAGCTGGCACCGGTGCTGGATAAAAAGGACTGGCAAATCACCATCGTCGATCAGCATGAGACACATTATTATCAACCCGGTTTTCTATTCATCCCCTTTGGCATTTATGCGAAACACGATGTCATCAAGCCGCGCCGCGACTTCTTCCCCTCTGGCGTTGATGTGGTGATTTCTGCCATCGATGAGATTCAGCCAGCGAAGAATCAGGTGAAACTGCAGGGAGGCAAGCTGTTGCCCTACGATTACTTGATCATTGCCACGGGCAGCGACGTTCATCCGGAAGAGACTGAGGGGATGAAGAACGGCGGTTGGCACAAGAACATTTTTGATTTCTACACCGTCGATGGCGCCGTCGCCCTTGCCAATCATCTGAAATACTGGCAAGGCGGGAAAATGGTCATCAATATCGCCGAGATGCCCATCAAGTGTCCGGTGGCGCCACTCGAGTTTGCGTTTCTGGCCGACTGGTGGTTCACTGAACAAGGCTTGCGCGACAAGGTTGAGATCGAATACGTGACCCCGCTACCCGGCGCTTTCACCAAACCCATCGCGGCGAAATTTCTCGGACAGTTTCTCGAGAAGAAGAATATCCAGCTCACGCCGGAGTTCAGCATCGGCAGCGTCGATAGCGGCAACAACAAAATCGTTTCCTGGGACGAAAAGGAAATTTCCTACGACCTGCTCGTGACCATCCCCACCAACATGGGCTCGGAGGTCATCGAGCGCTCCGGCCTGGGCGACGATTTGAACTTCATCCCCACTGACCCGGGCACCTTGCGCTCAAAAGACCATGAGAACATCTTCGTCATCGGTGACGCCACGGATTTGCCCAGCTCGAAGGCCGGCTCGGTGGCTCATTTCGAAGCGGAGATCCTGTTCGAGAATTTCATGCGCGTTGTCGATGGCCGCAACACCCTGGCGAAATTCGACGGCCACGCCAACTGCTTCATCGAATCCGGTTTTGGCAAAGGCATCCTGATCGATTTCAATTATGACGTCGAACCTCTGCCCGGAAAATTCCCGCTGCCGGGCGTTGGCCCATTCTCTCTGCTGCAGGAAACCAAGATGAACCACTGGGGCAAAATGATGTTCCGCTGGGTCTACTGGAATCTTCTTCTAAAAGGCAGCGAGTTGCCCGTTGACGCCCAGATGATGATGGCGGGAAAAAGGAGATCGGAATATGCCAGCTAAAGACCTCGACGGCCAGCTGGCGGAAATCAACCGCAAGCTCGATCTGCTCACCGGCCAGATGCTCGAGCAGCAGCGAAAGCAGCTCGAGGCTCAAGAGCTGAAACAGGATCTCATGCTCATCGGTCGCGATGTGTTTCAGACAGCCGTGATTGAGCTTGAAGAAGTTGCGCCCTATTTCGAGACCGATGACTTGGTTTATCTACTCAAGAAGTTGCTGCGTAACACCCGCAATTTGACCACGATGCTCGAGCAGATGGAGAGCGCGGCGGATTTTTTCAAAGACGCCAAAGACCCGCTGCGTAGCGCTTTCACACAGGTTCTCGAGACCCTTGATGATCTTGACCGCAAGGGTTACTTCGAATTCATGAAAGAAGCCGGCAAAGTTGTGGACACCGTGGTGACCTCGTTCAGCGTGGAAGATGTTCGGCTGCTGCGCGAAAATGTTACATCTATTCTGAACACAGTTAAAACGATGACCCAACCCGAGATGTTGAGCACCATGAACAATGCTCTTGGGTTTTACCGCAAGATGGACATCGTGGTGGACCGCGATGTCAGCTATCGTGAGATTTTCAAAGAAATGAGAAAACCGGAGGTCAGGCGTGGCATCGTGTTCATGCTTGAGTTCGTGAAGAACATGGCCAGTCCTAACGGAAAGACGGGTGGTGGAGGATTGCAGGTGGAAGATGGTGTGGCCGCCTCCGGTGAGCAACTTACTGATTAGATAGGAGCACAAGCGATGAGTGAAGTACTGGCAGCAAAAGTTGAATTGGACGAAGAAGGTTTCTTGAAAAATCCGGATGACTGGTCGGAGGAGCTTGCGGCCGAATTGGCGAAGGAAGTTGGAATCGACGAGTTGACCGACCTGCATTGGAAGGTTATCCATTTCATGCGGTCTGAATTCAAAGACCGTGGTCAGGCGCCAACCATCCGCCGGATCAAGAATTCCGGCGGCGTCCCCATCAAAGAGGTCTACCGGCTGTTTCCGGATGGGCCGGCGAAAAAGGCGGCTCGGATTGCCGGGCTGCACAAACCCCAGGGATGTGTATAGTTACGAATTACGAATTATTAATTACGAATTCCCGAATCTGAGACACGCCTATGGGAGTCCGGCTCAGGATTTCGGGATTGGAAAGTTGACTTTTATATGCGCGGCGGTTAATCCCGCGCTTGGAAGGAGAATTGACTGATGGCAGGAACGAACGGCAGTACGAAAGAAAAGATAAAGAAAGTATCCATTGTTGTTTCGAAAGGCTCTCTTGAAGGCGTCTATCCGGGGCTGATTATGGCAAACGGCGCCCGCATGGAGGGCATTGAAGCGAATCTGTTTTTCACGTTTTTCGGCATGGAAGCGATCATGAAGAAGCGGATGAACAATATCAAAGTGGCGACCGTGGGCAACCCGGCGATGCACATCCCATCGCTGCTCGGGATTATTCCGGGCATGTCGGCGTTTGCGACCTCACAAATGTCGAAGGAGATGGACAAGCTTGACATCCCGCCGGTGCCGGAGTTTGTGGAGATGGTGCACGACGCGGGCTGTAACCTTTACGCTTGCAAAGCCACGGTGGATATGTTCCACCTAACCAAAGACGATTTCTGCGAACAAGTAGAAGAGATCATCAATGTAGGAAAGTTTTATGAGATTTCGGGTGGTGGGGAAATCATTTTCACCTGATTCTGTTAATGGGGCTGTTTTCGACCAATCTGGTTCTCACCTTCTGGGTGGGAATCCATGCAAGACGCTCAGCGTCCAACAAATAACACGGGATACGTGCGTCTGAACATAGCACTCCTGCGCCGAGCGTGGGAGCGAGACATTGGGTCCGCGGATTCTCCGGAGAGACCGCAAGTCAGGAAAAGTCGATACAGACAGCCCTGACTACCAACAACCACAATAAGGAGCACGTCATGAGACGCTCAATAACATTAATGGTAACGCTGGTGCTGCTGGCATCATCAATGGAGCTTTTCGCCGGCACAAATGGATATCTACTCAATTGCTTCTGTGCGCGCTCGTTCGCGAGAGGCGGAACCGTTGTGGCAATTCCAGACAACGGTGCGGTGTTGCTTGCCAACCCTGCGGGGCTGGCCTTTCTGCCGGGCCGATCCGTTGGCTTGGGCTTTGGCGTTCTAATGCCGAAAGTCAAGTTCCAGAACGCAGCCAATCAAGTCACGGGTGCGGATCAGAAATATTATCCCATGCCTTTTTCCGGCTATGTTGATTCCATGCCGGAGAGTCGCTGGGCGTGGGGTTTTGGTTTCAACGTCGTCGGCGGCATGGGCACGGATTACATGCTGAACCACGACCTCTTTCGCGACCAGGCTGGAGAACTCGTTCCTCAGGAATACTACTCAAACTTTGGCTACATGCGGGTCGGCCCTGGTGTCGCTTATCAACTCAAAGACAATTTTTCAGTCGGGGCCGGTGTGCAACTCTATTACGGCATGCTGGATTTTAGAATGCCGTTCACCATCGACCCGGTGACTAATCTGAATGGTGTGGCGAATCCAGCCACGGGCGCAACCTTTGGCCAATTGTTCGCCGCTCCGCCGGAGCAGGGTGGGTTCGGTTACCAGGAAGTCACCGCTTACGCAGCCATGAACGATCTGACGGGACTCGGTTTCGGTGGAAACATCGGCGCCTTGTGGAAGGTCAATGATAAACTGTCCCTCGGGCTGGCTTACACTACACCCTCAACCATCTACTTCTCAGGCGATGCAACCATGGACATGGGCGCACAGCTCAATCATGCATTTGGTCAGGCCGTGCAGGGTGTCATGATGCAAGATCCGACTCTGACGGCGGAGCAAGCGCAGGCAGCCGTAATGCAGATGTTTGGCGGTATGGGCATCGACATGAGCCAAGGCGTTGCTACCACCTTTAGCGACACAGAAGCTGATTTCGATGTGCCGCAAAAGCTCGCGCTCGGCATTGGGCTTAAGCCCACGTCCAAATGGACATTCGGGCTTGATGTTGAATGGATCGATTGGTCGGCTGCGTTCGATAATCTCCCGCTGAAATTCAACGACGGCGACAACGCAAACATTAACCTTATGCTCAACAACGACGTGGCGGACGGCAGTTTTGCGTATGAGTTCCCGCTGGAATGGAAGGATTCATTCAATTTCAAGATGGGCGCTGATTACAAAGTGACACCCAAGACCAGTCTGCGCGCCGGCTTCATTCATGGCAAGAATCCGGTGCCGGCCAATAGCGTGTTCGCAATCTTCCCCGCTGTTGTCGAAAACCACATGACGCTCGGAGTAGGTCACATGTTTGGCCGTTTCATGTTTGACTTCGCCTATATCCACGCGTTTAACAAGAAGCAAAACGCAGTTGCAACCGGTCATCTGCTGGGTGCCGAATACAACGGCAGCGTAAACCAGCTGAGCGAAAACCTGATAATGACAACATTCGGAATTGGGTTGTAGTTCTGACGTGGTTTTTGCTCATTGAAGTAATAGAAGGCGGGATTGCGGCGGACGAGTCCAAGGCAATCCCGCCCTTTCATTTGAGACAAACTGAATGAGGCTAATGATGAAAATTTTGAACATAGCGGTTGCGATGGCGATGTTGGTGCCGATGACCGTTGCCTTGGCATCCGATACGGATGACATGGACGCAACCAAACAGGGCGTCTACGAATACGTTGTGCGCGCATCGCAAATGGATCTCGACGAGGCTACCAGACTTCTGGAAAAGCAATTCGTCAACAGCAGTTTTCAGGTCATCGCAAATCTGGACGCCGCGGTTTCCGAGGGTTGTACCTACCGCGCGCGTGTCATCGTGGCGTATGACCACCAATACGCAAAGGCTCTGCTCGACATCAATCGGTTGACGGCGCCGTTTGCCGTGGCTGACCGCATCAGCCTGTTTGAGGACGAAATGGGATTGCATATTGCCATCGTTAACTCTGCAAATATCAACCGCACAATCTTGATGGATGATGAGCAGTACACCGAACTGTCGCTGTCTCACAAGTCGGCCCTGCGTGACGTCATTCTGGCCGCAGGCATCGGCGAAGAAAGCCATCACCAGTTCGGCAAATTCCGGAAGAAAGGCTACATCGGGCGAACCTTCGGAATTATGGCAGGCGGGAGTTTCGATGACAAGATCAAAGATGTGGCAGTCTTGCCGGACGCCGATTTTGCCGAGGTTGTGAAAAAGCTCAGTATCGCTCTGAAGCAAGCTGAGGGCGGCGACTGGGGTCTCAATTTTGCCTATGCAATTGTTGCTGCTGACGACGCGGTTGCGGTGCTTGGCGCCACCGGTGACAGGCTGGAGCGCAAGTCATTCGCTATTGTCAAGGCCGGCAGCGATAAGGCGCGCAAGAAACTGCAATGCCCCGGGATTGCCCACGCAGCCGGCTATCCTATCGAGATGGTTGTCGTTCAGGAAGACGGCGTTGTTAAGGTCAGACTGGTCAACATCATGTACCGCATGAAAATGTATTTCGAGGATGCCGGCAAGATGGCGTTCGCGAAAAATATGGGCATGCCGGGCTCGATTCAGGATGAACTCGAAGATCTCATCGAAGTTGCGTTGAATGTAGAGCAGGACTGAGCGAAGATACAGCACGTTGTCTACAGGCCCGGTTTGAAGCCGGGCCTGTGACTTTCCCCTTCTTCATCTCACGTCATACCGCAAAAACCGCACAAATGCCCCTGCCAGCGCCAGCAGTGAATAGAGTGCCAGCAATCCCAGGTCTACCACCGCGGGAGCAGTCGCCTGCGCCAGGCTCCGGCGTGGCGGTTGGAATCTGGGCATGTCGCTGAAATCGAGGGTCCCCTTGTCGCGGCCGGTGGAGATGTTGAGGCCGGCTTCACTGTCGATGGTAATCCGGATACCGCCGGTTGTGCCGCTTTCCTTTTGTTTGCGCCTGCCGTAGGCGATGAGTTCGCTCCTGTAGCTTGCCATGCTATCTTCGTAGCGCGATTTCAGGTCGATGTTGGTGCCTGCCAGGTTCATTGCGGTGAGTTGAAACGCCGAGGCCGGAGAAAGGCGCGACAGCGTGAAGGCTGAACGTTGCAACTCCGCTTTGCGATTGCGCAGGTCCTCGTTCAGTTTGGTTCGGAAGGCATTGATTTCTTCCTGTATTTCCGTTCTCGCAGCATCGTCCTGCTCCATCCACTGCCACAAATGTTCGTCGCGATAGGCTTGCCGGTCAGCAGGGGACAAACCCGCCATTTCACCGTTCCTTTGTTGCCAGCGCTTGGCGAGCTGTTGTTCGTATGTTCGCCATTGGGATTTGGCGAAGCCGTCTTCCCGGCCTTCGATTTCCGCGATGGAAGGCACAGGAACAATCTGTCCGGCAGCCATCACCGCTGCCCGCGGGACGATGAGCACCAGAGCGACCCAGGACACAAGCAGCAGCATGAATGAGACGGATGAGTGCCGGGTTAGAGTGGAAATCAGCACGCCGAGAAACACAAAGAAAGTGAAGAACAGGACGGCTGCCGCCAGCAAAATGGCCAGACGCATCCAGTGCTCGGGCTGCAACTGGATCTTGAACAGGGATACCAGCATCAGACTCAGCAACACCGGAATCGCCAGCGGAGCGAGCAAGCCCAGCCAGGCGCCGATCGACTTGGACAAAACGTATTCCGCGCGCGATACGGCATTGGAAAAAATGAGTTTGAGCGTGCCGCGCTCTCGTTCGCCGTTGATGGCGTCAAAAGTAAACAGGATCGCAAACAGTGAAAGCACTACTTGCACGATGAATGTAAAATCAATGAACCGGAAAATCGCGAAGATCGGATCGTCGGAATAAACGCTGTTGGTCAACTTGAGCGCCTCGCTGGCATTGATATCCGAGAACCGTCCGATATCGTTTTGCACCCCAGAAACGAAAACCTGCATCGGATCCGGTGCGCGGTAGGTGCGCATGTTGACACCTGAGTAGGATGACGCTTCCTGCAACTGCTGGTCGGCCAGGCTCAGGGATGCTTCATACTGACGGACAGAGGCGCGATACTCCTGAATCCCGACAAATACGCTAAGCAGCATTAGAAGCGAACAGGTTGCAAAAGTCGCTACAAATTTCGGACTGTATAGAATAGCCCTGAGTTCGTTTTCTATGATTATCTTGAACATGGTTGTCTCTCCGGAAATGGTTTCTGGCTCGAGAAAGTCCGCAATTCGAAAATCGTTAGATCGGAGTTCTCCAGGTGTCGAATTCTCGCCTAAGAAATCTTGATCAACGATTTTCCAATTTCGATTTCGGATTTCCCTACCTGACGTCAAAACTCTGAAATCGAATAAATGCACCAGCGAAAAAAATCAGATTGAACAGAGCCAGCAGTCCGATGTCTGGCAGCGCTGCGTTGACCCCGGCCGCCAGTGGTGCAGGTTTGTACGCAAAGGCCGGCAGTTCATCAGGATTGATGGGTTCAGGCTCTTCATCGCCCTGCATTCTGAACATCATGTGTCTGCCATCGAGGGCCATGCCTGTTTTCTCCAACATGAAATCGGCGTAGGTCTTCTGATAGCCGGTCGCTTCCGCCAGATAGTGTTGCTTCAAATCGATGGAGGTTCCGGCTAGATTGGCGGTTGCGAGCGAAAAACAGGTGGCCGGGCTGAACCGGGCGAGTGTCAGCGCCAATCGCTCCTGCTCGATTTTGCGGTTGCGGCGTTCTTCATTGAGCTGTTTCGCGAAGGCATTCATTCTCTGGGTGCGCTCGTCGGAGAGGCTTTGCATGAATGACTGGAATTCAGCCATCAGGCCCTCTGGCTTGCCGCTGTCGTTGCCTTTGAAGCCCCTCATTGAGCCGAGATCTTCGCGCCAGAGTTGAGCCCGCAAGCGCGCCTTCTTGTTCGCGAGTTCATCCACCGTCGGCACCTCAACGGCACGACCGGCGAGCAGCACCGATGAGCGCGGCATAATGAGAACCGCCAAAATCCAGACGATCAGAAGCGCGAGAAAGGAGTGGGCAGGCTTGCTGGTCACGGTTGACATCAAAACTGCCAGCGTCAGGAAAGCCCCGAAGTACAAGAATCCAGTCAGGATGATTATGCCCAGCCGGGCCCAATCGCCGCTTGTCAGGTTCACCCCCATGTTGGAGAACAAAAGGCAGCCCAGGAGCACGGGAATCAAGAGCGGCACAACCAGCGCAGCGAATGCTCCCACGACCTTGCCGAGAATAAAGGTGGTTCTGGGCACTGCGTTCGCAAACGTGAGCCTGAGTGTGCCCTTTTCTCTTTCACCGTTGATGGCGTCGTAAGCAAGCAGAATTGCGAATAGCGACAAGACGACCTGGAAGACAAACGTCAGATCAAGAAACCGGAAAACAGCGAAGATCGGATCGTCGCCATACCGGCTGTCGTTGGCGGTGAGTTCGCCTTTACCCTGCATGGCGATGGTTCGTCCGACGTCATTGGAAACCCCGGTCACCAGCGCCGCCAGCGGCTGTGGTGGTAGAAAGACGCGATGGCTGTTCACCTGAACCCAGTCCGTAAGTCCTTCCAGTTGCCGTTTGTTTTCTGCTTCCGCGGCTTGATGCCTTGCCAGACTCAGCTTAAAGCCCTGAGCGCCGACGTAGAAGGTCAGCAAGATGAGCAACGCGCAGACGCCAAAGGTAACGGCGAATTTGGCGGCGCCAATGATTTCACGCAGTTCTTTTTCTATGATCAATCGGAGCATGATTCCCTCGAATAGTGGTGAAGAATTGGATGGTGCAAAATGCGTCGATGATTGCAGGTCGTTCGTTTCGTAGCCATCTGCCCCGGTAGGGAATCATGCTTCCACCGTTTTCCCCGCCATGTACTCCAAGTACAAGTTTTCGAGATTCTCCGCAGCTAACTCAGCGCCCGACTTCTGCATGACCAGCCTGCCCTCCCTCATGATGCCAATTGAATCAGCGACTTCTTTGGCGCGAAAAATGTCGTGGGTTGACATGAGAATGGCCTTACCTTCGTTGCGCAAGGTGTCCAGGAGCTGCATGAATTCAAAGCCTGCCTTGGGGTCGAGACCCGAGGTTGGCTCATCCAGCAGGATGGCCGGCGCGTCTTTCAAAATTGCAACGGCGATACCACATTTTTGACGCATGCCTTTTGAGAAGCCGCGCAGTTTTTTGTCATGTGCTTCTTCCTGCAGACCGACCCGCAGCAGGACCTCGTGGTAATCGCTGCGCGAGTAGTCCTTCCGTCCACCCAGCCTTGAAAAAAAGTCCAGGTTCTGGATTGCGGTGAAATTGGGGTACAGCATGACATTTTCCGAAACGAACGCCAGCCTCTGTTTGGCGGCCAGCGGGTCTTTGTGCGTCACGATTCCATCCACTCTGGCCTCACCGGCGGATGGCTCAATGAAGTTGAAAAAGATATTTATGGTGGTCGTCTTGCCGGCGCCGTTAGCACCGAGCATGGCGAAGATTTCTCCTTTCTCAACCGTGAAAGAAACTTCATTCAGCGCGAGAACGCTATCTTCATAGCGTTTGCTCAGGCTCCTGGCTTCCAGCATCACGTTTGTGTCTTGCATGTGTGTCCTTTGTTTGTTTTTCGAAAACTGCATTCTGATCTTGAGCTCTTGCTGCTCACCTTGGCCAACCCTGACTTGCGGTGCACTAACGCCGTGACAACTTCATGCCGTAGCCGACAATACCGCCTACCAAGCCGATGATCAGAAGCGCAATCACGGTGGTGCCGACGACATTCGCTTCCGGTTCGACTTCGATGGTGACCGTCTTGTCTTCGCCGTTAACCGGTTGGTCGTCCGACAGAGAGCTGGAGCGAATTCGGACTTCATACCTGCCTGGCGGAACATCCTTTGGCGGCAAGAATCGCAGTGCGACCCGCTGCTCTTCCCGGATGTCAAGCGCCGGTACCAGATTTGGTGTGACTTCATCGGTCCAGTTCAATGGCAGATCGGTTTCGATCTCGATGTTGTCGAGCCGGCGTGAGCCTTCGTTTACCAACTCGATGGTCATGTCCACGATTTCGTCCGGCTTGATGGTGTGGAACAATTGCGGCGCCCGCGTCAGCAACTTGCCGACTCCGCGTGGCACCAACTCCAGCCTAACGTAGCCGATATCCAGAGAAGCGATTTCGTCCGGCGTCCACTGCTCGGTCTTGAGCAGGTTGATTTCCGCCAGACGGTCTCGCGGGATTACCAGCGCGTAAAAGGCGATCGGCTTGTCGATTGCCACCTGGTCTGTTGGCCGGTCCGGTAGGAAGATCTGCAGCGCCGCCTGACGCGTGTTGGTGGTTTGCGTGAACTTAAACTGACTGAGCCGGGCCTCGCTCTCCGGGTCTCTGAAATAGTGGTTGATTTGCGACGGCAGATTGACGATTGCCAGCTTGAAGGTGTTTTCTTCTCCGCTGAACAACTCGAGGGTCAAATCATAGGATGCTGCGCCGCCAAGCTCGACTTCCTGAGAAAATTGCTGTGACTGCACCAGCACTTTGTTGACCGTTGCGTCTTTTTGCAGGTAGATTTTTGGCGCTCGCTGCGTGCCGTTGCCATAAACCATGTTGACTGTAACCGCGTCGAGGTCCTGCAAAAGTGTGAAGTCGATGGTGACCGGTTGCCCGAATTTCAGCCGTTCAATTTTGGCCTCATAGGGCTGACTGATGATGGCATTCTCGCTGTTGAGCAGCGAGACATAAACATCGTGGACAACGTCGGGCTGCAGCGATCTGAACTCATCATCCTCCATGTTGACGAGGTGCTTGAATTCCGCGTCTCCGCCGGAGGTGTTTTGCAATTTCAGCCTGACGTGCTTCTTGCCGTCATCGCCTTGGAACTTCACCGCTTCCCGAACAGCAACATATTGACTCTCGAAAAGCACGGAAAGCATCGACTGCTGGTAGTTGACCTCCGCATCAGCAAATGAATTTCGCGCTTTAGCCAGATCAAGCTGCGAGATGAGCTTTTTGTCGTGGAGTTCCTGGTTCCGTCGCAGCTCGTCGTTGGCGAGTTCGTATGCTTTCTTGGCCCGCTTCAAACCCAGCAGCGGATAGGCGTCGTCGCGCTGGTTGAAAGGCACACCGGACTGTGCGCCCGCGAGCGCCGCGAGCACAAGATGAAGAAATAACGTTACGATGATTTGCTTCATGAGATGTTCACTCACGCTAGTCGTTACGATTGTTATTCAGAGGTATCAACCTCATGTCATTGCCTGATCAGCGTACCAGTACCTTCTTCTTTTTTAAAGGAAAATTGCATCTGCTTTTTGTCGCGGGTAAAGACAACATCTACTTTTGCGCCAACATCAAGTTTCTCGTAGAGTGAGAAGAGCTGGTCCATATTTTCGAGCTTGGAACCGTTCAGGCTCACAAGCTCGTCGCCATCGCCGATCTCGTCTCCCTGCAACCCTTCTTTTTCGTAGAGTACGCGGTCAACGTAGACCAGGCCATCGTCCTCTCCCAGCATCAATCCGGTACCCATCCATGGGCGGGTGTCACCGCCGCTTGTTACGATTTGCATCTGTGGGCCATCTTTGGGGAATGAGTCAGGGTCAGCTTTCGCAAGCGAGGCCATTATCAATTTGCCGCTGCGCAGAATGCCCATTTTCAGTTTTTCGCCGACCGCCAGTTTGCCGTACAGCGTCTCCAACTCCGTGACGGTCTTGACGCGCTTGCCGTTGACCATCAGAACCTTATCGTCATCCTGAAGGTCAACCTCGGCGTAAGCGTCTGATCTGCGTCCGGCTGGCATGACGATGAGCACGCGAACCGTGTCATTCTCGCTGGTGAAGATGGTTTCGACCTCTTTCATCCGAAAGATGCCGTCGCTACCGGGGCTGAGCGTCATGGTTCTGGCATGTTGCGCTATGGTCGGTTGGCTGCAAAAAAACATCGCGGCGCCGGCGAGCAGAAAAGCAATTTGCCTAATCATTTTCAATCTCCTGATGTGTGATGGTTCTGGTTTTCCAACGAATTTGATGGTTTGAATTAACGCCTTAAGATACTAATTTGTTTTGGTTTGGGTTAGTTAAAGAGTGTTAGGAAGTGTTAAGAAGTGTTAAACTGCAGGCAAATTGCCGAGTTTTTTCGTAAGTTCACTGCCATGATGTCCAAACGACAAATAGTTGGCGCGATCGCCGTCCTGACCACTTTGGCGCTTGTTGGCTTGATCTCCATCCAGGTGTATTTGCTGCACAGCGCCATGGAGCTTGAGCGCCAGACTTTTCGGCAGAACGTGCACGCCGCCCTGGGGTTGGTTGCTCGAAATCTCGAGGTCCGGGAAGCCGCCGCGACGGTGGTTGCTGTGTCACTTGATCTAAAGGATGGTTCGGAAGAGCTGGCCGTCTCCATCAACGCTGAAGAAGATTCCTTCGACACGCGGAGCAGCCATTTCACCAGAATCCTGCACCGAGGCCAGGCAGCCAGTGACACCTGCGAGACGGATTCCTCTGACCAGCAGTCAGGCCATGTCAAGCTACTTTTTCCAGACACGCTTTTGCAAAGGGGTGGCTCGGCGAATCTCAACTTCACCACCTCGCTGAAGGGCAAACAGCAATCTCGCGGCGTGCTGGTTACGAAGGAATTTAAGGTCGTGCCTGACAGCAATGCCTTCTTCTTTGACGCCGAGGTCGGCAGCTCGGGCTTTAACTATTCCTTTAAGTCCGTTTCACCAACCAGGAAGAAAGCACTGGTCGATCGAGTGCTGCGGCGACTCTCCGAAGACCTTCGGCAGCCCGTGGCTGAGCGCATCGATGCGAGCGTACTGGATTCTCTCATGGTTGCAACTTTCGCCGACAAAGGCATCCACACGCCATTTGCCTATGGTGTGGTGCTGGCGGACGGCGACTCGGTTGTTCTTGCCAACCAGCCGGAAAGGTCGGCGGATATTGTGAAATCATCCTATCGCAGTACGCTTTTTCCCTTCGACGTCCTGGTGCAGCAAAACACTCTCGCAGTAGTTTTCCCGGAGGAGAAAATCTATCTGCTGCGGAAAATTGCCGTTTCGACTGCGGCGTCGTTGTTTTTTATTCTGGTGTTGATCGCTTCGTTTGTCTACATCCTGCGCATCATCGTGCGGCAGGGAGATTTTTCGCGGCGGCTGACCGGTTTCATCAACAACATGGTTCATGAATTCAAGACGCCGATTTCCACCATCGCCCTGGCAAGTGAGTCGATTTCCCGAACTTCTGCGGTCGAAAACCAACAGAAGATCATTCGCTACGGCCAGATTATTCAGGATGAGAATCAACGCATGCGGCTTCAGGTGGATAAGATCTTGCAGATGGCTGTGCTCGAAGAGGGCGACTTCGAGCTTAAGCTGGCGCCCGTCGATCTCCACGAACTCATAGAAAATACCGTGCAAAAAGTGGCGTTGCAGGTAGAAGCACGAAAGGGTAAGCTCGTCACCCGCCTTCTGGCAACTCGACATTTAGTTGAGGCTGATGCCTTACACCTGGCAAACATCCTTTTCAATCTGGTTGAAAATGCGGTCAAATACACCAAGGGCGCACCGCGGATTCAGGTCACGACCTCGAACCTTGATGGCCAGGTGCAAATCCAGGTCAAGGATAACGGTATCGGGCTTTCGCCGGCTGATCACGCCCGCATCTTTGAAAAATACTACCGGGTTCCCACTGGCAATCTGCACGATGTCAAGGGCTTTGGTCTCGGCCTGAGCTACGTCAAGCTGATGGTAGAAGCCCATGGCGGCAGCATTGCCGTTGAAAGTGAGCTTGGAGAGGGCGCAACTTTTGATCTGCGATTTGCTTGCGTGGGTGAAAAATGAGAAAGATACTTTTAGTAGAAGATGACCCGAATCTGGGTTTTGTCATTGAAGAAAGCCTGCAGGAACGCGGTTACTCCGTGGTCAGATGTTTTGACGGCGAGGAGGCGAGGGAGTCTTTCTTACGGGAGTCCTTCCATCTTTGCCTGCTCGACGTGATGCTGCCAAAGAAGGATGGCTTCACCCTGGCAAGCGAAATCCGAAAAATCAGTTCGGCCATTCCTATCATCTTCCTGACGGCGAAATCGCTGAAGGAAGACCGCATCGAAGGCTTCAAGATTGGCGGAGATGATTACGTCACCAAGCCGTTTAGCATGGAAGAACTGCTGCTGCGCATTCAGGCGGTTCTGAAACGCAGCCGGGGCTCGTCCGAAAGCCAGTTGGAAGCTCAACCCTGCCGCATCGGCGACTTTGAATTCGACTACAGCCTGCAAACTCTGCGCCGCAAAGATGTGCTCCAGAAACTGACGCACAAAGAAGCGGAGTTGCTCAAACTGCTTTGTGCCAACAAAAATGCCCTGCTGGAACGAGAACTCGCCTTGAAAATCATCTGGGGTGAGGACACCTTCTTTTCCGGCCGCAGCATGGATGTCTTCGTCTCCAGGTTGCGCAAATACTTGAAGGCTGACCCGAGCATCAGAATCGTGAACGTGCACGGTAGAGGTTTTAAGCTCATGGTTGCGGAACAGCCGCAATGAGTGCCAACGCGGGCCGTCCTCTGCTCGGTCTTAGCAAAAAACTCTATCTCAACAGCGTCATCCTTTTCGCGGAACTGAACTTACCTGCTCGTATCTGGAAAATGTAGATGCCCGACGGCGCCTGCTGCCCGGCCCGGTCTTGCCCACTCCACTGCACAGCATGTTGTCCGGCCTGCAGGTTTCCATCCAACAAGGTGCTTACCAATTGCCCCCGGATGTTGAAAACGTGCAATTGCACTCTCTCCGTAGCAGGGAGGTTAAAGATGATTGTCGTCTCCGGATTGAAGGGATTCGGGTAGTTTTGCTCCACCCCAAATTTCGACGGAATTGTTGGTTCGAAAACATGAATATCTGTGACTGTATCTGGCGGTCCCTGCGGCAAGTGTACAAAAGCCAGACCCTCGATATCAAAGTTCTGGCTGCCGGCAACCACGACTTCTTCAGCTGAGCCCGTCATCAAGTTGAACTCCAGGAGTTTGCCGGACGCACGTCCATCACTGAAGCCAAACAGTGTGCCATCCAGGCGAAACGCCAGGGCCTCGACGTTTGAGAAGCGTAGCGTGCTGTCGCCGACAGTCTGTCCTCGACCGGTCTTCGTGTCGATTGTGATCAGCGTCCGCGTGTGGTTGTCGATGCCGTGCAATACCGGCGGCTGGCTGCCGCTGAACGCCAGCCCTTCGACATTCTTGAAGCCAATTCCTCCCATTTCAGTGACCGCCCCATCATCTGTGTCCATTCGAACGAGGATGTCCGCCTCAGTATCTACTCCGTACAAAAATCCAGACGCCGGATTAAATGCCAGGCCATCAATGTGTGTCGAGCCCGTGGCGCCAATCAGTCTTGCCGGCACGGAGCCTGTATCGGGCAGCGTGGGGATGTCCACCAGGTTCACGACCAGGAGGCGGCCCTTCCGGCTGTTAGCATGAATAAAAATCCGTCCGTTGGCGGCGTCAAATGCCATGCCCTCCATTTCCGACACGGCCTGACCGTCGAGCAGGACTTCACCCACAATGCGCGCCCCCGGTCTTTTGGATTGCAGGTCAATTGCGAGCAGGCTCGGGTTTTCTTCGGCCAGGCCCAGCAGGAGTTCCGGTCGCGGAGGGGCCTGACACGCAATTTCAATCGAATCGCTACAAGTTGCCGTGCGCCCACAACTGTCGGTGACGGTCAGAATTGCTTTTATCTGCAGCTCGCCCGGCGAGCAGACGATGGTTGCCACAAACAGTTCGTCGGCGGTGTTTGCCAAAACGCCGTTGATCGACATTTCACGCTCGAACGGCGGCGTGCCGCCCTGAGTCGTTGCGGAGACCTGAACGCGCACACTGTCCGAGGTAACCTCGGCATCTGGCTCTGGTGATTCAATTCTCAGGATACAGCTCGGTGACGCCGCTACGTTGATTTCAATGGAATCTGTCGATGAGACGGCACGTCCCAGGCTGTCGCTTGCGGTACAGCGGGCCCGGACGGTGTTGCGGCCAGGCCCCAGTTTTAGTTCTGCTGTAAAGAGCTCACCTTGCCTGCTGGCCGGGATTCCGTTGACTGCGCAGGCAACCTGAACCGGCGCCACAGCTTGCCCCACCTCAACCGCCAGCGTTACATTTACCGAATCTGAGCAAGAAAAACTGCCGTCTGAGGGCGAGACAAACATCGGTTTGAGCGTCAGCGGGCCGACGGCTTCCCCAACGACCGGAATGCGCAATATTGGGCGAAGTGGGTCGTTGCTTACAACCAGAATAGTGGCTGCTGCCCGCCCTGATTGCGTGGGCTTGAAGGCTATCCGCAGGTCGATGTTTTCTCCCGGTTGGAGTTGAGCGGGAGTCGGTGGACTGTCATCAATGCGGAACTGGCTGTCGTTCACGCCCACGATCGTGATTGTCCGGATGCGCAGGATGGCCTCTCCAGAATTCGCCAGGTTCAGCGTCGTGTGCCTGACAGAATCGACGGCGGTCAGACCGAAAGCAAGAGCCGGTGGTGTCGCGGTGATGGCGGGCGTGATGGGTGGCACGCCTGCGCCTTTCAGTCCCAATTGCAGAACCGGCTGGTCCGGGTCATTGCTTGAAACTTCAACATCCGCTTCCCCATCTCCGACTTGAGATGGCGAAAACCTGACGAATAGGGTCTGACTGTCTGTGGGTGCGATCGATAGCGTGTCGCCGATGTCGTTGACTGCAAACTGGCTGGCGTCCGGTCCGGTCAATCGCAGGCTTGACACCACTAGCTCGGCCTCGCCATCGTTCAGGATGACGAATTGTGAGAAGGCCAGATTGCCTACTCCAACGGTGCCGAAATCCAGCGAGGTTGGGGAGAGAGATATCTTTGGCTTTGGTGGCGTTTCCGCTTCGCCAATGAGCGCCACCTCAACCAGCGGGTGTTCGGGATCGTTGCTCGTGATTCGCATAACGGCCCTTCTGGAGCCCGGGTCCGGAGGCGAAAACTGCACGTGCAGGACCTGTTGGATGCCCGGCGCCAGTTCGAACGGATGAGACAAACCCGTGATTGCAAAATCGTTTTGATTTGGGCCGGCGAGTGCAACATCCGATACGATGAGTGTGGTGTCGCCGGCGTTCGTGATGGTCAGATCCAGCTGTGAAGACGAGTTTGTCAGCACCGTGCCGAAATCGAGCTGCCCTGACGAAACGGTCAGAATTGGCTTGGGTGGTTCAGTGACCGTGAAATTTCCGTTGCTGATGGCTGCCGGCGGAATGCCGGTATTGAAGAGAAAAAAATCAAAGCTGATTGGTGTAGCTCGCTCGGGCTCCCCGACAACTTCGAACAGCAGGTTTATGAGGCGGCCTTGCCCGGACAAAGGCGAAGTCCCGGTGGCTCCGACGAGTATTCGCCCAACTTCCGTTTCGATTTGGGGAGGGCTAAAGGCATCCGAGAGTGTACCGAACGACGAGGCGCCAAGTGGCTTCAGAACCTGGGGGTCAATGCTAACAGCGCTAAGAAAGGAGAGAACGCCGCGACCCGTCAGGTCCGCAACCACAATCGCAACTTCGACGGTATCGCCGGGGTTGCCGTTTGCGTCTGCTGGCAGACCGACCGGTATGGGTTGAGCGCCCGCAGTCCATGGCCTCGCGATTAGGAGCCATAGAGCGATGAGATGCCCTAGATTCTTCATGCTTTTCCCCCGTTGGATAGATGCGGTGACTTCGGAGCTTCATACTTGGCTCTTCAGTCTCAATGATGTTTTTCAAGTCCCAACTTTGCAGAAGAAAGAACGATTGCTGTAATCGCCGGTGAAATTGTCAGATCAGGCGGTTATGGTGTGATGTCGAGCACAAACAGCGTGCCAACATGGCTTCTGGGATTGATTTTGTGGGTGTCGGTGCTGGCGAGCGGATGCGGTGTCAGAGTAAAAAGTCATGTAAATACTTGTTATTCTTTACTGATTTGTAACAAAAGCCTGGTGCACCTATGTCAATATTCCTCTTCTAATGCTGTCCTGGTTTCACAGGGTGCCTTCATTGTGTAATTGGTGGGTTTCCGGGCAGTGAGGCTTAGAATCACTCACTTGCGTGATTAGATCTTGGGGAAAGCGGAGCGGAACCGTGTTTACTCTGCGTGGCGTATGGAGTGACGGCGAGCTGAGGTCTTGCTTGGATGTTTGCGAATGCCATCCAGTTCTTCGCGGACTGCATTCGCCAGGCCTTGAAGAGAGACCGGCTTGGATACGAAACGCCCGGCGCCAAGGCGTAATGCCTCTGTAACGCGCTTGGATTTTGCATAGCCCGACAGAATAATGGCCCTTTGGCCTGGCCGAAATTCCAGAATGCGTCGGTAGGTTTCTGCGCCATCCATACCCTCCATAACCATATCGATGATCAGCAAGTCCGGGGATATCTCCCGGGTCAAGGCGATGGCTTCTTTCCCGCTACAGGCAATTTCGGTCTGATAGCCGAGTCGTTTCAGCAGATGACCAGTGACTTTGCGCTGCACCGGATCGTCGTCGATGATTAGGATTGATTCGCTGCCACCGGCCAAGTCCTGGGGTATTTTCGCGAGATAAGGTTCCTGGTTCTGGGCCGCCGGCAAGAAGATACTGAACGTAGTTCCCTTTTCCACCTCGCTCTTCATCGTGATGTAGCCGTTGTGGTCGGTGATGACACCGTGTACAACGCTGAGTCCGAGCCCTGAGCCACGCATTCGGTCCATAGCTTTTGTGGTGAAAAAGGGGTCGAAGATGTGGTCGGCAGTTTCAGGGCTGATGCCACAACCGGTATCTGTAATATTAATCCGCACGTAGTTTCCATGCTTGATTTTGCTGTGGCTGTCGAGATCATCATCCAGGTGGGTGTTATGGGTGCAAATGGTCAGAGTTCCGCCACCATTCATAGCCTCAACGGCGTTGTTAAACAAATTTGCCAAGGCGCGTGTGAGCTGAGCATCTCCCACCTTGACCAACATCAGCTCATCGGCAAGATCTGTTCGAATAGCAATGCCGGCCCGGCCAGCAATACCCTGTGAGGTTAACGCCTTTGTGATGATGTCATTCAGGCTCAGGGGCATTGTCGCGTAATGTCCGCGCCTGCCCAGTGAAAGGAGCTGTTGGTTTATTTCGGCGATTTTGAGCGCGGCTTGCTCCATCTCGTTCGCCATTTCGACCACCGGGTGGTTCGCAGGCAAATCTTCGCGAATCAAAGTTGGGTAGGCCGCCAGTGGTCCCAGAAGATTATTGAAATCATGCGCAATCTGCCCGGCGATACGTCCTGCTGTCTCCAGCCTCTGTGCCCGGCCCAGTTCCTCCTGCAGTTTCTTTCTGGCGGTAATGTCGTGGCAAATAACCCGAATGGATTGGATGCCGCCATTCGGCTTTCTATTGACGGAGAATTCCTTGATGACCCAAAAAACGGTACCGTCTTTGGCAATCATGCGTGCCTGAGCATTGCGCGGAGGCCTACCGTCTGACACCTTCTTTATATCGCTTTCAACCTGTCCAACATCTTCTGCGCTGATCAGGTCGGTTATCGGGCGCCCGACCACTTCTTTGCGTTTATAGCCTACCGATGCCAGGCCGCGCTCATTAAAATCAGTTATCAAGCCACCTTGGTTCAGGGTAATGTACATGTCTGGCGCGTTGTCGAACAGGTCTCGAAATCGTCGCTCGCTTGCGCTCAGGGCGTCCTCCGCGCGTTTGCGTTCCAGCAATTCTTTTTCACGCTTAGATGCCTGCTCGCGCAGCTTGGCATGTGTTTGCTTAAGCGCACTGTCCTGCTCCTCTATTTGATCGAGCATCTTGTTGAAACTCCTGGTGAGAAAGCCAACTTCGTCCTCGCTACGCTCTGTCGCTCGGATCGAATAATCATTGTCGTCGGAGACCACACGGGCTGTCTGCGCCAGTTCGAGGATAGGGTCCGAGATAGTTTTTTGTACCAGGGAAATGAAGAACAAGGCCGCCATACTGGCGATTAACAAAACCACGCCAGCGATAATGATTATACCCCTGCGCCTGGCTTTGAGTTCGCTCAGGTCCGTTTGGATGTAAACCGCGCCGATTTGTTCGTCATCGAGCAGGATGAAGCGCGAAACGCATAACGTCTCATTGTTGAAAGTTTCAAGTTCCCGGGCAAGCGACGCCGGCACCTGGTCAGACTTCGGATGGCCGCTGCGATAGTATTCGGTGAACAGAGTGCCATCGCTGCGATAGATGCCCGCCTTTGTGATTTGTTGGCGCGCCTCCAAAGATGACAGCACTTCAGCAGCGTCACGGTCATTCAGAAAGCTCAGGGATGCGGCGGTATTGAGCGCAAGAATCTCGGCCAGCCCTCTCAAATCATCAGCCATGTGCCGTTTGTGGGTGGCTGAGTCATACGCAATGAAGACAACTGAAGCGACGAGAAGAGCGAGCACGCTCGTAAGCAACATGCCGCCAGTAATCTTGGTCTTGATCGACCTGCGGTAGGTGAACCGCGTCTTACTTGTTTGCATGTGAATATCTGATTTTGAGGTTGTTGGCCAATTTCAGTAATCTCGAGCTTAACAGCAGCCCCGATTTGATAGCGATATCTTGCTCGATTTCAAATCGGACTTTGTTACCGACGGTAATGAGACGAATGATGCCACCGCGTTCAAGGAAGTCTTTTGACTCGCCAATAGTTAACATATTCCCTTTCCGGGCCTTTACCACAATCCCCGCCAGCCAGCTTTCGTGTGACCTGCTGATGAACAGAACGTGGCAATCCCGAATCTCTTTGATAGCGACGAAGTAGACAATGTGAACTCGTCGCCCGTGTATCCGTTTGTCGCGTACGACATCGTCCAAGTAATGGTCGAACGGGTCGTCGCCGATGATGCCAATTGTCAGAGCCGTGGTGTCGTTCTCGAACGCTTCGTCTGGCCAATTCACAAATTTGGCGAAATTGTAGATGAATGCCGCCTTGATTTGGTACTCGGTCAGATCGGTGGCCGATTGCGCCAGCCCTGAGGGTGGCACGAAAAAAATGGCGAAAAGTAGTGTGATGCAGATTCTCATCAAAGGACAGTCGTTTCCAGAAACAGCCGTGCCGTTCAGTCTAGAATCGCCATGCCAGTTTGGCGTACATGCTTCGTTCGATTTTGCCTGGCAACGTGAGCGTCGCTGGTGTGGTGTCGTCTTCTCCAAACACAAGAGTTGATTCGATATGCTGCGATTGTAGCAGGTTCCTGCCGGTTAGGACAAGATCCAGTTTTGGCATGACATGCCATGCCAGGCGGAGATCAAAGGAAGGGTATCCCGGGATGTTCCTGGCCGGAATTTCGTCCACATAACGAAAACGCAGGTCGGTCTCCAGCCAGGAAAACGGCTCAAAATAGGAGCTGATGACAAGTTGGTGTTTCGGGTTTCTGCCATCCTGAGCGGAAAACTGATCAGGTGCAAGAGCCGGGAACTTTGATTCAAACAGATTATATGAGATGAACAACTCCCACCTTGAGCTGGGCTGAAAACGCCCGAGTGCCTCGATGCCGTACGTCTTGCCTGCCAAGCCATTGATTGCAGTCAAAGTTATGAACGAGGCTGAGTCTGGCAAAGGCTGAGGAAAGCCGAACAGTCGCGCATCCCCCCTGATATCCCGGTAGTCGTGGTAGAACACATCGAAGTCAAAGGTTATGCCCGGTGCGATTCTTCGCCTTGCTCCCGCTTCCAGCGCAACCAGCTTTTCCGATTTGAAGGCCTTATTGCCCTCGAACTTCAAGAACACTGGTTTTTTTGCATCGGATGGGGAGATCGGATCGAGAAAAAAGTTGCCATCCATTTCGCTGCGCGAAGGCGTGCGCACCGCCCGGGAGACAGCCAGCCAGAGTACTTGCCGGGATACAGGTTTCCAAGTCAGGCGCAGGCTCGGTTGTATCTCGAAGCCACTGAAGCTGTTTTGCTCTACTTTGGTGCCGACCATGGCGGTCAGATGATTCGGCCACAGGGCGATTTCGTCCTGAATAAACGCACTCAAGATGCCGTGATTTCGCGTACCGGGCGCCAGTTGAAATTGGAACGTCGGGTTGAAACGGTCTTGATACAAGCGGTAGCCCGCACCATAAACCACTTGGTGGGTGCGCCCAGCTTTTACTCGGTGATTGAACTCGAAGTCGTAGGTATTCGTGGCGCCTTGCACGATGGGAGTCTGTAGGGATGCCCGGTCAAAATAGGCTTGCAGCGAGAGTTCAGATGACGACGACCGCGGATACTTCCATTGGGCCAGAAGGTGGCCGCCACTCATTTCATCCTGGTGATCTATGCGCGACTGAATCGGAGGCGTCGGAGAAAGCGCACCGGGGTAAATCTCTCCGAGTTGACTCGTGTACAATTGCCCATTCAGGCTCAGGCTGGAGCGGCGGTCGTGCACGTCCATCCGGAAGCCTGCTCTGTGCGTGTGCCAGCCATCTTGCCCCTCTGTCCCGTCCACGGCCGGCAGATTGTCAGATTTTAAATACTTGTGGAACACCCGGTAAAAGGTCTTTCTTCCGAGCCGTCCTCCGAATCGGGCATGGGAGAATTGCTGGTAGTCTGTCCCGATGCCGGTGGTAAGAAGTCCCCCCTGTGTATCGGCCGCGTCCTTGGAGAGCAAGTTGATGACTGAATTGACTGCATTCGCACCCCAGACTGAGGCTCCGGGGCCACGAATCACCTCGATGCGCTCGAGGTCCTCCAGCATAACATCCTGCGCATCCCACGAAACGCCGGAAAACAGCGGATTGTACAAACTGCGGCCATCCTGCAGCACGAGAAATTTGTTCGCAAACTGACCCGCAACGCCTCTGGCGAGTCCGTCAAAACCACGCGAGGTGACTGACCAACTGTGGGCGTTGTGTTGTGCCACCTGCATGCCGGGGATATTACGAAGCGCGTCGGGAATGGTCAAACCCCAGGACCGCTTAAGGTTTTCGTTGTCGAGTACGTGGACGGCCGCCGGCGTATCCCAAACGTTTCCCGGCGTCTTGAAGACCGTAGTGAATTCGAGTTCCATGAGTTCTTCGAGAGTCAACTCGCTCAGATCAAACGAGACCTCATCTCTTGAGACAAGCAGAAGTTGCGAGCTTGAGCAGCCACTGAACAGGAAGAACGCAACAAGCAACTGAAGAAAAACAAGTGCGGCAACAGAGTGGGCATCTCCCCGGAGACCCCGTGCTGACCTTACCACGTCGATGCAAAGCTTCTGCATATCATCCTCCGTAATTACCACCCGGCGAAATGGCCATATGCGGGTTGTTGAAGGTTCCAATCGACTGCTATGGTCGAAAAGTACTAAAGGGCAACAGGTCACTAGTGTAGAATTGCACCGTTACGACTGCTTGTCTGAGTCAGTTCCGAAAGCACGAGTCCTGATGATGGAGTCTGGATGGGGTGAAAAGACCTTGTCGTTCGCTGAATTCCGCAACGGTTAACATAATGAAGAGAAAGCAAAATTAAGAAGCAAGTAGAAAATCCCGCTTTTTCGTGAAATTTTCTTGATTGGGGCAGGTAGCCTCAGCGATACACTGCACCGTGATAGCCCACTTGACCCACCGTTCTCAAGTTTTTTTAAGAAAAATGCCGTCAGATATGGGGGTTTGGCTCATCATAAACGTATATCTATTAATCGCGGTTGTTTTACATTGCAATCGTCGTATGACGCTGCTATCTTGTCGAAGCGGTTTACTCCGCGAGTTCCCACACACATCGCACGTGTCTCCTTGGGTCAGCATCAGAAATTCGTGGTCTCGCTGAAATAAATAGTCTTGCTGGATGTAGTTAGTGTAGGGTTGCCCAAAGGTCGTTCGGTCTGGATTTCGAATTCAGCCTGTGGCCTGAACACAAGTCTCATATCTCAAGAAACCAAACTACCAAGAACCATCAAACTCTCTGAAGGGAGGCATCATGAAAAAAGCAGTATTTCTATTTGTTGCCCTAACGGTAACAGCGTCAGCCGCCTTGGGTCAACAGGGCCAGGAATTCCTGAAGATTGTCGTGGATGACGGCAACATTACTGTCGTGGAAGCCGCAGGCAAGCCCGTACATGAGGGCATGGACCGTAGCGTCCGTGGACAGGCGGTCGCGGATGTGGAATATCTGCCAGAGTTAGCGGCGGCGGATGAATTGCGGGACGGCCGGATCTCGGGTGTGGCTGAGCCATCGCTGGCCGACCCTGCTGATTTCACTCTGGGACGCGGCTTGAGTGACGACAATCTGCCCAATCTCACGCTTGACCGTAGCGAAACCCGGTGGGAATTCGACCCTGAAACTTGCATTCTGGAGATCGCGACCCGTGTCGTCAACAACGGCGATGCTGATGCCGGCGTCTCGTTCCTTGGATACTATCTCTCCTACGACCGGCGGATCAGATTGTCAGACCCGCGCATCGGCGATGACGAAATCGGCGCCCTGACCCCCGGCTCGTTTGAGGACGAAACTCTGGTCGTTGACTTGAACTCGGTCGTTTCCGACCCCGAATTTGACCGTGACGGCGCATATTTCATTGGGTGGTATCTTGACTATAAAATGGAAGTCACCGAAGAGCGCGAAAATGACAACCGGTTCAATTCGCACAAAACCATCACGTGCGGCGACCAACCCAACCTGACCCTCGACCTGGACCACACAGAGTGGAGCTTCGACACCACGGAATGCGTTGTGACCATGAACAGCCGGGTCCTCAATGACGGCGAAGGCGCGGCCGGCCCCTCCCGGCTTGGCTACTATTTGTCGGAGGACATGAGTATCCGCAAGGTTAAGGACCACCGCATCGGCGATGACTACGTTGGCCACCTTGATCCTGATGAATTCAGTCGCGAGCGCTTTGATGTTGACCTGGATGACATTCGTGGCATTCCACCTTTTGACAAAGATGGTGTTTTTTACCTGGGCTGGATTGTCGATTACCAGAGCGCTGTCCACGAAGCCGACGAGCGCGACAATAAATTCCACAGCGATACAACGATAACTTGTGACAGCGATGAACCCATTCTGCTGGCTGCAAGTGAAATCGAACTGGGATCATCCGGGCATTCTGCGCCGGAGCAGTTTCAGCTTGCGCAAAATTATCCGAATCCATTCAACCCGGAGACGACGATCCAGTACCGGGTCGCTGAGGCATCACGAGTCACACTCAAGATTTACGACTTGCTTGGCCGTGAAGTCCGCACTTTGCTGGACGATGTTCGCCCGGTTGGCACCCACAGTTTGAGCTGGGATGGCCGGGATGACCGCGGCCGGCTGCTGGCGAGCGGTGTCTACATCTATCGCTTGCGGGCAGGCGAGTTTTCGGATGTACGCAAGATGACCTATCTGAAGTAGCCTTGCCTCTCTTTTCAGAGACCCTGTCTGCGCCCGGCGATCCGATTTTCGTCAGGCCAAACTCTATTCTTACGAGTTGTCGGGCGCAGTCCAGGGACTAGGTTTTGAACACAAAGGGGACGACTTGGAGGCGGGAGCGGCTCGCTCCTGCATCCAGCTTGATCATCAATGCTTGACGGAAATGGACATGGTTGTAAGCCGGGTATCTTCGAAGTGCCCGACGAATGTCTGGAGATGACGTGTGGGATGTCGGCATTTCGCGCCCATCGCTTTGCAATTCCTCCACATTGTTCTCACCAACCGCCGTTCTACGCACCAAGTTCTGACGGTGCTCTGGATAGAATGGCGTCATTCGGTCTGATTCCGGGCTTAGCGAATTTGGGCCTTTCACCGCCCTTCACCTTGCTGTTTCAACATTCTTAGGGAGTTTGCCATGAAAAAGGGAATCTTGTTTTTGCTCTTGCTCTTTTGCACCGTGCAGCCAATTCTCGCTCAGAAGGGCCGCGCTGTTTTGAAGGTCGTTGTTGATAAAGATGGTAAGATTTCAGTGTTTGATATACGCGACGAGCAGCAGGTAACCGCGACCACCAGCAAGCGGTCCGGCAAAGCTATCGGGGAGCACATACTCAATGCTGACGATCCTCAAGCCATCGCAGCCGCGAAAGCGCTTCTCGAAACCGGCAACTTGCAGTCGGGCGGTTCCGTTGCCGGCCAAATGCAGGAGGCTGGCGCAAAGTCTCAAGGAGAATTACTTCCGGACGGCTCGCAGCCGAGCGCTGAACCAGGATCCGTCCGTCTTGCCTCGGCACAGACTGCCGGTGACCGAGGGGAGTCCGGGGCAACTCTGAGTCTAGGCAATTCTGTGGTCAGTGGCTTTGCCTTGCCGGCAAATGACCTCGCCTCCGGACCCGTCGTCGCCGCTTCAGGTCTCGATCTAATCCAGTCGGGTGGCGTTTCAGGCGGGGCCGGCTCACCGAACCTGACATTGTCGGAAGCCAGTTTTACCTGGGCCTTCGAAAGCTGCACGCTCACTTTCAACGAAACCATCATAAACGAAACCGATGGCGATGCCGGCGCGTTCGAAATCGGCTACTATCTTTCTCAGGACACCAACATCGAACCCTCCGACATCAGGGTGGAGCGCCGGGCAATGGAAGCTCTGGCCGGCGGAACGAGTGTGGCGAACGAAACCGTGGTGGATCTTTCTCTGTTCACCAGTGAAATGCTCCCCAACGGAAGCTACTACGTCGGTTGGATCATCGATCCGGAAAATGACATTGAGGAGGCCAACGAGGACGACAACGAGTTCATCGGCATGGTCGATGGCCAGGAGGGCGCCATCAACCTCAACTGCGTCGGAGCAATGCCCAACCTGACGTTCGATTTTGACCGCACCTCCTGGGAACTCAGAGTTCGGGACGATGAGTTCAGGCTTGAGCTTGATACCCGCGTGATCAATTCTGGTACGGAAGAAGCCGGTTCTTCAAGGCTGGCCTACTTTCTATCCGCCGACACGGTGATTTCCGACGCTGACTGCTTGCTGGGCGACGATGACGTCAAGAGTCTTGACCCTGGAGAGCACAGTAGTGAAAACATCAAGGTCGATCTCTGCGAAGCAGCTTGCGAGCCCGGCGTCTGGTATGTCGGCTGGATTTGCGATGCCGATCAGGAAGTAGAAGAATCGAATGAAGAGGACAACACCGCTGTCAGTGCGGCCGAAGGCGCGACCACGGGCGAGCGCACATCGATTCCTGTTTTCTGCCCAGGCAAGTTGTCGAACCTGACTCTGGACCCTGACAGCACCAATTGGACGTTTGATTCAGGTTCCTGCACGCTCGACCTGAAAACGCGGGTCATAAACACCGGTGTCTCTATCGCCGGCAGCTCGCGGCTGGGTTACTTTCTCTCAACCGATATTGAAATCGACACCACGGATTCTCGAATTGGCGAAGCCCAGCTCGCGGCGATACCCGTAGCGTCATTTCACGATACAACTTTCTCGGCCTCCTTCGATACTCTGGTAGGCGTTCCTGAGTTTGAGCAGCATGGCGTGTTTTATCTCGGCTGGATCGTAGATTACAAAGAGCAGGTACCGGAAGCTGACGAAGGTGACAACCATTTCATCAGCACCGCACCCATTCAATGTCTCGACCCCAACGCATCTCCGAACCTAACTCTGGATCTTGGCAACTCGAGTTGGTTCTTCGATGCCTCGACCTGCACGGTGCAAATGCGCAGTCGAGTCATCAACAGCGGCACAGCCACGTCCGGCACGTCGCGACTGGGCTACTATCTCTCTGAAGATACCAGCATCGAGCGGATTCATGATTCGCGCATCGGCGAAGATTTCGTCGAGGCGTTGACCGCAAGCGGTTTCAGCGATGAAACGTTTGCCGCTGACTTGACGACTGTTTCCGGCGTACCCGCCTTTGATCCGCACGGCGTTTTTTACCTGGGCTGGATCGTCGATTATAAAGATGAAGTCGCTGAGTCGAACGAAGGCGACAATCGGTTTGTCAGCAATAGAACAGTCAATTGTCCGGCCCCGACCGGCCCCAATCTGGCTTTCGATTTCTCACGGACCACCTGGGAGTTCAACCCGCAGAGCCGGGTTCTGAGGCTGAAAGCCCGAGTCACGAATCTCGGAGACCTGCCGGCGGCAAGTTCGGAGTTGGGTTACTATCTTTCTGACGACCCGGAAATCTCGACTGCAGACTGCTTCATTGGAGATGATGGTGTGTCCCAATTGGCTCCCGGCGCCCACGACGATGAAACCTTTTCCCGGATTCTGTGCAACGCCTCCTGTGGTGAAGGGACGTGGTACATCGGCTGGATTTGCGATTTTAAGGATGAAGTCGAAGAATCGGATGAAACCGACAATACCGCCATCAGCAGCGCTGACGGGGACTCTGGTGGCGAGCCTGCCACAATCGCCCTCGATTGCACCGATCCAAATTTGACTCTTGATCTCGACAACACAGACTGGCAATTTGCTCCCGGAACCTGCTTGCTGGAAATTCGCACGCGGGTCGTCAATGCCGGCAATCAACTTGCTGGCTCTTCTCGCCTGGGCTACTATCTTTCAGAAGATTCACGCATCCGCACAACCGACCATCGCATCGGCCAGGACAACGTTGGCGAGCTCGATATCGGCGAAGTAAGTAACGAGACCTTTTCAGCCGACCTCAACACCGTCACGGGCATACCGGAATTCGACCGGCATGGTGCATTCTATCTTGGCTGGATAGTCGATTACCGCGATCAAGTCGTAGAATCCGATGAAGATGATAATCGCGCTCACAGCGAAAATACCCTGACCTGCGGCTTGCCCAATCTGGTTATCGATGGCAATGCTACGACCGCGACCTTTGACGCAGAAACTTGCACTCTGGAGGTGGCGACTCGCGTTCTCAATGAAGGAGTTCAGGCGGCAGTCGGCTCGCGCCTCGGCTACTACTTGTCCGAAGACAGGAACATCACCACAGCAGATTCGCGCATCGGAGATGATAGTGTTACGCCTCTAGCTCCGGGGGAGGGTGACGCCGAGAGTCTGACTGTGAACCTGTCCACGGTCGTGGCCAGGCCGGTCTTCGACGTAAGTCAGAGTCAGTATATTGGCCTGATTAGTGACTACCGTGACGAGGTAGTCGAGTCGAATGAGGACGACAACACCGCAGTTTTTGAGCCGGCCATCGATGTCAATTGCCCCACAGACAATGGCTCCATTCAACCGCTGGCGCCGGACGCTGTTGCCTGCGGCGCGGAGTTCTATCTGCCGATCATTGTCGGCGATCCCGTACAGGTGACTGACCTGTTTGGCGTCAGTTTCGATCTGGATTATCCAACAGAGTTTGTGAATTTTGTGAGTGCACAGTTGACCGGTCCGGTTGGCTCCTCACCGAATTTACTCGGCGATGACCTGATTTTTTTCAACAACGTCGATGATGCAGCCGGAAAGGTTTCCGTGGGACTGAGCAGGAAATCGGGCGGCGGCGTGACGGGTTCAGGCCCCGTGGTCTGGTTTAGGTTCACCAGCTCGGCAGACATTCCCGACTTCATCGATGCCATCTGGTCTCTTACCAACGTTGCCGCCACAGATGAGAATGGCGCCCGCCTGCGCTTGTTGCCGGCAAACGACACCACCCGCGTCGAGTGCAATCTGTGTGTCGTCTGGCCCGGGGATGCCAACAATGACGGCATCGTCACCGCAGCCGATGTTTTGCCATTAGGCGTTCATTTTGGTCGAACTGGGCCTGAGCGTTCCGGGGCTTCGTTGAGCTGGACTCCACAGACTGTGACTTGCTGGGATCCTGAGAGAGCAACATTCGCGGATGGCGACGGCAATGGGCGTGTCAGTTCTGCGGATGTCTTGCCTATCGGCCTGAATTTCGGCAAGACGCACTCGGCGCCAACACCGCGACCGGATCTTACTTCCGCTGCCAACCACTTTGGCAAACAAGCATCATCCACTTTCGATGCGGCCGGAATCGCGCAGACACCAACGATTCAAGCCGAGGTTTCTGGCACTTCGGGAGACACGATTGTCGTGAATATTCTGGTTTCTGAGGTCACGGAGCTGTTTGGCGTGGCTTTCGATCTGGTCTACGGGACAGATAATGACGCCATCAGCGCGCTGTCGGTAGAAGCTGATCCATTTTTTGGCAACGACCTGATTTTTCTCCCAACTATCAACACGGCCTCGAAGACGGTCAGTGTCGGCATGAGCAGAAAACCGGGACAGGGCGGCGTGACGGGAGGTGGCGTTGTCGCAACAGCTTTCTTTGGCGGATTTGAAGCGGTGACCGAGAAGACGGTCGTGACCTTCACGCTGTCCAACCCTGCTGCCAACGACCCGATCGGCGAGACCATCAGTCTAACGATTGCAGACTCGGATTCGTTGATCATCGACCCAGTGTCGAGTGTTCGTGAACTCGGCGGGCAGGTTCCGGAATCGTTCGCGCTGCTGCAGAACTATCCGAATCCCTTCAACCCGGAGACGGCGATTGACTTCCAGATTCCACGGGATTCCCGTGTCGTGCTGACCATTTACGACATCCTCGGCAACCAGGTTCGGACGCTCGTTGACGAGCAGAAGTCCGCCGGTCGCTACCAGGCTGTTTGGGATGGCCGCGATAACGCCGGGCGCTTGCTTTCCAGTGGCATTTACATTTATAAACTGGAGGCAGGTGGCCACGCATCGGTGAAGAAGATGAGCTTCGTCAAGTAAGTTCTATTGCATCATGCAGCTCCCGGCGGGCCTGTTCGGGAGCTGTATTCTTTCTTGCCCGCCAACTGGCTCCCGCCGATGGTGTTTGAAATATTATTTCCAACAGAGAGAAATGACGCCTTCGGGCTCTCCATAATAGTAAGATGGACTGGTAGCGACTTGTAGTTTCCCTGGCTCCGACAGTCCACCCACAGTTTCTATAACAGGGTCATGTTTTGCACGGCAAGCCGATTAGGTAAGACAGCGTCCAATTTTTGCGGGACGCGTGTCGTTGCCAGCGCGAGTCCTGGGTTTCCTGATGCTGTTTGCAATATTAGCGCGAGGGGCGTTCCGCAGCCTTCGCAACCTGTGATTGGAGGTGATACCCAACCAACATGCTTTCCATTCTTAATCTACTGGTTCCGTTACCAAAAAAAGTAGGGAGAAATGATGAAGAAAGGACTATTTTTGATCATCGTCCTGCTGGCCATGACATCCATGTTGTTAGGGCAGGAGGGACAGGCTGTACTGAAAATTGTTGTCGATGACAACGGCAACGTCGCGGTGTTCGACATGCAAGGCAACCCTGTCGGCCAGGGCAACCTTACTGACCAGAACAAAGTGCTGGATGACTTGCTCAATTCTGATTCGCCGGAGGCCGAAGCCTACCGCAACTCTCTCGAGGGTGAAGGGGTCTTGACCCAAGGAGGTTCGGCCGATGCGGAAAAGGCAGGAGCACAAATGACGCCGGATCAGAAGTTTTATATCCTTCAGGACCTGCAAACTTCAGATGACCCGGCCGCAGCGGCCTATCGCGAGAACCTGCAAAGCAGCGGACTCATTTCTGGGGGAGTGGAGTTGTCCATCGGTGACAACCAGGATTCGTCTCAATTCATTCGAGGCAACGCCGTCTCTGACGATGCGGTTGAGATGCAAGAACAGACAGAGGATGAAACGGGAGGCGGCGGTAGCCCGCCAGAGAGTTCAGCGGATGACGATGAGCAGGCCAATGTCCCTGGCGCCGATCAAGCGTCAACGGTTAACCTGATGTTTACTTCTTCGCAGTGGACTTGGTCTAGTTCAAGCTGCACCCTCCGCATGCAATCGACCGTGAAGAATGCCGGCAGCACGTCTTCGGCAGCGTGTCGTCTGGGCTACTATCTCACTTCAAACACGAATCTCACCACCGCCGATCCATTTCTCGGATACCAGACCATTCCCGGGCTCAACCCCAACGCAAGTGTCAACCGGGACGCGACCTTCAACCTGTCCACCGCGGTTTCAGTACCTCAGTTTAGCCGCACGGGGACCTATTATTTCGGCTGGTACCTCGACTATCAGAACGTAGTGGCTGAGACAAACGAGGGCGACAACCGGTTGATCAGCTATCAAAATGGGTCGCCAAAAAACTGGACGTTCAATTGCCAGGTTGGTGGCACGCCGAACCTGCGGATCGATGTGGCGAACACAAGCTATGAGTATGATAACGTCACCAAGGTGCTCAAGCTCAAGACTCGTGTAAAAAATTTCGGCGATGGACCTGCAGGTGGTTCTTCCAAGTTGGTTTACTATCTTTCGCCGGATCAGGTCATTACAAAGAATGTTGACTGCGCCATAGGCGATGACGGCGTGGGCAACCTTGCCGCAGGTGCTTGGGAGGACAATACTTTCTCTCGTATCATTTGTAACGCCAGTTGCGGGCCGGGCGTCTGGTATGTTGGCTGGATTTGCGATGTCAACAACACGGTGCACGAATCCAATGAAAATGACAACACGGCGCACAGTGGCGGCACGATTAACATGACCTGCGAGCCACCGCCGAACCTGACGCTCGATGGCGGCCACACCAACTGGAGTTTCAATCCAAACACATGCCTGTTGCAGATCAATTCACGGGTGATCAACAATGGCCAGGGCTCAGCGGTGGAATCCTGGTTGGGTTACTACTTATCGACCAACACTGATATTCGAACCAGCGACCATCGAATCGCCAACGATCGGGTCAAGCCACTCCCGCGTAACGATTTCAGTGACGAATCCGAAACCATCGATTTGAATACGGTAACAGGTGTGCCGTCTTTTGACCGACATGGCACCTATTATCTCGGTTGGATTGTCGATTACAAAAAGCAAGTGACCGAGTCAAATGAAGGAGACAATGCGTTGCGCAGCAACACGACCATTCGCTGCCCGGACAATCAAGCTCCGAATTTGACTCTGGATTTGCAGAATTCAAACTGGCAGTATGATCCCAACAGTTGCATACTGACGATTGACAGCCGGGTGATTAACGTCGGCACGGCGCATGCCGGGACCTCCCGGCTCGGGTACTATCTATCCACCGACACCAACATCGTGCCGGGTTCGGACTCCCGAATCGGCGACGACGGGATCAGCGGGCTGAACCCGGGTCAGTGGAACGATGAGCACTTCTCGGCTGACTTGAATACCGTGGGCGGGTCACCACCCTTCAGCCCGTCAGGCTCCTACTACGTCGGTTGGTACTGCGACTACCGTTTTGAGGTCAATGAGTCAAACGAGGGCGACAACGCCTTTTTCGGGAATCGCATGATTTCCTGTGGCGGCGGCCCGAACCTCACAATCGATCCAAACAACAGTAGCGCAAACTACAACAATTGCATTTTGACGATCAACACCAGAGTCGTCAATTCGGGTTCCGCCGGCGCCGGCGCCTCCCGCCTTGGCTACTACTTGTCGTCGGACATGAACATCTCCACTTCCGACTCCCGGTTCGGGGATGACGGCGTTAGCAGTTTGCCAGCCGGCAGCGGCAGCAACGAGAACCTGACGGTAGACCTGCGCTCTGTCACGGGGTCGCCGCCATTCAACAAGAATGGTACTTATTACGCAGGGCTCATCGGTGACTACCTGAACCAGGTGGCTGAGACCAATGAAGGAGACAACACGGCCCTTTTCCGGCCGGCGATTGTTCTTCAGTGTGGCGCACAGGCCGGATCCATCCGCCCGGACGCTCCTGAGACGGTTAGCTGTGGCACAAAGTTTTACGTGCCGATCGTCGTCGGTGATCCGACAGCCGTAGCTGACCTGTTCGGTGTGGCATTTGACTTGCACTATCCGACGACTTTTCTGGATTTTGCGGGCGCTCAGATTACTGATCCCAACGGCGGCGTTGCCAATTTTCTCGGTAACGATCTGATCTTTTTGGATACGCCGAATGACCCAGCCGGACTTGTCAGTATCGGGATTTCCAGAAAAAGTGGCGGTGGCGTGAGCGGCAGCGGTCCGGTTGTTTGGATTGCCTTTGAGAGTTCAGCCAACACTCCTGACCCGACCGAGGTCGTCTGGTCTCTGAATAATATTTCCGCGACGGACGCTGACGGCAATACTCTCACGCTCGTTCCGGAGGTGGACAGAACGGTGATCGGTTGCGGCTGCGTCGTCTGGCCCGGTGACGCCAACAACGATGGCATTGTAAGCGCCGCCGACGTGCTGCCGCTTGGCTTGTTCTTTGGGCGCACCGGTCCAAGTCGGCCAGGAGCCAGCAATGCCTGGCGCGGACAAAATGTCGAGTGCTGGATTCCGGAGAAAGCGACCTACGCCGACTGTAACGGCAACGGCCGGGTTGGTTCTGAAGATGTCTTGCCCATTGGCTTGAATTTTGGCAAGACGCACTCGGCGCCAGCACCGCGACCGGATCTTACTTCCGCTGCCAACCATTTCGGCAAACAAGCATCATCTACTTTCGATGCGGCCGGAATCGCTCAGACACCGACGCTCCAGGCCGAGGTTTCCGGCACTTCGGGAGACACGATTGTCGTGAACATTCTCGTTGCGGAGGTCACGGATTTGTTTGGCGTGGCTTTCGATCTGACCTATGGTACGGACAATGATGCGATCACTGCGCTCTCGGTAGAAGCTAATCCGTTCTTCGGCGACGATCTGATTTTTTTGCCGACCATCAACACGGCCACAAAGACAGTCAGTGTCGGGATGAGCAGAAAACCGGGACAGGGCGGCGTGACGGGAGATGGCGTTGTCGCGACAGCTTTCTTTGGCGGATTTGAAGCGGTGACCGAGAAGACAGTTGTGACCTTCACGCTATCCAACCCTGCTGCCAACGACCCGAACGGCGAGACCATCACCTTGACGATTGCAGACCCGGATTCGCTGATCATCGACCCAGTGTCGAGTGTTCGTGAACTCGGCGGGCAGGTTCCGGAATCGTTCGCGCTGCTGCAGAACTACCCGAATCCCTTCAACCCGGAGACGGCGATTGACTTCCAGATTCCACGGGATTCCCGTGTCGTGCTGACCATTTACGACATCCTCGGCAACCAAGTGCGGATGCTCGTTGACGGGCAGAAGCCCGCCGGTCGCTACCAGGCTGTTTGGGATGGCCGCGATAACGCCGGGCGCTTGCTTTCCAGTGGCATCTACATTTACAAACTGAAAGCCGGTGGCCATTCCGCAGTAAAGAAGATGAGCTTCGTCAAGTAGATTCTGACAAGTTCAGATTTTTTCCAGGACCTCCCGGATGCTTCGTTTCCGGGAGGTCTCTTTGTTCTGTCTCGACTGGCGCCCCGGATGTCTGGTTAGTCGTACCGGTTGACCAAAATCAGGTGTCCGAACCGCCTCACAACTATCACCCCTTTGTCATGACTTTCCTATTGACTAATTTCAAAAAATAGACTAAATTACGCCCGACTTTGTGAAACTAGTTGACGACATTTGCAGCCAGATCTTTTGATCTGGCTTTTTCATATTCGTGAAGACATGAAAACTGGCAACATTCGAAATTTCTGTATTATTGCGCACATCGACCACGGCAAATCGACCCTGGCGGACCGTATGCTGGAGAAAACCGGCACTCTGTCTCAGGTCGCGCACGGTCAGGTTCTGGATGACATGGAGTTGGAGCAGGAGCGCGGCATCACCATCAAAGCGCATTCCGTCTCCATGCCCTACAAGCACACGGATGGCAAGCAGTATAATCTCAATCTCATCGACACCCCGGGCCATGTAGACTTCACCTATGAAGTTTCGCGCAGCCTGGCAGCGTGCGAGGGCGCGATTCTGGTGGTGGATGCCTCGCAGGGCGTTGAAGCGCAGACGATTAGCAACCTCTACCTGGCGATGGAGCACGATCTTACCATCATCCCCGTGCTCAACAAGGTCGATCTGGCGAGTGCCCAGGTGGATGTCGTGTCACAGCAGGTTGTGGATATTCTGGGCATTGACCGCGAAGAGATATTGCTGGCCAGCGCCAAGTCCGGCACTGGAATCGAGGAGATTCTGGCAGCGGTGGTCGAGCGCATCCCGGCGCCAGCAGACAATTCCAGTAAGCCGCTGCGTGCTCTCATCTTCGATTCCATGTTCGACTCCTACCGCGGTGCTATCGCTTATATTCGAGTATTCGATGGTGAGGTCAAACCCGGCATGCAGATTCAGTTTTTCTCCACCGGCAAGAAATTCGAAGTGGCGGAGGTCGGTGTGATGCAGTTGCGGCAGGTCAAGAGAAGCAAGCTGAGTGTGGGGGAAGTCGGATATTGCATCGCCTCAGTAAAGCAAGTTGAAGACACCAAAGTCGGCGACACGATCACCTCCGCGGCCAAGCCAGCCGACGCGCCGCTGCCCGGCTACCAGGAAGTCAAGCCTATGGTCTTCAGCGGCCTTTTCCCCGCCGACAATGACGACTATGAAGAGTTGCGTTCTTCTCTCGAAAAGCTGAAATTAAATGACGCCTCGCTCATCTACGAGCCGGAAACCTCGCAGGCGCTAGGCTTCGGATTTCGCTGCGGCTTTCTGGGCCTGCTGCACATGGAAATCATCCAGGAGAGACTGGAGCGGGAGTACGATCTCAACATCCTGACGACAGTACCAAACGTTGAGTACCGCGCTCACACCAAGAGTGGCGACATGGTTTTGGTAGACAACCCGGCCCTGCTGCCGCCAGTCGGAGAGCTTGATTATGTCGAGGAGCCATACATCTCCGCCGACATTATTGCGCCCACCGAGTACATCGGCAACATCATGAAACTTTCCCAGGACCGGCGTGGTACGTATAAAACGACTGAGTACATCGACCCGACGCGAGCGAGTCTGCACTACGATTTCCCTCTGGGTGAAATTATCTTCGACTTTTATGACAAGCTTAAATCTACGACCCGTGGTTACGCCTCCTTTGACTATCACTTCAGCGATTATCGTAAATCGGACCTTGTGAAACTTGACATCGTGCTCAACGGCGACAAGGTCGATGCGCTGTGCTACATCATTCACAAAGACAAGGCATTTGAATGGGGACGCAAGATCTGCACGAAGCTGAAGGAGCTGATTCCACGCCAGATGTTCGAAGTTGCCGTGCAGGCAGCCATTGGCAGTAAAGTGGTTTCTCGCAGCACCGTTAAGGCCTTGAGGAAAAACGTGACGGCGAAATGCTACGGTGGCGATATCAGCCGTAAACGCAAGTTGCTCGAAAAGCAGAAGGAAGGCAAGAAGCGCATGAAGCAGGTCGGCAAAGTGGAGCTGCCGCAGGAAGCCTTTCTTGCGATTCTGAAAATTGACTGAGGCAGGAAACGGCGGCCAGGGAACTGGCATTTTCTAACTGGAGCATGAAATGAATTCCAAACGCAACGCGGTAACAGCAGGCAGAGTAGGCGGCAAGCGTCGCACAGTGGGGGAGCGTACGCAGCAACGGCCGCGACCCTCCCGGAAAAATGGCGCTCGCGAGACCGTTGAGGCGGTGCTTATTGCACTGCTCGCCGCCATGTTGTTGCGTGCATTCGTAGTGCAGGCGTTCCGAATTCCCACAGGTTCGATGAAGGACACGCTGCTGGTGGGGGATTTCCTTCTGGTCAATAAATTTGTTTACGGCGTTCGCACCCCGGACCGGATACCGGTTATCGATGCCGAGATTCCGTTCTTCAGGCTGCCGGCATTCAAGACGCCGAAAAACGGGGACGTGGTCGTTTTCAAATACCCAGAGAATGAGAAGCTGGACTACATCAAACGTTGCATAGCGGTCGGGGGGCAGACCATCGAAATCAAAGACGGGATCGTTCACATAGATGGCGAACCGGAGGGCGAGATGCTCGACATGGGCCAAAAGTTCGACCCGGCCATCCAACGCTACGTGCAGTACACCCGCGTCAAGACGCCATACGGCAAGTCATACACCATCAGGCATTTCTCCGACGGCTTTAATACGACCGAAACGTTTGGCCCAAAAACCGTCCCGGAAGGCCATTACTTCATGATGGGCGACAACCGCGACAATAGTTCTGACAGCCGCGTTTGGGGCTATGTGCCCGCTGAGAATGTCGTAGGAGAAGCCCTGGTGATCTATTTTTCCTGGGACACCGCGAAGGATTGGTGGGACAGCATCCGCTGGACCAGGCTTGCCAACCCAATCAAGTAGTGGCGGCCCGGCATCTCTGAAAAAGTTGGATGCCGGTCTTTACATCCACTTCCCCTTTTGTGAAGTCAGGTGCGGCTACTGCGATTTCTTCACGCTTGCTGACCGGGAAGCCCAAATCCCGGAATATCTCCTTGCCCTCGAGGCAGAGATTAAGCTATACGCCGCCCACCAAAGTGTTCGTAGCCTGCAGTTCAGCACGTTGTACTTTGGCGGCGGCACGCCCACCATCCTTTCACCCGCGCAATTCGAAGGATTACTCCATACGGTCAAATCCAGCTTTCGGTTTGCTGAGAATGTGGAGGTTACCGTCGAGGCCAACCCTGCAACTCTCGACGAAAAGAAGCTCTGCGATTACCTCCGCGCTGGCATCAACCGGTTGAGTCTCGGTGTGCAATCCTTCCATGACGATGAGCTGCGGTTTCTCGAGCGCGACCACGATGCCCGGCAAGCGGAGGAGGCGTTTCTTGCCGCCCGCACCGCCGGTTTCGATAACCTCAGCATGGATTTGATTTTTTCTTTGCCTGGCCAGTCACTGTCACGCTGGCGGCAAACCTTGCAGCGGGCCGTCGATCTGGCGCCCGACCATATTTCTACCTACAACCTGACGTTTGAGAAAGGCACGCCGTTAACGGAAGCGCTGATCCAGGGCAAAGTGCGGCAACTGCCGGAAGAAGCACAACGAAGCCTGCAACTGGCGACCTTTGATTTTTTGCCGGAGCGTGGTTTTCCACTCTACGAAATATCGAACTATGCCAAACCAGGCTTTGAATCGCGGCACAATCAAAAGTACTGGGATGGCAGTTCCTACCTGGGCCTCGGGCCTTCCGCACATTCCTATCTCTCGCCGCGCAGGTTTTGGAATGCCCGGAGTCTGAACGGCTATCTCGACAGCCTGGCAAAAGGTGAGCTTCCGGAAGCGAGCGGTGAATCCATCTCCCAAAAGACGCTTGCGTTCGAGAAGGTCTATCTCGGGTTGCGACGTAGCCGCGGCGTCGATCTCGTGGAATTTGAGAGGGCCACCGGGCGCTCTTTGTTTGATTTCTACGACCGGGCGATGACGAAATTCTTCGACAGAGCGTTTGATGTTTCCGATGAAACACAAGATTTGACTACTGGAAAAACCAGCCTCGCAGGCGAACTGCTGATAATTGAGGACAGCTGTCTGCGTCTTACCCGGGATGGATTTGTTTTGTGCGACGCGATTTGCGCCGAGTTTGATTGAGTCCGCAACCACCACAAAGTTGGGGTTTTCGTGGCGGCAAACGCTTCTTTTGATGAAGCACTTGTGATTCCCGATCCGGTCAACTCGATGCCGCCAAACTTCGGATTCTGGGCCTCGAATCTGCTTGCTTTTCAGTAGGAGATTGCTAAATTTGTTAATCTTGTTAAACATTTTGACCCCGAATCCAGAAAGAACTTATGATACCTGAATTGTTTAAGATTGGCCCGGTCACCATCAACAGCTTTGGTGTGATGGCGATGCTGGCTTTCCTGATTCCCACGCTTCTCCTGCGCAAAGAAGTCGCGCGCAAGAAACTTGATCCCGATTTCGCCAACGGCATCGCTATCGCCGCGATGATCGGCGGCTTTCTCGGCGCCAGGATTTACTACATCGCCGAGCGCTGGGAGCAGTTTCTTGCCCGGCCGACCGAGTATATCTTCACCGGAGCCGGTCTGGTGTGGTACGGCGGGCTGATTGGCGGTGTTTTGGCAGTCTACTGGTACGCCAGCCGCAACAAAGTTCCTTTCTTACTGGTTGCTGATTTGGCGGCGCCGCTGCTTGCCTTTGGCCAGGTTTTTGGTCGCTGTGGCTGCCTTCTCTCCGGCGATGGAGACTACGGCCCGGCCACCGATTTGCCGTGGGCAATGTCATTCCCGAACGGCATCATTCCCACCAATGAGTTGGTGCATCCTACGCCGATTTATGATATGGTCATTTTATTTGTCATATTTCTGTTCCTGTGGGGCATCCGCAAGCGCGAAAAGCCGTTGGGTTTTCAATTTGGTTTGTATCTGGTGCTCTTGAGCATTGGCAGAATCATTACCGAGCTGTTTCGAAACACGTCGATAGTCCTGATGGGAATTACAATGGCGCAATTGATTAGCATTGCGCTTATACTTGCCGGCATCGCTTTGATGGTCTACGCAACCTCCAGAGCGAAAAACGCCGAGAGCGACCAGCCCGCGGCAGCGCGGTAGAATAGGAGTTATCTAACCATGATTACGAATATCATTTTTATCCTACTGGCATTTCTTGTCTCAGCATTCGTAGTGATGCCACTGCTGAGTGGCCGGTTGCGCTCAGGTTCGACCGATAATCTTGTGAATCATCGCGCCAATGATCTGGAAGACCGTAAGCAAACGCTGTACGCTGCAATCAAAGATATCGAGTTTGATTTTCAGATGGGCAAGCTTTCGGAAGATGATTTTCAGACTCTGCGGCAACAGTACAAGGATGAAGCCGTCCAGGTGTTGCGCGAGATGGATAACGTGCAGACCGTTGGGGCGACGAAGGCCCGGCGTGCGGTGGCGGCAGACAAAAACAAGAACGGCAAGGCGGACATCAAGTTTTGTTGGGCCTGCGGCACCGGACTTGACTCTGCCGAAAAATTCTGTCCGGGCTGCGGCCAACTGATACGTGAGGCCTGACCCGTTCAGATGAGCGATTCCATAGCCTCGGGCAGCCAGACCGCTGCCATCAAGGTCCACGGACTCAGCAAGACGTTTGGTAATCAATTCGCGCTTCGCAAGATCGATTTTGAGCTGCCGCCGGGGGAATTTCTTACCATCTTCGGGCCAAACGGCGCCGGCAAAACTACCCTCATCAGAATTCTCTCCACTCTCACCCACGCCTCCTCGGGCGAGGTAGAAATGGGCGGCATCGTGCCGTCTAAAGAGCCCGACAAAATTCGCCGCCAGATCGGCGTGATCGGGCATCAAACCTACCTCTATGAGAATCTGACGGCCGAGGAGAATCTGAAGTTCTACGGTCGCCTGTACGGGGTTACCGACCTCGACCAAAAGATAGCCACTATCATTGCCAGCGTGGGTTTGAGATTGCGCCGGCGTGACTGTGTCCGTACCTTTTCCCGCGGCATGCAGCAACGCCTGGCTATCGCCCGCGCCCTGCTTCATGAGCCTACCATTCTCTTGCTCGATGAACCCTACACCGGCCTGGACCAGCACGCTGCCGAGATGCTGAGCGGCTGGCTGCGTGAGCTTCGCAGCAGCCAGCGCACCACGCTTATGGTCACGCACGACCTGGAGCGCGGCATCGACCTGGCTGACCGGATTGCGATTCTCAAAAAAGGCAGAATCGTGTTTTATGAGAAACGCGAGAACGTCGATCGCAGCAATTTCAAACAGACCTACTACAAATTGGTCGGGGATGAGCAGAACACGGCATGAGCGCAGTATTTGTCATTCTCTGGAAAGATCTGCTTTCGGAATTCCGCACCAAGGAAATGGTCCTGTCCATGCTGGTGTTCAGCCTGATGGTGGCGGTCATTTTCAACTTCTCGTTTCCTCCGGGCAGCGAGTTCATCCAGCAGGCAGCGCCCGGGATTCTGTGGATGACTCTTGTCTTCGCCAGCCTCCTGGGCATGAACCGTTCGTTCGTTTATGAAGTGGATAAGGGCTGCATGCAGGGGTTGATGCTGGCGCCTGTGAACCGCACCGCTATTTATCTCAGCAAATTGCTGGTCAATTTCATCTTTATCACCATTGTGGAGTTGGTGGTCCTGCCCCTGTTCAGCGTCTTTTTCAAGCTGGAGGTGTTGCACGTCGCTGGCCAACTCGCCCTGATCATGTTCCTGGGCACCCTGGGCTTTACCATCATAGGCACTCTTTTTTCCGCGATTTCGGTCAACACTAAAACGCGCGAGGTGATGTTGCCGATCCTGCATTTCCCCGTGTCGATTCCCATTATTATTTGTTCGGTGCAAGCCACCACGGCAGTGCTGCAGGAGCAGGGCTGGCAGGTACTCTGGGGATGGTGTAAGCTGATCGTTGTCTTCGATATCATCTTCTTGATCGTCGCGTACTTCACCTTCGAATTTATTATTGAGGAGTAGAACATGGACAACAAGTCATCTAGTCCGTGGGTCAGAATTCTGGTTGTAGCAACACTCATCACCATGTTGGTCGATCTGTATTTGATTTTTGAATTTGCGCCGACCGAGCGTGCGATGGGCCACGTGCAGCGGATTTTTTATTTTCACGTGCCGTCCGCCTGGGTGGCCTTCCTGGCGTTCTTTATCGTCTTCATTGGCAGCGTTGGCTATCTCTGGAAGCGTGACAGAAAGTATGATATGATCGCCCATTCCGCCGCTGAGATCGGTGTGCTGTTCGCCACCCTGGTGATGATTACCGGGCCCATCTGGGGCCGGCCGGTCTGGAATACCTGGTGGGAGTGGTCGCCGCGTCTGACACTTTTTCTCGTGCTCTGGTTCATCTATATTGCCTACATGATGCTCCGCAGTTTTGTCGAGGGAGAGGAACGCAGCGCCAGGTTTGCCGCTGTGTTTGGCATCGTCGGGTTTGTGGATGTGCCGATTGTTCATCTCTCCATTCGCCTTTGGCGCGACATTCATCCAAGCCCGGTAATCGCTGGTGGTGATGGCTCCGGTCTGCACCCTGACATGAAAATAACCTTTTTCTTCAGCTTGTTCACGTTCACCTTGCTGTTTTTCTGGCTACTGGTTCAGCGCCTTCGACTCGAAAAGAGCACAGTCGCGACTTCAGAACTAAAGAAGCAGATAGCCTACTAATTTTTGGAGCATATTGGCAGTCGAATCTGGGAGGATTCATAGAATGCGCAAAACTCTCTTACTGTTTGCAATATTGTTGGTAAGCATCATCGTTGTCGCTCCACTGGCGGCACAAACCGCGCGCCTGGTGCACTATCAAGGCACGCTTGCCGACGCCGACGGCAACAAATTTACCGGCGCCGCAGATTTGCAGATTACGCTTTACAATTCGCCACGCAGCGACAAACCACTCTGGAGCGAAACTCATACGGCAGTGGATGTCCGTGACGGAGAATACTCAGTGCTTCTCGGCAGCGTGACGCCACTCAAGCTTTCGTTTTACGAGTATTTTCTGGAAGTCAAAACCGATACCGTGGAAACAACGCCGGGCCGCAAAATGATCGTCGGCTCCGGGTACAACTATCGGCTTTGGTTTCTGTTCGCAGCCTACACGATTGTGTGGCTGGCCATCTTCTTGTACGTTGTGTCCATTTCAAGAAGACAGAAGAAGGTTATTTCGGATCTTGAGCTGCTGGCCGAAGCAACGCAAGAGAAGTAAGCTGCCTGAGCCGACCGGCGCGTGAGAGTTTGAATCAATTTGTTGTGAACCAGCCGACATTTCCCTTGCGGCGTAATCGGCAAGTCTTATCTTTAGAGCAAGCGCAGAGCCCGCATGGAACGCTGAGATCAATTCTCTGCGACCTCCGCGACCTCTGCGTTTTTTTTGTGATGAATTCTGTCGAAACCTGTCTGCTATTTAAGGAGAACTAAGCATGTCCAAACGAGTGAAAGTTGCGGTAACCGGCGCGGCCGGACAAATTGGTTATTCTCTGCTACCACGCCTGGCATCAGGTGAGGTCTTTGGTCACGATACGAAAGTTTCGTTGCAGCTTCTGGAAATTCCTCCGGCTATGAAAGCCGTTGAGGGCGTTGTCATGGAGCTTAACGATTGCGCCTTTCCGCTGCTCGAAAGTATTACCGTTTCTGACAATGCTGAAACGGCTTTTGACGGTGTCAACTGGGCGCTGCTGGTGGGCTCGAAACCGCGCGGACCAGGAATGGAGCGCGGTGATTTGATTCGCGAGAACGGTCCGATTTTCGTGGGCCAGGGTAAAGCTCTCGCCGCCCGCGCCGCTGATGATGTCAGGGTGCTGGTGGTTGGCAATCCAGCCAACACCAATTGCTTGATCGCCATGCACAATGCCGGCGACATCCCGAAAGAACGCTTCAGCGCCATGACCCGTCTTGACCAGAATCGCGCCATGGCCCAACTCGCACAGAAAGCCGGCGTCAGTATCACCGAGGTCAGCAACATGACAATTTGGGGCAACCACAGCGCCACGCAATACCCGGACAGCGAGAATGCAAGAATCAAGGGCAAGCCGGTGATCGACGCTATTGGGCATGTCGAATGGCTGCGCGGCGAGTTCATCGAGACGGTGCAGAAGCGTGGCGCCGCGATTATTGCGGCGCGCGGCCTGTCTTCGGCTGCTTCCGCCGCCAGTGCCGCACTTGACCACGTGAAGAGCTATCTCACCAAAACGCCTGCTGGCGACTGGTTCTCCGCCGCCATTCCTTCTGACGGCAGCTACGGCATCGATGCTGGACTGTTGTTCTCATTCCCAGTCACCAGCGACGGCCAGGGCAATGTCGAAGTCGTTCAGGGATTGGAATGGAGCGATTTCGCTACGGAGAAGATCAAACTCACGACCGAAGAGTTGCGAAATGAAAAATCGGTGGTGAAGGATTTGTTGAAGTAATTTGTTTTGCTGAACGACTTTCGGTCCCCGGTGCGTAAAAAACGTCGGGGATTTTTTTGTCGGGCGGCACGTCCAGGATGACCACTTTCTTTCTTCTGAAACGGGCAACCGACCACGAATGGCGTACCTGGTTTTCGAACCTTAATCTCCTCTGAGCTTCGGGTTGGCCAGATGACGATTCTTATCTCGCCCGCTTTTCTTTTCAAGGTTCTTTTGCGCCGCCGCGGTCAAATCGATGTGGGTTTGATTTGCGATGCAGGTCAGCACGAACAGGACATCGGCTAATTCGTCGGCAAGGTCGTGTTGTTCATCCGAGGGTTTGCTGCTCTGCTCACCGAAAGTGCGGGACATGATGCGCGCAACTTCTCCGACTTCCTCCACCAACTGTGCGAGGTTGGTCATTTCGTCGAAGTAGCGCACGCCGACGCTTTTGATCCAGTCATCAACGAGTTTTTGGTAATCACGCAGCGTTATTTCAGACATGGGCCTTTGTCACTGGTTCGAGCAGCCAAGTAATGAAGGAAACTAAAGAAGTGCGGCGAGAAGATCAAGGGGAACGCTGGCTAGAGGGCGGGATCTCTGGCAAGAATCACCTCAATCAGATGTGGTCGCAAACCATCTTGCCATAACGCGCTCCGCCGGTTTGTTCTGCGGCGTAAAATCCCTGCCCGGGTTGCCGCTTTTCCGCTCGCTCAGTTTCGGAAACCATTTCCAGAAATATGCCCCGGCGCACCATTCCTGATTCCAAAAGGTTTTGAAGAACGCTTCGTAGCAGTTGGCTTGCGTTTGCAGTTCGGCGGCAGTGGCAGGCGTCGATGACCGGTTGGGCCATTCCCAAGGCCGGATTGCCGTGTCGCTGCGGCTCTTGTAGCCAATCTCAGTGAAAATCACAGGTTTGCTGAAGGCAGTGCTGACCTTCTTAATCGCGGTTTTGTGAGACTGCCAGCCGGAAATCAGTTCGGCCACGCCTGGATTTTCTTTGTCAGAAAGTGGGAAGTAGGCCTGCACGCCTATAAAATCGAGGGCGTCCCAGAATCGAACCTCCTCAAATTCCAGGTACCAGTTGGCGGAATAGGTGAGCTTGCCGTGATAGATTTTGCGCACCTCGGCGATGAGGTTGCGCCAGTCCTGCTCGCGCTGAACCGCCGTTGTCCTCAACTCCGTACCGATGGAAAGCGCCTCGATGCCCAGCTTCTCCGCCAGCCGGGCGTAGTGCAAAATGAACTTCCGGTAGTTGGCAAACCACTGCTGCCATTCTTCTGCGCTACTCATTTCGATTTCGCCGCGCCACTTGCCATTGCTGCTGCGGTGCAACCAGATGTGCGGTTTGAGCAGCGTCCGAATGCCGCGCCCCTTTGCCAGCCGCGTTGTGGTCTCGATACCAAGATCGGTTTCGCCCCAATAGACGTTGCCGCTGGTGGCCATTTTGATGGTTGGCGAATCGTAGCTGCGCTGCCAGCCAAACGGCGTTTGCACGATCCAGTTGACGTGATTCCGGACCAGTGGTTCAAAGTCATTCTGTACGACGGGCTGGTGTCCACCCACCCAACTTACGCCGCGATGTTTCTGAATCGTTGGCGCGCGCAAGCTTACGCGGTTGGGATTCGGTTCAGACAAACCCAAAATCAAAAGTGCGACTGGCAGTGAAAAAAGGACTGGCGAGAATCGTTTCATCGTAGATGGCTCTTTCGTAAATGTCCCTATATAACTACTCGAGCCAACGTCGTTATTCCTGAATAAATGTTGTCGGTTTTACGCCTCTGAGTTCAGTAGCTTACGGCAGAGGACTGTTGCTGTCTGCTCACCATCCTGATGCGATGGCATGAAGCCAATGCTTGCAGAGGCGCCTAAACAACCGGATCTACATCTGCATCGTAGTCCACACCCGGCAGGCCAAACCCAAAGAGTTTCAGGAATTCCTTTTGATAGCCATAAAAGTCGGTGAATTCGTGTAGATTTTCGGTGGTGATCTTGTCCCAGCGCACTTCGACTTCGGCCTGAATTTCAGGTTTGAGTTCGAGGTCGTCGAGCCGGAGCCGACCGGTATCGTCCGTTTCGCGTCGGGACTCACCGTAAAGTTGGGTAGCGAACAAACGCTGCACTTGCTCGATGGCGCCCTCGTGGCCTCCCTTTTCCTTCATGACTTTGTAGAGCAGAGAGATGTAAAGCGGAACGACCGGAATTGCCGAGCTTGACTGCGTTACGAGCGCTTTCATCACGGAAACGAAGGCGACGCCACCGCGGTTCGCAAGCCGGGAATTGAGGGCTTTCGCGGTTTTGTCGAGGTCGATCTTTGCCTGTCCAATGGTGCCATCCCAGTAGATTGGCCAGGTCAGCTTAGTGCCGATGTAAGTGTAGGCCACGGTCGAGAAACCATCGGCAAGCAAGCCGGCTTCGTCGAGGGCTTCCACCCACATGCGCCAGTCTTCACCCCCCATCACGGAGACGGTGTCAGCGATTTCCTGGTCAGTTGCAGCCTCCAGACTGACTTCTTTGACTTCAACTTTGTCTGTATCAAGGGTCTGGCCGGTGTAGGTTTGGCCGATGGGTTTGAGCGTCGAGTGCGCAACATGGCCGGTCTTTGGATGCGTGCGCCGCGGCGCCGCCAGGCTGTAGACCAGGGCATCGATTTGGCCGAGATTCTGTTTGATCAAATCGATCGTGTTCTGCTTTAATTCATCGGAAAATGCGTCACCGTTGATGCTTTTGGCGTAGAGGTTCTCGGCGTGCGCGGCTTTCTCGAAGGCTGACGAGTTGTACCAGCCGGCAGTCGCCGTCCGTTTTTCGGTCGGCTCTTTTTCGAAGAAGACACCCAAGGTGTCCGCGCCACAGCCAAATGCCACGGAGATACGCGAGGCCAGGCCGTAGCCCGTAGAGGCGCCGATGACCAGCACTTTGCTTGGCCCTTTGGCGATTTTCCCTTTGCTTTTGACGTGGTCGATTTGCTGCTGCACATGTGCCGCGCAGCCAACCGGGTGCGCTGTCAGACAGATAAACCCTCGTACCCTTGGTTTGATGACCATGCTGAAATTCCTCGATTAGTAAACGAATCGCGCTTTGATTGCGGCAAAACAAAGCGCATGTTAAGGAATCGCCACGAGAAATTCAAGCTGAATGTGGTCATCCTGTTTTCATTGTTTGCTCAAATCGGGAGCCTGCTGGTCCGCGGGTGCCGGATTCTGATTGCCCATGTCAACGGCGACCTTCCAGGCGCCATCTTCCTGTTTCTTCCAGATATTGAGATATTTGCCGTGACTTTCGTGCTGTGCATCGCCCTCGTCCTGCCACTTGGCCACGTAGGTTCCCCAAGTCCAGCCCAGGTCTCCCGAGCGTGCCACTTCTGCTTTCTGCGGCTTCCAAGTCAGTGTAATATTGACGCCGGAGGACATTTCTTCCCGGATTTTTTCCCGGCCGTAGACGGGTTCGCCACCCTGTGGCATTTGCATGGCGTCATCTGTGAGATAGGCGTAAAAGGCCTCGGCCGCGCCGTCGCGTTCAGATGCCTGCGAGAATTCTATGTCGGTTTTGAGAAGAATCTTGCTCTCGTTTTCGACATTGATTGGCTGTTGGCAAGCTGCGAACGCGCCGCCAAGAAATGCTGCAAACACGCAGGCTTTGGCTTTAAAAGAATAGGAAATCATGCTGTCGTACCCTCCAGGTTTAGGATTATGAACCAGGCGAATCGCCGGAGTCTCGCCGCAATCGCTGACCCGACGCCGCTGCAAGAGTAAACATTATTTAAGTTTAGGAGTTGCACTTGTTGGAATCAAGGGAAAATGGATGACAGGCGCTGGGTGACGGACTTGGCGGCTGAAACCGTGGATATTGGGCGCTTGCGGCAGCATAGGAAAAGACCGGGAAAATCATCTCGCCGTTGATGCTTGGCTGTATCAGTGGAAATGAGTTCGACTCTATCGTGGACAGCCCACCGAACGCCTTTGGGAAGGGCGGCAAAATGGTGCATCCTGGCGGCTGAGTCAGCCGGTGGTACTCAGAGCTGTTTGCAGTAGAAAGTCGCTCGCGCAACACGATTATCTCGGCTCAAGCCGAATCTCGATTGGCCCGCCTGGTCTAAGCGTGGCTTTCGGCTTCGGTAGGATTTCTTTGTCCGGCGCAACTTGCTGAAGCCGAAATTCTTGCAGGACGATGACGATGACCAATTTCATGATTGTCTTGGCCAGCACGTCGCCGATGCAGTAGCGCGGCCCGCCGCCAAACGGGAAGTAGGCGAACGGGTGGCGTTCAGCCCTTGCCTCAGGTAGAAAACGCTGCGGCTGGAAGGTCTCTGGCGCCGGCCAGTGATCCGGGTGGCGGTGCATGATAAACGGCGTGAGAAACACCATCGCGCTGCGCGGAATTCGGTAGGGCCCAAGCTCAAAATCGGCCAACGGCTGCCGTGCAAAAATCCATGTCGATGGGTAAAGCCGCAGCACCTCGTCGATCACCATTCCGGTGTACTCAAGTTTTGGGAGATCTTCCGCGGTTGGAGTCCGGCGGCCGACAACGCTTTTTATCTCCTCTACGACACGCGTTTCTTCCTCCGGGTGCCTGGTGAGCAGATACCACGTCCAGGCCAGGGCCGAGGCCGTGGTTTCGTGCCCGGTCATCAACAGGGTCATGATTTCATCACGCAGTTGTTGGTCGCTCATGGTATCGTGCGCGGCGTCAGCGCTGGCGTTCAGCAGCAGGTCCAGAAGATCGCCGTTTTTGCCATTGCCATCCTTTCGGGCAGCAAGCATGGCATAGATCAGGTGGTCGATCTTTTTTCGAGAACGCCAGAATCGAACGTTTGTCGGCGTCGGTATCAGCGCATGAAGTTTGAATGGCGCTTTCATCAACTGCTGCAGGTATTCAAGTCCGGCTTCGAACGCCTCCCCGGCTCTGTCAATTTCTTCCGGTAGTTCCAGGCTGAATATCGTCTTTATGAGATTGTGACGGGTCAGGCGAAACATCTCGGCTTCCATATCGACAGGGGCGGAGGGATTCGCCCTGGATTGCCAGCGCTGCAGCATCTCGCCGATGTTTGTGGCCATCGCAGCGACGAGCGACGCGATTTTTTCCCGATGGAATGCAGGCTGAATCAGACGTCGCTGCTTGCGCCATAATTCGCCCTCACTTGAAATCAGCCCATTGCCGACCACCGGACGCGTGAGTTCATAGCCTTTTCTGAAATTCCGGTCGTTTTCCTGCAAAATGTGTTTGATGTACTCCGGGTTGTTGACCAAATAGAAGCGTTTCGGGCCAATTGGCAGTTTGACGACTTCGCCGTAACGCTTGGCACACTTGCACATGAAGGAAAGTGGGTCTCTGGCCATTGCCGGGATAACGCCGATGAACGGGCGCCCTTTCGGACCTGGCACCTTCTGGTCATTCACAGTCCGTGGCGAACTCTGGCCTTGATCTACGTTGGGATTTTTCATATTTCCTTCGGAGTTGGTCTGATGCAATCGTTTAGAACGGGCTAAGCGGGAAGCAGAATAATCACTATAAACGCCTGAAGGTTCAAATAGATGCAAAATTATGTTAAGCAAGGCAAAGAAGCCTCCCGATACAAGAATATCGAGTTCAGGCTTTTTGCGATTTCAAAATTTATCAGGGATTTTCTGATGCGAATATTGATTGTCGATGATGATTTCACAGCAGGCAAGCTTCTTACCAGACACCTTGAAGCGGTGGGAGATTGCGAGATAGTGCCAAGCGGAGTAGCTGCGGTTGACCTGTTCAAACGTTCGTTTTGTGAGAACTATCCCATTGATCTTATTTGTCTTGACATCATGATGCCAAGGATGAATGGCCACGAAACCCTGCAACAGATTCGAAAAATCGAAAATGACGAGCAGGTCGAGTTTGGCGATGGTGTGAAAGTGCTGATGGTATCTGCCCTCAGCGATGACGACACTGTTCTGCAGTCCTTCATGGAGCTGTGCGACGGCTACGTTACCAAGCCGGTGGATCGCGATGGCTTGTATGAGAAATTGCAGGAAATCGAACTGCTAAACGACCCGGGAGAGGTTCGCTAAAATAGCTGGCGAACCTCCAGGATACTGTTGTCATTTCGACTCCCCCAAAAAAAGCACGAACAGCTTAGTCTATCCAGACTCGCTACGGTTTATTTCCAGTTTGAACAATTCTGGACAGCCCCACCAGCGCGGGCCGAAAACCCTGTCAACTGATTATTTGAGTCTACCGGAACGGCACGTATTCGATTTGAAACTGTTGATTGAGCCTGGCCGAAAGGCGGCCATCATCGTCATGCATCTGATGCAGTCCCTTTTTGGCCTGGCCGTCGGCAAGCACGGTGACGATGGGATTTACAGAAAAGATGCCTTTGCTGGCATAGGTACGTGAGACCAGCACGCCGCCGTCTAGAGCGATCATTCTCGCCTGAGTCACATGTCCCTCGCCGATTAGTTTGAAGAGCACGCCGAGCAGGCCTGACGTGGGTTGACCGCTCAGTCCTTCCATCTCGTCGTACACAGTCATATCGCCAAAATCCAACAGACGGTAACGCAAAAGACGGTAATTGCTGACTTTGAGCTTGGGTTTGGAGAGCGTATCTTCAAATGAGTACTTCTTTGGAAGACCGGAGTCCTCCGGCCACGACACTTTGACATTCAGAGCAAGTCTGGGGATGCTGCCTGCTGCTGCTTTCTTCAAAACGCGATCCTGGCGATAATCCACGAGTTGATCCTGGCGGTAGCGGAAGGCGAGTTTGCTGAAAATCGGAGCCGTGTCATCCGTTAGACCTGTACACTCGAGAAAAGCAGCATACCAATCCTGGTGCCGCAAGAGAAGTGGCGGACCGTCGGGCTGGCGTTGAATGGCCGCCCGCGCCAGGCGCAACAATACGTTGGACTGAAATCTGCCTACGTTTGTTGTTGTCGTGGGATCGTAACCCTGTTCTTCCTGCATCGCCTGCAGCAGTTCTGAGAAGCTGACTTCAATAACGCCGTTGTTGACTGACAAGCTCGCGGCTTTGCCAGGTTCACCCTTCGCGAGCGTGGGGGCTGTGGCAAAGAGAGTTATCGAAAGCGACAGCAAGAGCAATGTTTGCGCGGCCGGGAAACGCATGGTCAGTTCGCTCCGCGTTCTGCTGCAGAGAGCTGAATTGCCTGCTTTGCGGTCGCCACCACGTAGATGCCGATCAGGATTATTCCGGTCGCGACGAACACCGAATCGTAGAGAGATATATTTAGCTGCGGCAGCTTGACCTGTGGCAAACCTGCGAAGTAGACCAGCGTGTTGCCGATGATTGCCAACACTCGAGCTTCCGTAGGGCCAAATCTGCCGTAAGATATCTTGAAAACACCACTAACGTAGTTGGTGATATACGTGTGGATGGAGACCATGAAGTAGCCGGCGAGAACCAGCAGCGCGAACTCCAGACTGACGTAGGGCGAAAGTCCGATTCCTACGAGCACCACAAGCTGAGTCAGCGCATCCATGGTGTGGTCGATAAAATAACCGAATTTGGGGCGTTCGATTTTGCGGTAGCGCGCCAGCGAGCCGTCCAGGCTGTCGCCGAACCAGTTGAGCGCGAAACCAAGGCTTGCCAGCCAAAGGAAGTTGGCATCATAATTTGTGAGCCAGTAGCTGACTGCAACGAGCATTGCCGCGAAGAATCCGACTCCCGTGAGAATATCTGGCGTGATAAACAACGGCATGTGTCGCACCAGCCAGCGGATGGCCGGTCGCTCAAGGGGGCCCAGCAATATATCATTGACTCTGACGTGAGTTGTTTTGCTCGACATTTGCCTTTCACCTTTGATGAAAACCTTCAGTTCATGTTTCGAAGGTCATCGACGCTTAGCAGGTGCCATCCATCCTTGTTGGTTGTGCTGCCAGCTATCAGACCGACAATAAAGCCAGGCACGGCAAGCGCAGCGCTTCCCAAAAGGGCTGCGTCTCTGTCAGCCAGGTCGTTTTCTGAATTGCCTCTCACCAAGAACGAGCCAACGATGGCGCCGCCGATAAATCCATAAGCTCCACCCTTCAACGTGTTGTTTTGGCGCCGCCGAACTTCAATAATTGAGATTTCCGAGAAACCAATGGCTCTCTGCTGGTCAGAAGTCAATACTTCAATAGTATCTGGTCTGATAGCTGTTACTGTTCCGACGATTCTGCCTTGCGTGAAACCATGGGTGACAATCCGCACCATTGAACCAGTCTTGACTTCGCGGGCTTCACCCGCTCTGAGCTTCGGGCAGAGACCGGGATTCAAGCTCAAAGCCATCATCGCCACGTAAATGTATTTCATTATGCCCTCACAATATCACTTCTCATGCTATCTCAACATTAGAGTTTGCGTCCAAAACTTAACGAAAAATCCAGCCAGGGAACGATTGGGAATCCACCCTCGTCGTGCAGGAGTTCTTCAAACGTAACGAATCCCAGACCTACGGTGAGGAGATTGCCGATGAACCGAAATCCAGCTGACAGCAGGAGGATGCTTTGCTCCGAGGGATTCCCACCTGTAAACAGCCAGTTTTCGGTGATGAATTTCACCGTGCCGGACACCTGCTTTTCGGCCCCGAACATGAAGGCTACAAAACTTTCCATTTCACCGCCAACCGAGAAGGGTACAGCGGCGCCAAGAGTGATGCCACCAAGGGGATTGCCCAGCGAAAGTGAAGTATAGGCTGCCCCAAGGTCAAATCTTCCGGGCACTCCCATGTAGACCATCCCGGCGGCCAGGTCCAGGTTCTTTTTGCTCGCGAGCCGGATCTTCGGGGATATGTAGAAGAGCTGCTTCGGGGAGCTAGGCAGGAGTGAGATGCCGCCGGCCACCATGAAGTTGTCGGAGATGCCCACACCCACAGTTGGGAAGAAAACGTAGAAGTTTGAAATATTGCCTTCACCTCCCCGCAGACTGCGGCCGGTGGCGCCAAAGAACAGACGGATATTGTTGGGATCGTAGCGAACAAACTGACCGTTCTGGAGTTCCCCCTTTGGGGAAAGTATGGCCGTAATTTGCGCGGCGGGCAAAGTACTGACGGCTCCGCCCAGTGTCGTGAACTCGATTTTCTCCGAGTCCACTGACTTGATGTGCCCGTGCAAATTTGAACCGTCTGCCAGTTTCAGCTCAACGGCAAGACTGGGATCGAACGCGGAATCGAGGTCGATCTTGCGGAGCGGACTATTCAGCTCAGGATTCTTTCCCCTCGCAAGCAGCTCGTTCACTTTGCTGATGCGGCGCCTCAAGCGCCGGATGTCAATGTCAGACAGCCGCTGCATGACCATCCAGGGCTGACCGGCATTGTTGCCGAGCAGTTGCAGCCGCCAAGTTGCAGTCGAGACCTTGAAGATTCGTCCTGACAAAAATCCGATATCCTGCGGAAAGAGATTGAACCGGGAGTTTTCGCTGGCGTCAATTACGGGCCCGACCGAATCGTGGACAGCAATGAGGTCGTGCTGTCCCGGACTGCAGTAAGCAAAGCTGGATGAGACCAAAACGGCGAGGCAAGCGATCAATTGAGTCATTATTCCAGTCATCATCGTTATGTTTTCCTACTTTGCCTGTCTCCCCTCAGTCAGCGGTTTCATATTGCTGTAAACGTTCTTCACGGTTGGCGCTGTGAAGAACGTTTACAGCGCGGCTTGCCTGAAGAGTCATTTGGAGTTTGCTTTTCGCTACATTTTGATGCGACTGGCCCACATCAGTGCGCCGCGTCCTTGCTGCATATGGGTGGCGAGTTTCCAGGGCAGGCGCTTGTTAAAGGCCCGCACCGGATGGGAGAGTAATTGGCCCAAGCGCGTTTCGTAGATGAAAATACCACCAGGCCTGAGCACTCGCGAGATTTCTTTCAGGGCCCGCACGCGACGATTGATATGGTAGCAGGTGCCGAAGTCAATCACGACATCAAACGATGCGTCCGCAAAGGGCAAGGCCCGCACATCTTGCTGGTGCAGCTGTGCGGAAACATCATTGCGCTTGAGCCTGGACTTGGCCTCTCCGAGTAGAAATGTATCAATGTCGATGCCGACCAACTGCCGCGGGCGGCAAAGCGTGGCGAGGGCAGTCAGAACCACTCCGGTGCCGCAGCCCACTTCGAGAACGCGCTGATTGTGCGGCAGGTTGAGTGCCTTTATGGCGGCGGGCACTGCCAGGTTTTCCAGGATTTGGTCGCGCCGCGTGTTTAACGCGAACGGCCGGTATTCATCATTAACAGGTCTGAACTGCTGTGGCTTCTTCAGATTTACATCAGGTTTGGTCTTGGTCAGTACCATCGGTTCCATGCTGCCTCCAGTCTTCTTGTGCTCAGGTGCAATGATTTGCTTGCCCCAAAAGCAACCGGCGTGCCACATCGAGATTATGGTTGATGGTTTCTGTTTCAACTAATTGAAATAGCAGAGTTTAAAGAAATAGATTCTGGTCTGCGGGAGCTGCCGAGATGGACGACCGTGTGTGAAGTTGCTTCACGGATGTGAACGACAGGTACTGGGTTTTTCCGGATGATGTGGGAATGAGCGGCTACAGGCCGTAGCGCTCTATCTTGTTTAGCAGGCCGCGACGACTGAGTCCAAGATGGGCTGCCGCCCGCGTTCGATTGCCATTGTGCTGCTTCAGGGCATCCGTGACCATGGCGCGTTCCAGCTCCTCGACGGCGCTTGTCAGGTTGGTTTCCGCACCTAACCTGTTCTGCAGGTTCAAGGCGCTGCCACCATGGAATTCTTCCGGCAGAAGCTCCGGCTCTACCGAGGCTGCGTCTGGTTCGGCCATGGTGACACATTGTTCGACGGCGTTTTCCAGCTCTCGAATGTTGCCGGGCCAGGAGTAGTTGCGGAGTTGCTCTAGGGCTGCGGCAGAGAAATTCTGCAGGCGCTTGCCAAGCGCATTATTGAAGTTGTCCAGAAAATGCTGCGCGAGTATTGGGATGTCATCTCGCCGCTCCCGCAAGGCGGGTAGTTTGACGGTTACGACTTTGAGCCGAAAATAAAGGTCCTGACGAAAACTCCCGTCACGCACGCAGTCCGCCAGGTCCCGGCTGGAAGCACACGCAATTCTTACATCCACTTTGATGGTTTTGGTGCCGCCAAGCGGCCGGATTTCCCGCTCCTGAATCGCACGCAGAAGTTTGGCCTGCAGGGCTGAACTTGTGTTGTTTATCTCGTCAAGAAAAAGAGTACCCCCATCCGCGACTGAAAACAAGCCTTTCTTGCTTTCCGCGGCTCCGGTAAACGCGCCTTTGACGTGGCCAAACAGTTCGCTTTCCAGAAGGTTCTCCGGCAATGCACCACAATCGATAGCCACGAATCGTGCGCTCTTGCGCTGCCCGTTGTAGTGCAGCGCACGAGCGATCAGCTCTTTGCCTGTGCCGCTTTCTCCTTGAATCAAGACGCGGGCGTCGGTCGGAATCACCTTGTCGAGAAGTTTGAAGACTTTTTGCATGGCCGCGCTGCGACCGATGATTTCATGGAAACTGTATCGCCGTTCGACCTCCTGTTTCAGATGCTGGTTTTCATCGCGCAATTGCCGCAGCATCTGGGCAGTTGCCAGAATGTGGGCAGACTGCGACGCGATGATATTTACCAGTCGCAAATCGTTTTCCGCGAAACGCTTTTCATCTTCGCGGGTGTGGAGGATGAGAACACCAAGAATTTTTCCGCCAGCCTGAATGGGTGCGGCCACCACGGACTGAACCGGATAACCCAGCATCTGCAGACCTTTGAAGCGGTCGTCCAGAATGATGTCGTTTGCCATCAGGTGGGTTTTGTTCTTCAACACCCAGCCAGCAATAACCATCCCCATTTTCTGCACCAGCACCTCATGTCGCGTTGTGCCCAACCGGACCAGGGTCGTGAATTTGGCGTCCATGGTTTCCTGAGTCAACAGGATGGAGCCCTGCGACGCCTCAGTGAGATCTGAAGCCTCCTGAATGATGGTGTTGATGATTTCATCCGTGCTCGTGGTGGAAGAAATGGCTTCCGCCAGCCTGCTCAGTGCTTCAAGTGCGCGCAGAGACTGGTCGAGCACATCCTGGTTTTGCGTGTCCATGACTTGAAAGTACACGCCTCGCCGTGGAATGTCAAGCATAAATTTGAACTCAACTCCAGCTTGCGTAAGAAGGCGCGGATTGCTATCTTGCAGCCGTGAAATTGTATGACCAAGTGCGAGCTATGGCAGCAAGAGAATCCCACGTTCGTGGCCGGCAGATCCTTGGCGAGAAGTCGCCTCAGTTCATCTGTCCGGTGACAGGTTGTGCCTTGGAACTTCAGGAAGACACAACCCTAATCTCTCACCAGGGCAAGGTCGAGTACCGAAGGGATTCCGGCATCTGGCGTTTTCTTGCGTCAGAGCGGGAAAGACATTTCGCCGGGTTCGTCCAGGATTATCAAGCCGTGCGCGCGAAGGAAGGCCGTGGCGCCAATGACTCCGACTACTATCGTGCGCTGCCCTTTGCAGACCTTTCCGGCAAGTTTGCGGGGAATTGGAGAATCAGGGCGGCCAGTTACCATGTGTTGGTCGGTCGGCTGCTCACGCCATTTACCCGTGCGCAAAAACGGCCCGCGAACATTCTCGATCTTGGCGCCGGCAATTGCTGGCTCAGCAACCGTCTGGCCGGGCTGGGACACCAGGTCGTTGCCCTCGATTTGCTGGACAACTCAACGGATGGCCTTGGCGCACACCGGCACTACGAAACCAGTTTTGAGTGTGTGCAGGCTGAGTTTGACCATCTGCCTTTCGCGGACAATCAGTTTGACTTTGTGATTTTCAATGCGTCGTTGCACTATTCTGAGGCGTACCTCACCACCATGAGCGAGGCGCTACGCGTGCTTGCCCCGGGCGGTTCCGCCGTTATCCTGGATTCTCCGGTCTATCGTGACGGAACCAGCGGCAGGAAAATGGTCAAAGAGCGCGAAAATGACTTCGAGCGCCGTTTTGGATTCCGGTCCAATGCCTTAAGTAGCGAGAATTTCTTGACCTTTGAACGGCTAGACCTGCTTGGCCGCCAACTTCAGCTCAATTGGGAATTCATCAGGCCATTTTACGGTTTGCGCTGGAGACTGAAACCGTTTGTGGCGAAGATTCGTCGTCGCCGCGAACCTGCTCAATTTTTCTTGATTGTTGGAACGCGGGAGAAAGAAGGATGAGGATCGCACGCACCATTTGGAAAATCCCCGGCGCCCGGCGATTGATCCATTTCTTCCAGCGAATGAACTACTTACTTTGGCAATCGCCGCGCAATCACCGCGTGGTTCTGGAGCGAGTTGGCGAGGTGAAGGTGCTCGTGCTGCCTGGTGTGTTGAATCCGAATACCTTTCGGACCGGCAGTTTTTTTGCACAATCGCTGAGCAGCGATATGATTCCTGCCGGCGCGCGCGTGCTTGACATGGGGACCGGATCGGGCATCTGCGCCCTGGTGGCGGCAAAATGGGCGTCGCAAGTGGTGGCCGTAGATATCAATCCTGAAGCCACGCGCTGCACGCGGATTAATGCGCTCCTCAATCAGGTCGAAAACAAATTGCAGGTCTGCACCGGTTCGCTGTTCGAGCCGGTTCGAGGGGAGAAGTTCGATGTGATTCTCTTCAATCCGCCCTATTTGCAGGGGGCACCGGCGAGTAGCTTCGAACAGGCGCTTTTCGACACAGGCGTCCTTGCAGAGTTTGCCCGCCAGGCCCAGAGCTACCTGACGCCGCATGGCAATATTATCCTGCTTCTGTCAACTTTGGCGCCATTGCAGGTCATTCTCTCGACCTTCGCGAAATACGCCATTACGGTGGTTGCTGAGAAGCGCTTTGTCAACGAGACGCTGATTCTTTACGAATTTTCACAAGCCACGGCCTCTGTCCCGCATCATGCTCATACTCTATAATCCGCAAAGCTCTGCTACCAGAAAACCCGTGCTGCCTATGTCTCTGTTGGCGCTTGGCGCGGTCCTGGATGGCGAGATTCCATACGAGATTGTAGATGGCAATCTCGAGCAGGATTCACTTGCCACCCTGGATGGAATGCTGACGGGCATGCGGTCCGCCATCCTTGCCGTGACCGTCATGCCCGGCCCGCAGTTAAGCCATTCGGTACCACTCTGCCGCGAGCTCAAAAGCAGACATCCCGAGTTGACGATCATTTGGGGCGGCTATTTTCCAACGCAACACTGGCAAGCGTGCCTGAAGGCGCCTTATGTCGATTACGTCGTCCGCGGCCATGGCGAGCTGGTTTTCAAAGAACTGGTGAGCCGCCTCAGGGCAGGCGATTCACCCGCGTCGCTGACTGGCATCGCCTGCACGGACGCCTCGACCCAAAAGCCCGCTGCCGGGCCGCTGGCGCCGATTCCACATCCGGATGAGATGCCGGAATTCCCCTACCACAAGGTGGCCATGCAGCGCTATATTCGTCCGACTTTTATGGGGTCGCGCACGCTGCCGCACCATTCGAGCTACGGTTGTCCCTTCTTCTGCAATTTCTGCGCGGTGGTCAATTTGGTCAACGGACGTTGGCTTGCGCAGTCAGCCATGCGAACAGCTGACACCGTGCGCCTCCTGACGCAGAAATGGGACCTCAACGCATTCGAGTTTTATGACAACAATTTTTTCACCCACGAAGCCCGGGTCGCGGAATTCTCGGAGCGAATTGTCGATTTGAATTTGCGCTGGTGGGGCGAAGCCCGCATCGATACCATGTTGAAGTTTTCAGAAAAGACCTGGAGTCAGATGCAGAATTCTGGCTTGAAGATGGTCTTCCTCGGTGCGGAATCGGGCTCCGACGAAACGCTGAAACGCATGGACAAAGGCGGCAGCGCCGCAGCCGAAAAGACTCTGGAAATTGCGGCCAAAATGAAACAGCTCGGCATCGTACCTGAATTTTCTTTCGTTCTGGGGAACCCTCCTGATCCTGAGACGGATGCCAGGCAGACGATGGCCTTTATTCGGCGGGTGAAAAAAGTCAACCCGGCGGCGGAAATAATATTCTATCTTTACACGCCGGTACCTCTCGCCGGGACGCTCTACGAGCAGGCAAAGGCGGGTGGATTTGCATTTCCTGAATCACTGGAGGAGTGGGTGAGTCCGCGGTGGCAGGAATTCACTCAGCGCCGCAGCCTGGCCATGCCCTGGGTGCAAGACCCGCTTCGCCGCCGCATGCGGAATTTTGAGCGTGTGCTCAACGCCTACTACCCAACCAGCACGGACGTTGCTTTGAACGGAGTCAAGCGAGGTATTCTCAAGGTTGCTGGTGGCTGGCGCTATCACACGCGTCTTTATGGCGGTGCTCTGGAATTGCGCGCACTGCAGAGGTTGTTTTCTTATCAGAGGCCTGAAACTTCAGGCTTTTAGGATGGAGAAGCGTGGCGGCGTTGCTTTAGAAAAGTTCGGTTTGTTGACTTTCTTTATCGGCTTTGGATTCTACCGCAGGCTCAGACTTGCCCGCCAACTGACGCTTCTTTTCCACGGCGTGGTCGATGCGCGCCCTGGCAATTTGCACGCTGCCGTAGGTGTCGATGTAGTAGCTTTTGCGGTAGACTTTGAAACCCTTAATCGAGGGCTTGATCAAATAACCCTTATATTTGATGTCGATGACTTTCGTACTTTTCATGGCGCAATTCTAAGCAATGGCAGCATCAAAAACAAGCGAAAACTGCGCGGCAATTGAATGGATTCGCTGTCAGCCCGGGTCTTGCGTCTCCACAATATTATGAGTATATTTGAGCCAGGTTAGGTTGTCTGACAAGTTATGGTTGCCGGCCGAGACCGATTTTGTGTTCCGACTGGCGAGAAAGTCAAATGAAGAGAGAATCGTGAAAAATAGCAGTCTCGTTTACTCGACGGATCCGAAAGGGAAACAAACGAATGATTCTTCTGACGAACGACAAACCCTGCCGCCGCCGCAGCAAACTCTCAAAGTCCAACTTGACCGCAAGCAGAGAAAAGGCAAGGCCGTGACTCTGGTGTCAGGATTTGTTGGCGCCAACGACGATTTGAAGACACTCGGCAAGAATCTGAAATCCAAATGCGGCGTAGGCGGCACGGTCAAGAAGGGTGAGATTCTGATTCAAGGCGATTTTCGCGTTCGCGTGATGGAGCTGTTGTCCGCAGAGGGGTACAAAGTAAAACGGGTGGGTGGATGACAATCATGGCAGGCATTTGCAAACCAGGAAGCAGCGGATGCAAGATAGATGATGCAGGCTGGATCTCCGTGTGGATTCGGATGTTGACGCAATGAGTCGAATCATCATCGGAATTCATGGTGTTGGTAACAAGCCGCCACAGCCGCTGTTGCAGCATTGGTGGCAGCGTGCCATCTGTGAAGGGCTGGAGCGCAGCGGCCACAGTTTGAGGCATTTCAAGTTCGATCTGGCCTATTGGGCGCATTTTTTGTATTCCGAGCCTCAGGATATGCGGGTGAAGGATCCGGAAAGCTCACGCTACATTGAAAATCCCTACGTTTCCGGGCCGGTTGACAACCAGAAGGCCGCTCCAAGTCAGGTACGAAAAAAATTGCTCAACGTCGCTGAGTTCATCATGGAAAAAGCGTTCATGACGGAGAATCATATCTTCAATTTTGACCGCATCGGTGACTACGTCATTCGCAAGAATTTTCGCGACCTGGATCTCTACTACTCTGAAAAAAACGTCGAACTTCACCAGGTGGGTTTGTATGCGAGAGGGAAGATCAGGGAGTCGCTCGCTACGCTGCTGCGCAAACATCGCAAGAAAGAAATTCTGCTTATCTCGCATTCCATGGGCACAATTGTCGCCTACGATGTCCTGACTCAGATCGTGCCGGATGTCAAAATTCATACATTCGTCACGCTCGGCTCACCACTGGGTTTGCCGACGGTTATGAAGAAAATTTACTCTGAGCAGGAACGTGACTTCAAGACCGAAAAAGATCTGCCGGCGCCCGATAACATCGAGCATAGCTGGCTTAATTTTTCTGATCTCAACGACCATGTGGCGTTGAACTACCGCCTTGCCGATGAATTCCGACCCAATAGTCACGGCGTAGGCCCGGACGATTTCGTGGTGGTCAACGATTACGCCTACGATGGACGGGAGAACCATCACAAGTCGTTTGGTTATCTTCGCGCACCAGAGTTTACTCAGGTCATCTGTGAGTTTCTGAGTGGTGAGAAGCGCGGACCTATTGAACAAATCCGTGACTTCGTCCAACGCTTTCTGCCCAGGCAGCGCGTGAATGAAATGGACCTTGGCGTTGAGGATGGAGAGTAGAGCGTGAAGCGACTGAACGCTCTAACTGATAACTCTAACCATTTATAAAAGAAAGCATTTACATATTCCCATGGCCAAATCACCATCAAACCCCTGGGGGCAAGCCAAGCCTCGGCAGGCCCAGGCCGAAGCCCCAAAAGCTTCCGGCAATTCCAGGTTCGTGGCGAAGACGCTTTTCGGCCTGGAGCAGGTGCTGGCCGCGGAGCTACGCGCATTGTCGGCGCAGGATGTGACCGTGCAAAATCGCGCAGTGACTTTTGCCGGCGATGCCGAATTGATGTACAAAGCCAATCTGCACCTCCGGACCGCAATGCGCATCCTGCAGCCTGTCCGCACGTTCCGGGTCTGGGATGACAAGCAGCTTTACCACAAAGTCCAGCAAGTAGATTGGTCGGAATTTTTGTCTTCGTCAGATACTCTGGCGGTGGATTGCTTTGCAAATTCCCGTAATTTTCCGCATTCGCAATTTGCGGCCCGGCGGGTGAAGGACGCCATAGTCGATCAATTCAAAAGCCAGCGTGGCAGCCGCCCGTCAGTGGACGTGATTTCACCGACGCTACGGATCAACCTGCATATCCATGAGCAGACCTGCACACTGTCGTTAGACTCATCGGGCGAGTCTCTGCACAAGCGCGGTTACCGCTTGGGCCGCACGCAGGCGCCGTTGAGTGAGGTGCTCGCCGCCGGATTGATTTTACATTCGGGTTGGGACGCGCAAAGCCATTTCATCGATCCGATGTGCGGCTCCGGCACAATTGCTATCGAGGCTACTCTTCTTGCCTGCAACATTGCCCCCGGACTTTTACGGCAGGAGTTTGGCTTTCAGCGCTGGAAAGACTACGATGCCGGTCTCATGACAAAACTCCGTGACGAAGCCGCCGGCCAGCAGCGCGACCCTGTCTGCAAGGTTCTCGCATCTGACCGCTCAAAACCGGCCGTGCGTACTGCTTGCGAGAACATCGAACGGGCACGGCTGGATGACTGCGTCAAGATCAGCACACAGTCATTCGAAGAGAAGAAACCTCCTGATGCGCCGGGCGTCCTGGTGATGAACCCACCTTACGGCGAACGCATCAAGCAGGATGATCTGATTCCCTTTTACCAGATGATCGGCGACCGCCTGAAGCAGGCTTACAGTGGTTACGATGCCTGGATCTTGAGTGGCAGCAAAGATGGGCTTAAAAACGTCGGTCTGCGTCCGTCGAAAAAGATGACTCTGTACAACGGGCCACTTGAGTGTAAATTCCACCGCTATCAAATGTACAGCGGCAGCGTCAAATCGAAATATCGGCAGTGAGCGAGAGCAGACTCATTCCGGGAGTGCACAATGAAACTCTACGTCGGAACCAGCGGCTTCAGCTACAAACATTGGAAGGGACATTTTTATCCCGCGGACCTGCCGGACAAGGAGATGCTGAACTACTACGCGGCGCAACTGCCGTCCGTGGAAATCAATAACACTTTCTACAGACTTCCAAAAGCAGAAATGCTGCAAAGCTGGGCCGAGCACGTGCCGGAGGACTTCCGCTTTGTCTTGAAGGCGTCCCGAAAAGCACCCATCAGAAACCCCTGAAAGAAAAGCGGGACGAGACGTTTGTCTTTTTCAAACATTGAGGATGAAGGCGCCAGCCTGATGTTGGCCGGGCGACTCACCCATCTTTTTAACGGCAGTTAAGCGCTGCAATTCAATCGGAAGTGGTTGGAGGGAAATGGCAACCTACCTTTTTTACGACCTCGAAACAACCGGCCTGAGCAAGGCTTTTGACCAGATTCTGCAGTTTGCAGCCGTTAGAACAGACACCGGTTTCAATGAGCTTGAGCGTCATGAGATTTACATCAAGCTCCGGCCCGATGTCGTGCCGTCTCCCGGCGCTTCGATTGCCCACTGCATTTCGATTGAGAAAGCGATGCAACAGGGCGTCAGCGAGTACGATGCGGTCAAGGAAATTCACGGCCTGGTCAATCAGCCGGAGACGACCAGTCTCGGCTACAACACCATGGGCTTCGATGATGAATTCCTGAGATTTGCATTCCACCGCAATCTGCTTCCGCCATACACGCACCAGTACGCCAACGACTGTCGCAGAATGGATTTGTTGCCAATGGTCATGATGTTCTGGCTGTTCCGAAATGAAGTCCTGGAGTGGCCGGAAATCGACGGCCGCGTTTCTCTCAAACTTGAGAAGCTGAAAGAAGCCAACCATTTGAGCACAGGCACATCTCATGATGCTCTGGTGGATGTTGAAGCCAGCGTTGAGCTGGCACGACGACTGCTCCGGGACCGGGAGATGTGGGACTCCGTCGCCGACCATTTTAACAAGCGCCGTGACCGGGCCAGGACGGAAAAACTACCCCGCTTCAGCGAAACGTTGCGTGAGTCGTACCGGCTTGGACTGCTCGTGGGGCTTGAGGTCGGCGCGGAACGTAACTACCTGGCGCCCGCGCTGTTTCTGGGCTATTCCGAGCATTACAACAATCAATGCCTCTGGCTGCGGCTCGACCGCCCTGAGCTTCAGGAAACGACGCCAGACAACATCGCCGAATCGACGTGGGTGGTGCGAAAAAAGTATGGCGAACCGGGTATCATTTTGCCGCCGCACGACAGATTCATGGCGCGCCTGGACGGGGAAAGGACGCATTTACTCGCCGACAACAAACATTGGCTCGAAGCCCACCCGGACTTGCTGCAAGAAATCGCGGCCTACTATTGCAGCTTCAAATATCAGGAAGTAGAAAATGTCGATATCGATGCCGCGCTTTATGGCATGGAGTTTATGAGCGACGATGAATTGCGGCAGGCAGCGAGGTTTCATGCGACTCCTGTAGCCGAGAAACTGGCCTCGGTGGAAAATTTCGACCGGCCCGAGCTTCGTGAGCTTGCCATCCGGCTTCTCTTTCGCAATCTGGCCCCTGAAGTTCCGAGTGAGATGAAAAGCCGTTTCGATACCTTCGTGTACAATGTCAACCCGGTTTTCAAAGCAGAAGCGCTGATCGATTACCGGGGCAGGCCCAGACTCTTGCCTGCCGAGTCGCTGGCGGAAATCGAAGAGCTTAGGAAATCTGATTTGCAGCCCCGGCAGGCGGATGCCCTGCGTGAGCTGGAGCTTTATCTTCGCCAGCATTTCAAGGTGTGACGTCGGTTGGCCTCGTGACTGAAATCACCGAACAATCTCACCAGTTTGAAGCAACCCGTAGCTCCGGCAAAGTCAGCGCCCTGCTTCTGCAGCCTGCTGGCGCGAAATGTCTGCTTGTGCTCGGTCATGGGGCTGGCGCCGGCATGCGGCATGAGTTCATGGAATTGCTGGCACGCGAACTGGCGACAAATCAGGTCGCGACCTTTCGCTATCAATTCCCCTACATGGAACAGGGAAGACGCGCGCCGAATCCACAGCCGATTTCGCTGAAGACGGTCCGGAGCGCGGTCGCCGCTGCGCGAGAAATTGCCCCAGGACTGCCAGTGTTCGCCGGCGGCAAGTCTTATGGCGGGCGCATGACCTCTACGGCCGCCTCCATCGAGCCGCTTGCCGGGGTTCAGGGCATTGTTTTCTTCGGCTTCCCGTTGCATGCCCCTGGCAAACCTTCTAACCATAGGGCAGAGCATCTGCAGGCTGTGAATCTACCCATGCTCTTCCTGCAAGGCAGCCGCGACAAGCTCGCGGATTTGGAGCTTCTGGAGCCAGTATGCGAAAAACTCGGCAAACGCGGCACGCTGCATATCATTGCAGAAGCCGACCACAGTTTCAAGGCGCCAAAACGAACCGGGCGTACGCAGGCGCAGGTCGTGGCTGAGCTGGCCCAGGTTGTTTCTCGATGGGTAGACAACCTCCCCTGATCGAGTCGGTTGCGCCCGATTTCAGGCTCTGGTTTTCGTCCTTTTTTATTTGCACTTCAAATGGATTTTGGTTAATCTGGCTCGCGTCGATATCGCGCGGAAAAACCTCATGTCGGAGGAAAAATGAAGATTGGCTTCCAACCTGCAATTGTGCTCGTAGTGAGCATTCTTGCGCTTGTACTTCATGGATGCAGCAACCCGGAGCAGCAAAAGATGACCTCAGAGTTTCAGCAATTCATAAGCGATTTCGAAGCTCAGATCCGGCCGCTTTCTAAAAGCCAGAACCTTGCGTACTTTCAGGCGACAATTTCTGGTAAGGACGAGGATTACCAGCGGTCCGCCGACTTCGAAATTCAACTCAACAAAGTCTACGCCGACAAACAGGCATTTGGCCGCCTCAAGCGCTTCAAAGATTCCGGAAAGATCGTAGATCCATTGCTTGCGCGCCAGCTTGATGTCTTGTACCGGACCTTCCTGGGCAAACAGATCGATGATGTGAAAATTGAGGCTCTGGTGAGACGCCAGAACGCAATTGAAAAACAATTTTCGACTTTTCGCGCACAGGTAGACGGCAAGAAGTACACAGATAATGAGATCGAGGGGATCTTGAAATCGAGTTCGCGCCCGGATTTGCTTGAAAGTGTCTGGAAGGCGAGTAAGGAAATTGCTAGCGCTGTCGCTCCGCAAGTCCTGGAACTGGTGAAGCTGCGAAATGGCGTTGCCGGCGAACTTGGTTTTGCGAACTACCACACCATGCAGCTCGCGCTCGGCGAGCAGGATCCGGATGAAATCGAGGCGTTGTTTGATGAGCTGGACGAACTGACGCGCGACTCTTTCACAAAAGTCAAGAATCACATGGATGTTTACCTGGCCGCGCGCTACGGCATCGCCCGGGAACAACTCAGACCCTGGCACTACCAAAATCGCTACTTCCAGGAAGCGCCGAAAATCTATGAGATCGACCTCGACGAATACTATCAGGACCAGGATGTCGCAGCACTCACGACCAGGTACTTTGCCGGATTGGGGTTGCCCATCGATGACCTCGTCGCCAGGAGTGACCTGTTTGAAAAGGCTGGCAAATATCAGCACGCTTACTGCATTGATATCGACAGGCAGGGTGATGTCCGGGTTGTTTGCAACGTCAAGCCCAACTACAGCTGGATGAACACGATGCTGCACGAGTTTGGCCACGCCGTTTACGACAAGTTTCAAGATCCCACAACCCCGTGGGCGATTCGTGAACCGGCCCACACGCTCACGACCGAGGCCATCGCCATGCTGTTTGGACGCTTTGCCTCCGACGCCGCCTGGATGCATGATGTGGTCGGTCTTTCCGAGACGGAGCGCGATAGAATCGCAAACGACAGCTTCAATAATCTGCGGCTGGAGCAACTGGTTTTCAGCCGCTGGGTGCAGGTCATGTACCGTTTTGAAAAAGCAATGTATGAGGATCCGGACCAGGATTTGAATTCGCTCTGGTGGGACCTGGTGGAGAAGTACCAAATGCTACAGAAACCAGAGGGGCGCAACCAGCCCGATTGGGCATCCAAAATCCATGTCGCGCTCTACCCGGCCTACTACCACAATTATATGATGGGCGAGTTGCTGGCGTCGCAGCTTTACTACCACATCAGCGAGAAAGTCCTGAATACCAAAGATGTCAGGAATCAGAGTTTTTCAAATCAGAAGGTTGTGGGGGAGTACCTAATCAAGCAGGTATTCGAGCCCGGCAATAAGTACTTCTGGAACGAGATGATTGAGAAAGCTACTGGCGAGAAGTTGACGGCGAAGTATTTTGCGAGGCAGTTTGTGAGGTAATTGCTTATCTTGAACGCCAAAATCCGGGGCGCCGTTTATCGTGAGCAACGGCCACGATTTCAATGTCATTGGTGATACGGAAAATGATGCTGAACGGAAACCGTGGCATCACGAATCGCCGTGATGCCTCGCCAAATTTCGGCCAGCGATGCGGCGCTTCCTGAATCCTGGTTAACCCACGTTCCAGTTCAGCAATGAATGAGGTCGCGGCTTGGGGGCTGCGCTCCAAGTACCACTCCTTGGCCGCTCCTGCATCAAGAATCGCCTCCTCATGAAATCTAAGATCCTTTGACTTCATCAAGGCCTCGTAACAGCCTCTTTTTTACATCACTCCAGGGTACTGTTACAGATGCGCCCGCGTCAAGTTCGGCTATTCGCCTGTCAACTTCCTCCAGCCATTTCGACTCTATGTCGCCTTCGAGCTCAGTCTCAAGGCTTTCAATGAGCAGGCTGGCGAGCGTTGCTCTGTCGCGCTCTTTCATTTCCAAAGCGTTCTTGAAAACTTGTTTCGGTACTTGCATGAACTAGTCCTTATATTTGCGGCGTTTGAGTTGGCACTCAGAAAGATGGTAAGGAATAGTACATTCATAGTCAAGTGGATGCAACGAGTCGCCTGAGAAGCTGTGCACAGCGTTTGACGGAAACCCTTGAGACTTTGAAATAATTGCATTACACTACCCGAAAGCCACTTCATTTTTTTCAAAACGGAGGCTTCACACAATGCCACAAACCCTGGTCGAAAAAATAGCACAAAAATACGCGGTTGGCCTCGAGCCCAGCCATGAAGTCCATTCGGGCGACTACATATCCATTCGCCCGGCGCATGTCATGACGCATGATAATTCCGGCGCTGTGATTCCGAAATTCAAATCTATCGGCGCCAGCAAGATCGCCAACCCGCGCCAGGTGGTGTTTACCCTGGACCACGATATTCAGAATCGTGGTGAAGCGAATCTGAAGAAGTACGCCAACATCGAAGCATTTGCGAAAATGCACGGTATCGATTTCTATCCAGCAGGCCGTGGCATCGGCCATCAGGTGATGGTGGAAGAGGGCTACGCCTGGCCCGGGACGATGGTGGTGGCTTCTGACAGCCACTCTAATATGTACGGTGGCATCGGCTGTCTCGGCACACCCATCGTGCGCACAGACGCCGCTGCGATTTGGGCGACCGGCCGCACCTGGTGGCAAGTACCGCCCATCGCAAAAGTCGTGCTTGCGGGCAAGCTGCGGCCTGGCGTTACCGGCAAGGATGTCATTATTGCGCTCTGTGGCTATTTCAACAAAGATGAGGTCCTCAACCACATCATCGAATTCAGCGGCGACGGCGTCGCCGAGCTTACGCTCGACGAGCGGTTGACAATCGCTAACATGACCACGGAATGGGGCGCGCTCGCCGGTGTTTTCCCGCCTGACCAGGTGATAGTGAACTGGCTGCGCGCTCGTGTAGAAACGGTGCGGCGGCGCGGGCTTTCTGGTGTACCGTCAGACACGGATGGCCATGGAGAGCATCCAAGGTTGAATGAAACTCGATTGGCGCAGTTCGAGAGTAGCGTCGCGGAGCTTTCGGCGGACCCGGACGCCTTCTACGCCAGGGAGTTGTCGCTTGACCTGGATTCAGTTGAACCCCACGTTTCCGGTCCGAATACCGTCAAAGACATGACCCCAATCTCGGAAATGAAAGCACGCAACCAGAAGGTGCAAAAGGCCTATCTGCTTTCCTGCGTCAACAGTAGAGTGGATGACCTTGCGCAAGCAGCCGCCATAGTCAAAGGCAAAACCGTGGCTGCCGGAGTCGAGTTTTACATCGCGGCTGCCTCAAATGAGGTGCAAGCCGAAAGTGAAAGCCGGGGCGACTGGCAAGCGCTGCTTGCGGCCGGAGCAATTGAGTTGCCGCCAGGCTGCGGTCCTTGCATTGGCATGGGGCGTGGACTTCTCGAAGACGGAGAGATCGGTATCTCCGCTACGAATCGTAATTTCAAGGGACGCATGGGGGCAAAGAGTGCAGAAGCCTATCTGGCCTCGCCGGCGGTGGTGGCTGCCTCGGCTCTGGCTGGAGTGTTCGACTTCCCGGGTGACTGGGGTAAGATGCAGCCGGCCGGCCAAATCAAAGTCAACACCGGCCTTACCCAGGCGGGCGGAGAAACAAAGATATTGGAGGGCTTCCCGGAGAAACTTGTCGGCGAGTTGATCTTCTGTCATCTGGACAATCTGAACACCGATGGCATTTATCCGGGCAAATACACTTACCGCGACGACTTCACGCCAGAGCAGCAGGCCGAGGTCGTGATGGAAAACTACGACGCCGAATTCGGCAAGCTCGTCAATCGCGGCGACATTGTGGTGGGTGGTTTCAATTTTGGCACCGGCAGCTCGCGGGAACAGGCGGCAACGGCTCTGAAGCACCGCGGCATTGCGCTGGTGTTGGCGGGCTCATTTAGTGAGACTTACAAGCGCAATGCGCTTAACAATGGATTTTTGACCATCGAGGCGCCGGAGCTGGTGAACGATTTGAAAGCGAAATTCGGCGCCGATAAACTCACCGTCAAGACTGCGGTGCAAGCCACCATCGATTTCCGGCTTGCCACCCTGTTGGCTGATGGCAAGACCTACGCGCTCAGCCCAGTCGGCGCCGCGGCGCAGGAACTGATTGTGGTTGGTGGGTTGGAAAACTGGGTAAAGGCCAGGATTTAGATTTCGACTCAAGCAATGCTCAACCTTGCGCCTGGATTTTGATGGTCTGCGCCTGTGTTTGCCGACAGTCTTGGGAATTTCAACTGGCGGTTTAGTTTTCTGCGCATACTGGCGTTGATACTACCAAAATTAGAAATAAAATAAACCAAGTCTTGCGGAAGTTTGTTTCTATCCATATATTGATAGTATGACTACCGAAACTAGATCAAAAATAAACCGGCTTGTCTCGCAGTGGCCGCGAGGAACCGTGTTCGCCCAATCTTATTTGAGCAAGATCGGTTACGGGAACGATCTAGTGAAGAGCTATCGCAAGAGCCGGTGGCTGCAGCGGGTAGGCAACGGCGCCGTGAAGCTAGACGGCGACGAAGTCGATTGGCTTGGGGGTCTATATGCCTTGCAGGCGCAGCTCAATCTGCCGATTCATGCTGGTGGCAGAACGGCGCTGGAGCTTAAGGGGTACGCGCACTATGGGCGTGTGGCAAAGCAGAGTTGTTTTCTGTTTGGTGCACGTGGCAGCCGGCTGCCGCAATGGGTCCGTAAATACGACTGGGGCGTGCAACTCGTCTATCGCTCAAGCAGTTTTCTGCCTCTCGACATCGCCGACAGTTTTTCTGAATTTCAACATAAACAATTTTCCGTCCGGATTTCTGCCCCGGAACGGGCTGCATTGGAAATGCTGTACTACGTGCCAGCCAAACAGGGATTCGAGGAGGCCTTGCAGATCATGGAAACCCTCACCAGTCTGCGTCCGGACCTGATGCAGGAGTTGCTCGAGAGATGCCGGTTTGTTAAAGTGAAGCGACTTTTTTTGCATATGGCGGAGAAACTGGCTTTGCCCTGGCTTGGTCGCTTGCAGACGAAGCAAGTTGACTTGGGCCGGGGCAAGCGAGTCATCGTGCCAAATGGCGTTTTGGATAAGAAGTATCTCATAACTGTTGCCGAGGACCGCTTGGTTTGAAAGGAACAATGTTTTTTCGCCAAGCGGAGCTTCTGCTCTCCGTTCTACCCTCCCTGGACGAAGAGCCCAGGCTTGCGCTAAAGGGCGGCACAGCCATCAATTTTTTTGTCCAGAATCTCCCCCGCCTTTCGATAGACATCGACTTGGCCTACCTGCCCGTCAGCGACAGGGAGACTGCTTTGCGCGATATTTCCGAGACGCTCGCGCGAGTGGCTGCAAAACTCCGCCGCCGTTTTCCTGATATGTCGCTCACCTCCAAACGTGAGCCGCACACCGACGCAATGGTTGGACTGATTGCCCACCACGAGAGCGTTGCCATAAAAATTGAGCCCAACCTGGTGATCAGGGGGTCAGTCTATCCGCCCGTCCAGGCCACCCTGTGCGACAAGGCCCAAGAGCTTTTTGAACGGACACTGACCAGCCACATGCTATCGACGGGGGACATCTACGGCGGAAAAATGTGTGCTGCGTTGGACCGACAACACCCACGAGACTTGTTCGATATCTGGATTCTTCTCAAAACTGGCGGCATCACGGATGAGATTCGAAAAGCATTCATCGTTTACCTGATCAGTCACCCAAGACCGATGATTGAGTTACTGAATCCCAGGTTGAAGGATCTCAGCCGTCTCTTCGATGTGGAATTCAAAGGCATGTCGATTCCCGCAAGTACCGTCGAAGATTTGGTGCGGGCCCGTGATGAACTAATTCAATTCGTCGGAAATTCTCTTAGTACTAGAGAGCGGCAATTCTTGCTGTCTGTCAAGCAGATCCAGCCCGACTGGCAGCTACTGGCACTGGATGATGTGGAAATGCTGCCGGCGGTCCGATGGAAGCTACTCAATCTGGAGAGGATGGATACGGCAAAGCACCACCGAGCCGTTGAAATGCTACGCTCGTTTCTCAGGTTATGAGCCTGCAGGAAATGGGCGCCAGCGTACTGACATGGGAATAACTCCGCACTCTGGATCATCGCAGTCAGCAAAATGGGAAACAGCCTGATGCAGCATAAGGATAGCGTTAACAAATAGTCTGAATCTGTAAGACTGGATTCGGCGAGCGCCACTGCTCTGGCGGCCGCAAAACGAATGAGATGCTTATCACCGGGATAGTCCCTTAAACTCGTCCAGCACCTCACGCAACACCTGCCAAACATTCTCCGCCACAATCCGATGACCGGCTGCGTTCGGATGAATCTGGTCGGGCAGGTTTAGCTCTGGCACGCCGCCGACACCTTCAAGCAGGAACGGGATGCGCGCCACGCGGTTGTGGACCGCCAGTTTGATGTACATCTGCCGGAAAGTCGTCGCATAGCTTTCTCCCCAGTTGGGCGGTACCTGCATGCCTGCCAGCAGGATCTTGACCTTCGGGTACTTTGCCCGCGTTTTGTCCATTATCGCCTGCAAGTTCTTCTTCGTGAGTTGCAGGTCGATGCCGCGCAGTGCATCGTTTCCCCCCAATTCCAGGACCAGCACATCTACCTTCTGGCGCAGCAGCCAATCGATTCGGCGCAGGCCCCCGGCGCTGGTTTCGCCACTCAGACCGGCATTTACCACTTTGAATGGCAGGGCCAGAGAATCGATTTTCGCCTGGATCAGGTTGGGGAACGCCTGTGTCTCGCCTACACCGTAACCTGCGCTCAGGCTATTGCCGAAGAAAAGAATTGTTTTGGAAGTTGCTGGCCGGTTCTTTATATTTTTGGTTCGTGCATTTTGCTGCGCGAAACTGAGGTTGAAGCCAGAGCCGGCCGCAACAAGTGCTGCAATCAGATAGATGCGAGAGCGAGCTGTCTTTGTTAGCGTGTGCATGGGACCTCGATTTGAAACCAACATTCGGGTGTCACGTCTATTGTATCATTTGTCCAAAGTAACCGATCAGACTCTCAGTTTCAATCCGGATTTTATTGGAGATTCCCATGGCCGCAGTATTAAGCGTTGATAACCTGACGAAATCCTACCGGAGCGGTGACCGAACTCTGACGGTGTTGAAGGACATTACGATCGCAGTCGCCGCGGGTTCCACTTGCGCTATCGTTGGACCTTCAGGCAGCGGCAAAACTACCCTGCTGGGTCTGTGCGCGGGCCTGGACGTACCCACCGCCGGAGACGTTGTGCTGGATGGCGTGGCGCTGCGTTCTCTCAACGAAGATGAGCGTGCCCGCGTGCGCAACGCCACCATCGGTTTTGTGTTTCAGAATTTTCAGCTGATGCCCACTCTGACGGCACTGGAAAACGTCATGGTGCCGCTGGAGTTGCGCGGTGAACGAAATGCGCATTTTCGTGCCCGTGAGCTGCTGCAGTCAGTAGGTCTGGGCGACCGTGTGGGTCATTATCCCATCCAGCTTTCAGGGGGCGAGCAGCAACGCGTGGCGCTGGCGCGCGCTTTTATCAATCAGCCCAAGGTCCTATTTGCGGACGAACCCACCGGCAATCTTGATGCGGAAACCAGCGAACGCATCGATGGCTTGCTGTTTGAGCTTAATCGGGCCCATGACACCACGCTGGTGATGGCCACTCATGACCTTGACCTTGCGGCTCGTACCGACCGCATCATCAAACTGCGAGGTGGTGTTGTGGTCTCCGACGAAGAATCCGAAAGGCGTGAAATGGTTGATGGGCTCTTGGCCGCTGAATGAGCTAAGAGACAATTTGCCAAATTTCGAAATGAACAAATCCAAAAAATATCGCAGGCGCCAATCTCCAGGTCCTGAACCGTTAGAAATTTGCGGGTCTGAATTTGTGATTTTTCCGGAGTTTGATTCTCGGTGTCTGCGCTTCGCTCCTTTTGGTCTAAAGCGAGCAGCATCATGATTGATCTCGATACCCTCGGTTGGTCAGACGAGTTCGAAGCAGCATTCCAAACACACAAGGCCAATGGACTCGACATCGGTCGCGTGTCGGTCGAGCACCGCGACTGCTACTCGGTGCTGACCCCAGATGGCGAGGTCAGTGCGGAGGTGGCCGGCCGCATGTTGCACACGATGGATTCAACCGCTGATTTGCCGAAGGTCGGCGACTGGGTCGTCATTCAATTCTTCGATGGTGAGCAGCGCGCCATCATTCACGACTTTCTGCCCCGCAAAACCAAATTTTCCCGCAAGATGGCTGGTAAGGAATTCCAGGAGCAAGTGCTCGCCACCAACATCGATGTCATTTTCATCGTGCAGAGCCTCGACGGCAATTTTAACCCGCGCCGGCTGGAGCGCACTCTGGTACTCGTTCACGAAGGCGGCGCCCGCCCGGTTGTTCTGCTCAACAAAACCGATGTGTGTGATAGTGTCAAAAGCAAAGTGAAGGAAGCTGCCGAGACCATAGCCGATGTTCAGATTCTTCCGGTGAGCGCGACAAATGGTACGGGACTGCGCAAGCTCAAAAAGATTATCGTGGCAGGCAAGACTTACGCGTTCATCGGGTCGTCCGGCGTTGGCAAGTCAACATTGATCAACCGGTTGGTCGGTCAGGAGTTGCAGAAGACGCAAGATGTTCGTGCCGGTGATTCGAAGGGCCGGCACACCACCTCCCGGCGTGAGCTGATTCTGGTTCCCGGTGGCGGCTGCGTGATCGACACGCCAGGCATGCGAGAACTGGCTCTCTGGCATGCAGACGAGGGTATGACTGAGACCTTCAGCGACGTCGAGCAATGGCTTGGCCAGTGTCGATTCTCGGATTGCTCGCATGTCAGGGAAATAGGATGCGCCGTGCTGGCCGCGGTGGAGTCCGGTGAGCTTGAACGCGAACGCTATGAAAGCTACATGAAAATGCAGCATGAGCTTGCCTTTTTGGAGAGCAAAAACAGCAAAGCCGGCGCCTTGGAGCGGCGACAGAAAGATAAGAAGTTGGGCAAGCTTTACAAATCGATTCAGAATGAGAAACGCAAGCGCAAGCAGTCGTAGACTCTCAGATGAAATTCACCGCAAAACAAATCTTCAGATCCTGCGTTCTAACTCCAATTCTGATGTAACTTCAAACAACGGACTCTAGCTGAATGACACAAGACGCCAAAGCCCGCCCGAGCTGGCTCTTCAAAATGGCCTGGCGTGACAGCCGCAGCCACCGCAAACGCCTGTTTCTGTTCGTGACCTCGATTCTTATGGGCATTGCGGCGTTGGTTTCCGTCGGTTCTTTTGGCGAGAATCTCGAAAAGGCGATAGATGACCAGGCCAAGACATTGATGGGCGCCGACTTGATGTTTCGCAGTCTGCGACCCTACTCGCCGGGGATGCTGGCGGTGATCGATTCAATAGGCGGCGAGCAGGCGAGCGAAATCGTATTTGGCTCCATGGCCTATTTCCCGCGCACCCGCGACACCCGCCTGGTGCAAGTGCGTGGCCTGGAAGGTGATTTCCCGTTTTACGGCGAGGTTGAAACCACGCCCTCAGAGGCCGCTCAAACATACCAAACCGGGCCGTTTGCCCTGGTCGATGAGACGCTGATGCTGCAGTTCGATGCCCAGCCAGGCGACACCATCCGCATTGGCGTGAACGACTTTATCATCGCCGGGAGGCTGCTAAAGCTGCCGAGCGAGCCGCCCATCGCCAGCACCTTCAGTCCGCGCGTCTACTTGCCGGCCCGCTACGTTCAGAGTTCCGACCTCCTGCAGCGAGGCAGCCTTGTCAATTACCGCGTCTATTTCAAACTTTCTGACGAGACGGACATCGCCGCCCTGATGGCACGTTTGAAGCCAAAGCTGGCCAGCGAACGGGTTAATGCGGACACCGTGGCGGAGCGCAAACAGCAGGTTGGGGATGCCATGGAGAATCTCTACCGGTTTCTTAACCTGGTTGGATTCATCGCACTGATTTTGGGCTGCATTGGTGTTGCAAGCTCGGTTCATGTCTATACCAGACAGAAGCTCGCTGACGTGGCGGTTCTGCGCTGTGTCGGCGCCGAAGCTCGCCAGACGCTTTTCATCTACTTGATCCAGGTAGCAGGAATGGCCATCGCCGGTTCTGTTCTGGGCGCGGCTCTGGGCGTCGCGATTCAGTTTTTTCTACCCGAGGTGTTTAGCGATTTTCTGCCGGTCGCCATCGAGAGCTTTGTGGCGTGGCGGGCCGTAACCTCAGGCATCTTGCTGGGCTTCGCGTTGGCCATGTTGTTTGCCCTGCTGCCCCTGCTGTCGATTCGCAAAGTCTCGCCGTTGCTGGCGCTGCGGGCGTCGTTTGAGCCTAATTCAAGACGATGGCGGGATCGCGTAGTTTGGCTGGTCCTGGCCGCCATCGTAGTTACCACCGGCACTTTCGCGGCCTCGCAGGCAGGCGTCTGGTACCACGGCATCATCTTCATTCTGGCGATTCTGCTGGCGCTGGGCATCCTGGCTGCCGTTGCCCGGCTCATCACCTTCTCCTTTAAAAAGTTCTTTCCGAAGTCGTGGACTTACGTGTGGCGTCAAGGTCTGGCCAATCTCTACCGGCCTAACAATCAGACTCTGGTTCTGATGCTCTCCGTCGGGCTGGGCACTTTCTTAATCACCACCCTCTATTTGTCGCACCAGACCCTGCTCAACAAAGTCACGTTTGCCGGCGGCGGCGATCGGCCCAATCTCATTTTGTACGACATTCAGCCGGACCAGAAGGACGAAATCGTGGCTGCGATAGAGTCAGCACAACTGCCGGTTGCGCAGGAAGCGCCCATGGTAACCATGCGCCTGCAATCGCTGAAGGGCGAACTGGTTTCGACCATTCTCAGCGACACCACTCGCGATATCAGTCGTGGCTTGCTGCGCTGGGAATTCCGCACGACTTACCGCGACTCGCTGTTTGACTCCGAACAACTACTCGCGGGAGAGTGGATCCCCGAAGTCGCCTCGGACGATGAAGTCATTCCGATTTCTTTCGAGGATGGCTCGGCAGAGCGGCTCGGGCTTGCGCTCGGCGACACGGTCGAGTGGAATGTGCAGGGCCTGCCCCTGGTAACCCGTATCGCCAGTTTGCGCAAAGTGGACTGGCAACGAATTCAGGCCAATTTCATGGTGGTGTTTCCGAAAGGCGTACTCGAAGCCGCGCCACAAATTTACATTCTCGCCACCAAAGCGGCCACCACTCAAGCTTCAGCGGATTTGCAGCGCACCATCGTCCAGCGTTTCCCCAACGTCTCAATGATCGACCTCAGTCTGGTTTTGCGCACCGTCGATGGTTTCCTGAGCAAGATGTCGTTTGTGATTCGCTTCATGGCCTTTTTCAGCATTATCACCGGTCTGGTGGTGATGGCGGCCGCTGTCATTACCAGCCGGTTGCAGCGGGTGCAGGAGAGTATACTGCTGCGCACCCTGGGCGCGGCGCGGCAGCAGGTCGTCAAGATTATGGTGGTGGAGTATGTTTTTCTCGGCGCGCTTGCGGCTTTGACCGGCCTGGTGCTGTCGTACGCCGGAGGCTGGGCGCTCGCTTACTTTGTTTTCGATTCCACATTTTTGCCGTCACCGCTGCCTTTTCTGGCAATGCTGCTCGTGGTCACGGCGCTGACCGTCCTGATCGGCTTGTCGAACAGCCGCGGCATCCTGGACCGGCCGCCGCTGGAGATTCTCAGGGCTGAGGGCTGACCGTCCACCAATGGCCGTCGTGCAGCACCAACCCCGGCGGCCGCATATTATATTTCTTTCTCTCCCAAACCGCGTAGCGATATTGTGCTCCAACCATCGCGATGAAGCCGGTGCAGCGCATCGACTGTGGACAATGCATTGTCTGAGACGCAGAAATTCCGGTGGAATGTCTGGATATCGAATTGCCGGAAGGAACTTGAATGGCACCCCGCGCCTGCGCTTGCCGCCACCATGCCAGCGAAAATGGACTTGACATTTTCAAAAAAAAGGATATTAGTATATCGGGGTAAGAATTGAAAGACAAAACCAAAAAGGATCTGACTGACGACCGTTGGGTTCTTATCACGTTCTGAAGAGCAAATTGTGTGAAGGCGCACGCTGGCGACTGGGGAACTGGCAGCGTCGATCTCCGCCTGCCATGAACGTCCGAAATCGCTTTCGGGCATTGATCTTGTGCTGCCATGACAATTGAACTAGCCATCGTGCTGGCGCTGCTTGTGGCTGTAGTGGCGCTTTTTGCAACGGAGAAACTCTCTGTAGATTTGGTGGCGTTGGTCGTCATGGCCGTCCTGCTCGGAAGCGGTATTGTCACGCCTGAAGAGGGGGTCTCTGGCTTCAGCAATCCAGCCACGGTCACCATCGGCGCCATGTTTGTGTTGAGTGCGGCTCTTTTCCGGACTGGCGCAGTCAACTTTGTGGGCTTGCTACTGACGAGGCTAAGCCGGCGCAGTTTTCCCATGGCCTTGGTCGCGATTATGGTGCTCATCGGTGGCCTGTCGGCGTTCATCAACAACACGGCTGCCGTCGCTATCTTCCTGCCGATCATGCTTGGAGTCAGCCGTGACATCAAGGTTAGCGCCGCAAAACTGTTGATGCCACTCTCTTTTGCATCTATGCTTGGCGGCGTCTGCACGCTTATCGGCACGTCCACCAATATCCTGGTAAGTTCGATAGCCGCGCAGCACGGGCAGCCGGCATTCTCCATGTTTGAACTCTCCTCTCTCGGACTCGTATTTTTTGCGGTCGGCGCCATCTATATGGTGGTCTTCGGAGTGCGACTCATTCCCGCCCGAGAAACACAAGCCGAGTTGACACAAAAGTTTGGCATGGGAGAATATTTGACCGACATCGTCCTCCTGCAGGAAGCAAAATCCGTAGGAACGGCGCTGGCAGAAACACCGCTGGTCAAGGAGCTTGACATCGATATCATCGGCCTCACCAGAGATGGCGCCATGCAGCACATGCCGCCGCCTGAGATGGTCCTGGAAGCCCGCGATGTATTGCGAGTCCGCTGCAACGTGGAGAAGATAAGGAAATTGCAGGAGCGCCAGGGTGTGGTCTTGAAGGGCAGCATGAGATGGCGGGACCGCGACCTGGAATCGGAGCGGGCAACTCTGGTGGAAGCGGTTATTGCGCCGAACACGGCCGTTGTTGGCAAGTCACTGAAACAACTGCAATTTCGCACTACTTTCGGAGCCACAGCGCTTGCCATCAGGCATAGTGGGCAGGTGCTGCACGAAAAACTCGGCAAGACAAAACTCAAAGCCGGCGACACGCTTTTGATCGAGGCCCGGCGCGACCGCCTGCCGCAACTAAAAGAACATCCTGCATTTGTGATCGTATCCGAAATCGGATTGCCAGAGTTTCGAAAAGAAAAAATCTTGCCGGCCGTCGCAATTATTACTGGCGTCGTGGCAACCGCGGCCCTCGAAATTTTGCCGATCGTCAGCAGCGCGCTCATTGGGTGCGTCTTGCTGAATCTGACCAGATGCATCAACATGGAAGAAACCTACCGGGCGATTGAGTGGAATATTATTTTCCTATTGGCGGGCGTCTTAACTCTGGGCATCGCCATGGAGAAAACCGGGGCTGCCCTAGTAATCGCGGATTCGATCCTTGCGGTCGTCGGTGAATGGGGTCCGCAGGCTGTGTTGTCAGCCATCTTTTTGATGACGATGCTGCTAACCAATCTTATGTCAAACGCTGCTACAGCGGCGCTGATTGCGCCAATCGCAATCGGTGTAGCTAATACGCTGGCAGTCAGTCCGAGGCCGTTCCTGATTGCCGTCACATTTGCCGCCTCCCTGAGCTTTATGACCCCTGTCGGATATCAAACCAACACGCTGATCTATGGGCCGGGGAAATACAGATTCGTGGATTTTCTTCGAGTTGGAACCCCCTTGAATATTATCCTTTGGGTTATGGCAACCTTCTTGATTCCTAAAATATGGCCCTGGTAGATCGACGCCCGTTGCAACTCTCCAGTGAACTATTTGGTACACTATCGAACTTATGGGTTCACCTAATCAAGCATCTACGAACACCTGAGACCATCCTCCAGTAAGTTAAGTTTCCTGAAAAAACAATATCTTATCTCAACATTTCTCACAAGCTCGAAAAGTATGGCCCACTCGTTGCAAGGACCGGCGACAGATTTGGCCAAACAACTGAATTAGAATCTGAACTTTTAAGTTTCAAACTGGAGGTTTCAATCATGAAGAAGATGTTGTCACTCATTTCGCTTTGCGCCCTCGCGCTTTCACTGGGACTGATGTCCTGCAGCAGCAACGACCAACTCGCCAGCGCCGGTGATGAGCCTGCTGGGGAAGAAAAGCTCAACCTTGAAGAAGAGTTTGGCGGCTACGATTCATCGGATGAGTCCGCCGGATTCGGTGATGCTTCGATGTTGGATGAATTCCCGGAAGATGCCGACGCCAATGACAGCTTTGCTGACGACCCGGCCGTTCAGGACGCGCTGACCAGTCAACTCACGGCTGACAGCACCATCAAAACCTATTTCGTGAGAATCACTTATGGGCTGCTCGAAGGTGACTCGGCCGCCACTGAGGTCGTTGATTGGAGCGGCGCGGCTGAGGTCAGCAAGGGTACCCTGGTTGTTCTCAAGAAGATTCGTTTCGAAGGCAATGATGCTTTGGTTCGACCCAGGGAGTCACGTCAGAAGGTGGAGTTTATTTCACAAACCAAGCCGCACCTAGATGGCTTGCTGCTTGCCATCATCGACAACGACACGACCGGCACCGAAGGCACCTTCACATTTAACGCCGGCGACTACACGAAGACGCTCAGTTTTACCGAGCTGGATTCTTTGGAGTTGCTGGAGTCTGTCGGCGCCAATGGCCATGAAGTTTCCATTACGGCGCGCAGTAAAGAAGTCACCCCATTTGCCGGCGGCTTTCTTTCCGGTCGCTGGATTAAGACGGAACGGAACGGCGGGCATTTTCGGGGCCGCTGGATCAACAGCATGGGCACCAATGCCGGCCATCTGCGTGGTATCTGGGGCATTAACCGCACTGGCAACAAGGTTTTCAAGGGCAAGTACATCGGTCTGAATGGTACTTTTGGAGGCCTGCTGGCTGGTGAGTGGAGTTACGAGCAGGGCGAAAACGGCGGTTTCTTCCGCGGCCGCTGGGTCAACCGGAATCGCGACACGGTTGGCAAGGTTCATGGCAAGTTCAAAGTTGGTCAGGCTGGCGATGGCAGAGGCTTCTTCCATGGCCGTTATCGCGCCGCATCAGCAAACGGCGCCCAAGAGAATTAGAGCTTCCTCAAACCCTTCTTCAATCCCCACTCATGGTGCTACGCCGCCCGGTCATTTGGCCGGGCGGCTTTCTTTTTGACCATCATTCGTTAAGAGAACTTAATATGTCTGCTCCATTTCGCCAAATTCTAAAATCAGACGGTAGGCTTACTTATGTTTTTTAGGCTTCGCCGGCACTTTGTTGCCGTGGAGAAGCTCTAAGTTTTGTTCGACTTCTGCCGATAAAACTGCGTTGAGTAAACTCAATTTCGAACCCAAAAATGGGAGCAGGACATGAAAATTAGCGTCGTTGGGACCGGGTACGTTGGTCTCGTAGCAGGGACGTGCTTTGCCGATACAGGCAATGAGGTTACATGTGTAGATATTGACGAGAAGAAGGTAAACAGCCTCAAGAAGGGCAATATTCCGATTTATGAGCCCGGGCTTTCTGACATGGTTCGCCGCAACGTCAAGGGCGAACGACTCCTCTTCAGCACGGATATCAAAAGTGCTGTTGAAGAGTCCCAGATCATTTTTATCGCGGTCGGGACGCCGCCTGATGAAGATGGCTCCGCGGATTTGAAACACGTGCTGGCTGTTGCCCGAAGCATTGGCACTCATATGAACGGCTTCAAGGTTGTCGTAAATAAGAGTACGGTGCCGGTGGGTACAGCGGAGAAAGTAGAAGCGGAGATCAAGAAGCACACCGACCATAAGTTCGCGGTTGTCTCCAATCCGGAGTTCCTGAAGGAAGGCGCCGCCATCGATGATTTTCTGCGACCTGACCGCGTGGTCATCGGGGTGGACAATGAAGAGGCGGCCGACATCATGCGCAGCCTGTACCGTCCCTTTGTGCTCTCCGGGAAACCGATTCTGCTTATGGACCGCCGCAGTGCTGAATTGACCAAGTACGCTGCAAACTCGCTGCTTGCCACCAAGATTTCGTTTATCAATGACATTGCGAATCTGTGCGATATCCTTGGCGCCGATGTCGAGATGGTGCGCAAGGGGATTGGCACCGACTCCCGCATTGGCTCGAGTTTTATTTATCCCGGGACGGGTTATGGTGGCTCCTGTTTTCCAAAGGACGTGCAGGCGTTAATCAGGACAGCCAATGACCATGACTACAGCCTGGAAATTATCCGTGCGGTCGAAGAAGTCAACAAGCGTCAAAAGACCGTGCTGGTTGACAAAATTCTCGATTACTTCGACGGCAACATAGAGGGCAAGACCTTCGCGATGTGGGGTCTGGCTTTTAAGCCCAAGACCGATGACATGCGCGAAGCCCCGGCCATCGACATGATCAACAGCCTCACGGCGAAAGGCGCGAAATTGCGTGCCCACGACCCTGAGGCCCTGAGTGAAGCGCACCGCATTTTCGGTGATCGCGTGGGTAGCGAACTTGAGCTGCTCGATAAACGCTACGACGCCCTGGAAGGGGCCGATGCCCTGATTGTGATGACCGAGTGGAACGCTTTCAGAGAGCCGGACTTCTATTTGATCAAAGAGAGTCTGAAGACGAAGGTCATTTTTGATGGCCGGAATTTGTACGATCCAGGCCGCCTCAAGAAACTCGATATCGACTACTTTTCAATTGGAAGACCAAACGGCAACGGCCATGTCAAACCTAGATTCTGATTGATTCCGGTTGTACCGAATTAGAGAATGGGTGCCAGAGTGCACCCATTTTTTTTGTCAATTGGCCACCGACCCGCAAACAGAACCTCATTACGGAATCGAAAGCAGTCACTCGATCTGTCGCAAAAAGTCTACACTGTTGTGTCTGTTCACTTCGTTCTTTCGTAGCAAACATCCACATTTATTGTTCTAAAGCTTAAATAAACAACTATACGAAGTGTTCAAGGGCAACACGTCCGGATTGTGGCCCGAATCTTGAATAGGGTCGGGGTGTTCATTCATCAACTGACTTGACCGGTCTGAAATTAGAAATAACATCCAACGAGACGAAAGGAATTTATCATGAACAAGACATATGCATTTCTAGGGAAGGTCGCTTTGACTGCCAGTTTGTGTGCGCTGCTGTTTGCGGGCTGCGCTTCCGAAGACCCGGCATCTCCGAACGACGGCGGCACGGAGCCGGTAGAAACTCAGCGTGCCGAAGATGCAGGCGCAACCGGCGTTAGCATTTACAGCAACATCGCATCTTTTCAACAGGTCGAGGGTTTCGTAGTCGATCAGAATGAGATTGGCCAGCTTGACATTCCGAATTTTGATACGCCCGGCAGTGCGGCACAAATGGCCAGGCTCACCAAAGCCATGCCCTTGCGCGCTTTGCGGAAACGCCCCGATGTCTTGAATCGGATGGCGTCCGCCGCCGGTGATTCCGTCATCTTCGACATCACCGAGCGCGATTCTGTCGCGGGCGTCACCCACCGGATTAGTCTGATTTACGATCCGGATGCTGGCACGGCACGGTTCTTTGTGGTTGGGTTTGAGTACCGCAGCGAGAGTGCCGTCGAGTACGACTCCACCGAAATCAAGGCTGACATCGGCGGGACGCTGCTTGACGAGTCGGATGACGTTCTGTTGTCGCTCGAGCACTTGAAACGCTACAAAGCCGGCCAACTGATTCGTGAAGAGCGAGCCAGTCTCGTACCCGACACCCACGCACCGGGAACCGACCCGCAAGGCGGCGTCCTGACCAACGACATCACCTACTCCAACTCGAGCTTCATCGCCAGCACCAGCGCCCGTTTTGAATTTCATGAAAACACCGGCGGCAGCTTCTCGAAGACCTCCACATTCTCTGATGGCTCCACGCACAGAGAGTCCGCGAGTTTTGACCTGCAGGGTAACGGGACATTTGAAGAGCATCTGCGAGATGGCACGGACATCACCGGGACGTTTAACGGAGCCGAAGACGGTCAGGGCGGCTACACGAAGACCACGACCTACCCAGCCGGCCATGACCCGGTGAAAGTCTCGGAGTCGGGTGACTTCATTTTTAATGCCGCCGATTCGACGTTGAGCGGTTCTTTCGAACGCGAGATCACACCGCTGACCGGCGATGTCCTGAGTGAGAAAGTAGACCTTTCGCAAACTCGGGTTGGCGGCATTCTCTCCACCACGCTGAACATCGAGAATACGGACGGCAGCCATGGGTTCATCACCGTGACGGAGACCGAAGATGTGGACCAGGCTTCGGGAGAGTGGACCAACGCCGACGAGACCTTCGTCGTCTTCAATGCACAGTCCTATGGCGATGACAGCGCTCATCTGGAGTTCCAGGTCTACGCCTCCGAGGTTGCGTTTGAAAATGACGAAGCGCCAATTTTGACGGCAGTGTTTGACTTCTACCCGGACGGCTCGGGGCGCGGTGTCGTCACCGAAGGCGATGATGTTTACGACGTGATTATCAATCCGGACGGTTCCGTAACGGTCACCAAGCGCAATTAGCTGAGAATCAAAGAACGGCTGCAGAATCAACCTCCGGGGCCGCGCCAGGTGCGTGGCCCCGGTAACTATTTGTTGCACTTCTTTTGCATTTCCATTACATTTGTCGCGCATGACAAACCTCATCTCTCAAAAGCTCAGCAAGCGAAGTTCGTTTTCCCGAATACGGCAACCTTCCGTGGATATTGGTCAGCCGTTGGCGAAGACTGTAGCGAACTCAGAGGAGAACAGAGTCCGCGGGCTAGCCGCGCAAACAGCTTTTCCGATTGCGTTCCTGCTGGCATGTTTGCTCTCTTACCTACCTGGCCCGACCACCGCGTTCAGCCAGCCTCTTGCTCAGCGCCGGCTCATTCTTGAAGGTTACGAGTTCGAGGGGCTCACCAAGACCAGCCCCAATATCATCCTGCAGTATTTGAGCCTCAAACCCGGCGACGTTCTCACACCTGAGCTTCTCGATGACGACCGACAGCGCCTCGACCGCATCAACTTCTTCACAAAGGTTGACCTGTCTACACGGCCTGGTTCCGAAAAAGGTAGAGTTGTGGTCGTTATTGAGGTCGAGGAGCGTAAGTGGCCCTATTTCCAATTTGAGGGCGGACACAGCGATTTGAGCGGCTGGTACATCGCACCGGTCGGCTTTCGATTTGACAATGCATTTGGCCATGGCAGCCGTTTCGGTATTCGCCTGCTGATTGGCGACGATATGGGCAAAGTCTCGCTGTTTTACAGGAACCGTCTATTTCGTAACCGTGCGTTTATTGATATGGAGCTGCACGGCGGCGCCGAGGTGTTTCGCCAATTCATCGGCGACGATGAATTGCAGCTAGGTGTTGGTCTCGGCGGTTTGAAGGTGAAATTGGGTGGCACGCAGGGTTTCCTGAAACATCTGTTCCTGCAATATCGCGCCACCACTTTTGAGCCTGATGAATTTGCCAGAGACGAAAACGGAGACAAACGCACCAATCTGCCTCTGGCCATCACAGATGATTTTGGCAAGAACGAAACCACGGCGCTTGCTCTTGGCCTGCACGCTGACACCCGCGACAATCCACTATTTCCGCTCAAAGGCTTCTGGGGCGCACTGGTTGCGGAAAGTGTCACCACCGGCCTTGAGGGCCGGGATGACTATCCGCGCCTAACCTTCGATGCTCGCCTGTTCCACGAAGTCATGCGCCGGCGTGTGGTTGCGGTTCATATCAAGGGCGGATACACAACCCGGGATGCGCCTTTTTACGAGCGTTTCTATCTGGGTGGCGCCAACTCGGTTCGCGGCTATCCGAACCGGAGGCTGACCCCCATCGGTTGGGGCAGCAAATTTGTCATGACCAATGCTGAATTCCGTTTTCCGCTTACTGATAAGGATTTCCCGAATCATAAGACCTCAGGAGTGTTCTTCTTCGATGCCGGTGGCATCTGGCAGTCGGGAGAAACGCCACGGCTGAGGGATTTTTTCAGCTCGGTTGGTTTTGGCGTCAGGGTGAGGCTGCCGGTCATTGGCGTCACCCGGTTTGATCTCGCCGTTCCGCTGCAGAGAATTGGTACAAAGAAATCCAGTCTGCACATCTCGTTGGGACATACTTTTTGAGAGCATTTGCTAAAAACGTCTTCTGCGCATCCCTGCTCTGTGTGACCACCTTCGTGCATGCTCAGAACAAGCAGGAAATTCTGGTAGAGCGGATCACGCCTACTCTGCAGAACGGAGCCTTGGTAATCTCAGCCGATTTTCGCAATCTATTCTCACGCAAAATTGTTGGCACCATTCAGAGCGGCCTGCCCTCAATTGTCCAAATTGAGATTCGTCTGCAGGACGAAAATGACCGGGTTGTGCTGACCAATCGCATTTCCAGAACGATTACTTATGACATTTGGGACGAACGATATTTTATCGAACTGCAGGACTCAACTCAGGTCTTCTCGGATTTTGACGCCTGCAAGCAAGCCGTGCTTCAACTCAGAAATGCCATGCTGCCGGTCTCACAGCGCCTGGTGGATGCCCAGCCGTACACGGCGAATATTCGTGTCGGAATTGTTCCCATTTCCGGCCGCCAGGCGGACAAAATAACCGACTGGCTGCTGGACCCAAACCAGACCGAGGAGTCGATGGCCGCGGAGGACCGCGACAGCGGCTTCCAACTCAATCTCACCAAACTCGTGTCCTTTTTTGTCAGCAGCAACAAAAAGTCGCGATACGCCTCTGCTTGGTTCTCATCGTCCAGATTTCGAATCAGTGATCTCAGACGATGAAACGGGTGCGCACAAAGCTGGTCTTGGCCTTGCTGTTGATTGCGCTGCTGCCGGTCGTTCCGGTCTATTTGCTGGTTAAGAATCTCCTGCGCCAGGGCATTGGCATCGGCTTCAATGAACAAGTCGAGCTGGCGCTCGAGTCCGCTTCCGGTATTTCGCGCGAGTTGTATTCCAGATACAGACAGGAAACAGTTGCGCTTGCGGTCGAACTGGCCGGCTCCTCGCAGACGCGAACCGTTCTGGATAGGGGAAGCAGAGTGCCCTCAGAATTCACGGCGCGTCTGGACACGCTGGGTTCCGCGCGCCTGGATCTGTTGGATCAGAGCGGACGGATTGTCAGTTCCAGCACCAACACAGACGATGAAGTCTTTCAGCCCCTTTATCAGACCGAACTCAGTCGTTTAGCGGACAGTCAAGTCGAGGGCTTTGTCGAAGGTGCCGGTAGCCGTGGCGCCATCGTGGCGTTTGCGCCAGTAGTCGAGCAGGGAGAGCGCATTGGTTCTCTGGTTCTCACCCGGCGGCTGAAAGATGATTTCACGCGCAGCCGGGAATCGGTCGTGGACGTGCTGCAGATCTTCAAGACCCTGGATTTGTACGAAGAAGACCACTTGACCCGCAGCTTCCTGCTTTCCTTCTTTGCGGTTTATCTACCCATTGCAGCCATTTCTATTGTGGTTGGAATTTACTTTTCGCGCAGAATCACTTCTCCGCTGTTGCAGTTGGTGCAGGGTACAAGACAAGTCGCAGAGGGCGATTGGGACTACCGCGTCGATCTCAAGACTCAGGATGAAATCGGCGCGCTCGGCCAATCCTTCAACCAGATGGTGGCGACCTTGAAGGAAAAGCAGGATCAGGTGGTCACGCTTGAAAAAATGGCGGTCTGGCGTGAAATTGCCCGGGTTCTGGCGCATGAGATTAAGAATCCGCTGACACCCATCCAGCTCATGGTGCAGCAGATGAAAGACAAGTATGATGGCGCCGACCCTGAGTACGACAAGGTTCTCTCGGAGTGCACTGAAATCATCACCGATGAAATCGAGAGTTTGCGCAATCTGGTACGCGAGTTTTCCGAGTTTGCGCGCATGCCGCGTCTGAATATCACGGCCGGCAATCTCAACGCTCTGATCGAAGACGTGCGCAAGGTATATCCGAGCGACATCATTGGACTCGAGCTTCAGCCCGACCTGCCCGACTCAGAGTTTGACCATGAGAAAATGCGACGGGTGCTTATCAATCTCATGGAGAATAGCATGGACAGCATCCGGGACAAGGGCAGCGGCGACATCCGAATTACGACCCGGCTGGAAAGCGGTACGATTGTTCTGGACTATCGCGATACGGGCGGCGGCATTCCGGACGAGCTGCAGGACAAAATCTTCGAGCCGTATTTTTCTACCAAGAAGAGCGGTATGGGTTTGGGAATGGCGATTGTCAAGCGGATCATCGCTGAACACGGCGGCGCGATTTCGCTTTCGAGCAGGCTCGACGAGGGGGCGGAGTTTCTTGTTCGGTTGCCTTTGAATCCTATCGATGCGGCCTGAACGTCTCACAAAAAGCCTGGAGATGCTCTGGAATCTCGTGCCCAAAATCGCCCGTTTTTACAAGGCTTGAGCCTTGAAGTTTTTCATAATTCTAAATCTCTCATAGACTTAACCCGGAAGGAGCGATGAACCAGCCAACCCTCCTCGTCGTTGACGACGAAAAAAATATCCGCCGCTCCGTCGAAATGATCTGCACCGGTGAAGGCTACCGCGTCAAAACCGCGGCCGATGCCGAGGAAGCCCTGAAGATCCTCGATGCCGGTGCAATCGATCTTGTGCTGCTGGATGTTGTCATGCCCGGCACGGACGGATTGACCCTGCTGAAAAAGATCAAGAAATCCAGCCCTGAGATTCTCGCGGTCATGATCTCCGGCAATGCCACCGTGCAAAACGCAGTCGCTGCCACCAAGGACGGCGCCTATGATTTCATGGAAAAACCACTCACCAAAGAAAAGTTGCTGATCACGCTCCACAATGCCCTGAAAAGCCGCACGCTGCAGCGGGAGAATCTCGAGCTACGCAAACAGGTTTCGGGCAGCTACGAGATGGTAGGAGAGAGCAAAGCCATGAAAGAGATCCTGGAACAGGTGGCGAAAGTCGCACCAACTCCGGGACGCGTGTTGATTACCGGCGAAAGCGGCACCGGCAAAGAACTTATTGCCCGCGCGATTCACGATAATAGTCCGCGCCGCAAAGCGCCGTTTATCAAAGTGAATTGCGCCGCCATTCCGGAAGAGTTGATCGAAAGTGAGCTGTTTGGCAGCGTCAAGGGCGCGTTCACCGGCGCGACGGAAAACCGCGAGGGCAAATTCAGCCTGGCCGATAGCGGCACTCTTTTTCTCGACGAAATAGGCGACATGAGTCTGAAAGTGCAAGCGAAAGTGCTGCGCGCTTTGCAGGAAGGCGAGTTCGAGAAAGTCGGTGGTGGCAAGACTCTCAAGGTTGATGTTCGCGTACTGGCAGCCACTAACAAAGACCTCGAAACGGAATCAAAACAAGGCCGGTTTCGGGACGATCTTTATTTCAGGCTCAACGTCATTCCCATCGTGTCGCCTCCGTTGCGGCGGAGAAAAGACGACATTCCCGCGCTCGTCGACCATTTTGTACGGAGCTTCCGACAGAAGAATGACTATCCTGAAAAGACCGTCAGCGACGAAGCGATGCAGGCCCTGCGCGCCTATGACTGGCCCGGCAACATCCGTGAACTCGGTAACATCGTTGAGCGACTCATGATCATGTGCCCGTCAGGTGTGGTGCAAGTCAGCGACTTGCCGGCCAACATTCAAACGCCGACTTCGCAGTTGCCGTTCAGCCTGGACTCCGGCATGTCGCTGAAAGAACTGCGTGACCACGTCGAGCGCCAGTACATCATCTCAATTCTGAAGCAAAACAAATGGAACATCAGCCAAGCTGCGAAAGATTTGGATGTTGACAGGACGAATTTGCATAAGAAGATCAATTATTATGGGTTGAGTGAGCGGGAGCATGGAGGGTAGAGCGTGGAGCGTAGGCAGAAACCGTCACCGCGAGCGCTTTTTAGGGAGGCAGTCTCCCTTCAGTTGCGCAGAAAATAGCTTCAGCAAACAACGCCTCGCAATGGAAGGGCGGGCTATTTCCTGGCGGCAATATTGAAATGATTGAAATATTTCTCCCGCAAAATATCAGAAGATCCGAATTCGTTGTCGCCGTAAAAGTAGTCCAGAATCGCTTCTCTCAGTCTGGTAAGCTCTCTAATGTGAGATTTGACGGTAACGCTTTCAATGGTTAGATAAATAAGCTCCAGTGCTCTGCCAACAGCCCTCAGACAGTAATCTTCATGATTCTTTCTTTTCCACTTCAGCGCTCGGCTGACTTCGCTGCCGATGTTTGCCATTTGTTCTACCAAAGACATCTTGGCCCAGCGCCCGGCTGCAAGACTTTTATGCTGAAATTCCATTGTTACTTTTTTATCCACTTCTTTGTTATTTTCACAATCTTATTTCGAATGGACTCTTCCTCCACATCCCGACTTCTGTTCCCCTGACTGGGTCGTATATTGATCAGCGGGTCATATTCAATGAAATCTTCGCCCTCCATCTCGGGGTAGTAGTTTATTTCCCAAAGACTCTCCTGTCTTGAATATCGCTCGAGACAGTGAGCCTCAAGGTCAGAATGTAGCTCCGCATCAATGGCGACTATTTCGAGATCAATATCAACGACGGCTTTGACCATTTCGCCCAGCCCGGTTTCCGCTATTGATTTTAATTCATCAATTGTGGTTTGTTTGTTCAGTATTCTCATTCTATCTCCCTTGATTTCTTTTCAGCAAAGAATCGTGATTCGCGCATCAAACTCAAGCCAGATGGAGTTCCTGCAGCGTCTTCTTGTAGTTTGTTAGCGTCGTCTCCAGTTCAATGTGCTTGCCATCAACCACGATTTGCCGGCCCGCCACCATCACCGTATCCACAGCGCGCGGCGTGGCGCCGAAGACCACCATGTCGCTGAGCAGCCGCTCGTCCGCGCCGGCAATTGCCGGGTCGTCTGCACGCAGCCGGACCTCGTCCATCTGCCAGTTGTCTGGGATGCCGTTGGCCCGAAAACCGTTTTGGGTTGCCATGTTGAGCAAGTCCGGGCTTTCTGCCGCCACCGTACGTGACTGGGTCCTAGAACGCTCGTCCAGTTCGACCGCACGGACTTCTTCAAATGCATCTGAGCTGGCGTGGCTGTCTACTCCCACGCAGATGTGGGCGCCTGCTGCCATCAGTTCGGAGGTGGGCGCGAGACCGTCGCCGAGGTCGCGTTCTGTCGTTCTGCAGAGACAGACGGATGATTTGGTTTGGCCCAGAGCCTCGATTTCCTCGCGCGAGAGGTGGGTGGCGTGCACAGCCACGAAGTTTTCTCCGAGAATGTCATTTTTCGACAGCAGGGCGACGGGCGTCATCCCGTACTCTCGAGAACTTTCGATCAGCTCGCGCTTTTGCTCGCAAACGTGCATGTGAAACGGCAAATTTTTCTGGCGGGCGAAGTCAGCCAATTCCTTCACCTGATTGATGTGCACGGCCCGGATACTGTGTGCCGCGACGGCGACATTGACGTGGTCGTCGTCGGAGAATCGTTGGCTCAGTTGCTCGACATCTCTTAGAACCAGGTCTGTGTCGGGATCCGCAAAACGCTTTTGTGCCGGGTCGAGCGCTTGCAGGTGGCCGCCGCGAAAGTAGGCGGTTCGAATCAGTGTGATCCGAATGCCCGCATCCCGGGCCGCGCGAATGACCGTTTCCGCCAGCAGTGTGCGGTCCTGGTAGGGCGTGCCGTCCGGTTGGTGGTGCAGATAATGGAATTCCCCGACGGCGGTCACGCCCGACATGGCAAGCTCGACAAAAGCCATTTTCGAGATGTGATAAATGTCTTCCGGATTAAGCCGAGCGACGAGTTCGTACATCAAGCCGCGCCAAGACCAGAAGGAACTGGCGCTGGTCGGTTTGCGCTGGGTTCGCCCCCGCAGGGCGCGCTGGAAGGCATGCGAGTGCGAAGTCGCCATGCCGGGCATCACGATGTGTTTGTTGTCGATGTGTATCTCAGTTGGCGCGTGCTTCACCCGAAAACCTTTGGGCTGATTGCTTCACACAGTATGAACTGCAAGTCTGAGTGCCAGGTGACTCGCTGGTCAAAGTAGGCAAAAGAACTCCCGCTGTCAAGGCAATCTTGAATCAAGGGTGTCGAAATATTCTGCCGGAGGCGGTTTCGGTTTTGAGCTTGCTTTCTCTGGATTATTACCTATATTAAGGCGAGCCAGCATGAATTTCATGATTCGGCATCTTCGAAGTTTCATCACGAGTTCCCATATGTCAATGGTCAATGCCGAGTTACTTCAAAACCGCGTGGCATGCCTGCCAGGCTCACTCGCGCCCGGGAAGCATGTCGATGGTGTGGAGCAGTTCCGGGACGCTTTCAAACTTGCTCGCAAGGCTCCAGGGCTCCTGTTTCTACAGGAGATTTTGGCGGGATTCTCGCGGATTCCCTACGAGAACATCAGCAAGATCATCAATCTCAGCGAGAGCCATGATTGGCAGTCGCCCAGGATTCGCCTGCCTGAGCAGGTGATGGTTGACCACATCGACCACCGGCTCGGCGGAACGTGCTTTTCGCTCACCTTCTTCTTGCAGTCCATTTTGACGCAGAGCGGTTTCACCTGCTATCCGGTTATGGCCGACATGCGTGCCGGGCGCAACATCCATTGCTGCCTGGTGGTTTTGCTGAACTCGACTAAATATCTGGTTGACCCGGGTTATCTGCTGCTGCAGCCGATGGAGCTTATTCCCGCAACGCGCAGACTCCACCGCACCGAATTTGCAGGGGTGGAGGTCAGGTTCGAGAGTGCCACGCAATCCTTTGATCTGTTTACCTTCAACAGACAAGAGAGCAAGTGGCGTTACCGTTTCCGCGACTGCCCAACAGGTCCGGAGGAATTTCTCAGTCACTGGCTCGGTTCGTTTCAGAGAAACTCGATGCATGGCATTTGCCTGACCAAAGTTCAGAAAGATGGCGTGTTGTTCGTCAATCGAGATTTCATGCGTGAGACCACGTTTTCTGGCAAGCGAAACATCAACATCAAACGCAATTATCATGCGTCAATTCAGGAGCATTTTGGGATTGCGTCCGAGCTCGTTGAACAAGCGCAAGAAGCTTTGACAGGTAATCTGAAAAGAAAGCGCAAGCTAGGGTTGTGGCTGCCGAAAGGGGCGACAACCGGCGAGACTGGACCGTGAAACCAGCGGAGCCATCCTCTGTTAAGCTATTTGTCGGCGTACTTTACCGCGATGCTGACTCACTCGAAAAGACAGTCCGGAAGTTGGTGAAGCTGTTTGGTGAAATAGACTGGACGGGTGAAGCGTTCGAGTTTGTGGCATCCGACTACTATGCGCCCGAGATGGGCGCACCGCTTTTTCGGAGATTCCTGGCCTTTGAGAAACCCATCAATCCGGGTGAGCTGGCCAAAATTAAGCTGGCAACCAACGCAATTGAGAACGACCTGATTGTGCAGGGCAAACGTCTGATAAATCTCGATCCCGGATACATGGATTACAACAAAGTCGTTCTCGCCTCCGCCAAATACAACGCGCAGAAAATCTACCTAAGCCATGGCATTTATGCCGACCCGACACTCTGGTATAAAAAAGGTGAGTTCAAACCCTACCCGTCGGCCTTCCCGGATTTTCAGTCAGGCCAGTTTCAGGAGACGTTTATGCAAATAAGGGCGCTGTATAAGAAGCAGCGTCTGGAAGAGGGCGAATGAGCACCGCCGGGCTGCGTCAGGATGCGGCGGCTATCTTCAACGCTGGCTTGCAGGCGGTTGATCCCGTAGTTGCGATTCACGAATCCGTGCAGCGCGACCATGATATCCTGACTGTTGCCGGACAACGATATTCCATCAGTGATTTCGCCCGGATTTTAGTGATTGGCGCCGGCAAAGCCGGTGCGCCGATGGCCTCGGCCATTGAGACGATCCTGCAAGACGACCTCACGGCGGGCATCGTGAACGTCAAGTACGGCCATGTCTCGGAGCTGCGGAGCGTCAGGCTGATTGAAGCCGGACACCCGGTGCCGGATGAATCGGGCCAGCACGGCGCCAGGGAGATTGTGCAAATCCTGGAAAATGCGTCAGAGCGCGATCTCGTGTTCTGTCTGATTTCCGGCGGTGGCTCAGCGCTGCTGCCATTGCCGGCTGGCCAGATTACCCTGCAGGAGAAGCAGACGCTTACCAGCCGACTGCTGGCCTGCGGCGCCCCGATTCATGAAATTAATGCCGTTCGCAAACATATTTCCGAGGTCAAGGGCGGCCAGCTTGCACGGATTGCGCAACCGGCTACTCTGGTGACGCTCGTACTTTCTGATGTGGTCGGCGATCGGCTCGACGCTATCGCTTCCGGTCTGACCGTTGCTGATCCAACGAGCTTCGCCGATGTCGAGAGAATTGTGATGAAGTATGATCTTGCGGGTGGATTGCCGGAGGCGATAGAAGATCATTTCCGGAAAGGCGTTAGGGGCGTCATTCCAGATACTCCGGCGGATGGCGATCCGATTTTCACCAACACGCAAAATGTGATCATCGCCAGCAATTTTCAGGCGATCCAGGCTGCGGAGAAAAAAGCAGCGCAGCTTGGTTATCGAACCCTGATCCTTTCATCCACCATTGAAGGCGAGACAAGAGATGTGGCCGGTGTGCATGCAGCCATTGCCGCGGAGATACAAAAATCCGGGCATCCCGTTTCTCCGCCTGTTTGTGTGCTTTCCGGGGGTGAGACCACGGTCACATTGCGCGGCAACGGCAAGGGCGGCCGCAATCAGGAATTTGTGCTGGCCGCTGCTCAGGATATCTCCGGTCTGCCGGCAACGGTGATTCTATGTGCCGGCACGGATGGCACAGATGGCCCCACGGACGCAGCCGGCGCCATTTGCGACGGAGAGACGATTGCTCGGGCCGAAAACCTTGGCTTGCGTGCGGAAGACCACCTGCGCAACAACGATGCCTACCCCTATTTTCAGGCCTTGGGCGATTTATTGATAACCGGGCCGACCCATACAAATGTCATGGATCTGAGACTAATTCTGGCAGGAAATGACTAGATGAGAAAAACAAAAATCATTTGCACGATCGGGCCCGCGAGCGACTCCGAGGAAACGCTGGGCAAGCTGGTGGAAGCCGGCATGAATGTCGCGCGCTTGAATTTCTCGCATGGCAACCATGAGAGCCACGCCAGAACCATCACTCGTATCCGCAAAGTCGCTGATGAGAAGAATGTGCCCATTGCGATTCTGCAGGATTTGTCTGGGCCGAAAATTCGTGTCGGGCAGATTGCGAATGAACCCATTTTGCTGGAGGACGGGCAGCGTCTCACTCTGACGGCAGAGCCGGGCGCCACCGGCCCCGACCGCGTCTCGATAGGCTATGAGAAACTGCCGCAGGATGTAGAAGCCAGCGATAAACTTCTGCTTGCGGACGGCAGCATCACGCTGCAGATCGAAAGCGTATCTAGCCTTGACATCAACTGCATTGTGTTGGATGGCGGTGAATTGTCTTCGCGCAAAGGCATCACGGTCCCGGATCGCACGCTGTCAGTGACCGCGGTGACAAAGAAAGATCAAGACGATCTGGCGTTTGGCCTGGCGCAGGGCGTTGACTATGTCGCCATGTCCTTTGTCCGCAAGTGGCAGGATGTTGAGCAGATCAAAAAACTGATTGAGAGCGAGGGTTACTCGGTTCCAGTGATCGCGAAAATCGAGAAGCATGAGGCGCTGCAGAACATCGACGAAATCATCAATGTCGCAGACGGAATCATGGTTGCCCGCGGAGACCTCGCTGTTGAGACGCCGTTAGAGGGTGTACCCATCGCCCAGAAAACCATCATCTACAAGTGCAACTGCCAATGCAAGCCCGTCATCACCGCGACGCAGATGTTGAAATCCATGGTCGATGAGCCGCGTCCCACGCGCGCAGAGGCCAACGACGTCGCCAACGCGGTTCTGGATGGCACGGATGCGGTCATGCTCTCTGAAGAAACCACCATCGGCAAGTTCCCGGTCGAGGTGGTCGAAACCATGGTCAGAATTCTAACTGTCACTGAATCAAGCGAAGCGGCGGCCGCTCAACGGGTGAGACACCAGTTCAAGAAATCTATTGGCATTGCAAGGGCGGTGAGCCACGCCGCATTTCAGATGGCGCTCGACCTCGATGCCACGGCGATTCTGACTCCAACCCGCTCGGGAAGCACTGCTCGCATGATCAGCTCTTTCAGGCCACAAAGAGATCTTGTCGCGCTCTGCCCGGAGGCTCAGGTCGCCCGGCAATTGAACCTGATTTGGGGAGTGCACCCCCTTGTTGGCGAAACCTTCCAGAATACCGAGGACATGGTCCAGCAGTCGAAAGACAAGGCACTGCAAGCAGGATTGGTTCAGACAGGGGATACGGTTGTCATCACCGCCGGTGTGCCGAAGGGCGAAACCGGTACAACCAACGTGATCAAGGCCATCGTCTTGTGAGTCATACAAGTAAATCGATGTTCATCGGCTCATCGCGTCACTGTTTGGGGTGGTACTTCCGTTGCTTGTGCCCAATCGCGAGTTGAGTGTGCAACCGAAGTCAGACGGTCGGCGGTGATCGGGCCATTTTTATATTGTTTCTTTCTCATTTAGTTCTATCTTTTTGGTGTTTGTTTGGACGAACCCAATCCCACAATTTGCTTGAAAGGAGTTGCCCCAAAATGCCAACAATAGTCGATGTCATGGCTCGGGAAATACTGGATTCACGCGGCAATCCAACCGTTGAGGTGGATGTTTATCTTGAAGATGGTGTCTTGGGCCGGGCCGCGGTGCCATCGGGCGCCTCGACCGGCGAGCACGAAGCCATTGAGTTGCGCGACAATGATGAAGACCGCTACGGCGGCAAAGGTGTCCTTACCGCGGTAAACAATGTCAACGAGGCGATCGTCGAAGAGTTGATCGGCGAAGATGCAACCGACCAGGCCTTTATCGACGGCTTGCTGTTAGAGTTGGATGGCACCATGAATAAGGAAAAGCTGGGAGCTAATGCTATTCTCGGCGTCTCGATGGCGATCGCAAAAGCCGCTGCCAATTTCCTCGACCTGCCGCTTTATCAATACATCGGTGGCGTCAACGCCAAGACGCTTCCCGTGCCCATGATGAATATTCTAAACGGCGGAGCGCACGCGGACAACAATGTCGATTTACAGGAATTCATGGTGGTGCCTGCCGGCGCCAGTACCTTCTCGGAAGCGTTGAGAATGGGAGCCGAGGTATTCCATGCGCTGAAAAGGGTGCTGAGCGACAAGGGCCTGAATACCTCAGTTGGAGACGAGGGAGGCTTTGCGCCCAATCTGGCATCGAACGAAGAAGCGCTGCAGGTCATCATGAAGGCGATCGAAATCGCCGGCTACAAACCGGGGGAGCAGATCTTCATTGCCATGGATGCCGCCGCCAGTGAATTCTATGACAAGGAGAAGAAGGTCTATAACCTTGCATCGGAGAACAAGCTGCTTTCCTCTGATGAGATGGTTGCCTTTTTCGGCGACCTGCTGACGCGATATCCGATTGTGTCGATCGAGGATGGCCTGGACGAGAACGATTGGGAAGGCTGGAAGCATCAGACACAGGAGCTTGGTAGCAAAGTGCAGCTTGTCGGCGATGATTTGCTCGTCACCAACACCGAGCGTCTTGGCCGCGCAATTGACGAGAAAATCGCCAACTCGATTCTGATAAAGGTGAACCAGATAGGTACGCTCACCGAGACTCTGGATGCCATCGAAATGGCGAAGTGCGCCGCTTACACCTCGGTTATTTCGCACCGTTCAGGGGAGACGGAAGACAACACGATTGCAGACATCGCGGTTGCGACCAACGCCGGACAAATCAAAACCGGTTCCGCCTCGCGCTCAGACCGGATTGCAAAATACAATCAGCTGCTTCGAATCGAGGAATTGCTGGGCGATACCGCAGTTTACCCGGGAACCAGCATTTTCAAGGCTTAGTAGATATTCCGCTGTCGCAGGGGCCGCGTGTCCAAAGACATGTCCGGCATGCTGCTCTCTGCAGCAAGGATTGATTGCTGATCCAGGCAGAATTCTCTTGCTTTCACCGGATGCTATTGATATTTTCTGGCACAATCAGACATCCTCTCTCGTTAGTTCTAGTTGAACCCGTCTCATTTTACAAATCACTGTTGAGTTTCCATTACCATGAATAACGGTAGCAATTCATTGGAGCAAAAGCACCGGCCACTCATCATGATTGTCGATGATGATGAACTGGTGACGACCACGCTGGCTTCCTACCTGGGCCTCGAAACGGATTTTGATGTGGTGGCCTACCAGTCTCCCGCCGACGCGTTGGGGTACCTGGAGAACAAGCCGGTCGATCTGCTTATCACTGATTTTCTGATGCCGGATATGGACGGCCTCGAGTTTCTGTCCGAGGTGCAAAAACTCTACCCGAATCTTACATCTATCCTCCTTACCGGGTACGCGGATAAAGAAAACGCCATCAAAGCCATTAACGAGGTTTCTCTCTTTCAGTATGTAGAGAAACCGTGGGACAATGATCACCTGATGATGGTTATTCGAAACGCACTGAACAGCAAAGAGTTGAGAGAAGGGCTCGCCAGCAAGGTACGTGAGTTGGACGCTGTGCTGTTAGAGCGCAGCAGGTTGTTTGAGGCAAATGAGGCGATGCGCGATGAGTTGAATCTTGCCCGCAGCGTTCAACAGAGCATGCTGCCGCAAACTTTTCCGAACTCGTGCCCAGTCTCGGTTGCCACCCGTTATCAGCCAGCTCTGGAGGTCGGCGGAGACTTCTACGATGTGGTGTCACTGTCGGAACACAAGCTGGGGGTGTTTGTGGCGGATGTGACCGGACACGGCATTCAGGCTGCTTTGATTACCGTGCTGCTCAAGTCTGCCTTCCTGGAACTGAAAGGGCAGGAGGAAAGTCCAGGCGCCATTCTCGCTCGTTTGAATACGCTTTTGTATCAGATCCTGCCGAAAACTTTGTATGTCGCCGGGCTTATCATGATTATGGATACGCGCACCGGTGAATGCCGCCTTGTCAACGCCGGTATTCCGCATCCATTTGTGCTCAGGGCCGGCAAGCAAACCGCCGAACGGATTCCCGCGAATGGCCTTCTTCTTGGCGTTGCCGCAGCCGGAGTCTATAAGGCCGGCAAAGAAATAGAATTCCGGATGGAGCCGGGTGATACGCTTTTGCTCTACACCGACGGGTTGAGCGAGGTGCATAATGAAGCGGATGAGCTATTCGAAGATTGTCTGTTGAAGACACTTTCCGGGATCCCGCCGCGTCCCGTGACAGCGGCTCTCGATACCATCATTGCCGCAGCAGAAAATTTTGCCAGGAAAAACCACGCCTGGGATGATGTGACTGCCGTGGGCATAGGTTTTTGCCACAACTAGTCTTTCCGCAGTGCCAACTTCTGAACGCACACCTGAAAAATGGAATTAGGAATCGTTCCTAGCGTCACGGTTTCTAATTTCCCGAACAAAACTCTGACAGGGTTTCGACCTTTTTGTATGCCTGAAACGGTTAACATCAAACCCTGTCAGAGTTCGCTTATTTGGAAATCATCACACTAGCGTGGCAAATCCGCCATGAAGAATACAAAATGGAAATTACAAAAGGCGACACACACCAAAAAGTAGAGCGTGGAGAGTAGAGAGTTATCTTGGGCGTGAAGTTTTTTCCGGAAGGCATTCAAATTGAAAAGGCCATCAAGAACTGGCCTTTTCAAGGCTAAAAAGGAAGGGTAGGGTGAACGAGACTTGTGTTTGTACGTTGTAGCGAAAAAAATGACGCCGGCAAATCCTGTCGCCGTGCAAGCTATAACCGAAGTTCTTCAGTTACCAGGAGAATACCGGCGTGCTCTTCCCGTGGCGCAACATACCAAATTTTCTGCACCCGCCAAATGTCAAAAGTTTAAACTGTTGAATTTCTGGGTTAAGCCGTCATCATTTTGGTGTGAAGTGCGCCAACGACGTGAGATGTGCTTTGAGGTTTCAGGGATACCCGGCCCCGGCGTGGGCATTTTGTTTTTCGCTCCGAGTCGTCACAATCAAGAAGTGCGCTCTCGCTTGAATCAGCTTGAGGTCAATTAACGTTTTCCGGTGATTCAAAGAAACGGCATTTCCCCTTCTGCAAACCAACGTGTTGCCAGGAATTGGTGTCAAACTCCACGCAGTAAATCCCGCAGGTTGGCAGATTTTCAACCTGTCTATCGCCCAGCTTATTGATCAGTGCGGTGAAACCGGGATTATGCCCCAACAGCATGGCCGAGGGCAGCCGACCGTCAAGCCGCTGAATAAGCTCCAGCAGATAGCCAGACCCGGCCAGGTACATTGAATCGTCGAAAGTGATTTGCTCAACTAGATAGTCGATCTCAGTTGCGAGGAGTTTCGCGGTTTCCACGGCACGCCTTGCAGAGCTTGCCAAGATTGCGGCAGGATTCATTTTCATCCCGGCCAACAGCCTTCCGATGGCGGCAGCATCACGCTTCCCACGTTGGTTCAGGGAACGATCAAAGTCCGACCCGCCATCATGGTTCATGCTCGCGCTGGCATGTCGCACGAGGAATAATCGTCTCATCAACCCTGGCTCAGGAGATTACGCAGGTCGATGACGCCTGCGTTGGCCCGGGCCATGTAAGACGACATCACCAACGAGTAGTTTGCAAAAAAACCGAAGTCGGAGCCATTCAGCACAACGGGACTCCAGACGGTCCGCTGTGACGCCTCCAGTTCGCGGATGATCTGCTGCAGGCTTCTGGTGGCATTCTTCTTTTGCAGCACCTGTCTGAAGTCCACTTCAATGCCGCGCAGCAGATTGATCAGCGCCCAGCAGGTGCCGCGTGCTTCATAGAAGACATCGTCGATTTCCAACCACGGCGTTTTTACGTCCATCTCGCTCGACTGGTAGGTCGATTGCTGTGCATCCGGTTCACCGGCCAGGTCGGTGTTGATGCGTTCCTGTCCGACACTCGCGCTCAGCCGCTGCGACAGACTGCCCAGCCGGATGGCGACAATCTTTAGCCAGTCCCGCAGGTTGTCAGCCCTCGAAAAAAATTGTGTCTGTGTATCCATGGGGTCTGACAGAGCGTCGCGGTAGCGCTCCAGAGCGTATATGCCTTGACGATATTCTCCCTCTGCCCTCGGAAACAGCCAGGACTCGCTGTTTACATTGAAATAGGGCTCTGCCTTGGCCAGGTCAGGATTCTCCTGCGATTGCGTTTGCGCTCGACTGATATCGTTGCGCAGCGCTTTCGAAAAATCACGTACCTGCACGAGCACGCCAAACTCCCAACTCGGCATGTTGTCCATAAACAGGCTTGGTGGGCAGACGTCGTTCGACAGGTAGCCGCCTGGCTTGTCGAGCAGGGTTCGTGCGGTTTCCATGAGTGCGCTGGTTGTGGCAAAGCCCGTCACCGAGCGCTCCTTTTGGGTTTCAGCATTGCTATCGGTCAACGCGATAATATCAATCAGGTCGGGCTGGAAGCTCCAATAGATATTGAGCGTCATCATCAGCACCAAGAGAAGGACAACAAATGCGGTCGTCCCCCATCTGATGCCTCTACGTTCATCTGTCGTTGTCGTCAATGTTTTCTCCACACTGGTTTGATTGAATAGTGTTTGCTTATCCGTAAAGATGGGACAAAGCGGCCACAAAGTCAAGAGTCAAACTGTCGGCGGACCGCCTACCGGTCTACGCAGTTCCGGACGGCACGTTTCGGAAAATGTGATACTCTTTGTGATGACAGCGGCGACTCGAAATGGCACGCGGAGGGAGTGTCGCAGGAAGGAGTTCGTGAACCGTCCCAGGCCGCAGGTGGAGTCGAACCTGACAGGCCCGCCTGCTGGAACGGGCCTGCACAAGTTCCACATCTTCTCGACTCAGGCTATTGCAGTGTGAGCGTAACCATGAATCCAGTGGCGTCGCCATCCAGCTTTTCAGGTAGGTCCTGAAAAACATCTGTATCGCCTACACGCCGATGCTCTGACTCATATTGGATGCCTTTGAAATTGAGTTCGGCGCCAATTCCGACATGTTTGGAGAAGAAGAAATCCGCACCGAGCGCAACATTTACGCCGCCTCCAACCGTGGTGTTTTGTGCGTTTTGTCGCTTCAAGCCGTAGCCACCCAGTCCGATTTTGCCGTACGGCTGTAGCTTGGAAGTTGGTCTGAATTTGTACTGCAGGTTTAACTCAAGCCCGCCAAACTCGGAAATAGTGCTACTGCTGCTGAGATGAGGATGCTCGACGCCGAGTGCAGTCAACCAGAGTGTGACATTATCGCTGAAACCGTATCCCAGGTGTAGTGCTCCTGCCTCCCCTTGATCGAGATCCAGCTCAGAAGTTGCTTCGAAATTTCCAACGCCAATAGCGGCTTTAAACCCTTTGTGGGAAAACGGCGTTGACGGCGCCTTGTCCTGTGCAGACGTGGCTGAAATCATGGCTGCCAGCAAAAGTGCGGTAATACCGAATGTTCTGTGAATCATTGAAAACCTCCTGGTCATGCGTTCGTAATGTCTTGAATTCTGACTATCCAATTGCTGTGCCACAAAATGGCAAGCGATCTAATTTGTTGTATTTCATAGAGTTAATGAGAGTTGAGCTTAAGATTCTGGGTGTGAAAAATCACCACAGTGTGGAGCGCCACGACGGTTCGCCCGAACCGACAGAGCGCTTTGTACTGGAAAAAGATGAATTAACTTCCTAGATTGCTTGCCGAAGTAATCGCAACCGGAGCGAGTATGGAACCTAACAGTAATTCAAAATGGAGTTTTATGGTTTGTAGCCTGGTCATCACCTCGACTTTGCTGGCGTTTTCCTGTAAGGCGCCGCAACCCCGCTCGGCCGAACGTGGCGTACCCGCGATTCGAGTCGGCATTGTTGAAGAACGAGAGAGCGTTGAGTTTAAAATCGATAGCAGGTTCACGTTCAGGAATCACGCCGGTGGCGCGATTTCGCGAAACGCACCCGCTGGCCACTGGCGCATTGAGGTATTCAAGGCCAGGCCTGCTGATTTCCAGTACCGTCTCGCGGTGGGCACCACAAAAGACCGCTACGAAGCCGAGGAAATCGCAGACTTCATGTCGCGCAAGGGACTCTCAGTCGAGACCAGGAGGTATCGCATCGGCGGACGGTTTGCGCTTCGCTACCTCCACAAGATTGTGTATCAGGTCGTTTTGCGCAAAGCCTTCAGAAGTGAGGTTGCCGCGCGTGCATTCAGAACTTCCATCCTGGATCAGACGAATTCGGAGATTGTCAGATGGCCAAAAGGCAAAGCGCGAGGCACGCTGCGTTTCAGCAATCTCGATACCGGAGATAGCTTCGACGCGCGCGAGACTGTAAGATTGGATGTGCCGCGAGTCGAGGTCGCAGACGTCGATGTTGGCAGCGGTTTTCATTGGGAGCGTAGCGAGCGCCGCACGTATTCGGGCACACTCGAATTTGTCCTGGACGCCACAGGCCACATCACCGTCGTCAACGAACTTTCCCTGGAGAATTACATTCGTGGGGTTGTGCCGTCAGAGATGCCAGCCAGTTTTCCATTCGAGGCGTTGAAAGCGCAGGCCGTTACCGCGCGCGTCGAAGCGCTGGCCAAAATCGGCTTACGCCACCCGGTACAGGCCTTCGATCTCTGTGACGACGTGCATTGTCAGGCGTTTAGCGGCACGACAAAACACAGTGGTGTCACCGACCGAGCCGTCTCAGAGACACGCGGTCTGCTGATGGTCCACAAGAACAAGCTGACCGAAGCGTTTTATGCCGGCGTGTGTGGCGGCCATACGGAAAACAATGACAATGTCTGGATTATGAACGCAAAGCCGTTCTTGCGTGGCGTCCCGGACCGCAAGCGCCGGCGGTCCGGAGACAATCTCAAGAATGAGAGGAATCTCAAGCGCTGGCTTGATAGAAAACCGGCTGCTTTTTGCAATACCACAGGTGGCAAAATCCCTGCATCGGTAAACTACAGCAAGAAGTACTTCAGGTGGCGAGTTGAATACACGCGCTCTCAACTCGAGAGGATCATTCGCCGCAAGACCGGGGAGGCGTTTGGCAACCTGAAAGATCTGCGTCCCGTAGAGCGTGGGGTGTCAGGTAGGTTGATTCAGCTGGAAATTGTTGGAACAAAGCGCCGGTTTACTATTGGTAAGGAATTGGCGATTCGCCAGGCTTTGTCGGACAAGACGTTGTTCAGCGCGAGTTTCTATGTTGAGAAGAAAGGCCAGTCGTCAGGGCTGCCCGCAAAGTTCGTCTTGCATGGCGGAGGCTGGGGCCACGGCGTTGGCATGTGTCAAGTCGGCGCGGCCGTCATGGCGCACCGTGGCCACAAGTTTGACCAAATCTTAACACACTACTATCAAGGCGTTTTTCTTGACAAACTTTATAGATAATATTCATTCAGAATTTGCTCAGCCGACACGATAATCAATAGGAATAGGGAGTTCAGCAAACGGATGTATTGGCGGTATAATTTCAACAAAACCTGTGTACTACCGGCTTGTACCGGGGCCAATTCACCAATATTTAGCTTGACTGTCTAGCTTAATTTGAGTATTCTTATATGTTATTTGACCGTGAAATTGGACTTTGCGGTCGCAACCGGGTTGGAGAATCATAATGCTGATCGCTGTCAGAGTCGATAGGGTTACCCTCGACGCGCACACCAATAGATTCGTGGTCATTCTCAAGGATGATGTCAACAATAGATGGCTGCCAATCGTGGTTGGCAACACCGAGGCTCAGGCTATCGCTTTGCAGTTGGAAAACGTCTCACCGCCGAGACCCCTAACGCATGATTTGATCAAGAACCTTTTGGAATCCGTCGAAGCAAAGATTGCTCGAATCGTCGTCAATGATTTGCGCGAGAACACCTACTACGCTCTTATCAATCTGAAACTCAACGGCACAAATTCAGAAATCGATGCCCGGCCAAGTGATGCGATTGCTTTGGCTCTGCGAATGCACGCCCCCATCTTCGTTTCAGAGGACGTCATGGACCGCGCCTCGGTGAACGATAAGGACTCCGATGTTGATGTCAGAGATGATGTTGACGCGCCTCCGATGAACAACCTTGAGCGTCTCGAGGTCGATATGCAGCGCGCGATAAACGATGAGCGCTATGAAGACGCCGCCCGTCTCCGTGATGAAATCGCGAATTTGAGAAAGAATGAAGAAAGTAGGTGACGCTTTCTTCTTCATAAATATCGAGAAGGGCGTAGCCACCAAGGTTACGCCTTTTTTATTGAATAACACGTTGCTCTGCTCGCATTCCTGACCAGCTCCGATTTTTTTCGCCAACTCCATCACAAAAGATGAAAGGAACGCTATGCACCTGGCCGCTTGGGATTGGTTGATCATCGCCGCATATCTGGTATTCGCTATTGGCATTGGAATCTATTACTCCCGACGTGCCGGCGAGAGCATGAGTGAGTTTTTTGTTTCGGGCCGGAAATTACCGTGGTGGATTGCCGGCACTTCGATGATTGCGACCACCTTTGCTGTGGACACGCCGCTCTTTGTCTCCGGGATCATCGCGACCGATGGCATCGCGGGAAATTGGCTGTGGTGGAATCTTGCCGCCACGCACATCATGGCCACTCTTTTTTTCGCCCGGCTTTGGCACCGTGCCGGAATCATCACCGATCTGGAACTGCTCGAAATCCGGTACTCAGGCAAGCCTGCACAAATTTTGCGTGGTTTTCGTTCTCTTTGGGAAGGCATTGTGCTCAATTGCATTGTCATGGGTTGGGTGATGTTGGCCATGATCAAAGTGCTCGGCGTATTTGTGGATTGGCCCAGATGGAACGTGGTTCTGGTCTTGCTTGGCATCGCACTGACCTATTCCGTCATGTCCGGTTTCTGGGGCGTGGTCATGACCGATTTTATTCAGTTCGGAATTGCCATGTTTGCCGCAATCATGCTGGCGGTGATTGCTGTGCAGGACAATGGCGGCATGGCTGCCATCCTCACCAGGCTCGACACTATCTATGAAGGCAAGGCGGATCAAATACTCAGTTTTGTGCCGGAAGTCGGTTCGGAATTCCTGCCGCTGACCACTTTCGTAGCGTTCATTTCCGTGAACTGGTGGGCCTCGAAAACAGCGGATGGCGGCGGTTATCTGGCCCAGAGAATGTTCGCGGCCAAGGATGAGCGGCATTCCTACCTGTCGATGTTGTGGTTCAGCATTGGTCACTACTGCCTGCGACCCTGGCCCTGGATCATTGTCGGAGTGGTTTCGGTTGTGGTTTTTCCGAACCTTGAAGATCCCGAATTGGGGTATCCTCTGATGGTGTTGGAGTATTTGCCCACGGGCTTGCTCGGACTCATGCTGGTGTCTTTTCTAGCTGCTTTTATGTCGACGATCGACACCCAGCTTAACTGGGGCACTTCCATTCTGGTGAATGATTTTTACAAGCCCTTCATCGCTCAGGGCAAGAGCGAGCGGCACTACGTGACAGTTGCCAGATTCGTCACCCTTGTGATGTTGGCATTGGGCACAACTACCGCCATGATGATGGAAAGTATAAAAGGCGGCTGGCAGCTGTTTTACGGCATGTCAGCGGGAATTGGCGGCGTTTATATTGCACGCTGGTTCTGGTGGCGGGTGAATGCATGGTCTGAGATCACCGCCTGGATTTCCGCCGCGTTGGCCTATTTCACGCTCTATCTGGTCCATCAGAACTCCCCCACGGAGTTATATTCCATCTATGGCTGGCGTTTGATCATTGTCACCGGATTTTCAACAGTGTGTTGGCTTACCGCGACTTTGCTTACAGCGCCCGTCTCAGACGAGAAGCTTGTCAGCTTCTTCAAGCGGGTAAGGCCAGGTTCGCCATTTTGGAAGCCGGTTGCAGCCAAAGCCGGTGATGTGAATGTCGAGCGGCTGCGATGGTATGATGTGCTCGCGTGGCTCGCGGGCGTCGTGGCTGTCTACTCCTTCTTGTTCAGTTTCGGCAAATTGCTGCTTGGTTTCTATGTCGAGGGAGTTATCTATTTGGTGATTGGCGCGCTATCGGGCAGATTTATGTTCAGGAGTTTGACTCGTCCGGTGTCTTAGCTTGCCATGGCAAGCGGAGTTGCTCTGGCTTCGGCTCTGCACATCAGACCCAATTTCCCGACGGTTTTTTCAAGACGACTGTCTGGTCGTCTACTTACTTAAGTTTTAACATTGAAAGTTGATTACATTTTGAAGAAAAATACAATACAGAAAGTTGTTGGCCTAATGGCCACTTATCCCGACAGGACGTTCAAGCCTAAGGAAATGGCGCGCAAGCTCGGAGTGCCAAAGACGGATTACGCCGAGTTCCGCGATTTGATTAAGGCTGCCGCGCGCAAAGGTGTTATCGCCAAACACCGCGGCAATAATTTCGGCTCAATTCGCAAAGTTGCTACGCTGCAAGGTGATCTGCAAGTCAAGACTCAGGGCTATGGTTTCCTGATCACGCCCGAAGGTCAGGATGATGTTTTCATCAGCCAGAAGAATATGAGCACCGCGATGCACGGCGATACTGTTGATGTGCAGCTTTACGCGGAAGCCAAAGGACGCAGCAAGGAGGGTCGTGTTGTCAGAATTGTTCGGCGTGCGCGTCAGAATATTGTCGGGACTTACGAAGAAACGCGTAACTACGGCTTTGTCGTGCCGGACGACCTGAAAATGCCACGCGATATCTTTGTGCCACGCGAGGATTCCAAGAAGGCAAAGCATGGCCACAAGGTGGTTGTGCAAGTTGTGGACTGGGCAGATGAGCGCAGCAATCCAATCGGCAAGATTGATGAAGTTTTAGGCTTCCCGCAGGATCCCGGCGTTGATGTCATGTCGGTGGTCAAATCGTTCGATCTACCCATCAATTTCCCCAAGCCTGTTGAGCAGGAGGCTGCCAACGTTTCCCTTACCATTCCTCCGGAAGAGATCAAACGGCGCCTTGATCTGCGTAAGCAGGTTTGTTTCACCATTGATCCTAAGGATGCCAAAGATTACGACGATGCCGTTTCGATTGAGGCCCTCGCCAACAAGAATTTTCGGCTGGGTGTGCACATTGCGGATGTCAGTTACTATGTGAGCCCGAAAACCAAGGTCGACCGTGAGGCCCTCAACCGGGGCACCTCGGTGTACCTGGTTGACCGCGTTGTGCCGATGCTGCCGGAGAAGCTGAGCAATCACATCTGCAGCCTGCGCCCGGAAGAAGACCGCCTGACCATGAGTTGCATCATGGAGGTGACAGCCGCTGGCGATGTCGTGGATTACAAGATCGCCGAAACGGTCATCAACAGCAAACGCCGGTTCACTTACGAAGAAGTGCAGACGATCTTTGACAAGCCGAAATCGCGTATGAAGTTCGCCAAGGATTTACATCTCATGCACGGCCTGAGTCAGACGCTAATCAGGCGCCGGCAGGAACTCGGTAGCCTCGATTTTGACATACCGGAGGTCAAAGTAGACTTGGACGACAAAGGCGTGCCGGTCGCGATCCGGAAACGTCTGCGGCAGGCGAGCAATCGTATGATTGAGGAATTCATGCTGCTGGCAAACCGTACCGTGACGGAGCACGTGGCTCTCAAGCTTGGTGAGAATGGCCGGGTTCCGCCGTTTCTCTACCGCGTCCACGAAGAGCCGGCCGAAGCGAAGATGGATGACTTTCGCAAATTCGTAACGGCTCTCGGCTACCCGCTCGACCCGCACAAAAAAGTGACGGGAAAACTTTTGGGAGAGTACTTGGTCAAACTCAAGGGGAAACCCGAGGAAGGCATGATTGAAGGGCTGCTGTTGCGGTCCATGATGAAGGCAAAATATGCCAGCAACTGCCTCGGCCATTTTGGGTTGGGGTTCAAGCACTACACGCACTTCACCTCCCCGATTCGACGATACCCGGATCTTGCCGTTCATCGTTTGCTGAAAAAGTACGCGCATGGCGTGGATTTCGAAAAGAACAAACAGGAGCTGACCGCGCTCGATACCATTGCCCAGAAGTCCAATGATCGCGAGGTGGTTGCTCTCGAGGCGGAACGTGAATCCATCAAGATGAAGAAGGTCGAATACATGCAGCGCCACCTCGGTGACGAGTTTGACGGCGTGATTTCCGGGGTCGTCGCCTTCGGAATTTTCGTTGAAATAACAGAACTGCTGGTGGATGGCCTGGTCCACATCTCTGATCTTGCGGATGATTATTACCACCATGACGAAAAGCAATATCAGCTAGTCGGCAATGCCACCGGCAAGACTTACCGGCTCGGGGATCCAGTCCGCGTCCGTGTTGTCAGAGTTTCCGTGAGCGAGCGGGTGGTGGATTTCACTTTGGTGTGAAAGTCCGGCGGTTTCGTCGAGACATCGACCGCGACGCCTCGCTGAGAACGAGACTCGCGGCGGCACTCAGGCTGGCAGGCGCCGTCGCCGTTTCCAGAAGGGTGGGGCTTCAGATGCATTCTTCTGGCCGCCCGTCTCCCATCATCGCGCTGGTAGTTGGTGTTGGCTCGCGCCGCGTGTGATGGCGTTGAAACCTTGCATTTTTCCTGCTATATTTCTACATTGAAACAAATCAAACGACCAATGCTTCAGGGGATGCGCGGTCTGTCCATCAGGCGCGCTTATTGCAGATCAAGATGGGAAATCAGGATGGATGTCCGCAAATTGATGTTGATAGTGCTGGTGGCATGTCTTACTCAGGTGCTTTCGGCGCAAAGTTACGTCGCACGTTTCATCGGCCATACCACGCTGGCAGAGCCGGTTTCCATTGATGGCGTTCCGGTGGGTGGGTTTTCCGCCTTAACTTATGATGCTGCCCGCCAGCTCTACTATGTGCTGAGCGACGATTTCGGCAAGCGTGGCCCGGCCCGTTTTTACCGGCTGCGGATAGCCCTTCAGGATGACCAATTGTCTGACGGTGATGTGAGCTTTCAGGGGGTGACAATTCTGACCGACCACACCGACGCCCCTTTTGTGAAGACATCCATCGACCCGGAAGGCATTTGTCTCATTGGCCCGGAGAAACTCGTCATTTCCTCGGAAGGGAGCTCCGATACACGCTACAAGCCATTTATCCGCAACTTTGGCTTGGATGGAGCTTCCCTGGCCGATTTTCCAATCCCAAACAAGTTTCTCCCAACGGAGGACCGTGACCATGGCGTCCTGAAAAACCGGGCGTTCGAAGCGCTTTGTGTCGGCCCGCAAGGCCGTTACATTTTTTCCGCCAACGAGGAAGCGCTGGCTCAAGACGGTCCGCAGTCGGACGTAGATGTCAGATCGCCAGTTCGAATTTTGAGGTACGACATGCAGGCGGGCGGCGAGCCTGAAGAGTTCCTTTATTGGACTGATCCGGTGCATGCCGCGCCGAGAAAACCGGATGGTAGCCGCAATAATGGCGTGCCTGAGCTTCTAGCCCTGAGTGAATCGTCCCTGTTGGTCATGGAGAGGTCTTACGCTCAAGGACGTGGCACGGAGGTCCGGCTCTACCTGGTGAAGCTCGATGGCGCGTCGAGAGTAGAAGATGTCGAAAGCCTGAAAGCTGTCGATCTGCACACCCTGCAACCACTGAACAAAACGCTTCTCCTGGATTTCACGACGCTTGGCGTTCCGCTCGACAACCTCGAGGGAATGTGTTTCGGGCCCGAACTTTCCACCGGCGAGCGCGCCCTGGTGGTGGTTAGCGACGATAATTTCAGTGACCGGCAGGTTACCCAGTTCCTGGCGTTCGGGTTTTCCCAGGGAGAGTCGGTTGCATCAGGCCTGACCATCCCGGAGATCCAGGGACGTGCGCACAGGTCGCCTTTTGTTGGTCGGCGCGTGCGGAAGGTGAGCGGAGTGGTTACTGGTATCTCGCAAGATAAGCGAAACCTAGGGTTCTGGGTGCAAGCTGCCAGCGACGGCAATCCGGCCAGCTCGGAGGGCATTTTCATCTCCACCGGTGAAGATGCAGCAGCGCTTGCTTCAGGAGATTGGGTGGCGGTAGATGGTACGGTGGCGGAACGACGCATCCGCAACGGCTTGACCACGACTCAGATCAACGCGGATAAGCTTACAAAAGGGGCACACAATCAGCCGTTGCCGGAGCCGACAACTATCGGTAAGGGTGGCCGGGTTCCGCCTTCTGCCTGGGTGGACGACGACGGCATGAGCAGCTTCGAATGCGACACGGATGCCATTGATTTTTTCGAGAGCTTGGAAGGCATGCTTGTGCGTATCCGGAATCCGGTTGTCTGCGGGCCCACATCTCGGTTCGGAGATTTTGTTGTTCTGGCAGACGGGGGTGCGGATGCTATTGTTCGTACTCCGGCGGGCGGCATTCTCCTGAGAGAAAACGACGTCAACCCGGAACGCATTATTATAAGTAGTAAAAAGAGTCAGAACCGGCCAGCGGCCAATGTCGGCGACCGGTTCACGGGTGATATTGTTGGCGTAGTTGACTACAATTTTGGCTCGTTTCGGGTTGCCGCAGTCGGATCTCTGCCCCAACTTGTGCCGGCGAATCGGCGAAAAGCCAGCACGGCGCTCGTCGGCAACCAGGCGCGATTGACCGTCGCGACCTTCAATGCCGAAAACCTGGATGCTCAAGACGCCGTCGAGAAGTTCGACGCCCTGGCCAACAGCATTGTTCAAAATTTGGCCTCGCCGGACATTCTGGCGTTGCAGGAGGTGCAGGACGACAACGGCGCGATTGACGATGGCGTCGTCGATGCCAGCCTGACATTCAAACGGCTGATTTCCGCGGTAGTTGACGCTGGCGGTCCGACCTACGATTTTGTGCAAGTCAATCCTGAGGACAAGAAAGATGGTGGTCAGCCGGGAGGAAACATCCGTGTCGGTTTTCTTTACAATTCAGCGCGGGTAACTTTTACGTCGAGAGGCGCGGCAGACGCGCTTGGCTCAGCGAGCATCTCTGTTGATTCGCAGGGTCCCCACCTTTCGCCAAATCCAGGGCGGGTGAATCCGGGCGAGCCTTCCTTCGCGCGCACCCGCAAATCACTGGCCGCCGAGTTCGAATTCAATGGCCAACGCATCTTCATCATCAACAACCACTTCAGCTCGAAGGGCGGCGACGATGCTATTTTTGGCGCGCATCAACCTCAGCGGTTTGGCAGCGAAGTCAAGCGCCGTAAACAGGCATCTGCCATCCAGTCTTTCGTAGCAGAATTGTTGCAATGGGACGCCACGGCAAACGTGCTTGTGGTCGGCGATCTGAACGAACACCAGTTCCGGCGCCCCGTGCAGCTCCTGGCCGCGGACAATATGAGTGGCTTGATTGATCTGGTGCCGGAGACTGAACGCTACACCTATGTTTACAACGGCAATTCTCAGATACTCGACCATATTTTGGTGAGTTCCGGGTCGCCGTTGGCGGATTCGCCTGAAGTTGAGATCGTACATATCAATGCTGATTTTGCTCACGACCACCGTGCGAGTGACCATGACCCGGTGATTGCGCGGTTCGTCGTACCAGTCGCCACGAGTGGCAAACCTTCTCCTGAGTAGAGATTGCCCGAGATTGCCTGATGCTGCCATTACGAGCGGTTTCAGCCAGGCAGCCTCCAGGGGATCGCTTCCTCGCAGCAGCAGATGTTTTCGCGGCAGCCAAAATAACAAGAGCATCTAACCAATTCGGGATCTACCCATGAAAACTGCTCTGAATGTCGTATCGCTCTTATTATTGTTCTTTCTCTTCCTCATACCCGAGATGGCTCTGGCCCGCAAGTGGCCGGTTGCGGCGCGGCATGGAATGGTGGTTTCAACCGAGCGGCTGGCGTCGGAAGTCGGGGCGCGGATACTAGAGCAGGGCGGCAATGCCGTCGATGCCGCTGTTGCAACCGGCTTTGCTCTGGCGGTCGTGCACCCGGCAGCCGGGAATATTGGTGGCGGCGGCTTTATGGTCATCCGTTTTGCCGACGGTAGCACGACGGCGATAGACTACCGGGAAAAGGCGCCGAAGGCCGCAAGTAAGGACATGTACCTTGACGAAAACGGCGAACTGGTCCGCGATTTGAATCATCACAGCTACCTTGCGGTCGGAGTGCCGGGTACGGTTGCGGGCTTGACACTCGCTCTAGAGAAGTTTGGTAGCTTATCCCTGCAGACTGTGATTGAGCCGGCCATCGAACTCGCCGAATCAGGTTTCATTGTGCCCTATTCGCTGAGTAAGGATATAACCTACCTGGCGGAGCGGTTTCGTAAATATCCAGCTTCCGCGGCCGTGTTTCTGAAACCGGACAGTTCGCCCTACCAGCCCGGAGAGCGTTTCTTTCAAAAGGATCTCGCTCAGACTCTGAAGCGCGTCGCCGAAAAAGGCCGCGATGGTTTTTACAAGGGCAAGACCGCGGAACTGATTGAGCAGGACATGAAGGCGAACGCAGGCCTGATTACAAGGACTGATTTGGATGGCTATGAAGCGGTCGTTCGCACACCCGTAAAAACCACATACCGCGACTACGAAATCATCGGCATGCCGCCGCCGAGTTCCGGTGGCATCACGCTCGCTATCATGCTCAACATCCTGGAAGGATACCACCTGAAGGAGATGGGGCACAATTCCGCGGCTTACATTCATCTGGTGGCGGAGTCTATGAGGCGCGCCTTCTCTGCACGTGCGCAGCATTTGGGCGATCCTGACTTCAATCCCGGGCTCGCGGTTGAACGCTTGATTTCGAAGGAATTCGCGGCTGACTTGCGCGCCACGATCGATTTGGAAAAAGCCGGCAAGAGTTCTCCGACACATTTCGATTGGGGCCATGAATCGACTGAAACGACTCATTTTTCGGTGGTTGACATGGCCGGAAATGCGGTTTCCAACACCTACACGATTGAACACTGGTATGGAACGAAGATCGTCGCGGCGGGTGCAGGGTTTCTCTACAATAATGAAATGGGCGATTTCAACCCCTGGCCCGGCCGAACCGATTCGACCGGCCTCGTTGGAACACCACCAAACCTGATTATGCCGGAGAAGCGGATGCTGTCTTCCATGACGCCTACTATCATCGCCAAAGACGGCAAAACCGTTCTGGTTGTTGGCAGTCCTGGCGGGCGAACGATTATCAACTCTGTTCTGGAAACGGTATTGAACGTCACCGACTTTGAGATGAATGTTTATGATGCCGTCGATCAGCCCCGGTTTCATCACCAGTGGCTGCCGGACAAGATTTGGTTCGAAGATCCAGGATTTTCGACCGACACAATCAGCCTGCTCAAGGAAATGGGACACCGCGTGGCATTCAGGAATACTCAGGGGCGGACTATGGCGATTTTTGTCGACCAGGAGAATGGCTGGCTTTGGGGCGCCGCCGATGCGAGGAGCCCTAACCGGGCCGCCGTGGGATACTGAGCATGACAACGCCCGGCTATTCGACCTCTGCAAAATGAAAAATACGCAGCCGACCAGGGGAAAGAAAGAGAGTTTGGCAAACCAGGAACAACAAATGAAACCAGAAGCACCCAAGGCGAAAACAGAATCCCACGCAAGCGCTGTAGGCGAGTTTTCAAGCATACGCCTCAGAAATGACGACCTCGCTCCGACCCGTCCAGATGAGCGTACGTGGGGTCTTTGGAACATCGCCGCTCTTTGGGTGGGCATGAGTGTCTGCATCCCAACTTACATGCTGGCCGCCAGCATGATTCAGGCGGGCATGAATTGGTGGCAGAGCCTGCTGGCAATTTTTCTTGGCAACGCCTTTGTGCTGGTACCCCTGGTGATCAGCGGTCACGCGGGCGCGAAATACGGGATCCCGTTTCCTGCGTTTGTCCGGTCCTCGTTCGGAACGATGGGGGCGCATATTCCTTCTTTGCTACGGGCGTTTATCGCCTGCGGTTGGTTCGGAATTCAGACTTGGATCGGTGGCTTGGCGATTCATGCCATTCTTGGAATCCTGTGGCCGGGCTGGACGGATATCGGCGGCAACTGGCAGTTCATGGGTTATTCCGCCGGGCACTACCTGGGATTCATGGTTTTCTGGTTTATGAACATGTACTTTGTCTGGGCAGGAACCGAGTCTATCCGGTGGATGGAGACGGTGGCCGCACCTTTTCTTCTCTTGGTCGGGCTTGGCCTGCTGCTCTGGGCAAGCAACAAAGTCGGTGGCCTCGGTGTTATTCTGGCAAAGTCGGACGCCTTGATTCAGGCAAACGAATCGCTGTCATTCTGGCCTTTCATGTTCAAACTGTTCCTCCCCTGGCTAACGGCAATGGTCGGCTTTTGGGCCACGTTGTCGCTGAATATCCCGGATTTCACCCGGTTCGCCAAGAGTCAAAAAGATCAGGTGGTCGGCCAGGCTATCGGCTTGTTGACCACCATGCCTCTGTTCGCGTTCATCGGCGTTGCCGTAACTAGCGCCACGGTGATTCTTTACGGCGAGGCTATCTGGAATCCGGTTACGCTTCTAAGCAGACTGACCGCCGAGTCGAACAGCCCGGTGTTTGGCCTCCTGGCCATGCTGGCACTGCTGGTGGCAACTCTCAGTACCAATATTGCGGCAAATGTCGTCGCCCCCGCGAACAGTTTCTCCAATCTTCTGCCGCACAAAATTTCATTTCGGATGGGTGGGTTGATTGCCGGCGCCATCGGCATCTTCATTTTTCCCTGGAAGTTGCTGGATGCTTACCTGACCTGGCTCATCAGCTATTCCGGTCTGCTGGGGGCGGCGGTCGGAGTGATTGTCTGCGACTACCTGGTTTTGCGTCGAGGCGTTCTGAGCTTGGATGATCTCTACAAAGAAGATGGTATCTACACTTACTCAAACGGATTTAATGGCACTGCATTGGTTGCATTTGTCGCCGGTGTCTGCACGGCGCTGGCGGGCAAGCTGACCCAGCAATTGTCCTTTCTGTTTGACGGCGCCTGGTTTTCCGCGGCAGCGGTTTCATTCTCGCTCTATTGGTTGTTGATGAAGCGCTCCAGGAAGGGTGAAGTGGCCCCGTTGCGCTAGCTGGCAGCCACATTGACTTTGCGCTTGATTTTTGCTCGATTTGTAACTAACTTGCAGACAAATCGTAGGAATCGCTATGAACACAAGCAGCAGATTTGTAGTCGCCATTCACATTATGGCGGCCTTGACTTTGAAGCGGGACCGGCCTAGCAAGTCGGACGAACTCTCGAAAAGCGTAAACACTAACCCCGTTGTGGTGCGCAGAATTCTCGGGATGCTTCGCAAAGCAGGATTGGTCGATTCTCAAACCGGCCCAGATGGCGGATCGCGTCTGGCCAGGGCGCCCGAGAAGATCCCCTTACTCGACATCTACGAGGCAGTCGAGGAAAGCGAGCTATTCCACTTTCACTACGCCGAACCTAGCTGCAGTTGTCCGATTGGAGCATATGTCAAAGATAGTCTCTCCCCCATCTTTCGCGAGGCTGCGGAGGGGATGAAGTCAGTCCTTCGAGGCAAGCATCTGATGACCGTGACCAAAGATATCCTCGACCGCTCTGGGATATCGAGAAAACTTGAGCAAGGCTGGACGCTGGAGCAGCTTCGGGATGCCTATGATTTTGAGCAAGGCGTACTGGTTAGAAAAAAAGACTGAACTACACGAAACATTTTGTAGGCACCTTCGTTACAAACTGTCAGCCACAAGGTTAAGCGCGTCTTGAGAAAAATGCGCTTTCTTTTTGGCTCTATTTGTAATCGCGGGACTTACGAAAATATGGAGTATTGCAAATGTCGACTATGAAGTCAAAATACGGGCCGTGGGCGCTGGTGACGGGCGCATCGTCAGGGATTGGCAGAGAGTTCTCCAATCAGTTGGCCGCCAATGGATTGAATATCGCATTAGCCGCGCGACGAAAAAATGCTCTTGAACTGCTCGCGAAAGAACTCAAGACTGAACATCAAGTTGAGACCAGGGTGATTGAGTCGGACCTGAGCCAGCCTGGCTCGGCTAAGACGTTGGCAGAGGCGACCGCGGGTCTCGAAGTAGGACTGCTGGTCAACAATGCCGGAGTAGAAATCCACGGTGAGTTTGTTGAGAATGACGGAAGTCAAACAGTGAGCATGCTGCAGCTTAACGTGACCACGCCGATGGAACTCAGTCAGATTTTCGGTAAGCAGATGAAAAGCAGGAGGCGGGGCGGAATTCTGCTGGTTGCTTCTACGCTGGGATTCCAGCCGACTCCTTTCTTTGCGAACTATGCTGCCACCAAGGCCTACATCCTTTCACTGGGTGAAGCACTGCATTACGAGCTCAAACCGCACGGTGTTGATGTCACGGTTCTGGCGCCGGGTTTGACCGACACATCCATGTACCGCGAAATGGAAGGCATGGACTGGTCGAAGATGCCCATCAAAACCATGCCTGCGGAACCAGTGGTCAAAGTAGCGCTGAGCGGTCTGGGGAAGCGGCCGGCCGTGATTCCAGGCGGCATGAATAACGTCATGACCTTTATGGGTACCCGCCTCATGTCCCGCAAGCAGATCACTACCATGTTTGGTGGTATGATGCGAAAGGCGATGTCTTAACCAGATTATCTGGCAAAACCGCTGCCAATTGTCGGCACTCCCTTAGGCCCGCCTGCAAGCATGTCAATTGCGGTTTGCGGCAGGTAACGAGGGCTGGACGGCTATTTGATAATTCAAAAAATCAGGAGTAGTGCAAATGGGGACCAAGATGGATCAATTCGTTGTCAAGTATACACGCTGGGTAATTCGCTGGCGTTGGCTGGTTCTGGTAACTGTTCTGGCCGCGGCAGGGCTGGCTGCGAGCGGTGGGCAGAATCTTTTCTTCGACACCAGCTATCGCGTCTTTTTCAGCAAGGACAATCCACAACTCCAGGCCTTTGAGGCCTTGCAGGATATCTATACAAAGAATGACAATGTCCTGTTTGTCATCGAGGCCAAGGACGGCAATATCTTCGAGCCAAAGCATCTCGCGGCTGTTGAGAAGCTTGTCCAGCAAGGATGGAAAGTGCCTTATACGATCAGGGTGGACGGCATCACCAACTTTCAGCATACAAGCGCGGAAGACGACGACATACTTGTTGAGGACCTTGTATCCGGCGCCCTGTCATTATCTGACAATGAACTTGCCGCCAAAAAAGCGATAGCCTTAGACGAACCCAACCTGCGCAGCCGCCTGATTTCGCCTCGTTCCCATGTCACCGGTGTGAATGTCACCGTTCAGTTGCCGCAAGAGGACACGGTCCGGGAAGTGCCAGAGGTGGTCAATCATGTTCGGGAGCTGGCGAAGCAGTTCCGTCATGAACATCCCGACTTGAATATCTACCTTACCGGTGTGGTCATGTTGAACAATGCGTTTTCAGAAGCCGGAATGAACGATATCCAGACGCTCGTGCCTGCGATGTACCTTCTCATGTTCGGCATCATGTTTTTTGTTCTGCGGTCGGTTAGCGGGACACTGACCACCATCGCTATAGTATTTCTTTCGACCATGACCGCCATGGGGCTGGCCGGTTGGTTCAAGGTCGGATTGACGCCGCCAAGCGCACAAGCCGCAACCATGATTATGACCCTGGCTATCGCTGATTCGATTCACATTCTGGTCACCATGCTCAAGGAAATGCGCCAGGGCATGGGCAAAGTTGACGCTATCGTGGAGTCACTGCGTGTCAACTTCACGCCCGTATTCTTGACAAGCCTGACAACGGCCATCGGCTTCTTGAGCATGAATTTCAGCGACGCTCCGCCCTTCCGGCATCTTGGCAACATGACCGCGGTTGGCGTTACGGTAGCGTTCGTCTATTCCATTTCATTGCTGCCAGCGCTTATGTCCCTCCTGCCGATGCGAGTCAAACAAGTCCGTGCAACCGGGACCACGATGTTTGACCGTCTCGCTGATTTTGTCATCAATCGCCGCGGCGTTGTTTTGTGGGTGTCCGCCGCCATCGTTCTGGGCCTTTCAGCGTTCGTGCCTAGGAATATTCTCAATGATCAATTTGTGCAATACTTCGATGAATCCATACAATTCCGCACTGATACTGATTTCACTACTCAGAACATGTCCGGACTTTATCGCGTTGATTTCTCTGTTGGCGCGGGTGAGAGCGGCGGCATCAGCAACCCTGAATACTTGACGAAGCTGGAAGAATTTGCAGAATGGTATCGCCGGCAACCTGAGGTGGTTCACGTCAGCTCTTTTACGGAGGTAATGAAACGGCTGAACAAGGCCATGCACTCAGATGACGAGCAATGGTATCGCATCCCCGACCGGCGTGACCTCGCGGCGCAGTACCTGCTGCTCTACGAGATGTCGCTGCCGTACGGCCTCGATCTGAACAATCAAATAAACGTCGATAAGTCCGCCACTCGTTTCAATGTGACCCTGAAGGACCTTTCGTCCGTCGAGTTGCGTGAGATTACCGAGCGCGGTGAGGATTGGTTGCGCGAGAACGCTCCCGAGTACATGTTTGCGCACGGCGTCGGCCCTGCGGTGATGTTCGCGCACATCTCTGGGCGGAATATCGAGAACATGCTCAAGGGTACAACCATCGCACTGATTCTAATCTCGCTGTCGCTAATGCTGGCTCTGAGAAGCGTTAAGTTCGGCATGCTGAGCCTGATCCCCAATCTGGTTCCGGCGATTATGGCGTTTGGCATCTGGGGGATTACGGCGGGTGAAATCAACATGGCGCTCTCTATGGTCATGGGCATGACGCTTGGCATCGTGGTCGATGACACGGTCCACTTTATGAGCAAATACCTGCGCGCCCGGCGTGAGCAAAATCTCAGCCCGCAGAACGCCGTGCGCTACGCATTTTCAACCGTGGGAGTGGCTTTGGTCGTTACTTCCACTATTCTGGTGGCGGGCTTTTCAGTACTGGCGTTTTCCGCTTTTGACATGAATTCCGGCATGGGCAAGCTTACGGCTCTCACCATCGTGTTGGCTCTGGTCGCGGATTTCTTCTTCCTGCCAGCGCTGTTGATCAAGGCGGAAGGCAAGGCCACGACCAGAGCGCCAAAGGCCTCTTTCGAAAAATCGGAACCGGCGCTGGTGGGTTAAAATCAGTTTCACTTTCAACGCAATCAATAAAAGGGAAGACATGGAAATGAAAGGACAAGCTCTACTTAGCACCATCCTAGCGCTGCTCGCGGCGATTCTTTTACTCGCCAGCACCCCGGCCCAACGCGGTCTCGAAATCGCTATTGAGGCCGACAGGAGGGATACGGGTTTCCGGGATCTGACCGCCGAGCTGGTCATGATTCTACGCAACCGCCATGGCCAAGAGTCCATTCGCGACATGCGCAACCGAGTGCTGGAAGTGGATGGCGACGGTGACAAATCTCTCGTGATTTTTGACCGCCCCCGGGATGTCAAGGGCACAGCGTTTCTGTCATTCTCACACAAGAGTGGCCCCGACGACCAATGGCTTTATCTGCCGGCGCTCAAACGCGTAAAGCGGATCGCTTCCAACAATAAATCCGGCCCGTTCATGGGCAGCGAATTCGCCTACGAAGACATTTCGTCTCAAGAAGTAGATAAATACACCTACAAGTACTTGCGTGATGAAACCCTGGACGGTCAGGAATGTTTTATCATCGAGCGCTATCCGGTTGACAAAAGATCCGGATACTCGAGGCAAGTCGTTTGGATCGATGGGGCAGAATACAGAACGCAGAAAATCGATTTCTACGACCGCAAAGATGAATTGTTGAAGACTCTGACTTTTCAAGGCTATCAACAGTACCTTGGAAAATACTGGCGAGCGGACGAGATGGACATGGTCAACCACCAGACCGGCAAAAGCACGAAGCTCGTTTGGGAGAATTACAAACTGCAGAGCGGTTTGAAGGCTCGTGACTTCGATAAGAATAGTCTGAAACGTGTACGATAGCTCCTCGCAACAATTCGGACAGGATTTGAATTCGTTGGCTCCAAGTTACGATTCATGAACCAGGTAGAAACATACGGACCCGTCCAGGCCCTGCACCTCGGACGCAGTTTTTTCGGCGTGCTGGCCCCGTTCATGACGGTTCGCTGTTATGCCATCGATGGCATGTTGGTGGATAGCGGGCTTGCATGTTTGCGGCAGCAAGTCCTTGAATTCGCGCGACATCACAAGGTCGAGCGCGTCGTTCTCACCCACCACCACGAGGATCACAGCGGCAACAGCCGGTCTCTGAAGGACGCCGGCTTGCCCATTCTCGCCTCACAAGAGACAGCGAACAAAGTGGAGGCGGGCTTCTCCCACTATTGTCTACCAGAAACTCATTTGGGGCAGCGCACGCAGGACAGAGCCGCAAATAGCTGGTGAGTTTGTGGAAACCTCGCGCTACCAGTTCCGGGTTCTGCCGGCGCCGGGATATTGCGATGACCAAATTGTGCTCTACGAGCCCAGCGAGGGTTGGCTTTTTTCAGGCGACGCCTTCATTGCGGAGCGGATCAAATTTTTCCGCGCCGACGAGGATTTCGGCAAGACCGTTGAGTCTCTCAAGACACTGGTTGGCCTCGATTTTGAGCAATTGTTCTGTGCCCACCGCCCCGTCCGTAAACACGGCAAGGCGGCCCTGCAACGCAAACTTGACTATTTACTCGAAATCGAAGGGCGGGTCCGGCAGTTGGCGCAGCAAGGAGATTCGATTTCACAGATTACGAAACGCATCTTGGGCCCGGAAGACAAACTCATGTTTGTTATGACCATGGGAGATATGGCAAAACGAAATTTCGTGCGCTCAATCCTGTTGGGTCCGAAGAAGAGAAGAACGTGAATATGAGACTGAAAGAATTTGCACTCCTCGGACTATTCTTAACTCTTTCATTGCCGGGGGCTGGAAGTCTGCAAGGCCAGGGTCTGGAACTGACCGGTTATGTCGCGCTGGAATCGCGGCTCTTTCCGCAGTCTCCGCTGCTCAATCAGCAGTTCAGCGGCGCCAACGTTTCGTTCACCGCGCAACCGGAATTCTTCTTCGATTTCGCGAGTGGCTCACAAAGCTTGCTGTTTGTTCCTTACTTGCGCGCAGATCAGCGAGACGGCAACCGGACGCATTTCGACATTCGCGAGCTTTTTTGGCTGCACGTCGCCGACAACTATGAGTTGAGCGTTGGGCTACGCAAAATCTACTGGGGCGTGACCGAATCTCAGCATCTGGTGGATATTATCAATCAAACAGACCAACTGGACAACCTGGACGCAGAGGACAAGCTGGGTCAGCCCATGGTCAACCTGACTTTCGTGCGCAACTGGGGGGCGGTCGATCTTTATCTCATGCCCTACTTCAGAGAGCGCGCTTTTTTGGAAGGAGAAGCACGCCTGAGAGCTCCCGTGCAAATAAATACAGACCGTCCGCAGTTCGAGTCGGACAGCAAGGAGTGGCATTTCACCTGGGCCGCACGGTGGTTTCACACGCTCGGGATTTTCGATATTGGGCTGTCGCATTTTTCCGGCACTGGCCGTGAGCCGTTGCTCATGCCTCGCCAATCTGAGGCGGGGGATCTCGCCTTAATTCCATTTTACCACACCATCAACCAAACAGGCCTTGACTTGCAGGCGACCACGGGAGGGTGGCTTTTGAAGCTAGAAGCAATCAGTCGCCACGGCCAGGACAACCAGTTTTTTGCCACAGTTGGCGGCTTCGAATACACCTTTGGCAACATCAAGGGAACGGGCCTTGACGTTGGCGTGCTAACCGAATACCATTACGACGAACGCGGTAAAGCCGCCACCTCGCCGTTTGACGATGATGTTTTTCTAGGCGGCAGACTCGCGTTCAACGATGTTCAGAGTACAGACTTTCTGGCGGGGGCAGTCATCGACCGGGATACCGGTTCGGCATTTCTGAATATCGAAGCCAGTCGTAGGTTCGGAGATCGATACAAGATTGAGGCGGAACTTCGTAGCTTTTTGAATGCTTCGCCGCAAGACCCTTTATTCGTTCTAAGAAAAGACCATTACCTGCAGTTTGAAATCTCGCGGTATTTCTAGCCGCGCGACGTTGGTCCCGGCCTCACCCGCACCGGCAAAAAAAACTTGTGTGCTAGCCAGAATCGCCTAAATTAGGCCAACAGAACGGAGGAAACATGAAATTAACAGATTACCCCGATCTGATTCGGGAACTGCCTGAAGCGGATCTCCCCATCGAAAAAGTCGTCGGTCGCTTGTTCCAGGGTGAACACGGCCAAATCTGCTTCTTTGAATTTGAGCCGCCCAACGATGTGCCGCCGCACAGTCATGCCCGGCAATGGGGCATCGTAATTGATGGCGAAATGTGGCTTACCATCGACGGCGAAACCAAGCTGATGCAAAAGGGAGACTCCTATTTCATTCCCGCCGGCGTGATGCATTCAGCCAGGTTTGAGAAGCCATGCAAGGTACTCGATTTTTTTGAGGACGTGGACCGGTATCGGCCGAGAGGCTCATGACCGCACCATCGTGAGGCCGAGCATTCTGACACATCAAAAGGAACTCAATTATCCCTGACCATCTTTCCAGTCACACCAGGAGCAAGTTGCTGATTCTGGTGGCGGCCATGTTCTATGGCTTGATCACGGTGGCTGGCAAGTATTTCTCTGACCAGGGTTTTTCGCTGTACGAAATCTCCATGCTGATCGTGTTCGTCCCTCTGCCGCTCATCCCGCTACTGATTCTTCGGCCTGAATACCGTGTCGCCAAAGAAAGGCTCGGCTTTTACGCCATCTTTGGAATTATCGGCGCGGGACTGCAGGTCACCCAATTTGGCGGGATTGTTCTTGGCGTACCGGTGGCCATCGTCGCTCTGTTGCTATACACACAGCCGGTCTGGACAACCGTGCTGGGGCGTGTGATGCTTCGGGAACGCATCACACCTCGCAAAACAGTCGCGGCAGCTCTAGCGGTCGCAGGCATGGTCGTGTTGGTGGATCCGTTTGGCAGTGAGTTGACATTCGACCCGTTGGGTTTTGGATCCGCAATCATGGCTGGCCTGTTTTTGTCACTCTGGGTTGTCTGGGGGAGAAAGTCCGGCCTGAAATCTGAGCATTTTATTACCACGACATTTGGCTATTCATTCTTCACAGCCATTTGTCTTCTGCTGTTTCTGCCGATCCTGCGCCTTTTCCTTGATGCGCCGGAATTTCTACGGCTGGACTTCACCTTCTACCTTCCCTTGTGGCCGTTCGTGGCTGGTTTTGCACTGTTTGCAGGTATCCTGCCGGCGTGTCTGGCATTTGCCGGCATGTGCCGTGTCGATGCCTCGACTGCCGGCGTTCTGCTTCTACTTGAGCCGGTGAGCGCCGCTGTACTGGCGTACTTGTTCTTCGGGCAAGCGTTAACCAACAACATCTATGCTGGCGGGGCGTGCATCCTTCTTGCAAATTATGTTTTGCTGCGCCGTTAGCCAGGAACCGTCTGACCACGCTGAGTCCCAGCTTCCAATGTCTCTCTGAGTCATCCACGCGTTAATATCTCACCGGCCTGTACCGGAATTGCCCGGATAGCCACGCAGTCCGTCCGCTGGATTCATCATCCTGCATCTTCCTACTTTCAAGAAAACAGGGATGACATTTTCTCAGAGCTGGGGATTTTGGTGTTCACAACTCCGAATGTTAACCCATTCATGTTCAAAAAAACAGTATCTTAAAGCAAGTCCGGCAATCGGCAAGCAGCAATGATGTGTGGCCTGAAGCTTGCTTGGTCTCAGCACATCCAGCAGGCTTCTCATTTCGAAAGATAACCACAATCAGGAGATAGACCATGAAACCGGACCTCCATTTCTCTTCGCTAACTCCGCTCAAAATGGACTTCGGAAAACGACGTGCCGCAGCGTTTAATATTCTTGATGTCATCAAGAATACAAAATTCAAGCTAGGCCAGACCGACCACAACAACCTTGAAGGAATAGATCTTATTTACCGGACTCTGTGTACGATCTTATACAATTTTGTGCCAATGTCCGGTCATCCGGGGGGCAGCATCTCATCCGGGCGCATCGTTGAGAGTTTGCTCTATCTTAACATGGATTATGATTTTTCTCAGCCGGACGACCTGACGGCCGACATGCTGGTCTACGCTGCGGGCCACAAGGCCATGGGGCTCTACGCGATGTGGGCCTTGAGAAACGAGTTAATCCGCATCGGCAAGCCTGACTTCCTGCCGGAAGTCAAAATGCAGCTGCGCTTGGAAGATTTGCTCGGGTTTCGGCGCAATCCGACCAATGACACGCCTCTGTTCAAAGAATTGCAGGCGAAAACGCTCGATGGCCACCCGACGCCGGCCGTGCCCTTTATCCGCATTGCAACCGGCGCCAGTGGAGTTGGTGTTCCGGCTGCTCTCGGACTTGGTTTCGGCGCGCTGGACATGTTTGGGCAGAATGCTCCAAAACTTCACATGCTGGAGGGCGAGGGCGGGATGACCCCGGGTCGTGTACACGAGGCTCTGGCGGCGGCAGCGTCCGCAGGTCTGCACAACGCCGTTTTGCATGTTGACTGGAATCAGGCATCAATCGATTCAAACCGGGTTTGCCGGGAAGGCGATGCAGCCGGCGATTACGTGCAATGGACTCCCGCGGAACTCTGCTATTGCCACGACTGGAATGTGATCTCCGTACCAAACGGAAAGGATTTCGCGCAAGTGGTTGCTGCTCAGCAATTGGCCGCGACTATCGACAACGGTCAGCCAACGGCGATTATTTATCGCACCATCAAAGGCTGGAAATATGGAATCGAGGGCAAGGCTTCACACGGCGCAGGCCACAAATTTTGCTCCGAAGAATTTTACCATACCTGTGAAGATTTCGAGAATACGTTCAGTGTGCGCATGCCACGCCCAAAAGGCGAGCAGACTCCCGAGTCACAGGAGAAGCTGTTCTACGATACTCTGATGCTGGTGCGCCAGGTTTTGGAGATAAACCAACAGTACTCGCTTTTTGGCAGCAACCATCTTCTCAAGTCACAGCAGCGTTTGGTTGGATTGCAGCGCCGGCACCGCGAGAATCCGCCAACTCTTGACAGGCTTTATGACCCCAAAAGCGACTTCACAATTGAGACGCCCCCCGCTGATGTTGGCCTGAAGCCTGGCGATTCAGTTACCCTGCGAGCGATGCTTGGCAACGTTCTCAACGTGATCAACCGTGAGACTGCCGGCGCCGTCATCGGCAGCGCTGCCGATCTACTCAACTCCACGAGCGTGTCTAACATCAACAAGGGGTTCGACGAAGGACTCTACCATGCTGCGGACAACCCGGGCTCGCGATTGATTGCAGTTGGTGGAATCTGCGAGGATGCGATGGGCGCCTTCATGGCCGGGCTTTCGTCATTTGGCTCCCATATCGGAGTGACCTCTTCTTACGGCGCCTTCATCGGAGCCCTGGAGCATGTCGCTGCAAGGTTGCACGGCATCGGCCAGCAAAACAGGGAGTTCGTTTCTGGTGATCCCTACAATACCTGGATTATGGTCAACGCACATGCCGGCGCCAAAACCGGCGAAGACGGCCCAACTCATGCTGATCCTCAGGTTCTGCAACTGCTGCAGGAGAATTTCCCCCAGGGGGTCCTCATCACCCTGACGCCTTGGGATGCGCGTGAGATTTGGCCTTTGATGCTTGCCAGCCTGCGAGCGCGGCCAGCCGTTTTGGCGCCCTTCGTGACCAGGCCGGCAGACGTCCTGGTTGACAGAAGTGAGCTAGGCCTGCCGGATGCCTCGGAGGCCGTCAAGGGTGTTTACGCCATTCGGCGCGCAGATCCCGCTACGGACCAGCAAAGCAGTACAGTCGTGCTGCAAGGCAATGGTGTCGCCAGTATTTTTGTGACGGAGGTTTTGCCGGTGCTGGACAAAAAGGGCCTGAACCTCAATGTTTTTTATGTTACTTCAGCAGAGTTATTCCAAAGTCTGCCGCCTGAGGAGCAAGAAGCCATTTTTCCCGAGGCCCTCCGGACCCGGGCAATGGGAATTACTGACTTCACTTTGCCAACTATGTATCGCTGGATACGCTCCAACGAAGGACTGCGGCAGACATTGCATTCATTCAGGGATAACCATTATCTTGGTAGCGGCCAGGCACACAAGGTGCTGCAGGAAGCTGGAATCCACGCGGAAGGGCAGTTGAAAGCCGTGCTGGAATTTGCACGTTCGGTTGAGCATCGACAGGCGCCTTCAAATGGCGACTCCTTTCCCATCAAACGCAAGACGATGAAGGAGGCCTTGAAGAAAGTCGCTTTGGTTTGCCATTCCTGCGGCAAAAAGGTCGATCCGCAAGATTATTTTGGTGACCAAGCCTGTGCTGAAACCGAATACTGCCTCGAATGCGAATATCGGAGTGTAAAGGCTTGTGCCAATTGCCAGGCTTATTGGATGATGAGCAACCCCAGTGTCACCTTTCGGTGCAATGAGTGTCCAAACTGATTTGTCACCCTCCTTGCTAGTGCCCCTGCGGAGACATTAGTTTCCGCAGGGCGTTGGTTTTTGGGGGAACTAAGCTAGACAGAATCTTCACTTGCATCTGAAGCCGCCATGTAAGTATCTTGGTTACGCTGCTAAGGATAACAGAGGTGTTTCATGAAATCGAGTAGCAAATTTGTTGTTGCCGTGCATGTTCTCACGGGACTGGCAGTTGTCCGCTTGAAGAAAAAAGCTGACAGCATTTCATCTCAGAATATCGCATGGAGCGTAAACACGAATCCAGTTGTGATCAGAAGGCTGCTCGGGACGCTCAAGAGGGCCGGGCTGGTTGAAACAGAATCAGGTTCTGGCGGCGGCGCAAGAATCGGCCGTAGTCCTGAGAAGATAACTCTGGCGGAAGTCTACAAGGCAGTCGAGGAAGGCAGCGTATTTCACTACCACTACGCGACACCGAACCAGGATTGCCCGGTCGGCGCCAACATTCAGGATGCCTTGCATGAGCCATTGAGTCAAGCTGAGGCCGTCATGATAGAGGACTTGAGTCGTACTACCATCAAAGATGTCGCTCAAAAGATAATGAATCAGATGTAGATAGTTTGACTTGCATTATTGGCTGTAAGTTGCTACTTTTGCCCTTCCGAAGAAATACGTCTTTGTGGATCCCCCAAGATAAGAAGGATTGCAGATGAAAATCTCCATCGAATACTGCGTTATGTGAAACTACTTTCCCAAAGCCTCCAGTTTGAAGGCCGACTTAGAAGACAAATTCAGTGATGTGGAAGTCACCCTGATCGATGGCTCAGGGGGCGTGTTCGAAGTTCACCGTGACGGCGAACTGATTTTTTCGAAGAAACAAGTAGGGCGCTTCCCGGAACACGACGAGATTTTTGAAAAGCTTTAGTCATCATCCCACAAGCTCTTGCCTGACGACAGGTGGCGTCGCAAAATCACCTGCCGACAGCTTTCCGTTCCGACCCAAACAGTTTACTTAAAATTCACTCAATTTCAGGAATATGTTCAAATCCTCCAATGTTCACTAAGTCTATACATGCATAAGCGTACATATTTAGAACGTAGGTTCAGTAACTTTCATGACACAAAAACGACTGACCATAATTGGCGCCGGGCCAATCGGCCTGGAAGCTGCGCTTTATGCGACGCAATTGGGTTTCGACGTCGAGGTGCTGGAGCGTGACCGGGTCGGAAGTAACCTGGAAAGATGGGGGCACGTCAGGCTTTTCTCTCCCTGGGAGATGAATCATTCGAGCCTGGGAGTCAAGCTTCTTAGGCAACACGACAACCAGTGGGGGGAACCGGGGCCCGGAACAATGATGACCGGAGCCGAATTCGTTAAGACCTACCTTGGGCCACTGAGTCAGTTACCTCAGCTAGCCAACAGGGTCAAGACAGGTGTTTCTGTGCAGTCCGTCGGCCGGAGTAGCGTTCTGAAAAATGAGCTTATCGGTAATCCCGAGCGTGCCAATTTTCCATTCAGAATCTTGACTCAGAGCCACGATGGCTCAGAGGCAATCCGTGAAACAGACTACCTGCTGGATGCTTCAGGAGTTTATGGCAATCATAACTGGTTGGGTGAAGGCGGCATTCCGGCGCCCGGCGAAGTTGCGGCCGAAGCTCACATCGATTACGAGTTGAGCGATCTGGTCGGCAAGGATAGAGCCAGATTTCTTGGCAAGCGCACGCTGTTGGTGGGAGCCGGATATTCCGCGGCCACTACGGTCAGCGATTTTCAAACTCTGATTGCTGAAGATGCCACAACTTCTTTGCTTTGGACGGTCAGGGATGGTCGAATCCATCCGATTCCTGTAATAGAAGATGATGCCCTGGCTTATCGCTCTTCTCTGACCGCGGCAGCGAACACAATCGCAATAATGCCGACGAAGGGCATCGAATTCAGAAATAATACGACCGTCACTGCCGTTGAATATCGGGCGACTTCCAACACTTTTATCGTAAGCCTCGCTCGCGGCGGAGAATTTTCTAAGATTGAAGTTGATCGAATTATAGCCAACGTGGGTTTTGGGCCGGACAATTCAATTTACCGTGAATTGCAGGTGCACGAATGCTGGGCGTCTCGCGGTCCGATGAAACTCTCCGCTGCATTGCTGGGAGCCTCCTCCGGCTCCACGGACTGCCTTGGCCAGGGAAGCATGGGGCCCGAGACTTTGAGAAATCCGGAGCCGAATTTTTTCATTCTTGGCAATAAGAGCTACGGCCGGAATCCAACGTTTCTTCTTCGGATTGGCCTGAGCCAGGTCGTCGAGGTCTTCTCGCTGATCATGGATGACGCTGCGTTGAACCTTTACCAGGGAGAGCACGAGGATATGGCAGCATGAGCACGCCAGCCACAGCAATGACGGCAGTCGATCCGAAACAAGCCGGCCCCGTTGACGCCGCCAGCCCGAGCGGGGAGCAGGTCGCCTGGGCGCCACTTTACAGCCTCGATGCACTCTGGTTTCAGGCGGCGGGCACGATCTGTAATCTTTGGTGCTCCCATTGTTTCATCAGTTGCAGCCCTGAAAATCACACATTCGGGTTCATGCCAAGAGCCACGGTCAAAAAGTATCTCGATGAGTCGCGGCAGCACGGAGTCAGGGAGTACTACTTTACCGGCGGTGAGCCGTTCATGAATCGGGACATGCTCGATATTCTCGAAGATACGCTGGCCATCGGCCCCGCCACTGTATTGACAAATGGCATTTTGATCAATGAGCGAGTCGCGGCGAGGCTTCAGAGCCTTTCTGAGTCAAGCAGATATTCGCTGGAACTCAGGGTCAGCATCGATGGCTTTACGCCGGAGTCCAATGATAAGATCAGAGGCGAAGGCAGCTTCGAAAAGGCAATGCTGGGGGTACGGCGGTTGGTGGAACACAATTTCCTGCCGATCATCACCGTCGCTCAAACTTGGGACGATTCTGAGACCGAGCAGATTTATGCCGGCTTCATCGAAATAATGCACGCGATTGGATACACCCGCCCACGAGTCAAGATTATTCCGCCGTTGCTCATTGGTCGCGAAAAGGTGCGCAGCCGCGGCTACGACAAGTTCGAATACATCACCCGCGAGATGATGCAGGAGTTCGACGACAATCTGCTGCAGTGCACGCACAGCCGCATGGTCACTGACAAAGGCGTCTACGTCTGCCCGATTCTCATCGACTATCCCGAAGCGCGGATGTCAGAGACTCTGTCAGACTCCTTTCAACCTTATGGGTTGAAAAACCAGGCGTGCTACAGTTGCTATTTGTCGGGAGCCATCTGCCACAATTTTTCGGGATAGTACAGAAAGCTAGAGAAACACAAACCAAACGAAGGATCAAAATGAGCACATCAAATGGCACAACTCTTAACGTCGAAAAAGCCGTGCGCGAGCGCTACGAAGCCGGCGCAAAAGTCCAGGAGGCGGCGCTTTGCTGCCCGGTTGAGTATGACACCAAGTACCTGGAGATCATTCCGAAAGAAATAATTGAGCGGGATTACGGCTGCGGCGATCCTTCCAGGTATGTCAAGCCGGGAGAGACGGTGCTCGACTTGGGCAGCGGAACCGGCAAGATCTGCTACATCGTCTCGCAAATGGTGGGCGCTGCAGGCAAAGTCATCGGCGTGGATATGAATGAGGAGATGCTGGGACTTGCGCGCAGTTATACGCAGGAAGTTGGCGATAAGCTGGGGTACCAAAACGTCGAGTTCCGCCGCGGCAAGATTGAGGACCTGCGCCTGGACCTCGACCGGGCTGACCTTTATCTGCGCGAGAATCCTGTTCAAAATGCTACGGACCTGCTGGCCTACGAAGGCTATATCCAAGAGCAAATGAGCGCCAAGCCTCTGGTGGCGGATGAGTCTGTAGACCTGGTTGTCTCCAATTGCGTGCTCAACCTGGTTGGTGACAAGGAGAAGAAGCAGCTCTTTGAAGAGATTTTTCGAGTGCTCAAGAAGGGCGGCAGAGTCGCGATTTCGGATATCGTTTCTGATGAAGAGGTGCCGCGGCACATGAAGGATGATCCTGAGTTGTGGAGTGGCTGCCTTTCCGGCGCGTTGCGGGAAGATGAGTTTCTGCAGGCCTTCGCGGACATTGGTTTTTACGGAGTTCAGATTGAAAAGCGCGATGAAACACCCTGGCAAACCGTCGAGGGCATTGAGTTCAGATCCGTGACCCTGACCGCGTACAAAGGCAAGGAAGGACCGTGTCTGGAGCGCAACCAGGCGGTTATCTACAAAGGCCCCTGGAAATCCGTGGTAGACGATGATGGCCACACGCTTTATCGCGGCGAGCGAATGGCTGTTTGCGACAAGACGTTCAACATCTATTCTAAACAACCCTATTCTGAAGAAATTATTGCGGTTGCGCCGCGCGCGGACATCCCGCTGGTGGAAGCCGCGCAGTTTGACTGCAATAAGAATGCACGCCGCGACCCGCGCGAAACCAAGGGTTTGGAATACAACGCGACGGAATTGAATGACGCGCCATCCTGTGGTCCGGACGGTTGCTGCTAGACGAATATAAGTTTTAAGCTCTCCTAGGCGGTTTAGTGTCACTCCCGCGTGTTTTTGGCGGGAGTCTATCCGTTCTCTGGATGCCCGCTAGAAGCGTGCGGGCATGACATTGCACAGAAATTAGAATTAGATTCTGGAGAGCATCGAAGGTTGAGAGACTCAAAATGGCAAGAAACAAAATCGCTGTCCTCGGCGGCGTCTACAACAACTATCTCGCTCTCGAAGCGCTGATTGCAGACACAAAAAGTCGCGGCATCTCCGACCTCTACTGTCTTGGCGACCTGGGCGCCTTTGGTCCGTTTCCCGACCGTGTTCTGCCACTTCTGCTCGAGAATGACATAAGAGTAGTGCAGGGCAACTACGATGATTCCGTTGGCAACGGACTCAACGATTGTCAGTGCGGCTACACCGACCCGCGGGACAACCACTTCGCCCAAATCAGTTACGACTACACCTCCTCAAACACCAGCGACGAATTCAAACAATACCAAAAGGCATTGCCGCCGGAAATCCGGCTGGAAGTCGCTGGCAAGCGCGTGCTCATGTGCCATGGCTCGCCGCGGCAGACCAACGAATTTCTGTGGGAATCCACCACGCCCGACCATTTCCTGACCAAGAGTTTTGCAGACCACGACGCGGATGTCATTCTGGCCACACACACCGGGCTGCACTGGAGTCGTGAGCTAGCTTGCGACAAACTGTTCGCCAATGTCGGGGTCATCGGCCGTCCTGAAAATGACGGCACGACCAATGTCTGGTACGCTATCCTTTCGGCCAATGGCTCTGTTGAAATCGAGTTTGTGCCTCTGACCTATGACCATGATAGGCTGGCTCGCGAGATGAAAGAGGAGGGCATCCCGCAAGAGTTTGTCGAAACGGTGCTCACCGGCTGGTGGACGACCTGTTTGGAGATTTTGCCGGTGAAGGAGAGGCTGCGAGGTAGGTTCTGAACGCCACGTTAACCACCAAAAAACATCAAGATCTTCATATCACTGGCTCCTCCAACTTGAGATTTCGTCCAATATAGAATGAATCATCGCTTTGACTTCATCGAGACTGATCTCTTCTTCTGGCCCCCAATACCTGTTGTTGTCGATAAGACTTGATCGCACAACTGGAAAACACTCATCCCCCAAAGTCGTAATATGCAGATATAGCAGATTGTCAAGCCCGTGTTTCGTTGAGCATTCCGACGTGCCAAATGTGGGCATCAAGAATAACAAGTATCTACTGTTGAGAGTCAGGTCGTGGGATTTTCGATAGCTCCACACGTCCGTGTCCTCGTATATAGAGGCTTTCCCCGGATCGACTAGCCAACTTTTAGCTCCGAGACCACGGTGGAAGGTTGAAAATAGAAACTCTATTTTCCTATTCCTGACATCAGGCGCATAGTACTTATTGATCATTTCTATATCTGATATTTGATACTTTATCACCACGGGACGTGAACATAATGTGTCGATCTTTGCAATGGTTCCCAGTAAGACAAATGGAGCCCAATAAAGATCTCGCAAATGGTACTTCTGAAACGGAAAATCAAAATCTTGATATAGCTCCTTGGACAGAAAGAGTTCCTGTACCACACCTCTGACATGGGTAAACTCATTCATCAAGGGCCTCCTATTCTCATCCCGAAAAAGCCTGAAAAACTCCTGCGGATTGTTTAAACGCGAAAAACAAAGTCGTGCAAATAACTCCTTGTAAACACTGCTATTCACGTTGCTAAGTCTATTACGAGAGTTCTTTTTGCTCAATCTCTTCTCCACCGTCTGGATATACTCAACAATGTCTTTCCCCTTCTCCCTGGGAGCCACAGGGTTAAAAATCTCTTGTGAATATCCCAGGTATGGATACATGCATACGACAACTAACAAAACAACTCTTGGGAATAGCATTTCTCTTCCTCCTGTTGCTGGGTTAATATTCACAGGTCTGTATGCTTGCCCGCCTGCTCAGAGTCGCGACTTCCTCAGAAGTATGTACAGTTTTTCTCCGGCGCTTATTCAAGGGAACGTCATAATTGCTTAAACGATGTGGATGTTGTTACGATGAACGTAAACAGTATCGTGTCCATCAGGCGGCCAGGGATTTGGCGGTTGGCTTCCTAGGGCATCAGGATGATAGTTTAATGATGACACCCTTATCTGCTGTTGACAGAACTTCCTCTCAAACGATCTGTGTGTCTTGTCGGCAACCCGCCCACCTTGATTGTAGGTTATTACAAGTTTCTCACCCAACAGATCAATGGGTCAAAACAGTCACCAACTTAAGGAGAAGTTGTCATGCCACCAGAAAACGCAATCTCAATCGAAATCCCTGCCGAAGAGGTCACGAAGGTGCAAGATGCCTTGCAGATTATCACGGACACGCTCAAACCTTACCTCATTGCCCTTACACCGAGCGATCGCCAGGAACTCCCGAAAATGAGCGATAAAACCACGCCATTTGTTGAAAAGGTGCTGAACTATGCGGAAAGCGATTCACAGTTCTCTCCAGCCTACATGGATTTGCCGGAACTCAAGAAAGATGTCGAAGCAGTTTCCACTCTGACTCGGGTCTTTCGCGTGGTCGCACAGCTTAATGAAAACCTGAACGATACCATCACGCTTGCTGGAAGCGAGGCTTTTATCGCCACGCTTGCCTACTACAATAGCGTCAAACATGCGGCAAGAATGAACGTGCCCGGCGCCAAAACTATCTATGATGACCTCAAGAAACGGTTCGCGAAGTAGGCACTCTCGCGCTTCCGGCTCCAAGGCGCTTTCTCCGAGAAGAGAATCGCGATGTCGAAGTAAAAGGGTTTGGGGAGAAAGCTAGACACTGCAAAAGCTGAGTTGGAGAGTCGAGTTATAGAGTTCGCTGGTTCGCAGTCGGAGTCTAAGGGTTGGCGTTCCGAGCTTGGAACTGCAAACATGAAGTTCTTAAGTGGTGGGGGGGTACTTCGCAAGTCCCCCCCTGCTACTCCAGATCTTGATTTCTCACGACCCCACAGTTGCCTCCAGTGCAAAGAAAAGTTGGGTTTTCTGGACCCAAGAGATGTTTGTGAGTCTACTGCACTCTATCTCTTAGATAATTCAACAAACCATCAGCCGCAATCCGCTCCTGAGCCATCGAATCGCGCTCCCTGACCGTCACGGTTTGGTCTTCCAGGGTTTGCGAATCTACGGTCACACAATAAGGCGTACCGGCCTCGTCCTGGCGGCGGTAACGTCGTCCAACTGCGCCGCCTTCGTCGTAGAACACCATCATGTGGTGTTTTAGCTCGTCGGTGAGTTTGCGCGCCAGTTCAGGCATGCCGTCGCGCTTGACCAGCGGGAAGATACCGGCCTTCACCGGCGCAATCTTCGGGGACAACCGCAGAACCGTTCTGGTATCTTTCTCCAGCTCTTCTTCCTCGTAAGCGTCAGCCAGGCAAGTCAACAGAGTTCGGTCGCAGCCCGCCGAGGTTTCGATGATGTAGGGAACAAAACGCTCGCGCGTGGCATCATCGAAATATTTCATGTCCTTACCCGAATGTTCCTGGTGGCGCGACAAGTCGAAGTCGGTGCGGTTGTGCACGCCCTCCAGTTCTTTCCAGCCAAAGGGGAAAAGATACTCGACGTCAAATGCGGCTTTTGCGTAGTGGGCGAGTTCATTCTCGCCATGTTGGTGGAAGCGCAGGTTGTCTTTCTTGATGCCGAGTTCATCATACCAGCCGATGCGCTGTTCCTTCCAGTATTCAAACCACTCTGTGTCCGCGTCGGGTTTGACAAAGAACTGCATTTCCATCTGCTCGAATTCGCGAGTGCGGAAGATGAAGTTTCGTGGCGTAATTTCATTGCGAAAGGCTTTGCCGATCTGAGCGATGCCAAACGGCACCTTCTGCCGGGATGATTGCAGCACGTTCTGATAGTTGACGTAAATCCCTTGTGCCGTCTCAGGCCGCAAATAGACCACGGTGCCGCCTTCTTCCAGTGGCCCCATGTGAGTCTTGAACATCAAGTTGAATTGCCGAATATCCGTCAACTCGCCGCCGCATTGATTGACCATCTTGCTCGGCTTGTTCGGACATGGTGTCGAATCGAGCTGGTCGGCTCTGAAGCGACCCTTGCAGGTTTTGCAGTCGATGAGCGGGTCCACAAAGCCATCGACATGGCCTGACGCCTCCCAGATTTTCGGGTGCATCAGAATAGAGGCATCCAGCCCGACGATATCGTCGCGCAGTTGCACCATGTGTTTCCACCAGAATTCCTTGATATTTTTCTTAAGCTCAATGCCCAGGGGACCGTAGTCGTAACAACTGTCCAGCCCGCCATAAATTTCACTCGATTGGTAGATGTAGCCTCGACGTTTGCACAGGGAGACGATCTTATTCATCTTGTTGTCGGAATCGGTCTTGCTCATTCAGTGTTTCCTCTCTTTCCGGCTGTTTCTTCTAGTCAATTTTTTCGGTCTTCAAAATTCGCGTGGCGCGCTCAGGTGAAACTACGTTGACGTGAAAGCCTGAACCTACCTCGAAGCTGGTGTATGTGCGGAACCTTGGCGTGATTTCGAAATACCAATGGTAGTCTTTCTCGAGCGTCTTCCAGTATCCGCGATGCTGCCCGGTGGACAAATTGGGTCCTGTGTGCAGAACCATGACAAAGTTGGGGTCATTCAAAGTTGTTTTTATCTTGACCAGCACGCTCTGTAGAATCTGAGCCAGGGCACCGTATTGGTCGTTCCACTCGAAGAAAGTTTCATGTTCTCGCGGCATAACCCAGACTGAAAAGGGCGCTCTCGCGGCGAAGGGCGCCAGCGCCACAAAATGTTCATTGGCGAGAATCACGCGTTCGTCGTCATTCTCTTCCTGAAACACGATATCACAAAACAGGCAGCGCTCCTTGTGTTTGTAATGCTCCATGGCGTTCACCAATTCCGCCTTGACACGTGCAGGCGTGATCGGTGTTGCAATGATGTGCGAGTGGGCGTGGCCCGCCAAATCCACGGTTGCCTCTCCGTAGTTCTTGTGTACCATGACATATCTGAACCGCGCATCACGCTTCAAGTCAAGCAGCCGGGCGCGGTAAGCAAGCAAGACGTTTTGAAGTTGTGTCAGGCTCATATTAGACATGTCAACACCCGGCTGCGGTGATTCAATAACCATCTCATGTGCGCCTACGCCATCAAGCACGTCGTACTGGCCGACGCCACGGCTGTTCAGCTCTCCATGGATTTCGAGCAAGGGTTGCGTGTTTGGCAGAACGCGCACTGCCCAACCGGGCTCGTCTTTTTTTGATCCGTCATCGCGGATGGCAAATATTTCAGGAGGGGTGTCAGCTTCGTTGCCCTCGTGGTACCTCGATGATGTATTGGCATGGTCTGGCTGTCGCTGTGTTCGTACCGCGCTGATAAGCTCGTTGATATCGAATCCGTCAGCTAGAATGATAGACCACTGCCCGGTCACTGGATTGCGGCGAAATTGATTTCTCTCCATTGCGCTGTCGGCGTTAGTCAGAATTCACTTGTTGTTCTCCCTCTACGGCCACGCCATCCACGGTTAATTTAACTTCGATTATCCGGTTCCGATCAACCTTCTCTACAATGAACCTGTAGTTCTCATAGGAAATCACTTCTTTTTCGGCTGGCACATAGCCGGTCAGGCTTAGAATAAAACCGCCAAGACTTTCATATTCTCCCTCGGTCGGTAATTTCTGCGTCAGTGACTCGTTCAACTCGTGCAGGTCTACTTTGGCATCGACCAGGTAGACGTTTTCTTCTATCTGCCGGACCAACGGCTGCTCGCTGTCGTGCTCATCCTGGATGTCGCCAATGATTTCCTCGATGACATCCTCGAGCGTCACCAGACCGGCGGTGCCACCGTATTCATCCACCACAATTGCCATGTGATGCTTTTCTTTTTGAAACTCCTTGAGAAGCAGATCGAGCTTCTTGCTTTCGGGTACAAAATGTGCAGGCCTGGCCACCTCGCGTAAGCTTCTATCCGGTGACTCTCTGGCTACATTCAGGGGAAGAAGATCTTTGACGTGAATGATGCCGAGAATGTTATCGACATCGTCTTTAAACAAAGGGATACGGGAGTGGCCGTTTTCGCGAATGAGATTCACTATCGCATGTAAGTCGGTCTGCTCATCGACGCAAACCATATCAGTGCGCGGCACCATGACTTCGTGCACCTCAGTGTCGCCGAACTCGATTATGGAGTGAATCATCTGGCGTTCATCTTCCTCGAGGTCGGTCTCTTCGCGGCTGTCTACCATGGCTCGAATTTTTTCGTGATTCAGCACCGAGGTGTTCAGGTGGAATCTCTCAGAGATGTGGCTGAGCAACCGGTTGAGCAACTTGACCAGGGGCGCCACACCGCGATAATACAACATCAACGGGATCGAAAGCGCCTGAGCTACCCGTTGGGCCTTGTCGACAATGAAACGTCCTGCCCAGACTTCATGGATAGCAAACATGAGTACACTGCAGCCAGCCAGTGCCAGAGCGACTCCCCAAAGTGCACGCAGGTCGGCTCTCTCTGTCAGGTTGTTGGCAAGCATAACAGCTGCTCCCACAAAGAGAAGTGAGGCGACAGCGCGCCCTCCTTTGATGGCAAGGAAAAGCGGTTGACCCTGGCTGAGAAGCGCGCGCGCTCTGCGCTGAGTTTTCTTTTGTTTTTTGCTGAGAAGCAAAGACTCTGCCTCCGCAAGCGTGGCAAACGCTGCCTCGCAAGCCGCGAAAAACGCAACGCAGGAGAGCGCCAACAGGCCGGTCAGGCTCAAAAACAATGGTAACTCTGATTCCACCTATGGCTCCCGGCGCGACAGCATCGTTGTCTCAGCCTCGGCAAGCTTCAAATAATGGTCCTCACGCATCGACATTTTTTTTTTCGCGTCCGCATTTTTGTCGGTATAGCCCAGGAAGTGCAGGATGCCATGAATGACGATTCTCGTAAGCTCGATCTGTGGGGTGACAGCAAAGGCCGCTGCATTCTCAACCACGCGGTCAATGCTAATGTATATCTCCCCTTCAAACGAGTCGTCTGTCGCCTCAGTGATTGGAAAAGCGATAACATCCGTCAGGTAGTCTCGGCCCAGAAACTGCTTATTCAAGGCCAGAAGCCTTGAATCGTCTACCAGCACTACATTCAAGAGCGCATCGCTTTTACCTTCTTCATCCCAAACCTTACGCGCTGCCGATACAAGTCCGGATACATCGACCGGCCGGCTTTGCTCGTTAAAGATGTCAACCTTGCACTTCATTGGCCTTCTTGCTGGACTTTCTTTTCGTACCTGTATCGGTCTGTGGGTATTCAATTCTGCCATGAAACATGCCTGTCAATGTGTTGACAAAACTCTCTCTGATGACCGCCAGGTCACCCACCGTCAAAGGGCATTCATCGAGTTCGTGGTCGAGTAAACGCTCGTGAATAAGCGAGGCCACCATACTGCGGATTCTGCTTACTGACGGTTCTTTCAGAACTCGCGAGCCGGCTTCCACCGCGTCGGCCAGCATGACGATGGCTGTTTCCTTTTTCTGGGGCTTGGGGCCGTTATAGCGAAAACTGGACTCGTCAATCTCGCCGTCTTCCCGGTTCTCCAGTGCCTTTTGATAGAAGTAGCGGATTATATTTGTGCCGTGGTGCTGAGGTATGAAATCGCGAATTTCCGTCGGCAGGTTGTACTCCTCTGCAATATCCAGACCTTTTTTGACGTGGTTGATGAGGATAAGGCAACTCATGCTGGGGGTCAGTTTTTCGTGAGGATTCTTGCCCGCCTTTTGATTCTCAACGAAATACTCGGGCTTTTCCATCTTGCCGATGTCGTGATAATATGACGCGACTCTGGCCAGCAGAGCATTTCCTCCTACCGCGTCACAAGCAGCCTCGGACAGATTGCCGACCATGATGCTATGATGGTAGCTGCCCGGTGCGCGAATGGCGAGCTGCCTTAAGAGTGGGCGATTAAGATCGGATAGCTCCAGCAATGTCGAGTTGGTGGTTACCTGAAAGATGTATTCGAATATTACCATCAGCCCGTAGGCCAGAATCGGAGACAGCACACCGTTGGCCAGACCATGGCCCAGCATTTCTGGTAGCTCTGTCAGGTCAGAGTTCTTGACAAGTTCGAGTGTCGTGATGGAAACGATATAGGTTCCAGAGATGTAAAGCATCGCCTTCAGCATCCACGACCGCGCCTGAATGCGTCCGACCGCGAAGGTCGAGATGGCGCCGGCAAACAGCGTGATGGTCATCATCTCAAAGTCATTTCCCCTGAGCGCGCCAATAATTATGCTCAATGTGACTGTCCCCATGAACGCTGTCCGGCCATCAAAGAATATGGTTATGAGCATGGAGGCGATAGAAATGGGGATGAGGTATTTCAGATTAGATGTCAACTCATACTGGTTGATGATAAACGTCGTCACGATAACCAGCATGAAAATGCTGAACAACATCAACATTCGTTTGAGGCTGTCGAATGTTGAGCGCCGGAACACAAAGATGAAAAGCAGTGATGCTGACAGGGCAAGGGAAACGAGGAGCAATCTTCCGATAACGGGAAAGATGAGCTTTGCGCCGCCCTCACGTTCATCGCGCTCTGCCGTCGTGCTCGCCAGAGATCGGAGTTTTTCCAGGACTTCGGCAGAGACCAAATCATGCGAATTGAGAATTCGCTGGTCTTTCAGAACAATGCCTTTGGAGAGAGGAACACTCGCGACGGCATCGTTGATGCGAGAATCAGTCGTTGCCTGATCATAGATGAGATTAGGTTCTAGGAAGGCAAGGACAATCCCGAAACCAATGGTCGCCACAATTTCCTGATTGGGAAAGGTCTGCCGCAGTTTTGGCAGCAAGGCGTCACGGTAGTTGTCCAGGTTATAAAATCTGGCGCTGTTTTCGACAACTTCCGCTTCCTCGAAAACGACGACAAGCTTGGTTGCGTGGGCCGGAATTGCGTCTGCCTTCAGGTTGAGCACGCCGATGGTGTAGACGTCCTGCAGGATGGTCTTGAGCTTGAAGCGTACCCGGTCTAGCGTCAGGATTTCCGGGTCTTTCGCCTTACCCTTTGCTTCGTTTGACCCGGCAGGTACATCGAGCAGATACTGTGTGTTAGCCTGGTTGCTGATGATCGAGTCGTTGTCCAGAATATCACGGATTCGTTTGACTTTGGTCGAGTCTGGGAGGTCCGCATCCCGAATCAGGCGAATGCTGGTAAAGAAGTCGTCAAAGGCTTTCAGAGAGATGCGCTCGACGCTGTCTTCTCGTGTGAACACTAAATGAATTTTTTCCGAAGCTGCCTTGCGGTCGCCTTCGATTTCATCCGGGCTTTTGTTGATAAAATATGTGAAGGGCGCAATGATGTCCCGCCCGATGTAGACATCACCCACTTCCAGTTTAGAGAACTGAAACGATTGCCTGGAAGGAAACATCAGGGCTGTAGCACCAATGCTTCCAACAACTAAGGCGACCTGCAATCCGAGGCGCAAGGACTTATTCTGCTGGAGCGAATCAAACCCGCGTTGGATAGACTTGCTGATCCGATAGGTTAGTTTTGGACCCTTCACGTGCTGGCCAAGTGTTCTCGGTTAATGCGAATTTTTATTGTTGTTGCTGTAGTTGTCGTAGGCCTTGATGATGTCCCGTACCAAGCGGTGGCGAACGACATCCTGGTCCGTCATGTATGTGAAATCAATGCCCTCGATATCGACCAGAATGGATTGAATCTGAACGAGGCCGGATGCGTCGGCATCAGACAAATCAACCTGAGTCACATCACCGGTAATAATCGATTTCGAGCTGACGCCCAATCTTGTCAGAAACATCTTCATCTGATTAAACGTCGTGTTCTGTGCTTCATCCAGGATCACGAATGCACTGTTGAGGGTTCGGCCACGCATGTAGGCCAAGGGTACGATTTCAATTATCCCGGACTCAAGATAACGCTTAAGTTTATCCTGCGGGATCATGTCATTCAAGGCATCGTAAAGAGGTCGCAGATATGGGTCGATTTTTTCGCGGAAATCGCCTGGAAGATATCCTAACCGTTCGCCTGCTTCAACAGCAGGGCGGGTCAGAATGATGCGGTCAACCAACTTGTCGCGCAGGGCCGCAACGGCGATCGCGACCGCCAAATAGGTCTTGCCTGTCCCGGCCGGGCCAATGGCGAACACAATATCATTTCGGTTGGCAGCACCGTAAAACTTACGTTGACCGCCGGTCTTGGGCTTGATGAAGCCATCCTTTTTGTAGAGAATGACTTCATCAAGCCCATCATCTGGCTGACGGTTTGTTCCGTTCGATCTGACAAGAGAGATGACGCTTTCAAAGTCGTTCTCGGAGATTTGCTGGCTCCGGGTCACCATCAGAATCAACTCTACCAGTACGCGCTCGGCAGCTTCGACATCCTGCTGCTCACCCGTGACGCTCAGCTCGCTTCCCCGGGCTACTATTTTTGTGGACAACTCCTGCTCAATTCGTCTCAGATTGCTGTCTTGCTGGCCGAACAAGCTGAGCTGATCTACTCCTTTAATAGAAACTTTTCGGGTAATTTCTGAATTGTTCAAGGTCTTCTGTTCACCTGCTTGCGATGGCGTAGTTATCTAATAAAAAAAGCTCTTGCTCGCTCAACATAACGCTGAGCGAGCCAAGAGCTTCTAGGTTGTCGACTTCTAAGGTGTTTGAAAATTATACAAGAAATCTCAGAGAGCAATTTGGGACACGGCCCGAACTCATCTTCCTCCAGATTAGTTGTTTGGAATTTTCAACACTTGATGAGGGTAGATCAAACTTGGCTCATCACCGATGGTCGACTGATTTGCCTCGTAAATTGACCGCCATTTGGTTGGGTCACCGAGCACATCCATGCTGCCAGCAATCTTGGACAGATTGTCGCCACTGCCAACGAGGTATTCGTTGGGGCCGTTCTCGCGATGAATCTTGAAGATCTGGTCAGGGTGAATCATGTCCGGATCTTTGATCTGGTCAGCGTTGTAGGAGTAGATCCTTACCCACTGGAAGGGATCACCGTAAATATCAGCTTTGCGGGAAATCCTCCAGAGGTAGTCGCCTCGGATGACGGTATATTCGTCATACATTCCCTTGGGCATTTTTGCGCGAAGCTGCGCAATTTTGCCTTCCAGGCCTGCGACTTTATCACGCATCTCAGACAGTACATAGATGCGGTTTTTCTTCATCTCTTCCAGCTTTGCTTCCTGAGCGTCAATCTCTTTCCTTCTCTTGAAAAGCTCCTCGGGAGCTATTGCGCCGAGTGCGTTGAGCTCTCTCTCCAGGCCGCTAAGCTCCTGACGGTAGGCATTGACGTCAGCCTCAGACACCCCAATAGCCTCATAGATTGAAGCCCAAGTGTCATTCGTCTGGTTTCCGATTTCAGCACTTTGAGATTTCAAAGACTCCATGTCAGCATCGAGCTTTGCAATCTCGTCTTTCGCTGCTGTCTCTCGGTCTACCCATTGTTGCAATTGAGCTTTGTACTCATCCATGGTCATTTTTTCTTGAGCAAGTACAACATCACTTGCCATGACCAATCCAAACAAAGCCACCAGCGAGCAGATACCGAGAGTCTTAAGAACAGCTTTCATGTTCAGACCCTCCTGTTTCTCATTAACATTATTCAGACTCGGCAAGTCGTTGTTTTACCAATTCCAGTTCGCTTTTCGCAGCCTGCAGATCTTTCTTCTTCTGATTGAGTTCACTTTCCAGGCGGCTCTTTTCCCGTCGTCTCTCCTCGAGTGTTTGTTCAGCTGAGAGAGCAGCGTTTTTCTGCTCCTCCAACTGTTGCAGTTGCTCAGCGTTAGGATGCCTCGTGCAACCGACAAACGAAAACGTGGAGACAACGAACAGGGCGATAATCAGCGTTGAAACCGAATTGTACATTTTTTTCATCAACAATTCACCTCCTTCCGAGATCGATATTTTATTTATTTATCGTAGAATCAATAGGATAGCTATACAGTAGTAGTAACTGCAATTATAGCAATAAAAACATCCATTGTCAAGAAAAAAAGAGCCCTATATCACCTTGAGACCCAGCTCTTTAAGCTGTCGATCATCGACCACTGAAGGGCAGCCATCCATCAAGGATAGAGCACTGTTGGTCTTGGGAAAGGCGATGACGTTGCGAATAGAGTTCTCGCCGCAAAGCAGCATCACCAACCGGTCAAAGCCGAACGCAATGCCGCCGTGTGGCGGCGCGCCAAACTCAAATGCATCCAGGAGAAAGCCAAATTTGTCCTGCGCCTCACTTGTGGAGATGTCCAACAGTCTGAACATTCTGTCCTGCATGTCGCGCTGATGAATCCGGATGCTGCCACCGGCGATTTCATAGCCATTCAAAACAAGATCGTAGGCCTTTGCCCGCACGGCCCCGGGATCGCTCTCCATCAAATCGATATCTTCATCCATCGGAGATGTAAAAGGATGATGCCGGGCCACATAGCGGCCTTGTTCGTCGTCATGCTCCAGCAGTGGAAATTCGAGAACCCAAGCGAGCGCCCATTTGCCTTCCGGGATCAAGTCCTCCTGTTTGGCGATCTTGGAGCGTAGCAATCCACCGAGAAGGAATGCCTGTTCACCCTGGTCCGCGACGACCAGGAGCAAATCGCCCGCCTCGGCCCCGAATGCCTGATTGATCTCTTGAATCGTCTCCGGGGTGAAAAATTTCGCCAGGCCGGAGTCCCAGCCACCGTCGCCAACCTTGATCGCGACAACGCCTTTCGCCCCTTCGTTCTGCATTTCGGCAGTAAGGGTGTCCACCTGTTTGCGGGAATATTTGGCGCCACCTTTGACGGCAATGCCGCAGACTGTCCCGCCATCTTTGACACAGCCCGAAAATACTTTGAAGTCGCAATCACCGACCAGTTTGCTGATATCGACGATTTCCAGACCATAGCGCAAGTCCGGCTTGTCTGAACCAAATCGCGTGATTGCCTCTTGGTAGGTCAGACGTTGGAAGGGCGTGGCAATTTCAACATCAAGCACTTCCATGAAAGTATGGGCGACGAGACCTTCCATGATTTGCAGAACATCATCACGTTCCACAAAAGAGAGTTCGATGTCGATTTGCGTGAATTCGGGCTGCCGGTCGGCCCGCAAGTCTTCATCGCGGAAACAACGCACGACTTGGTAGTAGCGGTCCATGCCCGCAACCATAAGAATTTGTTTGTAGGTCTGGGGGCTCTGCGGCAGGGCGTAGAATTTTCCGTTGTGAATCCGGCTGGGTACGAGGTAGTCTCTGGCGCCTTCTGGCGTGCTCCGCATGAGAATAGGTGTCTCGATCTCCACAAAACCGCTCTCGTTCATGTAGCTTCGAACGGCATGGCTGGTCTTGTGCCGACGCAGGAGGTTCTCCCGCATGGCGGACGTACGCAAGTCGAGATATCGGTACTTGAGTCGCAGTTCCTCGGAGATGTCGATATTTTCGTCGATCTCGAACGGTGGCGTCTTTGCCGGGTTGAGGATCTTGAGTTCGCTCACGACAACCTCGATGTCACCCGTATTCAAATTCGGGTTTGCCATACCCTCCGGTCTGGCGCGTACGGTTCCCCGCACGGCAACCACAAACTCGCCGCGCAGGCCTTTGGCATTCTGGAAGCCGTCAGCCATGACATTCGGGTCGAAGACAATTTGAGTCAGTCCGTAGCGATCACGCACGTCGATAAAAATTAACCCGCCGTGGTCTCGCCGGCGGTGCACCCATCCCATGAGTGTGACTGCTAGTGTCTCATCCGATTTATTGAGCGCTCCGCATGTGTGGGTTCGTTTCCAACCCTCGAGTTTGTCCAACTGAATTGTTCCTCCTGGCTAGGTGTGTTTTTGAAAAAATAATATAATGAAAAAGGCATCGATTTGCTATTTAATTCTTTGATTTTTCACTGCGAATAATCTGTGAAGAACTGCATATTCGTGATTAGCGCTCTTCCGGGCTGGCAAATGATCTGATTTCCATATTTTATTTCTGGAATATACATTGGTTTTTGTTGACTTTTTGTGTACCAATGAATATACTTTCAATTCTAAATTTAACGAAAGGAAATAGTCATGAGCGTTTTCGACAAGCTGAGTCAAATCAGCACTGATATGGACAAAGAAATTGCTGATATTGACAAGCAAATTGCGGACTTGACCGCAAAGAAAAAGCAGCTTCTTAATTTGAAGAAGGTCATGGATCCGGCGCCGAAAAAGCGACGTGGTCGCCCGAGAAAATCCGCCGCATAACGCAGCGGCGTCATAATCGACAATCCTTATCAGGTGCGTGCGGGGACACGTTTGCGATTCTGACTGTGAATCCAAGTCCAGCCCCGACAGTCATTGTTGGATAGCAACAAGACTGTCGGGGTTTGCCCGAAACGACAGGGTTAAACTGCTTTCTGAATTGAGATGCCCGCCTGCAGAGATAGAGTCACTCATGGCGTACGTGCATTGAAGCTTCGGCATTGCCACTCAAAGCCACACCCTTCCCGTTACACTTCCGCCCGAATTCGAATTCTAGTATTGGAGGTCCAATGTACCATCTCGTCATGCTGATTCTTGCAACAGTCGTTTCGGTGACATTTGCCGCGGGAAAGGAGCATTCGCGCGATGTCGGTTTACAAATTGGCGAGAGAATTCCCGAATTCAGCTTGCACGACCAGTTCGGACAGCCTCGCAACATCAAGGACCTTGTCGGCGAGAATGGCGCGGTCATCGATTTTTACCGTAGCGCATCCTGGTGACCGTTCTGTAAAACGCAACTCGTGGAGTTGCAGGAAAAACTTGAGGAATTCAAGGCGCGCGGCATGGCAGTCATCGGCATCAGCTACGACTCGGTGCATGTGCTGCGGGAGTTCTCCGAAACCCGAAACATTGCATTTCCCCTGCTTGCCGACCCGGAGAGCAAGGTGATTCGACAGATTGGCGTCATGAACACTGAACTGGATTCAACCGGGGGAGCGTGGGGCTCAGCCTTCCCTGGTCTCTACACCGTCGATAAGGATTTGAAGATCATCGACAAGCAGTTTGAGCAATCCTATTATGAACGACCCACGGTCGAAGGGCTGCTGGTTTCCAAGTTTGGAAAACAGACAGAGGGTCCAATGCGAATGTTCTCAACCGGCTATCTGGACGGTTTCGTTGCGCTTACAGACTCCGTAGCGCACCTGGCCCAAATTGTGACCGTCACCGTGGAGTTGAATCTGAAAGATGGCTTCCATGTTTACGGCAAGCCGATTCCAAAGGGCTATTTCCCCCTACAAATCGAATTCGAATCAAACGACATTTTTGAAGTCGATCCATTTGAGTTTCCGGAGCCCGCAGCTTTTTCCGTGGCTGGCCTCGATGAGGCGTTCTTCGTCTACTCCGGCAAGCTGAAGTTGCAGTCGAAACTGCGAGTCAAGACACGCAGAAATCTCGGCGACCACATGGTCAGGGCCAGGCTAACGCTGCAGGCGTGCAACAAAACCGCCTGCATGATGCCCCTGACGCGTGATTTTGAATTCCCATTGAAGGTTGTGAAATGGGACAAGCGTGTAGTCGGAGAGTAAATTCGTTGCCCGTCCTGAAAGTGTCACAGCACAGTGCAGGGGGAGATGTCTAGACTCCAGATCGATGTTTGGCATTTCTGCTTTCCAAGTCCGCGGCAGATATTTCTGGGCTCAGTGGTCCGTGACTTCTACAGAACCACTTCAAACCCCTCAAAAACCGGCGGCCCGAGATAAGTTCCTTCCGGAGCCTTCGTCTGGCCATGCGCTTTGCGAAACGCTTCGGACTCGGTCCACGCCACAAACGCACTTTCGGAGTCCCAAATCGTGTGTGAGGCGTACAATGTAACGCCATCAGCAGACGGCCCCTTGAGAAGATGGAACGAGTTGAATCCGGGAACTTCATCGAGCTGGCTGTCCCGTTCGCGCCAGATTTTTTCAAAATCAGCTTCGTGCTTCTCGGCAATCCGGAAACGATTCATCGCTATGTACATCTGGAACTCCTTTTGTTTGACCTGTTATGCACTACTTTTTTTCCTTTAATCATTTTATTGTCACCTGCTCGGCTGAGGTCGATGGTACGATTTCCAGTTGATATCGCATCTCCCCGGGCAGGAAAGGCTTAACCTCACCATTCAGCCAAACTTCGTGATCTTTGTTGTAAAAGGGAGAGAGCGGATGAGCCGACTGACCGCCCGGCATCTGAAAATAGGCATCGTCTTCCCGGCCCGGTGAGACTGCGTAACGCTCTGACGCGCCATAGATTGCTCCCTTCAAAGGTGCCTGGACAAAGGGCATGTCCCAATCGCCCGGCAGTTGGCGCGCAGGGATGTCGAGCCATTTGCTGAGCATGGGCAGTGCCTGTCCAAATGGATGCCGGATAGACACTGTGTTCATTTCTCCCCAGGTCCGGTCCGCCAGAGGTCTGTCCAGCCCGGAAATCACTTTATCGACCTGGTCAAGAAGCAGGTCGCGCCAGGATGGGTAGGAGGGCGCCACAAGGTAGTCCGGCTGCAGCGTCACCATGTCCCAGAGCGGCTGCTCGAATTGGTGAGTGGTCGAGGACATATATTTGAACCGCGGGTCGGCTTTTCTTACGGCTGTGAACAGCCCGGGGAAAACCCTCTCGGATACGGCGGTCCGGAAGAGCTTGGTCAGTCGGTAGCCAACTGAAGTGACCGAGGCTTTGCCTTCCCACGCTTGCAGGAGACGACGAAACTCCGCTCGCTCCGGCTGGCCATCGAGTGCGGACTCATCGAGCAGGTTCATCAGAAGTTCCTGCCAGCGAGTGAGAAAGACGGCCCGGTTGTCCCGTTGAATCGCGAGCATGTCTGTCTCCACAAACCTGTCCTTTGCAAAGAGATCATCGCGGATTTGTTGGGCGCGCGCCCCCAGCACGTAGTAGCCATCGTACAGTCCGGCAAACATTTTCCCGCCAACCACCCGCGCGTTGGCGCTCCAGATTCGGCCCGACTCCGGATTGACCACTCGCGGATACGCTGCCGGCTCGAGCCAGCCATGCCAACCTTTTGTGCCGTCCGCCCAGGATTGCGGCAGCCTGCCATCGAAACCGAACCGTTTGGGAATGGCGCCGATAATTGTCCAGGCGATGTTGCCGTAGCGGTCGCCAGCAACAAAATTCTGTGCCGGAATTCCTGAGCGGTGCGCGATGTCGAGCGCCTGCTCGACATTCTCTGCTTCATCTAACTCCACCAAATTGAGGTTGACGGCATCCTCCAGATGCGCCACCCAGCGATAAACCCGCTTGTGCCCCAGATGGTCGAGATCGTAGACCGGTCCCCAAATGGTCTCATCCACTTCAAGTTCAACGTCGTTACCGTCTTTTACAGAGATGGTTTCCGTGGCCGTCTGGATTTCTTTGTAACCGTCAGCAGTAAGGTAGCGATTTTCATCTTCAGGATCGAGTTCCAGTAGAATTAAATCTCCCCAGTCGCCAAAAGCGTTGGTGTAACCCCAGGCGACGTTGTCCGTGCTGCCGGTGATCACATTGGGTACGCCGGGCAGAGTTACTCCCGTCATTCGGGTCTTCTTGCCGGACTCGCTGGCTCGAACCAGGGAAGCGCGGTACCAGGTGTTGGGAAGACGAAGCGGGAGATGCATGTCGTCCGCGACGATTGCGCCTCCATGTTTGGTAAGTTTGCCGGATACAGCCCAGTTGTTGCTGCCAATCGACGCTTGCATTTCGTGGGAGAGGTCGAACAAGAAATTGGAGGCAGGAGGCGGATTTGCAAATGCTTGCGCAGTCGCGTCCGTCGGATTCGTGAAGTACTCAGCCGGTTCCGGCAATGCCGGCTTGGCAAATTGATGCCTGTCGATGGCGGCATCCCAGCTTGTGCCGAGCGGCGTCAGGAATTCGACCAACGATTGCGGCAGCAGATCGTGCATGAGCGCGAGATTGGACTCCTGATGACCGTCGCTGCTCTGCAGCAAAATGTACATGGTGTAAACGCACAAATAGGTGTCTTCCGGCCGCCACGCAACCGGCTCCTGTCCGAGGAGCAGATACTCAAACGGCGGCTCAGACATCTGCGCCAGGCCTGAGTTGACGCCGTTGGTGTAGGCAAGCAAGTAGTCGCGTTTCTCTTCTTCCAGTGCGGACACAAACTCGACCGCACGGTGGCGGAACCGGTGGATTCGAGAGCGTTTGTCGGTTTCTATCGCTTTTTCTCCGAACAGCTCCGCCAATTCTCCGCCGCCCTGTCGCCGCATCAGGTCCATCTGAAAAAAACGCTCCTGCGCGTGCAGAAAGCCCAGCGCAAAGGCCAGGTCGGCGCGGCTGCTACCGTTGATGGTTGGCACTCCGGATTCATCGCGTTCGATGCGGATTTCAGATTGAGTACCTGTAAGCTCGATTCGGCCTTCGAGAATCGGGAGGCTGCCGCGCAGTTTGATGGTGACGAAGGCCGCCAGGAGCAGCACGATGACCACAAGTGCGGCAAGACCTCGCAGGAGCCATTTTGCAAGCGTAGTGGGGCGCCGGTGTTCAGATGTAGTGGTTGTCATTTTCTTGTCCGGGATAGCTTTTTGGAGTGAACTGGCTGTGTCGGAAAACAACAGCGGAGACGGCGGTGGGGCCGTCTCCGCTGAGATTAAACATAGATTTCGAGTTGTATTTGGTCCTAGAGTGCACCAAATACGCTGTCATAGGTGACAGACAAGTAGAAGGTCGTGCCGATGTCCACACTGCCAAACATCTGGGTGTAATTCTTCCCGGTGAGGTTGTTGACGCCGGCTTTCAGCGTGGAATTCATTCTTGGCATCTTGTAGCTGACCTGAGCGTCGATGATGGTTTCACCGCCAACCTCGCCTTCGCCAAAAGTGGCGACCCAGTTGAATTCATCCCGCCAGCGGCCTGCCACATTGAAGCCCAGGTTCTTGAACAACCTTGGATTGCCAATGCTGAACTTGACGCGGTTCTTCGCACGGTTTGTGCTGGAAAGCGCGTCATCCGTTCCGCCGTCGCGGTCGATGTAGGTGTAACTGCCATCAACTCTGAAACCGTTGTCGAAGTTGTAGGTCATGCCAATTCCGGCGCCCTGGAGGATAACATTCTCATCTGCCTCGTTGGTGTACAGTTGGAAAGGCGATAGTACACCCTGCGCCAAAGCTTCCGGATCCAAAACCCTGACATTCTTGAAGCGGTCGGTATAGTCAGAGCGGTAGTAGTTCAAATCGACAAACAAGCTGTTCGAAATCAAGGCCTTGTAGCCAATCTCGAATGTCTTCTGGAACTCCGGCTTGATGAACGGAGTGTTGACTGGCGTCGGATTTCCTGCCTGCGCACTCGCAATATCGATGCCGCTCTCATAGACTCGACCGAGGCCGGTGCGATCCATATTGTCCTGAGTTCCACCAACCAACTGAATCGGGCCCAGGTTCAAGTTGATGTACTGGGATTCAATGATCGGATTGTTGAAGCCGGACTGGTAAGAAGCCCGAAAATGGTGACCTTGCGTCGGCGAGAAAACCGCGGCAACGCGCGGAGAGATGTGATCGTCAAAGTTCTTGTGACCATCGAGCCGCAGCGAACCGGTCAGCTTGAGCTTGTTGTCCAGCACACTCTTGGTGGCTTGCGCGTAGACGCCAAATTCGGTCACATCGATCTTCTCATCAGCGTCGCTGTAAATCGTGCCTTCGGTATCGACGTTATAGTATCTCCAGTTACCGCCGACCTGCAAATCCACAAAATCGATCTGGTTGGCGAAGTTGTACATGGCCTCTGTGTTGTAGAAACCTGACTTGGAGGTGAATCCCGCGCCGGTTGCGAAATCTTTGGTGTTTCTCACTTGGTCGAGAGCATCGTTGAATTCAGGCGTGCCAGGCAGGAACCGTCCGGTGTCTGCCGCGTTTCTGGCAGCGGCGTGTGCGGCATCGCTGCCGGCGCCCTGAAGCGTTGCACCGATGTAAGTGCCTGCGTACTCTCCAAACCATTGTTGATCACCCTTCCACTGGCGGTTGACGTTCCAGCCTGCGAAAACGATGTCATGGGAATCACCTGCGTCTTCTCTCTGCGCATAAGCTCTGACAAAAAAGTTTTCGCTTTTCAGCTCTACTTTGTTCCAGAAAGAAGACAGGTTGTCCAAAGCGTAGCGGTTGGTGCCCTGATAGATTGCCCGTCCTGTGCCATAACGGCCATCGTAGCTGGCTTCCATGCTTTCATTCAAACGGTACTTAAGCCCGAGATTGACTTTAGACGTCCGAGCTGGCGAGTAATCATAGAGCTCTTCTTCTCTGTAACCTGTGCGAGCCACAGCAATTGAGCCGAGGGTTCCTGCTGGTGTGCCGGCCAGTGCATCCAGATTCAGCGTGGTTGCCACTTCATCGCCGTAAACATTCACGCCGTCAAAGTTGGATGCGGGATCATCGGGATTCTTTGCCGAAAAATCGTGCGCCACCCAATCGGTTGCCTGAAAGTGTGAGCCCACCACCTTGAACGCGAACTTGTCCATCACTTTGGCGTAGCGGAAGGCGCCTTCCATCAGGGAGCTCGAACCGCCGTAGTCGGAATTGGTGCCGCCCGACTTGACCTGCACGCTAAGACCCGGATAGTCGAACGGGGACTTTGTATTCATGAACAGCACGCCGCTGAAAGCGTTGGGGCCGTAAAGCGCTGACGACGCGCCAGGCAGGAATTCGATCTCAGCGACATCGATGTCGGAAATACCGGTCAGGTTGCCGAGCGAATAGCTGCCGTTGGCAATGCCGGTGTTGTCGGTGCCGTCAATCAACTGAATCAAGCCGGAGTTGTGCGACGAGCCAAAACCGCGGCCTGTCGGTCCGGTGAAGACCATGCTGTTTGCGGTCAGCTCGATTTCTTTCATCTGAGCCAGCCCGTCAAACAGGGTCACGCCGGGTGAACGGCGAATCTCCAACTGGTCCATTTTCTCGACCGAAACCGGCGCGCTCAGGATGCTTTCCTCGACCCGCGACGCCGCAACCACGATGTCGCCGACCATAAACGCTTCCTGCGCCATCTCCACCTTCATGTCGGACATCGAGCCCGTCACTTCCATTTCCTGCGTCTGATAGCCTACCATGGACACAACCAGAGTGAACGGGGTTGACAGAGACGTGTTCAGGGCGAAGCTGCCATCTCCCTGAGCGGCGATGCCAACATACTTACCCTTGACATGGACATTGGCGCCAGGAAGTTCCTCACCCGTTTCCTGGTCCGTAACTTTGCCGCTGAGAGAGACAGTCTGTGCCTGTGCAGACACGACTGCCGCTGTCAGTAGAACGCAAAGTGTCATAACAGATGCCTTCCGGGCAAAATGAAAAATCCTCTCTAGATACCACATAAGCTCCTCCTCGCAGGGGTTGGTAAATAATGAGATAATTTGGGGTTATTATTTGAAAGGTGGCAGAAGATATGAAAAATGCTTGCAGAATGCAAACGAATATTAACACGAGAGCAAAAGAGGGGACTTTGGAAGTTTCAAAACGATACAAGCGTGCAAGATGTGGAAGGGCGTCGGTGTTCCGAACGGGGACCGGCGGTTCGGGCGAGATCCGTTAAATTGCCGCGTTCGCGGACCTCCTGATCCAGCCACCGGGTTGTCAGCGGCGCAGGACTTCCTGGATTTTCTGGGTGAGCGTGGCTCGCGTGTATGGCTTTTGCAGGAGACCCACGCCACCGTCGTCTGCCAGGGCAGAGGCCGGGATTCTGCTTTCCGGGGCGTAGCCAGTAACAAAAAGAACCCTGATGTCCGGCTTGATCTTCTTCAGTTCCTTGTAGAGTTCGAGCCCGCTCAATTTCGGCATTACAACATCGGTGACGACGAGGTCGATTCGACCCTTGTCTGACTTGAATATATTAAGAGCTTCATCTCCGTCTTCGGCAGTCAATGTCTTGTAGCTGAGTGAATTCAGCATTCGGATGGCTACGTTGCGCACGGCCGGTTCATCTTCCACAATTAGGATGGTCTCATTGTGACCGGGAACCCCTTTTGTCGCTACGTCCTCTTCAGGTTCGATGGTCAGGTCAGGCTTGGAGGGCAGCAGAATGGTGATCGCGGTTCCGGCTCCTGGCTTGCTGTTCACATCGATATTGCCACCGTGCTGTTTTACGATGCCGTAGGCGGTTGCCAGCCCAAGACCGGTGCCTTTGCCTACTTCTTTGGTCGTGAAAAAGGGCTCAAAGACGTGGGCGAGCGTATCTTCACTCATGCCGGAGCCGGAGTCCTCAACAGTGATTTGAACGAAATGCTGGGCGGAGCCATTGGCTTCGCCATCTTCATTCTCCACGGGTCGAAAATTGACCTCTTGAGTCTTGATCGTGACGCTGCCGCCATTTGGTAACGCGTCGCGGGCGTTCGCGCACAAGTTCATCAGAACCTGCTGAATCTGGCCGGGGTCGGCGATGACCGGCGCGAGGTTTGGCGCGAGATGGCTCTTCAGCTCCACGTCTTCTCCAAGCAGCCTCAGCAGCATCTTCAACAGGTCGGCGATCAGCTTGTTGATGTCCAATGGGCGTCGTTGCAGAACCTGCCGGCGGCTAAAGCCGAGAAGCTGGCTCGTCAATCCGCAGGCCCGGACCGCAGCCCGTCTTATCTCCGAAAGCTCCAGGAACTCTGGAGCGTCCGGAGCGATGGATTCCAGTGCAAGTTCGGCATTGGTTAGGATGGTGGTCAAAATGTTGTTGAAATCGTGAGCCACGCCGCCGGCAAGGGTGCCGACCGATTCCATTTTTTGCGATTGTCGTAGCGTGGCTTCACTTTCCTGCAGTGCTTTTTCAGCCAACTTACGGTCGGTGATGTCGTGGTAGTATTCGACCCGGCCGCCTTGGTAGAATCCCGAATGGATCGGCTGGCTCCAGTGCTCGAGCCAGAGTCCGCGCCGCTCCAGGCTGGCGGGCACGCGGCACTCGAAGTGCTCTGCGGAAGCACTTTCTCCGCGGTTGGCCAGAAGGTCAGCGTCGGCAGCTCCGTTGTTTTCAAACATCGGCTTGATTTTCTGCACAAAAGTCTCGCTGGCTTGCCCAACGATGTCGTCGCGATGGAGCCCGAAATACGCTTCCAGGGCCTGGTTGATCCAAACAACTTTCCGCTGTTTGTCGAGGATAAGCACCCCGAGTTTAGATACGTTGATGACATCCTGGATCAAAGAGCGGTGGCGCGCCTCGCTGTCACGGATGTCACGCTCCATCTGGTGTTTGTAGAGACCCATCTCGATAACGGTGTGCAATTCTCTGTCATCGAACGGTTTCAGAATGTAGCCGAAGGGTTGGGTGATTTTGGCACGCTCGAGGGTGTCTGGATCAGCGTAGGCAGTGAGATAGATGATTGGAATATCGTGGTTTTCTTGGATGGCGTGGGCGGCATCAATGCCATCGATTCCGCCCTTGAGGCGTACATCCATCAGAATCAGGTCAGGTTCGGATTCATCCACTCTTTGGATGGCTCCAGCGGCGGTAGATTCGATCCCGTCAACAACATAGCCGAACTGCTCCAGCAACTGAGAAATGTCATGGGCCAGGATGCTCTCGTCTTCGACGACCAGGATTCTGCTACCTTTCATGATGCCGGCTCCTGCCTACTGTGGCTCGCCAATGGGCTCCGCAGGCCCTAACTTGGTGATGTCATGGAACACAACCACGCCGCCCTGGGTCTTACCTTCTTCATCTTTGATTGGTGCTGCACTGTCATAAATATATCGCTGATTGCCCGATTTCGTAGTGAGCAGCAACTGATCCGTGAACGTAATAACCTCGCCAGACTCGATCGCCGTGACCATTGGGTTATTAACCTCGGACGCTCCTTGCCGGGAGGTCACGTTAAACACCTGTTCGGATCTCTGTCCCACTGCCTGCTCCGCCTTCCACTCCGTGACTTCCTCGGCAACCGGGTTGAGAAACGTTATCTCGCCGCTTAGGTCAGCTGTGATTACCGCATCCCCCAAGCTCATCAGAACTTTGTCCAGCCAATCCCGGCGTTCGCGGACCTTCATCTCTTCAGCATGCTTGCTCAATGCAATCTCGATCGCGGTCTGAATATCCTTACTATCAAATGGCTTGAGAATGTATCCGTAAGGCTTGGTCCTTTTGGCACGATCCAGGGTGTCTTTGTCGGCGTAGGCGGTTAGATAAATGACAGGGATTTGGAGCGTTTCCCAGATTCGTTCGCCGGCGTCAATGCCGTCCATTTTGCCTTTGAGACGGATGTCCATGAGCACCAAATCGGGCTTGTGCTGCTGGCGAGCTTGATGGCGATCTCAGCCTTGTCCGCGAGAGCAGCCACATGATATCCGAAGCTTTGCAGGTAGCCCTGAATATCAAGTGCCAGGATGCTCTCGTCTTCTACAACCAGAATCTTCACTTTTTGCATCTTGCCTCTCCCACTGATTCCAATGAGAACATCTACTCGGACAGTTTCCCCGCTTGGCGTTTACGTTTTGCCATATTTGAACTGAGTAAGACTTAAGTCTAGAAGATAGAAAAAAGATATTGTGTCGCAAGTAAAACCGGTCATACCGCAGTATATTGCTCAAGTTTAACTTTGGATTCAGTTTTCTATCACTGAAACATCTAACTTCTCGGTGGCTTCAGTTTCGAAGGTAATTGTGAAGTGGGCGCCTTTCCCGGATTTGATTTGCAGTACAGCGTCTATCTGGGCGGAGAGGGTTTTCACGAGCTGCATGCCAAGTGAGTTGGTCTTGCTGATATCGAACCCGGCTGGCAGGCCTACGCCATCGTCGCTGACGGTGAGGACGACCGGGCTGCCGTTTCCGGGCTGCCGTTTTTGCGGCGTCTTCGAGTGCAGTTTTAGCCGCACTGTACCCTTTCCGCCGCCTGGGAACGCGTGACTGAGGCAGTTGCTGAGCAGCTCGTTCATGATGAGACCGCATGGCACAGCGACGTCGATTGCAAGATGGATATCCCCGACATCCAGGTCGAACTTGATTCTGGCGGCATCGACATTGTAAGCGCGGAACAATTGCGCGGACAAATCGCGGGCATAATCGGCAAAATCCACTTTAGAAAAGTCCTTGGTGCGATATAGTTTCTCATGAATAAGCGCCATGGAGCGCACCCGGCTGCGACTATCGGTGAAAATGGCCAGCGCTTCCTTGTCTTTGATATGGCGTGCTTGCAGATTCAACAGGCTGGAAATCACCTGCAGGTTGTTCTTGACGCGATGGTGGATTTCCTTGAGCATGATCTCCTTTTCCGCCAGGGCGGCCTTGATCTTCTCTTCCGCCTGCCTGCGTTCGGTGATGTCACGAATGACGCCGGTGACTAGCAGCCCGTCGGTTGTCTCCAGCGAGCTCAGGCTGATCTCGACTTGAAATTCGCTTCCGTCCTTGCGGCGGCCAAGCAGGTCAAGTTCACTTCCCATGGGCCGGATGTTGGGGTCGGCCAGATACTTGTCACGGTGTCCGACATGGATTTGATGGAATCGCTCAGGTAACAACATTTCAATAGGCTGGTCTAGCAGTTCATCCTTCTGATAATCGAATAGTTTCTCCGTCTGCGCATTGACGAGCACGATATGACCCCTGGCATCCATGGTCACGATTGCATCCGGCGCCGATTTGACGAGTCCGCGGAAGCGTTCTTCGCTCTCCTGCAGCGCCGCCTCCGCTTGCATCCGTTCGGTGATATCTTGTGCTAATGTAAAAATGCCAAAAATATCGCCATTCTTATCCGCTAATGGCGTATTAAACCATTGACATGAAATCAATTTGCCATCTTTGCGAATATTGTTATCTTTCTCCGAATAGTCTGCCACATCTCCTGTTTCTAATCTTCTCAGGACATCTTCTACAAGGTGACGAGCTGACTTCGGAACAATATAATCCACAGGATTCTTACCCAGCATCTCTGGTTTTGAATATCCAAATATTTCCTCGGCCGCTTTATTCCATTCGACAACATGGAGATCCTGATCCCATAATATATAGGCACTGGGCATGTTTTCTATACTGATTTGCAATTGTTCGTTGATCTTGTGTAGTTTTTCTTCCGCGATCTTGCGCTCGGTAATGTCTTCAATGGTCACCAGCACTCTGGCCAGTGACCGCTCAAACCCGGGCGCGACCGACCAGCGCAGATCGATATCGCGCTTGCGCCCATCCAGCGTTTTGATTGTGCCCTCCGCCTGGATCGCCGTTTCGCCTTTTGCAATTGCAACGAGCTCCTTACGAAAGGTCTCGAATGAAGCATCCGTAAATGTACTCTCCAGGCCAGACAGCAGTTCAGCCTTGTCCGCTGCGTTGTGAAGGCGCAGGGTGGCCTGGTTAACATCCACAATTTTAACGCGACGGGCGCACGCTTGAACAATGTCAGCGTGCTCCACCAAATACGTCTGAAAGTCGCCCTTCCGAACGCCGTCGAGATTATCGAGAAACTCCTTCACCTCGGAGAAGTCCTCTTCCCAGATTGAAATTGGAACATTCTCAAACAGGCTACGGTAGCGCTGCTCACTTTCGTGAAGCGCTTCTTCAGCAAGCTTGCGCTCGGTGACATCCTTCAAAGTAAATAGAAATAATTCAATTTCACCTTCTGGATCCAGGATCGGTACCAATCCTAAATCCCAATAGGTTGTCCCCCACTCAGGATGATCGGGGAAAATAAATGGCCGCTCAGTTTTCTTATAAATAAATTTTCCTTTCTTTGCCTCATCGACTTCATCTTTAAGATTTGATGGGTAAAATTCAAAATGATTGTGGCCGGGAAACTCGGACGAATCCCTTTGACAAGCTTTCGCATAAGTTTCGCTTACTCGAATAAAATTATAGTCTTTATCAAGCAGAACAATGCTATCGAGTGAATGTTCAAAGATCAAATCTAATAGCCTTGCTTGCTCTTTGATGTTTTTTCCCGCTCGCTTGCGCTCGGTGATGTCACGTGCAAACACCTGAATCCGGCCATCATCCAGCATTCTGGCGTTTAGCTCGACAGTGAGAATGCGTTTGTCTTTGCGCCGCACTCTGCGCTCGCGTGTGACAACCTTGCCGTCTTTCAAATCATCCAGTTGCAGGGGCTCTGACTGCAAATCTTCGTCTGGGATGAGATGACTGAATGTGAACTTCAGAAGCTCATCCTTGTCGTACCCCACTAATTCGCAGGCGCTTGGGTTGACATCGACATATTTCCCTTCAGAGTCAGAAATAAAAATGGCGTCACCGGCTTGCTCGAAAAGCGTTCGGTATTGCGCCTCCTTCTTTTTAAGAGTCGCATCACGCTGCTCTATGCTTGCCAACATTTCGTTGAAGCCGTCATAAAGCGTGCCAATTTCATCTTTGTATGGCTGGGCGAGCCGAAGCGAATAGTCTGACTCCATCGATATGGCTCTGACTGTTTTCGCCAGATGCAACAGGGGCCTTGAGATGTTGCGCTGGAGTCTGAAGGCGCCATAGAAGGAGAAGCCCAACAGCGTGAACCACGCGAGAAGGAGCTTCCCGAGGGTCGTCGTGATTTTGCCGTATAGCTGTTCTGTCGTCGCTTTCAAATGCAGTGTCCCGAACTTCTTGTCATCGGAATCTACGGCATGGAAAATATACAGGGTGTCGTTCTTGAATTCATGATAGGACGGAGATGCATCGTGCAGGGGCAGCGTACGCCCGCCTTCGCCAACTGAACTCACCAAGTGTCCTTTTTCATCATAGAAGCTGGCGAAGATGATATCCAGGTCCTTGTTCAGCCGTGTGAGCGTGGGGCCAACTGCGGTGTCCAAGCCTGCTGCCAGGCCAGCGGCGAGGAACTCGCTCGCGATGTGCGCAGCCGTCTTGGTTTCATCAACCATCTGTTGCTCGAAGGTAACCTTGGCATCGATGGCCACAAATACAAAGGCCGCCAGTAGGGCGGTTGTGGTCACCGCCAGTATCATGGCCATCAACTTGTTCTTGATAGAAAGTCGGTCAAAGAGTCGCATGAGTTTTGTCTCTTGGCAAAGTGTTCATGTGAGTTACTGACAGTTGAGCGCGTCTGCGCCTGGCAATGATGTTGATGAAGGGCTGCTGAGGAATTCCAGTTTCGTGTCGTGTGAGTTCAGTGCCGGTGAATAGCAGGATTTCAAGATCAAATGTAACCAGCGGAAGAAGCTTTGTCAAGCCAGCCGACCTGGCATGACAAAAAATTAACCTGAGTGCGATGAGCGAGGTTGGAGACTTGCTCTCTTGTCTGTTGAAGCCGAACATCTACCGAAGCACGAGTGCTAGGCGATAAAAGCTCGCTGACTCTCAAAGTGTCCCGTCCAAAGTTTTTAGCAGAATGACTCCCGCCAATCCATCAGGCGAAAGCTGGTCGCCACTTGACCACGAGTCTTTCGGAGGCCGCCCGGCCACCTATTCTCAAATTTCTGCCGCCAGGCGGGCGCCTTGTGCGATAGCGCGCTTGGCATCCAATTCCGCTGCCATTTCTGCCCCGCCAATTTTGTGGACGGCCAAATTCGAGTTTTGTAGTTGCTCATACAAATCGTTCAACGATTGCTGTCCGGTGCAAATCACAATGGTATCTACTTCGAAGATGTGTTGTTTCTTCGCAACCGTTACGTGCAGGCCGTCGTCGTCTATCCGATCATACTGCACACCCGGCACCATTTGCACTTTCCTGCTGAGCAATTCGGCGCGGTGAATCCAACCCGTCGTTTTACCAAGTCCGGCGCCGAGTTTCTTGGACTTGCGTTGCAGCATCACGAGGTTGCGTGGCGAGGTTTCAGTTGTCGGCGTGGTCAGACCGCCACGTTCCCGGTACTCGCGATCAACTCCCCAGCGCTGCAACCATGCTTCTGAGTGCAAACTCAGGCTGCTGCCAGGGTCGGTGAGAAATTCAGCCACGTCGAATCCGATTCCGCCGGCTCCAAGAATGGCAACGCGTTGGCCAACGGGTTTTTCATCCTGCAAAACCTCGAGGTAGCTGACGACGGATGGATGGTCGATGCCATCGATTTCGGGATCCCGAGGCACGACGCCGGTTGCCGCCACAACTTCGTCGAAACCGCCGGACTGGATTTCCGGGGCAGCGGCCCGTTCACCCAGGCGCAATTCGATTCCGAGCAGCTCGACTCTACGCCGAAAATAGCGCAGTGTCTCAGCGAATTCCTCTTTGCCCGGGATTTTGACTGCCAGGTTGAGCTGACCACCGATTGCGTCGGCGGCTTCAAACAGGGTCACATGGTGTCCGCGTTCGGCGGCGACGCAGGCAAACGAGAGCCCGGCCGGCCCGGCGCCCACTACGGCGATTCGCTTCCTGCGGCTGGCCGGTTTATACGACAGCTCGGTTTCATAACAGGCTCTTGGATTGACGAGACAAGTTGCATGCTGCCGCGCAAAAATGTGGTCCAGACAGGCCTGATTGCAGGCGATGCAGGTGTTGATTTCGTCGGCACGGCCGTCCGCGGCTTTGCGAACAAAATCAGGGTCGGCGAGGAAAGGTCGAGCCATGGAAACCATGTCCGCCTGTCCGTTGGCGAGCACAGCTTCCGCGACTTCCGGAGTGTTGATGCGGTTGGTGGCTACCAGAGGCAGATTCACCTTGCCTTTCATGCGCTGCGTCACCCAGGTGAAGGCCGCCCTTGGCACGGAAGTCGCGATAGTAGGAACACGCGCTTCATGCCAGCCGATACCCGTATTGATGATAGTTGCGCCGGCCTTTTCAATCGCCTGCGCCAGTTGCACCACCTCATCCCAGGAGCTGCCATTCTCAACCAGGTCGAGCATCGACAACCGAAAGATGATGATAAAGTCATCTCCAACGGCGGCCCTGACCGCACTCAGAAGCGACACGGGAAACCGGATGCGATTCTCAAAACTGCCGCCCCACTCGTCGCTGCGCTGGTTGGTTTTCGGCACAATGAATTCGTTGATCAGGTAGCCCTCAGAGCCCATGATTTCGACGCCATCATAACCGGCCTCCCGCGCCAGGGCGGCGCAGCGGGCGAAATCATCGACGGTGCTGAGTATTTTTCGGGGGCTCATCGCCTTTGGCTTAAAGGGCGTAATCGGCGCCTTCAGAGCAGATGGCGCCACGGAGAAGGGGTGGTAGGCGTAGCGTCCGGTGTGCAAGATCTGGAGAACGATTTTTCCACCTTCAGCATGCACGCGCTCAGTGATGAGTGTGTGTTTTTGCGCTGTGCGACTGTTATCCATTCTGGCAAACCCGGGGCCTCCCATTCCGGCCCGGTTTGGCGCAATGCCACCTGTGACCATTAAGCCCACGTCGCCCTTGGCGCGCTCTGCGTAGAAAGCGGCCATTCTTTCGAGGCCGCCGCGCAGTTCTTCGAGACCCAAGTGCATGGAGCCCATGAGCACACGGTTTTTTAGGGTCGTGAAGCCGAGGTCCAACTCAGAAAAAAGATGCGGGTATTGAGGATGTTTGCTCTTCATTTGCTTTCGTGATTTCTTTGGTATTGAATTGACACAATGAATTCACTCCAAGGTGAGGCTAGCGAGGTAGTCCGCTGCTTCCCGGACTCTAAGTTGGCTGAAAACGCGAATCCCGTGTTGCTCCAGGAGTGCTGTTGTCACGCCGCTACCTGCGATTAGCTTATCTGAAAAACTGCCATCGTAGACTTTGGAACTGCCGCACGACGGACTCTTTTCCGTCAGAACGGCGAGGCGGGCGCCGCCTGCCTGTGCAGCCTCCAGCGCTTTTTTGGCCCCAAGCATGAATTGTCTTGTCACGTCGCGGCCAAGATTGTTGATGACTCTCGCACTGCCGTTGAGCACATGCAGGACGCACCCGCCAGCGATCTCCGCAGGCGGACGAGGCGCGGGCAACCCGCCCTCAACTTCAGGGCAGATGGGAATCAGCCGGCCCTCCCGGCGCCAGCGCTCCAGAGTGGCGTCGCCTGAACGGGCATCTTTGCCGTCGTAACGGACCGGCTCGCCGAGCAGGCAAGAACTGATAAGGATGCGAATCATGACCGTCTAGCAGACCTTGTTCGAGAGTGCAAAGGGACCGATGTCACCAGTTACAATACGACATTTGGTCGAAACGGTCAAGGGAAGCGTGGATGGAAAAGGTCGTGGTGCGGTGAGCCAAATGCCCGAAAGATTCAGTCTCGGACGACATGGCCTTGCGATTCTGCCTGGCGCCGGATGGCCGTCAAGACCTTCGGCAGATCACGTTCCTCGATATAGCGCGTCAACGCCGGCGGGGCGAAGAAATTGGGTCTGATGGCAGCGCGGTAGGTGAGAAATGTACCGTCCCCATCTGGACAGGCGCTGAGCTGCCACTCTCCCTCGAAAACCTTGAAATCCCCGGAATCCTGTTTAAAGTGGATTCTCCGCAAATAGAATTCTTTAACCTTCAGCGTGATGGTCGAAGTCTTCTTGAAAAACAAAATGCCGGTTCTCCCGGTTTGCCGGATTAGCTTTTCGGCGCCCTTGTCTTTCAGTAAATGGCTCTCCAGCATTTGGGGAATGAAGTCGTTGACATGTTCGTAGTCAGTAAGAACAGACCAGACTTCGCTGGCAGCCGCCTGGATGTGAATGAAGCCAGTGACCTTAACAATTTTGTTCGGGAGAAAAGAAACAGCGACTTCCACATCGCCGGCCATCACTTGTGGACTGGCAGTGGCAAGGCTGTCGCATTCTGTTGATGGCACAGCTCCAGAGGCGAGCGTCACGAAGAAAAGGCAGAGTGCGGGTGAGAAGTAAAGTATTCTATTCATACATGCAGTTCCAGGTTTGAGCACTAGAACAATCGCATGTCGATGCCTATTCCGCAACAGATTGAAACGGGTTTCAGGCGGGCGGACCGATTTCGTTCACGTCCTGGAATACCTTGGCAAACGCAAGAATAGCTTCTTCCCCAAGCCGCGGGCCGACAATCTGCATGCCCACGGGTAGCTGATTTGCGTCGAGCCCGGCAGGCGCGCATGCCACCGGCAGACTGGTCATGCTCAGAATGGAAGTTGGCGCGACCCAGTCGATATAGGTGTCCATCTTCTTGCCGGCGATGGTTTCAGGGTAATTCTGCTCGACCGAAAATGGCGGGACCGCCACGCAGGGCGTGAGCAGCAAGTCGTAGGTCTCAAATAACTCCGCGAAAATGTGCCAGAGGCGGGTGCGTGCTTCTTCCGCATCAGCCAGATCACTGGTTGTGACCGTCAACCCCTGCTTGATGTTGCTGGCGACATTGACGCCGAGTCCGTCAGCTTTGCTCATGTGATGCCGCAAATGGGTTACGAACCAGGCTCCCCGCAGTGCGTGATAAGGCTTGCGCGCGAATGCGAGGTCAAGCTCAATCTCATGAACTTCGGCGCCGGATTGCTGCATTTCGAATGCCGCTGCACGGCAGACTTTTTCGACCTCCGGATCGATGCCAATCCTGGCGAGGTCGGGACAGTAGGCGATTTTCAGGCCACTCGCATTTGCATTCTGAACCGCCTGGACATAATTGCGATTAGTTTCCGGCAGTGAAATTGGGCAAAGGGGTGTTGGCCCGCAGATGACTTGCAGCATCAGCGCGACATCTTCGGCCCGGCGCGCCATTGGCCCGGTTACTTCGAGAACATCCCAGGGCGTGCTGGATGGATAAGTGGGCGCCAAACCCGGAGACGGGCGCAAGCCCACCACACCGCAGAATGACGCTGGAATCCGGAGCGAGCCTCCCAGATCCGTGCCTTCCGCGAACAGGATCATACTGCTGGCAAGCGCCGCGGCTCCGCCGCCAGTTGAGCCGCCAGGAGTCAATTTTGGATTCCAGGGGTTGCAGGTGCGGCCAAAGACATCGTTCCAGGTTGTGCCGCCGGCGGTGAATTCAGGGCAATTGGTTTTTCCAATGATGATGGCGTCTGCCTGCCGCAGCCGGCTAACCACGAGAGCGTCTTGTTTGGGGATGTGTTCTGCAAACAGGGTAGAGCCGAAAGTCGTGCGCAAACCCGCGACCGGCGTCACATCTTTGATTCCGACCGGCATGCCGCAAAGCAGCCCAGGTTTTTCACCCCTTCCCAGTTTTTCGTCGAGCCGTTTGGCGTCATCCATTGCGTGCTCATTCAGGGTCACGATGGCATTCAGGCGCGGGTTGACTGCCTCGATATGCGCCAGGACTATCTCGGTGAGGTGAGACGGTTTGAGCTCCCCGCTCTTGATGAACTCGAGAAGTTCGGTGGCTGAATGCTTGAGGAGGGCAGGTCGCGGCATAATTCTAACAGGCTTTTGACTATGCGGGCCAGAGCCAGCCGAATATCCCGGCGGTCACCAAAGCGAAAAGCAGACTGTCGGCAAGATGCTTGACAATCGCTTTCCATGGCCGGCCAAACCAGATGGCTTCCGGCACGATGCCCCAGCCGTAAGCCAGCCAGGCCGTTGTGGCTGTTATTCGGAAAACGCTGAGATACGGTGTGCCCGCGCTCAAAGTGACGCCGGCAAGGTAGGCCACAAGCGTGCTAACCATAAGGTAGTAGAGCAATGACAACCCAAGGCTCTTTCCGACCGACTGTATGCCTCTTGGTAAGACCGTGATGAAGGCTACCGGCCCCTCTTCGAATTTTCTGATGTACTCGGGCTTCCTCGCGTCGTGGTATGAAGGCAGATTCGGGACGTTGTATTGCCCGGCCGGGATGTTTTGCGGTTTGAGTGCTTTTCGGGCCGCATCCTCATTTGGTAGCGGTTTGAAATCAGACTTATGGTGCGGTAGCGCAGCGTATACGAGGGAATTGGTAAACCAGACGCCCAGGGCAGAAACGATGGTTGGCGCCCACAATTCGGTCAGCATGAGCATGGTTGTTTTCTCTCTTTGGTGGTGCTGGCCGACGTATGGACAGGCGACCAGAATTGAGCAACGTCCTGACGGGGTTGCGATTCTCCGGGCTAAGTCTTGTCTGACTTTTCTCTTTCAAATAGTTTCTTGATGGCGGGTTTGGTTACCTTGCCCATGACGTTGCGCGGCAGTGCTTCCAGAATCTGAACCCGGCTTGGGACTTTGTAAGGCGCCAGTTGCTCCTTTGCCCAGGCCCGAAATGATTCGATTGACATGCCTTTGCTGCCGGCGACAGTGACGGCGGCACAGACCACCTCACCCCATTCACTGTCTTCAACGCCAACCACTGCGCATTCCAGAATTTCGGCGTGGGTGCGCAACACTTCCTCTATTTCGAGGGCGGAAACTTTGTAGCCGCCAGTTTTAATGATGTCGATGGAACTTCGACCCAGGATTCGGAAATAGTCATCTTCGCGGACTACGACGTCGCCGGTTTTAAACCAGCCATCTACGAAGGCTTCCTGCGTCGCTTGTGGCCGCTGCCAGTATTCCAGGAATACGTTGCCGCCTTTGATTTGCAGTTCGCCCTGCGGGCCATCTTCCGTGACTTCGGCGCCATTTTCATCCATGATCCGGGCGGTGACGCCGGGGAGCGGCTGCCCGACACAGCCAGGCCTGCGTTCGTCTTCGAGCGGATTCGAAAGCGCCATGCCGATTTCGGTCATGCCGTAGCGTTCGAGCAATGTGTGGCCGCTGATTTCACGCCACTTTTGATGGGTAGAAACCGGTAGCGCGGCCGACCCTGAAACCATTAAGCGGAATTTGTTGCAGGCGGCGCTCAATTCTTTTTGACGGGCACGCGGGGCATCTTCCCAGGCCGCAACCAGCCGATTGTAAATGGTCGGCACCGCCATGAACAGAGTGAAAGGCCGCTCGACAAACGACTGCCACACCTGCTCAGCCTCGAAGCGCGGCAATAATTCGCAGGTCGCGCCAGCCCACAGCGCACAAGACAAAACATTGATGATGCCATGTGTGTGGTGCAACGGCAGCACATTTAGAATGTGATCATCCGCGGTCCAGCCCCAGGCTTCCAGAAGAGTCACAATCTGAGAGGCGTTGTTGCGATGTGTCATGACAACGCCTTTCGGCTTGCTGGTGGTGCCGCTGGTGTAGAGAATCATGGCTCTGCGGTCAGTTCCGATGGTCGGCAGTCTGGTCTCGCTGCTTCCGTTCAGAGCTTCGTCGGTGGTCAGCAACCGAATCTGATGCCTGGCGGCAAGCGACTCGAGTTTAGCGGAGAATTCCGGTGCGGCAACAGTTGCTGCCGCCCGGGTGTCGCTCAGCGTGTATTCGAGTTCGGGCTCAGGGTGAGAAACGCAGTGCGGCACAGCCACACCGCCGGCCAGCCAAATTCCCCACTGGACAGTGACGTAGTCAAAACCTGGTGGAACCATAAAAGTGACGCGGGCTTCGCGCAGATCATCCTCTCCGGCCAGCAAGGCTGCGGCTACCCGGCGAGCGGCGACAAGCACATCCGAATAGGAGTGCTCGCCACTGCCATCGATAACCGCACAGCGTCCGGCGTTGTTTGCTGCTTGTTTGAAAATCGGCAGGGCCGAATAATCTGTGGTTGCCTTGTCAGTCATCAGATTCTGTCTTCTTCACCAGATTTTTTCCAGTTGCGATTGTTTTGGGACCAAATCAGAAGCCCGGCTGAACTCAGTCTTCCAGGAACGCCACGGCCCGGCAAAATGCAGCTTCCCCGCCCTTGAATTTCCACGGGAAAATGCCGAGCGTGGTACGCTTGTTTTGCAATTCCGGTGCTGAGATGTCGCCGCCCAGGTTTTCGACGTGCATGCAGTGGTGCGGGAACAATGCGTTGTGCGTCAACTGGTAGGCTTCGTCCGGGAAGATCTCTTTCATACCTTTGTCGCCAAATTTCTTGGCGCAGAGAGCCTGCACACGGTCGCAGTGGCCGTGCATGCCTTTGCCGAGAAAACGGCCGATTGGCAGGTTCATCGGGTGGTCGGTGGAAATCTCATCAACTCCCCAGATGTGGATTTTCTTGTCCAGCAGCCATTGCACCATGTCAGGGTGTGCCCCCGGGTGCAGGTGGATGTAGCGCTCTTCGTCCGCTTCCTCTCCGAACTGACCATATTTGTGCCAGCCCGTATGCAGCAGCAGGATATCGCCCTCCCGGACTTCGACCCGGTCCTCGATCATCTTCGGCGTGTAAGCTGCGAGGTCGTCCATCTCGTCGGTGAGATCTACGATAACTCCCGGGCCATACAGCCATTCCAGAGGAATCTCATCGATCGTCATGCCGTTGGTGACGAAATGGCGGGGCGCGTCGAGATGGGTTCCCATGTGGTTCGAAGTCTGAATGTACTGTGCGTTGACGCCATGCTCAGCTTTGCGTTTGATGTATTTGACTTCAAACGGGGGGTAGTACGGCCAAAACGGGGCATCCTGATTCAGCGGTTGTGACAGGTCATAGAGTTTCACGGGGTTTCCCTCCTGAATGTGCAATGAATGAGAATTGATGGCAGCCAGCGCAGGGCTCTCGTAAACGCAAGGATCGTTGGCCTTCAGCGAATTCGTTGCGGCAAAGGACCAGTTGCGCTGGTTGAACTGAGTAAAATTGCAAAGGCAAATATGTTCATCTGAAGGGAACAAGTCAAGCAGAAAATAACATGCATCACAGAGACCGTCTGCCGCCGAACGAGATGTTTCTTCTGCAAGCTTGCTTTCCCGGTGCGTGTTGCTTACTTTTACCCTGTCACAACAAAATCCAATCGTGGAAAGTATAGGAGTGGAGGAAAGCCGATGCAAAGAATGATGGTTGCCAGGGTAGGATTCGACAACGCCTGTTCAAACCTGAGGAAGGCAGCAGTGCTTCAGGTGCTGCTCGGCCTGGCCCTTTTATATGTTGGCTTTTGGCGGTACAGCGCCGAGGAAACTGCGTTCCTCGGCGAATTCATCATCGTGCTGCGTCTTCTTCCCTTCATGTTGTTCTACCTGGGACTGAAGTGCTTTCTTATTTTCAAACATCTCCGCAACAGTGTGCAGATGGATGCTGACCTCCCCAACGAGTGAGCCGTGTCACTCTAACATCTGTCATTTTTTTCAAAAAAGTAAAATATTTTGAAAGAAAATTGGCAGTCGCCGCATCTATATTAACAGAACGTCACTGTTCCTGGAAACCACCTGGCAAGTCAATTCCTCACCATCCTATCCTCACCTTATTACTTTGTGCAAATTGTCAGGTGGTTTTTGGTTTCCCCGGCCAAAAGTTATTGCGCGACAAATATCCTGGAATCGGGATGAAAATCCAGCCACCCAAATCGGTACGCTAGAACCCCCGGAAGCAAGGTGCCTGTTTCGTCTTCCGCCCACGCAGTCATAGCGTCTTTTTCATATCTGACGGTGATTTTTTTGCCGCCAAGTTGATATTCAAACGATGCCGACGCCTTGTCGAGCTGCGCAAAAGGGAAGTAGGCGGGTTCTCCGTTAATCACAAGGCCAAGGCCGAGCACGGAGGTGTCATGCGTGTCTGGCTGATTTTCAGGGCGCGGCGTTCCCGGCTTGCGGTTGCGGTAAAGATAGGGCCTGCCGGCTTCGCCGTCGATGGTGAGAACACGCGTTTCGGGATGCAGGCTGAGCCAATGCTTCCAGGTGGTTTGCAGGGACGGGATGACGCTGAGCGGTTCATCTTTCATGGGGCCGATAATTGCTTTGTTTTCCAACTGCGACCAGACACTTCCGGTTTCGCGGTCTACGAATAGCAGGTTGTCATTCAGCAATCCCATCGCGAAATCGAAAGTAAGTTTGCGGTTGTTGTACTCGCGGGCGTACACGACGCCTGATCCGGTGAGCGGTCACCAGGTTGGCGCGACGGAAGTCTTGCCGACTTTCGAGTCCAGCACTTCATAGTTTGCGACATAGCGAATCGGGTAGGCAACCGCTTCCCCGTCCTGCACCACGCCGATGACCAGATCATCGTTTTCCAGGCTAGCCTGGTCCGCGGGGACGGTCGGTAAATCGACAGGCACTTCGTGAACCTCGACCTCGACCTGTTCGAGTGGGCCGCCTGGGCGCGCTTGCATGAGTCCCGAGACGGTTTTGGGTGGTTTGAGTTTCTGGCCTTCGTCGGCCTGAGGCTGGTTGTTCTTCGTGCAGGCAATTCCGCAGAGAACGATTGTGGCAGCCAGCATCAATCGTGGTAATAATCGCATTGCAGCCCTCCGTTGGTTTTTAGGATAGACCGAAGATAAGACAACCGCAGCGCAAATGCAATCCTACAGTGCCGCTGTAAGCCAACCATTTGGCTGTTCAGAGCCTTCCTCTAGTGTTGGTTCGCTCGATGCGCCGGGTCGTTTGTCATTGTCGGTAAACGTGAACCTGCTGCACGAATATGTAAAGCAGATTCGCGTTACGCGGGCTGTCCGTCTCCTCGTGGCAAATGTAGATGTTCAGGCCGCTGGGCCCGCCGGCCAAGCCGCACAGCGTTGTTCCCCCCGCTGGCACAGGGATTGCGTTTCCGGGCCTTCAAGTCCCATAGCCAATCGATTTCGAGGAAAACATCATGATCAGAGCTGCAAAAACTACCGGCGGTGGTACGGCGGAGGCAACCTGGGCGCCAGACCAAAGTCAAAGAAAAAGGATACGGACCACGAATCGAGACTTCTACCAGGACTATTACCGGGCGCGCCCGCATCTGAGTCTGCGCTACGACTACATCTACAGAAAACGATTGCTGCGCGCTTTTCTCAAAGAGAATAAAATTTCGGTGTCACAAAAAAAGTGCTTGACCTCGGATTTGGAAATGGCGCTCTGTTATTTTCCTTTGAGCGCAATTGCGAGCTGCACGGGCTCGAGATATCGCGTTCCGCCATTGACCTGGCCTGGAGAGAAGCGTGGCGTCGAGGTTATGATGAATACAGCTTTCGCCAGCATGATCTACACGACCCTTTGCCTTACCCTGGCGGGTCTTTTGATTTGGTTATTTGCTCACATGTACTGGAGCACATCCAGAACGACAGCGCCTTGCTTTCGGACATCCATCGTGTTTTGAAACCAAGTGGGCACTTGTTGCTTTTTGTCCCGATTCACGAGGAAACCAGTATCGAGACGGGTTGCAAACATGTCCAGAAATACGCGACTTCCCGCGTGCTGCAAAAGGCACGGCAATGCGGTTTCCGTGCGACTAGGATTCAGGAACATCAGTTCTTTGATCGGCCGTTTAAGATGTTCGCACCCTTTGCACGGCGCCATTTTCCGCTGGACTTGCTACGGGAGGCTGTGCAATACACCACCTGCTTTCTGGTGGTGCTGACTTGCGTGAGATTTGTTGAGAAGGCTCTGATGCGAGCTGGCGTGCGGGCGACCTCTTTGTTCGTCGGATTGAAGAAGGGTATCTAAATGAAAAGCGGAGCAGTGCGGCGTGGCGCGAATGGCAGATAGGACAGCCAGTCTATCGAAAGCGCAGACTCAGGCAGGACAGGCCACCCTCAGCCTTTTGGAATTCGGAGACATCGGTTGTGGCGACCTTGAACTCGAGTTCGCGCAGATTGGCAATCGTCTTGTGGAAAGCAGAATGCAAGCAGACCGTGCCGTTGATGTGGATGGCGTTCGCGGCCCAGGGTTCAGTATTATCGATGGTCATCACGTTGAACTCCGAAAATGGTGACAGGTCCAGCCAGCTCGGATTCACCAGCAGCGAGCGTTCGCTAATGTCGCAGGCTGCGGATTTCAGGTGCAGGCAGCCGTGCACCTGCACGGGTCTGACTTCATAATCGAAGGGGGCGAGCATCTTTTGCAGCGATGCAATGCCGGCGCTGTTGGTCCGTGCGGTCTGCCCCACAAATACGGTGCTGCCCATTTGAATGACGTCGCCGCCGTCAAGCGTGGCTGGCGGTTTGATTTGGGCGATGCTTCTGTGCTTGCTGAGTTCGGCTTCGATCAGACCGGTTTCGCCGCGCCGGGATTCGGCGCCTGGACGAGTGATGACAGCCAGCTCATCGAAGACAAGAGCCGTGTCTTCGACAAAGACTGCGTCTGGAAGACCGTCGTTGTCGGACAGCATTGTAATCTGCACCCCCAGCGATTCCAGCATTGAGCAATAGTCTTGATGCTGTGACGACGCGATAGAGTGGTCAATCGCAACACGCTCAAGATAGGTTAGCTCGCAGTCACCGATGCCCGGCGACACTGTGTGAAGAATTGCTTTGGTCATGGTCCTGTTTGGTCGGGAGTTTTACAAAGATAGCAGGCGAGATGAGAAGAATCAAGAGATTTCGGCGGTAATCGGCGTCTCCGCAAAGGCTGGGTCAGTCTTTCTTCTTATGTGGTACGGCAATCACGCGTGGGTCGTGTTCCGTAATTGAGAGAAACTTGGCGAGATCCCGTCTTTGTATGACAAGCGTGCTGGTGTTGACCAGCGGGTGGCAACGCAGGGCCTCTGACTGCCAGAGGCCCTGATCGACCACCACTTCAACGGCCCCATCTGAGTCATTCAAAACCGCCAGCAGACTGACCGCGCCGGGCTCAATGTCGAGATAGCGTTTTAGCCTTTCGGCTGAAGCGAAACTCAAATTTGTCACTTCCAGCAGGCCGGAAAGAGCCCGGATATCGATGTCGTGTTCATGGCCAACCACTACCAGAAAGTGGCGGCGTCCCTTTTTGTCTCGCAGTAGCAGGTTTTTGGTGTCTGCGCCGGGCATGGCTGGGGTGAGCAGTTTCGCCTGCTCGCAGGTGAAGACCGGCGGGTGGTCGAAACGTTCAAATTCGATTGCGTGCTCTTCAAGAAATCGGTAGAGATCCATCACTGTCCATCCAACACAACTCCAATGGCACTACGTGAGCTTCGTTTGGAAATCCGGTCAGAGATGGTAACAGTCAGCTCGTATTCACCTTCCTCCAGGTTGCTGACATTCACGCCAGCGTATTCGATGGAGGTTTCGCTGGTACCCATCCGGTTTTCTTTCAGAGCGACGCTTTTCTTGCGTTTGCTGCCACCAGGCAGAAGCTTTGCCAATCCGCTGCGCTTTTTTCTGAGTTGCCGGATATTGATCTCGATATCAAAAGAGGTTTCGCCTTCGTCGTTGCGGCTCAGATTGTAAATCTCGTAATACAGGAAAACGGGATCGGATAGACCAAAGGTTTTAGATGGGTTCGGCACCAGGGCCAAATTCTTCTTGGCAAACGGGCCTGCCTTCCCGGGCCGAACCTCATTTGCGAGAATCAGGTCGCTGACGGATAGCGGCCCGGGAGCATAGTCGGGTACCTCCAGGTCGAAGTTCCAGGCGGCAACTTTGTGCAGGCGGTCGTCGCGGGCGTGCAGGGAGAAGTGGTAGTTGCCGGGCTCCGCCTTGAATTCGTAACGGTGTAAGTAGAATCCGCGATTCACATGGCTGGAGTCATCCGGCTCCACGTTTGCCGTTTCATTTGCACTCGCGACTGGGCGCCAGTAAACATCGTACATGCCGGCGCCGTGCTCGATTTCGAATTTCCCGGTTTTCACCGCCGTCGGGTCTTCAAGCTCCGAAATGGGGATTCCAAGATAGACTTCCACTGCGGTCCTGCGTCCAACCCCACGGAAACTGCTGATGAAATAGGGCAAACTCAGGTCGGAATACTGCTCATCCCAAGTGTGAAAATCCGATTGCATGCTGGCCAGAATAACCTGGCGACTCTCTTCGATGACCTGATACTGCAGGTTGAGGCTCTCCTGGCGGTTACGCGTCAGGGCGATACGGTCCATCTTGGGATCCCAGCCTGTTCTGTCTTGTAGCAGACTGAGCTTGTCTGGCAGAATCGGCACCAGTTGCCAGTCGTTTTTCACGCCAAGGTTTTCGTCTACAACGAAATGGAAGATGAGCTTGTCGCGGTCCTGGCGGCGGTAATAGAGCCACGATTCGTTGCTGACGTCGGTGTCGGCGGTGCGGGCGATCTCATCCGGCTCTCCATGGCGGATATAAATGAGACCTTTATCGTTGAACTCGTCATTCAACCAGTAGGTTGTTGGAAATTTCAGTTCTATGGCCTTGTTGGCCCGGTTGGCATCGGAGCGTGCACCGTCGAACCAGTAGCCCTGTTCCGCGTGCACCAGCCTGCGATAGTGCTCAATGGCCCGCGCATTCTTTGACGCTGCCGGCGTCGGGTTGCGTGCTGTCCAGAAGCCTAAAAAGAACGCCTTTTGATCCTGTGCCCGGCGCAGTTTTTGGTAAAAATCATACTCCGTATCTTTGAAGAGGTACTTCCAGTCCTCGAAAAGAAAAGCCACGTCGGTCTTGGAGCGTGACTGCTTCAGAGCCAGTCTGAAGTAGCGGTTGGCCTCTTCTTCATCGCCCTTCTGGATGTTGAGCCTGATTCTTGCGAGGTAGATCAGCGTGGAGTTGAAGCCGGGGTAGTAGTTGATGATCGAGTCGTAGAGCGAGTCGGCCCGGGCGATCTTGCCGGTTCGACGGAGTTGCTCGGCGAGCAGGTAATCAGCCCAGGGGCCAGAGTGCGTCTGGCGCCAGGTCGTGAATTCTATCTCAGTGCTGTTCATCATCATCAGCCTGTGCAGTTTCCACAACCCGGTGTGCGCTGTTGCAAGGGCTGGTTTTAGAACGAGCTGGCGATGCCCGTAGGCGAGCGCCCCGTCCCAGTTGCCCTGCCATCTCTCAAGCAGGCCGCGCTGGAAAAGCACGTCTTCGTAGGTTGAATCCGCTGCAATAAGCTGGTCAAACCGTTTTCTGGAATTGGCGAAGAGCTTTTTTTTGAAGATCAGGCTGTTGGTTTTTCCGTCTTCGCGATAAGCGACGCCGAGGGCGTACATGGCCTCGTGTTCCAGCGGCTGCACTTCCAACAGTTTATTGTACCAGTTTTTGACCTCATCCCAGTCTCGGTGCTCGAATGCAATCTGGCCCAGCCCGCGAAATGCCTGAACTGTCCCCGGATATATCTTGATTGCGCGTCGATATTCTTTTTCAGCGTTGTCTAACTGACCCTGCTTGTGATAACTTCGCGCTTCATTCAAGATTGGGATGGTATTGGGATTAGGTCCATTGTTGATGTAGTAGTTGGTCTCCTCGTTCATCGGATCGATGTTAAGCGCTCGTTTGAACCAACGCTTGCTTTTTCCCCAGTCAAGCATGCGGTGGTAGAGTTTGCCCAGCCCGTTGAGGGCGCGCAGGGATTGATGGTCCATCATCAGGGCTTGCTCGTACAGCTTTTTGGCCTCCTTTAGGTCGCGCGCTTCCACCAGGCTGTCTGCCTGGTTCAATCTGCGTTCAAGCTTCGGGTTGCGCAGGAGGCGCAATGCCAAATCATCACCGGCATTGATTTCCAGGACCTGTTGCACCCGTCCTTTGAATTTCTGCCATTTTTCATCCTGGTAAGCGATTTCGGTTAGTCTACGCAGCGCCGGCAGCGATTGCGAGTTGTAATGCAGAACCTTTTCGTATGCCCTTTCGGCCGATTTCAAATCCCCCGATTTGAAGGACTTATCGCCGCGCTTCAGATTGCTGATGATGTCCGGGTTGTTCTCGAAGTAGGTTTTGGCAATGCGGTTCTCCGGATCGAGAGTCAGCGTCTTCCTGAACCAGACCTGGGTTTTCTGCCAGTCGTGGCGTCGCTGCGCAAGTTCTCCCAGCCCGTTTATGGCCTTCACTGAGTTCGCATCGAACACAAGTGCTTGCTGATAAGCGCGTTCCGCCATCTTCCAGTTTTTGACGGAGCGCAGGCTGTCAGCCCGATGAATGAGAATGGTGTATGGAGATGGAGCGTCTTGTGAAAAGCCGGTTTGGAAGCTGGCCAGCAAGAACAGGGTGAGAATTGTTTTATGCATCAATAACCTCGTTTGACAACCTTGAATCGGGGGCAAAGCGCTGCTTCACGGGCCAAGCTGGTCTAACCCGTCCCCGAGGCTAGCGTGCGAGCAGCCTACTTTTCCACGGCGTAGCCCGGTTTTCTCATGTTCAGGCAGATGATTTCGAATTGATTCCTGACAAAAAGGCGGCCATTTGCTAGGCTCGGCGGTGTCCAGACTTTTCCCTTTCGGAAGATTTTTGCTCGTCCACGCTCCTGGTAACGGGCGGCGCTGGCATCCACCAGCAGCAACCTGCCGTTTTCGCTCAGAACGATAAGCTGGTTGTCCGCAAACAGCAGGCTACCGTGTCCCAATCCGGTTTTTTTCCATGCCTGTTTTCCGGTTTCGACGGAAACGCATTTCAAAGAATTCTTGTCGAAGCCATAAATGTGGCCATCGTGATAGATTGACGAAGAGAATTGGCTACGCATGACCTTGTTGCGCCACACTTGCTCAGCCTCGTAGTTTGCGCCCCCGCCGGCACTGATTTGAAACAGAGCCGCCCCCTTGTTGTAGCCGGCCGAGACGAAGATTCGGTTCCCTGGCGCAACGATCGGCGCTGCGACATTGGCGCCGTTGCGCGTCACCCAGGGAACCTGCCACAACAGGTTGCCGGCCGGTGATACAGAAAGCAGTCGGCTGGCTGTCAAGAACAGGATGTGCCTCTGCTCAAACATGGTGAGCGCCACCGGCGATGAATAGCCCGGCTGGTCTTTGAATTCCGCCATCGTCCCGCCACGCGAGGCGGCGTCGATGTTCAATTGCCACTGCAATTCGCCATCGTTCTTGTTAAATGCGAGAATCGTGTTTCCACTGAGCCCCCCTGCTTCCAGCATCAGCAGGTCGCCTTCAATAATTGGCGATGAGCAGAAACCGAATCTTGGCAGACCCGTCTTGAAGACTTGCCGCAAATCAACTTGCCAGAATCGTTTCCTGTCCGATACCCTGAGGGCATAGAGCTTGCCTTTGCCGCTCAGGATGTAAACATGGTCGCCATCGACAATCGGTGTGGCCCGCGGACCACTACCGTGTTGTTGCAGGAAGATTTTGTCAGCAACAAATTCCCAGGCCTGCACACCAAGTTCGGCGTCGAGGCAGATCGCAAATTCATAGTCGCCCTCACAATACATGGTAAACACGTTCTCGCCCACGACGGAAATTCCGGAGTAGCCTGCGCCAATTTGATGGCGCCAGATGACCGGCGGTCCGGATTCAGAGAATGTCTTGATCAAGCCGGTTTCCACTGACCGGCCGTCGCGGTTTGGCCCTCGCCACTGCGGCCAGTTGTGTGAAGGGTTTTTGGTGGCGTCTTTTTCAGAAGGAGTTGTCTTGACGCCTGGCCAGCACGGTGCCAAGTGACTGCACAAAATCGCAAAGATGACCAGCTTTTTCATTCCGTCCCGTAGTTGTAAAAAAGAGCGGACACGCAGCAACTCATGTCAAATTGAGTGTCCGGGCAAGTCGTGAGAGTTGAAAAGGGTTAAGATATATTACAAATTCGCATCCAAAATATTCCGATGCTGATGATAATCCAAGAGGTACGGAATTCACATCAGAAAGGATGCGTTCAAACTGATGGCTTTCGCCAGAGTAACGCTTGAACTGTGAGCCCGGCCGCGGGTTGCATTTCATAACAATTTGTCGTATGTTTATGGCGTGTCACAACTAGAAAATCGATTTGCTCAACTCATGTGGAACATCAATTTTCCGCTGCTCGAAGGCTGGCAAGTATATCATTATCTTGAACTCTCGCCTGGAGAATTTCCTAAGGGCGGCCAGCCAAATGCCGATTGTTTATTGTAGTTGAGAAACCTTATACCAAGATGAAACGCGAGATGACGAGGCAGCTTGTACACGTTCTTGTTTTAACCAGCTTGAGCAGTTCCAGTGCAGGCTGGGCTCAGGGTGGCGACCTATTGCGCGGCTCTCTGGATGCGCCTGGCGGCAGCGATGAATGCAATCCTTGCGTCGAGAATGTTATTCAGGCCGTCAACTCCCTGCGTAATCATGGCGCCACAATGGGTTTCAACTGGAACACTGATTATCCGGAACTCACGGGCGCCGGTACCAAAAGTCACTGGCAGGGTGTCCAGCGGTTGCCGATTCGCGGACGCAGTTTCCCCTACGTCGTTGTCTCCTCCTCGCATCGAACTCCGGTTGGAACTGTCGGGCAGCCTGATGAAGATAACGCTCACTTCGCAGTGGTGGAAATGGCTTCGCGGTTGCGCAACGTTGGCCGGCGTCTCCGGTCGAATCGCCTTGAGCCGGGTGTTCTGACGCGGTTTGTTCCGCCAAACGCAGCCGACAGAATCGTAACCACAAATACTATCACCCGGGAATTCGACCACCCCGGCGGCATTCAGACGGTTGGCAAATATCTTCTCGTAGGAGTGGATGGCAATGTCGGCCACGTTCGCGATGTGGCGCAATTCACGTTGTGGGACATGGCTTTGCCTGAGGCCCCGCGTTGCGTCTGGAAGCCGCCGAATTGGGAGTTGCCCATCCAGAACGCCAACTCCGTGGGGATCACGCGTCTGCAAGATGGACGCTATCTTATGGTCCGTGCGCTCTCTGACGCCAAGAATCTGGAATTCTACCTGCTCGCTGACGACCTGGAGGACAACCCCGGGGACTATCATGACAATCAACCTTGGGACCGGTGGAACTACAAAGAATTGCAGTCGGAGCTTTTTAACGCCGACAGCACGCTCGACAGGAAGTGGGCCGATCTGGGTAATATTCTGGGAGATGTTGGCTACCAGAGCACCAACCTATTGACCGAATGTGGCACGCGTGAAATCTATTTGATAGCTTCTCACGGGCGTCGTCCTGGGGGGATCGGCGGCGATGATTTTGTCGATGTCTACCGCGTTGACATGCCAGCAGAGCGACCGGATGCGGACATGGCCGGAGAAGGTGCTGTGATCACGAAGGTCGCGAAACGCCACATGTTTCCAAGCGGCAATTCCAACTCAAGGCAGGGTGATTTGCAGGCTGCCGGCGGCGCTTATGTGAGCCCCGACAATAAGCTCTACTATTACGCCACTGAACACGGCCGCACCGGCGACGGCGGTTATGTGAAAATGATCGAATTTGCTCCCGCGGAATCCTACCCCGATGTGCGGTTTGTCGAGGACGCCTGGGTGGAGCTTTATGACCGCAGAAATTTTGACGGTCGCTCCATTATTCTCGACTACATCGACCAGCCCCTGCGGGATTATGACAAGTTCCGCAATGTAGAAGAGTTTGACAATCTTGCCTCCTCAGCAATCTACTCCATTCCGGCCGGCCACCGCTTGCGTTTGTTTGCGGACAGCGATGGTGAAGGTGGATTCTTTGATCTCGTTGGCGATGGCGGCCTGCACCGAATCGCCGACTTTGCTTCGCTCAACCTCAGCACTGATGAGCCGGCCGACAATCAATTCAGTTCCGCGTCCTGGCTGGCAAATGTAACCACGGCGGAGATGGAAGAGACCGGCTCTACCACGCAGCCTTCCTCTTTCGAACTCCATCAGAATTACCCGAATCCATTCAACCCCGCGACCTTTATCGATTACAACATCAGGACCGAAGCGCACGTGCGAATTGCCGTCTACGACATCAAGGGCCAGCTGATCAAGGTTCTGACGGAGCATCAGCACACGGCGGGGCTCTATTCTGTCGTTTGGGATGGCTCGGAAACCGATGGCAATCAGGTCGCGAGCGGCACTTACCTCTACCGTCTTGAAGTGGATGAATTCGTTCAGACGCGCAAGCTCACTCTGCTGCGGTAGAGCACCCCACTTCAGTTTCTCCTGCGAAAATTTGATTGTTCCCGTGCAGCGGTACCGCGCTTTTTACGGCATCGGAAGATATCGGACTCCGTGCTTGTTCTTACTGTGTTGCCTGTTCGGGCCGGCATGCAGTCTGCCAAGGCCTTCCGCGTTGTGAAGCCGGCTTACAGGTGCGCTTTTTGCTTGACAGTGGCCGGCGGTCTGGCATATATTGAAGATGTCTATGCATCTCGATTCGCACGAAAATAAAGTGAAACAAAGCCCCATGAGAAAACCTATCTACCTGGACTACAACGCCACAACGCCGCTCGACCCGCGAGTCGCGGAAGCGATGCGACCCTACCTGGAAGAGCACTTCGGTAATCCATCAAGCAGCCACTGGTACGGCACGCAGACAAAAACAGCCGTTGAGCAGGCGCGCTCACAGGTGGCTTCCTGTCTGCATTGTCTGGCGGAAGAAATCGTCTTCACTAGTGGCGGTAGCGAGTCCAACAACTACGCCATCAAAGGAGTTGCATTCGCAAATCGACACAAGGGCAATCACATCATCACTTCCGCGACAGAGCATCCGGCTGTTTACGAGGTCTGCAAGTATCTGGAGAAGAACGGCTTTCAGGTTACCTATCTGCCAGTCGATGAGACGGGACTCATCTCCGCTCAGGAGTTGGCGAACGCCATTTCTCCCCAAACCATTCTTATCTCGATCATGCATGCAAACAATGAGACCGGGACCATCCAGCCGATTGCGGAAGTCTCTGCTCTGGCGCGAGAGCGTGGCATTCTCGTGCATACGGACGCCGCGCAAAGTATCGGCAAACTGGCCACCGATGTCCGCGAGCTTGGGGTTGATCTCCTGACAGTTGCAGGTCACAAGATTTATGCTCCAAAAGGCATCGGCGCACTCTATATTCGGTCGGGCGTGGCTCTGGAGAAGCAGATGCACGGTGCGGACCATGAGCAAGATCTCCGGGCCGGGACGGAGAATGTACTCGAAATCGTCGGTCTGGGGAAGGCGTGTGAACTTGCGCAAAACCAGCTTGATGACAACATCAGCCACATGACTGCGCTACGCGATAAGCTGCAAAACATGCTGGCGGGCGAAGCCTTTTCTTCTCGAATCAACGGTCATCTTGAGCAGCGTTTGCCAAATACGCTGAGCATATCGTTTGCGGGAGTCGAGGCGAACATGTTGCTGGATGAACTGCACGATGTCGCTGCCTCAGCTGGCGCGGCCTGCCATTCGGACAGCATCGACATTTCTCCAACCCTGACAGCCATGGGTGTCCCGGTTGAGTTTGCCATGGGAACGGTGCGTTTTTCCACCGGCCGGTTCACCACGGAAGAAGAAATCAACCGGGCGGCGAAACTGGTTTCCGAAGCCCTGCAACGGCTGCAGCCGCAGGAAAGTGACGGGATTGCCGTCACGGACACCTCAGAAATTAAGCTGACTCATTTCACGCATGGTCTTGGTTGTGCATGCAAACTGCGGCCCCAGGCGCTGGAGCGCGTGCTTGCCGATTTGCCCCTGCCGGACGACGCCAACGTTCTGGTAGGTCTGAATACCGCGGACGATGCCGCCGTTTACAAAATCGATGACACCACGGCAGTCGTGCAAACGGTCGATTTCTTTACTCCAATTGTGGATTCTCCTTACCACTTTGGAGCCATCGCAGCTGCCAACGCCTTTAGCGACATTTATGCCATGGGAGGCAAGCCTTTATTTGCTCTGAACATCGTTGGCTTCCCTTCTAACCGGCTTCCAATGGAGGTGCTGGGAGAGATTCTTCGTGGCGCACAGGACAAGGCGAAGGATGCCGGCGTGGCGATCGTGGGCGGGCACACGATTGATGATACCGAGCCCAAGTTTGGTTTGGCAGTGACCGGTCTTATTCATCCACAAAAAATCCTGACCAATTCGGCCGCACGGCCTGGGGATGTTCTCATCTTGACCAAACCGCTTGGCCTCGGTATTCTCACCACAGCCCTGAAACGTGGCCTGGTTGATGCAGAAACCACTGCCGAGGCCATTGCAACCATGGCGACGCTGAACCGAGTCGCTGCCGAGTCACTGGCTGGCTTTCCAGTTCATGCCTGCACTGACATTACTGGATTTGGCCTGCTCGGACATCTCAAGGAGATGGTGGCCGCCAGCGGTGTTGATGCGGAAATTGTTGCTGATGATGTGCCTGTTTTGCCACGCGCCAGAGATTTCGTGACCGCGGGCGTGGTACCCGGTGGTACCGTAAATAACATGCAGTTCGTTTCTGAGGTGGTTGATTGGCAGCCTGATATTCCCAAGACTCTGAGAACCATTCTTTGCGATGCACAGACCTCAGGAGGTCTGCTCATCGCGATAGCGCAGGAATCCGCCGGCGCTCTGTTGGCACGGCTGGCAAAAAATGGAGTTGAACATGCGAGCCAGGTCGGGATTATCACGAGTGCTGGCGAAGGCCGAATTCGGGTACGATAGTTAAGAGATGTACAAATTGCTTGCGTCGAGGAATAAAACTGGTTATATTCAGTATTTTACTTGTCAAAGACACTATTTAACAGGAAGTTAACATGAGAAGATTATTCGTCGTTGTCTGTGTCGGGATTCTGGCATTGAACTCTAACATGGCTAACGCGCAATGGACGATTGGACCCCACGTGGTTATCTCCACCCCCGAGACTGACTTTGCGAACATCGAGGGGACAGGCGGTGGGTTTGGCTTTAAGGCAATTCGCCGAACAGGGATGGCGGGCGGTCATCTTGGCCTGCGGGGAGACTTTGCTTTCATGACTTTTGGGAAGCGGCAGGAATTTGACATCATCGGACGTCGGATCGAGTTCCGCAATGAGGGTTACCGAATGACTTTCGGTCCCGAGTTAACGGCGGGCACCAGAAAACTTCGCGCTTACGCCGGCGTTAATGGCGGGCTTTACTATTTCAGAGTCAATGTCAGAAGCCCGTTTATCAATTCCGGAGGCAACCCGGACTCCTTCTTCGAACAGCGCGAGAACAATTGGGCGCTTGGCTGGAATTTTGGCGTTGGCTTGCAGTATGATGTCGGCCTCGGCCCCTGGCTCGATATCGGCTTTGAATATCAGACCATGCACAATCTGCCGGAAAGAATCCGGGACGACAATAACCCGGATGATCTTGCACCGATTGCTGATGTCACGGCTCACGAGTTCACCTTCAAGGTTGGCGTCACATTTTTTCTCGGTCACTGATTTGCCCACACATTGGGTCTGATGTCTGCCTGGTGCGAAGGTTGACATCAGACTCGAGCCTCTGGGCCCCTCACAAAGCTTCATCCGTTTCCCCTTGTTCCCGCGCAGACATATTTCTCCCGTTATCAACCCAATTGCGTGGGTCACAAAATCAATACCATGATTTGAGATGGATAGTTGATGACAATTGCGGGGACGGCCGCCGCACAAGAGACGGCCGGCGAGCCTGTTGTCGGAATGAATCGAGCAGCAGATCGTTACTTCATATGCTGACGATACTTTTCGCGCAGGCCTTCAGAAAAACCACTGCTGCTGCCGGACAAATTTTGAATAGAGATGATTCTGTTTTCCTGAAGATTGATATGGATCTTGAAGTCCTGATCCTCGACTGACTCGATCAGAATTGCTTGAGATTTCGGAGTGTAGAATTCGATTTTGAGATGGTCTGGATTCAGGCTGAAGCGACTGGCGATTTCTTTGAAGTGTTGACGGAACCGTTTGTATTGCGGAAGTTTAAACTCCATATACAAAATCCTCCTGAGGGTTCATGGCGTACACCTTAAGTAGTACAGAAGAAAAATCCATTTGCAGAAAGATCAAGGCTGGTTGCTCACTGAAGGCTGGAACTGCGATTGGATGTTGCCGTCTTGCCATGTTTCTATCATATTAATGTGAATATCGGCCAATGTCAACCATATATTCGCAATTTTTTTAACTTTTTGTGATTTTTATAGTCCTCCCAGTGCATTTTCGTAGTCGGCCAGTACTTCCGGCACATCCGGCGCCGCCAGCACCGAGGAGATGGCAGCCACACCCGCAGCGCCATGGTCCACGCAAATTTGGGCGCGTGCTGGTGAGATTCCTCCAATCGCAAATACGGGAAGGTTTGCCCGCCGCACGACTTCAGACAGATTCTCAAGGCCCTGCGGAGCGCCATAGGCCAACTTCGACCTTGTCTCGAAAATGGGCCCGAACAGCACAAAATCTGCGCCTGTGGCTTCTGCCTGTAAAACTTCCGTGAGACTGTGGGTCGAGACGCCGATGAGCTTGTCGGCGGGCATGCATCTGCGTGCGATGGCTGTCGGCAAGCTGTGCGCAGTCAGGTGCAGCCCTTCGGCATCTGTACATGACGCCACTTCCAGCCGGTCGTTGATGATGAGTTTGCAGGCAGTTCCGTGCAACTGTCCGCGCAGCGTCAGTGCGAGCTGGTACAATTGTTTCGCGGACAAATCCTTCTCGCGCAATTGGATGGCTCTCACGCCTGCCGCCACCGCTTGCGCGAGCACTTCTTGCATCGGACGCGGCGCAGACGCGGCCCGATCGGTAATCAGGTAAAACTTGAAATCAACTCGCATCATCGATAGCAGGTGTTTGGGTTTCAGTTTCACCCTCATCAAGAACGTTTCGAACCGTGTTGGCAAGCTCGTTCAGATGGACGGGTTTCGCGACGTAGGCGTTGGCGCCCAGCGCCAGGGCCTCTTCAACTCTCTGCGAGACTGCAAATCCTGAGAAAAGAATCGCTTTCTGTGGCCGCTTGAATTGACGGATTTGGCGCAGCGTTTCGGTACCATCGATGCCATCCATGACCATGTCAATGATGACCAGGTCATGATTGTTTTCATGCAGGTGGGCAACAGCCTCTTCCCCACTCTTGACAGCGGCAACGCTATACCCCAGCCTTCGTAGGAGTTCGCCGAGCACTTTTCTTTGCAGCGGGTCATCATCGACCACGAGGATGCTTTCCGAGCCCGTCAGCAGGCTTGGCTCCGACTCGTTCATGGGCCTGACGACATCTCGAGTAATGGGAAAGAAGAGCGAAATTGTCGTGCCGTGACCAGGCTGAGTATCGACGGAAATATACCCGCGATGGTCTTCGACGATGCCATGCACGATGCTCAACCCAAGCCCGGAGCCACGCATTCGGTCCATCTCCTTTGTCGAAAAAAAAGGTTCGAAGATGCTTTCTAGGACATCAGATTCAATGCCTGTGCCTGTATCGCCGAAAGAGAGGCGAACGTATTCGCCGCGCTTCACCGTTTGATAGCCGTGCAGAGGTGTGTCGAGATAGACATTGTCAGTCTTGACCGTCAGGACGCCAATGCACTGCATGGCCTCGATCGCATTCATGACAAGATTGGTGAAGGCGCGTGTCAGTTGGGCTCCTCCACCCTTGATGGGCAGAAGGTTGGGGGCCAGTTCTTTCTGCACGACGATTTCTGCCGGAAACCGGTTGGCGGCGAGCACCAGTTCGATATGTTCATTTAAGTCCAGGGGCTCCATTGCGTAGTGGCCACGCCTGCCCAGAGCAAGCAACTGTTGATTGATTTCTGCGATTTTTCTTGCCGCGGCTTCCATGTCGTCCAGCAGTTCGCCAACCTGCTCACCTTTCTTAATGTCATCCCGGATCAATGCAGGGTAAGCCATCAGTGGCGCGAGCAGGTTGTTGAAATCGTGGGCGATCTGACCGGCTATTTTTCCGGCAGACTCCAGACGGTGCGACCGTGCGAGTTCTTCTTGCAGCTTCTTTCGAGTGGTGATGTCACGGCAGGCCACACGAATAGCTTTGAGCCTGCCGTCTGGTCCTCGCAGCAGAGAGAACTCGTTGCTGAACCAGATCGCCGTTCCCTCGCAGTCGATGAATCTCACTTCTACATTTTTAGGAATTTGCCCGCTTTGGTTGATCTGCTGTACCGTCGTTTTTGCCGTCTGCAGGTCATCGACATGAATGAATTGCATGATATTCTGGCCGACCAGCTTGTCTTTCTCATACCTGAGACTGAGCAGCCCCTTCATATTGACATCAATAACCGTGGCATCTGTCTGGATGATGATGTACATATCCGGCGCGTAGTCGAACAGGTCGCGATATCTGCGTTCGCTTTCACTTAGCGCACGTTCAGCAACCTTGCGCTCCGTTATATCCTCGCAGACAACCAGAACGACAGTTGAGCCTTGCGAATCCGCAACAGCGCGTGCCACTTCTTTGACCCAAATGGTGCGGCCGTCCTTACGTACTTTCCGCGATTCCCAACTGAACAGTTCGGTCGGATGGTCGATGCATTTTGCCAGATGCAGCTCAACCTCCCGTTTGTCCTGAGGATGGAAGACATTCAGAACGTTGTTGCCCACCAACTCGTTGACCTCATAGCCGAGTTGTTCCGCTCCGAATTTATTTACGGAGAGAACTGTGCCATCTGCGTCTACGGTGAAGTACATTGATGGGTTGTTCTCGAACAGGGCTCGGAATCTTTCTTCACTTTCGCGCAGAGCCCTCTCAGCCAGTTTTCTGTCGGTGATGTCGAAAACATAGCCGGTGATGGTCACGAGTTGGCCGTTTTCGAATCGCCCCACAGCATTTTCAATAACATGGATGGGCGTTCCGTCTTTACGCATAAGGATGTGCTCGAAGGTCAGGGTGCTGGCATTGGTCCGCAACTCCGCCAGATAGGTCTCCCTGTCCTGCTGGCTGGGGTAAAGAGCTACCAGGTCAGTCTGAATGGCATCTTCAACGGATGCGAAACCGAGCATTCTGGCAAATGCCGGATTGCAATCTATGAGGCGTCCTTCTGGCGTCGAGATAAAATCACCAGACAGGTCTTTCGTGAAGAAGCTTCGGTAGCGCTCTTCACTCTCTCGCAAAGCTTGCTCGGCTTGTTTGCGCTTCGAGATGTCAGTCTGGATGGCGAGAGAACCCACGACACGACCATTCCCGTCAAGAACCGTTGTTTTGCTCACCCTAACCCAGAGCAGATCGCCGCTTTTCTTACGCAGTTGAAGTTCATAAGTGCGGGACGCCTTGTCCGCACGCGCAATGAGCCTCCCGGACATTCTTGATTGCTCGTCTGGCGCCAGCAGAAGCTTCCCGGCGACTTGCCCGATGAGTTCTTGTCTTGAGTAGCCACACAGCCTGCAAAATTGGTCATTAACAAACTCGATGATCTCGTCATTGTCAACTTGCAGCAGGCCCTCGTTCATGTGTTCAACGAGCGTTCGGTATCGTTGCTCGCTTTTGGCAAGGGCCTCTTCGGTCTTGTCTCCCTCCGTGACATCCTTGACCGTCGCCAAAAATACCTGCCTGTGCTGAAATATTGAGACTTGCAGGTGGCCTTCCACCGGATAGCACGAGCCGTCTTTCCGTCGGTGCACTGTGCTGAATTCGATGATGTTCTGTTCTCCTGAGAGAAGCGGGGAGGTTAGCCGTCTGAATTGGTCCTTGCTGATTTCCGGCTTGAGGTCTTTGGCACGCAAGGCCATAAGTTCTTCAATGGTGTAGCCCAGATTGCTGCACGCGCCGCGATTCGCTTGTAGAATCCGTCCGGTTTCGGCGTCCACAACGTAGATTTCTCCGGGAGAATCATCTATACGGCGGAGATCCGTTTCCTTGTTCTTAATTTTTTCGTGCGGTTCAATTTCAGCCTTATGGCCTCGGCCCTGGGAGGGTAGAACCTCTGGTTGGGGAATCTGTTTCCTGTGGGACTCACCAGCACCCTGCATGTGACGGCCTCCTTTGCTGGTAGAACGGTGATGCTGCCGGAGAAGAAAGATGGACGAGATGGCTGGCTAGTCATCCATCCTGACGACACCCTCTAGCGGACTGGATGCAGTCGCGTACAGCTTTCTGTTGATGCGTCCGGCCTTGTAAGCGAGGCGTCCGGCCTCTACTGCCTTTCGCATTGCTTCCGCCATCAGGACAGGCTTTTTTGCGCACGCAACAGCCGTATTCATCAGAACGCCATCGCATCCCAACTCCATCGCCACGGCGGCATCGGAAGCCGTCCCAACTCCGGCATCGACAATCACCGGAATTTCCATTTGTTCGAGAATGATTCTCAGATTGTACGGGTTTCGGATACCCAATCCTGAGCCAATTGGTGCGCCTAGCGGCATGACTGCCGCGCAACCGATATCCTGCAGTTTCTTGCAGAGTACGACATCGTCGCCGGTGTATGGCAAGACCACAAATCCTTCCTGCACCAACTCGCGAGCTGCGACGAGCAATTCCTCATTATCCGGAAACAAGGTTTTTTCGTCGCCGATGACTTCGAGCTTGACGATGTTTGTATCGAGGGACTCGCGGGCCAGTTGGGCAGTCAGAATGGCATCTTTGGCAGAGTAGCAGCCTGCCGTGTTGGGCAAAAGGTCCACGCCCGCCTTGTCAAGATGACCGAGAAGGGAGCCACCGGACCTTTCGCTCAAATCCACGCGGCGAATGGCGACCGTGACCAGCTCGGTGCCGCTGGCAGCATGCGCTTCGGACATCGTTTCGTTGTCTGGGTATTTACCGGTGCCGAGAAGAAGTCTGGAGGTGTAGGTTTTGTTGCCAAAAGAAAGCTTGTCTTCCATGGGGATCTCTTTCCTGATTTATCCGCCCGCGGTTGGGTAGATAATTTCAATGGCGTCACCCTCGCGTACCTGTGTGTCCGCCAGACTGCTCTTGGGTATCACCTTGTGATTGAGGGCAACAGCGAGCCCCCGTTGAACGTGAACCTTCAAGCTGTCCAGAACCTGCAGCAGGTTTGGGGCTCCTGAGGTTTCGTAACGCTCACCATTGACGGTTAGATTCATGCTTGAATATAAGAAAAAAAGGTCACGATGCAAGATGAAATTCCGGCCAATCTCGCTGCCGGCCCCTTGCACAAGGCCGGCTTTCGGACATGTCTCATTGTCGATTCTGACTGAATTTAGTATTTACCAAAATTGCGGTCTTGTAGGTATAATAATATTCAGAGTTTTGCCCCGATTTAAGACCTTCGCAATTGTATCATTCGCACTCAAGGCGGCAGCGAACGAAACAAGGCAAAAAAAGCTCGCCAAGGTGTGACGAGCTTTTCTTCTTTGGAGGTGGTGGAATCTTTTGCAATCAAAACTGATTTAGTATACAAAAATCCGGTTCGGATGTCAAGCGATATCCAAAAAGTTATAAAATGTTAAGATAGTTGATTAAAAATTACACAGTGACAAGGCGGTACGCCACCGTTCAAACAGATGTATGTAGAAGATTTTAAGATCGGCACCCAGGTCTTTGAAGATGTCATCGGCAAGACCTACCGCGGCGAGAACAGAAAAACCGGCAAGATAGCGTTGGTTAAGATTCTGCACCCCATTCTGGCCGAACGGAAGGAGCTTGTCCGTGCGTTTCACGAGGGCGCCGCAACCAGCCGCCGTTTGAAGAGTCAGCATTTTTGCCAGACGCTATCACATGGCACCGAGCACGACAGAAGCTATGTCGTGCTTGAGCATTTCGACCATATTCAGCTCTCGACCATCTTGCAGCGTCAGCATGTCTTGTCCATTTTTGATGCACCCGGAGTCGTGGAGAAGCTTGCCGTGGCTCTGCGCACCCTCCACCTTAGCGGCGAAGTGCATGGCGCGCTCACGCCCGATTGTGTATTCTTCACCAAAACACTGGATTCGGCTAAGATCTGCAATTTTGGCTATGAGAAGCTGATTCGCTTGTTGATTCTTGACAAACACCCAGGGCTGGATACCTCGATTCGTTATTTTTCTCCAGAACTGACCACGGGGCAACGCCATTTGCACCGGCAGAGCGATGTCTATTCGCTCGGCGTTCTGTTCTACCGCCTGTTGGTGGGTAACACACCCTGGCAAAGCGTGAAATTCACCGATTTTTTCTCCGGCAAACGCCGGCTTTCGATCATTCCACCCAGCCTGCGGCGGCTCGAGATTCCGGATGCGCTCGACAGCGTCATTATGCAGGCCGTTGAGGAGAATGTCGATGACCGCTGCGCTAACTTAAGCCTTTTCATTCAACAGATTGCCGGCGAGCGCGCCAATATCCTCGCCACTTTGACGCCGACAACCGCCTTCGTCTTCAATGATGTGGAGCCGGAGCCCACAACGAAGTTAGCCAATGGCGCCGGACAGGTCAAGCGCGATAACCAAGACGACACCGCAGACAACCATGTTGGCGCAGATCTGGTGAGCTCGAAGCTGGATCAAGATGTCTTTCTGCCTGAGTCGCCAGTTGAGCCAGAGCCCGACAGTGATTCCGATCTCGCGGAGCCTCCTCAAATTCCGGAGGCAAGCCAGTACCCCGACTTTGCTCAACAACCGTTGCCGCCCGATACGCAAACCGGCCCCATCTTCCCGGAGCAATCGGAGCAGCCACCACTGCCACTGGATCCCATTTTCGAGCAGAAAGCCACAGCAGAACCTTTGCATGATTCGATCTCCCCGGACCAGCCTTTGAGTTCAGACTTGCCCGGGGAATCTATTCATCAGGGGGCGCCGGAGGGCTTGCCGGAGCCGATTTACCCGGAGCGTGGAGATCCGGCCGACCCATTTGATGAGCCGGTTTTCGGTGAGCAGGAGGACGCCGGCACGCAGGATCCGGCAGACGCCGCTGGGGTTTCCGGACTTTCGATGCCGGATGCTGATCCCGCCGAGGAGACCGAGCAGCGAATTACGGAAGAGCTGCCCGAGCCAGTCTCCAATCAAATGGATGAACCGGCGTTTGATTTCGGTGAAACCAGCAAAGTGCCGTCGTCCGTAGAATCGACGTTTGCGACTGATGCCACATTTGACATCGACATCCCGCCGCCTGTAGCAGAGAGACTTGTCAAACCTGAGCAGACCGCAGCAGAATCCGACACCCTTCCAGATCATGTCGCGCCTGCGGCGGAAGCCGATTCGACGCTTCAAACGCCCATGCCTGTCGATACCGACGAGCTGTTTCTGAAATCCGGACCCGCAGGAGCGGAGTTTCCAATGCTGCAAAGCGATGAGTTCGACGATCGAGCACTCGGTTTGATGCGTCGCGATGCCCGGCCGACCAATGGACATGCCACAAATGGCGCCACCAGCCGGAAAAACGGCCACGGCACTGCGCCTGGAGCCGCGGCTGTGGTTTCAGGCGTGCAGCACAATGGCGCCGGGCTAGCGGGAGGTCGCAACGGTGATGCCATCCATGATGACGTGATGGATTATGACGAAGATTTCGCAACGACCCACACGGTCGATATCGAGCGCACGTCGTTGACTGGCTGGTCACCCATGACGTTTGCCCGGATTCTTCTGATAACCGTCTTGCCACTTACCATTGTTTTGCTCGTTTTGACTTTTTCCTTAGACCTGGATTTTTCCGAGGGCCTGGATGGGTTAAGGGATGGCTTTTTTCCCAGCCAGAACGAGAAAGCGCAGGTGCTGCGAAGGCAGCAGGTACAAAGACGACCTGCGGCAGCACGCAAGACAACCGGCGGTTCAGCCAATCGCGCGACTTCGCTTTCTCAGGCAGCTCGGCCATCGGGAGCGCCCCGGCCGCGTAGCACAGCACGACAACAATCCTCAGCAGGAACTCGAAGACAATCTCAAAATAGCGCTCAGGCAGTCAATCCATCTCGTTCTTCCAGCAACGGCGGTGAATTGGCGCCGCGTCAAGGCAGTGCGCCGGCTACCCGGGCAGTGGAGTTGGCTCTTCTGGTTCAAAATGGCGGCAGGCCGCTGCAGGCGAACGTGTATGTTGATGGTGCAGTCGTCGGCCGCACCAATCAACGTGGCACCATCGTCATCTCCGGCCTGGCCCCTGGGCGGGCCTATCTCGTCAAGGTCGAGGCCGCCGGATTTCAGGTTTGGGCGAAAGAATTCGTCGCCGCCGGCCCTGGCATCTCCAATCTTGTCGCCGACCTCACATCTCTGACGACAGGGCCGCGGGTGCAGAGCCAACCAGCCGTCACAGCTCCTGCTCGGCGCAACGGACTTTCTAATGCGGGGTCCGCTGGCAATATCCAGCGAACCGCTCGCGACTCACGCCGTCGCCCGGTTCAGCAAATCGGGCCCGGAACTATTTCTGTCAACCTCTCAAATGTGGAATCGTTGAGCGACGCTTACATCTATGTGAACGGTAGCTTGTGGAATGGAAGAAGCTTCACAGCGCCGGCGCAACTCGAGTTACCGCCCGGAACTTACGTTATAGAAGTCCGAAAAGATGGCTACGTTTCAGCGCCACCTTCTCACACGGTGAACATTATCAATGGCGAAGCAAAAACCGTGAGTTTCATATTGACTGCGAACTAGTTTCCGGTAACTATTAAGTTTTAGTCATGTTTCGACTCTCAGGCAGTCTGACTTGCAACTCGACCTTCGCCTGGCAGACACAAAAGCACAGCTTTCTGTTGCATTTATAATCCGAAGTTCTTACCCTCATTTTGCATTTTCTCTGATCTCATCTAGATCTAATTCAGGAGGCCGGGCAATGAGACACAATAGACTGTTATTGTTGGTCGCGATGGCGACTTTGCTGTTCTCTAATTCGTTGACATACGCGGGTGGCAAAGCGCGCGTGGCCGTTGTTGAGTTCAAGGCAAAAGTCCCGAAAGCGCATTGGCAGTTGGGCACGGCTATGGCGGACCTTCTCATCGATGAACTGGTGAACACAGGGTTGTATTCGGTATTGGAGCGCGGCGCTCTTGATAAAGTTCAGCGCGAGCAGAAATTGACCATAACAGGTGAGGTCGATGCAGCGACCGGCGCACAATTCGGCAAGCTGGTTGGCGCTGAGTACCTGGTGGTAGGGGCCATAACCAAGTTTGAAGAAAAAGATAAGAAAGGCATCGGCGGAGTATTTGGCAAGAAGCTCGCCGGCGGTGTCGGAATGAGCACATCGGAGCTTGCCCTCACCCTTAGAGTCATCAATTCGACCACAGGTGAGATCATGGTGTCGGAAAAAGTAAGTCAGAAGGAAAGCTCGGTGGGTGTGGCCGGCGCCACCAGGATCGGCGGGATTCCGCTTGGCGGCGGGCTGTTCAAAAGCAAAGCCATGCAAACCGCTATGGAGAAAGCTATCCGGAATTGCGTTTTAATTGTCACCACCCACTTGCCCGGCCCGGATCCGAACGCTGTGGACTACCCGCTCATCGAGGTTGAAATGACCGGTGTGGATTTCAAATTGCTCAAAAAGCTCACCAAGCAATTGAAGGCCCTTGACGGTGTCGCCGAAGTCAAACGGACGTTCAGCAACAATGTGGCGCGGTTTAACGTTAGCTACGATGGCTCCGCGGATGAACTCGCTGAAGCAATCGAAGAAACCAGTCCCGAAGGCGTGGAGTTGGAGGTTACCGGCTTTTCCGACAGCAAGGTAGAGATGGCGGTCAAATAGCCGTGTCCGGAATTGGAAATCGCTCGATTTTCACAGTGTCGGTGTTGTTGTTTTGATTCCGGTAGCAGTTCGAACACGTTAACGCTGTTACCTTTACCCATAATCTCAGGAGGAAGCATGAATAAAATAACTCATTTGGTTGTCCTGCTTTTGCTCGTGGCTGCCTTCCAGCCAGGTTTTGCTCAGGTGGAGAAACGTGCCATCGGCTTCCATGCTATTGGCGGCGATCTCAGTTTTGTGAAGCCCGAAAACATCGACGGCGGCATTGGATTTGAAGTGAAAGCGGACATTGGTGACCTCATGCCAAATATTGCACTGATGCCGAGTGTTCAGTATTGGCAATCGAGTATCGGCCTTGGCGGCTTAACAGCAGCCGACGTCGATGTCTCTGAGTTTTCAATCAATGGCGACTTGGTGTACGCCTTTCAAACCGGCACGAGTTCATTTGAACCGTATGCCGGAGCAGGGCTGGGCCTGGTCTTCACCAGCGTGGATGTTGGCGGTGTGTCGGTGGGCAATGATGGTTCCGGCTTTGGTCTCAATCTGTTCGGCGGCGCCAAAATCCCCGTCAGCTCATTTGACGCGTTTGGTGAAGTTCGATTCAGAGTCGGCAGCAGCAGTTATGATACGTTTGCTATTAAGGGCGGCGTGATGTTCCCGTTGAACTAGTTTTCTCAAACCTTGATAAAAAGCCTGATCGGCGGCTGTTTCAGTCGTTTGGTCAGGCTTTCTTGTTAAGTTTCAGTTGTATCACTCAGTTCATATTGCCATTCTCTCAAGAAGTCTGTTCTCGGCTTTTGTCTGAGACGAATCGTCTGCCTCTGAGGCGCGACTATATTCCCCTGGAACCCGGACCGGAGAAAGATATTGAACGACGCCTACGACCTCAAATCCGTAAACCTGCCTTACATGAGCGGCCTGCCGCTACGCCTCCTTGTTCATCTGCTGGAAGGTCCGCTACGCGGCCTGCTAACGCCCAGACTTTTTCGGGATGCTGGCGTCACAAAACTCAGGAGCCTGAACGTCGAAGACGTGCCGACCATGTATCCGGTCTACAAATCAAACGACAAATCGGGTTCACCTCCGCGAATTCCAACCGCGGATTGGCCCGCCGCAGACTCGCAAACATCTCCGTGGCCAACGGTTTCCGATTTCGCCGATGCTTACCGCAGCGGTCGAATCTCGCCTGTTGAGGTGGCGGAAAAAGCGCTTGCTGCCATCGCTGACAGCGACCAGGCCGACCCGCCGTTGCGAGCAATCATCTTCACCGACCGCGAAGATGTTTTGCGACAGGCACAGGCCTGCGAAGAGCGATTGAAAAACGGCAACCCGTTGAGCGTCCTGGACGGCGTCCCCGTGGCTGTTAAGGACGAGTTGGATATGAAACCGTTTCCGACCCGAGTCGGCACTCAGTTTTTGGGAACCGAACCGGTCTCGGATGACGCCACCGTTGTGGCCCGCATGCGTGCAGCCGGCGCGCTTCTGATTGGCAAAGCCAACATGCACGAAATCGGTCTTGGCGTCACGGGCATGAACCCGCACAACGGCCCGGCGCGCAATCCCTACGATCCCATGCACTACACCGGGGGTAGCTCCAGTGGTCCGGCGGCTGCCGTGGCTGCGGGATTGTGTCCCATTGCGATTGGCGCCGACGGCGGTGGTTCCATCCGGATTCCGGCGGCATTCTGCGGCGTGGTTGGCTTGAAATCGACGTTCGGTCGGGTGAGTGAGTTTGGCGCGGCCCCGCTGACCTGGAGCATGGCTCACGTCGGGCCATTGGCCGGGACAGCCACGGATGCAGCAATTGCGTGGGCTGCGATGGCGGGGCCGGACCCGAAAGACCACATGTCGCAGCATCAACCTGCGCCAACTCTCGACGGTTGGGAAATCGATAATCTCGAGGGCATCAAGATTGGTGTCTTCTGGCCGTGGTTTCGTCACGCGACTTCCGAGATGACCACTGCCTGCGAACATTTACTGCAGCGATTTGAAGGGCTTGGCGCGACGATTCATGAGATCGTTCTGCCAGAACTGGATGCCGCCCGGGTTGCCCATCTTGTCACTATCGTTTCCGAGATGGCGCAAGCGCAAGCACATTTCTACGACAAATACCACCGCCAGTACGGACTGGATGTACGCCTCAGTCTGGCTCTGGCGCGGCAATTTACCGCGCGCGACTATGTACAGTCGCAGCGAATTCGCACCCGTTGTATGCACCATTTCGGCGAGGCGCTGAAGCAGGTGCATGTCATCGCGACTCCTGCCACCGGTCTGAGTGCACCTGCAATTCAGAAAAGCGCCCTGCCTGATGGCGATTCTGATTTGACCACACTTACCGAAATTATGCGGTTTGCGACACCCGGAAACCTGACAGGTTTGCCGGCGATTTCGTTTCCCGCAGGCTACTCCGACTCCGGTCTGCCAATAGGAATGCAGATGATGGGCCGAGCCTGGCAGGAGGTACTGCTGCTGCGGTTTGCGCGGCTTGCGGAGCAATTTGTGAGCAGGCGAGAGCCTCGACGAGTCCATTGTCCTGTTAAGTCAGTCGTGTGCACTTGACCCGTCATCAGTTGGACCTTCGGTCATCTCATGGCTTCAAAGGCAATCCGGCTCAGGATGCCATCCCTACTCACAAAAAAAGCCCGACTCTGAATTCAGAGCCGGGCTCGGAGGTGATCATGAAGCTGTGATGTCTATTCTCCGGCAGCGTTTTCCGCAGGTGGCCGGGGGGCTGGCCCGCGCCCTTTGGGTCCGTGCTTGCCAGGTCCACGTTTGCCGCGCGGGTTGTGTCCACGTTTCGACAGCAGGTTCATGTCGAAGCCTTTGCGCTGTTCTTCTGTCAGGAGCGCGCGTACTGCCTGGTCGCTGAGAATTCGTCGCATGCGCAAATCAACCTTGATTTTTCCCATCTCTGCTACCAGGGATTTGACCTTGCTCTCATCAAAAGAATCTGAGGTGATCGCCAGCTTAAGCTCGCTCTCGAGCGCCTGAAGCTTGGTTTGTAGCGGCAGGGCCTCCTTCCGCGTCGCAAGCTTGATTTCTTGAATCTTACCATGCTGCTCTGCAGTCAAGCCCGCAATTGGGGAGGGTCTTTCGCCGGAAGATGAGCCGCGCCCGGGTTGGGCGCTAAGTGCTGCCGCCAGCAGCAAACTCATTCCGAAAGCCATGAAGAGATTTCTGAATTTCATTGTGGTTCTCCTATCGAAGTTATGTCAGTTCGATTACGATTTGACCTGAATCTTGCCGGGAGGCGAAGACTCGCCGGTCTTTACAACGAGATGCTTCGCCCATCTCGCTGTCTTTTTGAAACGGGCCATTGCAATGTCACCAGACCTTGTCATGTTTACCGCCCCGCCGGCGGACCCTGGGGTCTGCCCGGTCGTTGCGGTCGCCGGCCACGCACTCTGCGCGGTGGGCCTGGTTGCGGTTCGAGCCCTCTGAGAAGCTCATCAAACAACGCCTCCAGTTTCTTCTGCTGCTCAGGTGTACACACCTGCTTCAGATGTAGAAAATGATTGAAAGTCTGTAGTTCAAGCTCAGTATGCCGGCCCCCGACTTGTTGAGCCAAGGAATTCACTTTGTCCACATCTGGCTCGTCCATGGAGAGTTCGCCGAACAAATCCTGTTTCAGTTTGCGCATGCCGTCACGAATGACTCTCACCTGGTCGAAGTGCTGGCGCTGCAGGTTTGAGATTTGTTCCACCTGCGCGTCCGCCAACTGCAGCTCATTTCTCAGGAATGGCATCATGCGTGGCGGCGGACCGCCTCTTTCGGATTGTGGCTCCCGGCGATGCTGCAGGAACCAAACCGTGGCCAGCGAGGAGATGTTCATGACAACCAGCAGCACGATTCCCCATGAGATCAGCCTTTTCTTTGTGAAATAGTTCATCGTCTATTCACCATGAGTCAGAAAATAGTCATTGGTCTCGGGCGCGTCCAGGCCATAGCTTGAAACGAATGATTGCAGGTTCCCGGCGCGGCTTCCCGATGATGTGTCTGAGCCAATGAGCACGCCTAGCACAACGCTCGCGGCCACCAGCGCCGGTACGAATGCAGGTCGCAGCCATCCCATGAGCAGGTCAGCGAGGCTGCCGCGTCGTCCCTGCCCGTCCATGTCCGCCAGCCTCTGGCGCAACCGCTGGGCAAAAAACGGACTTGCCTTAGCTTTCTCCACTTCATCCAGACATCGGAGAGTTTTTTGAATTTGCTCTTCAACGTTGCCTGTGTTTTCTGGTCTGGTCATGGTCTCATCTCTTTTGAAGGTTAGACAATGGTACAAGGCAAAACTTGCGGCTCATTTCAACCGTTCTCATAATATTTGCGGAGTTTCTTCTGCAGGTTCATTTTTGCGCGATTCATGAGCGACTCAACCGCTGGCAGGGTTGTGGCCATCACCTCAGCGATTTCCTTGTAGCTGAGCTGTTCGTATTTGCTGAGCGTGAAAGCGATGCGCTGATTTTCCGCCAGAGAGTCGATGGCGCGCTGTAAAATTTGGACTCGCTCTGCTTGCTCCAGATCCGCTTGTGGATTCGGCATGTTTGTGTCTGGAATTTCTGCCGGCGATTCCTCACCGCCAAACCGAGCTTGCAGACTGCTCATGAGTTGCCGGCGTTTCTTCTTCTTTGCCAGGTTCAGCGATTTGTTGACCGCTATCCGGTAGAGCCAACTCGATAGTTTTGATTTCTCCTGAAAGGTATGAATCGATCGATGAACTTCCAGAAATACGTCTTGTGCGATGTCCTCTGCGTCGTGGCGGTCGCGCAAGAAACCGTAGCAGGTGTTGACCACCATATCCTTATAAGCTGCAACCATTTCGTCGAAAGCTCTGGCGCTGCCGGACTTGATCTCTTTTGTCAGTTCTGTTTCGGTCATTTCAGTTGCAGTTGGCGTCGTTGTTTTCACTTAGACAACGCTTGTCGGAGAAAACTTGCGGTCAAAGATAAGTTGTCAGGAGATAGGGATCAAGAGCGCCGCGAGGGATAGCCAGCTAGTCCAGGCGGACATGTGGAATATCCAGCCCGGCTGTGGAAGAAATGTCATCAGTTTGATGGTGGTCTAGACTGTAACCAGAAAGTAGAACAAAATGGCGGCCCGCAGAGTCCATGCGCAGGTTCTGAGCCAATTGCTGGCAATCAGGGAGCGGTGCGTCTGTTCTTCATATTTCACCGCGAGAATTTCGTGTCGTGGTGCTTGCAGGAACGCCGTTGACAGCCAAATAATTGCCAGTAGCCCGACGCCGGTCCACGCGAATTCAATCGGCAAATGGGCTGACGGATGCCAGATGAGTACGACGCCGGTAACAAATTCTACCACCATGGTTGGGCCGAACACCCAAGTGGCCTTGCGCATGTGCGTTTGTTGGTAGGCGCTGGCGCGATAGCGACTGACTTGGCCCAGAAGCGGATAGTGCACCAATTGTACAAACCAGGTGATGCCCAGCATACAGAAAGTTGATAGAAGATGAAGAACGAAGATGATTTCCACGTGCTGCTTTCCAGTGTGAACGACCGTTGTAAGTCTGCTGCCAACCTTGATGCGGCCCGGCGTATCGCCGCCGTGACAGCGTAAATATCGGCAATTTTTGCAACAAATTCAACCGGCAGGTGCGTGTGACATGCGACAGGCTTGTGCTGTCGGGCCATGAGACAGACTGCTGGTGTTCAACACTTTCGGCACTCCAACTTCCCTGGATGTCAGACTAATCATATCTGTAAGTAGTTGTTTTAATAAAGAATAATATAGTATTATGCGAAAACGATTCTGACTGGTACGGCTCTTGCGTTCAGACTTGGCTTCGGGATGTGCAGCTCAGGTTCCAAAAGGATTTTGAGTGCCACGGTGTCACAGTTTTGAAGGAATGGGAGTTCTAAATGCGTTATTTGGTGGTTCTCACAGTAGTGATTGGGTTTACCGCAGGCTGTGCAAGCAATGTGCGTATGGCTGGTGGATTCAAGTCGGAGCGGAGTAGAATAAAATCAATTGCGGTCGTGCCACCCGATATCGACTTCTACGTCCGGGGTTATGACCGACAGAAGGCTGCTCCTGAATTTGGCAGCAACGTTGCCGTCAATGTCCAGGATGCCCTCGTGCAGTTACTCGGTAACCAGGGCATCCGTACGGTATCCCGCGCGCGGACAGACAGCCTGTTTCAGTCTGACCTTTGGCTGCGCGGGCAGTTGCAGGACGCCCACGAGAGTTTTTCACGCTCCAGCTCCGCAATTTCTGACAACGTCAGCGACAACGTTTCTTTTGTCCTGGTCGCCGACCTTGAACCGTTCGCCAATATTGTCCGAGCTGATTATGTCCTGATGGTTCGTGGCCATGGATACATCGGAACTCGGGCGTTCCAGAATTTGCTCGGCAAAAATGCGAACGGACTGTTTCTCGAAATTGCCTTGCTTGACCCCGCCACCTCAAAAATACTTTGGTTCAACCGCAATATTCAGAATCAATCTGGCTGCGAGCCATTGCAGCGCGGTAGCGTTGAAGAGCTTTGTCAGAAACTTCTGCGGCGCCTTCTGTCCTCCTGAGAGAAATTCTTCTCAGCCAAGTTGTTGCCACGATCTGCAGAAGCGTCCATCCAAAGGCGCCAGCAAGGTAGCGGGCGACTGCCTCATTCTCCTTTCGCATTTCTTCTTCAAGGTTAGCCGCGACGCCAACCATCAGGGTCGATCGAATACAGGCTCACGACTACTGGTGTTCGAATGACTACTCGCTGGTGACCATGGCAAGGAGGTGTAGTCGTCATTTGTCTATATTCAGACAATAGCATCAATTATTCTTAATATTGAAGCCTCTCCTCCATTTTTTCTTAGAAATGGGAAATATCTGGATCCGCTCATGATGATCCTTGTTTGCCCATCGGCTTAATAAACAAGTAGATGAGTTAGATGTGTCACATCTGGCACAATTTTGGTCTAGCGACAATCATCAATGTCGAAACACTCTGCCAACCGAATCGAAATGATGAACTGGCGATCAAGATTTCAGGATATGAACATGCGAGAGTTGCCTGTCAGGCTCAATTCATGGGCAACTGTATCACGAATCTGCCGTTTGACGGCTGTAGGAAAGGAGCGTTGAATGAGGTTAGGAACAATGTTACTGGTTTTTTCACTTGCGGGCTGCCTAATGGCACAGACCGCGGACGTGCCGGTCAAATTTGATGGCCAGGTTCGTTTTCGAAATGAGGCGGATGGCAGAGATTTCAATAATGATTCGGATCTTAACACCTACAGCTTGCTGCGAGCGCGGCTGGGAGCCTCGATTCAGCCCCTGCCAGACGTCAAGGTTTACATTCAGGTGCAGGACTCACGTGCATTCGGAAGCGAGCCAGGCACGCTCAGCTCCACCGCCAATCTGGATGTGCACCAAGCCTATTTTCAACTGAATAATCTCTGGGGTAAATCCGTCGATCTGAAAGTAGGCCGACAAGAGATGATTTACGCTGGCCAGCGCCTCATAGGAGCAGTCGGCTGGCATAATGTCGGTCGAGCTTTTGACGGCGTCAAGCTGACTTTCGGAAAAAACAACACCCTCGATGTCTTCAACATGATTGTGACCGAAAGCAGCGCAGCCTCCGGCGTACCGTCAATCGGCGCGGAGAGCGCGGATTTCAACTTCTTTGGCGTCTATTATAAACATCGCAAGAAACAGGGCTACAAACTGGACCTCTACGGTTTGATCGAGTCAAACCTGAGGGAAACTGTTCCGGGAGAAGATGATTTGGGGCGGGTCACGCTCGGTTCTTACGCGAAAGGAAAACTCTCCGGAAACTTTGACTTTGAGTCAGAACTCGCGCTTCAGGTCGGCAAGCGTCTTGGGCAGGATGTTTCCGCATTCATGCTAACCGGAGCGCTCGGCTACACCTTTGCCTCGGCTAGAAAACCCCATGTCAGCATTGGTTACGACTACCTGTCAGGCATGGATGCCGGCGACACGGATTACAAAGTGTTCGACACGCTGTTCGCCACCAACCATAAGTTCTACGGTTTCATGGATTATTTCCTGAACGTGCCGGCACACACCGGTGGCGCCGGGCTGCAGGATTTCATGGTGAAAGGGAAATTGCCGCTGAGGTCCAATTTGAGTCTCAGCGGTCATTTCCATAACTTCAGAGCCGCAAAAGGTGCTGAAAAGAACTTGGGAAATGAGCTTGACTTCAGCTTGAATTACAAATACAACGCTGCCGTTTCTGCCGTTTGGGGACTCTCCGTTTTTATGCCGGGCACCCTGATCGAGCAGCGCTTTGCAAACAACAATGACGTGGCTGTCTGGTCTTACACCAGTCTTTTGGTCAAGTTCTAACCTGATGGCCGGTCACAAACGAATCAGAAACTTTTCTAGGAGCCTACGCCAACCTCCTTATGCTAGGGTCAACTTCCCGGGGGCCTTGTGTCCCCGGGAAGTCTGGTTAGTTGGAGCGGGCTCGCCTCGATCTTTAACACTCCGGATTGCGGGTTTTCTTTGCGACCTCCTTTTGCCGCCATCCGGAGTTTTTTTCGTCTGATTCCGTACGATACCAGACTGTCAGGTTGCGTTCGTCCTGCATTGATTTTCTTTTGTTCCGAGCAGGGCCATTTTCGCTTGATTTGCTTGCTTAGTATGAGTAAGTCGATTGTAATTCCCATCTCCAGACCTTTGCTATGTCCAACGAACATCGGGAGGACATAGCATGAAAAGCTTCGTTTGCGTTTGCAGTTTGTTGTGCGTTGCAACCGCAATACCTCTGTCAGCCCAGTTAGACATCAAAACCCACCCCGACGCACAAGCTGGATTACAGTTGTAGTTTGGGTTTCCCCCGAAAAAGTGGACACTCTGGTTGTCGCAGAGAGCTGGTTCTATCAAATTGAGAAGGCCACCGGAGAGCTTCTAATCTATCTAGAAAGCGTTGCGCCGGGTGACTCGTTGACGATTTCGGTAATGCCGGCGTTGCTTACGGGTGCGGGTCCGATCATCATCGATACGCTTTCCGTGGTCATGAATTTTGGAACGCGTGACGTTGTCATCGTGGTCGATCAGGACCTGGTTGACGCAGTGTCCGAATCGGGTCATCAGACCGCGGTGCCGACCGTTCTGCTGCGGCAGAATTATCCTAATCCGTTCAACCCAACGACGACCATTCGATTTGATCTGCAAGCGCCCGGCTGGGTGCTGCTGATGATTTACAACATCCATGGGCAGAAGGTGCGGACGCTGGTGAGCCTGTGCCGAGCGGCATCTACTTCTACCAACTCAGCACCGGCAGCGCTTCGCAAGTGCGGCGTGCCATTGTCATTAGGTAATGCGTAGCCACCGTCAACAGCGTTTCTAAAGCGGCTTCAGATCAGCAGTTTGGCATCATGAGTGTTTTCCGCAGCGAGGTCTTCAACTGGACGGTCTGCCATTCTGTCTACGGCAGCATAATGAGGGCGCTGCGCATTAAAGCATGCGAATGCCAGTCTTGATGATCTGTTTTACAAAGGGATTGTTCGCCGTGAAACCTGACGGATGGAAGGGATGCACCTCTATCGCAGTGTCAACCTGCAAGATGAAAGGGAAGAGTTTCTTGCTGTCTTCAAAACTGTCGCCCGTGAATTCTGGAGAGACGATTGCAAGATCGATGTCGCTCCATTCGTGCGCCCGGCCCGTCGCCGTGGACCCGAATAGATAAATGGACTCAATCCTCATTTCTTTGGCTGCCAGATGAATCAGTCTAAAGATTCTCTTTTCTACATCTGCCGCAACAACCACTGGTAGAACTCCTTGATTTTACAATAGTACTCATTTGCAAAGTCTGGGGTGCACTTGCGATAGAACTCAAGCTTGTAGTCCGGATACCGAGCTTTGATGTTGAACTGATTGACTTCCAGGAGGAGCGTTTTTTGTTCCGGAGTCAACGATAGTTGCGTGCGCTCGGCGAGTCGGGCAAGGTTGTGGATGAAAGGTGGGTTGTCGTCAGGATTGTCACGGACGTAAAACGCTTGAGCGTTTTTTCGACAACCAAATGCCCAAGAAATAAGCACCACGCAAAGCGCTGATTCTCATACAGCGTTTCCGCCGCTGATAGATCATGCTCGGCCGACTTAAGCCAATACTTTATTTGTTCCTTCGTTTCCATGGCAGCCTGGCAAATTTGCACATGACCCAAAACTAACAAAAACAGATGTCATTCGCAAGGGGATTCCGTTTAGTGATTGTCTCGATTCAGTCTGGAATAAATGGAACATCAACCAATACAGATAGATACCCGCCGCCGCGTTGATGCGGGCAGCAGCAGGTGAAATTCCCTTCACTCAGAAAAGACTTGACATTTAATATTCATCTGATATATTACAAGTATCTTAGATGACACCCACCACCCGAACATGGAGAAATTGCGGATATGAAAGTAGATTGGGCTGGCGTTTTCCCTGCGGTCACCACGAAATTCAACAAAGACGAAAGCCTGGATTTCGCAGAGATGGAGAAGCATTTCAATTTCCAGATCGATTCCGGTGTGCATGGCTTGGTGGTCAACGGCTCGCTTGGCGAGAATGGCACGCTGACAGCCGAAGAAAAGCAGGCGGTGTTGAAAACCACCGTGACCGTCAGCGCCGGACGAATTCCTGTTCTGGCGTGCGTGGCTGAAACTACCACCCGGGCCGCTATCGATTGTGTTGAACAGGGCCAGAAGAACGGAGCCGATGGATTCATGCTGCTGCCGCCCATGCGTTACGTCTCTGACCAACGGGAAACCACGACTTTCTTGCGCTCCGTGGCCAAAGCCTCCGAGCTTCCGATCATGATTTACAACAATCCCATTGCCTATTCCGTTGATGTCACACCCGAAATGTTCGCGGAGCTTGCGGATGAACCGACTTTTGCGGCCATCAAGGAGTCGTCGGACGATGTTCGCCGCATCACCGATATCATCAACTTGGTGGGCGACCGCTACCGGATTCTGTGCGGGGTCGATAACATTGCGCTCGAAGCTCTGGTGCTTGGAGCTGATGGCTGGCTTGCCGGTCTGGTGTGCGCTTTCCCGAAAGAGACGGTCAAGATTTACGACCTGTTCAAGGCCGGCCGGTTGAATGACGCGCTCAAAATCTACCGCTGGTTCAAACCGCTTCTCGATCTCGATGTCTCAACCAAACTGGTGCAGAATATCAAACTGGCCGAGGCCATGGCCGGCGTGGGCAACGAAAACGTGAGGGCCCCAAGGTTGCCGCTCGCAGGCGAAGAGCGCGAACGCGTTGTCAAGACCATTCAAAAAGGACTCGAGACGCGACCTGATTTGTCTGCGTTCTGAGTCGTTTGCACAAAGGAAAACTTAACCATGAGGGATAGAGCTATGTCGCAAAAGAACAATTTTGTTGCCGGAGAGTGGGTCAAGACAGGCCAGGTCTCAGACGACATCAATCCATCTGACATTAGTGATGTCGTGGGCGCTTACGCCAAAGCGGGCGAGACCGAGGTCAATGATGCAGTCGCTGCAGCCAAATCCGCCGCCGCGAGTTGGGCAGCCAGTTCGCCGCAACAACGCTTTGATGTTTTGGATTTCATCGGCACCGAGATCTTGGCGCGGAAACAGGAATTAGGCACATTGCTGGCGCGAGAAGAGGGCAAGACGCTGCCGGAAGGCATCGGCGAAACCGGCCGCGCCGGACAGGTCTTCAAGTATTTTGCCGGAGAGGCTCTGCGAATCAAAGGTGAGCACATGAAGTCGGTTCGACCCGGAGTTGGCGTGGATATCGACCGCCAGCCGATTGGCATCGTCGGCTTGATCACGCCGTGGAATTTTCCAATTGCGATTCCGGCCTGGAAGATTGCACCGGCACTGGCATTTGGCAACGCCGTCGTTCTCAAACCCGCGGATTTGGTTCCGGGCTGCGCCTGGGCGCTGGCGGAGATAATCTCCCGCTCCGGTTTGCCAAAAGGCGTTTTCAACCTTCTGATGGGACGCGGCAGTGTCGTGGGCGAGGCGCTGGTGAATCACCGTGATGTTGCAGGAATCAGCTTCACTGGCTCCGTCGATGTCGGACGCCAGGTTGCCGTCAAGTGTGCGCAGCGCATGGCGAAAGTGCAGCTTGAGATGGGCGGCAAAAATCCTCTCGTCGTTCTCGATGACGCAGATTTGGACCTTGCCTTGAATTGCGCCATCAACGGCGCCTACTTTTCGACCGGCCAGCGCTGCACCGCCTCGAGTCGTCTCGTGGTCACCGCCGGCATCCATGATCGCTTTGTCGCCGCCATGAACGCGAAAATCCAGGCGTTGAAAGTAGATGATGCGCTCGCGGAAGGTACTCAAATAGGACCCGTCGTGGATGAATCGCAGCTCAGCAAGAATCTGGAATACATCGAAGTAGGGAAGAACGAAGGGGCAAATCTGGTTTGTGGCGGTGAGCGGCTGCAACGCAGCAAAGACGGCTTCTACATGGCGCCGGCGTTGTTCACCGAGACCAATAACGACATGCGCATCAACCGTGAAGAAATCTTCGGCCCGGTGGCCACCGTGATTCAAGTGAAAGATTACGACGAGGCGCTGGCGGTTGCCAACGACACCGAGTTTGGTCTGTCCACGGGGATTTGCACAACCTCTCTGAAGCACGCCACCGATTTTCGCGAGAACGCCGAGGCCGGCATGGTTATGGTCAATCTGCCGACCGCGGGCGTGGATTATCACGTGCCGTTTGGCGGGCGCAAAGGCTCGAGCTACGGCTCGCGCGAACAGGGATCGTACGCTGCGGAGTTTTACACGACAGTGAAGACGACCTATACTTTGGCGTAGCATGGCTGCATGATGAACGAACAGCCAACTGAAAAACAAAGCCTCGCCGAAAAGGCGTACGTCCTGATTGAGGAAATGATCGTCACCCTCAAACTGGCGCCAGGGTCGCATTTCTCGGAAGGCGAACTCAGCCACCAGCTCGGCATTGGCCGCACGCCGATCCGCGAGGCTTTGCAGCGGTTGGCGACAGACCGGCTCATCGCCACCGTGCCGCGGCGCGGCATGTTTGTCACGGAAATCAACATCACGGAGCATCTGGCACTGCTGGAAACCCGTCGCATCCTGGATCGCCTGATTGCCTCACGGGCATCGAAACGGGCCGGCGACGGCCAACGCGCCCGGCTGCGCGACTGTGCTTCTGAAATTGTGAGCGCAGCAGCGGAGCAGAACCTCGATAGCTTTATGCGACTTGACCGGCAGTGTGATGAAATTCTCGAGCACGCATCCCGCAACCCGTTTGCTGTCAGAGCCGGCGCACCTCTGCACGCGCACTGTCGCCGTTTTTGGTATCGTTATCAGGAAAACGGCGATTTGCCGAAATCGGCCCGCCTGCACGCAGACGTGATGTTGGCGGTCGCAGCCGGCAACGAATCTGAAGCTGCCGCGGCCTCCGACCGGCTGACAGATTATCTTGACGAGTTTGCGCGCGCGGCAATCGAGTTTTAGAACCTCAGACGGCAAGTGAGAGTTTAACCGCAATGGCGAGAAGAACATTTTCCTGTATCGACGCTCACACCTGCGGTAACCCGGTTCGGGTCGTGACCGGCGGCGGACCTTTTCTTGATGGCGAAAACATGAGCGAGAAACGCCAGCATTTTCTCGCGGAATATGACTGGATTAGAACCGGTCTGATGTTCGAGCCGCGCGGCCATGACATGATGTCCGGCAGCATGCTTTTCCCGCCCCACGACAAAACCAACGACGTTGCCATTCTTTTCATCGAAACCAGCGGCTGTTTGCCAATGTGTGGCCACGGCGCCATCGGCACGGTAACGGTGGCGCTTGAGCATGGCTTGGTTACTCCCCAAAAACCGGGTGAGCTGCGACTGGAGACCCCCGCCGGACTGGTCGTGGCACACTACACCCAGGAAGGAAATCGAGTCCGGTCTGTTCGGCTTTTCAACATCCCATCGTTTTTGCATTCATCCGGTTTGGAAGTTGAGTGCCCGGACCTGGGACTGCTCAAAGTCGACGTCGCTTATGGCGGCAATTTCTATGCAATTGTCGAGGCGCAGGAGAATTTCGGCGACATGTCCGATTTTTCAGCAGGGCAGCTCATCCAATACAGCCCGGTCATTCGGCAGCGACTCAATGAAAAATATGAATTTGTACATCCGGAAAACGAAACCATTCGCGGCCTAAGTCACATCGAGTGGACGGGCAAGCCGCGCAATCCTGAAGCGCATGCGCGCAATGCGGTTTTCTACGGAGAAAAAGCCATCGACCGCTCGCCGTGCGGTACCGGAACCTCCGCGCGCATGGCGCAGTGGGCCGCCCGGGGCAAGTTGGCCGTCGGTGACGACTTTGTGCATGAAAGCATCATCGGCAGCCTGTTTCGCGGCAGAGTCGAGCGCGCGACCAGGGTCGGGACCTACGATGCAATTGTGCCCAGGGTGGCAGGCTGGGCGCAGGTCACCGGCATCAACACGATTTTCATCGACGATGACGACCCATATGCACACGGCTTTCAGGTGGTGTGAGCAGCATGTCGGAGCAGAGTGATGTCGTGATTATCGGCGGTGGCGTGATTGGGCTTTGCGCTGCCCATTATTTGTCTGCCAGCGGCGTCACAGTGACTTTGTTGGAAAGCCGCAAAGTCGGCGCCGCCTGTTCTGACAAGAACGCCGGTCTTGTGGTACCCAGTCATATCATTCCGTTAGCTGCCCCAGGCGTCATCAAAAAAGGGCTGCAATGGATGTTGCGTCCGGATAGTCCTTTCTACATCCGGCCGCGCTTCAACCTTGAATTGTTAACTTGGCTTTGGAAATTCAGCCGCGCCTGCAGCCACGATCAGATGCGACACTCGATGCCGGTCTTGAATGAGATGCTGCATGCCAGCAGCGCGCTGTTCGATGGTTTTTCCACAGCTTCCGACAATGCATTTGGACTCACTCGACGTGGCCTGCTCATGCTTTACAAGACTGAGAAGGCCCTGCAGGCGGAGACGCGCGATGCGGATGCTGCCCGCGATCTTGGCCAGGAAGTGAATGTTCTACGAAATAGTGAGCTTGAAGCTCTGGAACCGAATATCCGTATGAGTGCCGCCGGTGGCATTCACTACGTGCGTGATGCCCATCTGGATCCCGAAGCATTCGTCCGCACGGTTCACACGCGCTTAGACAAGAAGCTGGTACGAATCGAGGAAAGAACTGAGGTTCATGGTTTCGAATCGCAGGGCAATCACATTTCAGCGGTGCAGACTTCGCACGGCAGGATAGCCGGCAAAGAGTTTGTGCTGGCCGCCGGCGCCTGGTCTCCGGTGCTATCGAAAGCTCTGGGAATCAAGCTGCCGATGCAGGCAGGTAAGGGCTACAGCGTGACTGTCAGCAACCTGGTGGAAAAGCCGCGGCTGCCGTTTATCCTGGCTGAGGCGAAAGTGGCTGTAACCCCGATCGGAGAATCGTTTCGTTTCGCAGGAACCATGGAGCTGAGCGGATTGAATGAGCACATCAGCAGGCGGCGCGTGCAAGCGATTCTGAAGGCGGTCCCGGCCTATTTCCCTAGCCTGGATACTCATAAGGCTGAAACCCGGCAGGCCTGGACTGGTTTGCGGCCCTGCACGCCGGATGGCCTGCCCTACATTGGGCGCTTCACTCGCGTCAAGAATCTGGTGGCGGCCACGGGCCATGCGATGCTAGGGATTTCCCTGGCGCCATTTACCGGCAAATTGGTTTCCGAGATTGTGCAGCACAAGAAACCTTCGGTGAAACTGTCGCCACTGAGTCCGGAACGTTTTGAATGAAACTAGAGGTCTGCAAATGAAAGCTCTCGTCACTGCTGTTCTTCTGCTTGGTTCAATTTTGCTAACTGAACCGGTAACCGCCCAGCGCTATCTGGGACACCGGCCGACAGACTCCGGTGGCGCGCTCATGCCCGAACAGGCCGCGTATGATGTGACTTTCTATCAATTGGATTTAGATATCTTCCCGGAGACCCATTCTCTGGCAGGCGCGGTCACCGTGCAAGCCAGAATCACGAGTCCGCTGGAGTGGTTTGTGCTCGATCTGGACAGCCGCCTGCGCGTTACTCGCGTTGAGATTTTGCCACCTGAAGGCGTGGATGGCGTAGCCACCCGGACTCATTTCGAGCGCCGCGGCAATCGCATCTGGAGCCATCTCAAAGTTAGCCGACAACCCGGCCAGAGTGCGAGGCTGCGCCTGCACTACGAAGGCAAGCCAAAAGAAGCGCCAGCGCCGCCGTGGGTTGGCGGTTTCACCTGGGCAGAAACTGCGGACGGACAGGATTGGATCGCCACCAGCATGCAGTTCGATGGCGCGGATTTGTGGTTTCCGTGCAAAGACCATCCTTCTGACGAGCCTGACTCCGTGGCTTTGAATATCACCATTCCCAAGCCGCTCTATCTTGCGTCAAATGGCAAGCTGCTGGCAATCGACGAAAATTCGGACGGCACTCGTACGTTCCACTGGCTGCATTCGAATCCCATCAACAACTACAACATTGCCCTCAACATCGCCCCGTATGAGATTCTGGAGGACACATACCAGAGCACTGCCGGAGACAAAATACCGCTGCTTTTCTACGCACTGCCGGAACATCTGCAAGAGGCAAAGAAGGTTTTTCCGCAGCTCTCTCAGCATTTGCGGTTTTACGAAGAAACTCTCGGCCCCTACCCGTTTCGCAGCGACAAATACAGCGTCGCGGAAACGCCCCATCTCGGCATGGAACATCAGACGGTCATCGCCTACGGCCGTTACCGCGACAATCAGTGGGGTTATGATGAACTGCACCATCACGAACTCGGCCACGAATGGTGGGGCAATCTCGTCACCGCCCTGGACTGGCGCGATTTCTGGATTCACGAAGGCTTCTGTGCCTACATGCAGGCGCTCTACAACGAGCAATTGCTTGGCGAGTCGGCCTATCTTGATTTTTTCAACACCCGGCGGGGCCTGGTGCGAAATATCACCACACTGGCGCCGCGTGAAACCACGACCAGCAACGAACGCTACTTTGTCGCTCCGGAGTTCATCGAAAGCGACGGCGACATCTACACCAAAGGCGCCCTGGTGCTGCACAGCCTGCGTTACCTGATCGGAAAAGAAGCGTTGCTGAAGTCGCTACGCCGGTTCGCCTATCCCACCGAAGAAATGGAACGTGTCACGGATGGCAAACAGTGCCGCTTCGCCACAACAGATGATTTCCTCCACCTGACGGAAGAAATCTCAGGCCATGAACTCGATTGGTTTTTTGAAGTCTATCTGCGCCAGCCTGTTTTGCCACGACTTCAGGCTCAGGAGAAAGACGGCAGGCTCGAATTGGCCTGGTTAACTCCTGATGAGTTGCCCTTTCCCATGCCCATCGAAGTCCAAGTCGGTGAAACCGGCCAAAGGGTTGAGATGGATGGAGGCCACGTCTCGTTGCCGCTCGCGGTTGGCGAGAAGTGGGTGGTCGATCCTAACAAACGGGTTTACAAATGGGGCGACTGACCCCGACCGCCGCGACGAGAGTCCCCCCTTTGGCCAAAGGAGGACAGGGGGATTCGTCTCTCCGAAGACAGAGTTTTTTCGAGACAAATCTTACTCTGAAGCCAGGAGAAGGAGGGTAACATGTCAGACTTCAGCGGACAATTAGACGCCATGCAGAATTACAATCCGCCGTCAGACTGGCGCCGGATTGTCACCATCGATGCCCACACGGAAGGCGAACCGCTGCGTGTCATCATCACCGGCTTTCCACAATTGCAGGGCAAGACCATCCTTGAACGCCGCCGTTTTGCGAAGGAAGAATTTGACCACCTGCGCACCGCCCTGATGTGGGAGCCGCGCGGCCACGCCGACATGTACGGCTGCCTTATCACCCCGCCAGTCACGCCGGACGCGGATTTTGGCGTGCTGTTTTTGCACAACGAGGGGTTCAGCACCATGTGTGGCCACGGCATCATCGCGGTCACGAAAGTAGCGCTGGAAACCGGTTTTCTACCGATGCAGGCTCCTGAAACGATGGTGAAAATCGACACGCCGGCCGGTCTGGTTACAGCCTTTGCCCGGGTGGAGAACTCCTGCGTCACCAGCGTTTTTTTCCACAACGTGCCGTCTTTTGTGCTTGCCCTCGATCAAACAATCGAAGTCCCGGGCCTTGGGCAAATCACCTACGATCTTGCCTTTGGCGGCGCATTTTATGCATTTGTGCAGGCAGACGCGGTGGATTTGCGCTGCACCCCCGACGACTTCCGGCCTCTGATAGAAAAGGGCATGGCCATCAAGCGTGCCGTGATGGCAAGCCGCGAAATTCAACATCCGTTTGAGCCGGATTTGAATTTTCTCTACGGGACGATTTTCGTCGGCCCGGCGGAATCAGCGGAGGCGCACAGCCGCAATGTCTGTATCTTTGCCGATGGGGAAGTGGACCGCAGTCCCACCGGCACCGGCGTGAGCGCCCGCGCCGCCATTCATCATGCGCGCGGCGAACTCGAGATCGGCAAGTCGATTGTCATCGAAAGCATCATCGGCAGCCGGTTCAGCACCAAAGTGAAGCAGAAAACCCGGTTTGGGCCGCACGCCGCGGTCATTCCCGAAGTTGAAGGCAGGGCCTTTATCACCGGCCGAAATGAATTCTGGCTTGACCCGCAGGACTTCCTGGTGGATGGCTTTGTCCTGCCCTAGAGACATGAACATTGAATCATTATAGGAGAGAGGATATGGAAAACCCGAGATGGAAGTTTGTTCGTGCATTGCTTCTGCACATCGTTTGTTTTTCACTCGCAACCAGTGTTTCGTTTGCTCAGTCCGCTGATCCTTCCGTTTTAACCCTGGACCGCATCTTCAAAGCAAACGAATTCCGCACGCAACGATTTGGACCGGCGCGTTGGCTGGAAGAAGGCGGCGCCTACACCACGGTAGAAAAGTCGGCAACCACTGAGGCGGGCCAGGACATCGTCAAGTATGAGACAGAAACCGGCAAGCGCAAAGTGCTGGTAGCAGCCGCCAAGCTGCTGCCAGCCGGCGCGGATAAGCCGATGTCCATCGACAATTACGAGTGGTCGCCGGACAAATCCATGCTGCTGCTTTTCACCAACACAAAGCGGGTCTGGCGCCGCAACACACGTGGCGACTATTGGCTGGTCGATCTCAAGAGCTGGAAGCTGCACAAACTCGGCGGCGATGCTGCCCCGTCTACTCTCATGTTTGCGACTTTTTCTCCGGACGGCAGCCAGGTGGCGTACGTGGTCGAGCACAATCTCTACGTTGAAAGTGTCGCCAGCCACGCCATCAAGCAGCTCACCACTGGCGGCTCCAAAACCATCATCAACGGCACCTTCGACTGGGTCTACGAGGAGGAGTTCGGCTTGCGCAACGGCTTCCGCTGGAGCCCGGACAGCAAGCAGATTGCCTACTGGCAGCTCGATGCGGAAGGCGTCGGCGAGTTCTACATGATCAACAACACGGATTCGATTTACTCTCAGATTATCCCGGTGCAATACCCGAAAGTTGGCACTACCAACTCGGCGTGCCGGGTCGGCGTAGTTCAGGCCAGCGGCGGTGAGACTCTCTGGTTTGACGTACCCGGTGACCCGCGCAACAACTACATCGCGCGCATGGAGTGGGCGGCGAATTCAAAGGAAATCGTGCTGCAGCACATCAACCGGTTGCAGAATACCAATGACGTCATGCTCGGGGACGCCGCTACGGGCAAGATGAAATCGGTTTACGTTGACAAAGATGACGCCTGGCTGGATGTCGTCGATGACTTGAAATGGCTCGCCGGCGGTGAAAAGTTCACCTGGGTCAGCGAGCGCAATGGTTGGCGACACGCCTACATGGTCTCACGCGACGGCAGCGAGGTCAGGAAAGTTACGCCGTGGCAGTTCGATGTCATCAGCATTCAGTTGATTGACGAACGCGGCGGCTGGCTCTATTATATCGCTTCGCCCGACAATCCAACGCAGCGTTACCTGTATCGCTCGAAACTTAACGGAACGGGCGAGCCCGAGCGCTTGAGTCCCGCGGAGCAGCCCGGCACACATGCCTATCAGGTCTCTCCGGATGCGAAATGGGCATTTCACACTTTTTCGAATTTCGAGACACCGCCGGTCGTCTCACTCGTGAGCCTGCCCGACCACAAGGTCGTGCGCACGCTGGTTGACAACGCCGAGGTCAAGGAGAAGCTCGCCGCCCTGAAACCCCAGCCCGTGGAGTTTTTCCGCGTCGAGATCGAAGCCGGAGTTGAGCTTGACGGCTGGGCCATCAAGCCGCCGGATTTTGATAGTTCCGCCAAGTATCCGCTGTTCTTTTTTGTCTATGGCGAGCCGGCCGGCCAGACCGTTCTGGACCGCTGGCGGCGCAATGGCGGACTGTGGCACAGAATGCTGGCACAGCAGGGCTATGTCGTGGTTAGTGTCGATAACCGTGGTACGCCGGCGCCACGCGGGCGCGACTGGCGCAAGTGCATTTATGGTGAAATCGGTGTGCTGGCGTCGCACGATCAGGCGGCAGCAGCGCGCAAACTGCTGGCGACCCGTCCCTATCTGGATGCCAGTCGGGTAGGCATCTGGGGCTGGAGTGGCGGTGGCTCCATGACCCTGAACATGCTTTTCCGCCATCCTGAGCTGTATCACACGGGCATGTCCGTGGCGCCGGTGGGCAACCAGCGGTTGTATGACACGATTTATCAGGAGCGCTACATGGGCACGCCGCAAAACAACCCGGAAGGTTTCAAGAAAGGTTCGCCTTTCACTTATGCGCATCAACTGCAGGGCAATCTTTTGCTGGTGCATGGCACGGGTGATGACAATGTCCACTACCAGAACTCGGAAGTCGTCATCAACGAGCTGATCAAGCACAACAAGATGTTCTCGATGATGGCTTATCCCAATCGCACGCATGGCATTCGGGAAGGCGAGAACACAACCAGGCACTTGTATGGTCTGCTGACCTGGTATTTGCATAATCATTTGCCGGCGGGACCGGTTGCGGCCGGAACGCAATGAGACGTTAGAGAAGGCTTGGCGGGCCTGTCATTGCGAGCGTTTTTTGCGAAGCAATCCCCTCGCAAACGCAAGGAGATTGCCACGCCGCGCCGACAGCACAAGACTTTTGGACATCCCAGTAGAAAAAACATCGTTGTTGGCTGTGTGGCACAGGTCAGCGCGGCAATTTTGTTGACTCTGGCGCCAGGCTTTTCTACTTTGGCAAGAGCCGAAGACCCTGCAACTATCAGGAGAGAAAAATGTTGCCCGAGAAATTTCACTGCCCGCACTGCGGCAGCAGCCTGCAACTGGATGAGAATGAGCGCCAGGCGAAAAAGTTCACCTGCCCGGATTGCGGCAAGTCCGCTGATCTGACAGAGAATCTCGACCACGATAATCTGGTTACCGTTTTCGTGCCCCCCAGCGAGGCAGACCGGCTGACCGCCATGAGTTTGCTTTCCGAAGCCGGCGTGTCCGCTTATTGCAGGGGAACCATCGTGCAGGATTTGCTGGGATTTGGACGGCTGGGTACCGGATACAATCCTGTGACCGGTCCCGTGCACATTGAAGTCCTGGACAGCGATCTCGACGCTGCCAAGGAAGTTCTGGCTGAGCATTTCGAGCTTGATGCGGACGGTGACGACGAAGCCTCGGCGTAAAGCCATCGCAAATGACCTTCTACACAGTCTTGTGAATTTGGAGTCAGAATGACAGGTACAGAAACCGCAACCTTTGGCGCCGGCTGCTTCTGGTGCGTTGAAGCAGTTTTTCAGCAACTACGAGGTGTTCGACGAGTGATTTCCGGCTACACCGGTGGCGACGAGGAAAACCCGACCTACGAGCAGGTGTGCAGTGGCAGGAGCGGCCACGCCGAGGTCGCCCAGATCGAGTTTGACCCGGAGGTGATCTCATTTGAGACTCTGCTCGAGGTCTTCTGGCGCACTCACGATCCCACCACTCTTGATCGCCAGGGTGCGGATTCAGGAACGCAGTACCGGTCCGCGATTTTCTATCATTCCGAGCAGCAGTGCCAAATTGCGGAACGCTCGAAGCGCGAAACCGATGCTTCCGGACTTTGGCCTAATCCCATCGTGACCGAAATCTCACCGTTGTCCCGGTTCTATCCGGCGGAGGGATATCATCAGAACTACCACCGTTTGAATGGTAGCCAGCCCTACTGCCGCGTTGTGATTGATCCCAAGCTGGCGAAGTTCAGGAAGGATTTTCAGGACAAGCTGAAGCAAACCTGATGCGATGCCACGAAGTTGAAGCTCCTACTTGTCTACTTCTTTACTGAAAAAGCATAACGAGCTTGAACTTCGTACTTGCTGGTCTCATTCCAACAACAATAGAAACGAGCTTCATACCGCCCAGGCGACAACCCCCTGAAGGTCATAGTGCCGCTTTTCTTGCCATCAGTATAGTGGTATTCGGCATATTTTTTGTCTGGTGTTCCAGCAGGAACCACGGTTATCCAATCCGACTTCCACGCTTCGCCTTTTACGGAATACTCTACAGCGATAGGTTTGGCCGGGGCGTAGACTGCTCTCTGAGTCTTCATGGTAACAGTTTGTCGAGGAAGTGTTGTGGTCCCACCTGATCCCGTGTCTGATTCTGTATCAGTGTCCGCCGGGTCATCCGAGTCCAGTACTTCGTAAACGAAAACCACATCGTAATCAAATCCATTCTTGTCGTACGGTGTTCCGGGTGCCCAGATAGTGAAATAGAACCATGTAAAATTTCCGGTTGCATCGTCAGGTAATGTGTTGGCATTCTGTGTAACGAAGTTTGACCTTACGGGTCCCACTACATCGCTGGCCACTTCCTTATAGGCCTTAACGTAGCCACTTCTTTCTCCAATCCAGTAACCTCTCTTGTTGGGATACTTCCACCGCCTGGGGTCAGTTTGCTGGCTTTCAAGAAAGTGAGACATACTCCCGGCAGCGTCAGTTGCACCCCGCACGTGTGGATTGCCAAAACCGTGTCGATGGGTTTCATCCGGCTGGGACAGGGCAATGAGATTAAGTTCGTAAGGATATTCATTTGCAAAGTCGAGGGCATTCATATCCCGATCGAACTGATAAGTAAATCGGAACGACTCGATGCGGCCTTTGGGCCGTTCTCTGCTAAATTCAATAAAGCCGTTGTTTGCGTTTAGTTCGATCGCATGGGGAGGCCTGTCGCCGCCAACACCGCCCACGAATCCATGTTTGATTTCCCGAAGCATCATTTTCGGGCGGTCCTGATTATGGGCCACTGTTGTCAAGAATAAGACCGGGAGAAGATACAAGAGTGGATTTACAACCTGTTTCCCTGCAAAGATTCCTGGTTTCTGCATGAGTACCTCTCTATTTCAAATTACTATGGAGCCTTCTCCTCACAAGATGAGATTTTCGCCAAAGGCCTGTTTCAACCCGATGCCCGGACGGGTGGCCACGCCAACCTGCCTGCGTTGTCATTGGCAACCGTGTGTTCATGGGGTATTGTAGTGCTTGACCATTTTTCTGTGCTTTGCTTTGTTCCGCGGGCTCCATGGCAAAGTAGTAGATTGGGCGGTCAAAAGGCACGGTCTCAAAGACACGTGCCACACGGCTTTCTGATATCTCTTGTCGTCAAGGGCACCCGAGCGTGGCTGCACTATGCTCAAATCAAGCACCAAGGTAGACGTCGGCACAAGCCAGGAGTTAGGCACTGGCTGAACACGGTCTGCTATTCCTTGCATGGCAGGAGTACCCCGGCGCGCGGCGATTCACCCCGTGGGATATCCGGAAAGAACCAAAGCTATTCCTCTTTATGCAACGGCGGTGAAACGCCGGATGCGGACCCGCATGTCCGGAGTTGTGGGGATGGCGGGGGAAAACCCCGCCCTTACCCGATTTAGGCCTCAAACTCTCACCAGTTCGGCATGCGCTTACAAACTCAAAGCTCTATTACCGGAAGGGTGATTGAATCAGAATCAATCTGTCTAGTTTCCATCCATCATTCGAGCGGTAAACGAAGTAGGCATCCGATAAGGTTGCTTTTCCTCCCAGTTTAGGGTACCCAAGTGCCTTTCCAAGTTCGTTCATCTGATATCGCCAGTAAAACTCGACCCAGACTCTCGATCGACCATTTTTGTAGACCTTATTTCTTACTTCAATAAATCTTTTCTCACCTACCGGAAAACCCAAGATAGGAGAAGGTTCTCCGACCGTGCGACCGAATCTATCTTCGGAGACAGTTTTCCCTCTACGTATTTTTTTATTGTAAGGCTCTTTGGGGATGACATAACAGCGTCTTCGACCGGAGATTAAGCGATCCTCTAGTCGGATGAAATTAGCAGCGGACAGCATCCTAACTCCACTATAATCGAATCTCAAAACATCGCTGCATTCCGAATTGAAATATGTAGGTACAGATATTATCTTCGGCTCGCGAAATTCGAAAGATTCTTCGATAAGGTTAGCAAATTCTAGACTCAATCGTTTCTCATTTATTAGTACGACAAAGAGAAACAGGAATGCCGCTGAAACACACACTATATTTATTTTCCATACTCTTGAGCCTCGGTAGACCTTGCCCCTGCCGGTTGGCCGGAGCCCGAAAACGAGAGAAATTGAAGCAATGAGACAAACGACAATAGCAACTCCTAAATAACTGTTCAAATACAGTAGTGTCCGGTTAACGTTTTGTTCTGCATTTCCTAAGTGTTTAAATATATGTTCTTTGAGTCACGATGAATAAAGGGATCGATTTGAAATAGAAGTTTGCTAATTTGCCATCCTTAGAATTGAGAAAGGATGGCGA
>JAJDAF010000023.1 GCA_029261995.1 Candidatus Zhuqueibacterota bacterium
GAGAGTAGACCCATTGACATTTTAGAGGAAGTATGGTCATCCACATACGATAAAGACCAGCCTAAGCCTACATTCCCATCTGATGATCCTCAAATAAAAATAGACTATGTGATGTTTTACCCAAAAAACAGATGGAAAGTAATTGAAACAAAAGTTATTCAAGATTCCTTAGCATCAGATCATTGCGCCTATATGGCAACTGTAAGACTATTAGATTAATGAGAACATTTCAGCACGTCGCTGTCCGTGTCTAACTCGCGGCTTGTGCCGACGTCTGACTTCATGCATGATTTTCTGGTTCCGGTGGTGCGGCAGGCTATTGGATACTAATTGAGTCAAGAGTGGAAAAACCGGCGCGGCACAGCCGGTCGTTAGGATGTCCATGTATCTACTTGACTGTGATCAAAAAAATATTGATGTACGATGCAGCTATTGATGATCTTGACAATCTTCATTTTCGCACCTGTGGCGCTCGCCGAGACTGGCACTGTTCGCCTGAAAGTGACGGTACCGAAGGATACTCCGGCGGATGCCATTCTCACACTCGGTGGTAATTTCAACAGTTGGGATCCAGCTGCGGAAGGCTATCGCCTCATAGAACAGACGGACGGCTCATATCACTTCACGTTTCCGCCACAGCCTGTGGACAATATTCTTCAGTTCAAATTGACGCGTGGCAGCTGGGAAACAGTTGAAATTGCAAACGATGGCTCCAACATCGAGAACCGGAAGCACACGATCGCACCAGGTGCTGAGCTAATAGAAATAGAGGTCTCAGCGTGGGCAGACATGAGCACTCTTGCGGCGCCTTCGACCGTGACTGGCAATGTCCTGGTTGAAGATATCGAACTACCTACCTTTCCAGGTATCCGTAAATTGCGGATTTACCTGCCGCCTGATTATGAAACATCTCGCAAGCGCTATCCGGTGATTTATATGTCAGACGCCCAGAACCTATTCGACAAAGTAACAGCCGCAGCTGGAGAATGGGGAATGGATGAACTGATGGAGCGACTGCACGTGGCCGGCTCGCCTTTGACGTCGATAGTTGTTGGCATCGACCATGCCGGGGATAATCGGTTCAAAGAATATATGCCATTCCCTTTTGGAGAAAACCGGTTCAACCAGGTTGGCGATGGCAAAGCAAATATATTTGCCGATTATGTTGCCAATACTCTGAAGCCGATGGTCGATAAACGATTCCGCACCAAGCCGGGTCGAGAAGGTGCCACTTTTATGGGCAGTTCTATGGGCGGGCTGGTTTCGCTATATATCGGGTTAAGACATCAAGACAGATTCTCAAAAGTCGCTTGCCTGTCATCGGCTTTGATGCGCGATTTTGTGGGGGACAATATGCTTAGCTATATCGCTGAAGTCGGTCGAAAGCATCCTATGCGTATCCACCTTGATATAGGCGACCAGGAAGGATACCTGATGAGTGACACAATCCTGAGCGATACGAAAGCTGTTCGGAATGCCCTGATAAAGGTCGGCTTTGATGCTGATAGTATTCGCTGTCAGGTAATCAAGGGGGGCCTGCACAGCGAGGATAGCTGGCGTTTACGAACCGAAGATATTCTCAAGTGGCTGAACGGGCGATAAAGAACGACATTTAACAGCATCCGCACGGGTGCCCGTTCTCTATACCAAAGATTATACGTATGGCACGCGGCTTTATTTAGTCCATGTCACGGCTTCGAATACGTAGTCTTGCCAAAACTCCCATCATCGACATCTTTGATAAACGTGACAAGCCCATCGAAGTAAGTCTCCTGATCATCGTACTGTGCCATATGGCTGCCGTTGGCACAGAGTAGGAATCGCCCTTGTTGCACTTGCGTGGCCATCCATTTCATGTGTTCCGGGTCCATGGTGTCGTGTTGTGCGCCGATCACCAACGTGGGAACGTGGATGTTCTGCAAATCGCCCGTTCTGTCCCATTTCTCCAGTTTGCCGCTGGCGCCAAATTCGCTCGGCCCCTGCATGGGCACGTAGACTTTCGGGTTGAGATGCTTGAAAGCGCGATTGACCGGATCCGGCCAATCCGCCACGGGCATACGCAAGACGTGCTCGGTATAGTAATGCGAGACGACCAGTTCGGTGTAGCGCGGGTTGTCGTATTCACCGCTTGCTTCCAGCTCCCTGATTTCAGCGAGAACGGCCGGGTCCAGTTGCGGCGCCAGCACTTGCTCCGCATACTTGTTGTAGGCTGGAATACTCGCCATCATGTTGGAAATGATCAGACCTTTGAGCCTGTCCTGGTATTTCAAAGCATATTCGATGGCCAAAAGGCCACCCCACGATTGACCGTAGAGATAGAAATTCTCGTGGTCGAGTCCCAGCGCCTGCCGAACTTGCTCCACCTCCTCAACAAAACGGGGTAAATCCCAAAGGTCAGGGTCGTCCGGCTGGTCGCTGTAGTAGGAACCGAGCTGGTCGTAGTAATAGTATTCTACGCCGGCAGCAGGAAAGTAACTGTCGCACGCTTCCAGATATTCGTGCGTCACGCCCGGGCCGCCGTGCAGCAGAAGAACCTTGATGGTGGGGTTGTTTCCGACGCGCTTGGTCCAGACGTTGAAGGTTCCTTTCGGGGTTTCTACGGGAATCATCTTTACGCCGCCGCTCAGGACATCGTCGCGGCCGGAATTGTCGAGGTACGCTTGCCCCGGGCTATCTTTCGACTCCGGGCCATTGGCACAGCCGTTGATGAGCAGGGCGCCGGCAAGCAGCAGCACGATTCTCTTCATAGTGATTCTCCCAAATTGGATAGATTAGAAGCCTGGAATCCGTCTGCCGTTCATCTTATAGCAGACGGATAATTCTCTCGGAGCAAACAGGAGTTGTTTGATCGGACATCAAAGAAGTTACAGATGGAAGGTACGCAATCACAGAAGAGAAGTCAAGGGCCACGCTTGGTTCTGCAATCAAGTCGATGCTGTGTTGCTCTGGTGGTGCCGCCTCCAGAGCATCCTCGGCGGGCTATGCCGGCGACGGGTGGTGGTCCAGACTCCGCCGCCGGTTGTTTCTCTCAGGAATCGTGATTGAGATTCTGCAGCCACGCCTGCCGCAGAGCAAGTTGCTCGTCCGTCGCCTCGTCGTCTATCTCCAGGACGTGGCGTGTCACTTTGTGGCGCATGATTTTTTTGCGGCTCAGCATCATCTCCTCGCCGTCGCGTTTGATGGTCATTTCGTACGGCTGGTCAATCGGTATAGCGCGCAGTTCCGCAAAGAGTTCACCCGCATTCTTCTGAGTCAGCTCTTTTCCCAAGATGTGGGTGATGAAGTCTCCGCTTTTGAAGCCAAGATGCTCGCCGCCAGCATAAATCTCGCCGACAAAGAACGCCTCACCGTTGCCGTGAATGGAGAAGCCGCGCGACAGAGTTTTTTCCTGCTCTTCTACTTGCGGCTGGTAATAGATGCCGAGTTTGCCGTAGTACTCCTGCAACGGCAAGGGTTCGTTGCCTTCCACATATTGCGAGAAAAAGTCCCGAATCTCCGGGTGGCTGAGTTCGGCCAGGTGGTCAAAAAAGTTCGTTTCCGAAAAGGCTTTGTCCGGGCCATAGCTTTGGGTCAGCGTGTTGATGAGTTCGCGAAAGCCTGCCTTGCCGGCGGATAATTCCAGCAAACGGATGTCGAGCAAGCCGGCTACGATGGCGCCGCGCATGTAGATGTCCGGGTGGAGTTGCACGTAGCCGGAGCTGAATGCGCGCCTTGCAAGCTGAGTCAGGCTCAGGGCGCGGGCCGAGGCAAAAGTCTCGCTGGTCTGCAGTTTCTGGCTGAGGCGTTTCAAATAGGTCGGCAGATCGACGAGCCCAGCGCGTAGCTGCAGCATGTGGGCCGCCCATTCGGTGGCGCCTTCGTACAGCCACAAATGCTGCGACGGCTCGGGCGTGACAAAGTTGAACTGCTCGATGATTTCGCTGTGCATATTGAGGGGGGTGACGATGTGGTAGAATTCATGTGCGGCATTGTCTTTCAGGAATCCGCGGGTCATAAGCATATCGAATTGGTCTTCGGAGTAAGTGTAAGTCGAGCTGTAGGAATGCTCCCAGGCGCCCATGCTCACATCTTCGAAATGGAAGAGAAAGGCGTAGTGGTCGACTGGCAAGCCGTCGGTGAAGACTGCCGTGGCTTTCAGAATATCTTCCATGCTCGACATAATGGCCTCGGACTTGACCCTGTCGGTTTTGGAATAGGTGTAGATTTCAACATCGCATTGGCCGACCTGCAGCGTCGCCGTGCTGAGACGGCCGAGCAGGAAAGGCGAGTCAACCACATGGTCGAAGTTGTCGGCCTGAAACCTGCCGCTTACGTCGCGCCGCAGAGCCGTGCCCAATTGCCACTCTGAGGGATAGCTCAAATCGATACTGAGCGGCCGCGTCTGCATGCCCGTCGGATAGCCGAACACGCACTGGCCGTTGATCTGCACATGGTCGTCCTCGATGGATGAGCCGCACATGCGGTAGACCCGATTGGAGTCGACAGGCGTGTCCCAGGTTTCCGCGATTGAGTATTTGATCTGCCTGACTTTTTCAGGCTCAGCGATTTTCCACTGATTGGTGGACAACTGCTCGACTTGCAGAGAGCCGCCGTCCGCATCAAGGGCCTGGAATTCCCGCACAAACCGTCCGATGTCCATGGTGATGTAGGTTCCTGGTGCGGTCGCGGCAAACTGGTAGATGGCGTTCTCAGCGGTCAGGTCATCAATCTGCAAAGTAACCTTGAAGGTGTCACCACTACGGTCGTTTAGATCGATTTTGTAGAGCAGGGGCGGCGCCTCGCCGGAGTCGGTTTCAATGGCAAAGCCAGTAGAGCAAAGGGTATAGAATAACGCCAGCGCAAGATGGATGGTTTGCTTCCTCAGCATGATAATCTCCTGAAATGAACGCGTTTGGGTCATCTGATCTGTTCAGCTTGTCGTGGCTACCATCGTAAGGCGGGAGAGCCTTGCCGATCTGAATGCAAGGTCGGAACCACAAACAAGAACATGCTACGGCTGCCTGCGTTCTAAGTTTCTCGCATGAGACAGAACTGTGCACCGGTGACGCTCGTTCAGCCGTTATGCGGAATGTCTTACTTGAAGGGGGCCGCAAGGAGGGAATGATGAGAAGTTCTGATTTTGCGGCGGCCATATTTCTGGATTCCGCCGACAACGCCGCTGCGACGTGTTGTAAGTCAGTGCTCCCGGCTATAGCGCAGCGGTTCAAAGCTCAGAGAAATGATGGTTCTCCGAATCTCGCTGTACTTCTTTTCTCTTTCGGAATCGCTCAAATCTGAGGCTTTCCTTATGCGGAGCGATTCCGGCGAGATTCCATTGTAGCCGAAGAAATCGTGTTTGAAAGAGATCCGGCGTTGCTGCACCAGTTGCGAGAAGTAGGGCTCACTTCGCTCCTTCATATACTTGACAAGCTCCTCTTTGGTGAAGTAGGCCCTGAGACAGGCGAGTTGCCTGTTGTCCAGAATGAATCCCGCGATGGTATTGCCATTGCAATCCACAGCCCGATTATCATAGATAATCCTGGTGACCGGCCTGTGGTCCGTAAACCCCTCAAACGAAAGAGTTAATGACAAGTTCGTGGAGTCGCCCTTTGAGAGACTCTTCAGGATCGGATTGAGATTCAAAGCTACCTCATTAAAAAGGTAGTCCAGGTAAGGCGGCGACTGTTGGTCGCCAACAATCCTGGCCACGTAGTCGGGGGCGACTGAATTCTTGTTTGCCCAGGCCCTGTAATTCTCAAGATTGCGGGCCAGAAAAGGCCTGTAATAGCCCAGGGGGAAGAATTGGATTTCATGTCCATCTTTGTTGAATTGCTCAATCAGACGTTTCGGGTCAATTCTCTGCGCCGTTACCGCATCGGCCGCGAACGCCCTGATTTCATTGCGCACGGCCGGAGGTAATTTATCAAATTTTCGTGTGAACGGAGAATCCCCGGGCCCCGGAATTGCGATGGTGCTGGAGATCGTGCTCGCTCCGATGTTTGCGGAATGTACGTCGATGCTGTATTCCAAAGGTTGCGGGCTGACGGCAGCTTCCGCGAAGACCCGCCACGCTATTTGTCCGCTTTGCATGATCGTCAGGCTTCCCGGCTGCAGGCGCTTGCGTGGACTTTCACCGCCGATCAATCTGAGCCCGGCCGGAAGCGTAATCTCAGCTTCGATCCCGGATGCTCTCGATGCTGCCGTGTTGGTAATGATGAGCACCACATCAAACGGGTTGGGACTGAGCCGGTTGTCGATGTTTTCCAACCTTTCCGGCGCGGTGACATTGAGAGACAGCAAACCTTTCTTGATCACGACATCGGCGATGCCATAGTAGGTGCCAACCTGCCGGTGTTCTCCGGGCTGTAAGCGTCGCTCGTCCCAACGCAGAATGACGGCGCTGTCGCCATAAAAGGTATTCGTTGCGCTGTAGTCCCAAACCACTGTTTTCAACCTGTGCCAGTCGCCGATAATGAACAGGTCCGGCGCGACCGCCTCTCTACCCTTCATGGTGCCTCTGGCGATTAGCCCGGGAGTCACAGGGTTTTTTTCAAACGCCTGGAAGAAGTCAGGAATCCTGGGAGCGTGGAACGCTCGTGCCGAGGTGCTGTAACCAAAGCTTGTAGAAATCGGCGCACGATCATTGTGGTTGACCATGGTGTCCAGTTCCAGGAGTACGCCGACACGGTGGGCCCGATCGTCCTGGTTGAGTATCAGGTACTGGATAAATACCGCGCCGCTGGTTGCTCCGTACTGCTCGAGCGCCAGGCGCTGGACGATTGCGACGTCCTTGATCTTCCATGCGCAGATTATCGAGGCGTCAACTTGCCGCAAGCTGATGAATGCCGGCGGTCGGTCGCGGTAAACCTTTCCGTCCACCCTGAAATGCGTGTGCGAGGTCGATGGCGCATCCGGATATCGGAAGGTCAGCGTTGTGCCTGCAGCCGTGCCCAGATTGAATCTGCCATTGGAGTTGGCCTGAACGGCCATGATATCGTTGCTGATTTGAATGAGGGGGCTGTCTTGAGCAAGACCGCTTTGGCTGGCCGGGCCAAACTGCCCGGCTAGCACGCATGCGCCGATAAATAGCCGCTTTTGCTTCCATGTCAACACAATGCACCTCCGGCCAATAGGTCTGGTCTGTGTAAATATAGATGGGTTTCCCGGCGCAAATCTCTTACGAGTGGCGGAAAATTTCCTTGAGTTCGTGATTGTGCGCTTTCAGTGAAGCAGCCTCCTCCGCAACGCTTTTGGCCGGATTTACCCGATCTACAGGATAAGAGTTGATCTTTTGCTTATGCTTCACTTCTTTTAAACAGCAACCTTCTGAGCCGCAAATTTATATGTTCACAGCAATGACGTGCAATCTTTCTGTTCTTGCAAAGGAGAACTTAAATGCTCGACTTGCCTGAAGAGTTATCCGAAATGCTACTGCGCATCCTGATAGCAGCGGTGTTGGGGGGATTGATTGGCCTGGAGCGCGATATCCGCGGCCGGGCGGCGGGTCTGCGTACCCATCTGCTGGTTAGTCTTGGTTCCGCTGTCTTCATGATTATGTCCGAGCTTGTCGCAGGTTCCGCCAAAGCCGGGGCCTCGCCCGTGGATCCAGGTCGCATCGCGGCGCAGATTGTGACCGGCATTGGATTCCTGGGCGCCGGCGTGATTATCAAAGAAGGCGCCACCATTCGCGGCTTGACCACCGCGGCCTGTTTGTGGACGGCGGCGGCTATTGGCATGACCTCCGGCGCCGGCTACTACCTGTTCGCGGCCGGCGCCACGGGATTGGCTTTGGCCAGTCTCGTTCTGCTGAAATATTCCGAGCGCATCTATCTCAAAGATTCCTACCGGGTGCTGCGGGTCACGACACCCATAGATGTCGGTGCATCTGACATCATCACCATCGTGAAAGAACAGGGCCTGGTCGTTGTCAACTGTGAAATCAACCGCGATTATGACGCCGGCACCAACGTGACGCGATTGATGATTCGGCTGTTTCACAAAGGCGTCACCGACAAACTTGCTCACGGTATTGTCACAGCCCTGGAAGACTCCCAAATCCAGATCAAGCAGGTGCAATGGAGTCATCGCTAGGGTAATGGGTTTGTTTTTGGCCACGGATTGGCACTGATTAAGCACGGATTTTGTATAGATGAACAAATAGAAATCTTCAGTCATGTTCCAAGCTCATTTTATCCGTGTTCATCGGTGGCTGACTCATCTTGGCATTATCTTGAACTTTTGCGGTTCGGCCGCGCCGTGTAACTCCCTGGCTCAAAGCAGAATAGGCCTGACGCGTTCCACACTTTTTTTGACTTGGCCTAGATTTCTGACTAGCCTGACCAATTCACGACTTCCTGTCCCTGTGACACCCTTTCAGGGTGTGGCATTCTGGTTCATTCTTACCCAGGATACGCTGCGCTTAACCCTGGGCTTTGATGTAGATGTACTATCGCTTTGCGGTAAGTTCTTCGCTGGGATGTCTTGATTTAATGGACACACCGAATATCAAACTGTTTGTTTTTTGTTTTTAAGTTTGTTTACCTGGTATTCAAATAGGAGGTGTGTCAATGAAATCGAAATATTCACCCAACAAGTATGATGCAGCATTCAAGCGCGAGTCCGTTCGTTTGGTTGAAGAAGAAGGGCGCTCGGCCTCTTCGGTTGAGCGAGATCTTGGTATCGGCAGCGGCGCAATATCGCGCTGGCGTAAAGCACTCTCCGAAGATTCAGAACATCCTTTTCCTGGCAAGGGCAGACAGAAACCCAGCGGAGAAGCCCTTCGACGCTTACAACCAGAGAATGACATTCTACGCCAGGAGCGTGATATCTTAAAAAAAGCGCTGGCCATCTTCTCGAAGACACCGAAATGACCTATCAATTAATGAGAGAGCATCGTTTTGTTTTCTTCGTTGAGAGGATGGCCAAAGTTCTGAATGTATCGCGCAGTGGTTATTATGCACGGGTAAGCCGGCCTCGCAGCAGTCGTGATATAGAAAACGCGCGATTGGATGTTGAGATAAAGACGGTATATGAGGTCAGCAAGCGCCGCTATGGTAGCGTAAAAATAACCCGAGAGCTCCAGAAGCGTGGTAAGCAGTACGGTCGAAATCGGGTTGCCAGTCGGATGCGCAAAATGGGTATCGCGTCTAAAGTTAGAAAGCGATTTAAAGCGACGACAAACTCGAAGCACTCTTACCCGGTGGCGCCCAACCGGTTGAACCGGAACTTTACGGCATCTTGATCTTCCCCCGGTGTTGTGGACACGAAGAAAAGTTAGTATCTTCCAGTCCAAACAGAGGAGGTTATATGTCAAACAGAGACGAGCATTCACCCGAGACTTCAAGGCGAGCTAAATCAACTTGCCGGCTCTGTCGCACTTCGACAAGATATGGTTACCTTTCTTCGTTTCATCCAAGAAAACAAAATTGTAGGCACACAAAGTACCGGCAATATGCCTTTAAAAATGATAAGTCAATTAGCAACACAATTGGTTAATCCCCCAGCATTGGAAAACAAAATTGGAGAAAAGGCATACAAAGTTCGAAGCGAAACTGAAGTTTGGGCAATTCATTTTCCACATATTCTAGCCGAAGTTGGACGCTTTGTAAGTATCTCTCAAGGCAAGCAATGGAAGTTGAGGCCGGCAGGTAAAAAGTTTCTTGGGAATCCTGCTTTGATCCAATTATGGAACCTTTTAATGATCTGGTGGCACCGAGTTAACTGGCTTGTGGCTTTTCAAGTGATGGGGATTGGTGACAAGTTGCCACAATGGTTTGAACTCATAACTCTTGAAAAACTGACACTTAATACAGATAATACCATTATATCATTTGAGAAATTTGCTGATTCACTGATTGAAGAAACTGGATTGACCTGGACTTCCCAAGATACAACATATCATCAAAAACTTCTGCGTGGAGCAATTGAAAAGATCGTAATACGTATTCATAGTCAATTTGGTATAATTGAAACTGAATACGAAGATGATTTCATTGGAACGTATAATACGACAAAGCTCAAATCTTTTTGTTTCACAAAAGTGGGTAAGATTCTTATTGAATCAACAAGAATGAGCTTTTCTTAGCTGTACTCAATATTTGGCAAATTTAATGGTCTGTTCGACGGGGACTTGCCGCCGACCCGCCAAGTAGTTCCCGTCGTGAAATTGAACAGGGGATTGCATCCCCACGAAATGGGCCGGTACCGGATCGTGGAAGAAGGCCTATGCTGATGAAATGAGCATTTGCCACGGCTTGAAAGCGCGTGGCACACGTAAACAAATCACTGCAGGTTGGCGGGGCCACCCGCCGGATGATTTGAATTGATTTAGTGAATGCAAATTTCTTAATTGCAGATGCCCGAATGATTACTGGTTAGGGAGGCAGATGGGCGGCAAGTCCCCGCACGCAGTTAAAGTCGCCGTTCGGACAGAGTAGGGAAAAACCTCATGCCGAAGAAGAAGAAGGTAAAACCCAAGAAAAAGAAATCCGGCCGGCGAGTAGATAAAACCGGCAAAGCCCAACAGACAAACCTATTCCGGCGCAAAATGCAGGAAGTTGCAATCGCTGCCGGTGTTTGGGATGCGTTGCAACTGATTCCGGAAGACGAGATTAGGGCGATACTCAACATACGTTTTCGTGCGCTGCGGGTGATTGCGGCCGAAGGCCAAGTCATTGCGCCGGAAGTGCTCAACCGTACAAGAAGCGTGCTTGCCGATTGGCTGCCAGACATATCTCTTCCCCTGCTCCCTGACGGACCGGAAATCTCTCTGCACGACTATTTGACCGCGGGTCTAACCCTGCAAAGTTACGTAGAAATACTCGAAGACGATGAATATGACACGGCACGCGAAGTGAAAAAAGGCTTTGCCGCGTTCATGGCAGCGGACAAAAAAATGCGTCTATATTTTTCCGCGGTCGCCCTGAGACTGCTGGCAAGTCTCAGCAGAATGGACACCGCCTTCTACTGGTTTTTCTTTTTCCCGGTTTTGAAACACGGCAATTCATCGGTCTACAGTAGCTGCCTGAAAATGTATACCGTTCCCCCTGAAGTAAAGCATGTTCGATTGGATGGCAAAAATAGACCGGTCTATCGTGTTGGCAGGGGCATAATTGACCAAGGGTTTGGCTGGGCAAAGGTTTGCCCGGCGGACCTCAAAATCACCGGTGTTTTATCGGAAATGCCGTTGCCGGTGTACGTGCAGGCCCACGCCCTCGTGCGTTTGCGCGAACGCATCGATCGCGAGCATGAAGAGTACCTGCATTTTTACCTGGTCGATGCTTTCGAGAAACCGGAGGTACAAACCAATGCTGCCGGAAAAACTCTGGTGACCTATCGCATTTTCGGGAAAAAGGTAGGATACCTGGTGGTGACGGTCGAGTTGGGTATAGCAATTATCCGCACCTTTCTCTTTCTGACAAACAATGGCACGCCGGAAGGCCAGCAATTACACGAGCAACTCGGTTTGGTCGCACAGGAAAAGAAATACCTGAAAATCGACAAACTCAGTACTTTTGCTTCAAGCGATTTGCGCGGGGATGCTCGCTTGCGGAAATTATTTACTGATGCAGGTTGTGGCAGCCTGTTCGAGCTGACCACCGAAAGTGCAGAGGACCATCCGGTTGGGGAGCATGCCGACTATATCGCAAAATATTTCGGACTTCGTTGACCCGAACAGACAAAACAGCCCGAAGGGCCGTCACCCGACAACCCAAGGCTGACTTATTCAAGATCGTTCTCTCAGGTCGTTCAACCTTTCCAGAATCTCCCCATTCTGGTCGATCTCGGGATATGGAATCTTATGTCTCCGACAATAGTCGCTGACTTTGGGATGTGCCCACTCGAAAAGCAGACTGCGGTAAGTATCATCGTCGAGGCGGCGGTTATCGTAGAAACCGGCCTTACGGCGCTGCTCCATGGCACAGAAGAGCACGATAGCTGTCGCGACAGAGACGTTGAACGAACTTCCCATGCCAAGCATGGGAATGTGGATTTGCCGGTCGGCAAGGCCCACCGCATCATCGCTTGGCCCGCGCAGTTCTGCCCCAACCGCGAGAGCCGTAGGTCTGGTGTAATCAATCTCACGGAAGTCGACCGCATCTTGCGATGAGTGGGCGCACAAAATTTGAAAGCCCCGTCGTCGCAACCGGTCATAGGCGACAGGGATGGTCTTGTGCGTCACGATTCTCACCCATTTATGGGAGCCGCTGGCAACATTGCGCTTGACTTCCTGCCGCAACTGGTTGGTAATCGCGTGTATTTCAGGAATGCCAACCGCATCGCAGGTGCGAACCACGGCGGCCAGGTTGTGAGTCTTGTGGACGTTATCCATCACCACCGTCAAATCCGGCTGACGCCTGTCCAGCACATCTTGCAGTTTCTGAAAACGCTCTGGTGTCATGGGCCTTTTCTCTGAAAGCAGAAAGTAACGCCTGACACCAGAAGGATCAAGTGGAAAACCAGACCGTGCCGTCGAGAGCCGAAATTTTCAGCCTGCCTGACGGCCAACTCACTACTGATTTCCCGCACTTTGGCTGCATTGTGGATACACTTCTCTATAGTCGCCAGGAAGGCCACCACCTCCACGAATGGAACTCACCTGGCACCCCCGCACAGGAGGGACACCATGCAACAGGCCACCTTCAAATACCACATCGATGGATTGAACGCTGACAAGGTCAGCGAACGGCTGATTGAAATCATCAGCAGAGACCTCGGTTTCACGCCTGAACTGCTAAATGCGCTGCCCGCGGACGAAACCATCGAAACTGATAGCCGCATCCAAAGCCTGGCATCCTTTGTACTCAGTATCCCGGGCACGGCTTTGGACGCAGAAAACCTGTTCGACCGCATCAAAAAACGCAGACAACTGGACACGCTGCACCAGCACACCCTGACGATGCTGCAGCAACACGCGCAAGTCAACATTCAAATCGAAAAGCCGGATGGCACGCTGGTCGCGTTGAATGATGCCGACAGCACCGATTTACTCGCCTGAACATCTACGCGGCTATTTTGGCGTCACCTCGATACACATGCTCCAGCTCCGTGAGGACACCTCAGCATCCTGTCACAACTCAACAAACGGCTGCATCTTGTGCGAAGAGACTTTCAGAGGAAGCCTTCCCCGAAAAAGACACGCTTCGATTTCCCAAAGATTATGGGCGACGTGGGAGCACTTCCTGAGATAGGCTGTCAACATAATCATTGGCAAAATAATGACTGGTAGGTCTTGAGTATCCCAGTGAGGTTCCCTTTTCAAAATAGGCCCTGGCCTTGGCATTGTCGTCAAACAATCTGTCGTAAAGCAGGCCCAGGGCGATGTAGGCGTCGCCGTCCCTGGAGTCGGTTGCCTGCAATTGCTCTTCAAATTGATGAACAACTCCGTTGAACAGGGGTTTGTTCAACTGCGGATAATTCTTGATATACCAGTCAACTGCATGGTGCGGCTTGCTTGCCAGTATCTCCCGAAAAAGGTCAACCGCGCGATAGATTGAGGCTTCGGTCTTTTCTTTGTAGGCGACCACACAGTATGCCGAGAGAAGATTTGTATATGAAAGCCCAAGTGTGGAATCCGCGGCAACGGCGCGTTGAAAGGCCTGAACCGAATCGTCTAGGTCGCCTCGATTCATACAGATAATCCCGTAGTTGTTGTTGGCACGAGTTTTCACGGGTGACTTTTGGGCAGCTTCTTGCCACAGCGTGTACGGGTCCTGCCAAACGATATTGCGCTGAATCGATTTGAAGGAATACAGCCCAATCAGGGCGGCGAGAAAAACGGGCAGGATATATTTGATCTTTCTGTGCGGCCCAAACCGGTTATCCAGGTAGACAAAACCCTGATATAGCACGACCGCGAAGAAAAGGCAGAAGCCCATACCGGGGATGTACAGACGTCTTTCCACGATAATGTCGGGCAGGGGTTGCACGAAAAACAGCGCCATCGTGATGAAGTACCAAAAGACGCCGAATGCCAGCACCTTCGATTTTCTTGACAGGAAAAGCGCCAGCACCAAAACCGCCAACAGCACAGACACGGCAACCAGCACCGATGGCTCCCCAATACTTCGGGAGATAGTGTAGCCCCAATCCGCACTCTGGTTGACGGGGAAGAAAAGCAGTGTGAGATAGTCTACAAGAGCCCGGCATTGCGTCAGGGCATTCTCATAGAGCGTCAACGAGGCGCCGACAAAAAATTCATAGAAAAAGGGGGATTCACCAGCTGAAGGGGGCACACCTTGAGGTGAAACAGATGATGAAGATAACCAGCTCAAGTAGTAATGAGGGGCGGGGAGATAAATATGCGCGTAGATTCGAAAACCGGCAATGACCAGAAAGGTCATGTGAAAAGCTAGTGCTTGCCGGAAGAACCGGCGCAGGTCTCCTTTCGAGAGAAAGAAATAGTCATAGAGCAGAAAAACCGCCGGCAGCGAAAGCGCGACAACTTTTGTGCCGAGCGCGAGAGTGAAAGACAGCGCTGCACCGGCAACGTAGAGTGTCTTTCTCAAAGCAGCAGGTTTTGCTTTTGTCGATGCCGAGCCCGGTACATTGGCTTTGATAAAAAGCAGAATGGTCAGCAGGTAAAAGAGCGCGCACAGCACAGCCGAGCGGCCCCCAATATAGGTGACCGACTCGGTTTGAATCGGGTGGCTGATAAAAATCAAAGCAGCCGCGAGAGCGATGCCGAGATCTGCGCCGGATTCCTTGGCGGGTTTGGTGTTTCTCAGGGTGAGCAAAAGAACCGCAAAAAGCAAAATGCCGTTGGCAATATGCAAGAGAACGTTTACGACATGGTAGCCAAAGACATCTGCACCGCCCCAGTAGTAATTCAGCGCAAAGGATAGCGCCAGCACCGGGCGGGGAATCTCCCAGGTGCGCAACACCCGTGGGAGATCGCCCAAGTCTCTGAGGTCAGGATTGTCGAAAACTGTCTCATCATCAAAAACCGCCGGGACATCCAGGGAGTTGTGGTAGATCAGACTTGCCAAGAGTGCAATCGCCAGCACGCAGAGTGCGTATTGAACCCGCGTACTTTTGATGATCCACTTGCTCTGTTTTCGCTGGCGAGGATTTCTGGATTTTTGTTTACGTTTCTTGGCCATAGTCTGGCAATTTCAACATCGGCTTTACAATTCTGTCGTCAAACTCTGCATTTCCTGCACGGACTTTGTGATCAAGATATCGGAAGGCATCGCTTACTCTGGACGAGGATAATCAGAGATCGTGCCAGTTGCGAGTTTTCAGACATTTCTTGTTATGGAAAGATACGGACACTGCTTCGCCAGCTCAGGTGCACAATCACCTGCAGAAGAATAATTCTGCCCAGATGAAGAAAGGACGAGGATGTGAGTCGCGAGATGTCAGTCGAAGCATTTCATTCACCTCTTTCGGAGTCAATCGATAGTACCTACAGACACATTGAACTTGTTGCTGAAAAAGTCGCAATTGCGCCCGCGTCGGGCTCTGGAAGGCTGAACCCAGTCTCCGTTCGGAATTCAGATTCGTATTGCCTGGATGCGTAGAAATTCACCTGAAAGCCATGAACCTGGGAATAACATCTACACCCGATATGTTCAACACCCTGTTCTGGGCATAGAACGCCTAAGGACATTCCCAGTCAAAATAGTTGATGTAGACAGCCCGCCTGATGTGTGTCTCGTTTTACCGAGCGCTTACAAGAATATGAAGGTGGTATCCCAACATGGGAAAAACCAACATGCTTGCGATCCTGGCCTTGATTGCGTCCGGAATAGCCGTCGTTGCCAGCCCGTACCATCTGCTTGCGTGGCAAAATGCCCGCTGCGAAATTCACCTGGGCGACCGCTCTGCCAGACACCCTTGTCATCTGGCCGATCAGCTTCGCCATTTGCCCATGACTTCATGACGTCGCCTATTCTGCCTCGTCATGCCTTATGCAGATTGTCCTTACTATTGTTGAACTTAAGGTGATCTCCTGACTAGTGGTACGGCCATTGCTTGAAGAGATGCCCCATTGTCGAAAGTGCCCATCTCAACTGCAAACGCTTAGAGAATTATGAACATGGTATCCTGACATGGACACAACAATCATTCTTTCGATCGCGGCATTGCTTGCGTCAGGCATAGCCTTCGCCGTCAACCTGTACCTTCTCCTTGCGCGACAGAAGGCTCGCTGGAAAATCCTGCTTGGCGACCGCCTGACATTCTCTTACAGTCCCGATAACCACCTGCGGTTCAGCACTTCTATTGTGTTCACCAATGAAGGCGCCAACGTCGGCACCATTGCCAGATTGCATGGCACAATTATGGCGCACACCGGAGAATCTATCGGGTTCGTTTGGCGCAATTTCATCAGCACCGGCGGCAATGGAAGCACAGGAGATGAGTACAAACCCAGCTATTCGTTCTCCGGCTGGGCGAATGCGATTGTCGTGCCGGCCCAGAGCGCAAAAGTGTGCGAGGTCATGTTCTCCACGGTCGAAGCATTTCAATTGAAAGAAGGAGACTATATGATGGAGCTTGTCTTGGTTGACGAGCTGCAGAACAAAGCGATGATGCGGTTATCGCAACAGTTTAGCTGTTCCAGAAAAAACGTCGAATCCGTCAACCGGCAACGTAAAAGAGAATCATTTGACAGCGCGGAACGAGCATTGCGCGCCAAATTCAACCTGGCGCCTCGGCCAGAATCCATGGCCGTCCCCAATGCCCCGGAGACCACGCAAGGCAATGACATCAAGACTCCGCCATTCGACGGCACGGATACACACGTGATGTGCTCCCACTGCGGGCATGTCAACGACGCCAAATGCGGTTACTGCGTCGATTGCGGCACCAAACGAACATTCTCTCTTCGATAGTCTCCTGGCCACAAACGTACTTCAGTGCTCAGTTGAAACCCGCCGTCTTCCACCAGGAATCTCCTGCCAACGAATTGGAATATTGCTTCCCCCAACAGGAATATTGAATATTCCTGATGAAATATGCCGCTTCCTACCTGGAATACACTCCATTCCTCCTGGAATATTGCTTCCCCCAACAGGAGTGCTGTCCTTCCCAAGTGGAATACTGACCATTCCTGTTGAAATGTAGTCCATTCCTCCTGGAATATGCTTCTTCCCACTTGGAATGTTGTTTGCCCCAGTTGAAATACTCGCCGTTCCTGAATGCGCCAAGGTCGCTATCACTTTACAAGGGAGTGTCAGAAACTTTGTGTAACTCCTGAATCTGGGTGACGGAGCTAACTCGTAGAGTTGGCGGAGTTACCCAGATTCTCGCGAGCCGGGAAAATCCCTTTGAGTAAGTAATTCTTGTGTCGTACTTTTGAAGCAATTACCCTTGCACAAGGAGCTTACTATGTCGATTAACGAAGAGCTGATTGCCGAACTGCTCAAAGACTACAAATCGCCCGAAGACCTGTTGGGCAAAAACGGTATCTTGAAGCAGCTGCAGAAAGCGGTTATCGAAAAAGCGCTGGATGCTGAAATGACCCATCATCTCGGCTATGACAAGCACCAGCGTACGGAGTCTAAGTCCGAGAATTCAAGAAATGGCAAAAGCAGCAAACGTCTCCGGACCAATTCCGGTCAGCTTGAGGTTCAGATTCCCCGTGACCGCCACAGCGAATTCAAGCCGCAACTGGTCGCCAAACATCAGCGCAGTTTCAGCGACTTTGATGACAAAATCATCGCCCTTTACGCTCGCGGCCTTTCAACTCGGGACATCCAGGGCCATCTGAAAGAAATCTACGATGTCGAGGTTTCACCAGAGTTGATTTCGCATGTCACCGACGCCGTGCTCGACGAGGTCAACGACTGGCAGAGCCGGCCGCTCGATGCTCTTTACCCAATCGTCTACCTGGATGCGCTATTCGTTAGCATCAAAGAGCAGGGCCATGCCATCAAAAAGGCGGTCTATCTGGCCTTGGGCGTCAACCTCGAGGGCCACAAAGAGCTTCTGGGGATCTGGGTTGAAAAGAATGAGGGCGCCAGGTTCTGGCTCGGCGTCATCAACGAACTCAAGAATCGCGGCGTCCAGGACATTTTCGTAGCTTGCGTTGACGGCCTGAAAGGTTTTACCGAAGCCATCAATGCCGTCTTTTCGAAAACCGATGTGCAACTTTGTATCGTCCACATGGTCAGAAACTCACTGAAGTTTGTGTCCTCCAAAGACCGCGGGCCTGTGGCTCGGGACATCAAAGAAGTCTACCGGGCAGCAACGCTAGAGAGGGCAGAAAAACAACTTCGGGCCTTCGCTGAAAAATGGGATACCAAATATCCGTCGATTAGCAAGTCCTGGCATAAGCACTGGAACAACATCATCCCATTCTTTGCCTATCCACCCGAAATCAGAAGAGTCATCTACACAACAAATGCCATTGAGTCGCTCAACATGTCGCTCAGGAAAGTCATCAAAAACAAAGCCGCCTTCCCAAGCGATCTGGCCCTAAAGAAAATCTTGTTTCTAGCGCTAAAAAATATCTCGAAAAAATGGAGTAGGCCAATTCCAAATTGGGGACAAGCAATCAATCAATTTGCCATTCTGCACCCAGAAAGAATCAACGTTGAATAAATGAATTTACACAAAATTATTTACAGGCTCCTTTACAATGACGCTTTCAAAAACACCCTCATCCAACTCAACCCCAAATCCGGGACCACCGGGTACTTTTACACATCCGTCCTTTATGTCTATTTCATGCTTTAGTATGTTTTTCTTCAGAAGCGAGAGTTCAGTAAATTCACTTGCCAGGGGATGCACCTTCATGGAAGCTGCCAAATGCAATTTCGCGATGAGCGAAAATCCGGGTTCGATTTCCGTGCCAACAATACAGGGAAGGCCGAAAGACTCCGAGACTGTTTCGATTTTCTTAGCCAGGGCCAAACCGCATGACTTCGCAATCTTGATGTTGATAATATCCGCAGCCCCATATTCCGCGATTTTGATGACATCTTGCGGCGTCCAGATGCTTTCATCCGCCATTAAGGGAATGCCGATCTTGTTGCGGATATGAGCCATGCCCTTCAGGTCCCAGCCGGCAACGGGTTGCTCCAGCAATTGCAGATTGCAGCTCTCGACTTCCTGCATGGTCTTTATCGTTCCAATGGTCGTCCAGGCAGCGTTTGGGTCCAGGCGCAATTCTATTTCATCGCCAACGGCTTCACGCACAGCTTTGATTCTCTTTACATCCATTCCCATATCCTGGGAGCCTTTGATTTTGACTACCCTTATTCCGAGTTGCACAACCTCCGTTGCTTTTTCCGCCATAGCTTCAGGTGTATCGATTCCGATTTCAGAGGCAATGGCGATCTCCTCTCGAAAACAACCGCCCAAAAGGGTATGCACCGGAACATTCAGAGTTCTGGCAAGCAAGTCATGCAGCGCAAGATCTATCCCTTCTTTCGCACAAGTTATCCTTGCTAGATGGGCGTCAACAATCGCCAGGATTCGATTTATATTAAAGAGATTCTGCCCCACGATTCTCGGGGCAATGTATTTCTCTATCGTGGAACTCACCGATTCCAGTGTTTCACCATAGAACTCGGGTTCCCACGCACACGCTTCACCGTACCCAATCGTATCATCTTCGGAATAGATTTTCACCAGGACTGCATATGATGTCGTAAAACCTGTGTATGCATCTGCGAATCCTCTGATCGGAACCGCGAACGGAATGACCTCTACTTTTTTGATCTGCATAGCAAATCCTTTGTTTTTCTTTCTGTGGGATAGTAAAACAACGAACGACCCAACCGCGGGCCGGAGTTCCATGCATTTGAGTCAAATAAGAGCAGGCTTCCGCTTATGGAGCCGCATGTGGGGTTACTGAGATGAGGGCGAGGCTGACAACCGCCCTCATCCGATTCGCCACCAACCCGAGTTTAGTGTGGTGGTCGTGCTATCGCTCCGTAGACTCTACCTCAGCAACGTGAGCTTCTTCGTTTGCACAAATCCGCCTGCCGCAATCTGGTAGAAGTAAACACCGCTGCGCAAACCGGTTGGCTCGAAAACTACCTTGTGACTTCCCGCCGGCAACGTTCCATCCGCCAGTGTGGCGACTTCTTTTCCCAGAATGTCGAATACCCTGAGCTTTATGGAAGAACGCTTTTCGAGCACAAACTCAATGGTCGATGATGGGTTAAACGGATTCGGATAGTTCTGCGCCAATGCAAACTCGCCCGGCAGGGCATCCGGAGTTGCGTCGCTTTCGCCTACGCCCGTACTGGTGTCAACCGTGCGCACACAGCGGGCATAATTGAGAATACGGATCTCGTCGCCCTGCGGGCCAAAGCCGGTCGGCCAGTCAGCTGCGTCGCCGCTCTTAGGATCGCTGCGCTGCGCCCCGGCGCCGTGAACGTTGAGTCTGACATAGCTTCCCGAATTCGGCGGCTGTTCCATCCAGCCGAACGCCTGGCCAAACGTCACGTACACGGCGTGGCTGCCATAGCCTCCCATTTGCACCGGCGCTTCCAGAAGCGTGGTGCTGCTCCAAAACCACGACTCGGTTTCGGTGATGTCGAAGATCGGATCGATCGCTGCTCCCTGCTGAGCCGGGCTTGTGGCGTCGGGCGCGCGGGTGTAGTCCACGATGCTTTGCAGCTCCTTGGCATTGGGCAGCCGCCAATCCGAATGGTTCGCCAAATCGAGATTTTCAGCGTAGTCGAGCGCTTCCGCCCAATTCATGGCGATGTCGCTGCTTGCTTTTTGCCACATGAGTCCGGTGGCGAGGTCGGTGACAGTGCCATCGCCGTTATCCACAAAGTTGTTGACGCCGTAGCTGGAGTTGCCTCGCACATAACGGACAAATGCCGTCATGGAGAATTGACTTCCCGGCGGACCCACAGGTTCTGCAGGATAGCCCTTAATTCTACCATCCGCGAAATTGACGCCAAAAACTGTGGCATCGCCATTCATGGTTGTGCCCGCGTATTCCGTGCTCGACCAGTATTGACCGTCGATGAGGCGCTCTCCAAGGCTTTCATCGCCGAACCGGAAGTCGAAATAGTCTGTGTCGATATAAGGCGTCTCAGATTGGCTGCTGCCGGTGAAGAGGATCAGGGAATAAAGCTCCTTGAGTGTCGGCAGGCGCCAGTCGTCATGACCGGCGAGAGCAAAACTAGCGGCGTCCGCCACTGCCTCGGCATAGGTTGACTTGTTGTCAAGATCGGGAGATTTTTGCCACATCAGGCCGGTGTTGAGGTCGGTAATGGTGGCGTCGCCGTTGTCTTGATAGGACGGATTCACGCCGGCATAATGAGCATCCTGGCCGTGGAACGCGTCCCCTGCGCCGGGCATTTGCACTTCCGTGTCGTTGTCATAAAATGCTTCCTGGCCAGTATCGACGATCACATAGTTGCCGGAACTTTGCTGGCCGAAAATAGCGAAGCTGTGAAGGAAGAAGAGCAAGCCCGTGGCCAACCCTGTTCTTAATCTCTTGTAAATAGTCATTGTAACGCCCCATTTGAGTTCAACGCTTTCTTGTTGTGGGGTTTAGACAAAGGAGATCCCGAAAACTTGCGGTCAAAGAGACGAGGTGATAATCAGGCAGGTTAAATCCACTTTTCTGTTGCAGCCATAGCCGTTATCACAGGGTTATTCAATTCTCATTTCTTATGCCATCAGCAAGATTTTCAAGTTCCGCTTTCACTTCCAAAGCTTCGCTGCTAAGACCGGATATTATGAGATCATTCTGCTCATACGGATCGGTGTCGAGGTCATAGAATTCCTGCGTTCCATTTTGAAAATCAAGCAATTTGTATTTTTCATTGCGAATCGTCCAGGCTGTTGTATTCTGCTCAATTTCTGCGTACGCAAATTCTCGTTCATCCATTTGCCCGCCACTCAGCAGATTCTTGAAACTCCTGCTATCATGAATGGACGCCAAGTCTGTTCCCGCCAACTCCGCTATAGTGGCAAACAGGTCGGTAGAGTTAATCAGAGCATCCTCTCTTTGTCCCGACCGCGTGACTCCGGTTCCTGAAACGACCATCGGCACGTGAATGCCTCCCTGATAGACGGTTCCTTTCGTGCGCCCCCGGGTATAGGGCTCCTGGGTAACTCGAGCAGGAGAGCCATTATCGCCAATGAAGACAACAACGGTGTTCTGTCTATCAATTGCATCGAGCAACCGCCCCATTTCCGTATCCAATGCTTCCAACATTGCGAAATAGTAGGATCGGGGATTGGCGTCAATGTCCGCGGGATCTCCAGAGAGATTATCGCTGGTATGCAGTTCAGCCGGTGGCAAATGAAAGGGAGTATGCGGAGCAGTATATGCGAGCCATAGAAACCAGGGACTTTGCTGTTGCTCAATCCAATCAATGGCCAGATCGGTAAAGAATGTTGTCGAGTATTCCTGCACTGTTGAGTCTTGACCGTTTTGAGTGAATGGCCACTCGAAGTAATCGTCATGTTCCCCACTCAGGAATCCTGCATAGTGTTCAACCCCCATCAGATTCGGGTTGTCCGCCCCTCCGTTTGCGCTATTGGAAAGATGCCATTTGCCGATAACAGCAGATTTGTAGGAAGTGTTTTGTGTGAGATATGACTGTAAGGAGGTTTCGGTTAAGGAAATAGCGTTGCCGGGCGGGGTTGCAGAAACCACGCCTGTGCTTATGCCATATTTTCCTGTCAGAATCGTCGCCCTTGTTGGCGAACAAAGTGGATTCGCCCAAACATTATCAAAGGTTAACCCATCTGAACTTAAGTCTTGCAGGACGGGCATGTTGGGCTTCTCCGCACCCAAGTCGTAGCCCGGCGTTGCATCCAGTCCCATATCATCAGCAATGACTAGCAGAATATTGGGCGTTGAATTCGTACCGGGGTCAACGACTTTGTTGTCTTTGCAGGCTTGAAATACTGTGAATACGATTAGCACAGCAATGATTGTCAAAGACGTCCAGGAAGTCCCTTTGAATAGTCTCTCTAGCATAATCCTCCTATGGTATCTCCTTCCACACTCTATTTTATCGCTTTGCTACAAACAATGAGGCCAAACTCAACGGACACCTGTAAATACGCATAATACTGCCGAGGTAGAATTCTACAACCAACCTAGAATTAACCCAAAGACGACGATCGCTATTGTATCTACTGAATAGATTATGCCAGTTACACGAATCTTTTGGCTGACACTCTCCATGTCAAACACCCAAAATGCTACGAGAAAGAAATGCAAATAGCCAAATAACACTATCAGAATTGGCATATCCATGTTCCACCAGGAATAATCCCAGGTTAATGCCCCAACAGAATTGAGCATGAATTCTACAAAAACGCAGAAAATTGAATTTGCAAATGCAAAAAATATTCGATTGGGAATTCCAAGGATTCTGGTCCTTTTGTCTGGGAGAAGCATTTTGCAGAAAACAATACCAGCTACTGCAAACATGAAGCTTATTTCAATGTTCAGACCAATCAATATTAAATACGCTGTCTTTCCCGGCGCACCCCAAACAGGGGCAAAATTGGTGAAATGGAAAACGAGTGAATTCCAAATCTCGTTAAACCAATCCATTCCCTAAAACGCCAGCCCCGAAAACACGAGGTTCCAGTTCTTTCGTTCGATTTCCACTGCATAAACATATACGACGAACGCAAGCAGAGGTATAACATACCACTGAAACTGGCCTCCATCTCGCAAGATTCTGGTTGCTTCAAGGGCGGAATTTGTAGGCATAGTTATCTCCTCTCTTGAGGTGGCAACTCATTCTGCAGTCGTGGGCATCAACAGGAGTCTGATCCTTCTCCGCCGGAATCGGCTAATCAGAAATCTTTATATGAGACGGTCAAAGGATGACTGAAAGAAATGTAGGCAACTCTGCGGGATAGGTCAAGCAGAAAATTTCGGAGCTGTTTGTGACGTCATCCCGTGAATCCGTCACCGACCGGCGGATTATTCAGATGAGACATTTGATTTTGCGAATGCAATTCCTTATGTTCAGTCGTACGTGGCCGCCGCAAAGGCCCATGAAATTGTCACTAACAGAAAGCCCAAGATGAAACTACCCAGCCTCGCCGTTCTCGCAGTCTTTGTCATTGCGCCTGTCTTCGCTCAAACCCAGTCTGTTCCAATTGAGCTTTCAGGCCACCAGGAGCTGCTCATCGATAAATGCGGCTATGACGAACAACTTGCCGCACAACAACTGGTGCAGTTAGGCGACCACTGGGGCTACGGCTACGACAGCCTGCTCGTCGATCTCGAGCGCTGGCGCCAGAGTCCGTACGTGACCATCGACTCTATCGGGGCGAGCGTGCAAAACCGGGCGCTCTGGCAATTGAACATCACTTCAGACACGCCCGAAATGGAACCGCGACGCACGGTTTTTGTGCATGCGCGCACTCACCCCAATGAGGTACAGGCCTGGTGGGTGACGGATGAACTCATTTCTCTGCTGCTCTCGGAAGAGCCGTTTGCGCGGTTCATGCGGGAGAGTTGCACCTTCTACATCATTCCCATGTACAACCCGGATGGCGTCGAACTCGAGTTCGCACGGCAGAACGCCAATGGCATCGATATCGAGAGCAATTGGGATAAGAATCCCGTGCAGCCGGAAGTGGCGGTGCTGAGAAATCGCTTTGGCGAGCTTATGGCTTCGGACGCGCCCATCGAAACGGCTTTGAACATGCATTCGGCGTTTGCCTGCAAGCGCTATTTTGTCTACCACGATGCCGTCGGCACCTCTCCCGAGTTTACTGTGCTGGAGCAGGATTTTATTGGATTCATCCGCAGCTATTTCGAGGATGGCATCGAGCCCTGGTCCTATTTTGTCAGTTGGACCAGCGGCACACCGACCCGCTATCCCGAGAGCTGGTTCTGGTTGAATCATGGCGAGGATGTCATGGCCCTGACCTACGAGGACATGAACTGCACAGCCGCTGGCCAGTACGATCAAACTGCCTTTGCCGTGCTGCACGGCGTGGCTGACTACCTGGGCCTGGTGGTGACGGCGGTGCTCGACAGACCGACGGCGCAAATCCAGGGGTTTTCGCTGCGGCAAAACTACCCGAATCCGGTGCGGTTGAGTCGCACCACCTCGATGTCCTCCGTCATTCAATTCAGGCTGGAACGTGAGCAGCCCATCCGGCTCGTGCTCTACGATGTGCTCGGCAGGCAGGTGAAGGTGCTCGACCAGGGCAGGCGTCCGGCCGCGGAACACCGGGTCTATTTCGATGCCTCAAACCTGGCGACCGGGACCTATTTCTATCAGTTGCAAACTGCGGGAGGGGTGGTGGCCAGACAACTTACCGTCACCAGGTAGACGCTCTCTAAAGCTTCCGGCAGACCGCGTTAATCAAGAATCTACTTTCTACCAACCACAATCAGATGTTTGCTTGACCTTGAGTAGGGCTCCCCTTGATTGGACCCGTAGACGTTCTCGACCACCAAACCAGCAGCTTCAAACAGGTCATGCATTTCGTCTGCCGTGTAAAGCCGGATTGACATCTGGCTTTCATGCCGTGGACGGCGACAACTTGTGTCGAGATTCACAAGCAGGCGGTTGGTCGTCTTGTCCCATGCAGGCAAGTGGGAGGAGATGGGGGTTTCCGCGGCGCCGAGCCCTCGTAGCAGAACTTCGCGGTTGGCTTGCTCTACCAGAAGGCGCCCGCCGCTGCGGAGCGAACGCGCGTAGCGGTCAAGCAACTCAAGGTTCTTGACCTCGGAGAAATATCCAAAGCTACCCGACCAGTTGCAGGCGGCATCAAAGGTGTCGGCAAAATCCATCTCCTGCAAATCCATGCAGATGAAGTCGCCGGGGTTGCCCTGGCTGGCAAATTGTTCCCGGGCCAGCCGGATAAATGCTGGTTTAAAATCGATGCCGGTTACCAGACAACCGGCGCGCGCCAGATGTACAGCGATTCGCCCGGCACCGCAAGGAGCGTCCAGAACCCGCCCTCCGGGGCGCAACTTCAGGGCGTTGGCAATGAATGCGGCATCCTCAACGCCGTCATCCTCGGGTTCGAGCCAGAACTGCTCAGCGAGCCTTTTGTACCAATCTTCGTGCAACGGCTGCTTCTATTCAAGAATCTCCACGACCACTCTCCTGCCGGCCTTTGCCGATGCCGCCGTCAGCAACACTCGCAGGGCCCGGGCGTTCTGGCCGTTTCGGCCTACTACTTTTCCCATGTCACCCTTGGCAACACGCAGTTCAAGAACCGTGGTTTGTTCGCCCTTGATCTCGTTTACCTCCACTTCATCTGGCTTATCCACCATGTGTTTCACTGTGTTAATCAAAAAATCCTTCATGATCAAAGCTCCCGTTTTCCTCGTTTCGAACTCTGCCCCAATATCTGCGATCTACATCAATAGTGCATAAAGAAAGCCGCCCTGTTAAGCCACATCTGATGATACAAGTTGCTTACGAAATCCATTAAAATAGCTCCTGAGTGCGCGATTGCTGCAGCAGAAAACGGTCGTCCGTCGGATGATCCTGGCGACTGATGCACGCGAGATCCTGACTTTCTCACCGTTGAGCAAGCGCGGATTGTCTTTCGTTTCGACCAAAGTGCAGATAGCGAGAAACAGCGGCCACAGGCATGACAGGCGAATCCGGAACGCACGACGGGGGAAGGAGAGCACCGATTCCATCGCCCTGTCGAGATGTTCCGCTGCCTTCGCGCTCAAAGAGCTGAGAAGTCTGAGCGTCTTCTCCTGGTCTTGCGCTGAGAAAGGATCTGACGGCGTGTTGTCGTCCGGCGCAAACATTTCTCTCGGGAAGTAGCACACACCGCGCTGAAAATCACTGTGGCAATCTTTGATGATGTTGACCATTTGCAGGCCGAGCCCAAGGTCCACCGCCGGGCCGGCAAGCTGCGTTTGGTCAAAGCGCCGGAAGTAGTTGGAATATTCTGAAAACAGCCTGGTGGCCAGCAGGCCAACGGTGCCAGCAACATAGTAGCAGTATTTTTCGAGATCGCCGGTGGTCTCTAGAAAGAAAGCACTGCTGCCAGCGCTCTCTTTGCGGGCAAGCATTTCTTGCATACCGTCTGCCATCTCCGCGACACAGCTGGCAATTGCCTTCCGGGAAGCCGCAGAAAGAGACAGGTAGTTTTGAACCACCAAATCCATGTTGTGAATAAGGTCGTAGTAATTCGTCTCTTCATCTCGCGGCGCAATTGCGCCAAAAAATGCTTCCTTCCAGGTCCGCAATGAGGGTGCGGATAAGTCATCTTTCAAGAACATGTCTTTGAACGAAAGCAGGAGTTCCTCCTGGACACCGGGTTGCGTGAATTCTGAGTCCTCAACCGTGTCAAGAATTCTGCAAAGCAGATAACTGGTACCCACTGCATTGTTCAGCGTTCCTCGAAGGACAGCGATGTTGATGGCAAAAGTTCTGGAGACCTTGGCGAGCACAGATTTGCAGTACTCTTCGGGAGTCATTTGTTTTCCGTTCCGGGTGTCGTGAAGATTATGTGGCCAAGAATGGGCTCGACAGTTGCAAGGTGCTATTTCCTGAGCAAAAAAGCAACGGAATTCATAGGAGGAGTGGCCCTTCCGGCTTCCCCTTCAACAGTGCAAAATCATCAGAGCCACCAGCCGGCAGGCTCAACGTTTCTGTGACTTGGGCCTTGCGCCTTGAGCCCGGCCCAGCAGCTTTGCCGCCAGGCCCGGTTTATCAAGCCGCTCCAGCGTCCGCCGAATCCAATCACGATTCTCCCTTTTGTACCAGAAAAAAAATCGGCTTTGACTTTGTTTTTCCTGTGCGGTGCGGGCAGTGTACATTGGTTTCAGCGTGTATGGATGGAAACCGGAGTAATAAATGACCGTTGCGACGGTCATGGGTGTCGGCGTGAAATCTTGCACCTGCTCGAGTTTGAAACCCAAATCTTTGGTCTGGCACGCCAGGTCAGCCATATCCTCGACTTTTGAGCCAGGATGGCTGGAAATGAAATAGGGGATGAGCTGCTGCTTCAGGCCGGCTTTTTCACAGAGTCTGTCAAACCTCTTCTTGAATTCATGGAAATATTGAAACGACGGTTTGCGCATGACCTTCAAGACCTCATCCGAGGTGTGCTCCGGTGCGATTTTCAGGCGCCCGGAGACATGATGCCTGACCAGCTGTTCCGTGTATTCTTCGTAGTGATTTGCTTTCTCATCTGCCTCATCTTTGGCGATCAGAAGGTCATAGCGAATGCCGCTCGACACGAACGCCTTTTTGACTTTTGGATGCGCCGCTGCACTTTTGTAAATGTCAACCATGGGCAGGTGGTTGGTGTCCAGGTTGTGGCAAGTCGTGGGGTGAATGCAGGACGGACTGACGCAGTCGTCGCAAATCGCCTGCACCTTGCCTTTCATTTTGTACATGTTGGCGGAAGGCCCGCCCAAGTCGCTGATATAGCCTTTGAAATCCGGCATCCCGGTGATCTGGTCCACCTCGTTCATAATCGAGGCCTTGGACCGGCTGGCGATCATTTTGCCCTGGTGCGCCGAAATAGTGCAGAAACTGCAGCCGCCAAAACACCCACGGTGCATGTTGACCGAAAACTTTATCATCTCAAAGGCCGGAATCGAACCACGCTTGCGGTATTTCGGATGCGGCAAACGGGTATAAGGCAAATCGAAAGAAGAGTCGATCTCGCTTTCCGTCATCGTTTGATAGGGCGGATTAACCACGAGCGTGTATTCTCCGACATCCTGAGTCAGACGGTTGGCGAATTGCTTGTTGGATTCCTGCTCAACGAATTTAAAATTGCGGGCAAAGGTTTTCTTGCTCCGCAGACACGCCTCGTGCGAGGCCAGATCTCTCGTCTGCCAGCGCTTGTTTTTAGGCAGCGGGTCAGTCCTGGGTTGCAGAAAAGCAGTCTGCGGAATGGTCTTGAGGGAAGAGAATGGCACCCCGCGCGCCAGCAGCCGGAGAATCTCGCGCAGCGGCTGGTCGCCCATGCCGTAGACCAGCAAATCCGCGCCACTGTCTACCAGAATCGATGGCTTGAGACTGTCGGACCAATAGTCGTAATGGCTGACGCGCCGCAATGAACCTTCGATTCCGCCGACGATGACCGGAACCTCAGGGTGGAGTTGCTTCAGAATTCGGGAGTAAGCAACGGCGGCATAGTCCGGACGGAAGCCGGACTTGCCACCGGGGGTATAAGCATCGGTGGAGCGCAGACGCCGGGCCGCGGTGTAGTGGTTGACCATGGGATCCATGCAGCCGGAGGAGATGCCGAAAAAGAGTCTCGGCTTTCCCAGCTTTTTGAAATCGCGCAGATCGTCCTGCCAGTTCGGCTGCGGCACAATGGCCACGCGCAAACCCTCAGACTCGATAATCCGGCCAATCACCGCATGGCCAAACGCCGGGTGATCTACGTAGGCATCTCCTGAAATCAGGATGACATCGAGTTCATCCCAACCTCGGGCTTCGACCTCTTTGCGGGTGGTGGGCAGCCAACGGTCCGGTCCCGGAGTTAGCGGATGATGATTCGCAGTTTGACTCATGCAATAACCTGCTTGACTCTGCCGACATCACCACTTTCCAAACGGACTTTTATACCGTGGGAGTGTCTTGGCGCTTTCGTCAGGATATCCTTGACAATTCCTTCCGTCAGTTTGCCGGAACGCTGGTCTTTTTTTAGAATGATAGAAACTCGTTGCCCGGACTTGATGTTTTCGCGCCTGGTTCCGCTCACCCGTTTATCTCTCTGTGCATTGCCCAAGATCAATAATAATTGGGAGAAATCCAAAGGATAAAGGAGTGCGGAACCTTTGACGAGTCCATTCAAAGCTTCACTGCCAGCACTTTGCCAATGTTCGGCAGTTTCGTCAAGTCAGCCATTCTGAACTCTCACTCGGATATGAAATGGTCAAATCCGCGCGCTGGCAAGTCGGAGATGCGGCCATCTTCATGCTGCATTTTGACGCCATGTGATTTGTGAGCGATCTCACCGATGCAAGTGGCGTCGAGAGCAAAGCGGGCATTTAATTCCTTTTGAATCTCTGGGATCTGCTGTTTTGGCGCCGTGAACAATAGTTCGAAATCCTCGCCGCCATGGAGGGCAAAGTCCAATTCGGGTTGCCCGACGAGCGACGCCGCTGCCCGGGTTGCGCTATCGATGTGCAGATCCGCGGCGACCAGTCGTGCCCCGGTTGTGCTGCATTCGCAGATGTGGTGAATCTCGGAGGCCACTCCGTCGCTGACGTCAATCATCGCGTGGATATCAAATTGCCGGGAGAGAAACTGTGCTTCGGCCACCCGCGGTGTGGGCCGCAGGTGTCGCTGAACTACCGGCCCCAGATCGGCGGTGGGCAGGCTTGCCTGTGAGCGGAGTACGGCGAGTCCAGCACTTGCCGCGCCAGGACTACCAGTCACCATAATTGCATCTCCAGAGCGTGCTCCCGAGCGTAAACATAGCGTGCTCCCGGGCCCCTCGCCTAGAATTGTCATACAAGCAAACAGGGAATCCGGCGACTTTGTGGTGTCGCCACCAATAATGACGGTTCGGTGCACGCTTGCCAATTCTTGCGCCCCGGCATAGAGTTCCTCAACCGATTCGACCTCGATGTGCTCGGGAATTGCAATGGCCAGGACCACGAATCTGGGAACAGCGGCCATTGCCGCCATATCACTCAGATTGGCTGCCATCAGACGCCAGCCAACATCCCGAAAGGAGAAATAACTCAGGTCGAAATGGATGCCTTCGACAAAGGTATCGGTGGAGACAACGGTAGACAGACCTGGAGTCGGCTGAATGACTGCCGCGTCATCATCGATGCCGACAATGAGTCCTTCGGCGGTTTCGGCGACCTGCTGTTTCAGACGGGCGATCAAACCAAACTCGCCCACTTCCCTGAGCTTCATGTGTCAGCCGATGTTCACAAAGACGCGACGGCTGCGCGGGCCGTCGAACTCACAGAAGAAAATCGCCTGCCAGGTGCCAAGCACCAGCCTGCCGTCTTGCACAAAAATGGTCGCGGATGAGCCCATCAAACTGGCTTTGATATGGGCCGCCGAGTTGCCCTCACCGTGCAGATAACCATCCTCGAAGGGGACGATCTTATTCAATTCCATGATCATGTCGCGCTGCACGTCGGGGTCGGCGCCCTCATTGATGGTGACGCCAGCAGTGGTATGCGGCACATAAACATGGCAAACCCCGTCCTGAATGCCGCTGTCATCCACCAGCGTCTGGACCTGGTTGGACAGCCTGACAAATTCGACCCGGGAATGAGTTGAAACATTGAATTCTTTTAACATAACAGCATTCCTAATCTCGTGAATCTGTCAGGAAAGATAACCGGCATGGTTGGGAATGTCAATAAGAAAACCCGAAGTCGGTGAGTTGCTGCTCGTTCGCCGGGTGTCATCGTGTTCATCCAACGTCCCAACTCAGAAATGGGTGTGACCAAGCATCTGATTTTCGCGTCTGACACGGCTTTCTCCTTGCTTCTTGTCGAGGCCATCTCCATATTGAGTTGTTCATGTTTGTGAACCCAACCGGAGGGACGCGAGTGAACAGGGCCAACCTAACGATTCTGCTGCTTTCAAGCAGCCTGCTTCTTCTAACCACAAACTGTTTCAACTTCAAGTCTGTGAAGCGTACGACCACCGCCCCCAGGGACTATCAGACGCTTGACCAGCGCTCGCCCTACCTCAAGGCGCACATGAAAAATTGCCGTGTCTTTGTGCTGTCCGGCTGGCTGATTGGGCAAGATGAGCAGACGGTTGCGGGACACGGCGCTTTGCTCGGCGTCAATCGCGATACGCTGCAGACCGGGGACTTCACGGTCAGCATCGACTCCGTCGCGATATTTGAGACCAATGTGGTGCAAACCTCACCGGCTGTGGCTGCGCTTACGATTGTCACTGGCATCTCAGCAGCGATTACCGTTGCTTGTTTAAGCAACCCGAAGTCTTGTTTCGGCTCCTGCCCTACTTTCTACAATGCTGACGACACCTCCGGCGTTTTGCATGCAGAGGGCTATTCCTCCAGCATCGCTCCTGCGCTGGAGGCAACGGATCTAGATGCTCTGGCACGCCTGCGGCCCGAGGACTCGACTCTCCGTCTCGCCATGACCAACGAAGCTCTGGAAACCCACGTCGTGCGCCAGGTCGATTTGATTGTTGTTGAGCAAGGTTCCAAGTCCGGCCGCGTTTTTAAAGACACGATGGGTAACTTCTGGCAGGCGGAGAAGTTGCAGCCTCCAAGCATGTCATTGGCAGCAGAAGGCGATGCCACCGCTCTCTTGGCCGAGATGGACGGTGAAGAGCGGTTTAGCCTGGCGGACTCCACTAACCTGGCTGCTCAGGAAATCATCACGCTTGAGTTCGAAAGCCGGCAGACAGGCCAGGCAGGTGTGGTGATTGCCTGCCGCCAAACCTTGCTTTCGACTTACTTGCTCTACCAGACGCTTTCCTACATGGGCAACAAGGTCGCGGACTGGTTTGCTCTGCTCAACAAGCATCCCCGCGACCCGAAAGATACCAAACTCAGCAACATGCTCGGCAATATTGAAATCCTGGCGGCGGACAGCGCAGGAACATGGCAGGTGGTGGGCTCGGTTGGTGAGCACGGCCCACTCGCCACGGACGTTTACGTCGTGCCGCTGCCGCCGGCGGTGCAGTCAAATCCAGCCCGTTTTCAACTCCGGATGAACAGAGGGAATTGGCGCATCGACTATGTTGCGCTTGCCTCGCTTTCCGGCACGATTGGCTCCAGGAGAGTCAAGCCTGCGCGTGTCATGCGCGCGGAGATTGCGGATGACCGTGCGCTCGAATTGCTGCTGGATGAGCGGTTCGTGCTGACGACTCTGCCCGGTGACAAATATATCCTGGAATACAACCTTCCTGAAGACGTACAATACCCGGAAGTATTCCTGGAAAGTCGCGGCTACTATCTGGAATGGATGCGCCAGGAATGGCTTGCGGAAGAGAGTCCCGGCCAAGTGGCGGGCATTTTGTTTTCAACAGAGTCCATGTTGCGCAAACTGGCGCCCGAGTACAAGAAAGTGGAGAGCAGAATGGAAGAGACATTTTGGAGAAGTCGCTTTGCCAAACCGTAGACCCTACTTCCACGCGGTGCTATTTGCCACCGTTGTTTTTGCGCTCGGTTGCTCTGCAACTCATGCGCCGCGCGGCGTCCTGTCAAAGCCGGCGGAATTGCACACCGAAGCCTACGGCGGCTGGGTGCATCTCGAGCTGGACCATGAATTCAAGGAGCCCGTGCCGTTTGTCTTTGGCGGTGAGTTGATTGCAGTAAGCGAAGACAGTGTGTTCGTATTAGGAGAAGATAAGTTTCATGCACTACCGGTGGTAGTCATCAAAAAGGCACGGCTGGTGGTTTACGATTCGCAGGCGGGTTCTGCCGGAGGGCCGGCGATTGCCGGTGGCACGCTAGTCTCACTCTCGCACGGTTTTTGGTGGGTGCTAACAGCCCCGATTTTGTGGTGGAGTATTGGCGGGACTGCAGTCGGCGCACGCTTGCGCGAACCGATGCTCGATTACCCTAGACGGCCAATCGCGGATTTCCGCCAGTACGCGCGCTTTCCACAAGGTTTGCCGCCGGCGCTGAACCGGCAAACCTTGCAGCGCAAGCCGGTGCAGAGGCAACCTCCGCGCAAAAGATACTGACAACAGAGCAGTCCGAGGTGGGCTGGCAAGCCAACTGCCGCACTGTTACCTCGCTTCGCACCACTGGTAAGTCACTTCACAGTTACTCAGCCAAACCGCGCCCTGCACGCATCAGTTGACCTTGGTACAGGACTTGCACCCTTGCCGAAAATCCGCTCGGAACCAACTTAAGGAGAACTCATGTTTGCCAAACCTGGATTTGCCTGGTTCTTTTCATTGGCCCTGTTGCTGCTGAAAACCGGCTGTGATCCAACAATCACCAATGAAGATGCCGAACAATTCAACGTCTGGTCGGAGAACAACCGCCCGGACTTTTCTTCTGAAATCCGAATAACAGCAATTCGGGTTCGGGAAGATGAAGGCACGTTTCTCAGTCCGAACCTCGAGATTGAAGTGCACATGTACGAAGCCGGCACAGACGAGCACCTTGGCTGCTCAGGGGCGCTGCAAGGCCTGTTGCAGGTGGTGGACAGCGATGTACTTTACGAAGTTGATGCCTGGTTTACCAAGCCCGACTTCTCGTTTCTGTCATTTCAGGACATCGAGGACAAGTCCATCTATCTCTTGGTGAGCGAAAATGACGATGTGCATTGCCCGTCCGCTTTCGATGGTTCTAGCGATGACGTCATTGGCGAGAGCGAGCCTTTCGCCGGCTCCGTTCTGGCCGCCACGCAATCCTTGGCGTTTGGTCAGGTCCAGGTTTTGGAGATTGGCCTATGAACAGGAAGATATTCTTGATATGGACCGCGGTTTTGACTTGTGCACTGCCGTTGCCCGGGCAGGAACCAGAGCCGATTCACTATGGCTTGAAAGTCGGCCTGAATAGTTCGTCTTTTGCTCACGAGGAAGGAATCGACTCCAAAAACCGCACTGGCGTTATTGCCGGCGCATTTCTTCATATCCCTTTGGCTGAAACCTTTGGCCTGCAGGTGGAGGGCTTGTACACGCAAAAAGGAAGCCGCGTCGCGGGCAAAGAGTTTGCCGCCGCGGATGGCCGTTCTGGAAGCACCAAGATTCCCGAAACTGTCTCTGCACTGGATTATATTGAGATTCCTGTACTGGCAAAGCTAGCCCTGATTTCCGGTGAAACGATGCGCACGGCCCTTGTCGCCGGTGCGGCCTTCGGCTTCAGGATGCGCAATGAATTCGAGCTGAAGAGCACAGGCCTCAACAAGAAAACCAGCTACGGCCGGTTCACCAATGACAGAGAACGGTCCTGGGTCGTTGGACTTGAAATCCAGATTCCCACGCAGCGCAACGCTGTGGTGTTGGAAGCCCGCTATACCAGATCCGCGACGCCTGTTTTTAACGTCGGATCTGACGATGACGATTCTGATGACCAGCACCAGGTGGTCTCCATTATGGTCGGTGTTGGCTTCTGAATCTGCGTATACGCCGGAGAAACGCGGAGTTTTGCTCCCATCGACTTTCTGGGGCGGCTAACAAAGGCCCTTGAAGGTGACTCATGCTTCTGATGCAAGCACTATCTCCGTGAAACTCCGCTCGCCGTGTTAAACAGAACCTCGCTACCTCTTATGACTTTGCGCTCTGCGTGAAGGGCTCTCGACCTCCACATCAACGCTCACCGTGATCAGAATGACTTTCCATTGACCTTCAGATGTTTGATTCGTAGATTGCAATGCTGTCCGCCTTTCGCTGGCAGCGCGACCTCACGATGGGGGGAGCCACACGTCTCCTGACTCGTTAGGGGCTTTCTTTGTAACACTAGCTTGAAACCGTGCATCACCGTATCAAATCTTCTGGAGACTCATCATGCTCGTGAAATGGATCCTGTTCTCGGTTGTGGAATTCATCCTGGTGAACCTCATGTGGAATAGTCTGGACGCTAAGCAGTGGGTGTCGGGTATCATTCTGGGCATAGTAGCGGCTGGCCTCCCGCCCCTGCTGATAAGAATCATGAGTGTCAGTGAACATGGCGTTATCACCTTTCTCGAAAAACCGCTGCACTACCTCAAGCCCGGCCCCTACATCACCCTGCCTTTTGTCGAAGAAGTGGTCAAAGTCAGCAAATCGCCCATTGTCAAGGACTACAAGGCGATTCGAGTGGTGACCGGCCAAGGCGTGGAAATGGTCGTCGTGCCTGACCCGGACAACCTCGGGCAGGTGGTCAAAAAACAGCAGGTGATTGGCCGTTACGAAATCCCCGTGGACTACACGCTGACCCTGCACTATCCAACTGGCCGCAAACTGGTGAAAGCGATTCCCTTCATTCCCAAGCACCCGGATGATTTCGCCAAGGATGTCAAAGGCGTGATCGACGCCGCGGTCTTTCAATTCTCCAGCACCCAGGTTTGGTTCAAGCTGTTGGACAAGGTCACGTTCTCGAACGAAGTGGCGCTCAATGTCATCAACGACACAGACCGTGCCAGCGTGGTCAATAAGTACCAAATCGGCCCGGATGAGCTTTCCGTGCAAATCAAGAACCTCGACCTTCCACCTGAAGCCGAACAAGCGTTGCTGGCTGTGGAAAAAGCGCGTCTCAAGGCGATTGCGGCGCCCGCGCTGGCACAGGAAGATCAAATTGTCATCAAGAATCTTATCCAGACTTTTGGTGGCAGTGAGCGCGATAAAGATCGGGCAGCGATGATCATGGCGTTCAGAGGGTTGCCGGCCGGCAACTCGGTGCTCATCGACCCGGCCCACCTTGTGCCAAAAAGGAAGAGCAGCGAGACCAACCACGAGCCAAGCGAACTCAAGGATTACTAGCCCGCCTGAAGCATGACCGGGAATCAAATCCTGGCTGGTGTTGTCAAAAGACGAACACACGAGCCTTGACCCGAAGGGGAACCACCTCCTCGATTCATTCTGGAGACAAAACATAGTGAAAACCTCAACTTTCGCACTGCTGCTGGCACTCTTGCTATGCCACGCTGACTCCAGCTCGGCACAGCGCAGATCCGGCAACGGCCGTTCCATGGGCCCCAGACAACCCGGCCTATTTGGCCGTGTTATCGATGCGGCACAGGGCGGAGCCATCGAATATGCCAACGTCATTCTCTTCAGCAGCTCCGACAGCACACAGATTGCCGGCGCCGTCTCCAACCCCCAGGGCCGGTTTATGCTGACCGGCATCAAGCCCGGCAGCTACTACGTTGAAATCCGTTTCATGGGTTATCGCACCAGGACCATTTCTGACATCGAGTTTCAGGGTGGTCAGAGAGGCGTGCGGTTGGGTCAAATCAAACTTGAACCAACCGCCATCAACTTGGAAAGCGTGGATGTCGTCGCGGAGAAGGCCTCGGTTTCCTACCAAATCGACAAGAAGGTCATCAACGTCAGCCAGCAATTCACAGCCGTGTCCGGCAGCGCCGTCGAGGTGCTGGAAAACGTACCCTCGATCACGGTGGATATCGAAGGCAACGTCGAGCTTAGGGGCAGTTCCAATTTCACCGTCCTGATTGATGGCCGGCCGAGCGTGCTCGAGTCGAACGAAGCGCTGGAGCAGATTCCCGCCAGCACCATTGAGAATGTCGAGATCATCACCAACCCCTCCGCCAAGTTCGACCCTGACGGCACTTCTGGCATCATCAACATCATCACCAAGAAAGGCAAACTCAGAGGCCGCAGCGGCGTCATGAATATGAATGCCGGCTTTGACGACAAGCACGGCGGCGACATGCTGCTCAACTTCCGTAACGGCTGGTACAATGCGCACTTTGGACTGGATTATAACAAGCGGTTTTTCCCCGGCGAAGGCCGCGAAGAAAAGCAGACGACCACGGCAAACGGCGCCTCGTTCATCTTCTCTAACGGCGACAACCGCAGGGGCCGAACCTCCTATGGTTTGCGCGGTGGCATCGATTTCAGCGTCAGCGCTAAGGATAATATCGCGGTCGGTTTGCGCTACGGCAACCGCAGCATGGCGCGCGACGCCTTTCTCGATTTTGACGAGTGGTCGGACAGCAGCCCGGAGCACCAGCTTTCCACCAGCGAAAGCTCAATGGATCGCGGCGGCGAATTCTTTGCCGGCAACCTCGACTTCCGCCACCGGTTTGGCAAAAAGGGCCATGAGCTGGTCGGCCGGCTCATCGCCAGCAGGCGGGACGGCGAGGAATCTACCCTCGACGCCCTGCTGGACGCCAACACAATTACCACCGAAGGACGCCTGACCACCGAAGACGGCCCTTCAACCCGCTTCCGCACCAAGCTCGACTACACCCGGCCGTTCGCCGGCAACAGCAAATTCGAAGCGGGATACCAGGGCCGCTATCGCCGGTCGGAGGACATTACGACGTTGTCTGAATACAATCCGGCGGCCGCAGCGTACGAGCGTCTCAGCGAGTTTGACAACACGACAAAATACGATCGCGATATTCACGCCGCCTACGCCATGTATGCCGGGGAAAAGGGCAGCTTCGGCTACCAGCTCGGTTTGCGCGGCGAGGTCACCGACCGCACCGTGGCCTCCGTTAGCCTGGCCGCCGACACCACCGTCGAAAGGTGGGATTATTTCCCGACCGTGCATGGCTCGTACAAATTGCCCAGTGGCCAGCAATTCATGGCCAGCTACAGCCGGCGCATCCAGCGGCCGCGCGGCTGGTACCTGGAGCCGTTCGAAACCTGGATGGACGCCTACAATGTCAGGGTCGGCAATGCCGGCTTGCTGCCGGAATACATCGACTCCTTCGAACTTGGTTCGCAGACCGCCTTCGGCAGCAATCTGCTCTCCGCCGAGCTTTACTACCGCATCACGGACAACAAAGTGGAGCGGGTGCGGAGCGTCTACGCCGACAACATTACGCTGCACTCCACTGAGAATGTCGGCACGGATTACGCGCTTGGCGGTGAGATGATGCTAAACATGGACCTGCTGCCCGCGTGGAATCTCAACTACATGGCCAACCTGTACAACTACCGTGTTGAAGGCATTCTCGACGGCCGTGACTTCTCGCGCGACAGCTTCAACTGGTCCCTGCGCCTCAACAACTCGTTCCGCCTGACGCAATCGACCAAGCTGCAAATCAATGGCTCTTACAACAGCCCGACAGTTTCCTCGCAGGGCCGGCGCGAGGGATTCTTCACTGCCAATCTCGCCCTGCGCCAGGAGTTTTTGCAACGTCGGCTGTCAGCGACCCTGCAACTGCGCGATGTGCTCGCCACCAGCAAATTTGAGTTCACTTCCGAGGGCGCGGACTTCCTGTCCTATGCGCGCTTCACCCGCGACTCGCCGATTGTGATGTTGAACCTGAGTTACAACATCAACAACTATCGCCCGGAGCGGCGGCGCGAGCGTGGGGATGGGGGGGACGACGAGGATGAGGAGTTTTAGGGGTTGCAAGCGGCGAGCCCGCAGGCAATCTCGTTCCCACGCTCTCAGACTGTGTGAAAAAGCCCACAGGGACGGTGTTCATCTGAACAGCCTGTGGTGTCTCATTTATATACATTTATCGTCTTAATCTATTGATTTTATTGCTCTATCCCTGTACTTTCCAGTTAATTATGTAAATCATATTGGACCGGCCATGGATTATATCTCAGGCGTTGATCGGAATCAAACCCTACTACTGCCCGAATCGCTGGATGAGTATGTCAACAAGGACAATCCGGTTCGATTCTTGGACGTTTATGTCGATAGCTTGAACTTGGTTGATCTAGGGTTCAAACATGCATCACCCAACATGCGGGGCAGGCCGCCCTATCATCCGGCTGACATCTTGAAGCTCTATCTCTATGGCTATCTCAACAAGCCACGTAGCAGTCGGAAGCTGGAAATGGCAACATATCGCAATGTCGAGGTGATGTGGTTAATGCGGCGTCTGCATCCTGACTTTAAAACCATCGCAGATTTCCGGAAAGACAATCTCACAGCCCTCAAAAAAGTATGCCGCGAATTTACCGTTCTTTGTAAAAAACTCAACTTGTTTGAATGCCAATTGGTCGGAATAGACGGCAGCAAATTTAAAGCAGTTAACCATAACAACCGCAGTTATAGCAACAAGAAAATAAAAAAGACTCTTGAAAACATCGACAAAAGAATTGACGACTATTTCAAAGACCTGAACCAGCAGGATGGAATAGAGTCGGAGGTGAGCAAACCATCGGCTCAAGAGATCAAACAAAAAATCAAGGAACTTAATGAGCATAAAAATAAATATCTACGGCTTCAAAAAGAACTCGAGGTATCCAACGAAAATCAGATTTCATTGACTGACTCGGATAGTCGAATGATGAAAACAGCCAATCATGGCACCGATATGTGCTACAATGTTCAGATAGCCGTTGATGATAAACACAAACTGATTGTGGAGCATGAGGTCACAAACTCCATTAATGACCAAGCAGAGTTGTCGAATATGGCAATTAAAGCCAAAGAAACTCTTGAAGCTGAACACCTTGATGTCGTCACTGATATGGGCTATTACAATGGTCCTGAAGTCAAACAATGTCAAGAACAAAACATCACTTGTTATATCCCAAAACCCAAGAAATCAAACAACTTGAAACTGGGTCTCCATACCATAGATGACTTCGAATACGATCCCGAAAATGATTACTATGTCTGTCCTGCGAATCAGCAATTGAGCTATCGCTCAACCATCACAAAGGGTGGCAAATTGCAGAAAGTCTATCATTTCAAAGGATGTCAGCAGTGTGCCTTGAAAACGAAATGTACTCGCAACAAACAGGGACGGCATATTTACCGTTGGGTAGAGCAGAGGGTCCTCGAACAGATGCAACAACGGGTCGCCGATAACCCCGAAATCATAAAGAAACGCAAACAACTGGTCGAGCATCCCTTTGGTACAATTAAGCAC
>JAJDAF010000024.1 GCA_029261995.1 Candidatus Zhuqueibacterota bacterium
TCGCCATCCTTTCTCAATTCTAAGGATGGCAAATTAGCAAACTTCTATTTCAAATCGATCCCTTTATTCATCGTGACTCAAAGAACATATATTTAAACACTTAGGAAATGCAGAACAAAACGTTAACCGGACACTACTGTAGTAAAGTATGATTTCTCCCATGTCTTCAAGACAGGAGTATACCAAACCCCAGTGTCGTGATTTGTTAGTTAGTGAACCAATGTGTCACCCCTCTGGGGTTAATCATTCTTGTGTTCGATTTTCTATAAACATTCCACCGCTACGCGGTTATTGAGTTCTAAACCCAGATAGGGGTGATATATTTATAGCAAGTCAGAGCCAAAAAAGTCAAACCCTGGAAGGGTAATATGGGCTGCTCAAATTAGGGTGCGAAATTAAGAATCTGCACTCTAGTGTGATTCGGTCTTGGCAATCTTGTACAAATGCTCAGCACTGCGCAGATAAATCTCATCCCCGGTTAAAGCTGGCGAGGCATCGAACCGGCCTTCGAGCTGGCTGATTGCGACGACATCCATTGCGGGGCCGTGTTTTAGGACAGTTGTCAGTCCATCCCGGCTCAGGAAATACAAATGGCCATTTGCGGCCACGGGTGAGGCGTACAGCATTTTCATTCCCTTAAGTCGAACAGGGCCAAATACAGGCCGTCCCGTGCTGGCGTCCAGGCTGGTTAGAATGCCCTTCAAATGTTTGGTAAAATAGAGTGTGTTTTGATAGAGCACCGGTGAGGCAACATAGGGCGTGTCCTGGTCATAGCGCCAGGAGATTGCCTTGGTTTTTTCCAGGCCGCCTTGGGCCTGGTTTAGGGCGATGGCCAAAAACGCATTCCCTCTGTAGCCGCTTGTTAGAAACGCAGTTCCGTTTGATGAGATTGGAGTTGGAATGCAATTGACGGTCAAGCCGGGACCGGTCCAAATCAATCTACCCGTTTCAAAATCGTAGGCGCGCGTGTGGTTGGCCCCGGTGGTGATGACCTGGTGCTTGCCCTTGACTTCCGTCACCAGCGGGGTAAACCAGGTGCTGCGCTCATCGCGGTCTTGCCGCCAACGTTCGGCGCCCGTCTGTTTATCCAGAGCAACGATAAACGATTGGCCTTCATGGTCCCAGTTGACGATGATTTTGTCACCATAAAGCGCTGGAGAACTTCCTTCACCCCAGCCTCGCCGAGTATCCATTTTCCCCAGATTTTTTTGCCAGATGAGTTCTCCCTTCATGTCGAGAACGTAAAGTCCGTGGGACCCGAAGAACGCGACGATAACCTTGCCGTCGGTCACGGGCGAGGCCGAGGCCCAGGTATTGGTCGGGTGGACACCTTCATGTGGGTGGTCAGCATGTAGGGCTTTCTGCCAGATGGCGCCGCCGGTTGTGCGGTCAACAGCCATGAGTACAAACTGCTGCTTCTTGCTCGAAACAACATAACTTTGACCCTGAAAAATGTCCTTGCCGTCTCGCTGCCAATCTTCCAACTTTTGATCTGACTGCAGGTCGTCTCCCATCGCAATCGCTGTTTGCAGAAGTATGAGATTCTGCCAGATGATTGGCGTCGAGGCGCCCAAGCCGGGCACTGCGATTTTCCAGGCGATGTTTTCGTTTTCACTCCAACTTAGCGGCGGCTGGCCAAACGGCGAAACACCGTCCATGTTCGGGCCGCGCCATTGCGGCCAGTTGTGCAAGCGTTCCGTGCTTTCTTTCTTAGGCTCAGTTGGACAAGCGACAAGGAAACTGGCTTGTCTGCCGACAAGCAGGATAAGAAACAATCCAACGGCCAATTGAGTCACATTCCGGGCCATACTTTTCTCCTTTTGCAACGAAGTGGGCTGCATGTACAAGCAGTTTTCTTGATGAATTTGATGGGGTTTCGACAAATGCCGAGGTCAGGCCTGCTCTGCCATTTCAATTTTCTGACTGCGGTTTCACTCAATCAACATTGTCCCTCGCGCGTTTGCACGCAAGCGGCAAAACTCCAACAAGCAAGCCGGTGAGCACGAACAGCAAGAAATGCGGGTTCAGGTCGCGGAGGATGTATGCGGTCAAGCCGAAAGCGAGATAAGCCCCGGAAATGACAGCCATTGGCAGTGTGGCCGGAGACTGTCCGCGCAGCCATCGCCAGCTAATGTCACACGCGATGATGCCAAACGTCGCCATCGCCACTGAGCCGAAATACCAACCGACCGCAATGGCTGCAATCGTGCCTGCATCAAAATTGGCCGATGCCAGCAGATTTTCCAGGGCAGGCCAGCCAATGAAAGCATGCGCCGGACTGCTAAGGAGAAGAAAGATGCCGCCGATTAGGCCGACGGTTGCGGGAATCTTCATGAGTTTGTCTCGCTTTTGGTTTTTTCGGCCAACCTGGTTTTTGATGAACTAACGCCTGACGTGAGCGCTCGACCCACCTCTGACCGCGAACTGCGTTCGTGGTCTGTCTCCTCCGGTGGAGGAGATTCCGCCCGCCCCCCTCCTTGGAGGGGCAGGTTTGGGCTCGCTCAGAGACCAAACCGGGGTGGGTCGGGCCAAAATCCCCCAGCCCTGAGCTGCAAGGAAATCAATCAACCATCCATTACTAATGCTTCGACTCGCGACGACAACTGCGACCGGCGCCAGCCGACCTGACTACGGATTTGTTCCGCTTTCTGGTGTTGCCTCCGAGTTGATTAACCAAAGTCCGGCTTGCGGTCCGGTAAAATACCGGGCTACACCGTTCTCATCGATGAAGGCATCTTCTTCGCGCTGCATTGTCACTTCCTGGCCGTCCCACTCCGGCACTGCCGTTTTGGTGGCGAACTCAATGGACCAGAATTCTGATTTGCGCACGGGTTCACGCGGGTGGCGGCCGTACCGGTCGGGCCAGTCCGGATTGGCCCAGGCGCCGATGCAGTGCACCCAGTTGCCTTGCACATGCGAGTAGACGCTGTTTTTGAGTCCGGCTTCGTGGCCGCGCTGTTGGGCATTCTCTCGAACCTTATGGCCGATGACACCCGCTTTCAACTCCTGGCGCAGGATTTCCGCCATCTGCGCCGATTCGGCAAACGCTTTTTGCAGCCCCGCGGGTGGTTCGGTTTCACCGGGTTTCAACACATAGGCCATTTTCTGCTGGTCGGTTACCAATCCCATGAGCTTGATGCCAAAATCGACGTGCAGCACATCGCCCGGCATGATGGTCGGGTTGTTGGTATCGCTGAGTTCTTCCTCGTGGCCCTGACGCTGAATTTCCAAGCTGGGCGGAAAGTCGAACTCCAGACCCTGGCGTTTCCATTCATCCACGATCCAGAAATGGAGGTCCATGAGTCGGGTTTCGCCGGGTTCGATAATCTCGTTGGAAAACGCGCGGCGCAGAATGTTCCAGGTGATCCAACTGCCCTCGCGTTCGATGAGGTGTTCGGCCGGCGTGCGACGGCTGACGTAGTCGATCAGCATGTCCTCGGCGGGCTTCATGCGGGCCTCGTATTTTTCGCCGATCGCGTCGAGAAGAAATTTTTTCATGGCCACGGTCAGACCGTCGGCCATGGGCAGGGTGCGGGACTGGTTGATGGCGATGGTAGCGGGATCGTGCTCATCGAAATATTTCTTGATGTGTGGCGCCAGTCCCTCCTGGCCGTAGGAAATAATGTTCTGGTAGTAGGCCTTCATTCTCGGCCGCTGGTGGGTGCCGATGATCGTGGTTTCCAGCGGCTTGCCCTCGCCCGGATTGTAGAAAAGATAAGCATTGCGATGGCCGAACCAGCCGGTAATGCCGATTCCGCCGAATAACTCCAGCATTGGGTCGGCATTGAATTCGCGACTCATGATAATCCAAAGATCGATGCCGTGTTTTTGCATGGCGGGTTGCAGGTGTTTCTGCATTTTCTCCAGCTTGACCTGCCACTCTCGCATGGTTCGCTCTTGCGACAGTTGGGCCGAGGTTGTGGCCGGCAGCAAAGTCAGAATTGCCATTGCAAAAGCGATGCTGGTAAGAATTCGAGTCTTCATTTGTACTCCTCCTTAAAAAAAAATTCAACAAACGTGAATACATCACTGCAGGCGTAGCACGACAGCGGCTCATTTTACCGAAACGCCTGTCAGCCGCGCCAGCCGTTCTTTCGCATCAATCAAATCCGGCAAGTCAGGATCGGCGTCTTTCCAGAGCGCCAGGAATTTTTTGGTGTTTTCGATGGCGCGTTGTTTGTCGCCTTTTTTTTCGTAGATTTCCCCAAGCAGGTTGAAACTCTTCGGGTAGTAAATGGAGCGATAGCCGGTATTGTCGAGCTGGACACCCTGCAGAGTGCGCAGTGTTTCAATTGCTCTCTCGTATTGCTCATTTTTCGTAAGGCACTCAGCGAGCGGGTAAAACGCAACCAGTATTGCGATATCGCTTTCATGTGCATCGATGCGATTGAGAACTGCCTCAGACTCATCACACTCACCCTTTGCGCTATGACTAAGTGATTGGATAAGTTCAAGCCAGCCTTCAGTCCTCGATTGGCTCGCTCGCTTTTCTGCGGCGTCATAGTTGCCGGCAGCGACATTAAGCCAATCGAGCCCAATCTGGTATTGCACTTGTCCGGCCTTTTCCATTTCGATGCGAGCATTTTCCAGATCATTCCAGCCAAATATCAACCGCGCTGCTTTGCGAAAACGCAAAACGCCCGCTCTGACCGTGTCCTCATCTTGCAGTGCCAAACTGATAGCCTGTTCCAGCGCCGCAAGTGATTCTCGATATTTTCCCTGAAACGGGTAAAGGAACCCTAACTCATGGTAGCCGTCAAGTTTCCTGCGCAGAGGTTGGTGCCTGGCAGTTAACTTTTGCAGCTCAAGCTCAGCCTGCTCATAATTTCCCTTGGCCATATAAATATTGCTTCTCACTCCGGTCATTTCACGATACAATCGAGACGGTAGATGGTCGAATTGAGGTACGCGATTCAGCCACTCCTCGGCCATCGCAAGATCATTTGTCCTCAGGTAAGCATCAGCCAAATGAAAAAGAGTGCGGCCATGAGTTGGGTCTGTGGCCAAGACCTTTTCAAAATAGTCAAGCGTCATGTCGTAGTCGTTAGTATGCCACGCATAATCGCCAAGGAGGAACATCATCTCTTTGTCGTTGGGATAGATCTTTTCCATTTCTTTCAGGATAAGTATTCGATCGGAATACTTGGGGGCGGCGACTGCACGAACCAGAAACTGTTCTTTTTCAGGAATGCGGTCTATTAGGCTGAGCGCCATTTTCATAGCATGTTCGTCGAACTCTTCGCCAGCATCCGTCCAGCTTGTGGCGTAGGCAGCCCGGTAGTAAGCCAGTCCGAAGTTAGAATCCAATGCAATCGCCTTTCTGAATTCGGCGAGCCCTTTGCTGAACCGCATGTTGTCAATCAGTTCCTGGCCCTTAAAATAGTGGCGGTATGCCTCCAGGTTGGTCGTTGTCACGTCTGCGAGTTTTTGGCTGCTGGCAAGAACATCCTCGCCTTTTTCTTTCAACCCCTTGCGGGTCTTCTCCCCCAGGCGGTCAATCATGCCGGGAATGCTCTCCTGGCCTTGGCCGTCCTCTTTTTCCGTGAAAATATAAGCCCCAGCCTCCAAATCCAGAATTTTAAGATCTATTGAGTAGAGGCTACCAAACTTGCGGACAGAAGAGACCACCAGCACCTGCATTCCGGCCTGTGCACAAATCTCCTTTGCGAGTGCCTCATCGATTTGGCTTACATCTCTGCGGTCCATTTGTTTGAGGATGTCAAACATCCGTGACCGCGGAAAAACCGCTAACCTGCGTGATTTTTCCAAAGAGGTGACGAGCATGCCTGAAAGACTGTTCAGTTCGCTCTCGTTTGTTTCGTTGGTGAAGTCCGCGACAGCTACCGGGATGCGTTCCGTACTTTCGGCTTCCTTGAAAAAACTGAAATAACCAAACCAGCCAATTGTGAGTGCAGCAAACACGGCGGCCATGCTGGCAATCTGCCGCACCTGACGTGATTTTGGAATCGTTAATTGCTGGCGTCTTGACTCCCCGCGCAGGGCGTCTACCAGTTCTTCGGTGGTTTGGTAGCGATCGGTCGGCTGCTTTTGCAGACACTTGTTGACGATTGCTTCGACATCGTCGGGAACGTGGCGGCGGGTCTCCGAAATCGACTTCGGCTCCTGGTTCAGCAGCGAGTAAATAATCGCCTGATCATAATCGCCTTTGAAGGGCATTTCGTCGGTTAGCATTTCATACAAAACCACGCCGAATGAGAAAATGTCGGTGCGGTGGTCAACTTCGTCGCCTTTAGCTTGCTCGGGAGACATGTAGGCGGCAGTCCCGAGGGTTGAGCCTGCTTTAGTGATGTTGGTCTGGCTCTGCAGCTTAGCCAGTCCGAAGTCTAGAATTTTGGCCACCCCGTCTTCCGTGACCATGATGTTGGCGGGCTTGATGTCGCGGTGCACGATGCCTTTCTCGTGCGCTTTCTCCAGACCGGCTGCGATTTGCGTGGCAATGTCAAGCGAGTCTTCGATGCTGAGGTGGCCCTGGTCGATTTTCTTTTTCAAGGTCTCGCCATCATAGCTGGCCATAACGATAAAGAGCTGGCCGTCGTCGGTTTCACCGATCTCGTGGATGGTGCAAATGTTGTTGTGCTCAAGCGCAGAGGCCGCTTTGGCCTCGTGGATGAAGCGCTGCTTTTCATCCTCATCATGGCCCAGTTGCGGCGGCAGGAATTTCAGCGCCACGGTGCGGTCGAGTTTGGTGTCCTCAGCTTTGTAGACGACACCCATGCCGCCGCCACCGAGCTTTTCGATGATCTTGTAGTGGGAGACAATCTTACCAGTCATACATTGGTCTCCATGCTTTGCTGGCAATATTCGAAATAGCTGTTGAGTTGACGAGTCTCACAAAAGGAGTGCTGCTAAACGTGAGAAAATACTGAATCTTGATTCAGAAAACAAGAAAAACATTAACGGATAAAACTGCCCAAATTTCTGATAATTCTCGATTTACAGATAACCGTGTAGTCAACTGAGGGACGGCCCTGGAAGTTGGTTTCTGAATCTACTCGATGATGACAAATCTATCTTCCTGTGAGCGCCGTTCGGGATGAATTAGGGGCCTCGTGCACCAGAGTCCACTCAAGATAATCGACCCGACACCTTGGCGGTTACCTATTTCGGCAAGTACCGTTTCGGAAATCATGCAACTGCCGTGCACTGCGGATCAACAATGCTTGCTACCGTGGAGGTCGCAACTAAACCACGCCCGGGATGAATCGTTTCGTCTTCGCGGCGTAGCTTTTGTACTCGTCTCCGAATTCTTCGATGACCATGCGCTCTTCGAATTTTGCCAGCCAGACGTATGCGACCATGAGAACAGGCCAGAGCACAAGCGTCACCACCGACGGCCAGTGTAGAATCCAGCCCAGAGTGAACAGAAACATTCCGGTGTATTGCGGGTGGCGAATGTATTTGTAAATGCCACTGGTGACCAGGCCTGTGGCGTTGTGAATCTGTTTCCAGCCAACCGCGATGAGCAAGATACCCATGAGGCTCAGGCCGGTACCAACGGTGGCGGGCCAGTGGCCGACGGCGGAAAACCAGGTGCCGGCTACATTGGGGATGTCGATAAGCGGCGCCAGAACAAAAATCACCAGGGGCCAGCCAAACATCTCGGTCATGAGGGCGATGACGAACGCAATAAAAGCGCCTCGGGATTTCCAGACGTGGCGTGTCGGTGTGCGATAGGGCAAAAGCGCCAGGAAAGCCAGCACAATCACAATATTGACCCCAATCAAACCTGCGCGCCCGAAGTTGTCTTGCAGCCATTTGACCGTGGCCGGGCGGCCATGATGCGGCAATAGCTCTACTGCGTAAATGGCTGCAAACAGCAGAATTGCGGTCCAGCCGATGACAGCCATCAGTTTGGATTTGCTCTGTTTTGCTTCCATTTGTCCTTTCAGTTTGGTTGGTTAGTGTCCACCCGGGAATGGTTGGCTTTTGTCATGCCCGCGTGTTTTTAGCGGGCATCCAGGCTCAAAGCACATTCATGGATTCCCGCTAAGAGCGTGCGGGAAAGACAGATTAGATACTTTCCGGATGGACACAGGTTAGTTAAATGCTATTTCTCCGACACACTGCTGTCTTCACGTTGATAAAGGATCTTGCCACCGACAATGGTGTACTCGACCTCTGTGTTCAACAACTGATTGTCCGGCGCCTGCATGATGTCCTGCGAAAGCACCGTAAAATCAGCGAGCTTACCGACTGTGATGGAGCCTTTGAGTTCCTCTTCGAAACTACCATAAGCCGCATCCAATGTGTAGGAGCGCAGCGCCTGTTCGCGCGTCATTTTCTGGTCTGCCTCGTAACCGCCTTCGGGGGCGCCTTGCAGCGTTTGCCGGGTGACGGAAGCGTAGAAGCAGGCAACCGGGCGCACCGGCTCAACAGGCACATCCGTGCCGTTGATGACTTTCGCTCCGGACTGCAGGAGTTTCTGCCAGACATAAGCGCCCTCCACAATCCGTTCTTTGCCCAGGCGGTCGATGGCCCAGGGACGGTCCGAGGCCATGTGGATGCCTTGCATCGCCGCGATCACGCCAAGCTTGGCGAAGCGCGGAATGTCCTGCGCGCTGAGGTGCTGGGCATGCTCAATGCGAAAACGATGGTCTTTCGCGGCATCTGGATTGGCTTCGAAGGCTATTTGAAACTGGTCGAGCACCTCGCGGTTAGCGCGGTCGCCAATCGCATGCACACAGACCTGAAAACCATGCTGCAAGCCCTGTTCAACGATTTTTCCGATGTCTGCCATGGGCTGGGTTTCATGGCCGGAGTGGCCCGGCATATCGGTATAGGGTGCGAGCAGCCACGCGCCGCGAGAACCCAATGCGCCGTCGGAATAGAGTTTGATAGCACGCACGGTCACATGGTTGTTTTTGGCGCCGATTTCCGGACCGCGCTCATACCATGAACTCAGGAGGTCTTGGTCGCGTCCGCTGAGCATAACCCAGAGCCGGATGCCAAGCTCGCCACTATCGGCCATTTCATGATATAAATCGATGTCTTGCTGCGACGATCCCGCATCCTGGAAACTGGTGATGCCGTTGGCCAGGCATTCTTCTGAAGCCAGGAGCAGCGCCCGGCGCTGCATTTCCGGCGTGGGCTCGGGAATCCTGGAGCCGATCAACATTTGTGCGCGCTCATTGAAGATGCCGGTGGGATTGTCCGCGCCATCTTTGACAATCTCTCCGTCGTCCGTGAAGGTTGATGCGCTGTTGATGCCGGCAATTTCCATGGCTTTGGCGTTTGCGAAACCGGCGTGACCGCTGGCGTGGCGCAGGTAGACCGGATTGTTGGGAGAAACCGCACTCAGTTTGTAGTGCGTCTGAAAGCCGCCCACCATCTCCGGCTGCGGCTCCCACTTGCTCTGATGCCAACCCCGGCCCTGGATCCACTCACCGGGCTTGGCCTGTTTGACAGCGTCGGCCACCATCGCCACCAGCTCGTCATAATTCCTGGCTTGGGTCAGATCGAGAATCATGCGCGAATAGCCAAGGCTCATAATGTGACCGTGACTCTCGATCAGTCCCGGGGTCATGGTTTTGCCTTGCAGATCGAGAACTTCGGTGTTGGCGCCGATTCGTGTCTGTAGCTCTGCGTTACTGCCCACAAAAGTGATCTTGCCATCCGTCACCGCCACCGCTTCTGTGGTCGGCTGGGAGGCGTCCATCGTGTAGATGACGCCATTTTGCACAACCAGGTCGGCTTTTGGAGTCATGTTGCAGCTCATGAAAGACAGATGAAATAGAACTACGAAAGTGCCCGCTAGGATGCGTAGTATGGACATTGCCAACCTCCGTTGGGGTGAGTTCGTTACAATTTTTCGGTTGGTGCGTCTGCGTCAAGAAAGGTGAAGCTAAAGTAACATATCTATTTCAAAAAAAACAAAGGAATAATTATAGACGCTTGACATGTGTTGCACCGTTTGTTACTTTTGAGTGAACGGTTCTACGCCCGGGACCGCGGGCGTTTCAAAACAACGAAATCACAAACGAATGCTTCTTAAGCCAGGGGCCTTAATGAAATTAAAAGCAGCATGCGTTCTGCTATTGGTCGCCCTGCCATGTTTCGGCCAAAGTCGAGGAACCACCAACGACACATTAAAGGTGGTGACCTTCAACCTGTTTGGTCGTCCCAGCAGTGAGTGGCCGTTAAGGCAGACGATGGTACTGAATGAACTGACTTCCAACCCGCCCGATTTGATTGGATTGCAGGAAGTCATTGAGCCCGGAGGCAACCTCGACCACAGAGCGAAGCGGTTGGCCGATTCCCTGTTCGCGAGAACGGGTCTTAAGTATGACTTCGTTTACCAGCAAACGCATTTTTCGTGGAATCAGTGGTTCGAGGGGATTGCTATTCTGACGCCGCACATAATTCTGGACAGCGAAGCTCGCGCGCTACCCAGCGGACTCTTCCCGCGCGCGGTCGTCTGGCTGCGGGCGCTCACGCCGGCCGGCATTGTTAATTATTTTGATACACATCTCTCTTTCAGCAACCAAGAACCCGTGCGCATTGAACAGGTTGCGGCCATCAGAGAGTTCGTTGTCGAAAAAAGCGCGGACGGAGCGGCTGTTGCCAATATTGTGGTCGGCGATTTTAATGCCATCCCGGATTCACCGCCAATCCTGAACATGACGAATCCTGCCGGCGGTGGGATTTTTATCGACACCTGGGCCGAAGCTAATCCCGGCGATCCCGGGTTCACCGTGCCCTCGGACAACCCGGATGCGCGCATCGATTACATCTTTGTGCGCGATGATGCCGCCGCCACAGTCCTGAGTTCCGTGCAGGTGTTCGAACAGTCCGATGACAACGGAATCTTTCCCTCTGACCACATCGGTGTCATGACGGAGCTGGCCACCACCAATCGCAAAGTGGAAATCAACCTAACCTCGCCAGCCAACGGCGAGGCGGTCGCAGGCGAAACCAATATCTCGTGGGAATTGGGTGGCGCAACCGAACCGATGACGATACGATTGTTCGTGAGCCCCGACGTAGGCGCCACCTGGCAGCAAAGATGGACGGGAAGCAGCTCATCCAGCACTTTCGCCTGGAACACACTGACCGGGCCGGATGGCGCCCGATACCTGGTCAGAGTCGTGGCGCTGGGTGACACCAGTTTTGGCATGGGACAAATGGACAGCACATTCACCGTAAATAATCCCGGGAATGCCGCGCCGGAGTTGGAGCTGCAATCTCCGCGTGGCGGCGGTGTTCTGAAGGGGGCGCACATCATAAAGTGGCAAGCGGTCGATGCAGAGTCCGACCCGCTGACCGTCTCGATAGATCTGAGCAGCGACGGCGGAGCCTCGTGGCTGGGGCTGGCTACAGATGAAGTGAATGACGGCTCGTTTGTCTGGGATACAAATGAGCATGGCAACTCGTCATCCTACAAACTGCGTGTCAATGCCACCGACGGCGCCGAAGAGGTTTCCGCAACCTCCGGCGCGTTTGCCATTCAAAATGACCGCACGGCCCTTCCCGAATCCTACTTTGACCATATCGCCGGGACGGGCCATGGCTCCATCACTGCCGGCATCATTGACTCGACGAAACTCACCGGGCATCTTTACCGGCTCACATTTAACGACACCACTTTCGAGAACACAAGCTACGATGTCTACGACGCCAACACCGAAGCTTTTGTCGTCCGGCAGGCTGGCGAGCTTGGCGGGGTCACCGAAGGCCCGGCCTTCGATGGCATGCGTCTGCTTGTCTCTGACTTCGCGGAAGCGCAGGTAGATGCAAATCTGACGGGGTGGACCAAGGGCGCCTCGACTCTTGGATACAAAATCACGGCGCCCTCAGTGCTGATAGATGGCGAGACGGTAGAGAGCATTCGCTACCCCGCCGACTACACAATCGCTCTGTTCGACACCGTTGTCGACTCGACCGCAGCAGCCTTTGGCTTCGAGGCCAAAGCCGTCAAGTTTGCCGTCTGGAATGTCACGCAAAACCGCAAATCTCGATTTCTGTTCACGGAATTTTTCCCCGACCAAACCATCTCCGATTTTGATCAACTCACCATACTCGAAACGGATGAGAGCGACGAGCTTCGCTTTAGTTGGAGCATTTTCTTCGAGGGCTCCAGCAGCCACGTGCCGCCGGTTGCTGGAGACGAATTTACGCTTGCAACACTGAAGCCGTTTACCTCACGAGATATTTTTGAATTTCGCGGGATGCTGCCAACTTCGGTATTTGACGGCGGCCACAGCCACATCCCGCAGGAACTCACCCTTTTCGCAAACTATCCCAACCCGTTCAATCCGGAAACCACCATCTCCTATTTGCTGCCCGCTGCCGCCGAGGTTGAGCTTTCCATCTACAATCTCCTCGGGCAGGAAATTGTGCGGCTGGTGGATTTTGAGCAGAGTGCCGACAAACACGCGGTGAGATGGGATGGCCGAAACAAATCCGGGCTCTCTGTATCCAGCGGCGTCTACTTCTACAAGCTCGTCACAGGTGGCAGAGCGCTGGCCCGCAAAATGCTCATGATCAAGTAAGCTTGCAGCAGAGACCAGCCACATAGAATTCTGAAATTCTCAGCCTTGTCCGCGTTCGGGGAGACACCATGCCAACAGATAATCTTCACAGAGTACAAGCCATTTTCGAAGCCGCCGCGGAACTGCCGGCCGACCAGCGTGAAACTTTCATTCGCCGGGAGTGCACCGGCGACGAGAATCTCTGCCGGCAGGTCCTGGCGCTCCTTGAAGCCGACGGCGAGCCACACAGCGTGTTCGATGGATTCGCCATCGATGCCATCGGCGCGGAGTTGGGTTCAACTTACCAGGGCAAGCGGATCGGGCCATACCAGCTTGTGCGTGAGATCGGCTTCGGCGGCATGGGAACCGTCTACCTGGCCGAACGGACTCAGGGCGACTTCCAGCAGCGGGCAGCCATCAAACTGCTGCGACCGGGCATGGCCTCGCAGCACCTGCTCGACCGATTTCAGAGAGAGCGCCAGATTCTGGCTCGCCTGCAACACCCGAACATCGCACGTTTGCTCGACGGCGGGCTGACCGAAGACGGCATGCCCTACTTTGCCATGGAATACGTTGAAGGTGAGCCGCTTGACACCTACTGCGATGCGCGCCGGCTCTCCATTCCGGAACGGCTGGGCCTGTTTCAGACGGTCTGCTCGGCGGTGCAGTACGCCCACCAGAGCCTGCTCGTGCATCGCGATATCAAGCCGGGAAATATCCTTGTAGATGAACGCGGTGACGTCAAACTGCTGGATTTTGGCATTGCCAAGCTGCTAGCCGAACAGGAGGAAGAAACGCCGGTACTGACTCGAACCGGACTGCGTGTGATGACGCCGGAATATGCCTCGCCGGAGCAAGTCCGCGGCGAGCTGGTGACTACAGCTTCCGACGTCTATTCCCTCGGCGTTCTGCTGTACGAGCTTCTGTGCGGCCGCCGGCCTTACGATCTGGCACAGGCTTCGCCAGGAGAAATGGAACGACAGATTTGCGAGCAGGAGCCGCGCAAGCCCAGCACCACCTTCCGCGCCGGAGTGTCCACGGAGCGCCAGACCGATGAAGCACAAAGCCGCATCGAAAAGATCAGCCTGGCGCGGGGAAGCGAGCGCGAACGGCTCAAACGGCAACTTTCGGGAGACCTGGACAACATCTGCCTGATGGCTCTGGAGAAGACACCGGCCCGCCGCTACGGTTCGGCTGAGCAACTGTCGGGAGATATCTCGCGTTATCTGTCCGGCATGCCAGTTTCGGCCCGGCCAGCCACGTGGATGTACAGCAGCGCCAAGTTTGTGCGGCGCCACCGGCCGGCCGTGGCTTCCGCTTTGACGGCGCTGCTCCTGACCATTGCCCTGGTGGTTTTCTACACCAGCCGTTTGGCCCGTGAGCGTGACCGGGCCCAACTCTCCGCCCGCAAGTCCGAGCAGGTCGCGCACTTCCTCACTGACCTTTTTGAAGTGGCCGACCCCAGCACTTCGAAAGGGCAAACCGTGACCGCGCGCGAGCTGTTGGAGCGCGGCGCACAACGGCTCGAAAATGGCCTCACCGATCAGCCTATCGTGCAGAGCGATTTGCTCACTGTGATTGGCGGTGTCTATTTCAACCTTGGACTCTACGAAGATGCGCGCCAAGCATATGAAAAGGCGCTCCGCCTCGGCCAGGATTTGCCGACCATGCCGCGCCAGCAAAGGGCCAGGACTCTGCGCGACCTGGCGAGCGTCATGCTCAACACAGACAACTATGCCGCCGCTGAATCTCTTGCCACCCTGGCTTTGGGGATGGTCGGCGGACAAGCAAACCATGATGCCGTGGATGCCGCCACCCTCACTACTCTCGGCAGCATCAAACAGCGGCAGGGAAACTACGCCGCCGCGGACTCGGTTTTCAAAATCGCACTCGAAATCCAGTTGCGCGAAACCCCGGATGATGCCATCAATTTGTCCTTGACCTACGCCGGCCTGGCCCTAATTCAAAACAACTTGCGTGATTATGACCTGGCGGAACGGTACGACCGCAAAGTGGTTGTTCTCGACAGTATCGCGCATGGCACCGAAAGCCAACAGTTTGCCCACGCGCTCAACAACCTTGCCCAGGTCCTGCGGCGCAAAGGCGACCTGCAGGCAGCGGAACCCCTGTATCGCCGAGCTTTGGCGCTGCGCCGCCGACTGCTGGGAAACGAACATCCTGATGTGGCTCACACGCTGAACCATCTCGCCCGGTTGCTCTATTTTAAGAAAGAATACCCTGAGGCGGAATCCATGGCCAGAAAGGGATTGGCGCTACGGCAAAAAATCTTTGGCGACACCCATGTGGAAGTGGTGGCAAGCACCGGGGCTCTGGCGTCGATCCTGAGGGCCGCGGGTAAAATTGCGGAGGCGGAAAAGCTCTATTTGCGCAACTACGACACACTGCACAAAATCGTCGAACACGAACACCCCTACATTGCATCGATGGCTGGCAACGTTGCACTGGCGCAGGCTGCGCTTGGCAAAAACAAGTCCGCCGAACGCTTCTTCCGGGAGTCGCTTGCATTGCACAAAAAACTCTACCCGGCCAACAATCCGAATATCGCGCCGCCGCTGACAGGTCTTGGCGCACTATTGATGCGGACCGGCCGGTCAGAGCAGGCCGACTCATTGCTTAGCGAAGCCGTTGCCCTGCTGCAGGGCCCGTTGCCGGGTCATGAAAGCAAACTCTTCAAAGCAGAAAGCCTGCTGGGGGAATGCCTGACCCGGCAACAAAAATTCGAGGCTGCTGAAACCCATTTGCTGGCAAGTTACCAACTGCAGCAAAAGATGGCGGCAGACAGCGAGCCTTTGTTCGCGGAGACAGCGAAACGTTTAGAGACGCTCTACGTGGCCTGGAGCAAACCCGAGCAGGCCCGGCGCTATGCCCACGCGACTTCGAAATAGAAAGGGCTAACTTGGCTATGCTGCAATCTGTGTGGAACGTTCCGCGAAACCAAGCCGTATATAAATTCTTCCCGATATCGCAACCTCATCGCATGGTCTTGAGCTATGTATAGAAATTATATTAGAATAGCCTTTCGGAACTTACTGAAGCAAAAGACATTTACGTTCATCAATATGGTCGGGCTGGCAATCGGCATGACCTGCTTCGTCCTCATTCTACTCTACCTGAAACTTGAACTCTCTTACGACACCTACCATGAAAGCTCAGACCGTATCTATCGCGTGGCGCTTGCGAGAACTTACCCGGACAAAGTGAGACTGTGGGGCAGAACAGCATTGCCGTTGGCCAAAACCCTACAGCAGGAATACGATGAGGTTGCTCAGGCTACAAGATTGTTGGGCAATAACAACGCCCTCCTGATTAAGTATGGCGATAAGAGCATCGAGGGCAACCGGGTTCTGTTTGCCGACCGCAATATCTTCGAGGTCTTCAGCTTCCCTCTGATTCACGGAGACGCTCGCACAGCTCTGTCTCAGCAAAACAGCGCTGTTATGACCCAGGAAGCTGCCAACAAGTTCTTCGGCCAGGAAGATGCGATGGGCAAAACCCTCACCATCAACAATCAAGATTATGTGATCACCGGCGTTTCCGAAGATGTCCCGGAGAATTCACACTTTCATTATGACTTTCTGCTTTCTGCCGACACCATCCCATTCTTTGACGGCCAGGAGTGGATCAACAACTGGGGAGCATACACCTACATCCTGCTGCATGAGGGATTTGAAGCCGAGATTCTGGAAACGCGGCTGGCACAACTGGTCACCAAATACATGGCCCCGGAAGTTGTAGATGAGGTCAAGACTTCGTTTGCCAAGTTTGTCGAGGCAGGAAACGGCTACCAGTTTTTTCTCCAGCCACTGCAGGAGATTCACCTTAAATCCAGCCTGGCTCAGGAGCTGGAAGCAAACGGCAACATCATGTATGTTTACCTGTTTTCGATCATCGCGATTTTCGTACTCAGCATTGCATGCATAAATTTCATGAACCTAGCCACCGCGCGCTCGGCAAGCCGCGCCAAAGAAGTTGGCGTGCGCAAGACCCTGGGCTCTGGTCGTCCGCAATTGATGGCCCAGTTTCTACTCGAGTCTCTGCTGCTCAGCGGCCTGGCGCTGTTGCTGACCATCGGGTTGGTCTGGGTTCTTCTGCCGTATTTCAACAATATTGCCGGCAAACAGCTCGAGATCGACTATCTCGGCAACCTCTTTGTCTTGCCCGGACTCATCGGCTTCACCCTGTTCGTTGGACTTCTCGCCGGCAGCTATCCTGCGCTCTTTCTGTCATCGTTCCGGCCAATCTCCGTGTTGAAAGGGGACAAGCAAAAGGGCGCCAACAGAACACTTCGCAACGGGCTTGTCATCTTTCAGTTCGCCATCTCCATCATTTTGATTATTGGCACCTTTGTGGTAGACGGTCAGATTGATTACGTGCTGAGCAAAGACCTTGGCTTTGACAAGGCACATGTGCTGGTGGTCAAGAACGCCCGCCTGCTCAACCAGCAGGTGGCGGCATTCAAACAAGAATTGCTCACCAACTCGAACATCATCAGCGCCTCCGGAAGTTTCAATTTTCCGGCGGCGGCATTTGACGGCAATGTCCACCTGCCCGAAGGCGCATCCGATGACAAGGCCGTGTCCATGTCCATGATCTTTGCGGACTACGATTATCCCCGCACCATGGGCATGGAAGTCCTGCAGGGCAGAAATTATTCAGAGGCGTTTTCAACGGATTCAGCCGCATACGTCCTCAACGAAACCGCCGTCAAAATGCTCGGCTTAACCACGCCTATCAACGCGCGCATCACGGACAGAGAAAACACGCGCCACATCATCGGTGTGCTCAAGGATTTTCACTTCAAATCCCTGCACAATCCCATAAGTCCTTTAATCTATGCCGGCAACAACTTCAACCGCGCCAATTTCTTATCCGTTCGCATCCAGCCGGGCCAAATCCCGGAAACGCTGTCGTTCGTGGAGAACAAGTGGCGTGAGTTCACGGGCGAGCAACCGTTCGCGTGGTCATTCCTCGATGACGATTTGGCGGCACAGTACGAAGCTGAGCAGGCAACCCGTGAATTATCCAGGCTATTTTCGGGACTTGCGATTCTCATTGGTTGCCTCGGCCTGTTCGGTTTGGCGGCCTTCACCGCCGAGCAGCGCACCAAAGAAATTGGTGTCCGCAAGGTGCTCGGCGCCTCCATCCCCAATATCGTTTTTTTACTGGTGAAAGAGTTCACCCGACTGGTTGCCGTTGCCTTTGTGATCGCGAGTCCTGTCGCCTATTTCGTAACGCATCAATGGCTGCAAACCTTTGCCTACAAAACCGGCATGCCGCTGCCAGCATTCATCCTGGCAGGTGTGTTGGCTCTGGGAATCGCGCTGCTGACGGTGAGCTATCAGGCCATCAGAGCGGCGTTGCCCAACCCCGTGCAAAGCCTGCGATATGAATGAACCTGACGCGGCTTCGGGGTGGCGATTTGTCGGCGCGCGGCACATCCGCTTTTGTCGGACTCATTGAATCCTATCTGAACGACTCATTCACAGCAGCAGGCTGCAGCAAATGGCTCAATACTCGAAACTTGTGGAGAATGAGATCCAAGAGATAGCCGGAAGGTATAAACTTGAAATTACCGGTTATGAACCAATAGAACAAGGTGCATCGAATTCCAATTACATGCTAAGCACGAAACGTAATCAATATATTCTCACAATTCTGGAGTTCGAACCTGCGCGCGCAGCCAAGATGAGCAGCGTGTTATTGCTGCTGGCTGAATATGAATTTCCAGCGCCACGCATCCACAAGCTGGCCAACGGCGAGGTCCTGACGAAATACCGGGGAAAACCGGTACTGCTAAAGCCATACTTAACCGGGCAGGTGATAAAAGATCTGGACGAGCACAAGGTACGCCAGGTGGGAGCGGCATTGGCCCGCTTGCATGAGATTCCGGCTCCTGACTATCTGCCGGATAGAAATGCGTATTTGGTCGAGACCTACCCGGCAGTCCTGGCAAAAGGAATTGCTCCAGAGTACAAGAATTGGCTACGGCAAAGACATGATTCCCTCGTGCAAGACATACCGGCGGGCTTACCCATCGGCTTGGTCCACGGAGATATTTTTTACGACAACATCTTGTTTGATGAAGGGAAATTCAAGGCGATTCTTGACTTTGAAGATGTCTGCAAGACCTTCAAAGTGTACGATCTGGGCATGGCGGCAGTGGGAGTATGCACGGACGACACAAAAATTGTGCTTCGCAAGGTGAGAGCATTAGTAGAAGGCTATCAACAGGTCAGATTGCTGCAAGAGAAAGAAAAACAAAGCCTGCGGAGCTTCGTCGAATTTGCCGCGGTTCTGACCTCTGCCTGGCGCTTCTGGAAGTACCATATCGATGCCCCGGATGCTGGGAAGTCGGAGAGGCACATGCAGATGGTCGATATAGCAAAGGATGCTTGCGCCATACCAACAACGCTGTTTATGAACACCGTATTTTCGGGATAAGCCTGGCTCTCACAGATTACACCGATTGGCAAAGATTTCTTGAGTACACGGAAGAATCTGTACCACCAACCTGCAAACGCGCGTTTTTTCAGCAGGTATTTTGGTTATGCAAAAAAGCTTAGCCACGGATTCGACACGGATAACGGCATTATCTATCAAAGCCTGATACAAGAATCGGAAGTGTATTATTAACAAGTTCAGTTTCAAAAGTGTATTATCAACAGAATTCCTTGAATAAAAGGGAGTGCCTGAAAAAACTGTACACCTTTAAGAATCCGTGTTTTATCAGTGTGAATCCGTGGCTAGAATCATTTCTGGCATAACCAGGTTCGAGCAAAACTTTGCCAGAAAAACACGATGTTGCTGGCTTGTAGTACAGGAGCTTTAAAGGTATGAGTCTTTATTGGAATTCCTTTTCCAAAGAATTCCGTTGTTAATATTTGGTGTCTGGTTTTCTTCGGCAATGCCTTCATGGTGTCCAATTGGTTCGGAGCCGTGGCTCAATGCAAGCGCCGAAGACAACTACCGCAAATACTACGACTCGTCCCAAGGGAATTAAATCCGCATGAAAGTATCCGTCGTCATTCCAGTCTACAATGAAATCAGGACCATCGATGAAATTCTAGCCAGGGTTCAGGCGGTCGCCATGCAAAAGGAAATCATTCTGGTTGACGACTGCTCCACTGATGGTACACGTGAAAAGCTGCTCCGGCTCGAAAACAATGCCAGCAACGGCGGACTGAAAGTGCTGCTGCACGAACGCAACATGGGCAAAGGCGCCGCGCTCCGAACCGGATTTCAACACGTCAGCGGCGAGGTGGTGATTGTCCAGGATGCCGACCTGGAATATGATCCGCGGGACTACCCGGTCCTGCTCGAAGCGCTCGGTGACGGCCGCGCCGACGTGGTGTACGGCTCGCGTTTCCTGTCGGGCCGGCACAGAGTCTTGCTCTTCTGGCACTATCTCGGCAACCGGCTGATCACCTTGCTCTCGAACCTGCTCACCAATCTCAAGCTGACGGACATCGAGACGTGCTACAAAGCCTTTCGCAGCAGCTTGCTGCAGGATCTCGACCTGAAAAGCAACCGCTTTGGTTTCGACCCGGAATTCACAGTCAAGGTAGCGCGACTCGGCGTGCCCGTCTATGAAGTGGCCATCAGCTACAACGGCCGCTCCTTTGCGGACGGCAAAAAAATCACTTGGCGCGACGGCATCAAAGCCGTTTTTGTGCTGTTCTGGTACCGCTTCGTGAAATAGGAAAATCTCCTCCCCGGGAGGAGACAGGCAACCGAACGAAGTTCGGATGCCAGAGGTGGGTCCGCCGACCGGCGCCGCAGGCGATCAGCATCTGCAAAGCCAGGTCCCGTCCACGCTTGGCAAGGATTTGGTTCTCGATGCCTCGAACCTGTTTGAGACATTAATTCGTAATTCACAATTCATAATTGGATCTTCAATGAAAATCGGCGTCATTTCCGACAATCACGGCCACATGCACCCAAAAGTCTACGACCTGTTCCAGGGTGTGGACCACATCCTGCATGCCGGCGACATCGGCAGCGAGGAGATTATCATCAGCCTGGAAGCCATGGCGCCGGTGCAGGCGGTGTGGGGCAACATCGACACCTTTCCGATTGTCGAATCGGGATAGGGCGGGGCCTCACGACCCCGCTCCTCCCACACCACCGGGCATACGGATCACGTACCACGGCGGTTCGGTTGGTTGAGTTGTTTCACGTAAAGTCTAGGTAGTCCAAGTGCGTCAAAGAAACGTCCAGGTA
>JAJDAF010000025.1 GCA_029261995.1 Candidatus Zhuqueibacterota bacterium
TTCGGTTTATCTTCTATAAGTTGGCCTTTGCTGTCAAAAAATTGCTTGCTCTTTCAAAAGTCTATGACAGCAACACGTTCTCTTCTTTAATGAAAAAACAATTGTGTTTGGCTCTTGTGTGAAAAATGGGGGACATCCAGGACATGAAGACTAATGGCAAGCATGTCAGAACCAAAACCACCGGAGCTCTGGACAAAAAACGCGATCACCCCAATGACCACAATGATTACTGTCATTGGGCTGTTGATCTTTGCGTTCAATTTCTCCTTTCGATCTAGTTCGAAATAGTATCTCTCATTGAGGTGCTGAATGAAGTGCTTCTGCTCACTCGTCATCTGCTCTACTTTCTACCTATCTAATACTTGGAACTCGTTGCCATTCACAAGATTAGCAAGCTTACGATTCCTACGGCATTGGACCAAAGTACCTGCACTGATTCTAGCTGCATTCGCTTAGATTCATCTGAAAGGAGAAACTTGTATGAATATACGTTCGTTGTTTCAGAAATGCAAGGCCTTGCCTATTCTCGTTCCCACGCTCTGCGTGGGAATGTATCTTGGGGCGCTCCTGCGTCCCGTATCATGAACGGGACGTACTGACACCGCCACTGGACGCAGGAGCGTCCAAGTCTGCGTTCGCCACGCGGAGCGTGGGAACGAGAGTCCCGGGGGCCCGGCTCACGACTACTTCTCCAGCATCTGGTCGAGGAGTTTGATATTTGGATTGGGCTGAAATTTCCGCTTGCTTTGTATGGGAAATGTTACTATGCTATCAATAGTTGTCTTTCACAATCTCAATCTCAGATACAACCATGGAAAATGTAGGGGAATTCTTCTTTGTTACAGACCAGAACACCTCAATAAGTGGGCTTTCTGTTCAGATATGGGTTTGCCGTCTGGACATTTTCCATAGACCACTAGGCATAGACGGCAAGGGCATGTCCTGTCCTCCTTTTTCGAGCTTTGTGCTTCTGCGCCTTTCAAAGAGAGTTCAGCCGCAGCCGCGCCTGGCACAGGAGCATCGCCTGAAAAGGTTCGGGCCGAGCGAGGAAACCTACCAAGTCTTGCTTGAGTCACTTGCCAAAACGCAACGGGTAACTGTAGAATCGGTGTATCGGCTCGTCGAAGTTAGCTAAAGGATTAATTGACATGATGACCACACTCCACATACGCCAACGCCCCCTCCACGAAGGGAAATATCCCATCCAGCTCACGCTCAAGCGTTCAGATCAGGCCAACCTTGAGGCCGAGGCGAATATCGAATTCTCCCTCACGCCCCAGGAGCAGGCCGACCTGCGCTGGTACATGGAGGACTACCTGATACGGGCGGAAGCGAGCCAGGAGGTGCAGGTTGAACAAATCGAAGCCTGCATGAAGCAACGGGGCGAGGAGCTTTACACCAAGGTGCTGGCCGCCAACTTGGATACCCAGGCCATCTGGTTCGCAGTGCGGGAACAACTGGCCGACCTGCGGGTGGAGATTGCCTCGGGCATTACCGAAGCCGCGTCCATCCCCTGGGAACTGATGCGCGATCCCCAGTCTGATTCCGCCATCGCCCTGCGCGTTCGAGTCTTCGTGCGCGTCCAGTCCAACCCCAACATCGCCTTCATTCCTGTTCCGCCCTCCGACGATGGACGCGTCCGGCTGCTCTACATCGTCTGCCGGCCGGGCGGTAGAGACGACGTCGAGTTGCGGGCGGTGGCCAACCGGCTGGTGCAGGACCTGGGTGAAGATCTCGCTCGCTTCGACATCACCGCCCTGCGTCCGCCCACCTTCGAGCAACTGCAGAAAGAGCTGACAGACGCCAAAGCCGCCGGGCGGCCCTTCCACATCGTCCACTTCGACGGCCACGGTATGTACGCGGACTTGAGCAAAACCAAAATGGCCGACTGGCTGAAGGCCCTCAACGTTGTCACACTGGGCGGCCAGCAGAAGGGCAAACACGGCTACCTGCTGTTCGAGCATCCCGGCCGCGACGAGAAGATGCGGCCCGTACCGGGCGCGGAACTCGGCCAACTGCTGCACGACAACGGCGTGCCCGTGCTGGCGCTCAACGCCTGCCAATCCGCCATGCACGAAGCCGTGGCCGATGAAGAAACCGCCGCCGATACGGACCATGACAAAGTCCGCGCCATCGGCTCGCTGACCCAGGCTGTCATTGACCAGGGCATCCCCGCCGTGCTCGGCATGCGATACAGCGTCTTTGTCGTCACCGCCGCGCAATACATCGGCCAGCTCTACGCCGCGCTGGCCCAGGGCCGCCCATTTGGCCAGGCCGCCAGCGAAGGCCGCAAACACCTGGGGCTCAACCCTGAGCGCTGGGTCGGACTCCAGCCGCGTCCGCTGCAGGACTGGTTCGTACCCGTCGTCTATGAAGCCATGCCTATCCACCTGCTGCCGCCCAAAGACGGCGCGCCCGGACTGCAACTTGACCAACACCCCGAACTGGACCCCGTCCAGACCGACCGCGTCCTGCGCCGCTACGTGCCCGACACCGGCTTCGTGGGGCGGGACGGAACCCTGCTGCTGCTCGACCGGGCCTTTGACCAGGGCCCCGTGGTGCTGCTGCACGCCTACGCCGGCCAGGGCAAATCTACCACCGCTGTTGAATTCGCGCGCTGGTACGCCCAGACCGGCGGCCTGGGGCCCCAGCCCGTCGTCCTGTTGACCTCCTTCGAATCCCACACGGACCTGACCGACGTGCTGAACCAAATCGGGGGAAAGTTCGATCCCATCCTGAAAGCCAGCGGCATCGAATGGCACGCCCTGAACGAGGATAAGGCACGCCGCCGCCTGGTGCTGCAAGTGCTGCAACAAATTCCCGTGCTGTGGATTTGGGACAACGTCGAGCCGGTGGCCGGCTTCCCGTCCGGAACCGAATCCACCTGGACAGCGGAAGAACAAGCCGACCTGGCCGACTTCTTGAAGCAAATCAAGCTGGATGGGGCCACTCGGGCCAAAATCCTGCTCACCAGCCGGCGCGACGAACAAGCGTGGCTCGGCGGTGTTCCGCACCGGATAGAGATGCCGCGCATGAGCAACAGCGACGCCGCCAACCTGGCCCGCAGCCTGGGCAGCGAAGGGCAGATCGCCCGCAAGGACATCGCCGACTGGCAGCCCCTGCTCGACTACTGCCACGGCAACCCCCTGACCCTGCGCGTGATCGTAGGCCAGGCCATCAAAACGGGCCTACACGGCAAGACGCAAATCGGCAACTTCGTCGAAGCCATCCGCAGCGGCGAGCAGGTCATCGAAGACGCCGATGAAAAACAAGGCCGCGACAAATCCCTCGGCGCATCGCTCGACTACGGCTTCCGCAACGCCTTCCAGCCCGACGAACAGCCGCTCATCGCCCTGCTGCACCTGTTCCAGGGCACGGTAGAAGTCGCCGCCCTCGCATTGATGGGCGAAGGCGACCACGCCCTGCCGGAGCTAAAGGGCAAGAACAAAGATGACCTGACGCGCCTGCTCGACCGGGCGCGCGAGACCGGCCTGCTGACCCACCTGGGCGGCACGTGGTACAGCATTCACCCCGCCTTGCCCTGGTTCCTGCGCCAACTGTTTGCCCGGCACTACGACGGCGAGCCAGGCTGCTCGACCGCCACTGCCGCACTGCGGGCCTGGGTCGAAGCCATCGGTGAGTTGAGCAACTACTACCACGAGCAATTCAACCAAGGCAACCGGAACGTCATCCAATACCTTGTCCTGGAAGAGGCCAACCTGCTGCACGCCCGCCGCAGCGCCCGCCGTAACGGCTGGTGGAGTCGCGTCATCTCCGCCATGCAGGGCCTGCGCATCCTCTATGATTACCAGGGCCGCCTCTCCGAATGGGCCCGGCTGGTCGCCGAAATCACGCCCGACTATTGCACCCCCGACGACGCCCCCATCTCCGGACGAGAAGACCAATACAGTTTGGTCAAGGGATATCGTGTTCACCTGGCTCACCAGCACGACCGAGACCTGCCCCGGGCCGCCGCCTTGCAGGAAAAACGCGTCGCCTGGGACCGCCAGCAAGCCGCACCCGCCCTGGCCCTGCACACCGATGCCGTTCTGGACCCCGACCAAAGCAACCGCATCCGCACGCTCGGCGTTGGCGTCTTCACCCTCGGCCATATCCTGATGGAGCAAGGCAGCCCCGACTGTGTGGCGGCGTACGAGGAGTCTCTCTCAATGGACCAGCGTCTCGGCGACACCGCCGGCGAAGCCATCACCCACTTCAACCTCGGACACGCCTACATGGACATTCCCGCCATCCGGGACCTGGACGCGGCCGAAGCCGCCTACCAGTGTGCTCTCGATCTTTACGCACCTAAGGACAAGCTACATCAATCTGGAGCCATCGCGCAAATCGGCATGGTCCATCACCAGCGATTCGACGAATCCCGCCAGCGAGGCGAGCCGGCGGAAAGCGTGCTGAAGCACGCCCAGGCAGCGGAAGGGAACTACCAACAGGCCCTGGCCCTCTGCCCGGCCACCGCCCTCACCACCCTCGGCCCCATGCACAACGAGTTAGGCAACCTCTACGACGCAGTCGGCCAGACCGAGCGCGCTCGGGAGCACTACGAAAAGTGTGTGCAGTTGGCCGAACAAACCGGCGACCGCTACAGTGCCGGGGAAACCCGCTTCAACATGGCCGTCATGTACCGCGATGCCGCCGGGCGCGAGGTCGCCCCGGCCCGTCAGCGAGACCTGCTGCACCGAGCCCAGGCCTACGCCGAGGCCGCCCTGCGCGACTACCAGCACTACCAGGGTCGCGCCGCTGATAAGGAAGCCAGGGCCCAAGGCCTGCTTGAGAAAATTCATGAAAACCTGGCGAAGTTGGCGTAGGTTGGTTCTCCAGGTTCTCGTTCCCACGCTCTGCGTGGGAATGCATCCAGGGACGCTCCTGCGTCCCGTGCTTGATTAGCGAAGGTGCAGGTCGCGCCACTGGACGCAGGAGCGTCCTAGTCTGCGTTCACCATGCGGAGCGTGGGAACGAGATAAAAACAGGATGACGCATTGGGCCGTAGCCGCTACAAAATATTCCAGGAAGATGACACAGGGATTCCACATTTCCTGACTTGCACTGTCCTGAACTGGATTCCCATATTTGCCAGCCCAGCCGTGACTCAGGTTGTCCTGGACTCCCTGACCTTCCTACAAGAAAACGGTCGGATGACCGTATTTGCCTACGTTATCATGGAGAATCATCTGCACCTGATTGCCGCCTGCGATGATCTGGTCAAAGAAGTAGGTGACTTCAAGTCTCACACCGCGCGGCAAATCATTGACTATTTCAAAGAGAAAAACGCCAGAAAGATTCTGGAACAGTTGCATTTCCTTCGAAAGCAGCACAAACATGACCGCCCCTATCAACTTTGGCAGGAGGGCTCGCACCCGGAACAAATTCAGGGTGTGGATATGATGTTGCAGAAGGTCGAGTACATTCACAACAATCCCGTTAAACGAGGGTATGTTGACCAGCAGGAGCATTGGCGATACTCGAGCGCCAGGAACTATGCCGGGCTTGAAGCACTGATTGAGGTGACGACTGAATGGTGATTTGGATGCAGAGTGTCGGGTTCCGCTCCGAGCCGTTGGTCTCGTTCCCACGCTCTGCGTGGGAATGCATCTAGGGACGCTCCTGCGTCCAATGTTCCGGTGAACGGAGCGTTCATGCTTATGCCACTGGACGCAGGAGCGTCCTGGTCTGCGTTCGCCACGCGGAGCGTGGGAACGAGATGATGTGGGGAATCGCGGGCCGCGCTCACATAGCTATTTCAACAACAACATCCGCCGCACAAAAGCCATTGACTTTCCTTCCAAAGTCTCAATGCTCTCGTTCCCACGCTCGGCGTGGGAATGCATCCGGGACGCTCCTGCGTCCCATGCTCCGGTGATCGGAGCGTTCATGCTTATGCCACTGGACGCAGGAGCGTCCTGGTCTGCGTTCGCCACGCAGAGCGGGGGAACGAGATGATGTGGGGAGTCGCGGGCCGCGCTCACATAGCTATTTCAACAACAACATCCGCCGCACAAAAGCCATCGTTTTCCCTTCCAAAGTCTCAATAGAAAGCCGGTAGAAATAAATCCCGGAAGGCGCGGGCGTGCCATTTGCATTTCGTCCACGCCAGACCACGGAATGCAAGCCGCTGTCGCGTTCTTCGCGCACCACAAGCTGCTGCACTTCGCGCCCCCGTAAGTCAAACACTACCAGCGACACAGTAGCCCGCTCCGCAAGCTCAAACTGAATGCGCGTCTCCGGGTTGAAGGGGTTGGGATAGTTCTGCGCCAGGGCAAAGGTTGCCGGCAAACCGTCTTGCGCCTGACTGACCTGCGTTGGACTGTCTGCAAGTTGAAAGTACCCGGTTACTGATTGCGGTGACACGCCGCTGTGATTGTCCATGGCAGCCACGCGCCAGTAGTAGAAGCCGCCTTCTACGAAATCTCCCACGTCCTGCAGGTGGGCGAGTTCCTGGCTGGTATCCGCAATGCCGGCAATGGTTGTCGCAACCTGGCTGAAATCTTCCTGCAGCGCGAGTTCCACCTGGTATTTCACCGTGTCTGCCGGATCGGGGTCCGCCGAGCGTCTCCAGCTCAAGAGCTGAGTCGCTTCACCCCAGTCCGGCGCCAGCAATTGCGGCTGCTCCGGCGGCGAGTTGATGAACATCTTGATGGGGACCTCCACCAGGGAGTCGCGCACCGAAGTGCTGCTGATTTGCAGAACCGCTTCGTGTGCCCCGGCGAGCGTCGGGTTGGCATCGACAAAACATGTCTCCCGCTGGCCCGGCTCAAGGGTGAAGGGCACAGCTTCTCCGCGCAAGGCGAACTGCTGCGCGGCATCGCCCAACAGCGCCAGGGACTCGACTTGCAAGGGCTGGTCGCCCTGATTTTGCAGCACGATTTCCGCGGTCTCGCTGATAGCTAGATTCAAAATGCCGAAGTCCCATTGGCTGGGCGCAACCGCCAGGTTGGGACCGGTAAGACCACCATCCGAGTTCGACGCGCCGGGTGTACCGCCAAGCGCTGCACTGGCCTGCCAGTTATCCGCCAGACTGTTGTCGAGCGTCGGTGATTTCAGTTCCAGAGAAGGGCCGCTACCGTTTGCGGCAGAGGGCCAGGGTGCACTGTTGCCGTACGCGAGCGTATCCACTTCCAGGCCGTCCGCGTCCAGGAGTCTGATGGGCTCGCCGGAATTGACCAGGTTGCCGGAATCCCACTGCACACTGCCCGGGTAAGTGGCTGCGGTTTTGGCCAGCACGACAAAGCCGTTTGCCGGCAAGGTGGTTCCGGCTGCGAAGACGTGCTCGATGCCGGCGGAGAAGGCAAAGCCGTCCAGCGCCAGCTCTGCGGCGGAGGTGTTTGCCAGTTCCAGGAACTCGAACTCCGTGTCACTGCCCTGGCTGGTGGCCGGATTGTAATGAAGCTCATTGATAACCACCACACCCGCAAATGGCGACGCCACGCTGATGATACCCGTTCCCGTGAGCGGCACGGTAACAGTCGGCTCGTCGGGGTCGTTGCTGGTTAGTGTGAGAGCGGCGGTCTTCTCCCCCTCTGCATCTGGCGTGAATCTCAGCACGATTTCGTGGCTCATGCCCGCAGCGACCGTGACCGGCGCTTCGCCTGCGGTGATTTGCCAAAGCGCCGCATCCGCACCGGAAATCGCGGCTGCTGTGACATTGAGATCAGCACCTCCGATGTTTGACACTGTCAGCGTCTGCTCGTTGCCGGCGCCGACTTCGACATTGCCGTGCTGCAAAACTGCGGGATTCGTGGCAATGTCCGGCTCAGTAGCCTCCGGGTTGGAGTTGACGGAACCCGGTGTGCCGCCGTCCGGCAGGCTGGCGTGCCAGTTCAGCGGCAGGCTGTTGTCCAGAGCCGGGTCTGACAACTCCAGAGACGGACCCTTGCCATTGGCATCAGACGGCCAGGGCGTCGATATGCCATAAACCACGGAATCAATAACGACAGCGCTGGGGTCCGCCAGCGCAACCAGCTCACCCGAGTTGACGAGTCCGCCGGAAGTCCACTGCACGCTGCCGGGATAGGAACTGGAGTCGATGGTGACCACCAGAAAGCCGCGTGCGCGCAGGGTGTCACCTTCTACAAACGTGTGGTTGATGCCGGTAGTAAAACTGAAGCCCGCAAGCCCAATGTTGTCATCAGATCGGTTATGCAGTTCGAGAAACTCGAAATCGCTATCTGGCCCCTGGATGGTGGCGGGATTGTAGTGGATTTCATTGATGACCACGATGCCCTCAAAGCCAACTTCCGTCGTTTCACGGCCTGTTCCTGTGAGAGACACAACCACGGTGGGCTGTTCAGGATCATTGCTGCTCAGCTCGACTTGCGCGACTTTGTCCCCAAGTGACGTGGGCGAAAATCGAATCGCAACCGTTTGACTCGCCCCCTGCAGCAGGGAGAATGGCGGGGCGCCGCTGCCGAACTGCCACTGGTCTGCATCCGGCCCGGTGAACACGGCGCCGGACACTTCAAGTACGCCGGCGCTGTCATTTCGTACGGTGATGGCGCGCGCAACACTCGCGCCGACAGCGACAGAATCATAGTCCAGACTGGTTGGCTCGACAACGACTTCAGGCCGCAGGGACGGGTCAACCTGACCTTCGCCCAGCAGCCCAACGCCGAGCCGTTCCTTGTCCGGGTCGTTGCTGTAAAAACGTACCAACCCTCTCAGCACGCCGATGGTATCCGGCGCAAAGATGCCGGTGAACTGCTTGTCCTCGCCGGGCTCTAACTGGAAAGGAACCTCCATAGTATCCAAACGATAATGCCGGCCGTTCGAGCCGCCGATGGTGATGCGATCGACCACCAGGTCGGCATTGCCATCGTTGCGGATGCGAAACTTGCGTTCCTTCTCCTGACCGATGAAAACCGTGTGAAACTTGACCTTGTCCAGCGGCCCGGCAATGTTGGGCGCCAGCCCGGTGCCGGTCAGTGCAACCTCAACCGGGTCTTCATCCGAATCATTGCTGCGGATGCGCAGAAAAGCAGTCATGTCGCCATCCGAAGTCGGATTGAAGCAGACTTGCACCGTGCGGGATTCCCTCGGCGCCAGCGAAAATGGCGCCTCGCCTTTTGTGACGCTCCACTGGTCGGCGTTGGCGTCCGTGACCACAGTTGAATCAACTATCAGGTCTACAAATCCTTCGTTCGTGACCGTCAGATCGCGGTCGCGTTCTTTGCCTGCCTCGCGCTCGCCAAAGTCCAGGCTGGCAGGACTCACCGCAATGTCGGGTTCGGGTGGCTTGACATTTTTGGTGCCCGGAGTCGGTGGAATGGCAAGGTAAGTGCTTGTCTTGCGTGCTCCGCCCGAGCCATTTGGGATGCGCTGCAGGGAATGGTTCTGGCCGTCAGCGCCGCCGTTTTCATTGACCTGCGGTTGCCCTGATTTCAGAAGGGCCAAAAGACCGCCATCGTCAGCATCGTCCGTGTCATAGACCACGGCGTCGATGAGGCGATTGGTGGTCACCGGCGTGTCATTCGGGAAGTCATCACCGAAGTATAGCGCCACGGCATCGGGGCCGTTTTGCAGAGTCGCATTCGGCAGGGTCTTATCCACGTTCGCCAGACCGGCGCTGCCCAGCACAAAATAGCCACTGCCGTCGGTTTGGTGACCGTCGAGATCAAATGATTTGTAAGATGCGTCGTCGCCGCCGTTGAACAGCACCACCACCATGCCGTCAAGACTGGTGCCGCCGGAGCCGCCGTCAAACAGTTCGATGAATTCCTGGTCGCCCGTGCCGGGCGAGTCGGAATCGATTTCGTTGATGATGACGGAAGTCGTGGGCAGATTCACAACTTGCGTTTCCTCCGTCGTGTGATTGTTGTCGGTGTCAGGATCGTCGGTGTCGCTGGTGACCGCGGCGCTGTTTGTGAATGTCCCGGTTGTGGCCGTGGCGACAACGATGTCGATCTCCACCTGGTCGCCGTTGGCAAGGTCACCCAGCGTGGCTGTGACAATGCCGCCGGATTCGCTTGCTGAACCCTGGCTGGAGCTGACTGAAACAAAAGCCAACCCAGCCGGCAAGGTGTCGCTGGCAGTGACATTGATTGCGGTTTCGGGTCCGTTGTTGCTGACCGTGAGCGTGTAGGTGATGTTGTCGCCCACAAACGCGGGGTCAACGTCATCTTCTTTAGTGATTTCCAAATCCGATTGGTCCGGTGGCTCGACATTGACTTCCCCGGGAGTTGGCGGAATAGGAATGTACTTGCCGGTTTTGCGGGCGCCACCGGCGCCATTCGGGATGCGTTGAATCGAGTGGCCATCCTTGTTGCCGGCGCCGTTTTCGTTGACTTGCGGGCCGGAACTCAGCAGCGTCAGCAAACCGGAATCATCGGCGTCGTCGGTGTCGTAAACCACCGCGTCTATCAAGCTGCTGGTGGTCACAGGCGTGTTATTGGGAAAGTCTGAACCGTTCCCGAAGTAGAGAGCCACTGCATCCGGACCGTTTTGCAGCGTATTATCATTCAGTGGCTTGTCGACATTGGAGACAGCGCTATTGCCGAGCACGAAATAGCCGTTAGAGTCAGTTTGCTCGCCGTCCAGATCAATTGCGGCGCCATATGATGCGTCGTCGCCGCCGTTGAACAGCACGATGACCATGCCATCCAGGCTGGTGCTGCCAGACCCACCGTCGAAAAGCTCGATGAATTCCTCTTTGTCTATCCCTGGTGTATCAGAATCGACTTCATTGATGATCACGGAAGTGGTTTGCGGTGTGCTGGTTTTGTTTTTAAACGTAACGACTGCCGCATCGCCGGCTTGCAGATGTACCGTCGCGCCGGACGCGATATCGGTGCTGCCGGCGCCCGTGACTTGCACTGCCTCCAGCAGCCAGGCTGTTGGCACGGTTTCCGTGATGTCGTAGTCGCCGGGAGAGAGGTCGCTTTGCAGGTTTTCGCCGCCGTCATCCAGCAAGAAGCTGCCCAGGTCGCCCGAGAACGAGAACCCACTGCCGCCGGACGGGTCGGTTTGTTTCTTGACTTTGATGCTGCCAGTGGTGGGCGCAGAGCAGCCCGAAAAAGCTGAGCCATCGACTTTTGTTCCGGGCGAGAAAAGGCGGCCCCCGGCTCCGGAGGCGTCGGTGTGTTTGACCAGGGGTTCGCTGCCGGTTATGTCCGGCGCACGGGTAATCGACTGGTCGGAACCGCCTTCGCTGCCATAGGTGTAGATTGCGACAGCGGAGGTGCCATCATGCAGTGTGACCTTGTCGCCAGTGTTGTTCAACCCCAGTGAACCCTCTGTCTCGACGAGAGCGCCGCCGAAAGAACCAGTCGGGTTTCCTCCGCCAAATACGACGATGGCGCATTTGCCCGGCACCACCGAGCCAGGGGGAAAGGTAAACTTCACTCCTACCCCATCTGACAAAGTCCACCCGGAGAGGTCCGCTTCAGAACTTGAGCTGTTGACCAACTCTACGAATTCGTCCTGGCTCTGGTGTCGAACACCGTCGCCATTGGCATCGCCGGCAAGCCCGCTCGCCGGATCGGCATGAATTTCATTGATGATGATTTGTGCCTGCGCCGTGACCGGGGCCACCTGCGATAGCACCAACGTCAGGAAACCAAACAAGCGAATCATAACGACCTCCCGTGAGTATTTGTGTAACCTCAAACCCATGATTCATGACAATACTTGACTGCTGATCGTCCTTGTGAAGCGACAATATGACTGATGCTTTGAAATCAATATGCGAGACTGTCGGAGACTGAACTCCTGATTGTGTTAGAAAAAATGAACTTGATGCGAGACTTGGAAAAACCTGGCCCATTGTCACGACGACATCGCGCGTGACTACCCGTTGCTTTCATGCTGCAAAGATAAGATAGTGGACTAGATGCGAAAAAGCAAGTGTGTTTTATCTTGTTTTTGGATGATAGTATCTTAGTAGCCAGAATTTCTGCTTTCCAGGAGTCATCCGCTGACGTAACGAAAGCAAACGATCTCTCACTCCTACGCTCTGCTCAGGGGTCTATTTGGCAAACTCAGGAGCAATAAAATACGAAGTTTTCGAGAATGCCCCGCTAATCTTCAGCTCTGGCAGCAACCGGCCGCAATTGACTCGCCATGACAAACACCACAAAGAGAATCGCCGCTGATAGCAGAAAGACCTGGCTCCCCACCATGTTGTAAAGTAGTCCACCAGCCAGCAGGCCGACGATGCTGGCGAAACTGCCGGAACTACTGGCGAATCCCTGCACCGTTCCTTGAAATCTCTCTGCCGTTGAGGTGGAGACAAGAGACAGCAGCGACGGCCACATGATGCCATTGCCCAGTGCCATCAGGGCAGCGCCGGAATAGATGAGCCAAATCGTGCCCGACAGGAAACAAACAAAGCTCATGGCCAGAATGAAACTACCTGCGAGCACCAACCGGCTTTCCGACCACTTCTTTGAAGCCAGACTCAACAAAGGCCCCTGCGCTAAAACCATGGTCCCGCCCAGAAAGGAAAAGAATACGCCCGTATCCGTGAGCTGCCAATGCAAGCCTTGAACCGCGTGTACAGGAAACGCAATATAGAAGAAATTGAACCCGAGAAAGACCATAAAATGTATCAAGAGCAGGTGCGGCACGCGCTCCAGTTTCAACAGGTCACGGAAAGTCAGCGTGTGTTTGCACTTGATTTCGAAGCACTCCTTGCACTCCTGCCCGAATATCTTGCGCATGTTCGCCTGCTCCGGGTCTTTTTCAATAACCACCGGCCGGGACTCGGGCAACTTAAACAGGATGATCAGGGAAGCGACCAACGATATGGCCGCGGCCGCCAGGACGGGCAAAGTTTCGCCCCACGCAGTCGCGCCCAGTACGCCTGCCAGCGCCGGACCGACGATAAAACCGAGATTGGCGGATATAGCCATCTTGCCGAAGTTCTTGCTGCGCTCGCTCTCGCTGGAGATATCCGCCAGGTAGGCGTTGGCCACAGAGACGTTGCCGCCGGTAATGCCGTCCAGGGCCCGGGCGAAGAACAACACCACCAGCGGCAGGGTCAGGGCAAACTGGCCTGCCATCGTCGATTCGACCTCGACCACTGTCACCAGTGGCAGGTAGAGGGCGATCAGAAAAATCACCCAAGAGGTGAGCGTGCCGAACTGGCTGAGAAGCAGAATCTTTCGTCGGCCATGGCGGTCCGACCATCGCCCGAGGATGGGCGCGCCGACCAGTTGAAAAGCAGAATAGGTGGCGCCCATAATGCCATAGACGAGCGCGTTGCCGCCAAATCGAGTTACCAGAAAAACCAGGAACGGCAAGACAATGCTGAAGCCAAGCGTGCCAACAAAATTGACCGAAAGAATCGGGTAGATTGAGATAGGCGCAGTTTTGGTGGCGATGCCGCTCTTGTCTTCAGACATGCAGGTTATCTCGAATTTGTTAAGTAGGGGAATCCTGCCCGGACAACGGACTCAAAGATAAACAACTTGTGTCAATACGCAACGAATTTCCCACGGACGGCAAGTGAGTTATTGCTGGTTATATGTGGGAGCGGCAAGACCGTCTGTGCCTATTGACGAATGCGCCGTCGGCCAAGACATTTGCTTGACTTTTTGACCGAGAATAGCTAATATCCAACACCCCATACTTCAATCTGCACATCCCTGTCCAGCAGACTCTCCTCCCGATGGTGACAACGGTTGTGGGGCGAGAAAGTCACTTGTTCACCCACAGTTCCATATCACGATGAAAGCGCGCGAATTCAGAGCAAAACGGGCGGCAAGCGATCGTGGCGACGGCAAATTGCTGTTCGATCCGCAACAGTGTCAGCGGATCGATGTACATCATAATAGAGGAGGATGTCTCATGAATACCAAAATCCTGTTCTCTGTAGCGATGGTGCTCATCTTGTGTGACAGGTCTTTTCCCCAGACGCGATCGCCCTGGGAGATGAATCAGGGCGAAGCCGTTGTTTCATTCGGTTTCACCTCGCCGCAACACGGTGACCCCGGCGAGTATGCTTTTGCCACCATTCCCGCGCCCGATGATGCGGCCTGGGGACCGGCCCCGGATCCCGATATCATCGGCTTTAGCGTGCCCTCAACCCTGTGTGGCGTTGTGGGATGTCGACAGGGCGGTGACTTTACTTATTTTCGCACCTTCGTCGATATTCCCGCGAATGTCCTGGTCACGAAATTCACCATTGCCACCTCCGGCGTGGATGATGGCGTGCGCGTGACGATTTTCAACTCCATGTTTCCCGCCGGCGAGGTGGTGCCTGGAAGCTACATCTTTCTCGGCGGCAGCGGCACGGCTGACTTGAAAGACCTGGTGGTCAGCGGCGAAGTCAATACAGTCATCAGCACACACGTGGATGACTGTTGCAGCGAGTCCTACCTCAGAAGCGCGGTAGTCGTACTCAACGGCACGACCGTTCCGGTGCAGCCCGAGTTTCTGATCGGCGTGGATGGCGATGATGATTTCCTGATCCGGCTCGACATTAACGCGGTCTCTCCAACGGTCGAAATCCTGGGCACAGTCGTGGACGGCTCGCAATCCATCGTCGATCTCGAAGCCATGACCTGGGATCCGGAATCAGGCCGCATCCTGGTTATCTCCAACGAAGATGATGGGCCGCTGTTCAGCATCGACCCCGCCGATATCAACAGTACCGATGACATTCCGGCCACCTTCATCGGCAACACCGAATCGGACGACATCGAAGGCATGGCCGTCCACCCGGTGACCGGTGAATTGTTCGGCGTGGACAACGACTCGCACAAGCTGGTGAGCATCAGCAAATCGACCGGCGCGGTCACCGAAATTGGCGATCTCGGCTTCAAAGATGTCGAAGGGCTTGCTTTCACGCTTGACGCCAATCCCGTCCTGTATGGCGCGGACACGCGAAGCGGCAAACTCATCCGCATCGATATTGCCACCGGCGCCGGTGCTGAAGTGGACCCCGACAATCCGGTTGGTTTCCGCAACGTCGAGTGCCTGGTGTTTTTGCCTGACAGTTTGTTCATCGGCTTCAGCAATGGCGCCACAGATGAATTCGTGGTTATCGATCCGGCGACCGGAATCGGTAGCATCTTGCCCACCACGGGCGCCCAGGATCTTGACATCGAGGGATTGACCTTCTTGCTGCCGAACAAACTTCTGATGGGCGGCGGCAATGCCAGCTTCACGACTTCCGTGGCGAGATCCTCACGCGTGCCGGCGACCGTCGTTCTGGAGCAGAACTACCCGAACCCGTTCAACCCCGAAACCACGATTCGTTTTCAGCTGGCGGAACCAAGCCACGTGAGGTTGAGTATCTTCAACACGCTGGGCCGGAAAATTCGTGAATTGGTGAATAACCGCTACACGCCGGGGAATTACGGTGTGCACTGGGACGGCAAGGATGAGAACGGCAATCTGGTCGCGAACGGCATCTACTACTATCAATTGCGCGCGGGTGGTTTTATCCAGGTGAAGGAAATGAGTTTTCTCAAGTAAGTGGGTTTGAGTCGATTTTGAGGTTCTGATGACATGCGGTTCAAGCGGTCGCTCGAAAACAGAGAACAATGCCAGCTGCTGAAAAAATAACCGATAGCCAGTTGACTGAGGCGATTCGGACCTCGGATGGAGCGGCTTTCAGGGAACTCTATTTCCGTTACTATGAAGCGCTCTTCAGATTCCTGATGCGGCGGACAGGTGACTATGAAACCGCCAGAGATCTGACCCAGGACACCTTCACCCGCGTCTGGCAAAACCGGCACACTCTGGATAGCAGGCAATCGATAAAGGCGTATCTCTATCGGGCCGCTACAAACCTGGCCATCAATTATTTGAAGAAAAAGGTGCTGAGACAAGCCGATTCTCTGGAGAGTCATGAAAATGTGGCCGCAGCAAGTGACTTGTACGATTTCGAAGCCGAAGATAAAATCGGAGAGTTGCTCAACAGGCTTCCGGAAAAAGAACGCAGCATTTTCACACTGAACAGGTTTGAGGGGCTGAAGTACGCTGAGATCGCGGCTGTTTTGGGCGTTTCAATAAAGACCGTCGAAAAATATATGAGCCGTGCGTTGAAATCACTGCGTAGCAGTTTCAAACACCTGATGGTTCTGCTCATCACTTTGTGGGATTGGTTTTGATTCCGCGATTTGGTAAATGGATGTTTGCCGTGTGCTCCGTACCGGGATTCCTTCAGGTGTAGGGTTTTGTCTTAGCAGGCTGTAGTATAATGTGAACTGGTACTCAATCTGGACGTGACAGAGTAAACGAGAGAAAGTAACTCAGAATTTCTTATAGACCCAAGACCAGTCATGAGGGAAGAAGAGCTTCAAAACTTAATCAACCGACGTTTTGCAGGTCAGTTGAGCGACGCGGAAGAAAAGTCGCTGCAAAAATGGTTGCGCGAGTCGGATGAAAACCGGCAGGTTTATGCAGAAATTGAAAAGATCTGGCAGCGAACGCAGCCAAAGAACTCAGTAGCGCTTCCGGATGTCCGCGCGGAATGGTCTGCAATCCAGGCTCGCCTCGGAATCACGATTCCTGAAGAAAAGGCACGAGTTCTGCCAATGATGCGCCTGAAGACTGTTGGAACACAGCGTTTTATTCAAAGCAACGTGCTGCGCTGGTCTGCCGTGGCCGCTGCTGCCATTCTGATCTTAATTGTTTCCCAGGTCTTTCTCAGCACCGGCAACCGGCAGGTTTACGCAACCCAAAATGCCGAGCGAAGAAACGTCGAGCTTGCCGATGGCACCTCTGTGCGACTAAACGTTGCCAGTGAAATAGAGTTTTCCGAAGGGCTGCAAGACTCGGTGCGGCGTGTGTTCTTGCAGGGGCAGGCGTTTTTTGATGTTGCGCGCGACGGACGACCTTTTGTGGTGCAAACCGAAAATGCACAAATCCGTGTTTTAGGAACGAGTTTTGACATTCATAGCCGCGACAACCAAACCCGGGTCATCGTCAAAGAAGGCAGGGTTATGCTGCAAACCATCTCTGCCGATTCGCGTGACCGGGTGGTCTTGCAGGCCAATGAAAAGAGCATCGTTTCCGGGAAAAACACTCCGACTCCGGTTGAATCGGTCAATGCAGACTATCTCATTGGCTGGCTCAACAACCGATTTGTTTTCCACCAGACGCCGCTGCATGAAGTCATTGCGGAATTACAGAGACGGTACGATACAAGAATACGGTTGCAGACAGCAGCACTTGGCGAACGCTCCATGTCAGGCGTTTTTGAAGAACAGGAAATTGACACAACTCTATCTGTTTTCTGCCAGACCTTGAACTTAAAATATAGCTTCCAAAATGGTAGCTACCTTATTTATCATTAGAAACACTTAAAACCGACTGGTTCCAGTTGAAAAAGGCCGCACTCCTTATTTTCTTGCTAATAGTCAGTTGTGTTTTCTTTTCCCCGAATACAGCCGGCGCACAGAAAAAGCTCCCACCCGCCACAACGCTGAAGGTCAAAGACACACCGCTCCGGGCCGTGCTGGAGAAGTTATCCCAACTCTACAAAGTTGACATTCTGTATGGTGATGAGCTCGTCAGCAACGTCACTGTTTCCGGGGACTTTTCAGACATGGCAATTGAAGATGTGCTTTTTCGAATTTTGCGAGATACTCACCTGGCTTTTAAAAGACTGGGTGAAAGTCAGTTTTATTTTCACGATAAACGTAAGATTCAGCATTTTGATATTAGCGGCAGAGTTCTAGATTCAGGAACCGGCGAAACTCTGCCCTTTGCCAACATCCGGCTAGCTCACCTGGGCACAGGCACATCTACCGATCAACAAGGATACTTCGCTTTGCGACACGTGCCGGCCAGGTTATGCACCCTGGAGGTGAACTATATCGGATACGCTTCACGTACGGCAGTCGTCGACCCAACAAATCTGCAACCTGAGCTCGAGATCGAGTTAACGCATGAGCCGGTTCAAATGAAATCCGTTACCGTTGAAGCGCTGAATAGGGAAATTTTCCAGGTAAGCGAGAAGCCGAGTCAACTGGCCATTTCTGCCCGAAGCTTTGACGATTTGCCTAATTTGGGCGAAAAGGACATTTTGCGGTCCATCGAACTCATGCCCGGCATCACCGGGGGAACCAGCGGTTCGTCCGGAATTACCATCAGAGGCAGCTCGTCTCTGGATAATCTCGTCCTGCTGGACGGGATGCCCATCTACAATGTGAACCATTCTTTTGGTCTGTTAAGCGCGTTTAGTTCTGACGCTATCAAAGATGTGCGGATTTATAAAGGTGGATATCCAGCCAGGTACGGCGGAAGACTGTCCGGGGTCATAGATTTGACCACGAAAACTGGCAATTTCAGCGAGCCAAGTTTGAGCGTCGGCGTCGGCCAGATAAATGCCAGGGCCAGCTTGGGAATCCCGCTTGCAGGAAAGGGCGCTGTTTTCTTGGCTGGTCGCCATTCGTATAACTCCACTTTATCTAAAAACTTGCATGAAAGGCTGTTTGTGACCAAACCGTACTTTCCACAGTTCGTCTATGCGGCCGGTTTTGCGGTAAGTCCGGATGGTTCCGAGCCGCCTTCCGCGAATATTTCTCAAATCAAAGAGTCACTCTCTGCCGACATTTCTTTTTATGACTTAATTGGCAAGCTCACCTATTTGCCTTCAGGACAGGACATCTTGACTTTCAGCACGTACCTGGGTTCAGATGACATTCTCAGCGAGGTGGATTTTCTTGATGTCTATCGCAGCAACGAAAAGAACAAGTCGGCCAGCGAAGGGGTGAGTGCACAGTGGCGCCATCAATGGGATACAGGGCTTTACTCAACACTTCAATTTACGGGTTCGGATTACTCCACTCGCTATAAAGCCAGGGACCAGACAACCGCCCCGGAGGAACTCGGCGGCCAACATGCCCTATCGGTCTTGGCATATTATGAGTATAAGAATAATCTCGAGAATTTTACCGGTAGCTGGCGGCATGCCCTGCAGGTTCACTCCAACATCGATTTAGCGTTTGGCGCGGAACTTTCAAAAACCAAGACTATCTGGCAACAGTCCGACAATCGTGTTAGCGAGGACTTCAAAGCGGTTGCAGAGGCAACCGGCCTGTCTTTATATTTCGAAAATGACTGGCAAATAGGCCGAAGGTTCGAGACCAATTTGGGATTGCGAACCACCTACTACGACCAAACGGACAAAGCCTACTGGCTACCGCGGCTTTCGTTTACTTACGACCTCTCGGATGGTTGGTCTTTCAAAGGCGCCTGGGGGAAATATAGTCAGTTCCTTCTCAATTTTGCAGATGAATTTCAGTTTTTCGGGCGTGAAATTCCATGGCTGCTTGCAGACGGGGTTGACCTCGCTCCAGGGTTTTCAGACCACTACGTTCTTGGCACGCACTGGCAACAAAACGGCTGGCTGTTTGATGTTGAAGTCTATCAAAAAAATCTCCGTGGTTTGCTTGAGTTGCAAAACGTAGTCACGCTGGATGACACAGCGCTTACTATTATCCCATTTTTTGGTCAAAGGAAGGCCGACGCCAGAGGCGTGGACATCCTTTTGCAGAGAAACGTGAGAGGGTTTACCGGCTGGTTGAGTTACAGTTACAATCGGACCCGGGTCAAGCTAAATGAGACTTCGGGGTTTCCTGAATATCCGACAACCACAGATGTCCCACATCAGTTAGAAATTGTCGGGAGCTATGCTAAGAGAGGCTGGTCATTTTCAACAACATGGCAGGTTTCGTCCGGTCGGCCGTATTCCATACCGAAGGTGGAAGCCAGGAGTGACAGCTTTGGCCCGTCTTATTATCTGTTGCCTCCGAACAAACGGAATCAAGCCCGCTTGCCGGTTTCACAACGGCTGGACTTGAGCATTGCGCGCAAATTCAGTCTAAAGCATCTCTCCGGTGAGATCGGCTTTTCCATATACAATCTTTTCAACCGCGACAACCTATGGTACCGTCATTTTGATGTTGAGCGCGGGGAACTCAAGGCGGTGGATGTGAAATTGCTGGGATTTACACCCTCGCTTTCCGTTGAGCTGCAATTTAACTAGTTGCGGTAGCGGACAAGATCGCGGCGTTCTCTGATCTCGCCGCTGTGGGCGTCAACAAAGATAATGTGGTTGCCCAATGGCTGTTTGACCTTGACTTCCACCCTGTACACGAGATGATAGTCTACGGTCTTGCCGTGAATCAGCGGCAAATAGTAGAGCGCGCTGTCCCCTGCAACGCTATCGGTTTCCGGGTTGAAATCCAGTACGGAAATGGCTTGTTGTTGTGCCGACTGCAATGAGATAGTCGGCACCGGGGAAATATCGATACCGCCGAAAAAATCCGAGCCAAAAGCCATGACGTTGCCATTATTGAAAATGCGCAACTCAACTTCTGACTTTAGCACCTCTAGTCCGTGCTCCACTTGTTTGTATGAGATGTACCAACGGTTATTCACCTCACTCGCTTGCACAAATTTGAGGCTGCTGAGCCTGATCCCGAGAATCGCCTGGTTGTCAGACAGAAATCTCCAAGCCGCATCCTCAACATTCTCTCTCGTAATCTCTGTAAACCCGGGAATCCGGATGGCCGGGCCCGTAGCCCGGTGTGGCGTTCCGGTGGCTTCATTCCAGTCGACTGTCCAGTCGCCGTGGGTTTGCCGAAAGTCCTGCCACAAGTCGGCCATCGCCGTTGACCCAGGCATTTCCTCGTGAAGCAACCCGGATTCTCCAGTCTTTTTCGTATTTGCGCAGGATAGCATCATCGCAGCGGCCACCCAACTGATGAGCACGATTTGTTTTGCATTTAGCGTCATTTGGTTCCTTCCAGTTCAGACTATCATTCAAAATTAACTGGTATGCCCGGCCTGACAGTGAACAATGTCGCCCGGCTCAATCGTTTAATCGTTCTGAATGATTATATCGATTAAGTCTTCATGACGAACAGGCTTCAGTAAGATATGCACATCCAATTTCGAAGCTTGTTTGAGACGTGGCAACCCTGGGTAATAGGAAGACAGTCATCACGCAGATAGAATTCGGCATCGGTGGCCATTCAGAATCAAACGTGAGGCGTGATCGCTGTTCCTATTTTCTTTGTTAGGAAGAGATCCGGCAGCATGGCCGGTAACTCAGCTTGAATTGCGAGGCTGCTGAGTTACCGGAAACTGCACTTACTTACCGGTGAATTTTCCTTATTTCTGCAAAACCATCTTTCTGGCTGCTCCAAAATTCCCGGCAGTGATCCGGTAGATATAGACGCCGCTCGGCACTTGCCTGCCGGCATTGTTGCGACCATCCCAACTTAGAGACCGGGCTCCCGCAGCCTGATTTTCATTCAGCAAAGTTCGCACTTCCTGGCCAAGGAGATTGTAGATCCGCAGGACGACCCTGGAATCCTGCGGCAAGTCATATCGAATCGTTGTCTCAGGGTTAAACGGGTTGGGGTAGTTCGCAAGCAGTGCGAATTTCTCCGGCAAGCCGGCTGTCAGGTGTTGTTCATCCACAGATGTAATTGTTCCACCTGTCCCGAGAATCTCGAAATCATCGAGCAGGGCGATAACGATGGTCGTTTGAACTCCCCGGGTACTTTCGAATGTAAACGACTGAACTGTAAACCGTAGTTGCACTGTTGCATTCGGCTCAATATAGTCGTCAACTTTGAGCAGTGTGCGTTCCCAGGAAGTAGCGGGGGGAACTGAAAGTGTATCCGATTTAATGCTATGCCACGTTTGGCCGCCATCATTTGAGATGTCAATTGCGAAGACGCCAAATTCTACTGATAGCCAGGTATAATAACTAATCAGTGGCGTTTCAACATTGGACAAATCAAATACCGGGGAAATAAGGGTCGTTCTGCCATCGAGACTGACGGGAAGTCCGCCTGGACCATTGGTAGCCTTTGTTAGAAAACAGAGTTCGCCGCTTTCCGAGTGGTCTTCAGCCGGCTGCAAGACGGCGAAACCCGGAATCTCGACAAGGTCAGGAGCACTTCTCTCCCAAATGCCAAGCGTCGCGCTGTCTCCGGGAGCGCCGACCGCCCAGCCAGTTTCGGTTTCGAATGCGTCCAGGAGCTTGCTCTCAAATCCAACGATAAATCTATAAGATTCTCTGTCAGGCGCGCCAGCCGGTGAAACTATCGTCTCGCCGGAGAACGGGTCAATGGCGGAAAAGTAATAGTTCACAAAACTGCCTTTGGCCACCTGGGGAATCTCACCCCGGTACTGTTGATTGCCAATAGCCGATGCCGCCACAGTTGCCGTGGTCGCGAAATTGTCTGTGGAATAATGTATGGTCGTGGCTTCGGGTGGGCGATTGTCAATGCTGTTGCCGAGCGTTAACTCCACCGAATAGGAAGTCGCGTCTGCTGATTGATCAGGCAGTTGTGTATGTTGTAGGCTTGCGGCAACGAAAAGAGCCGCGCCAATGCCGTGGGCGTCAAAAGCTTCGTCTATCGCTTCGGAATTCGGTGTGCCATTCGAGATATCGCCGTCATCGTCGTCTGCCACCAAAACCTCAAGATACCACTCGGAAAAGGCAACGCCGAGTCCTTCATCATCAGGGGTACCATATTTTGCATAATGCGACAAGCGTTCGGCGGTTTCCAGAGAGGTGATTTCACGTAAATCCCAGAACGCTCCACTGATAATCTGGCCGTCAGTATGGATTTGATCTGTCACATCTTCGGGGTATCGCAGGGTATTTTTCAGATCGCGAATTTGAGTGCCTTCTCCAAAGACATCCCTGCCGACCACGTGATCGTCCAAAATAAAGGCGCTCGCCACGTCTGACATGCCTTCATGGGTGGTGCCGTTTACCATCCCCTCTGTGCCGAGTTGTTGATAGAATTTATCATTGATACCATGACCGTATTCATGATAAACAACACCGGGCTCCTGGGCCAGGTTTGGGCATTCACGTCCCGGACCAACCGCTCCTTCAACAAAAAAGTTCAGCCCGTTTCCGTCATAGAAGGCATTGCAGGCTCCCTGATTAATGTTAACAGTAGTAGGCACTGAGTAGTCCATGCCAACAAAGTTTTCATCCAGCGCTTTATAGTTGTCGTGAATCATGTTGACATGATAAAAAGCGTCGCGTTCCGCCGCATGTGAGTTCGTGCTGTCCCACAAAATGTTTACTGTCTCATCTGGCCCGACTAGTTTCGAGAACGTGGCGCGGTTAACACCGTCTCCACGGACAACGTCAGCCCAGGGACCGCTCAATTCGGCAGTGACCGTAACGGAATCAGAATCAGAAACGGTGAATGTAAAGTTGCCGCCGGAATCGGTCATTGTCTCGGTTTCACCAATCTTGACAACCTGGTTGACAAACGCTTTTTCTACAAACGGATCAGCGTACGAGATTTCCTGGATCATTCCTTTCGCCGTACCACTTACGTCAGAATACTCGCGCACGCGGTTGTAGCGCCAGCGGACATCACCTGTATGGGCGTCTACATAAGTAACAAAATTCCCCAACGGTTCTTCAGTTTTCACATAAACTTTGTAAACCAGGTGGTAACTAATTTGGTCATCTTGCTCGATGGGGAGAATGTAGAGTCTTCCCTCACCTTCAACCGAATCAGTGGTCCGGTTAAAAGACAAGCCGGTGCGAGCTTGTTGTTGAGCATTTTCAAAAGAAATTGACGGAGTGGTCATAACATCGATGTTTCGGTAAAAGTCCGAGCCAAACGTCATCACCTTGCCGTTGCGGAAAATACGCAGTTCGACTTCCGAAAGCAGCACTTCGATGCCGTTTTCTAGCTGTCTGTAGGAAACATACCAACGGTTGTTGGCCTCAACTGCGCTTGTGAGTTTCAGCTTCTCGACATCGACCCCGAGCAAAGCGCTGTTCTCCGACAGAAAGCGACCTGCCGCATCCTGTACGTTTGATTCGGTAATCGCGGAGTATCCGCTAATTTGGATAGACGGTCCGAATGCCCGGTGCGGTGTGCGCGTTGCTTCATTCCATTGCACCGACCAGTTGCCATGCTTTTGTGAAAAGCCTTGCCACGCGGCAGATTTCGATAATTGCGCTTGCTGCTCTTGATTAAATGATTTGGCTTTCGCCTCTTGCGCAGGCAACAGAATCGACCCGTCTGCCCGCGTTTCCTGGCTCTGTGCAAAAAGGCTTGCCGATATAAGGAGTGCAAAACTCAAACAAACAATAGAAATGTGGAACGCTTTCGTCATCTTGGACCTCCGTTTTGAAGAAATACTAAAGAGTTAGACTGCTTACCATGCTCCTACAGATGACTTTGGAAAAACCCTACGCTCATGGTTATGCTGAACTCAAGCGGCAATCATCCAAGAATCGTCTTTAGCGGAAAAGAAACTCCGCATGCATCAGAAACCAACTGGCAATTTGTTCAAGACAAGCCACGGCGGATGTATTTTGATGAAAAACGGGGAGGTTGTCTGAACAGATGCGTTCTTGGTGCGCAAGAATAAAGCTGCTGCAACTCTTAATTATAGGTGCAATTTGTTTCGATTAAAGAGATTGGCCACCGGGGTCGCTTTCGACGCAATCGTTTTCCTTGTTTTGTTTAGGAAATGTCACTATGCTCTCTTAATTGCCGTTCACAATCTTAACATAGAATCAAAGCCAGGAAAAAGCCAGAGACAGTTGCCTTTCGGTTTGCTTTGCAATAGGGCAGATCATAGATTTTCCACATCTGGGATTTGGACCCAGGCAGTTTTCTATGACCTTGACTGATGCGCCCTATCCACAATCCATCAAAGCAGGAGCGAGAAATCATGTCCGCAAATTCGAAAACAGCAAGCAAGCAAATCTATCAAATCAAAGTGACATTGCGTGGCAGCAAGCCGCCGATCTGGCGCCGTTTGTTGGTGTCTGAAGCAGTAAGCTTGTTCACATTGCATGAGATCATCCAAATCGCGATGGGCTGGACAGATAGCCATATGCACCAATTCATTATTGCCGGTGAGTATTACAGCACTCCCAGCCCGGACGATTTGGAACCTGTTATTGATGAGCGGCGCCATCGTCTTGGCCATGTTGCCCCTGCGGAGAAAGACAAATTCATCTACGAGTACGATTTTGGTGATAGTTGGGAACATGACGTCGTTGTTGAAAAAATCATACCGCCTGAGCAAGGCGCAAAATATCCGGTTTGCATCACGGGCAAGCGGGCCTGCCCACCGGAAGATGTTGGCGGCGTGTGGGGCTACGAAACTTTCCTGGCAGCGATGAAAGACCCAGACCACGAAGAACATGAGTCATACAAGGAGTGGTGGGGAATGGAGTTTCACCCGGAAGCCCTGGATCTGGATGACATCAATGAAGCATTGCAGGATGTGAAGTAGTGCAGCATGTGGGATGGAGAAACAGAGGGGAATCGACCGGTCTCGGGGTGTCGGAGCTGCTTGACCTGAAACGAGAGGTGTCCAGAAGGAGCGAATCCGGTGCGTGACAGGCAAGGGCTGCAAGGAAAGGATTGCACCGAACACTTTCAGGCACTCATTTGCTGCTCATTAACTCTTGGGCGGCACTGACTTGCGGGCTGTACAGGCAATGCTCGGCCATGCGGATATTGCGAGTACTCAGATTTGCACGCACCTGGATCGGCGACACTTGAGTGAAGTGCATGAAAAATTTCATCCATTGGAGACTAACATAAAGGCTGAATCATGGAACGATTAGAACATTTGACCAGGACGCGCAATCTTGACCTTGAATTTGCACTTGAAGATCTAACCAGCGAATCGCCACCGGGATCAGCTTCAAAACAGGCAAATGTTGTTGTTAAGGGTTCTCTGGGTGAAAATGTAAGCATTTCCCCGATTGCAGGTTCATTTACTGAATTCGAAGCTCACATAAATCGTCTGATTAGGGAATTGGAAGACCTGAAGAAAGTAGCAAAGAAATATTTCCCAAAACAATAAGGGCATATATGGCAAGGCTGGCGGCCTGAGGGGTTTCCCCCAATTCGTTCGGTACCTCTCTCCACCCCTGGCGAGGCAAGCCAATGCCTATGATGCCGGGAATGCTGCCACCAGCCTAGGGTGCAGTATAAATAGTTTTACGCAGAAACGCAACCACAAAACGTCATTTTGTGCGAAAAAGTCTTCGTAAGTCACCCGAGCGCCAAGAGCGAAAGATGCTTGCACCAATGTTGCAATCGCCGCATGTTCAGAGCAGTTTATCCAGTGCACGACATCTTACTACTGCGAATAGGGCCGCCACCGAGGCGCCATGTGGACGCTTTTGACCAATGCCGCATCGAAGACCTGACTGGTCGCGTAAGTAGTCCAAGCTAGTTGTATCTTAGAAAGGTGGCCTTTATTTGTTTTTCTGCATCGAAGCCTCTACCGTTGAGTTCGCTTTCTCTTCCAATGTTCGTAATGAGAATAGCATCTGCTCCCTTTGTTTTGGCTTTCTTAATCATATTTGTTTGTAGCTTATCAACAGAAACAAATATTTGGCCAGCACTAATTGCATGTCCGATGACCGAATATTCCTTGGGTATTTCCTTTTTTGAGTAAAAGATGTCTACATTCAAAGAAGGTTCGAAGGATTTTCCAACATAATTAACATGTGAACAACCAATAATCCATAACAATGGCACGGCAAGGCTGAAAATTAACCTAAATGTTTTTTCAGGCATGGTATTTCTCCAATTTGTTGATCTACAGATTTTCCAACTAATCATAAAACAAACATCGTGCCTGACCTTTGGATTAATAATGACCTACTGATTCGTATTGTCATAAGGCTATTTCGGAAACAAATGCTGAAAAATGGTTGCTAATTCTGTTGTGTATCTATAAACATGATTAACATGCGCGCGGGTGCCCTTGACGACTAGAGACAACCTGAAATCCGTGTGGCACGCATCTTCAGTGCGTGCCTTTTGCGCACAATCTAACTCCCAAAGAAAAACCTGCCAGGTTTCCAGAACCTGGCAGGTTCAAAGTCGCACGTGGCACGTGCAAGAAGGAGCTCTTGCCTATTCCGGCGTAACCGGCGTCTCCTCCTCATCAACCACAGTCACAGCCGGACTCGGTCAAACCGCAAACTTGCGGCAGTATGGCCACAGTCAAAAGGAACTTCCATATTTTTCGTTTGAGATGGTCCATTCTGGCCATATTAGTGAGCAACCATCTGCTTGAAAACAAGCCTTAGCTGTTGCCATCCGTAAAATTGTCGAGCCCCAGCCGCAAAGCTGAGGCCCTACCGGGCCTCCACTCTCGTTGATCTGTATGTTGCCACGCATCCCAACTAAATGGTGTACTTGAACACGGCACCCTTTATTCTAAGACGCCAAGACTCATCCCAAGGAGTACCAGTCGCCACCATGTTATAGCAGTGAGTGGAATTGTCAACGGTGATATCTAGTGTATTCGAAATGCTCGAATGACCGGGAGTGCCTGAAGTCGTAAGGATGACCAGTTCATCAATAGGGCTTTCGCCCGCTAGTTCGGCTCGATTGAAAAATATCTCAAGTTCGTTTGGCGAATCGTCGTAGAAATACACTGTGATCTCTTTAAGGACTGCTCCATGGGGAAAGTGCGCCGGTGCGATAAGGCTAGCCATGACGTTCCTACTCGAGCCGATCCCTGGGGGGCTATAATCCACATAGCCGATCTTGTAAGTGAATGGAGTGGTACTTGATCCTGACGGTTCCGTGAAGTCTGACGGCGTTATCGCGTAGTACAGTGTAGCTGGCTCTGGTGGTGTGAGAAAGCAACTGGCGATAAGCGTCACTATAAGCATGCTGACCACAAGGTTCATTTTATGCTTCATAGCAACCTCCGTTGCGTTATGATGTGAAACAAGATTTTGAGAGTGGAGACACTCGGGAAAAGTTACGAAGGTAGGCTCGGGAAGTCAAGGTAAAGCTTGCATTTTTGAAACAATGTATTTACCTTCAAGTCCTACCAAAAACATCTTACCCTAAGATGTGGGAGACTGGCCCGTGCTTTGTTGCAAGGCACGGGTCTTTTTACATCAGGTGAGAGACTAGTTTGCGGGCACAACTGGGTAAGTCTGCCGGTCAGCAAAAGATTACCACAGCGTAATCTTTATTAGCTGAAATATTCTTGCTTTTCCAAATCGATTTTTTTACCTTCAAATCCTACCAAATACATCTTACCTTAGATGTGGGAGACGGCCCGTGTCTTTTTACTGGACACGGGTCTTTTGTTTTCTGGTGAGAGAAATTTGCATCCAGGTCCGTCTATATAGGCAATCACTCTTTTCCCCCCTTTAAGAGCGATAGAAGCCGCCCGTATGGCCGTCCTAAGGTTTGCGTGGCGGCTTCTCTTATTTCTCACTGCCTGAGTTGACTCATTGGCTGGCACAGACTGGCCTAGCCTACCGGTCAGCCGGGTGAGCCTTTTCTTGTTCAACTCCCGGTTTCTTTCAACCTTGCTCCGCCCTGCCCTGAGTTGGTTAAGCCTCTCCTGACTTATCAATCTGCTTCCGGGTCCCTTCAGATTGAAACGTTCGTCATTCTCCAGTGCGCGAATAGAATTGCCCCGAGCAGTCTCTTTCCGGCAATGCTCACCCAATCTAGTCAAGGCAAAAGCTTGCATCTCTAGAACAACGTATTGACCTTCAAATCCTACCAAATACATCTTGCCCTAAGATGTGGGAGACGGCCCGTACTTTGTTACAAAGTACGGTTTTTTTGTGAGAGAACTTTGCCGCTAGGTCGCTCCCTAATGGATGTAACAATACTCGTATAGTCAGTAGCAGTTTCTCATTTTCACGACAACTCAAGCCAATACAACCCAAATAGACGTGTCGCCTTCGGTCACCTTGACCGATGCGGCACAGGTCATTGAGTCAAGGGGACTTTACGAGACCAGGCAGGCACTATAAACCGTTGTCCCGGTGATATCAAGACGGATATTGTCTTGATCGATGAAAAGGTCGAATCTGGGTACGGGTTTACCTGGACGTTATTGCAGTGGGGGCCAATATGGCCCACTCAATTACATTATTAGATCCTACATGGGAGAAACAAATGACTATAGAAAACACCCTTGTGATTCGCGACCTTGCATCTCTATATCTGTGGGCGCAACAGTTGCGTAACATCATGTGGTCGCGGAACCTGCCTGCCGCAAAGTTTGAACTCCAGGAGTTTTCATGCGAACAAAACCAAAGTTTCTCCGCACTCGCCAGCGGTTTTCAGAAAGCGTGCGGTTGTGCGAGTGGCGGTTTCTTCATGAGTGTCGCCGTCGTCGTGATGGTTGTTTCTTATTTCGTATCCGGAAATCATCTTTCCAACATCAGTCTTTCGAATGTTCTGTTTTTTGTGGGTATCACCGTCCTTGCTGCACTTTCCGGCAAGCTCTTGGGCTTACTCTGGGCACGATGGCGAATGCTAAGACTTGCAGCCAGCGTGCGCAACAAGATTGTCAGAGCAACTCAACGGGCTGTTACTACTAAATAAATCTAATTACTACAGAAGCAATTTAAGAGGAGGTTACAACATGGGGCGCGTTTGCAGAGAAGCCGAAGAAGGGGTCGTAAGCAGTTGCAACAACATTCGGTGCACCAGCTTTAATAATTGCAACAGTATTCAGTGCAATAGCTTCACCAATTGCAACAATATTCGATGCAACAGCTTCACCAATTGCTCGTGGTGGAACGTTCCATGCCACATCGCCAGAGCCGCATGCGTCGTGGCCGCAGTTATCGCACTCGTAGCCTGCTGGGTTGCTCGAGCCGCTTGCATCGTGGCCGCTACTATCGCGCGTGCAGCCTGCTTTGTTGCTCGAGCCGCATGCGTCGTGGCCGCCGAGGTGGCTCGGATCGCTTGCATCGCGGCCGCAGCTATCGCACGCGCAGCCTGTGAAGTGGTGAACTTCGTGCTTGACGCGATCGCTTTCGTCGTCGAGCTCATCCTCAGTATTCCGCTCATCGGCGGCATCATTCGGACGATTCTGAACTGGGTAACTGAGATCGTTTGGCGAATTGCTGGTATCTTCGACTTCCTGGCGTCGCTCGCTGGAATTCGTCTACGCAAGAAGATGTATTTCGGTGTGGTTGTCCCTCCGATTACGCCCATTGCCACGGATGCCGACATCCAACGTCAAGTTGATGCGGTAGTGGATTTTTATGATCAGACGTGCAACATAAACATGATCTTCACTGGCATCTGCCATACGAACGTCTCACCGCCAGATGACGGACTTACCGTAAGATGCGACGCGGGTGGTTTTTTTGACGACTGGTGGCTCAAAGGGTCCTACTTCGAGTTTGCGTCTGCGACATGCAAGTACATGGATAGCTTTCGGCGGGTCATCGGGCTGGGTGCCGAAATCATCGTGTTCATCGTTCAGGATGTAACACCAGACAACACCAACGGCTGCAGCTTTTCATCGACTCACAACTGGGTCGTCATTGAGGCACTACCCACCGATTCGGCTTTTGTGGCAGCTCATGAGATAGGACATGCATGCTGGTTGTCTCACGCTGAAGACACCGCCAACTTGATGAATTCGATCACACCGGCGGCAAACCCTACACTCACCAACTTGCAGATTGCGCTTGTTCGTTGGAGCAAGCATTGTGTCTATATCTAACGTGACAAGGAGATAAATCAGATGAAAACCGACACGAACGATGCGGGCGATCGGCCGCAACGAGGATGCAACGTCAATTCAACGTTCAACTTCACGGTGGGCGGGTTGGCAATTGCTGCCGCACTGCTGATCGGCTATTTAGCATATGCGTACTAGTGGAAGTGATGCGATAGGCGCGCGCGCGGGTGCCTGCGGCGACCAGAGGCAACTGAAAGTCCATGTGGCACGTGTCTTCAAGACCGTGCCTTTTGCCGCACAATCTACCTTTTCGCCATGGAACGCCAAAACAAAAGGAAGAAAGCCCTTTGAGCGCACGGAAACTACTGCCTAAAAGGCAAGTGGCACACGGTGCAACAGCCGACCGGAGCACCCGCGCGGGCTTCTTTTAGGTTTTGGTGTTTGGGGTGATTAGCATGGTGTTGACGGCTCGAATGAGCGATTATGGGTCTGAGCGTACCGCACGCACGAAGAGGCGTCTGGTGTCGTGGGCATCATCAGGCAAGACCGTGATCAACTATGACGTGAGCTGCCTGCGCAACACCCGGTTGGCTTTGATGGCGTCGCGGATGCCGCGCCGGCTTTCCAGCAAGTCCGCCCGCACAGCGGGACGGTTGTTCGCGAGCTTACGAACCAGTTGATAGACCTTGAAGGTCGCGTCTTTCTGCTCGGCCGGGCGGGTGGCCCGGACACAAGGAATAGACCTGTGTGGCACGTGTCTTCAGACCGTGCTTTTTACCGCACAATCTACCTTTCCGCCATGGAACGGCAAGACAAAACAAAAGGAAAGCCCTTTGAGCGCACGGAAACCACTGCCTAAAGGCAGTGGCACACGGTGCGACGGCCCGACCGGGGCACCCGCGCGAAAGATTGAAAGAGTGTAGGCTCAAGATAGGGGAAAACCGCCTAATGTCAATAGGGTTTTGGAATTTTTTGTAAAGAATCTTGAGAGCGTTGATGGTGATGGTGCGCTCATTTCGATGCAACACCAAAAATGCGGTCATTGGCAGAAGTTCTCATGCTTGGATCCAATTCGCAAGCTCGTTCATAATACTGCAGGCCAATTTCATGCTCTTGAAAACCAGTTACGAGAATTCGCCCCATGTAAAGATTGGCGAGTACATCGCTGGGATTGTTCTCAAGCATCATTCTATATTGCGTTTTGGCCCCGCTGTAGTCTCGGAAACACTCCACCAGAACAGTCGCCATGTTAAGGTGGTGGGTGTTGTCAAGTGGCTCTAATTCGATTGCACGTGTGAGGTGGTCCTCGGCGCCAATGCAATCTTCAAAATGATCCAGCAGAAGCACTGCCAAGTTCGAGTGAACATTCCCGTCAGCAGGGTTCTTCTTTAGTGCTAACTCATAGAACATCCTGGCGGCATCGTAGTCTTGAAAATGTTTCTTCATTAAGAGTGCATAACTCCCGAGAAGTCTGGGTTCCTCCAAGCCAAGCCCTACGGCACGCTCATACAACATCTTGGCAGCTTTGTAGTCTTGAAAAACCTCTTCTAGAAGAATGGCATAGTTGCGAAGACACGAAACGTTATTGGGCTCAAGCTCCAGCCCTCGCTTATAAAAATCCTTGGCAGAATCGAAGTCTTGAAAAGCGTCACCTAAAAGAAAGGCATAGCTGCAAAGACACGAACCGTTATCAGGCGCAACGTCAAGCGCTCGCTCAAGCAATACCTTGGCAGAATCGGAGTCTTGAAAACCCTCATATAGAACAGCTGCATAGTTCCTAAGAGCCAAATCGCTATCAGGCTCAAACTCCAGCGCTCGCTCAAGCATCAACCTGGCAGAATTGTACTCCTGAAAATGGTCTGCGAGAAAACTTGCAAAACTTGCAAGTAACTCAGGTTCATTTGGCTCAAATTCTAAAGCTCGCTCAAAAAATCCTCTGGCAGAACCGTAGTCTTCAAAACGTTCTGCAAGAAGAATTGCGAGGTTTCTACAAATAGAAGCGTTGTCAGGTTCAAGTTCTAAAGCCTGTTCATATAACACCTTGGCTGAGTTGTACTCTTCAAAATGTTCTTCTAGAAGATTTGCTAACTGATGCCTACTATCAGACCGCGTGGAGTCCAGTGAGCAGGCCATTTCCAAGTAAGTTCTAGCGCCTTCATAATCATCCAAATGATCTGCGAAGATGCCAGCCAGAAACTGGTATGCTGTAACTCGCTTAGGATTAATCTCAACACATTTTTCAAAAAATGAACGCGACTTGAAATAGTCACCCAAATAGTAATAGCACAATCCGATTACAAAAACTAACTCAGAGCTATCTGGCGGATGTCGCGATAGGCATTTCTTGAAATAGCGGACAGCACGTTGATAGTTGTGAATGCGACGGGCTTCCTGCGCTAAAGTCCAGTATATAATGTAATCAACGTCCTTCAGAAGGTGACCATCGCTGATGTCGGACATGCTGACAATGTTCTGTATGCCTGTTTCTCCTGCCGTCTGTATTTCGTAATTAGCTTCCCTCAGGATAGCATATTTTAGGCAGGCCTTGGTTGTGTCTGTATAACACTGTTCATAGAAATCACCCCAAATCACGAGATCTGCGTTGAACGTCTCCCCAATGGCCCTACCTTCGTTGAAGGTTGACGGACAAGCCTGACTCGTGTCGAAGACGACAGAAAGATCAAGACCTTCTTCTTCAGCCAACTCCACAAGACGCCTTCTAATCGTCTCTTCCAGTTGTGTTTCTTTGAATTGGCAGCCGTCGAGAGGTTCGAATGGTAGAATTAGAACATTGAAGCTGCTGTCGGAGTCGATGAAGGCGTCAAGTTTTGTGATGCCGCTTGGGGTGGCGTGCCGCTGTCCGATAATCTCGACACGGGTTACCAGGTAGGCCATCGAAAGAACCACAAGGCAGCTAAGAATTGCAAAAGCGGTTGCCTTGAGTGGATGTTTCTTGAAAAGCCCGAAGAATTTTTGAATGTCTTCAATCAATTCGTATCTCCACGATCGAGGTAGCAAGCTCTGGAAGAAAAATTAGATTTTGAAACGAACCAATACGCTCCCACCCCGGCTCAGGGGCAAAGGCGCCATACCACACCCAAGCGTTCAAGAGCAGCAGGATGGCTACTGGCAAAAGGAACTTCCATTTTCGTTTGAGATGGTTCATTGTGAGCCGTGTTGAATGAGTACGCTGAGTGGAGACACTCAGGGAAAGTTACGAAGGAAGGGACGGGAAGTCAAGGTAAAGCTTGCATTTCTGAAACAATGTATTTAGCTTCAAGTCCTACCAAATACATCTTACCTGAGATGTGGGAGACTGGCCCGTGCTTTTTTACAAGGCGCGGGTCTTTTTTGCATTAGGTGAGAGAAATTTGCATCCAGGTCCGTCTATATAGATAATCACTCTTTCCCCCCTTTAAGAGCGATGAAAGCCGCCTGCATGGCCCTCCTAAGGTTTGCGTGGCGGCTTTCTTTGTTTCATCACTAGTTCAGATAATTGCATCTTTATCTCTTACAGATTCATGTTGACAAACTGCTATTTTCTTTGTACATAAACATGATAGCCTGTCATCAAGTCGAACATCAACACCTTTTCACCAGTTTCTTTGCAACTCTTTACCAAATAGCGATACTCGGGTAAATCATCAATAGCTTTTAGTTAGGAGGTGAAGTACAGTGTTCTCTTTTCTTTCGGACGACTCTTTCATGAATGTTTTTCGAACCTATTGGCCACTCTGCACTGTAGCGATTGCGGGATTTGCCTACCTGTTTCGGCAAAGAAAAATGCGGCGAAGGTTAAGAGAGCTGCTGGGGCATGAACTGCTTGAGAATACGAAGCGCCTCAACTCAGTGACGCCCGCTGTTATGCCACCTGAGGACGCTATGGACTTTATCGATAGCATTCGAGCTTTAATTCCTCTTCGCAACCTATTCTCGCTTCGAGTATATGACCAATACTTAGCTTCTCTATACATACTCACAGAACCTGAGAAAATCCGGTTGTTTGAGGCATACAACTATCTGCAAGCAATGTTGGGATCCCTCGTAGATGCTGCTGAACTACTCAGTAAGGAGCAGCGGACAAAACATGAAAGCCACGAATTAGTAAAGCAAAGTACCGCGATTGGGTTAATGGGAATGACGGTGTTAACGATCCACTATTCTTCCTTAGAGGCTCTCGGATATCACTCTCAGGTTGAGCATCTCAAAGCGCGTCGAGGAGATGGTCTTCAACAGTTTCGTAAAGTGAACGATATTTTTGCGAAAACCCCGAAGCAGTAGAGAATAATGGGCTTCGCCAGCGTATTGCAGGATGTGACATCCGATGTGCGTTTAGCAACGTGCAATAGCCGGGACATTTAATTGGCGGGCACAGACTGACTTAAAGTACCCGTCAGCCTGGTAACCCGTTTCTTACTGAGTTCTCGATTTCTTTCAACCTTGCTCCGCCCTGCCCGCAACTGATTGAGCCGCTCCTTCTTTGCCTTCGTCAGTCCGGACTTATCAATCTGTTTCCTGATCCTTTTCAAATTGAAACGTTCGTCATTCTCCAGGGCAGCTTTGGCAATCCGGCGTATGAACACCTGAATCTCTGCGCGCTGCTTTGTCGAACTCACTTCTGACTTGATTCGCGAAAGGCCGACCACTGCTTTCCGTGCATCTCCAAACGCTTGCGCCTGAGTGATTCTTCCAGGGTTTCCGGGTTCCGCTTTGAGTTCTTCCGTTCCGTAGCTTCATCGACTGCATCGAATAGATCACTGACAGCTCGAGATCTGCCGGCGGTCCCGCCACGTCGAAATGAACGGCCCACTATCGGCAAATCAGACGATTCGAATTCCCGCGCGGGTGCCCTTGGCGACCAGAGACAACTGAAAGTCCGTGTGGCACGTGTCTTCAAGACCGTGCCTTTGGCCGCACAATCTACCGCCCGGAGAAAAACCTGCCAGGTTTCAGGTCGCACATAGCGCGCGCAAAAAGAAGCCCTTGCCTACTCCGGCGTCTCCTCTCCATCCAACCACGGGAGACCGCCATGCTTTGTTACAAGACGAAGTTTTCTTGCACATGGGTGAGAGAAATTTGCATCCAGGTCCGTCTATATAAGCAATCACTCTTTCCTCCCCTAAAGAGCGATAAAAGCCGCCCGCAATACCATCCAGGTAATTTGCGTGGCGGCTTTTCTTATTGCTTCATTTCAGATATTTGTATCCTTCTGTCCTACAGATTGTTATTGACGAGCTGTGGTATTCTTTGTATACTGTGTCGGTTATCATATTAATCATAATTCTAGGAGGGTAATTTGAAACAACTTCTCACTTTTTGCCTGACGGGCATTGTCGCCCTGTTTCTTTTCTTCGGCATTGCTGCCAACCAAAGTGAAAAAGAACTGATTGCTGCTGCAGACGCTTTGGATAAGCAATTTTTTGATGCGTACAATAACAAAGATGTCGATGCCCTGATGGCAACCTACTGGAACAGCCCGGAAATGGTATCCTATCCGCCCGATGCAATGGTGGTGAAAGGATGGGCCGCAAATAAGGAAGCAATGACACAGGGTTTTGCAGCCATGCCACCTTTGAAACTGGAATTATTGGAATCCACGAATCGGGTTGAAGGAAGTGTTGTAATTGGCCATGGCAAATGGCGAATGACAGTGACTCCCCCTGAAGGAGAACCGGCAGTCATGGAAGGCAGATATACAGATATTAAAGCCAACCGCGACGGCAAATTGCTATACATATTGGACCATGCGTCGGTACCGTTGCCTCCTCCTCCTGGCGAATGATCATCGCAGACACCTCAGTGCAACTCGGCGATCTTTTGCGTTCTCGCCGGACTCTCCGTTGGCTTTCTTGACACAGGCGTGACGTAGTTGCCTGCGCATCATCTGAGCACCAGACGGACTCGAAGACAGGAAACGCAAGTCAGGCGAAAAAGCTTGCATTCCTGAAATAATGTATCTACCTTCAAGTCCTACCAAATACATCTCGCCTAGAGATGTGGGAGACTGGCCCGTGCTTTGTTACGAGGCACGGGTCTTTTTGTATCACACGGGTGCCCCGGCGACCAGAGACAACCGAAAGACCCGTGTGGCACGTGTCTTCAGACCGTGCTTTTTACCGCACAATCTACCTTTCCGCCATGGAACGCCAAGACAAAACAAAAGACCTTTGACCGCACGGAAACCACAGCCTAAAAGGCAAGTGGCACACGATGCAACGGCCGACGGGGGCACCCGCGCGACGTCAGAATTGAGACCTAGCCAGAGACGGGATTGAGACATCCACCATATTTCGAGGGATCCTTCTTCGTCAACAAAGATCAGAATTGAGACCTAACTAGAGATGGGATTCATCACCTGAGATGTGGGAGACTGGCCCGTGCTTTGTTACAAGGCACGGGTCTTTTTGTATCACACGGCGGGTGGCCCGGACACAAAGAGAAGACCTGTGTGGCACGTGTCTTCAGACCGTGCTTTTACCGCACAATCTACCTTTCCGCAATAGAACGCCAAGACAAAACAAAAGGAAAGCCCTTTGAGCGCACGGAAGCCACTGCCTTAAAGGCAAGTGGCACACGGTACAACAGCCGACCGGGGCACCCGCGCGCGTCATGTTCAGCCCAATTACTGTGAATAGAGCCACCGAGGCACCATGTGGACGATTCTCACCATTGTCAAGGGTGATTTCCGCAAATCGAAGTAAATTTCCGTACCCTTCGATTAAGTCAGAAGGTGCATGAGAAATCTCGTCCATTGGAACAAACATAAAGGTATAATCATGGAACGATTAGAACATTTGACCAAGACTCGCAATCTTGACCTTGAATTTACACTTGAAGATGTAGACATCGACTCACCGCGTGGAAAAGAAGCAAATGTTGTTGTCAAGGGTTCCCTGGGTGAAAACATTAGCATTTCCCCGATTGCAGGTTCATTGCCTGAATTCGAAGCTCACATAGATCGTCTGATTAAGGAATTGGAAGAGCTGAGAAGATTAGCCAAAGGATATTTCCCAAAGCAATAGGCTGTTTCTGGAATGTTCTACTTTGTGTTGAGTAAGTACCTTAATATCTGTGGCGGCAGGTCAAGCCAAAAAGCTTGCATAGATGAAGTCGCGGTGGTATATTCATACAGGTTTCTCTTTGTCATGACAATATTAGCCAACACTCCCGACTAGAAACGTTGCCTTTGATAACTTGGCCAGCGCGCCGAGACGGGTAAGCCAGTGGCGACTCTAAGGATTTGAAGGTGAGAGGCAATGGCAGACGCAAACATCGATCTTAAACGTACCATCAAAGAGCTTTCTGCCAAGATGAGCGAACTGGATGAAGCGGTGTCATTCTATAAGGATCAGATTACTGTTTTAGAACGTCAGAAGAAAGCAGCAGAGAAAAAGGCGTTGGAAACTGACAAGAGAGCCAAGATTGTCGAAAAAAAATATAGTCAAGCAAAGCGATTTCAAGAAGGACGATACAATCAGCTAATCAAGGACTTGTTTGAAACACCACAACAGAATCTGGAATCTCATATCAGAACCGAGTCAAGCAAGTCTGCGGCGACAACATGGAGAGTTGCCTTTGTTTCAATAGCGGTTACAATTATCATTACATTAGCATTGCAGACTTTGAATGTGATATCTGCTGGGAGAACAGAAAGAAATATTCGTAATGTGGAGCATAACATACGCCAGGTGTTAGGCGAACTCTCATCAACCCTATCCGGTAGTTTTCAGAAGACTGTACAAGCCAAGGGCGAATTGAGTGAAGAGATCATAACTAGAATTCGAAAGCACATAGAAGATGAAAATGACATAGAGACAAGAAACGACATCCGTTTGCTTTACAAAATGACCTTGTCTGACTTCACAGCAAAGTACTATCTATTCTCAAATGCAATGCGACAAGCTGGCTTACCAGAACATTTAATCCCTACTGACTTTTCTGATTACAGAATATGGGATGAGCAACTATTAGACCAATATTCAAGGTGGCTCCAAGAAGTACGTGGTAAAAGGCGGCTCAAAGGATTGCGTAGTACCAAGAACAAAGAAAGTTTTGTGTCTGAGAAAGACAAAAAGTTTCAGACCTATAGAGGCAAGGATGATCGTACTGACTATGGTGAATGGAGATTTGTGGACGTGGAAGACTATTCTGATCTGGTGTCTACCATAAATGCCAATCTTGAGAAAACAAAGAAACGTGTCAGGGAAAATACCCCCTAGGTCTTAGGCTATCCTTATGGTAAATCCGTTATCTCCCCGCCATATCAGGACAGATAATGTCTTGGTAAGACGCAAAACCTTTGGTGTGGGTTTCTGTGGGCGATCTCTGCCAGGTGGGCGAATATCGCACACGGAATAATTGTCAGGTTTTCAACAATCATCATTGTGAGGATATTGGGAAGAAATGGATTCGACAATTAGCACAGGTGATATCCTTAGCGTCGTAATAATTCTAACGGGCATTGTGGCCCTATTTTTTCAGGCAAGGTCTGTAAGACTTTCGGAGAAACAGTTAGGATTGAACATTGAAGATGTGAAGGTTCTATCTCTTAAAACGCAAAGAATGGCCGACGATTTGCGAAAAGAACAGGAAACTATTAAAAAGATGTCCATTGAAAAAATGATGGAGTATGCTAACTTAACAAACTACACCACAGATGTTCGTCGCGACGTCCTGACCTTTAGTCGCAGCAATCAGGCGCAGATGCATGAGTATGTAATATGCCTGTGTTTAGTCACGCGGTGGTTGCTTGACAACTTCAAGGAAGGCGACCGTAACTTGAAGAATTCAAAGTGGATTGCTGAGTTAGGTGACCTTATAAAACACATGGTGTCTTTTATAGCTGTATCAGAGGCTTGGTTTGCTGAACTTGATCGAATTTCAAGAGAGAACAAGATAAGGTGGGAGGAAATCGCGGCCAGAAATCTGACCGCCGATGAACAATCAAGGGCTTTTTCGGAACTACAGGGTCGCTTCGAACAAAGGATAGCAGATACGAATGAAAGGTTTGAGCGGACAACAAAGATACCTCGAGAGACCTTCAGAAAAGCTCATGCTGACCTAGTTAATCACTTTGCAGCACAAGTCAAAGAGTAAAGACTTCTTTTAGGTTTTGGTTGTTTGGGGTGGTTGGCATGGTATCAGGTGGCTGAATGGGCAAATGAGCGATTGTGCTCAGCGTACTGCACGTACGGAGTAGCCGCCGTCAACGGGCCCGCGATGGCAAAAGCCGCCACCGAAATCGACACCCCACGCCCGCAAAGCGGACTTCTTATCCATTGTCCAAATTCGTCGTTGAGCTTTCTCAAACACTGAATCGATGTACAGGCCATCTTCATTCTTGACAGGGTCCATTAAAGACATCGCTTCTTCAAGAGTCGGCAGGCGCCAGTCGGAATGGCCAGTAAATCTATTCTCGTTTAACTTGCGCACGTATTGTTGCGCCTTCTGGTAGTTGATATGTCCAGAACCTGACTGCTGCCATGCTAGTCGGGTTGCCCCGTCATGCACTACCTTCCCATCCTTGTTCAACTTGAACTTATGCTTGACACCTCTGCCCTCTGGGTTGGACCATATATAATTGCTACCACAGTAGTAATCCTTTTCTTTGATTATTCGCGCTGCTTGTTCTCCAAATAGGAATCCGGATAAGCGTGGTTGGGTTGACGTATCGGGTTCAGTACTCGTATGCTCTTCTACCTGAGATTTTGGTTTGGGCGGGCCTGTCGCTTGCTGCGACTTGGCAACATCCGTATCTTCAATGGCTTTAACCTGTTTTTCTAGTGGTTGACTACCCAATTTCAGGGCTGCCAGCAATTCCCTAATCCCATGGTCGCTGTCACGAAAATCGACATAAGCTGTGTTGGCGAGAATAGCCGGTAAACTCGCCGCGCTCAGTTTACAGGGTATAATGACTTTTTGCAGGGCTATGGCATTTGTCCACTCTAGTTCTACCCACCGCGATTTGCTGGCAGCTTCAGACCAGACCAGCAACAGCGTGTTACACCGCTCCAGCGCATCGCTGATCCGGGCTGGCAGATTCTGGCCACCGCGAACACCTTTGTAGTCGACCCACAACTCGGCACCGGCCTTTCGGAGAGCGCCTTCCAGGCGCCGCACCAGTGACTTATCTTCCCAAGCGTAGCTGAGAAAGATTCTGGGTCGTTGCTCTGGCACTTCCACACGTGGCAAATGACCCTGTAAAGATGGCACTATTATTATTCCACTGCCATACTCATAGTTCTCCTGGGCGAACTTGTACAAGTCGTCGTAAGTTTGAATGTCAATGTTGCTGTATCTGTCGGCCAGCTTCTTAAGCTCTAATGGGGCAATATCATCACTGTGACGCCCGCCAACAATCAGGAGTTTAGGACGCAGAGCTATGATTCCAGTCCGCAATTCCAGGTTAATGCGGTTGCTCTCTTCGTCGAAAAAGTCCTTATAATCCTGTCCTTGATTTATCGCTGCATTGATTTTGGCTCCAAACGTCCAGTGATCTCCATGCCCCTTAACGACAAAAGGGGTATTCGGTCCCTTCAATTCAACAAAATCCCAAAATCGCTTCCCCGCCTTTCTGCGCACAAAGTCCACGCGGTACATCTGCTTATCGCCCTTGTACAAAACTACTTCTCGCGCAATGTCGAGATAGCCACCAACGGTCAAGAACTTTGGGAAGTCCTGAAAGAATCTCGAAGCCTCCTGCTCGGTTAGATTCTTATTGTCCAGAATCTTCTCTTCGTAGCGCCTCAGCTCCTCGCGAGTGAAGACCTCTGGAGTTACCTGGATTATTTTGCTTTTGGGTTTCATGATCTGATTATAGCTCGAGAATGGCCAGATTCTGAAACGAGCCTATCCGCTCCCATCTCGGCTCAGGCGCAAAGATGCCATACCACACCCATGCGTTCAAGAGCAGCAGGATGGCTACTGTCAAAAGGGGCTTCGATTTTCGTTTGAGATGGTTCAATTGTGATTCGGTCAAAGTGAATGAGCATCGAGACTACGACGAGTGGAGACACTCGGGGAAAGTTACGAAGGTAGGGTCGGGAAGTCAAGCTAAAGGTTGCTTTTTTGGAGCAATGTCGGTAGATTCAAAACAGAGTGAAACTTAAGAAGAACCAGAATGATCTACGGCACATCAATTCAGATATTCCTTCCGGATGGAAATCCTCGCAGCCTCAAAATCGCTGAAATAACTAACCGGACCATCCAGGCATTCCTTATTCCCCGCGCAAAGCTGGAGGCCGCAGAGAGCCGCCCGGAACTTAGGCAGTGCAGTGTCTACTTTCTGATTGGGGCAGCCGACGAGGATGGAAGACCCTTGATGTATGTTGGCGAAGCTGAGGACGCGCTCGCTCGACTAAAACAGCAGAACAAGGCAAAAGATTTCTGGGTAGTCGCAATTGCTGTGGTATCTAAAACGCAGCACCTGACCAAAACCCACATCAAATATCTTGAATGGCTCTGCCACGCTGATGCCCAAACTGCCGCCAGATATGTCGTCGACAATGCGAATGTACCTTCAAAGCCGTATATTTCTGAACCAATGGAGGCCGACCTACACGACAACTTCGAGACAATCAAACTTCTTGTTTCTACTCTAGGACACCCGCTTTTCGATAAGATCGCCAAGCCGCAAAGAAAACGCCTTGTGTTTTGCACTGGAAAAGATGCTTCGGCCAAAGGTGAATACACGGAGGATGGCTTGATCGTTTTTTCGGGATCGAGATGCAACCTTCGTGAAGTCCGGTCGGCGAAGCCATATGTTCGTAATGCTAGACAGAGACTGAAGGACGAGGGAATCTTGGAACCCAAAGGCAATGTTTACGAATTCACGTCCGATCACATTTTTGCATCACCAAGCCGCGCGGCCGCAACTGTACTCGCTCGTGAAGCAAACGGCTGGTTTGAGTGGAAATACGAAGATGGCAAGACACTGGACGAAGTGCATCGTCACACTTAGGAGCCAGATGCTAGTCGCTGTCCCGCCAATCGTACGGGTGCCCTTCACGACCAGAGACAACTGCAAATCCGTGTGGCACGCAACTTCTGTGCGTGCCTGCGGCCACACAATCGACCACCCAAAAGAAAAACCTGCCAGGTTTCCAGAACCTGGCAGGTTTAGGTTCACACCTGACGCATTCAAAAAGAGAACTAAAGACTATTCCGGCGTCACCGGCGTCTGCTCTTCCTCAACCACAGTCACAGCCGGACTCGCCGAAGCCTTGTCAACCGCGAACTTGCGGCGCAAACCATAGTCGATGAGCTTGGCGTCCTGGGCAGCCTTCGGCAATACCGTAATCAAATATGAAGTGACTTGACTGCGCAACACCCGGTTGGCCTTGACCTCATCTTGGAAACCGCGCCGGCTCTCCAAAAGATCTGCCCGCAAGGCCTTCTCGCGGTCCATAGCCGACTGAAAACTCTCATGCCCGGCCTTGAACTCATCGAACAGGGCGGCTGCCGGTTTCTTAAGCTCATCTGTTTCATTGCTCGCCGCCTCCACCACCGTCCGCATGGCCGCAAGCACCTCGGGAAGGTTGTACGCCACTTCGCGATCCAATTGATAGGCCTTGAAAATGGCGTCTTTCTGCTCAGCCGGCAACTGGCTGTTCAAACCGTGGCGGACCTTGCCCAACAAGCGGAACCCGGTTTTCTTGAGCCCGCGCAACTCTGCCTGCACTTCCTTTTGCGCGGACTTCCGGCTCAAATAGGTCGAGATGATGCCGCCAAACACCGCCTTGCCGGCGGTCACCCGCTCCAGCAAGTCCGGCCGCAAAGCCACGCCGCTGTTTTCATGGCCGTGCAACACGTTGTCGAAAAATACCGTCCAGTAGTTCGCATCGTGGGTGGAAAAAAAGATACCCATAGAGGCCTCCTTGTAAATAAACCCATTTACCTATTTGTCTGGAGAATCGTCCAACCCGAGAAAGACTGAACCTGTTTGACAAACTTGTCATGCCAACCGCCGCAAAGCCGCCATTGCAGGGGGCCAAAGACGAGTAAACACTACCTGAGGACGAGCAAACCCGGCCGCAGGTAGCGTAAACCCGATCTGAGGGCGGGTAAACTTAGCTCGAGAGCGAGTAAACCCAGCGCGAGGGCGAGCGAATCCGGCACGATGGCGAGTAAACCCGGCTTGAGGTCAAGCAAACCTGGCATGAGATCGAATGAATCCAGCACGAGGACCAGTAAACCCGACCCGAGGTCAAGCAAACCCAGCTCATGGACGAGTAAACCCGGCACGAGCTTGGGCAAACCATGGCGGTAAACGAACAAGACCGGCTACAAAGGGAGTAAACCTGGAAGGTTAAAAGCTGCGCCTGCTAAAGACGTCAACCATCATTGCCTGATTGTGGGATGATCGTTGCCGAAGCAGGGTGAACGAAAGTGTGGCGCCTGTTTCTCCCGGCCAAGCCAACATTTCTCTTGACATTCACCTTCGAAATCTTAACTTGCAAAGCTGTTATTTTGCAGGGCGATTAGTTCAGTTGGTTTAGAATGCCTGCCTTACAAGCAGGAGGTCACTGGTTCGAGTCCAGTATCGCCCACTCGTTTTCGCTACTCCCCAACTTTCCCTTCAATCAAACTCAGCAGCCTCGGTAGAATGCGCTCCAGCTCCGCATCGATGATCTGGCAGCACTCTTGGTAAAGCTCCAGGCTGCCGCCGATGGGGTCCGAAATGCTGTCTTCGTGCTGTGGGTCAGCAGGGCGGTCGAATGAGCGCAGAAGGAAGACATTCTCCTGAATGCGCGGATAGTGCGCCAGCAGGAACTCCTGGTGTTCGAAAGACATTCCGAAAATGATATCCGCCCATTCCGCGAGTTCAGCGCTGATGCCCTGCGACAGATGGTCGGTAATATCCGCGCCCAGCTCTTCCGTGACCGCGACGGCATAGTCCGTGGCCGGCGCGCCGTAGATGCCGAGGGTGCCGGCAGAGGCGACCTCCACCTTGCCCGCGAGCCCGGACGGTATTTTGGCCCTCATCAGCCCTTCAGCCATGGGCGTGCGGCAACTGTTGCCGGAACAAACAAACAAAATGTTGAATGTCTCTGAACTCATGGCTGTGCTCCTTTTGCGTGTCGTTCGATTTCCGTGAAGTCGATGGCGCCCGGGCGCAGCAGAACGGGGCGGTCGCCCGTGACATCAACGACGGTTGAGGGTGTTTGCACCCGGCACGCGCCGCTGTCGATCAGGCAATCCAGACGATTGCCGAGCTGCGCGATGACGCCCTGAGCATCTACCGGCGCCGGTTGGCCACTCAGATTTGCGCTGGTGGAAGTGATCGGCGCGCCCAGCAGACGTACCAGCGCCACGGACAGTTGATGGTCCGGGCAGCGGATGCCGACCGTGCCTTGCTTGCTTTGTAAATACTCGGGTACGCCTGGCGATGCTTTGAATACCAGCGTCAGCGGGCCCGGCCAGAATTCCGAAATAAGCCGTTGAGCCAGTTCCGTGACCTCGCGGCAAAGGTCCGCGAGCATACTTGGTTCAGAAATCATCAGTGAGACCGGCTTGCCGGGTTCTCTGCCTTTGATTTCAAAAATGCGTTCGACAGCGGTTTTCGAAGCCATGCTGGCTCCCAGGCCGTAGACCGTCTCGGTCGGATAAGCGACCAGGCCATTTATTCGCATGAACGCAATAGCTGGAGCCAGTTCGTCATCCGTGAATCTTGATGGGCTCAGCGAGAGGCGCAGCATTTCTCTAACGCCAAATCGTGAGGATAACCGACATCACCAGAAAGCTCGCCAGCGTGTAGCCAGCGTAGATAAGATAGACTTTCTTGGGCCGGTCTTCGTAAAAATAGGGCGGCGCGTTGGTGGTCGCGACAAACCCAAACCAGATGAAGAATCCGGTAGTGAGCCCGCCTTGCACTGTTGTCACGCCTGTAACGCCGATGGCCAGCGCCAGCACAAATGCCGCCACCAGCGAGGCGATGAAGCTCGTGGCGTAGGCGGCTGGTGCTCCCTTTTGCAGTTGCTCAGTGTCTGCCTCTGTCAGGCCCATTGCCGCCATCCAGGGTTTGGCGAACAGGATGGGTGAGTACCAGAGTCCTCCGAGCATTGAGTAGGCCACGCCTGCGACCAGTACTGCTAAGTAATTGACTGCGATGTTGTCCATGTTTCCCTCCGGGTGATGTTAAAGAGCACTCAATGATTTTTGACTTTATTTCGGCCTTTTGCAGCGTTGCCGAGAACACGGAAGAGTCTTCATTGTTTGCTTGGCACTGGCCGGCTGCTCAGGCTTCAGAGAGTCGAATCCCCCTGTCCAGCTTTAGCCAAAGGGGGACTCTTGTCGCGGCATAGGTGGATTTAATGCCGGTGTTGTGAAGTCGGCCGCTAACATCAACAATCCGTGTAAATCGGTGAAATCCGTGGTTCCTTCTTTGGGATTCAGGCTTGTCTGGAGAATAACAACCGCTAATCAAAAAACACCGCATTAATCCAAATCGCCACAATCGCCAGCGGGCACACAAACCGAATAAAAAAGCCCCACAGTCGGTCTGCCCGGATTGGCAGGCCTAGAAACGACTTCCGGAACCCAGGACTGCCTTGCGCCAGCTCATCCGCTGCCTTGCCGATGCCCCAGACCCAGCCGATGAAAATGCAAAACAGCAGAGCCCCCAATGGCGGAACGATGTCGAACCAGACAAAGATCATGAATTCCAAAAAACTCTTGCCGCCAAACCATGCCATCTGACTCAACGCCGGCACCGCGCCGTGGGACAGCGCGGAAGGGATGCCGAATACAAATATCGCACCCCCGAGCAGCCAGGTGATCTTGCCGCGCGCCCAACCTCTTTCATCTACAAAATAGGCCACCAGCAGTTCCATAAGTGAGATGGTGGAGGTCAGCGCCGCGATGGTAAGCATAACAAAAAAGGCAGCGCCGAGGATGTTACCGGCCGGCAGCGCCGCGAAAATTGCCGGCAACACGATGAACACCAATGCCGGGCCTTCAGTCGGCTGTTGTCCAAATGAAAACAGCGCCGGAAAAATCATCAGACCGGCGAGCAGTGCAATGAGCGAGTCAAGCAGCACCACCCAGGTGCCGGCCGAGACAATATTCTCATCTTTCGAGAGATAGGAACCGTAGGTCAGGACCCCACCGATGCCTAAGCTCAGCGAGAAAAACGCCTGCCCCATGGCGGTCACGATTGTGCGCCCCGTGACTTTCGAAAAGTCAGGTCTCAGGAAGAAGTCTAATCCGGCAGCGGCGCCCGGCAGAGTCAGGCCGTGGAGAATAAGGGCCACCATGAGCACCACCAGGGTCGGCATGAGCAGCTTTGACCAACGCTCGATGCCGTGCTGAATGCCGCGGTAGACCACGAAAGCCGTGAGCATGATGAATGCCAGAAGCAGAGGGAGCGTCTGTATCGGCGAGGCGGCAAATTCCGGAAAGGAGGTTTCGTTCGCCGCGAGCATTTTGAAAATGTAGCCCAGACTCCAACCCGCAACCACGGAATAGAAACTTAGAATGCAAAAGCCCGCGCTGATGCAGAGCACGCCCAGGCCTAGCCAACTACCCCGGGGGCGAATGGCGCGAATGGCTCCCATGGCGTTTTTTTGCGTGAAGCGCCCGAGATTGATTTCCGCCAACAGGAATGGAAAACAGATTAGAAAGATGCAGGCAAGGTAGATGACCACAAATGCCGCACCGCCGTTTTGGCCGGCGCGATACGGGAAGGCCCAGACATTCGCCAACCCTACCGCCGAGCCTGCGGCTGAAAGTACAAATCCTAATCTTGAACTCCACTGCCCTCGTTCGGTCATCGTCGTTTCACATTTTCTGCATTCAACATTCTGGTGCAATCCGGTGTCTCATTTGCCACGGGGGAACCAATGTGGTGGCAAGAACAGGTAATTTAATGACACGGCCGCAACATTGTCAAGCAGTTTGATCGCACGGAACAGCTTTGTGTCAGTATTGCAGGACCGTCGCCAGACTTTGGACGGCTGTTTTGATCTCAGCTTCGTTGTAGGCGGCATAACCCAGCACCAATCCGGGTCGGGTGCCGTAGCGCAAACTATATTCGGACACCGGCTGTGCTGTGATTTCTACGTCATTGGCACGGACGGCACACTCTTTGTCATCGAGATGTCCGGGCAGCCAGCCGATTTCATGCATGCCGCCATCCGAGAGCGTCATTTCCATCAAACCAGCAAGCTGTTGGTTCACGGCTTCCAACAGAGCTTGCTGCCGTTGCTGGTAAAGCAATCGCATGCGCCGGAGATGGCGTCCGAAATAGCCTAGCTCGATAAAATCCGCCAGAGCTGCCTGTTCCAAAAGAGCACTGTGGCGATCGGCGACTGACTTTGCGGAGACGAACATATCGATGAGGTCTGGCGGAACCACCAGGTAACCCAGCCGCATGGCGGGAAACAGCACTTTGCTAAAAGTCCCCATGTAGATGACCCGCTCATTTGAATCCAGGCCCTGTAGCGAGGATAGTGGCCGGCCTGAGTAACGGTACTCACTGTCGTAATCATCTTCTAGAATCCACGCGTTAGATTCCGCGGCCCAGTCGAGCAATTGCAGGCGCCGGGAAAGGCTCATGGTCACGCCAAGCGGGAATTGATGTGACGGCGTGACATGGACGAGCCTGGCCTGCGACTCAAGTTGTTTTCCCTTTTCGACATTGATGCCGTGCTGATCAATCGGAACCGGAACAATGGCGCCGCCTGCTCCGACAAATGCCTTTCTGGCTCCCAGGTAGCCGGGATCTTCAATCCACACTTTATCCCCGGGGTCGAGCAGAACCCGCGCTGTCAAATCGAGCGCTTGCTGCGAACCATTGATGACAATGATTTGTTCAAATTCACAATGCACGGCCCGCGCGGTTCGCAAATAAGTCGCAATGGCTTCTCGCAGCGGTCGGTATCCGGCGGCCTCGCCATAACCAAAAAAAGTGTAGGGCAGTCTGCGCATTTGCCGGGTCAAAAGCTTGCTCCACACATCAAATGGGAATTCACGCAGCGCCGGCATGCCGTGTTTGAATGGCCTGCTCTCTCCCACTGGAGCAGCGTAGGCCGCCATCAGTTTGCCTCTTTTTGAACCGGTTCTTCGATTTCGTCGCATGCTGGAGGCTTTGGCTGCCGGCCTTGCCGCGTGCAGCAGTTTTTCGGGCAGATCGTCACTGACGTAGGCCCCGGACCCGGTCTTGCCTTTGAGGTAGCCCTCTGACAGCAAGGTATCGAACGCCAGCAGCACCGTGTTTCTGGAGACGCCAAGTTCAACCGAGAGAGTACGTGTGGCGGGAAGCCGGTGGCCCGGGCGGAGTCTGCCCTGCAGGATAGCCTGTCTCAAGGACTCATAGAGCTGGCGGTACATGGCAATGTCTGAATCCGGGTCAACGCTGATGCCGGCCAGCAGTATTTCCTGTTTCTTCTTCGTCATCTTTTGGTTCTCCTGATTGGTACCATTACGATACAAAAAAGTGGCTCTTTTCGCAATACCAAAATTGTGCTACTTTTCTTCGTACTTTTTTGGAGGTTTATGATGAAGCAAACGAGGCCGCTAAGGAGTTCTAAATATTCGTCGGACAGAATTCTGATTCGCTCGCATCCGACGGCGCAGGCATTGAAATGCGAGGTAAGAAAGATGATCCGGCATCAGCAGGGCTGTGGCTGGTCCTTTCGTGGGATGGTCAATCGAGGCCCTTTTCTCGTTTTATCTTTCAGGAGAGTCGAAAACCCTGGACTAGTCGAGAGGGCCGCGATGAAAATTAGCTGTGGCTGTCATTGTTAGCTTGAGAAATCGTTTGGCAAATAACTAGCTTAAGTGAGGTGATTATGAAGAATAGCAAGCTTGGCGAGGCCTTCCTGCAGCTTTCGACGCCGCTGATTATGGATGCGTGTCTGCGATTGAAAGTGCCCGCAAAAATTGCAGCAACCGGGATTCATCCAATCATCCCTGGAAGCCAAATCGCCGGCCGAGCCTTGCCTGCCAGGCATTTTGGCAGCGTGGATGTTTTCCTGGAAGCCATGGTTCACGCTGCGCCGGGCGACATTTTGGTCATCGACAACGACGGCCGACCAGACGAAGGATGCATTGGCGATCTCATCGCCATGGATGCGCAATTCTCTCAGTTGGCCGGCATCATCATCTGGGGTTGCCATCGCGACACAAAGGAACTCACCGAAGTGAATCTTCCGATATTCAGCTACGGCAGTTGTCCGGCCGGCCCGCAGAGATTAGACCCACGAGATGCCGACGCCCTTACGCGGGCACGATTTGGTCAGTTCGAGGTGCGAAAAGGCGAGGCGGTGTTTGCCGACGACGACGGCGTTGTGTTTGTGGCAGACCAGGAAATCCCGGCGCTTCTGGAAACAGCTCTCAGCATTCAGGAAACCGAACGCCGACAGGCGCTCTCGGTTCGTTCGGGCAATTCGCTACGGGCGCAATTCAGATTTGACGAATATTTGGCCAAACGCTCAAGCGACCCATCCTACACCTTCCGACACCACCTGAGAGAAATCGGCGGGGCCGTGGAAGAGTGACTCCTATTGAAAACCAAAACACCGGAGGTAATTTGAGACGAGATGAATTCGGCACAGCCAGCCAGACTGAAATAGAACAGGTCGCAAACCGCGGCGCAATTGGCTATTTGGGCATGCACGATGCTGAAGGCTACCCGAGAACCGTGCCCCTGAACTTTGTGCTGGCAAACCAGTGCATCTATTTTCATGGCGCGCAGGCGGGAGAGAAATTCGACGCCCTGAACACAAACCCCAAAGTCACCTTCACCATCGTGGAGCCTTACTCGATGATTCCCTCCTATTGGCTGGCGAAAGATTACGCCTGCCCGGCGACCGTGTTCTACAAATCCGTCTCCTACCGGGGTGAAGGCCGCCTGATTGAAGATGTGGATGAGAAAGCCATGACTTTGCAGACGCTCATGGAGAAGCATCAGCCCGAAGGCAACTACCGCCCGATCACGGCCACGGACCCGATGTACGAGCTGCCGCTGCAACGGGTGTCCGTTTTCAAGATCACGCCATCCCGGGTGGACGCTAAATTCAAATTTGGGCAGAACTTCAGCGTGAAAACGAGACTGGATTTGATCGCCAAACTGGAAAACCGGAACCAGGGAATTGATGCGCAGACCGCCGTGGAAATAAAAAAAACTCTGGCTGACACCGCTGAATAGATTCAGACGGAACAAAGACAACGCCTGCTCGGCAATGGGACCTGGGCTCAAACGCAGAGCAGCGGACAAAACTATCAGGAGCCGAAATGTACAATCCTCAGCCCTTTAAAATTACCGACCTTGCCGTGCTGGACGAATTCATCAGCGAGAATGGATTTGCAACCCTAATCAGTCGCGGGACTGACTATCCGCTGGCGTCTCATCTCCCCCTAATTGCACAACGCCACGAATCGCAGCAAATTCTCGTAGGGCACATCTCACGTGCAAATGAGCAGGTCAAGTTCATGGAGAAAGACCCAAATGTCACCGTTGTCTTTCAAGGACCTCACACCTACATTCCTTCCCACGCAAAAGATCCGGAGGCCCTCAGCATCCTGCCCACCTGGGATTACCAGGTTGTCCACGTCACCGGCAAGTTGAGCTTTGTCTCTGATGAATCCATGCTCGAGTCATTGCACAACCTGATGCAGCATTTCGAATCGAGCCAGCCAAAACGACTCGAGCTTGCTGACTTCCCGCAAGACCAACTTGAGAAGAAGATGAAGGCCATCGTTGGCTTCAGAATTCGCGTGGAGGCTTGCACCGGTTGCTTCAGGCTCAATCAAAACCGGCCCGCAGCCACCCGGGAAAACATCCGGTCTTACCTGGAGGATGGCGCTCAACCCTATTTCAAAGATTTGCGCGAGGCGATAGGTCGCTTCAACGATTGAGAAAAATTCGACAAGGCAAGTCTGTGTTGCTGTCATCTCCTCTGCCTTTGTATCCAAAATTATATTCCTGCAACCAACATGATGGTCAACAGTGAGGTTTTTCTGGAACTATCGCTGGCAGCGGTTTGTTGTTATATTCTTGAACGTACAATTCAGGTATGATTGACACAAAGGTAGATTCGCGATGCACCAAGAGCACATAGATTTTCAAAAAGACGTGATTGAAGCCAGTCATGAGCACCCAATCGTCGTGGACTTTTGGGCGGAATGGTGCGGGCCATGCAAGATGCTGGGGCCGGTCCTGGAAAAACTGGACGCCGAAGCAGACGGCAAGTGGAAACTGGTGAAAGTAGACACCGAGCAGCATCAAGACATTTCTGCTGAGTACAAGATTCGTGGCATTCCCGCCGTGAAAATGTTCTCTGGCGGCGAGGTTGTCGCTGAATTCGTCGGCGCCCTGCCGGAAGTGCAGGTCCGGCGCTGGCTCGATGAGAACCTTCCTACTGAGTCAAGGAAGCTCTTGCTGGAAGCTCAGACAGCGCTCGAAAACGGCGACAGCCAGAAAGCAACCACACTGTTTACCCAAATCGTGGCGAGTGAGCCGGACAATTACGACGCCCGCATTCCCCTGGCCCGGCTTCTCCTGGACAACAACCCGGAAAAAGCGCGTGACCTCGTCGCTCAAGCCCCTGCCGAGCATCCGCAATTCAATGTCGCCGAAGGCATTCGGACGTTGGCCAGGCTGACTCTGGATTTCAAGACTATCGACGGCAACAGCGGCTCGGCGGCCTGGCAGGATTATCTGGAAGGAATCCGCGCCCTGCAAAAACAAGACTACGACACAGCCCTGAGGCACTGGCTCGACGCGCTGATCGTGGACAAGACCCTTGACAATGATGGCCCGCGCAAAGCTTGTGTCGCGGCTTTCAACGTCCTCGGGCAACAGCACGAATTGACGCGCAAGCATCACCGGGCGTTTACCTCGGCGCTGTTTTAGATTCTCTGGTTCATGAGACTTCCGACTGGAAGAAGCGAATATCTTTGTGATTCGCTGCCGCATTTTCTATCTTGCCGTATACGCACAACCGCAAGATAGAATCGAAATCAAATCATGGCCGCACCCAGACTCGCCGTAACCGTCATTCTCACCCGCGACCCGGATTCCACCGAAATCTACCTAGTCGAACGCAATCCCAAGCTACGATTCTTTGGCGGCTACTACGCCTTCCCGGGTGGCACGCTGGACCATGACGATGGCTCCGTCGAAATCCAGAACTGCGACAAGGTGGCGCAAGAGTCCGTGGCCTATCTCGTCGCGGCGGCTCGCGAAATTTTCGAAGAGACCGGCATTCTGCTGACGCGGGGAGAGCAACCGGTCGCGACAAAGCACCTCAGAGCCTATCGAGTTGACTTACTGGCCGGACGAGTCACATTTCAGAAAATCCTGGAAAAGGAAAACCACCATCTTGACGCCCGCGATTTCCATTATGTCGATACCCTGCTGACGCCGGAATTTGCGCCGGTGCGCTACGACACGCAGTTCTACTGGGCGAGCCTGCCCGAGGGCCAGATGCCGGAAATCATACCGGGTGAGCTTGTCGATGGTGGTTTTTTCACGGCGGAAGCGGCGCTGGCGAAATGGCAACGTGGCGAGATGGCGATTGTGCCGCCGGTGGTGTTCATCCTGCAGGAGATGGTTGACAAGTCGCTGCGCGATGGCATCCCTGAGGTTCGGGCAACCGCGGAATCCTACCGCGATGGCGCCATTCACGAGATCTACTTCACGCCTGGCGTTCTCATGCTGCCACTCAAAACACGGCCGCTACCGCCGGCGGAGTACACCAATGCTTATCTAGTCGGAGAAAAGCAGCTCTATTTAATCGATCCTGGGCCGTCCAATCCGCGGGAGCAGGATCGGCTCTGGCGATTCCTGAACAAGCGACAGGCGGAAGGTCGCGACCTGGTCGCAATCTTGTTGACCCATCATCATCCCGACCACATCGGCGCAGTGTCTGAATGTAGAGAACGATTCGGCCTGCCGGTTTATGCGCATCGCGAGACAGCCAGACAGCTTGCGGGTGTCCAGGTTGACCGGCTGCTCGGGCACGGCGATGTTCTCGAACTCGGCGCTAGCCCCGATGGACAGTCCGGTTGGCAACTGAACGTCTATCACACGCCGGGACACGCTTCCGGGCATCTGGCTTTTCAGGAGAACCGATATGGCAGCGTCATCGCTGGCGACATGATCTCCACGCTATCTTCGGTCATCATCGCGCCGCCAGGTGGCCACATGGCGACCTACATGCAATCGCTGGCATTTTTGGAGTCTGTCACCACGGCCACCCTCTACCCGAGCCACGGGCCCGCTGTCAGCGACGGCGGAAACATCTTGCGGCACTTTATCCGACACAGGCAGGAAAGGGAACAGAAACTCTTGTCCGCGCTGACGCAGACACCGCAGTCAATCTCCGAACTCGTGCGCCGCGTCTATGACGACGTTAGCCCTGAGATTTGGCCATTGGCGGAAAAGTCGCTCGAGGCAGGATTGATCAAGTTGATTGAAGACGGCAGATGCCGGAGACTTGCGGACGGCTTTATCTCAGAGTGCGAATCCCGGTAAAAACGGCGAACGATACATCTCCCCCTAGCAATCTTCTGCAATTTTGTCGATCCTACCGACGACAAACAACGGGGTTCATAAGTCCTGTAAATGTTTAAAAATTGTGACTTTGAATTGGTATGCCGAATTCGTAAACTGCCCATTGCAAATGCAGGCAACTGACCTAACAAATCTGCAAGAAACTTGTACGCACTTTTGCAGCTTTGCCGGTACGAGTTACTTGTTGATTTAAGATAAATTTGGTTTGGTATGGATGGAACTCACGGTCCAAGGATTGGCATCTAAGACTTCTCACCACAAAGCCCAGAGTTTGCCCTCAACCACTTGTTATCCGCTTAAATTCTAATTAGTTGCTGTCGAAAATCTCATTCCAATTACGTTAAAGAGGCGAAGTATGTTCAGACCTGGTTCTCTGAATTCCTTTGTACTGGCGTTGGGAATCCTGTTTTTTGCCGCGAGTGCGTACGCGCAGGCGCCGCAGGTGACAAGTTTCTCACCCCAAACACGATACTCAATGCAAAATGCCACCAACACCGTGGTCTCGGTGCAGTTCGACATCGCTCTGGACGCTGCCACCGTGACCAGTCAAAACTTCCGGGTGTATGGTGAGCGCTCCGGCCTGCACGCAGGAATCTACAATTACAGCGCCGGAAGCCTGACGGCGAGCTTCACGCCCAGCCTGCCCTTTGAGCCCGGTGAGCGCGTTACCGCGATTCTGACAAAGAGCATAACCAGTTCCACAGGAACGCCACTGGCCCTGAGTTTTGCCTGGGAATTTTTTGTACAGGTGTCGGCCGGGACCGGTAAGTTTTCGCTGGATTCGACCTACACCACAGGCAACCGGCCAAATTATGTCGGGGTCGCGGATATCAACAAAGACACCCATCTCGACCTGGCAGTGATCAGCTCAAACGACGATAGAGCCTTCACGTTCCTCAACCTGGGCAACGGCGATTTCACTGAAAACGAACGAGTGGTGGTAGGCGATCTGCCGCGCGCATCTGCCTTCGGAGACTTTGACGCCGACGGAGACGTCGATTTGGCGGTGGTCAACGAGAATGACCAGAACCTCACGGTGCTCTTCAACAACGGTGACGGCACCTACACAGCAAATGAAAACAAGGCCGCGGGACAAAAGCCGGTTTTTGATGCAACGGGTGACCTCGACGGCGACGGCTATCTCGACCTTGTGGTCGTCAACCAGACTGACGGCAAAGTCGGAGTCTACCTAAACGATGGCTCGGGCAGTTTCAACAACGCGACGACGTTTAACGCCGGTCAGCTTCCTGAAGCCGCTTTCATCGCCGACTTCGACAACGACGGCGCGCTCGACATTGCGGTCAGCAGCGCCGGCAACAACACTGTGGTGCTGCTCATCAACAACGGCAGCGGCAGCTTTGGCGCACCATCGGCCTACCCAACCGACCAGAATCCGAGAATCCTTGTGGGGCAGGATTACGACGGCGATGGATTCATCGACATTGCCACCAGCAACCGGGATGGGAATTCCGTATCGATTCTGATCAATAATGGTGGCAGCTTCGCGGCTCCGAATAACTTCGCCGCGGGGCTCGGCGCCTTCTCGCTCAGTTCAGGAGATATGGACGGCGACAACGACGCCGATCTCACCGTCTCAAACCGGGAAGATGACACCGTTCATATGCTGAAAAATGATGGCAGCGGAAGTTTCTCGACGGACTCGATTTACGTGGTTCGCGACAATGTTGGCGATGAGCCACGCGCCATCAACACCGGTGATTTCAACAACGATGGCATCCTTGACTTCGCGGTATCGAACAGGAACGCGAATACTCTCAAGGTTTTTCTCAACGGCGTGCCGCCAGTCACTAACGTGGCGCCAGGCGCCCCGACTCTGAACACACCGGCTGACGCGGCATTTCTCGACCCGCAAAGCGCAGCCATAGTACTCAACTGGGACGTTCCAGGCGACGCGGATGGAGACCCGTTGCATTTTCTGGTAGAGATCTCACAAAACGCCAATTTCAGTTCAACCGTGGTCAGCGCTGACTCGCGCAACAGCACGTCCGGGTTCAGTCCGACACCGCCGGTTGCACAAGGCAATTCAACCGTGTCCTACACCGTGTCAGCGAATTTGAATGATGGTGCACACTGGTGGCGGGTCAGCGCGCACGATGGCACCCTGTTTGGAGCCAACGCGACGGCACGCAAATTCACCGTCGATACGACGCAGCCAACCATCGATAGCGCGACCCTCACAAATCCAACGCCGACTTTCGCGCCCAACTGGTACAATACCAACTCAGTCGCGGCCACGAATCTGCTGGTGCAGTACGACGAAAGCAATGCAGACCGCGCAGTTCTCAACTTCGGTACGCTGGGCGGAATCCAGACCCAGAACAACATTTCAAGCGGAGTAGACCAAACCGTGCAGCGCCAGATCAACATTGGCAGTGCCGCGGACGGCACCTACACTCTGATTGCGACCATCATTGACAGCGCCAACAATCAGACATCAACCAACGCTCAGATCGCGCTCGATGGCGCGCCTCCGACTGGCACATTGGCCGACTCACCGGTCAGGAGTCAGACTCTGGCGTTCACGGTAAGTTGGGGCGGCGGCAGCGACGGCACGGGCTCGGGACTCGCAGGCGCCTTCGATGTCCGTGTCCAGACCAACGGCGGCGCCTGGACGAATTGGCAGACCGGTACCAGCGCTACTTCCGCCACCTTTACCGGCGTGAACGAAAATACTTACGGTTTTGAAGCTGTTGCGCACGACAACGTCGGCAATGTCGAGTCTTTCAGCAACGTTGCTGAGACCACAACCGAAGTTAACACGACAGTAGATTCGACGCCACCCGACGCCCCGAGCAGCCTGACTGCCAGCGGCGCCAACCCGAGTCCCTGGCAAAGCAATGAAAACTTTGCAATAGCGTGGCAGAATCCATCCGACGAAAGTGGCATTGCGCGCGCGCTGTACAAACTCGGCACGCCGCCAACCGCGGACTTCGACACCACGGCCTCGGCTGCCGGTGTGACGACATTCCTGATAGCAGCGACGCAGGAGAATGGACAGAACCTCTACGTTTGGTTGCAGGACAATTCTGACAACACGGATTTTGGCAACAATTCAGTCGTTAATCTCAGGCACGATGCGACGCCACCGAGCAACACGCAGGCCAGTTCTCCGAGCTTAAGTTCGGAACTGCGTTTCGATGTGACCTGGGTAGGCAGCGGCAGCGATGGCAGCGGCTCGGGATTGTCCGGGGTCTACGATATTCGGATGCAGGACAATGGCGGCCAATTCACCGTACTGGAAGCCGGCTTTCTTGGAACTTCAACCCGGTTTACAGGTCTTCAGGGCCACACCTATGGCTTTGAAGTCGCTGCCCATGATGTTGCCGGCAACATTGAGGCCTTCAGCGCAACGGCAGAAGCGACCACTGAGGTCGATACCACCGCCAGGGACACCGAGGCGCCAGGACCGCCAACCAGTCTGCTGGCCAACGGCGCAAACCCAAGCCCGTGGCAGAATTCCGCACAATTTGCCGTAACCTGGCAGCCGCCGCAAGACCCGAGCGGTATTGAAGCTGCCTACTACAAACTTGGCAATCCGCCGACTGCCAACTTCGATACGACAGGCTCTGTACGTAGCGGCTCATCCTTTAATGCAACTGTGTCTGTTGCAGAAGGTCAGGACTTTCACCTTTGGTTCGAAGACCAATCCGGAAACGTTGATTTCAACAACCGGGGCTCGGTCAGTCTGCGGTATGATAACACGGCGCCACGAATTTTCGAGCTAGATCTCAGCAATGGCGACTTCTTCCCGGCGACCGGAACTGGCCCTCTGGCCTGGTACAATCAGGCCGGAAAAGACAGCGCTGATTTCCTGCTTGAGTACGAAGAAGACCACGTCGCCAGCATCACCGTGGAATCTGTGGAGCTTGATACCTTCATTACAGTGCAGAATCCCCAGAGCGGCCAGGATGTGGCTCGAAACTTCAAATTTGGCATCGGCGCCAAAACAGATGGTGAGTACGAGGTCATGGTTGCAATCTCGGACAGTGCCGGCAACGTGACACGCGATTCGACGTTATTCGGACTCGACACCGCGCCTCCTGCCGGCACCACCGTCATCGCCCCGGACACCAGCAGAAATGAGATTTTTTCTGTAAGCTGGGCAGGTGGGTCTGACGCAGGGGCTGGATTGTCTGGCTTCTATTCGATACAAGTGCGAACCAATGGCGGCGATTGGGAGTCCTGGCTCACCGATGTCGAACAGACGTCCAGCCAATACATCGGTGACCACGGCGAGACTTATGATTTCGAAGCAGTAGCATTCGATAACGTCGGTAACGTGGAGGCCTTCATCAACGAAGCCGAGGCCACCACTGTTGTGGACACCGGCTTTGCCGATTCCGTGTTCCCGACCATCGCGCACGACACGCCACTCGTAGTCGATGAAGGTCGCGACACAACCATCGTGGCCAGGATTCGTGACAATGCCCAGATCGCGGAAGCCTTGTTCTTCTATAAGGCGAGTACGGCCAGCTCCTACCAGTCGGTTCGGATGGTGAGCACGGGCAACGACACCTTTAAGGCGGCCATCACGGCAGAGCAACTCACTACAGTCGGTATCAACTACTACATCCGTGCTACCGACGGGGTCAATCAAACCACTCTGCCGACAAATTTCGAGGAACAGCCCTTTAACCTGTCTGTAAGAATTACAGGCACGGACAGCCGGGGAGTCGTTAAGACAACGGCACAGCCGTCCGGCACAAAAGCGACCGCATTTCGCATGATCTCGGTGCCGCTCAACCTGGACAATCGTAAACCCCTGGAGGTGCTGGAAGACGACCTGGGTTCTTATGACCCGAAAAACTGGCGGCTCTTTCAGTTCCAAACCACTTCGGGCACTTACAACGAGCATCCCAATGTTGGGGAGTTCAAGCCGGGTACGGCCATGTGGCTCATCGTGAAAGACGCCGGCAAGACCATCGGCTCTGGAATCGGCGCTTCGGTCGTCACCAACGGACCTTTCGAAATAACCCTGAGCGAGGGTTGGAACGATATTGGAAATCCATTTGGCTTCGCAATTCCCGCAACCAATGTCGTCGTGGTTTCGGGGGACGCGAATGACGTTGTTGGCCCATATACCTGGCAGGAGCAGTGGCAGTTGCCGAGTAGCGTCTCGACGCTGCAGCCATGGGAGGGTTATTCCTACTTCAGCCAAAGCGATGGCGTCAAGATTGCGATCTATCCGACCACTCCGCCTGCGGGACTGCAGGCTTTGCCCTTCAGTCAAACCGGCTTCGACGGCACAGGCTGGTCAATAGGTATTCGTGCTACCGCCGGTGAATTCAAAGATGAGGGGGCACGAATTGGCATCGAGCCCACCGCCTTGCCGGATTGGGATCGGTTCGATTACCCGCAGCCGCCGTTCATTGGTGAATTTCTGACCGTGCGTTTCCGCCACGAAGACTGGTCGAACAAACAGACCACGTTCAAGACCGATATTCGCCCACCCGCCGCAGACGGATATGTCTGGAGTTTCGAAGTCGCGACAAGCGAAAAAGGCGAGAGAATTCGGCTGCAATTTGACGACCTGGAAACCTTGCCAGATGGCCACGAAGTCGTTCTTCTCGATAAAAGCACCTATCGACAAATTGACTTGAGCAGAAATCAGGCGTACAAATTTACACCGGATCACAGCACCTTGACTCGCGAATTCGACCTGGTGGTCGGCACTTCGGACTATGTGGCAAACTCGGATGCGCTGAGCGACCCGATTCCTAGCTCTTTCGCACTGAGTCAGAACTTTCCGAATCCGTTTAACGCCGGTACGACGATGCTCTACCAGCTTCCGGAAGCGAGCAAGGTTTCCATCAAAGTGTTGAATGTCATCGGACAGGAAGTCAGACAATTGGTCAACGAACAGAAAGAGGCCGGCGTCCACCGTGTGCACTGGGACGGCCGGGGCGAACGCGGCTTCGAGCTCAGTACGGGCATCTACTTCATCAGGCTTCATGCTGACCGTTTCCAGCAAATTCGCAAAGTCCTGTTCGTGAGATAAAATCGCCTTCTTAACCTAAGGAATAAACATGCGGAACTTCACAAGTTTCATTTGGGTCATCGTCCTCGGCTGTCTGTTTTCAGTCTCTCGAGCATCCGCGCAAGACGTGGCCCTGCAAAGCCTGATTCAGGGGAAAAAATTCTTCTGGGAAGCCAAATTCGATCGCGCCATAAATGCGTTGCGACGTGTGACCCAGGTTCAGGATGCCAAGCGTGAATATCTGTTCGAGGCTCACCTCTACTCCGGTTTTGTGCTGCTGCGGCAGAACGCACCAAACTCAGAAGTGCGCACCGTGTTCACGAATGCGGTCAATCTCGATCCCCGGCGCAAACTGGACGAGATGGTTATTCCGCCAGACCTCAGCGAACCTTTTTATGAAGTGCGAAACAAACTGGTTGGCTGTCTTTACATCACCTCGGAGCCTGAGGAAGTGGACCTTGTTGGCGTAAAAGGCGACAGCGTTCTTTTCGATGAGACGACACCGCTTCTGGTCTGCGACCTCGTCAATCAGGACTACCAGCTTCTGCTGACCGAAAAAGGCTACGAACAACAGTTCATCCCGCTAAATCTAAAAGCCGGCAAAACCGACACACTACACGTCGCGCTTGAGGCATCCTTCGCCCAGGGTGGCGGTCGCGGCAAGAAGAAGGGAATAAAGTGGATCATCCGCGGCGGTGTGGTGGTGGCGGCTGGCGCCGTGCTTTACACGACGCTCAGTGGCAGCGAGAGCGGTGATCTGCCGAGTCCGCCGGCTCATCCAAATCGCAATTAGGAAAAACATCTACCGCAAAAAGCCCTGCTGCAGACACTGCGGCAGGGCTTTTTTGTTTGCATGAGTGCCCTCTGACCACCTACCCTACTTCGGTCAAATAGTCATCATTGTTCGTAGACGAACACATCGTGTATTGAAAACGGATATCCTCCGCAGCGCCATAGTCAGATAAACCCATAAAAATCAACTTGGCACGAAGATTGACTAGATCAGCCCGAACAAACAAAAAGGAGGTCTATTCCGGATGCTGAAGAACTACTTCAAGGTCGCACTTCGAAATCTGAGCAAACACAAGGCTTACTCTCTAATCAACTTGCTAGGTCTGGCAATTGGCCTGTCCTGCTGTATCCTGATTGCGCTTTACATCATCGATGAGCTTAACTTCGACCGGTTCCACGCGAACTGGCGCCGCATCTACCGGGTTGTGGAAACTCAGTCGTCGCCTGACCTCGGAGAACGGCAGTACGGCATCACAGTTGCGCCACTAGCGCCGACACTGACTGCGGAATTCCCCGAGATTCAGGACGCTGCCAGGTTGATTGAACTCGGCCGCATGACAGTGCAGCGTGGGGAGAATCGCTCTTATGAAGAATATATTGGCGTCGATCCAAATCTCTTTGAAATATTTGACTTTGAGTTTCTGCGCGGAGACGCCTCTGCCCTGCACGAACCCTACACCTGCGTCCTGACTGAGGACATGGCGACCAAATATTTCGGCGTTGAAAACCCTATCGGCCAGGTCCTGCAAACCGACCGCGAGGAGACTGGCTTCAAAGTAGCAGCGGTGTTGAAGAACATCCCGCTTAACTCGCACCTGCAATTTGGCATGATGGTTTCCCTGGCCACTGTGCAGGCAAGCGCTCGCTTCGGCGCTTACATGAGCCGGTGGGACGTTGAGGGATTCCAAACTTACGTCTTGCTCAACGAAAGTAACGCGCCAGCTCAGGTTGAGGCAAAGCTACCGGCGCTTCTGAAACAACATCAGCCGGAAAAGGTCGAAGTCGAAAAGAAACTGAGCTTGCAGCCTCTCGCCGATATTCATTTCCATTCGGAGAATATTGAATTCGAGATGAATGACAATAAAAGTAACATTCTCTATGTTTACGTCTTTGGGGCGATCGCCCTATTCGTCATTCTCATTGCCTGCATCAACTACATGAACCTGGCCACGGCGCGCTCGATTAATCGGGCCAGTGAAGTCGGTCTGCGCAAGGTGGTCGGCGCGCGAAAGCGTCAGCTCATGGGGCAATTCCTGAGCGAATCGCTGCTGATCACTTTGATGGCCCTGCTGGTTGCCTATGCTGTTGTACAGAATATCCTGCCGGTTTTCAATGCATTCACCGGCAAGGCGCTCGCACTTGACTCAATAGATAACGTGCCCGTTGTTCTTTGCCTGACCGCGCTCGCCTTCTTGGTCGGGATCATCTCCGGAAGCTATCCGGCCTTCTACCTTTCCAACATTCATGTCATCAACGTGCTTAAGAGCAGACACGCGGCAGGGTCCACTACCTCAGCACTTCGGCGTGGACTTGTGGTCACGCAGTTCGTTCTCTCCATTGTCCTGATCGTGGCGACGCTGGTGGCCTTGAAGCAAATGGACTACATCCGGAGCAAGGAGCTTGGATTCGACCGGGAAAGGCTCGCGGTGATCGATATCAACAGCAGGGATGCGCGAGGCAGTTTTCAGGCAATGCGTGAAGAGTTTCTGCTGAGTCCAAACGTCGAGAATGTCTCGGTGACCTCCAGAGTTCCGGGCGAATGGAAATCACTCCGCGAAATCGAGGCAGTACCAGACGGATCAAACGAAAGTGCTGCTCGTACCATGCACCTTTTCGGCGTCGATCGGCATTTTTTGGAGACGTTTGAGGTCAGTCTGATTTCCGGCCGCAACTTTCAGCAAACGATGGCCACGGACACCATGGCGGTACTTCTGAATGAAGCCGCGGTTGCGGCTTTTGGCTGGGATACCCCGATTGGCAAAACCTTTACCGTCCCGGGTCGCGACTATCGGGCACATGTGATTGGTGTTGTCCGGAATTTCCATTTCCGCTCCCTGCACGAGAAAATCGGACCATTGGTGCTGGGCCACAGCCACAATCCAATCCAAAATATCGACTATTTTACCGCCAAAATCTCGGGTTCAAACATCGACGAGACGCTAAAACACCTGCAAGCGGTGCATGAAAAATATGACATCACGACACCTTTTGAGTATCACTTCCTGGATGCGCAGATCGAAGAATTCTACCGTCAGGACCAGCGCATGAGCGCACTCTTCGGAATGACGGGGGGCCTCGCTATTTTCATTGCCTGTCTCGGACTTTTTGGACTTGCAGCGTTTACGGCAGAGCAGCGCACTAAAGAAATCGGCATTCGAAAAGTCATGGGCGCCAGTATCCGGCAAATCGTGGTTCTGCTGTCCGGGGAGTTTACCCGTCTGGTGGCGATGGCTCTGCTTCTCGCCACTCCGATAGCTTTCTATATCATGACAAAATGGCTGGATGGATTTGCGTACCACACAGACATCGGCGTTGTGACATTTGCGTATGCAGGGCTCCTAGCTCTGACCATTGCGTGGCTCACGGTAGGCGTTCAGGCAGTTAAGGCCGCAATCAGCAATCCAATTGATTCTTTACGGCATGAATAAGACACTCTGTCCGACTTCAAGGAATTTCGCTCCTGAACATCCAAATTAGCCGATGGTGCTGGAGGATTGATGAGTCAAGCTGCGGCACGAACTCCCAAACTCGCTGCTTGAACTGAGACCCGCAAGCCACTTCGCCACATCCACCACCAACAAAAAAGGCCGGGCAAACGCCCGGCCTTTTCCGATAAGACTCCTGACTTCTGACTTACAGCAAGCCTAGAAGCCCAACTTAATTGAGAACACGTTGCTGGCGTCGAAGAAATCAACGTCGCGGTACGCGTAGTC
>JAJDAF010000026.1 GCA_029261995.1 Candidatus Zhuqueibacterota bacterium
CAATTTGTATTGAAACAATCATGAGTTCCGCATTTTTTCGCCCTCACCCTTCCAGTTTTGAGTGAGAAGGGATTCGGGCGAAAAAATGCCACTAAAAATTAAGAAATTTGAGTAGAATCAAAACTTTTTATCATAGGAGACTGACTATGAACAAGCGATTTGCCTACTTCTATTTTATGAAATTTAAGCCGGACAAAATCCGGATTTGACCGGCGACGGATTTACGGGAAGAAATACCCCGGAAAAGTGTAGACTCAGCGTAGCGAAGAGTCTTTCCGCTTGTTTCGCGTTTTCTCGTGTCTGGCTAGGTGCAATTTTTCTAGTGAAGCATGATGCGACCTCTGCCGTAGTTAGATGTTTGCATGGCGCCGGCTGAAGATTGTCGAAGCCGCCAAGAGATTTCTTACCAGAAAGTCAAAGGACTTCTTTATGCGAGATTTACGGACTCCCGTTTTAACCGCTGTTGTTTTTTTGGGCGCGCTGCTCTTCCTGCAGCGCTGCCAGCACAATCCCGCTGACCCGGACCCGCAACGCGATCTGGTCAGGGCGGCTATCGATGAAACCAGCATCGACTCTCTAACGCTTTCGGTGCAGGCGCTTTCCGGCGAAATAATAGTCATGGTTGAGGATAGCCTGCGGCGTATCGCCTCGCGGCACAAAGATCAGCCGGGCAACGACCTGGCCGCCGAATATATCAGCCAGAAACTGAGAAAATTTGGCTTGCGGGTGCAGGATTCCCGTTTCAGTGCGACCGGCAGGAGTGTCTATGCCGTGCAGACGGGAGAACGTTTTCCGGAGCAATTCTACATTATCTGTGCGCACTTCGATTGCTACCCGCCCGGAGATCTGGCGCCCGGTGCGGATGACAACGCCAGCGGCACGGCGGCGGTTCTGGAAGCGGCCCGACTGCTATCGAAATACGAGACGGACTTCTCGGTTATCTACGCGTTCTGGGATGAAGAAGAACAGGGCTTGCGCGGAAGCCGCGCTTTCGCGGCGCAGGCTCGCGACTCAGCAATGGCAATCATGGGGGTCGTCAATCTCGACATGATTGGCTGGGACAGCGACGACGACGGCACCGTTCTGCTCGACATGAATGAATTACAGGATTCCGTCGAGCTTGTCGAGAGCGTGATGGCAGTGAATGATCGCTACCAGATTGGCCTGTCTCCGCAAACGATACAGAGCTTTGGCCGCTCTGACCACGCGTCATTTTGGAGCAACGGGTTCGGCGCCATCATGATTATCGAACACTCCGGCCACGACTGGAACAATAACTACCATACGCCAAATGACCGCCTTGAATTCTTGAATACAAACTTCTTCCACAAGACTGCAAGGCTGGCCATCGGCACGGTGGCTTCGCTCGTCATCCTGAACTAGGCCCTGACTCAGGTCTCCGGCAGTTCCGGGACTTCGAATTCCGGCATGTCACAGGTCAGGCTTTTCATGAATTCGACCAGGTCGGTTTTTTCCTGCTCGGTGAGGTCCAGGGGTTTGATGTCTGAACTCAGGTACGGGTTCGAAACGCCGCCCCGGTTGTAGAGTTCGACGACATCCATCAGAGTTTTCTCGCTGCCGTCGTGCATGTAGGGCGCGGTGTGTTCGATCTCGCGCAAAGTTGGCGTCTTGAAAGCGCCGCGGTCCTCATCCAGTTTGGTTTGGTCATACCGGCCAAGGTCAGGATCTTCCATGTCCATGCCAACACCGATGTTGCGATAGCCTTCGTCCGTGAAGTTGAAGCCGACATGACATGTCATGCAGTTGGCCTTGTCTTCAAACACCACAAGGCCGCGTTTGGCCGATTCTGACAGCGCGGTCTCGTCCCCAGCCGTGAAGCGATCATAAGGCGAGTTGCCGGCCAGCACCGTTCGCTCAAAAGACGCTATCGCCTTGGCGATGCCCTCCGAGTTGACTTCTGTTCCAAATGCTTTCATAAATGCGTTGCGGTAGCCCTCGATAGCGCCTAGTCGTGAGACGACATCCCCGAGCGTTGCGCCCATCTCGATCGGATTCTCGATCGGGCCTAGTGCCTGCGCCTCGAGGTCCGCGGCGCGGCCGTCCCAAAACTGCTCCTTGCTGAACAGGCGATTGACAATGGTGGGAGCGCTACGGCTGCCTTTCTGCCCTTTGATTCCGGTGGACACCGGATTGCCATCCGCAAATCCGAATTTAGGGTCATGGCAGGTTGCGCAGGAAACGGAATTGTCGGCGGAGAGCCGGGTGTCAAAATAAAGCTGGCGTCCAAGCGCTACTTTTGCGGCGGTCAACGAATTGTCGTCCGGGATATACTGGGAATTCGCATCGAGACCGAGGGGAATGGTCAGCTCATATTCTGTCAGATCTTGAGTTTGCTTCTCGCATGCTTGCATCAGAAGTGTTGCCGCGAAAACGAAAAGCACAGGAATAAGTAAACTTGTCAGGCGGGGTTGCATGCTCATCTCCTTTCAGGTGGTGTTCAGGGACTACCAGAGTTGGCATCACTGAGACGTGATTCAAGAAAACGTTGACAAACCACAGCTTGCAGCAGAACGGGGCTCACAGCAAAGCTTCGCCGTTCGTGAAAAGACAGCAATAGTCTGAAAAATGAAACCTGAGAAACAGACCCGTAGAGATGCCGATAGGAATTGATTTCCGGACTCGGATGATATTGCTATCTTTATTTCTCAAAAATAATGAGGCTTCGTGAAAAAAGCAAGACCAGAATGTCTTTCGAACAAACGAGACCGGGTCAATGCCCCCAGTCGCGTGAGAGAACCGGTGCAATTCGAATGCCACCCGGACGGCAGCAATCAAAGAAATCACATTGCGGCCCGAGGTCAGCCCATTCGCCGACTCATTCATCTCAGCCGTGAAATTCGTTGACAAGCCCGCCGGCGTTCGTTACATTCTCCCATATTTTCTTCTCCCATGTCTTGGTTTGCCCGACACCGCGTGTATCTTATTTTCAATTCAAACAGGAGATTAAATGATGAATCTTCCCGGTAAACTGGCCAGGTTGGCCAAAATGTTCGTCAATGGCCAGCTTCGACTTGGCCACAAACACCCGTTCATGGTCGGCTGGACGTTAGCTCTTGCCATGCTTCTGCCTCAAGCGACTCTGGCAGGGTCGGATACAGACGGCCCGTACGAAACGCTTTATCAAGCGCTCACCCATCTGACTCCGGACGGACAGGAGGTGGCAACGGTTCAGAATTTCTCTTTTCAGCGCGATGTCGCGACGTTCTACCTGGACGAGGGACAGTTGGCTTTTCTTAGGCCCATCGATGGACAAACGATCGGGGCGGTTTTTTACGGCCGCGGGCGAATTGAGGCCACACCGCCTACCGAAGTCGAACAGGAACAGCTGGACCGCTTTTTCGAAGACCGGAAGTTTGATGAGAAGTTCAAGTTCCTGTTTGTCCTGTTCTCCGACACGACAGAGACGGAATTGCGGCGCCGGCTTTCGTTTGAGCCCGCCGGCCTGGACGGTGCAGTGAGTGGACATATCGACAATGCCATCGACTACCTAAGCGATGATGAAGGCGACTACTTCGACACTTCCATCCTCAAAATGATTTTTGACAAGAAACAGAATGGCCTGTTTTACGCGCACTTCAGCAGCGCGAAACGCAAGCCCATGTTTTTTCGGATCAACCCCTATGCGGTAGAGGAAATCAGCATCATGCGCCGGGCCAAAACCGCGCACTTTGACAAATACAAAGAAACCATCTGTCAGTTCCACGCCGCGGACGACTATGCCAGCGGCATGGATCTCGCAAGTGAAAGCAAAGCCTTGCTCAAGATCAACAGCTACGAGATCGAATCCACCCTCACCAAAGGCGGCCTATCCGGAAACCTGGCGTTTGCCGCAACAACGCTGATGCAGTTTGAATCGCTGGCCGACGGCCAGAACTGGATTCACTTCTCATTGTTCTCTGACATGGAAGTCGATTCAGCGCGTTGGCAGACCGGCGAATCAGCGACCGTCTTCAAGAAAAAGGACAACCCGGAGCTTTGGGTCAAGTGCGACCCGCCGATGCAGGCGCACGACACTCGAGGGTTGGTGCTTAGCTATCACGGTGATATCGTTGATCGCAGCGGCACCGGTGGTGTTTACATCAAGAACTCCACTGGCTGGTATCCGCGCTACGGCGGCCGCGAACACAAGGCCTCGTTTGACCTGACCTTTCACGTGCCGAAGCAGTACAAACTGGTGAGTGTGGGCGAGCGCCTCTCTGACGAAAAGCACGGCGGCATCCGGACCAGCAGATGGCAAACATCCACGCCTATTCGGCAGGCGTCTTTCAATTTTGGCATTTACAAAGAACACAAAGTTGACGACGACCGCGTCCCGCCCATCACGGTTTTGATGGCGAAAGGCGGCCACACCGGAGACGACAAACTGAAGGATGTTGCCGGCGACATGGCGAACAGCATGGCCTTTTTCGAGCATGTCTATGGCAGCGTGCCGGTTGACAATTTGTACGCCACCGAAACACCTTACGGGCATGGTCTAGCCTTTGCCGGTATGCTGCACATGTGGGCCGGCACGTTTAGAAGTACCAACCGTGAGGGATACAGCGAAATCTTCCGAGCCCATGAGGTGGCGCATCAGTGGTGGGGAATCGAAGTGGATTTCAAAACCTACCACGACCAGTGGCTGAGCGAGGGGTTGTCCGATTTCTCCGGCTTGTGGTACATGCAAACCATTCTCGAAGACCAGAAGAAGTACTTCAATGTGCTCAAAGATTGGCGTGACCAGATTTTCGAGAACCGCAAATACATCATCGGCAGCGGCAAGGAAGCGGGACCCATTTGGCTCGGCTACCGCACAAACACGAGCCAGACCGGCGGCGATTACGGCTTGATTGTCTATCGCAAAGGCGCCTGGGTGTTTCACATGCTGCGCATGATGCTGCTTGATTTGAAGACCATGAACGAAGATCGCTTCACAAATATGATGCGTGATTTCTACCAGACCTATCGTGGCGGCAAAGTCTCGACCGCTGATTTCCAGAAAACGGTTGAGAAGCACATGGGCGGTGACATGGACTGGTTTTTCAAACAATGGATCTACGGCATCAGCATCCCGAGTTACAAATTCTCCTACAATGCAGAGAGGGCTGCCGACGGCAGGATTCTGGTCAAATGCCGCGTCGAGCAATCCGAGACACCGGACGACTTTCAGATGCTGGTACCGTTGCGCGTTGAATTCAAAGGAGGGCAGTTCGCCAATCTCCGGCGCATGGTGAAAGGGCCGCTGACTGAGTTCGAATTGCCGCCTTTGCCCATGAAGCCGAAAAAAATTGAGTTTAATTATTTGGATGCGGTTTTGTGTAAGTCAAAGGATGTGTCCTGGAAAAACTGACACAGCTCAGATACTATCTTTTCAACGGCATGCGGACTTTTGCGTAGAAGACGAAGCGGGAGGGGAGATTCCGGGCGGTGTCTGAACTGCCCGGAATACCTCCCGCGATTCACAAGAGCTTTGTCTGCGCGGAGACTCTAAACAACATCGGCGTTCAAGAATTCTGCCCGCCACCATACCTGCTCAGTCTAAGGAGCTTAATACGCCGGACCCGCGAGGTGGTGATATTGTTGGAAAACTGCAGTTGCTCGCCTAAAGCTGCAATCAAGTCATCGTCTGCGAGTTCCCCGCCTAGGCCACAACATTTGATGCCAACCCCGGCAGAGGGCTCGTCATTGTCTTGGTCAAACCAGCCTCCCTTCACAGAGAACAGATTGTCTCCCAGACTACGCAAGTGATATTGCGAATTATTCGTTTCAATGGTGATGTGGTCGCCCGCCGAAACTTCCGACTTGGTTATTCTATCGACTTTCTCAAACTGATGGCTTTTCATGATTCCGGTCCTTTTCTAGTGACACTTCACGGTGCTTTCAGCAATGTGTGTGCCACGTCGCGCCCGAATCTAGCCGTGCTCACGAGTTCTGGAGAATCACAATGGGAAACGCCGAATCACCAGAGACTTCGGTCATTTGGCCAACACCTGTCGGGTTCCGCCGCAGTAAATTAGCTTCTGGAATTGAAGATTACGAAACCACAGCCTCCGCTTCCATCTCGACCAAATACTCGTCGCCGATCAGCTCGGCCCGCACCAGCGTATTCGCCGGCTGGATCTCTCGAAAACGCTCGCCGTGAACCCGAGCCACAGGCTCCCAATCCGCCACATTGCGAATGAAAATCCGAGTCCGGACAACATCCGACAATTTCCCACCTAAGGACTGGATGGCGCCCTCAATCTTGTCGATGACGAAGTGCGTTTGCGCCGCAGGATCGGCTCCGCCAATGGCATGCTCGCCATGCGTGGCCGTCGTGCCTGAAACCATAATTCGCTCGCCATGGCGCACAGCGCGGCTGAAGCCGGCCAACTCTTCCCAGACAGTGCCAGACAGGACTTTGGTCCTGGCATCATGCCCAGGCCGGGCTTGATAAGGCAGCGGCATGGAATCAAGGTGGTGACTGAGATCGCCCGAGGCGGTCAGAAAGGGGGGTCGGCGATATTCGTCGCCGCAGTCGCCCGGAATAGGGCGCAGTTTTGATAGCGCATCTTCAATTTCGCTTCGGCTCTCGCTGTCGAGGGAGAATTCGAATAGGCGAAGATTGTCCTCGATGTGCCGGCTTTTGCCAAGACGCGCTCCAACGATGATTCCGCCGACCGCCGGCTGATCGAGCATTGCGCGGCAGGCCACATTCGCCATGGAAACATGATGCCGAAGGGCCACGTCGCTGAGAACGCCAAGCAGGTTTTGCAACGCCTGCCACCCTCCTGCCTCTCGGATGAAACGGCCGTATTTCATCTGTGACCACGTTTCCAGGTTGTCCCAGTCGGGCTCAGGTTTGCCAAGCCAGCGCTCGGTCAGAAAGCCACCTGCCACGGTGCCAAAAGCAAGGACTTTCACGCCGTGCTGCCGGCACAAATCCGTCATGGCGTGGCGGGCGCGCGGGTCGAGCAGGGAAAAGCAGATCTGATTGGAAACCACCTCAATACCGGTGTTGAGAACGACACCCAAATGCGCCGCGTCGAAATTTGTCACGCCGAGATGGCTGATGAGTCCTTCGTTCTTGAGTTCCTGCAGCCAAAAAAGACAATCGAGGTAACCGGGATCGGCGTAGTTCCACGCATGGAATTGCAGCATGTCGATGCAGGTGGCCTGCATGCGGTCAAGTGACCGTTGGACTGCGGCGCGTACGACATCTCTTGTGGCTGGCCCGGGCGTAGGCACCCATTTGGTCAGCAGTTGCACGGCGTCAGAATCGTTTTGGTTTTGAAATGAGCCAGCGATTTCTTCCGCCGATCCATAGTGGTCGGCCATGTCGAATGTGGTGAAACCGGCATCGTAATAAGGCTGCATTTCGGTGGCGGTTTTGCGGCGGTCCAAAGTCTGACCGTCGCGCTCCAAATCAGCGATTTGCCAGAGTCCGGTCACAATGCGTGAAATGCTGAAACCCGGGGCCAGTTCGCAGCGCTCGACGTTTGCTTGCATTCAGAGCTCACTCCTGTTTGAGACTTACTGTCTTTTCAGCCGGCTCAGTTGTTCCGGGGCCTGCTGTACTCTGCGTTCATAGTACTCACGTTGTTTCAGTTTCTCGAACTCCGTCTCGACGGCGACCAGTGTTCTGCGGCTCTTGTCATAGCCCGGATCGACCTCAAGAGCAGCGCTCAGCTTATCCTGAGCCTTTGTGAGAAGCTCTTTCTTGGCCTCCGGCTCTCCTTCGTCCCGACCCAGTTTGTAGTACAGGTAGCCAAAGGTGTTGTGAATGGACGGGTCCTGCAGTCCAAGTTCGGCGGCAAGCTGCTCGGCTTTTTCGTAGTACTGGATCGCACTCTTGGGCCGGCGGGCGCCATATTCGAAAACGAGCGCCAGGTTGAAGTAAGTCTTGTACAGGGTCTTGTCGCCCGGGCGCTGATTTTCCTCATACCGCCGGATGATGTCCTGGAAGATCGCTGCAGCATCCTGGTGCCTGCCTTCGTTGCGCAGTACAACACCCCGTCTGCGTTCCGCTTCCTCGTCACTGTCCTGCGCGACAGCGGTCGTTTCAAGTTGAACCTGCGCGCTGTACCGGGTGATGGCTTCATTCACTTGCTGAGCAACCGGCGACGACTCTTTGCCGCGCTTCTGGGCCTCAATCAGATTTGCGAGCACCACCTCCGGGTCGGCAGCTTCTCCCCGTGAGGAACTCTCAATCCTGCTATGCAGTGTGGCAACGAGTTCGTGATTTGGTGGATGGAGTGGGGCCAGTATTTCCTGCAGAACTGGCAGCTTTTCAGCAGGCATGTTGAAAACCAGGGCGTAGCCCGCGGCGTACGCTCGTTCAACGAAATTGCCCCTCAACTCAACGTCGTCACTGAACTCCATGACATCACTGGCAAACCCGGAAAGAACATCGAGCATCTCGTCCATGGTTTCCCCAACCGGCTGTTGCATTCCCTGGTTTTCCTTGAGGGTTCGCTGATAGACGTCGGAGATGAGTCGCGCTCGCGCCCGCAGACTGTAACGTTCGGGGACAGGCGGAATTGCGCTAAAATGGTCTCGCGCAATATCGAGCTTGTTGGCCTGTGCCGCAACAGTTCCGATGTGGTAGTGAATTTCGTGCTGACTGAGATTCAACATCTTGAGGCTGTAAATCGCGTCCGGCAGAGCCTCGCTGTTGGTTCGCACGGACACATCTATCCAATCCATAATATCGATGAAGGCGTTTGTAGAGACGACGTCAGCATTGTTGGCGTCGATTTTCCCAGCCTGGTTGACGTAAACCTTGGCTGCCTGATAATTGCCGCTTTCTACCAGATTCTTGGCGAGTGTCGTGTAGAACCTGATCGTCTCCCGGTTGCTCTGGTTTTCCAGAAATCTCAAGCCCAACTCGTAGCCAGTTCCCAGCAAACCGATGAAGGCAACCACCAGTGGCACGGCGATCGAGATGCGTTTCACCATCGAAGTTTTTGGCTTTTGCGACAGCGTTGGTGACAGATGGTCCAATCGCTGGTTGATCTGGTCAAGCTGCCCGCGCAACTCTCTGTCCATGGTAACCTCCTTGAAGTAAGCGAGAAATTACTGTCTTCAGACTGGCCTGCCTTTCCCTCAACGGCAGCCGAGAATTAAAGCTAAGGGGCAGTGGGCCATTCCGGTTTGGGACGGCCCAGCCAAACCCATGCGATGTAATCTATAAGCGGTGGCTCTCCTCCGAGCTGTCGTAGCTGGGCCGTTATCTGGCCACGATGATGAGCGGTGTGGAAAGCAACCTGGGTCATGGTCTCCTGCAGCTTCGTATTTTCCGGAGCTTTGCCGAGTCTCTCCGCAACCTGCTTTGACCAGGGAATCTCAACGATGCTCTGCAAATCGGCTTCGGAAATGCCATCGACGAAAGACGGCAAATCCCGATAGTAAGCCAGCGCCCACTTCAGAATAGCCGGCAGGTTTTCAAATTCTTTCGCTGGCTGGAAATCCGGAGATTGTTGCGTCCAGATTTTCAGAAAGGCCTGCTGCACCAGATGAATGTGGTGCAAACGTTTGTGCAGAGTCACATCTGCCGCGGCTTCTTTCTGCGACAGCACGGCTCGCCAGGTCGTGGCGTCGGCCCATTCCATGTGCTGGTAGAGTTCCTGTAGCATACTTCGATTCCAGTTTGGTTCGACTGCGTAGCAGCAAGATCAAGGCTAGTTCTGTAGGGTAGCCCTGCCGTGGAAGTATGTCATCATAAAACGGTAAAGCGGAAACAAATGCAAGCGAAAAGGTGAGATGCCGCAGTCAGGCAGTCGCCGGCATCCTTATTCAGGTGGCAGCTTGTTGAAGATGGCGGCAACATCTACCCCGGATTGGCGCAAAGATTTCACTTCACGCCGGTAGATCATGCTCGCCACCAGCATGACCGCCAGCCAGACCGGGGTAGAGTGAAAATACCAGGCGCTGACCTGCGCAGAAAGATCTTTCCAGATGTGCACCAGCAGAAAGCCGCCGAGCATGACAACACCAGACCATGACAAAACGAGCTGCAGCATGCGTGAGGTCGCAACTCGAATGCCGCAGGCGATTTCCGGATTGCGCCGCGGCAGCATAATGACGGAAACACACATCAGAAGGAAGTTGACCAGCATCGAGGTGACGAGAATATCCACACCCAGGAAAAAATCTCCTGCCAGGTGGCTGCCCAGGATACCGACCGAGGCCATCACGCCGCTCAGAATGAGGGCAACATGCGGCGTGTGGTATTTCGCATGGATTTTGGCTACAGGGCGCGGGAAAATGCCATCTCCAGCCCAGGCAAACATCAATCGTGAGACCGCCAGCAGCATGGCCGGCAAATCGTTGATCAAAGCGACCGCGGCTCCTGCGACGATGGCCACGGTCCAGCCTGCGGGCAGAAGATAACCCAGCAGGCCTGGCGCGGTGATATCCCGAATTGCTGCCTGTTCCGCAATGTAAGACCACGGTACCGCATGATAGATGGCTGCTGTGAAAAGCAGGTAGAAGGCGCCCACGGTCGTGATCGAAATGGCAATGGCAAGTGGCAGCGTCCGGCCTGGATTACGGGCCTCGCCACCCGCTTGTGCTATCGAATCAAAACCGATAAAGCTCGAAAAAAGCACTGCCGCGGCGGCCAGATAGGCGCCAAACCTGAAACTCACGCCAACGCCGTCTGGAATCGTTCGACCTTCGCGCTCCAGCAAAGCTGCCGCGAAATCCGCTTGATCGAAAGCGAAACCGGCGACAATCACAACCGCACCAAGTGCGAACATAAGAAACATCAGCGGCACCAGAGTTCTCTCATACAAACGCAGACCGCGCAAATTGATGGCAACGAACGTCCACAAAAAAGCGAGCGCCAAAACCAGTCGCCATGGCCCGGAATCCAACGCGGCGCCGACAATCTGCCAGTCAAGCGCTAGGGCAACATCTCGCAGGAACGGAATCAAAACGTAAGACACCACGCCGATGGCAATGGAGAGGCCAAACCATTGTGAAAAACTGGCCACAAACCCGAGGTAAGGGCTGATGGCGCGGCTGGCGTAGACGTAGCTGCCGCCGGCACGTGGCATCGCCGAGGCCAGAATAGCATAAGCCAGCGCTGCGAACACAGCCGGAATAGCTGCAAACAAGTACGCCGGCAACACAAACGGCCCGATGCCCGGCACACTGCGCTGAATCATGAACGGAATCACGTTGATGGCCGCGCCCAACATGGAGCAGATGCCAGTCGCGGCCAGCCCGAGCAACCCCATGTCACGCGCCAGGCCTGTGCGTGGCGTGGATTTGTCTGCAGCAGATTGAGTAGAATTGGCCATCAGTAGTTACCGGGTTTGGTTTCTATTCGGGTGGGTTGCAGACAGGAAACGGGAAATCTCGAAGAAATGCAAGGGAAAAAGATACGGAAGATTGAAAAACAACTGAATCTGAACCCGTTGCGGAAAAGCCAAAATGAAAAAGGGCGCCGCGAGGGCGCCCCACCTTAACGAGATTCACATCCTTGTGGCACGGCCTACTTTAATCGTTTCAACGCGGCGGGGCCAGACACACGCCCTGACCGCTGACCAGGACGGTCACGCCGTTGCCGCCGCCGACTCCACTACCGTATTTTCCCCCAAGCGCTTCAAGATCGACGGTTGGGTCAGCACCGAGCATTGGCGACATGCCACTCACCGTGTCCGTTGTCGCTTGTGTTAAAAAACCAATTGAAGTTCGCAACTCACTCAGACTGGCCAGAGAAGACATCATGATAGTCTCCGCGGTTTCCTTAGTGTGAGCGAGTTTGGTCGCCCGGCCGCCTGAACTGGACTGTGCGGACTGAGAACTGAGAACGTCCGCCGGATTGACTGTGGACGAAAGCGCATGTTCTGCCACCAACTCGAATTCTATGGTTGCTTCCTGGTCCGGCGGATTGACGTAAACGGTGGCCACCCAAAAAGATGCGATTGCCGTGCCTACCGCCAGATGGAGAAACACCGAAATGGCAATGGCGTTGCTGCGCTTCGAAATCTGCTGCCTGACGCCATGCCCTGCTGCCCGAAAAGCCGCCATTGCTGTCTTTTTGCCGGTCATAAACTTCTCCTTTTACTTCAGAAATCCCTTGGAAACCGAATGCCTTTATGTTAACAGCAAAGACCCATCGAAAAATTCCTCCGGCGCGGTCACAAAGGCTGCGCGTGGAAAATTCTTGAAGTGGCGCTTTTTTCTTCTTAACTTCCAACTCTCAGAAAACGAGATAAAGAAGATGAACACAAAGACCTTCGAAACCGAAAATCAACTTATTCGTGCGGCGCAAGCCGGTGATCAGCAGGCTCTGCGCGAACTCGTGGAGCAATACTCGGACACCGTTTATAAATTTGCCTTCAAGGTCTGTCGCAGCGAGGACGATGCCGAAGACACGTTGCAGGACGCCTTCCTCAACATCCTGAAGGCGCTGAAAACCTTTAATCACCGGTCAAACTTCTCCACCTGGGTTTATCGAATTGTCTCCAACTCCTGCCTGATGAAGTGGCGCAAGGAGAAGCGCGAGCGATGGGAATCTTTCGAACGACTCGACAATCCGGAGGAACGCATTCAGGACAGTTACACCCATTGGCCCGATTCGCCAGCGGAGGCATTGTTGAGCAATGAGTTGCAGGAAAAAATGGACGAAGCGATTCTCGACCTGCCTCCCATCTACCGGCTGGCTTTTGTCATGAAAGATCTTGAAGGTCTGAAGATGGAGCAGGTCGCTCAGGCGCTCGAGATCTCCCTGCCGGCAGCAAAGGCCCGCCTTCGCCGGGCTCGCCTTTTCTTGCGCGACCGGCTTGAACCCTACGTCCAAAGTTGACATGGCTGACGAACTAAAGGAGAGAATCCTTAACATCTGTTCGGAGCTTGGTGAGGATATCGATTCAGCAGACTGCAAAAAATTGCGCCAGCACGTAGCGTCATGTCAAGACTCAAGTGCATTCGTGGACTCTGTTAAGAAGACCATCTCGCTGTACAAAGCTTACGGCCCAAACATAGATCACGACACAAGCTCCAGGCTGCTCGGCAAACTTGGGCTTGATTAGCGGCCCGCTCTGCGTGCGGCGCATGATTGCCTCAACTCCCGCAGTCGTGCCCGGCACAGCCGGCAACTCGGTATTTTGACCGACGGCCACTCCGGCGAAGACCTGTTATCCCTCACACCCCAACGCTTGTCATTGTGCTGGCATCGACTGACAGTCCAGTCGATCGCAAAAAAAATTGTCAGCACGGTAACCTTCCTTAAGTTTTAGAAACATGCCTAATCTCTTGAGACAAACTTGCCGTTAGAGAAGGTAGATAGATTTACCGCACTCTGAGATGGCCTCGGGGTTTCCCCGGACATCCTGCAGGTCAGACATCAAGCAAGGAAGCTGCCGCGGCCCACCAAGACTGTTCCGCTCGCTGTTTTCCTCCGACATACAAGTAGTTGCCCTTGATGAACGCTGATTTTACCCACCACCAACACTTTAGGTGATGAACCCATGAGAAGGCTCAGAATCCGCAGAATCCACAAAGGATTCTTCTTAACCGTTCTGTTCGAGAGGCACGGCAAGTGGTTGGTTTGGGAGTTGCGGCGGTTCTTCGCGCCACTCGCTGCTCTTGCCGGCATCATGGCGGTGCTGCTCTACATTGCCTCAAGCGGCTACACCTGGAGTGGCTGGCGACTGACGACCGGCTATCCCAACCGGGTTTTTTGCGAATTCATTTACAGCGGCACCATTCGTCAGCCATGCAACACATGGTCATCCCTGGCATTTGTGCCGGTCGGATTATGGGCAATCCGGCGGGCCTTTCTCGACAACGTGCGCTCACTGCAGCTTTCGCCATTGCGCCAATACAAACGCTACGGCGTGCTGTTTGGCGGCGCGCTGGTTTTCATGGGTCTCGGCTCCTGGCTGTTCCACGCCAGCCTGACTTACGTGGGGCATTTCCTGGACGTCACGGGCATGTTTCTGGTCGGCGGTTTTCTTTTCACCTATGGCTTTTCGCGCAGATTTCGGACGAGTGCGACGGCGTTCATCGTTGTCTACGCTCTGATTGTCATCCCATTGATTCTGTTTCAGTGGTTCCGGCCGGAAGTCAGTCGCATCGCGTTCGCCGGCCTGATTCTGGCCGCACTGACAGCAGAGATTGTCCTGCATCATTCATGGCGCAACTGGCTGTTTGTGGGAGGAATGGTCAGCCTTGCCTTCGGGTTCGGCATTTGGCTGCTCGATGTGCGCGGCCTACTCTGTTCGCCCCAAAGTTGGTTCCAGGGGCATTCGCTCTGGCACATTCTGACCGCGGTATCGACACAATTCTCCTATTTATACTACCTCTCTGAAGCACCCGCCGTCAATTGGAGAATCAGCTATCGTCCCGGTATCTGCGGCATTCTGAACCAGTCCAGACACATGCTTCGGCCGGGACAGCAAAACGTATCCCCGTAAGGCGACCGGATTATGACCGGGAGGCCGCTGTTGAAACTCAGTGTCCGCATTTTCTGCTTGACTTAAGCCTCGCAACTTGACTATCTTCATTTTTCTTTTTTTGGATTTCATAAATTGATTTGCCAGGAGCAGCGACCATGAAACGGGCCGTCAGTTTCGCCACAACCGCAGCCAAGAATGCGGTCCTCAAGAATGTCAGCGTCAAGTCTCCGATGCTGTTGACCAAGCCGATATCGGTTTCCATCGTCCCAACCCTGCGATGCAACGTTGAGTGCATCATGTGTGATTGTTGGAAGGAAAAGAATGACTACATCACTGACCAGCACATTCTGGACTTTCTGGATGACATGGCCGACTGGGTCGGTCCCAATTTCTTTGTTCAGATTGCTGGCGGCGAGCCTCTGGTTTTCAAAGGCATCTATGATATTTTCAAGCGCTGTGCGGACCGGAAGATCATCTGCAAAATCAGCAGCAACGGCTACGGCCTCAATCCGCAGGTCTGCAATAAAATCATCGATTCCGGTCTGCAGTATTTAACGGTGTCGCTGGATTCGCATTTGCCGGAGGTGCACGACCGCTATCGGGGCATCCCGGGCACCTTCGAAAAGGCTGTCGAAGGCTTGCGCTATCTGCGCGAGCACGGAAATCTGACGTTGGGGATCTCAAGCATCATCATGAAGGAAAACATCGGCTACGTCAAGGAGATGGCGGAATACTTCCTGAGCATCGACATCGACCGGATTCTGTTTCAGCCGATTCGCGACTACTACAATCCCATAGAAAAATGGATGGAATACGAACACTGGATCCACGACCTCGACGCACTGAACCGAGGCATGGATCAGCTCATCGAGTTGAAGTCCAAACATCCCAGGCTGCTCAACACGGTCGAAGATTTCGAATTGATGCGCGGCTACTTTGCCGACCCGAATTACATCCGCAACGCCAGAGATTGCCACATCGGATATGAGCAGTTGTATGTCGATGATAAGGGCGACATTACAATGTGCAACGAATATGATATCATCGGAAACATCAAAGATCGCAACATCAAAGAGGTCTGGCACGCCCAAAAAACACGAGAGCTGCGCGACCAGATGGTCAAATGCAATTTGCCCTGCACCAGCAATTGCAAGAAGGAATTATCCATGAAGGACAAAATTCGGAAATTCCAGGTGCTCTACAAATCTGGTTTGTTTAACTGATCCCGTGCCGCGGCTGACGTGCCCGACGCCGGCATCGTCTCTCTTCTCCCACCTGGCTCCCCCACAGCCCGGAAAAGCCAGCAGCCGTGAATTGCTTGCTCAGAATTCACCTGTTACGCGCCCACAATCCTGACCCCGCAATAATGATGCAGCTCATCGAGAAAAATCTACATTCTATGCTTGCATCCATCATCGCAAGTTCTTACAATGGCGGCGTAAGACAAACCCAGGCAACACGCACAGCACATCCATGTTGTTGCGCCTGCGATAAGTTTCCGTCCTGTGGAGATAACTGATGGAAGACGCATTTCTGATGCATCGGCTGCAATTTGCATTCACCATAATGTACCACTACCTCTTTCCGCAACTGACCATGGGCCTGGCCTTGCTCATTGTTGTGATGAAAAGCCTGGCGCTGTGGCGCAATGATGAAAACTACAACCGGGGCGCCCGATTCTGGGCAAAGATTTTTGCCATTAACTTCGCGATGGGCGTGGTGACCGGCATCCCCATGGAATTCCAGTTTGGCACCAACTGGGCACGGTTTTCGACCTTCGCCGGCGGGGTCATCGGACAGACTCTGGCCATGGAAGGAGTTTTCGCATTTTTTCTGGAGTCCAGCTTTCTCGGACTGTTTTTGTTTGGCGAAAAACGACTCGGGCCGAAACTGCATCTGGCGGCCGCATTTATGGTGTTCCTCGGCTCCTGGTTATCCGGCTACTTCATTATTGCTACCAACGCCTGGATGCAGCATCCGGTCGCCTACGAGTTCGCTGCTGACGGCTCGGTGCACCTCAACGACTACTGGGGCCTGCTGCTGAATCCCTGGGCGGGCTGGCAATACGCACACAACATGCTGGGCTCAGTGGTAACCGGATCGTTTGTGGTGACTGCGGTGGGCGCATTTTACGTGCTCGCCAGGCGGGATGTCGAGTACGGCAAGCTTTTTCTCAGAGTCGGCGTGACGGCCGGGTTAGTCGGTTCCGTCCTGGTGGCATTCCCAACCGGCGACATGCAGGGCAAGAACGTCGCTTTTCATCAGCCGGTGACGCTGGCTGCAATGGAGGGCTTGTTTGAGACCCGAAATGGCGCGGAGCTGATTCTAATCGGCCAGCCAGACATGAAGAATCTTAAAATCGACAACCCGTTACATGTGCCGAAACTGCTGAGTTTCCTCACTTACAACCGCTGGCAGGCCGAGGTAAAAGGCCTGGATGCATTTCCGAGGGAGGACTGGCCGGACAACATTCCACTGCTCTACTACAGCTACCACATGATGGTCGGGCTGGGTACTCTGTTCATCGCCCTGATGGCGGCCGCGGCATTCCTACTGTGGAAACGGAAGCTGCACACTGCTCGTTGGCTGCTGTGGATCTTGATGTTGAGTTTTCCGTTTCCTTATATCGCCAACACGACGGGCTGGATGACAGCGGAACTCGGCAGGCAGCCGTGGCTGGTTTACGGGTTGTTGCGAACGGTAGAAGGCACTTCCCCAACCGTGTCCGCCGGCAACAGCTTGTTCACGCTGCTCGGTTTTATGGGGATGTACATGCTGCTCGGGCTTCTGTTCCTGTTGCTCGTTTTCCGCGAGGTGATGCATGGTCCGGAGCCCCACGACACTGGCCAACTGGCTTCGCCGGCGGTGCAGCAGGGCTGACGGGTTCGACAAGAGGAGCATCCCGGCATACTGACGAAGAATTGATCAAAGGGAAACCTATGGAAACCTTCTGGTATATTGCAGTGGCATTCATGTTGATCGTGTACGTCATCCTTGACGGCTTTGACCTTGGCGCGGGCATCGTCCATTTGTTTGCCGCAAAGGAAGATCAGGAACGCCGCACAATTCTCAACGCGATTGGGCCGGTTTGGGATGGCAATGAGGTCTGGCTGGTCGCTGCCGGCGGAACACTCTATTTTGCCTTTCCGAAGGTCTACGCCTCGGGCTTCAGTGGTTTCTACCTGCCGCTCATTATGATCCTCTGGCTGCTCATGCTCAGGGGAATCGGGATCGAATTTCGCAGTCACATTAACCACCCCATGTGGCGCTCGTTCTGGGACGGAATTTTCTCATTCGCAAGCGCCATGCTGACCATCCTGTTCGGGACCGCCCTTGGCAATATTGTCCGTGGCGTACACCTGAACCCGGATGGTTATTTTTTCGCGCCACTCTGGACCACTTTCACTGTAGGGCCGGAGCCCGGCATTTTGGACTGGTACACCATCTTGTTTGGACTTGCTGCTTTCTTCACGCTCGCGGTGCATGGCGCCAATTTTTTGGCGATGAAAACCGATGGCGAGGTGCAGGCCAACTCACGCCGCATTTCGGCACAACTCATGTGGTTAGTCCTTGCCAGCGCCATAGTAACTCTGGCCGCAACGGCATGGATTCAACCTGTGGTCTGGCAGAACTACGTTGCTGACAAGTGGGGCGTGTTGTTTCCGATTCTGGCGGTTGGGTCAATGATTGGTATGATCCGCTACCGCAGGCAGGACCGAGATCTCGCGGCATTTCTCTGTTCCGGTGCATTCATTCTGAGCATGGGCAGCGCCACGGCATTCGGGCTATACCCAAAATTTCTGATCTCCACAGCCAACACGCAACAGAGTCTGACCGCTTACAACACCGCCGCCGGCAACTACAGCTTGTCGGTCGGCCTGATTTGGTGGACGTTTGGCATTTTGTTGGCTTGCGCGTATTTTGTCTATCTGTTCTATTCTTTCCGTGGAAAAACCCAGCTTCCCGCCGAGGGAGAGGGCTACTAACGGCTGGCCGCCACCACCTCACGAGCCGGCCCGCGAGCGAATGTAACGTCTGCTTCCGCAGCCGGTAATTTTCCCCCAAGGACTGAAGGCAAACGGACTCGCCACAAAGCCTCGCACCTCTTCAACCTCAATCATCCTACCCTGGAATTAGCCAGGCTATCAAAAAGCTTCCTACATATCACCGCAAACCTGACGAAATAAAGACTATTGACCCCTCTTTATTGAACAGGAGAACGTGATGGCAAACATTCTTGTGGTAGACGACTCTGCACCCAGCAGGACCATCGTGACAGAGATCGTCAAGAAATGTGGACATGAATCCGTTGAGGCAGCCAATGGTAGAGAAGCTCTGCTTGCCGTAGCCGAACGGGAGCCCGACTGCATCGTTCTCGACTTGCTGATGCCCGAAGTTGACGGCTTCGATGTGCTGCGGGAATTGCAGGAGCAAAACTCCAATGTCCCTGTAATCGTGATCTCCGCTGACATGCGGGAGGTCTCTCAAAAGAGATGCCAGGACTTGGGGGCGGCAGAATTTATCAACAAGCCGGTAGACAATCGAGACCTGGAACAAAGCATATCCCGCCTCCTTCTGCGCGCTTGAGCTTCCTCGACCAGCATTGGGCGCGGAACGACTCAGCAAGCATGATTGACGCATTTTCATCGGTGCGCACGGCAGGCTGAGGCCAGGAAATGTTTGAAAAAAAAGTTGACTTCCATCCGACAAAGCGATACCTTCTTTTATAAATCCTAGCCCGTCTGAAATTTTATCAGGGGAGTTTTGGACGAAGAGTTTCGTGCCCTGCTGAGAGGAGGTGATCCTATATCTAGCACAGACATAGGAGCCTCCGGAAACGAACGCTAAGCCTGTTAGTCAACCAATCACGATGCTAACTAGGACAGCTTGAGCTTTCGGAGTCTCAGACAGTCGGCCTCGCTTCGTAACGGAGCGAGGCTTTTTTGTTTCCGTCCGAAACGCCAAATACACCCAAAGCTTGCACCATGAACATGATATTCTCAAACCGCTGGCGATGGTTAAAAATGACTTCGCTGATCCTGATTCTATTTTTGCTCTGCTGGCGTAGTTTCATTGTCAACTCACAGCGAACAGCGGCATACTTCAGTGCCATCCAGGATGGCCGGGCCCTCACGCTAACGCATTTCGAAATCACCCGCGTGACTTCGGAAGACATGACCATCCAAATCCCGGACGGCCGGTTTCCGCTGGTGGTCTCACCGCCGCCTGCTGACGCTGAAGTGGGTGACATTGTCAACCTCAAAGTCGTCAAGCGAGATGGCGTCTTGCAAGTCACAGCTTGTGAAACCCGCAAATGGCGGGATCTAAAAATCTGGATTTCCATCCCCGTGATTCTTGCCGTGGCCTGGCTGTTTGGCCGGCGGTACAGGTTCGCTGGCAAGCAAGGCTCTTTCTTACCGCAACAACGAGGTGAGCATGCCTGAACTCGTTACACACGCCATCGCCGGCTGTCTGCTCGCCCGCCGCCATCTTGTGCTTGTCTTCGTTGGCGCCCTGCTGCCCGACCTGCTGACACGGATTCCGAATGCTCTGTTCTCGTTTCTCAAAATTGCCGGTGGCGAAGATTGGGTTCGACCGCTTCATTCTCCCGTTCCGCTCGTCCTGGTCGCTCTGCTTTTGTCATTCCTGTTTGACTCTTCGATTCGCCGCCAGGTATTTTCAGCCCTAATGCTAGGTATCATGTCACACCTTGTGCTTGATTTTTTCCAACGCCGCACACCTGATCCCGGTTGGCAAATCGTGCCGGAGCGTGGCTACCAATGGCTCTTTCCCTTCTCGCAATTCGATTTCCAGTTTGGTCTTTACGGCCCGGAAGCGAGTTTGCTCCTGCTGCCATTAACCGTGCCGCTGTTAGCATGGTATTTGTGGACTTGCCGAAAGCGGCACGGTTAGAAAACACTTTATTTTTAGAGTCTGCTTGCGTATATTTGCCGCAATTAGATCAGAGTACTAATCCCAAAATACCGGGAGTTAAACCATGAACAACACCATTGAAAATGCGCTCAACGAGCAAATCAAGAATGAATTTGATTCTGCTTTTGTCTATCTGTCAATGTCCAGTTATTTGGACAACACAAGCCTGCCCGGCTTTGCCAAATGGATGAGAGTGCAGTATGAAGAAGAATCCGCCCACGCCTTGCGGTTGTTTGATTTTCTGCTCGACCTCGGTGGCAGAGCCAGCCTGAAAGCGCTGCCTGAACCGCCACTTGAATTCTCCTCACCTCTGGATGTTTTCGAGCAGGTTCTGGCTCATGAAAAAAGCATCACGAAAATGATTCATGAGCTGTACGCCCTGGCAGTGCGTGAAAACGACTACGCAACCCAGATCGAAATGCAGTGGTTTATCACGGAGCAGGTCGAAGAAGAAAAGAATGCAGATGACATTGTGCAGCAGCTCAAACTCGCAGGCGATAGCAACACCGCCCTGCTCATGCTGGACCGCGAACTTGGGCAACGTGCTCCGGCCCCCGGTGGTGAGGCAGCATAACCTGCCGGCGCCACCGACAGCCCGGCGCTTCGATGCCGCGGCAGCGGAAAGTAGCTTGCAAGATAGAAGATATCAGAATCGCACGGGGCAGATTTCCCTCCTTGCGTTTCAACCAATCAACCGGAGATTCAGATGATCAAACTCGTCCTCCTGAGACACGGAGAAAGTGAGTGGAACAAGCAAAACCGCTTCACAGGCTGGAAGGATGTAGATCTATCGGAAAAGGGTGTCGCCGAAGCCGGCAAAGCGGGATATTACTTGAAAGAGAACGGCATCGTTTTCGATGTCGCCTACACTTCCTTGTTGAAAAGAGCGATCAAAACGCTGTGGCTTACCCTGGAAGAAATGGATCTGATGTGGATTCCCGTCCATCGTTCGTGGCGGCTTAATGAACGCCATTATGGCGCCTTGCAGGGACTCAACAAAGCCGAGACCGCCGGCAAGTACGGCGATGAACAGGTTCTGGTCTGGCGCCGCAGCTACGACACTCCGCCGCCGGCGCTCGACAAATCAAATGAGCACTATCCCGGGCACGATCCGCGCTACCGCGATTTGTCCGAAGCTGAGCTGCCGATGGCGGAATGTCTCAAAGACACCGTCGATCGCTTCCTGCCTTACTGGCACGACACTATCGCGCCGGCCATCAAATCTGGCCAAAGGGTTGTGATCGCCGCGCACGGCAACAGCCTGCGCGCCTTGGTGAAATACCTCGACGATGTGTCTGAACAGGACATCGTTAAGCTCAACATCCCGACTGGCATGCCGCTGGTTTACGAGCTCGATGACAATCTGAAGCCGCTCAAGAATTACTATCTCGGCGATCCTGAGGAAGTTAGGAAAGCGATGGAGGCAGTGGCAAAGCAGGGACAGGCTCGCAAATAGAGCAAGGTCGAGACAACAAATTTGGAAGAATGAAAAGCCACATCCTGAACCTGCAGCGCCGCTCGCAACAACTGGAGCCGAACGCCGAGCAACTTGCATCACTCTTTGACGGGCTGCAAAACTTCGCGACGACCTTTTTGAATAATCTGGGTTCATCGCCAACCTATCGCGCCACTGACAGCAAGGGCATCGGCTTGCTGGGCTCACCCATTGCAGAAGACGGCATTTCGCTGCAAGCCTGTCTAAAACTGCTGGATGAAAATCTGGTAAAACAGGGACTGAATCCAGCCTCGGGCGGACATCTGGGCTACATTCCCGGCGGTGGTATCGTCTATTCCGCCTTCGGCGATTTCCTGGCGGACATCACCAACCAGTATTCCGGAATCTTCTTTGCGGGCCCTGGCGCCGTGCGCATGGAAAACATGATGCTCAACTGGATGGCTGACATCGTCGGCTACCCGTCAGAAAGCGCCGGCAATCTCAGCTCCGGCGGCAGCATGGCAAATCTCATCGGCATCGTCACCGCCCGCGATGCGCGCCAGCTCAAATCTGGAGACTTTTGCCGCTCCCCAATCTACCTTTCCAGGCAGGTGCACCACTCCGTGGATAAAGCCATCCGCATCGCCGGCCTGCGCGAATGTCCAATCCGCTACATCCCTCTGGACGAACGCTACCGCTTACGCGCCGACCTGCTGGAAGAAGCCGTGGTGCAAGATAAGCAGGACGGCCTGAATCCCTGGCTCGTGATAGCATCAGCGGGCACGACCGACACCGGCGCCGTCGATCCGCTACCTGGCATCGGCCAAATCGCCGCCAGCCACGAGCTTTGGTTCCATCTCGATGCGGCTTACGGTGGTTTCTTCGTGCTCTGCGACGAAGGCAAGCGCATTCTTGCCGGCATGGATGCCTCCGACTCCATCGTCATGGATCCGCACAAAGGCCTTTTTTTGCCATACGGCTCCGGCGCAGTTTTAGTGAAAGATGGCCGCAAGCTGTTCGAAGCCCACTATTACATGGCCAACTACATGCAGGACACCATCGACAGCCGCGATGAACTTTCTCCCGCCGACCTCTCGCCTGAGCTTACCAAGCACTTTCGCGGACTGCGCTTCTGGCTGCCGCTGAAACTGCTCGGCATCAAACCATTCCGCGCCGCACTGGAAGAGAAGCTGCTGCTGGCCAGATACTTCCATGCACGCCTGCAGGAGATGGAGGGATTCGAAGTCGGGCCGGCCCCGGAACTGTCCGTGGTGACCTATCGCTATCTGCCGAAGAAAGGCGGCGCCAACGAGTTCAACAAGAAACTGGTGCAGGAAATTCACAAAGATGGCAGGGTCTTTGTCTCATCCACGGTTCTGGACGGCAAATTCACCCTGCGGCTGGCCGTGCTGGTATTCCGTACACATTTGCAGACGATTGATTTGGTGCTGGAAATTCTACAGGAAAAGGTGGACAGGCTTCAGAGAAGTTGACAACGGGTGAGGCCCTTAGCGAAGGTATTGTGAAACTAGCTGGGCGGATTGTAGAAGGCGCAGCCATAAGAAAAAGTGAAATTCCAAGTCAAACAATCGGTATCCACTATGCTCTGGGAAAAAGCAGCAATAAGCATTTCCTGCTGTGTGCTCTTCGCTCAATCAATTGGGCTCGCACAGGCACAGGCCCCCCAGCCTGACTTTGCAGTCCGCATTTTCACGAATTCACCCGGCAGCAACATGCCCTACCGCCTGTTCATCCCGAAGGACTACGATGAGGCTGTCTCCTATCCCATCATCATGTATTTGCACGGTGGCGGCGGCGCTGGGGCTGACAATATCAAGCAGATTTCGGGAGGAAATACAAATGGAACGCACGTCTGGATTACCCCGGAAAACCAGACGAAACACGCTAACTTTGTAGTCGCTCCGCAACTATTGGGTTCAAATCTCTGGCACGAACCCGATTCGCTGCGCTTGTCTCACTACGCACAACTCGCTGTTGAGCTGCTGGAAGCACTGCAACAAGAATTCAGTATCGACCCCGGCAGGGTTTACCTGACCGGTCAATCGCGCGGAGGCTTGGGTGCCTGGGACATAGCCGGCAAACGGCCAGACTTGTTCGCTGCCGCGGTTCCCCTTTGCGGGGGTGGCAATCCGTCAGCAGCGAGATCCCTTCGCGATTTGCCTATTTGGGCATTTCATGGAGCACGAGACACCACCATTCCCGCGGAACGGTCGCGTGAGATGGTCGCAGCCCTACGACAGCTTGGTGGCAGCGTCAAATACACGGAGTATCCCGATGTAGGGCACGCCGTATGGCAGAAGGCGTATCTTGAACCTGAACTCATCAATTGGCTATTTTCTCAGAGACGGAAATAGCATGTGTGCTCAACAAAACCCCGTTGCTTCTCGATGAGAGAACCTTGAGGCCCCGCCCGCCTCTATTTTCCCCGACATGCTCCTGTGCATCAACAACCCAAGAAGATCACCAACCGCCCAGGACTCTTTTCTGAATGCGCCGCGCGTTGACTTCCCGGCGCGCTTCGGGCTGAGCATTTTATAATCTGGAGATGGCGGTTCAGCCATCTGAACTCGTCTGTTCGCTTCCCACCTTTCTCTATTCCCCAGATTGGCACCACACGATCAGTAAATAGTGGCTCTTTCGACAATACCAAATAATTGCTACTCTCATGCGCATTTATGGGAGATGAGAGATGACAAAAAGGTGTGTCACTAAGATTGGAATCATCGGTGGTATTGGGCCGGAGGCTACCATTGCGTACTATCGTGGAGTCATTTCATCCTACCGCAACCGCACAAACGATGGCAGCTATCCGCAAATTCTTATCAACAGCATCGACCTGCAAAGAATGCTGGCTTTCATTGAATCTCGACGGTTTGAAAGTCTCACCCGGTACCTCACAGAGGAGGTAGCGAAACTAGCGACTGCTGGTGCTGAGTTTGGCGTATTGGCATCCAACACACCACATATTGTGTTCGATGAACTAAGGGGAAATTCACCAATTCCCCTGTTGAGCATTGTCGAAGAGACTGCGAAAGAAGCCAAAAGACTGAGACTGAACAGAGTAGGTATATTTGGAACGAAATTCACAATGCAAAACAACTTCTACCAAGAAATATTTGCCCAATCTGCAGCGCAAATCATAGTCCCACATCCAAATGAACAAGAGTACATTCACATGAAATACATGTCCGAACTCGTGAACGGCGTGTTCCTTGAAGAAACAAAAAGAGAATTAGTAACTATTGCCAGAGCCATGCAGGCGAGAAGCAGTATTCAAGGGCTCATTCTCGGAGGAACTGAGCTGCCCCTAATCTTGAGCGACGATTCTGAGATTGGGATTCAGTGCTTAAACACGACAGAAATTCATGTTAAAGGTATCGTTGACAGGATGCTCAACAATCGTGAGATGGAGCCCTGACGATGAACGTCCTTAGAACGCTCTCGGCGAATAGCGGAGTAAGGTCCGTTACCCACGTCACCCATGACACAAAGCTTGATACTGCTCGGAGTGAATAATGACATATAGCAAACTTCTTATGTGTGTAGGCATCATGTTTCCACTGGCCTTTTCCGCCGGGCCGGCAAATGTTATGATGGCAGCTTTCGGGGCCAGATATCGCTTTGCAAAAACGACTCCGTTCATACTTGGCGTCTCGTTTGTCGTACTTCTGCAATCAATAGCCGTTGGCTTTGGCGCAAGCGCTTTTGTTGATACCTACCCCGGCCTATTTAGATATCTGCAGGGCGCGGGAGCACTTTACCTCGTCTATCTGGCCTATCGATTCATTCGATCGTCAGAGACAGAGGTCTCGAATGCGGCCAACTCGTCGCCGAAATTTAGGGATGGTATGGTTTTGCAGTTGTTCAATGTGAAGGTGCTCACCTATATTTTGATTCTATTCTCACAATTTATCGATGTTAAACTACCCAAGACGAACCAGGTCATCCTGCTGTCGTTGGGACATTTTGTCCTGGTTTTGATTGCTACTTCAAGCTGGGCGCTGGCAGGTGAATGGATTACCAAAACCTTCGCTTCCGGCACTTCTGCAAGGCTGCAGGGATATGTTTTCGGTAGCATGCTGGTTGGCGTCGCGATTTGGATGCTGCTGTAGTTAAGGGCTTAACGGTTTCGAACTCATTTTGACAAAGGAATACGCTATGACGATTGACAAGCAGGCACAATGGCTTTGTCGGGCCAATGCAATTATTAACTGGACATTGTCCATCCGGGGCATATTAGCTCCGGTTGGGATGGCTGCCACCTTCGGGATTTTTCCGGACCATCCGTTTGTCTTCCGCCTCTGGTCGGGTTTCGTGTTCATGTTCGGCTGCATGTTTTGGGAGACAGGCCGGGACGTTCAGGCAAAGTCCATCCTATTCAAATACAACTGGATTGAAAAATCAATCACGGCGTTTGCTGTTACACTAGGCTATTTCATGGGCGATGTGCCGGGACGCCTGATGCTGCTCATCGTCTTAACAAACTGGCTCTGGATTCCGGTGATCTTATACTACGATATCGCTGTCAGAAGACTTGTCAAAAATGTTGGAAAATGAGACCGAAGTGCCTACCTTGTCGCGCATTTCGAAATGATGGGATCCTTACATTGCGGGAAACCCTAGAAACTCACTTATCGAAATCAGCAAAACGTACATAAATTGTCGATTAGAAGACGATAGAGGTCTACACGAGTGACGGTATTAATGAAAGTCGTAGTCAAAGCAATCCCAGCGCCGGCAACGCAACCCCTCCGCCATCTCATCCTGCGGCCTAACCAGCCGGTGGATGAATGTATTTATCCTGGCGACGAGGACTCCGGGACAGCCCATTTTGGTGCATTCCTGGAAGGCAAACTCATTGGCGTCGCGTCGATTTACAACCAATCTTTGGAAGGTGAAGGCAGCCCCGACGTGTGGCGCATCCGGGGTATGGTAACCCTGGAGGAAATGCGTGGCAGGGGTTGCGGCGGCCGGCTTCTCGAAGCGTGTTTCGACCACGCGCAATCACACAACGGCGATGAAATTTGGTGCAATGCCCGCACGACAGTCATGGGCTTCTACGAGCGATTCGGTTTCAGGAAACAAGGCGAGGAGTTTGACCTGCCGGGAATTGGCCCTCATTTTGTCATGGTGGCGAAACTGGATGGCGACCTGAACCTGCCGGCAGGTTCAGGGGCAGTTCGAGAATATACTCTCCGGGCCACCCACTAGCCGGCCTCCGTACTTGCGGTTTCCGTCAAGCGCTCTTCTTCGAACTCAATCTGAAAGAACCGCCGGCGCACGTAGCGCAGCACGGCGGCGCCCACCATAATGACACCAAATATGGCCACAATCGAGGGCCCGACCGGGAAATCGTAGGTGTAGGAAAACCACATGCCGAACAGGCCGGCGACCACTGAATTGAACATGGCGACCGCAACAACCACCCATTTTGTCCGTGCCACCATCACCGCACTGACCGCGGGCACGACGATATAGGCGAAGACCGGCAGCACCCCTCCCAGTCGCACGGCAAACACAATCGACAAGCCAATGCTCATGTAGAAAAAGAAATTCCACCCTCGGTCCTTCCAGCCTAGCTTCACATCCTCGCCTTGTTGAATTTTATTGGTCAGGAAGAAAATGTGCTTGTGGAAAGCAAAGTGTAACACGCCGAGTATCGAAAACACCAACAGCAGCAGCAGAATATCTTTTGTAGTCGCGGCCAGCAGAGCGCCGAACAGCACTTCCTGAATATCCGACTCCCCGTGTGGCGTCTTGGAAATCAACAAAACGGTCACCGCGGAAACTACCACGTAGACGATGCCGATAATCGCTTCCAGCTTGAGCCGCCGGTCGCGAATGTGGATAAAGGACATCAGCAGGGCGCCGGCAAGGGTTAAGACAATGGGCAACCAGAGTTGGCCGGTGTGGAAATACTCGGAAACCGCAACGCCGAATGACGAAATCTGCCCGAGAGCCAAATCGACGAACACAATACCGCGGCCAACCACATGAATACCCAGATAGCTCAACAGCAACCCAAAAATAAGACAAGCCAGGAAAGCGTTGACCATGAAATCCAGGCTAAACATTTCGAACATGAGGTCTCCTTGCTTTGTTACTGCTGCGCCGGGCTACCGCTCGTTTGGAGCGCCACGATCAGCTTGTTGATGTTGTATTCGAAGAGATCAAAATAGGTTTTGATTCCATCTTCCGCACCGACCGAACCCGCCAACTCTACCACCACGGCATCGGTTTTAGATGCCACCAGTTTCGACGATTTCTTGCTGTAGTAGGGCGCAATGATGATAACGCGAACTTCGGCTTGTTTCATCTTCTTGATGACCGCGACGAGATGCCGCGGCGTTGGCGGAATGCCGGGTTTCGGCTCCATGAAACCGACCAGGTCAAAGCCAAATCGCTCATCGAAATAGGGCCAACTGTTGTGAAAGGCAATAACCCGGGAGCCATTAAAGGGGGCAAACCTTGCGGCCAGTCTCTGTGTCAGCGTATCAATTTTCAGGTTGAATGCCTGCAGGTTCTTCTCGAAATAACCCTGATTTTCCGGCTGCATACGTACGAGTGCGTCCAGCAGATTCTTTGCAACGATTTTCCCGCGCAACGGGTCGAGCCAATAGTGCGGATTGCCGTAAGCGTGGATGTCTCCCTGCGAGCGCAGTTTTGACGGGTCGCCGGCCGGCACTTCAAGCAAAGGCACGTTTTCCGAAGCATCGACAAAGCCTCTTCCGCCTGGCAGGATGTCGGGGTTGCGCGCGCCGTCCAGCAGTGGGGGTACCCAGCCGGTCTCCAGATCCAGTCCGATTTGTACGAACAGGTCCGCCTTCTGCAGTCTCACCATGTAGCTCGGTTTCGGATCGACAAAATGGGGGTCCTGATAGCCTTTGGCAATGGCGAAAGTTGTGACATGCTCGCCACCGATTTCCTGAGCAATACTGGCCAGGTCAGGCAGCGTGGTCACAACGCTGATTTTTTTCTCCGCCCGCAGCGGCAGCACGGCAATGTTAGCAGCAACACAAAATGCAACCATAAAACGGATTTTGCATCCTGACGCAAAACTCATGATTCACCTCGCATATTCTTGGGTCTCTGACACCAGATCGTCTAGTATTGATGCGCACCGTGAGCGCCGATGACAAAAACCGCGCGCAAAAGCACACGGTCAAAACTTGCTGCGTCCGCCGGGCTACCGTGCTGATACTGCAGCTCCAGCTTCTGAAACTCAGTGGCAAAAAAGCTCAGAATCCCGGACCATGCGCTCTCGTGCGCATCGCCGTTGTCGGGGAATTCGGAATAATCGTATCGCCCGCCCAAAAACCAGCGCTTGCCGATCTGATAGCGCAGGAAACTGTACAGCGCCGTGCTGTTGACCTCGCCGGCAGGAGTTTCCCGATTACTGACCAGCGCTTCCGTTATCCACTCGAAGCTTTTGTAGCGATTCAAGCGCAGCGGTTTCCAGCGCAAGGTCATATCGACGGCAGCGATGTTGGTTATGTTTCGCGCCGCGTCATTGGTGCCGCGCAGTCCCGAAAATCCGACCTCAAGTGTCGTGCTCTCGTGCAGGTCGAAAAAATTCTTCAGGTGCAGAAGATAAAGCGGCTCTTTTGTCGCCTCAAATGAAGACGAACCTTCTGTGGCGCCGGAAGTCACTTCCAGCGTCAACTGCTGGTAGAACCCGAACGGATTCGGTACCAGCCAGTTCAGGGAGGCGCCACGATCGACCAGACCCTCTCCGCCAAGGTAATTCATGTACATTCTGGGCACATCCACAAAATCCCAGGCATGTGGATGCGGCTGATTGATCTTGCCGAATGCGCTGCGAAATTTTCCGGCCTTGAGCTGCAGAGAAAACGGCAGCGACAGGGTTGTCAGGTAGGCTTCCTCTAGTTCGGTCTCGAATTCGCCGCTGAAGGCCGCTTCCTCATCCGGACCGATGAACGGGTCTTCCACCTCGTGACCAAAGGCGATGAAAAAATCTGCCTTGGCGTAGGGGTCAATGTAGGATTGGAAAGAGAATTCAGCCTCCGTGAGTCCGGCATCGTATGATTTTTCGACAGCGTCGGCGGTTGTGCCTGCCCCCAGAAAGCTGCCAATTACACTGATTTTGGGATTAAGGCTGGCCCCGGCCCGCGAAACAGTGCCACGCAATTGCGCGCCATCATTCTCTGCCCTGACTTCCGATGTCACCGCCAACTCCGCTGCCAGTTCGGCTTCCAGGCGGGCTTCGGCAGAATCAGCCTTTACATCCTCGCTCTCCACTGGCGGAACCTGACGGCCGAGCGTGGCCTGAAGCGAATCCACGGTCTCTCGCAGTTTCCTGACTTCAGATTTGAGTGTTTCAATCTCCTGGTTAGCGCTTGCCTTAACAGGCTGCGTCGTCGCCGGTGATGGAACAAACAAGAGAAGTGCCAATAGGCAAAACCTAATTCTCAATATCGATTCAAAGGGCATGTCATACCTCGTGGGCCAATTTCACCAAATTCATCAAACGGAACCGTGTCGCTTGGATGGATCAGCACCAGATGCGATGCCGGCATCTGGCTTTAATTCGTGCTGTGGGGGATGCTCTGGCTAGGCTGGCGGATGGAAAATATCTGGGAAATACAAGGATTGACAGTGAAGATCAGAAGCAAATGAAACCTCGATTACGGTTGGAAACCGACGGCTTTCCAAGGCAATACGCGTTGGGCAAATCCATTTGACGGGGCCTTGGGTAGAGAAATTGTGGCTCAATTGACAACCAAGACCGTGGTGTTCAGTTGCCAAGCCCGACTCTCCAGGCCACGATTCGACACCATCCGGCAACAGGACAGAATGAGGCTGGCCGGCCTTCGTGCATGTGGATTTCTTGGCTGAAATTTCGGATTGAATCGTTGCTTCAGTGTGCTGCTGGCCCAGCAACAGATCGAAATTCAAAAACGACATCTCGCAGAGATGGGCACAGAAGGAAAACAATATTAGCACAGCAAACGATTTTATGGAGAAGCTTCTCATTCTGTGTCTGATCAGTTCAACAGCGGCTGGTTACAAGTATAGCAAGGAAACGATGCTGCCCGGTATTCATGTAAGAAAAACAAACGACGTGTACCAAAATTCCACTAAATATCGCCAAGATTATGTCAATTGTCAAGCGAAAAGTTTGAAACGGTAGGCTCGACTCGGTGTGCTGAGCGTGGTTGGAGATCTTGAAAGATGCGGTTTTGGCGGCCGGTCGTCGAATACATCAGGAATGAAGGATCGGGATTGTTCAGAATTGACTTCACCGAACGTTCGAAATGGCAGAAAACGTTCAGGCCGAAGCGGTGTTTCGAACACCGCTTCGGCCAAAGGTTACTTGGGGGCTTTTGACACATTTGACGCCACCTCAGCCTTTAAATGCATCAATGACCTGAGGTCAATTCGAATTAGGGGTCCACGCAACCGTGCTCTCCGAACACTCTTACAGCTTCGACAAGCGGGTTTTGGCGGACTCCAAATTGAGTGTTTTGATTAAGAATCCCCAGGCATCGGCCCATGACTCTGCTGATTGCTCCGGTGTAATTCCGTAGTTGTGACCGGCGCCCCACATGACCTTCAGCAAGGCTGGATGGTCGCAACCCTGCACCTGCTGCATTTGGGCCATAAATTTATAGCCGTGCATCGGAATAGCGGTTTCGTCGCGCTCGCCAACCATAACCATAGTGGGCGGATAACACTGCCCTGCCTTAAGATTGTGATAGGGAGATATCCAGCGCAGCACCTTGAACTCCGCCGGGTCCGCCGGCGAGCCATACTCCGGCGTGAGATACTTGCCGGCCGGCGACTCTACAAACCGAATCAAGTCGAGAGATGGGATGTCGATGACTGCAGCGCCAAACAGGTCTGGCCGCTGCACCACGGCCGCGCCGGCCAGAACGCCGCTGGCGCTGCCGCCATTCGCAACCAGGCGCTCTCGTGAAGTGTAGCCGTTTTCGACCAGCCACTCTCCGGCGGCGATGAAATCATCGATGCCGTTTTGTTTATTGAGTTTGATGCCTGCCTGGTGCCACGCCTCACCATACTCGCCGCCACCGCGAATGCCGGGCAGGGCGTAGATGCCACCCATCTCCATCCAGGCCAGAATGTGCGGCTGAAACCACGGGAACGCCGACCAGCCCCAGGCGCCGTAGCCGTACATGAAGAGCGGGTCGTTGCCAGAGAGCTTCAGACTCTTCAGGTGAGAAATGAACATCGGCACCCGCGTGCCATCCTTGCTCTTGTAAAACACTTGTCTGGTTGTGAAGTCGTCCGGATCGAACGCCAGGTTGGGGCGATAAAGAATCTCGCTGACGCCGCTGTTGAGGTCGAGCTTGTAGATTGTAGAAGGGTCGTACAAGCTGTTGAATGAGTAGTAAAACTCGGAACCGGCGATCTGGCGACCGCTGACGCCGCCGACCCCACCGATGTCGGGAAGCTCGATATTGCGCACAAAATTGCCGTTCTGCCCGAACAGTTTCAAAGCGGGCTTCGCATCCTTAACGTAGCGCGCGATGAAGTGCTCTCCGACCGCGGTTGCGCTTTGCAGCGTTTCTCCGGACTCGGAAACGAGTTCGCGCCAATTTTCACGGCTCGGCTTTTCAAGGTCCACCGAGATGATGCGGCGGTTGGGCGCTTGTAAGTCGGTCACAAACCAGAACTGATTGCCACGGCTACCGATGAAGGTGTAGGCGGCATCTGCTTTGCCTATCAGTTCGCGGGCTTCGACAGACGGATTCCGGAGGTCTTTGTACAACACCAGGTTTTCCACCCCGCCGCCTTCGAATGCCGAGATGACGAGGTAATGGCCATCCAGAGTCAGGTTGGCAGCAAACAGCCAGTTGTCTTTGTCATCGCGCGTGTAAATCGTCTGATCGTTTGCAGGATCCTCTCCCAAATTGTGGTATCGAATGCGCGCGTTTGTTATGCCCGCACGGGCTTCCCCGTCAGAGTCGGATTTGTCGAATTGGCGGTAGAAGAACCCGGAGCCATCCTGTAGCCAGTTAACCCAGCCGCCCCATCTATGCAAGCCTTCGATTTCATCTTCAAGGTCCCGGCGGCTCTCCACATCGAAAACGCGCAGCGTGCGCCAGTTAGACTGGCCCTGGCCGATTTCATAGGCAACCCGTTTGCCGTCCGGACTTGGCACGAACGTTCGTAGCCGCATCTGCGGGTCGCTGAAATGCGTTTCCGGATCGATAAGCAGCTCCGGCTCGGCAGTCTCACTTTGTTGAAAGTAGAGTGCCGCCCGACTCTTGCCCGCCGGTGTAATGTTGAAAAATATCCTGCCGTTTTCCTTCACCGGGCGACTGTAGCGGTCGAAGATCCGGATTTGCGTCATTCTCTCTTTCAACGTCTCGTAGCCCGGAACCTCGCGGCTGAAATTAGTTGCCAGAGCATCCTGCGCCTTGAGCCATTTCCGGGCTTCCGGCGCATCATCTTGCTCCAGCCAACGGTAGGGGTCTGCGACCGTGACGCCATGATAGACGTCGGTTTGGTTCATCCGGCGGGCGGCAGGATAGACAAGCCCGCCTGAATCGTCGTCCTTCTCAGGCGCTGAAGAGGCCGTAAGATTGATGACCAACAGGATAGCCAAACCGCCCAGGGCCAGCAGGATTACGGGTAGCAGCGCACTTCTTTTGTGGACCATAACATTCTCCGTTTTTGATAAAATGCTGATTCGTTGATTTGCAGGATTGTTTTGACAATTCAAGTTTGCTCCAGTGAATAGAATCAGTGCCGGGCAATACACTTGTGACAGGAAACTGGGCTCAGTCGATGCGTTTCCAGCCTGGGTGGCGTTGCGCGCCTAAGTGGGCCCCTTTGAGACTCAGTGTCATGGAGTCTGAACCGGAGCGATGTCCAGCGTCAGCATTTGCCAGCGGTTGTCCCGGTACTGCCAAACCTGGACCGCAAAGCCACGAAACTCGCCGCTCGCCTTGCCTTTGCCGTCCAGGTAGCGTTCCGTTACATTCTTGCGCACCACTCCGAGATTGCCGGAAATGCTCAAATGCACTATCTCTGATTCGGTGCTGGCGACACGCGTACCATCCTGCCACCACTCCCGCACGCTCGCGATCAGACCATCCCTGTCAAACACCCGTTTGCCGACAAACCAGCGGGTGAAGTCCGCGTGCAGAAAAGAGCCGTAGGCCTGCCAGCCTGCACCATCTACGCTTGTGGTTAGCGAAAAAGCTGCTGCCGCGGCGCGCAAGGATCCTTCATCCGGAGTACCGGGCCGGGCAGGTACTGTGAGACCCAGCCAGCAGACAAGAATGCCAAAAAAGATTAGGTGTTTCATCATGCCTCCAAAGTATATTCAGTTGCTCTTCGTGATGAATGAATATACTGGATCGGAGGCGGCAGGTTAGTCCCATAAAAGGGTGAGAAACTACCGCAAATGGGGGGATATGTTGAAGCAAATCGGAGGGAAAGAGAGTTTCGGTAGCAGGCGCAACAGAAGCCTGGCGGGATTCTTGACCGCCCCTTACGAGTTTGAGCGGTGAGCGCTCGTTAGAGTTCTCCCCGCAGCGACTTACTGATTAGCTCGCCCTTTGACTGAACATGCAGTTTCTTGTAGATGTTCTTGATGTGCGTGCGAACCGTTTCCACGGAAACAGCCATTTTGTCCGCAACCATCTTGTAGCTCAATCCATCCACCAGCCAGGTCACCACTTCCTGCTCTCGTGGCGAGAGTTCGGAGGCTTTTGGCAGCGGCTTTTGTGCATGAAAATACTGCACCACTTTCGAGGCAATTTGCGGCGACATGGGCGCTCCTCCGTGAGCCAGTGTTTCGAGCGACGACTTCAACTCCGCGAAGGGAATGTTTTTGAGCAGATAGCCTGAAGCTCCGGCGCACAGTGCATCAAAAATACGGTGCGCATCCTGATACACGGTCAGCATGACAATGTCTAAGTCCGGATATTTGCTTTTGACCAGCCGGATGCCGCTGATGCCGGACATGCCGGGCAGATTGATGTCCATCAAGATGACATCGGGCAGCTTCTCAGCCACCAGCCGCGGAACAAGCTCTTCTACCGACTCAACCGCGACCGGGCAACTGAAACTCACCTGCGCATTCAGGAAGTCCGCGACACTTTCACTCACTGCCTCGTCATCTTCAACCATGTAAACCGTGAGCATATCTAAACCGCCTTTCGCTGCAGCGTGACCCGTAAGCCGTTGCCGTTGTCCATAAGGATTTTGCCTCCGATCCTCTCTGCGCGCATGTGCATATTCCTGATGCCACCACGACGCGACGCGCTCTTGGTCGTCATGCCGATGCCGTTGTCCTTCACCACCATCGAGAAATCATTCTTCGTATTCTTGACGGAAATTTCAACTGCGCTAGCTGAGGAATGTTTGATGATGTTCGTGATTGTTTCTCTGTAGATCAAGTAGATATTTTGCCTCAAATCCACGGGCAGGGCCTTTGACTCATCCAGCCCGGACACCTCAAACTGGTAAGCGATCTCAGCCGGAGCAAGGGTTTGATGGGCATGGTCTTTCATCCGGCCCAGCAATTCACCAACGGTGTCGTTTCGGGCATCGATGGACCAGACAATGTCAGCAAAAGTCTGAGTGACTTCGCGGCTCAGGCGACCAATCTTGCTAGCATGCTGACTGGCTTTTGAGGCATCATCGGTGGCGAGAATGACTTCCGAGCTGAGTCCGATGTGGGTCAGAGTGGCTCCGATATCATCGTGTAAATCACTGGCAATTCGCGTTCGCAGCTGCTCCAAAGCAAGAAGCCGGGAAACTCGAACCCGATAGGCCAGCCAGGCCAAACCGAGCAGGCTGAGCACCAGTGCGGCCCGGAACCACCATGTTTTCCAGAATGGCGGTCGTAGCAGAAAATCAAGCTGGGCCGGCTTACTCCAGGCTCCGGATTCGTTGCGGGCGCGAACCTCGAACACATAGTCGCCGTCGCCCAGATTTGCGTACTGAACCGTGTTGTCAACGCTGGCGATCCAGTCCTTGTCAACGCCTATCAGGCGGTGTTGCAGCCGCACCCGCTCCGGCGCACCGAGATTGATGCCAACAAAATCGAAGCTCAAGAAATTCTGATCGTGCGTGAATCTGCGAGCGTCAGGTTTCCGCCAACCGTTGAGCGCCTGACTAAACAATCGCATGCCAGTGATGTGGGCTCGGGGAGGCAACGAATTGGAGCGGTCCAGGCTGGCATCGTAACAGGTGACACCGTCTGCCGTGCCGATCCACGCCCGGCCATCGCTACTGACGAACAGGCCGCCGGTCACGCTGTCGCTCCCCAAACCATTTCGTGAATCGAGAAGCCGAATCATTCGGTCTCCGTTCAGATTCTGCACAATATTGACGCCTTTTGCAGTATTGAGATAGACTCGGCCGGAGTCGTCGCCGGTGATGGCATAAATAATGTTGCTGGCCAGACCGGATGTAACATTCAGGTTTTCAAAGTCACCATCTTGCCAGATGCTCAAACCCGCTCCCCAGGTGCCAAAAACAATAGCGCCGCCAGAGTGCTGAAAAATGCTGGTCACGCTGTTGTTTGCCAATCCATCGGCGGCGGTCAAAGGAGGCAAAAAGTTACCCTGCTGGAAACGACTCACGCCACTTCCGGGACATGAAAAATATAGCGTGCCATCGGCGTCTTCGTAAACAAACTCGACGCTATTGCCGGCAAGACCGTCTTCGGTCGTGAGGGTTTTGTGGTATTTCAGATTTCGGAACAGGGTCACACCGCCTTCCCAGGTGCCAACGTACAAGGTGCCGTCCTGCGAGCCATGTACCGACTGCACACGATTTGTTCGCAACCCATTCCGCAGATTCAAAATTTTGAGAAGACGTCTGTCTTTGTAGACGGCAACCCCACCGTCGAAGCTGCCCACGAGAATTCGCCCACTGCTGTCTTCGAAGATGGAAGTGACTTGCTTGCCCACGGCATCAGGACCGTCTTCAAATGTATCAGGGAGAGCCTTGCCATCAAGAAAGACGGTACCGTGGTTGCGCGTGCCGGCATAGATGGTTCCCGTGGCATCCTGATGGAGGGCTGTCACAACTTTGCCCGGCAGTCCCGTTTGCTCGTTCCAACGCACGATCACTCCGGGGTGGTGCACGAAAACACCTGCGGTGCGGGTACCCAGAAAAAATTGACCCTGACCGGTCAGAAAAATGCTGCGCACGGATGGGTCTGCAAGACCGTGCTGCACGCCAAGCACCTTCTGCAACGTGTCCGACCGCAAGGTAAACACACCATTTGAGGTTGCCAGATAGATAGTTCCCGAGGCACTCTCGCAGGTGTCGAAGACATCAAAATTCTTCAAACCGCCATCTTTGAACGATGCGAAGCGGCCGTTGTCATAGAGGGAAAAGCCGTCCCAGGTTCCGATGCAAAGCGCACCCGAACGTGTAAAGTCGATTGACCACACGTGGTCGTTAACCAGGCCAGCCTGCCGATTCAGAGACGCGATGAAGTTGCCATCCTTGTAGCGGCTAACACCGCCGCCCCAGGTGGCAAAATAAAGAGTGCCGGTCGAATCTTCGGCGATATCCATAACAATGCCGTTTGCGAGACCATCCTGCTCTCTTAGCGTGGTAACCAGGGTGTCTTGGTGAAACACACTTACTCCGCCACCCCAGGTGCCGAAGTAGGTCTTCTCATCCGATGCCAGGTGAATCGCCAGCACATTGTCATTCGCCAGACCGCTGCTCTCATCAATTATTCTGGTGGCGACGCCATCTTCGATAAATGCTATCCCGGCTCCGGTTGCCACGATGATTTGTCCCCGCTCGTCTTCAACAATGTCGTTCACGGTCGAAGCCGGCAGGCCATCCTGTGTCTGAAGACTGAGCCAGTGCAATCCATCCCAACGGCTCAGACCGCCATTTGTGCCAATCCACAAGTAGCCCCGGCTGTCCTGAAACATGCACTTCACGCTCGGATGCACCAGGCCATCCTGCACTCCGATAGTCTTCTGAATCTTGATTTGCGAGAAGCCGAGCGTTGTAAGAACAAAACTCACGTGAACGACGGTGAGAAAAAGGGCCCGGCTCCGGTTGGATAAATTCAGCAATGAATCTCCTGCAAAGATATTTACGTCGTGGATTTTATCTACATCCTACCAATCAAAGATAGATTTTGTTCACGAAGATGGGGATTGAGCATACCGGGCAGACTGCCGAGATGCGAACGAGTTAGACTTTCTTGACTTGTATCGCTCTCACGACTACATTGAGACATGGCAACGGCCGAATGACGGGAGTAGAAAATGGTTCCGAGCAAAACATGACTTTCAAATACGAGATACGCCAAGCGCGCCAAGAAGAACTTGCCGAGCTTCCGGAGTTAGAGAAAGCGGCGGGCCAGAGATTCGCACGAATCAGGAAGCTCAAAGGGCTGTCCCTCGATGTGACTCGCATGGTTGAGCTAATGGAAGCATGCTCAGCAGGGCATGTGTGGGTAGTGGAACTCGCCGCCAGCAGCCGTACCATCGGCTTCGCTTACGCCTCGGTCCTGGATGGCAATCTCCACCTGGAAGAGATTGATGTGCTTCCGGAGTTTGGTGGCAAGGGCATCGGCGCAGCCCTGGTCAGGTTAATTGCGGACTTCGCCCGGCAATCGGGCTATCCTGCAATGACGCTGACCACCTTTCGCGACGTCACCTGGAACGCACCGTTTTACGCAAAACTCGGCTTTCATGTTCTTGAGCCGGCAATACTGACACCAGGTCTTGCCGACTCATTTCGGGAAGAAGAGCGACGTGGACTACCGAACGAACTGCGCGTCGTCATGCGCCTGGGTTTGGGGGACTAAGCCACACGAACGCAGCCCACGCTCGCCATCACAAATGGTTCTGCTCTTGAATCACATTCCCAATCTCTTGCTGCTAAGCAATACAAACTATGCTGATAACGAGAGCAAGGGGGGTACCTACCCAGGTACCCCTCCCCACCTCGGAGGTCCGCTGCCGGACCTCCGAGGTAGGCGGTCGGCCCTTTGACCTCGGCGTTCGAACCTAAAAGGTCCGGGATTGGGGCTCTGAGGTCGGCGGCTGCGCCTCAGAGCTCCGCCGTCGATGCTTTGAGCACCACAGTTGCACCTCCGACGGGCGATGCGGTACTATTCATGTCTGATGTGATGCGCCACCCGCCGCCGCAATATCGGCGACGAGTGGCGCGGGGATGTGGGGGATGTTTCTGGCGGTTGCTAAACAAATCAGGCTTTGATGTACACCGTCACTTGAGTAGCGGGCAGTTCGTTGCCATCGGCAGCGAAATCGAATTCTACGTCTCTGTCGGTTGTCGTTAATCTGTTTCCTGCGAGTGTGAAGTCTAATTCGACTTCAAAGTTGAACAGGTCCTCCAACGTTACAATCAACTTGCTGCCTGCGACCCTCGCCGGTCCTTTGAGCGTGATACTGCCGCCGGATGCGGAGATCGTCATTTCAAACCTGCCGTCCGAGCTGAATTTCAGCCTGGTCTGCTGGCCTCTTGCCACAGCATCGACCCTTTGCGACGTGTTCGCTTTGTTGGTGAATACATCCTCAATCGCGTTCCAGGTGCCGACAAGGTCGTCGAACGTAGTAACGCCGTCGTCTCCGCTAACGGGATTGTCATCGCCGCCGCAGGCAAACGAAAGGCCTGTCACCAGAACTGCTAACAAGAACAGATGAGAGCGTTTCATGATATTCTCCTTGAATCGAATGAGTAAATGGTTAAGTGAATTGGTAGCCAACATGATATAGTCAGGCACAGGCCACCTTTCCAAAACACTGACGTTAGAATGCGGCGCCCAGGCTGATCCCGAACCATGTTGAAAATCCATCTTTGTTGTAAGCGGGTGTAAACCCGACTCGGAAAAGGAAGCCGCCGTCCAGCGGTTGGATGCGGTAGCCAATAGTTCCCGTCGCCGACAGGCCTTCGCCGCTTACCCCTCCAACACCGTCAACATCTGCCGACGCGAATGCAGCCATGGCGCCTATCCCCAGTTCAAGGCAATTTTTACCTTGTCCGACGAGATAATTGGTCATGAGACTCAGAGTTGAAACGCCAATCTTCCCATCGGCATCGGGGTCCTGATCCAGAGTTGCGATGTCAAAACCAATACGCGAAACACCCAAACGTACCCCAAAATTGTTGCTGAGCATCCGGTCGTAATTCAGCGAGTACAGTCCGCCATTACCTAGCAGTTCCAGGTACATGCTGTTCTTGGCCCGACGCTCAAGTTGCGCAAATGCCGGATTCGAAGAGCCCGCCACAGCCGCGACGACAACCGCGCACAATAGTAGAGATGAAAATAATGATCTCCGTTGCATTTTGACCTCCTTGTTGGAGTTAATGTTTGTTCCCTTGTGGAACGTTTGTCCTTTGAAAGTTAACTCTCATGCGGTGGATAAGCCAAAACACGTGCCATCCAGGAATCGATTGTTCCCGTTTGTCATAAGACCATGAAAAACAAGAAGATCGCTGAGATCGGAGAGAAGATTACAAAGATGGCGCCCTACATGGAAAATTGACAGAAATTTGTGAGTAGCGTCAGGTTCCTTGTTTTTAAAAGACTTGTCATTGAGAGAATTGGTGACGCTCTTCCTCGAAGGTGCGCCAAATCTCGTCTTCAAGAAGTTGAAATGAGTTTCTTCTTGACTGCGGAACGTCAATTTAGTATAGTGACAGAGAGCTATTTCATTTTCTTAGTCTGCCAAGCGTAGATCAAATGAGATTTCAACCTGAAAAGCGTCCTGATCTGCGATGGGCGCTTTTTTTGATCTCGGGATGAGTCGAAATCATGATTGGTCAAAGGATTTCGCATTACGAAATAGTCGCGAAGCTGGGTAGCGGCGCCTCGGGTGAGGTTTACAAAGCAAGAGACCTGAGCCTGAATCGATTTGTGGCGCTCAAATTCTTGAGGCACGATCAGCTACTGGACGAAGAATCACGTCTGAGATTCAAGAATGAAGCAAGAGCGGTTTCGACTTTGGACCATCCGAGTATCGCCACAGTCTTTGAGATCGACGAAATCGATAATTCTGTCTTCATCAGTATGGCCTACTACGAAGGCACGACTTTGCAGCAGTTCCTTTCTCGCGGACCGCTCTCTTTTGACCAAATCCACTCCATCGCCATTCAAATTGTACAGGGGCTGACTGAAGCCCACGGAATCGCCGTTATCCACCGTGACATCAAGCCGGCCAATATCATTATTACGAAAACGGGTCAGGTTCGGATTCTCGACTTTGGTATCGCAAAAGTGTTGGGCAGCACACAAGTCACTCAGCAAGGCACCGTGCTTGGGACTTTGGCTTATATGTCTCCGGAAATGGTTCAGGGGCAGACCGTCGACCATCGAACCGATATCTATTCATTCGGGGCCGTCTTGTATGAAATGATAGCTGGTGCGCAGCCCTTTGGCAGCGACTGCGGTATGAGTGTCATATATTCGGTAGTGAATGAAGAGCCACCGCCACTGTTCGGCCTGCGGCCGGACACGCCGAGGCAACTGGAGGCTGTGGTTAATCGCGCGATGGCTAAAGATGTGTCTGATCGCTATCAAACGGCCCGGGATATCGAAACAGACCTTAGAGCGGTGCAGTTGCAGGGAGAGGGAGCTCCACGTGTGAGAAAGACAGGCCGCACGGTCCACCTGTCCCGCTGGCATTGGACAATACTTGGCGGCATTTTCTTGCTTGTTCTGCTGCTGTCAAGCCTTTTCGTCCTCAGACCGACTGACAGGCCAGGCGTGGAAATCGCATCCATCGCAATCATGCCTTTTTCCTTTCAGGGGGATGAGGAATTGAGTTGGCTGGGCAAAGCCATGACCGACCTGGTGAGCACAAATCTGGCGGAGAGCGCTTCATTAAATGTTCTAGGGGCACGCGAGCGTCGTAAGATATTACGAGCGCGGGGCCTGGAGAATTCCGATTTGGATGAGAGTCAGGCATTGCAAGTTGCCCGCAAAGCCGGCATGGACGCAGTCTTATTAGGCAGTTTAAAAAAGACGGGGGAAATCATAGGCGTGACCGGGCAAATCTTTGAGACCGAAAATGGTAGACTACTGTCAAAACTTGACCCGCTGGAAAGCCCACAGGCTGAACTGTTTGATGCCGCTGCAAACACATCGTTGCAAGTGGTCGACGCGTTGCATCTTGAGGAGAAGAGCGTCGCCTCCGTTGATGTCGGTGAGCGGATGCCTTCATCGCTTGATGCCTTGCGTTACTATATAGAGGGCAGAGATGCTGCGCTCGATCTACGCTATGAAGAAGGCATAGAGAAGTTAACGAAAGCCATCAGTTTAGATTCTACGTTTGTGACCGCTTATTATTTCCTGGCATGGCAGTATGAGAATATAGGAAATAAAGCCAAAGCGATGGAGATTTTCGCTGAGGGCAGGCCGTATGTTTCTCACCTTTCTTTGGAAAAGAAACTTAGGTACCTCAGCGAAGAGGCGAGACTCGATAGACGCTGGAAAGACCACAGTGCATATCTTGAACGACTAATAAAAATCAGGCCACACAATGCTGTCTTGTTATATAGCTATGCCAGAGTTCAATATCTTCATTTCCGGCAAATAGATGTTGGTATCAACGCTTTGCTGAAATCGCTGCAATTAGATTCGACATATAGTGCCACAAATAACAGTCTGGGCTATGCTTACCTAGCAAAGGGAGACAAGGAGAAGGCTTTGGTGGCGCTACAACAGAACATCATTCGAAATCCCTCAGGCGTCAATCCACTCGATACGATGGCCGAAGCTCTCTTGTACATTGGTCGGTACGAAGAGGCTATTGCCCTCTGCGAACGCATCAAATCGAGCGAACCAGGTTATCAATATTCGAACCTTCGCTTGGCTAAGGCTTATTTGGCTCTAGGAAAATATTCTCGGGCATCTACAGTTCTGGATGATCATATGCAGCATGCGATGAGCTCCAGCTTTATGTCAAAGGGACAGTCGCTTCGGGCTTATGGACACTTCCTGAAGAATGAATTACAGACCGCATCTCAGGCCGCGGAACAAGCCATCCAGCTGGATTCTACCAATCTGGAAGGGCATTGGCTGCGTGGAAGAATCTTGTTGCGTCTTAACCTCGAAGACAATTTTCAGACTGAACTTGCTACTCTAAATCAGACCTTAGCCAGGAAACGAAGCCTCAAAGATGTGTGGTTGTTGCATCACCTTCGAGGGGAAGCAGCTCTGCAAGCCCATGATTTTGAAAGTGCCATTGAATCTTTTCAGAAAGCTATGAGCCTGGCGCCCCTTGATAGAGCCTTCTATTTCTCTGCCTTGGCGACGGCCTATGAGCAATCCGGTCAACTCCTGAGGGCAGTGAACCACTACAATTCGGCCCTAAGGTTTAATCCGAACGACGCGTTGAGCAACTTTAAGTTGGCGCGTACCTACGAGAAACTAGGAAGAATATCAGAAGCCTTAGCTGCCTACGGTAAAGTCCTTGAGGTCTGGTCTGGTGCAGACTATGGAATTAAGCATCTAATAACCGCCAAGGAAAAAGTTGCTTCCCTGAATGTAACATCAAGGAACTAAACAAAAAAACAAAAAGGAGGTGATCATTATGGCTAAACCAGTGGAAGAAAAGAAACCAGGTTTTTGGGAACGTATCGTTGCACCGTTTTCCCAAAAGGACAAAAAGAAACCGGCGAAGGAAGAACCAGAAGTGGAGGCTATGGCGGAGCCCAGTGTCGGCCCCCCAGATGGGGGCTAAACTAGGCCTCACTGCAAAGGAACTGAAACCAAGTAACAACTACAGCGCTTGTGAAACTGGCAAATGCGGCCGCAGGTTTTGGCGGCCGCATTTGCATTAGAAGGGGCGTTTTCACCGCACCAGGCAGACGCTAATTCCGACCACTACTTCGCTGCAGACACCGACTGAGACAAAAAACCGCGAGCAATCTCATAGGAAGGGTCCAGTTCCAGGACTTTTTCAAAGTATTCCTGCGCCTCACCGAAGCGCTGCAACTCAAAATAGAAATATCCCAAAGCAAAATACATGTTCTTGTCATCTGGATAGATATCTTCCATCTCGCGGAGCACGGCAACGCCAGCTCGGTAGCCTTCTCTAAAATAGGCATCGATCGCCCGTACCAGGTAACGTTCCCGGGCCGGAATGCTCTCAATATACTGAAACGCCTTAGCCAAGGGCTCCTTTGCAAGCTCTTCATCGGGCGTGCCGACATAGATAATGGCACGCAGCGCATATGCCAGGCCAAATGTCGAATCAATCTCGATCGCTTTGCCCAGCTCCTTCTCGGCCTCCTCAAACTTCATCCTATGCCAGAACTCCATCCCGTCAAAGAAGTGCTGATAGGCCTCAAGACTGGGCGTGGTTATTTGGGCGACAGACTGTTTCGCTCTGCCATTTTCAGGGTCGCTGACTTGCAAACCACTTTCTGCCTTTTGGGCCAGCCGGTCGAGCATGGCCGGAACGCTTGCTCTGCCCGTCCCCTTCTCGGAAGCCGCAAACAGATGATCATCCTGGATGGGATCGATAACTTTGAAGTCGATTGTGTAGAGACTGTCGAATTTACGGATGGAGGCGAGGGCAAGCGCGTTGATGTTGGCGTATTTGCAGATTTCCCTGGCGGCGGCCTCATCAATTGCGTCCAAATCTTCACTCGCAATCTGTTTGTAGAGGTCGTACATGCGCGACCGAGTGAGCACGGAGAGCCTGCGCGACTGCTCCAACGAGGTGATGAGCATTCCGGAAAGGCCATCCAATTCCTTTTCATCTGTCTCATTCACAAAATCCGCCACTGCGATCGGCGGTGGCTTACGGCGAACATGGTCCAGAAACCAATAGCCCAGTGATAATAGCAAGCCAATCAGCATCCCAGACATGAATAATCGCTTCGCACCCTTTCTGAAGCGGCGGGGTTCTGGCCGGCGACGCCCACCAAATGAGGTTTCGGCGACCTGTCGCAAATCAGCCAGCATATCGTCAACATGCTGGTAACGATCCTCTCGTCTTTTGGCCATTGCGTTGGCCACGATTTCCTCCAATTCCACCGGGAACGCTTTGGATTCATCGGCCACGGGCGGCGCCGCTTTGTTCAGAATCCCGTTGATGATTGTGCCTTCGTGCTCTCCCTGAAACGGGAGTCGTCCGGTGAGCATTTCAAACAGCGACACGCCAAGGGACCAGATGTCGGTGCGATGATCCATGACTTTTCCCTCCACCTGCTCCGGCGACATGTAGGAGGTCGTACCGAAGCTGTCGCCGGTTTTAGTGTGTAGATCTGCGCCAGGAACCTTGGCCAAACCGAAGTCGACTATTCTCGCAACTTTCTTTGCAGACACAATGCAGTTGGCCGGTTTGATGTCACGGTGTACGATGCCTAGCTTGTGCGCTTCCGCCAAACCGCTGGCGATTTGTATTGCGTAATCAAGCGCGGTTTCAACGGTCATGGTTCCGCCGAGGATTTTGGCCTTGACGGTCTCGCCCTCGCAGTAGGCCATGACGAAATACATCCGGTCGTCGTCGGTCTCGGAGATTTGATAGAGCGGGCAAATATTGGGATGGTCCAGGGCCGAGGCGGCGCGCGCCTCGTTCATAAACCGTTTGCGGGCGCCACGACGAAAAGTGAGTTCTTTCGACAAGAACTTCAGTGCGACGACTCGTTTTAGCTGGGTGTCTTCCGCTTTGTACACCACCCCCATTCCGCCTTCACCAAGCTTTTGTAGAATCTTGTAGTGAGCGACTTTCTTGTCAATGTCTGCGACAGCGCCTTGTCGCTCAGCGCTCTTGCCAGAGGGCCAGACCCGGCCAAGTTCATTCAAGATTTTGTGGCGTGAAATCATTTTGCCATTCACCCGCAGGTATCAATTCTCATCTCTTGAGTTGGAAGGAGCGGGGAGGTTCGTTTACACAAAGGTGATGAATGCTTTGGAAATTGTCAACACCTGTTAGCTGATTTTTTCTTGACTAATCAGTCATTCTGTTTGTGTCGGATTCCTCCATCACACGACCGGCAACATCTTCGCCAGCGCTGATGGAGAGCCAGACCAGGTAATTGCCGCAGTTTGATGCTCCCTTCTGTGACACCGTCAACATGTTTGCTATCGGTTTCCCCAAGTTACCAGCGGCCCGGGTCAGGTCAGCCTGCCGGACCACCAAATGTCCTACGCCGATGAGCTTGACTCCACCACCCTCCCCATTTGCCGCGTGCTTCGCTGCAGATCGCAGCCGCGCGCGAACCTCCGCATGCAAGGACCGGCGCCAGCGAACACTGTTCTGTGGGTAGTCCCTGACGCGGCTGGTGAACTCGGCAATCCGGGTTGGTACCGTCCGGCGAACCCGTTCTTCAAAGCCAAGCGATACCGCGTCGCTGGCTGCGCTGTCGCCCTTGAGCAGCACAACATAGAAGAAAGCGTGATTCAGCCATTCCTGTGTGCTCTCGCGACGGTCGGTCCATGCGGCGATTTCCTCGCGAGGTTGCCGCCGCCCGGATGTCTCTTTCCACAATTCAGTGTTTTCGTCCGTCGCCCCGGCAAGGATTTGGGACTTATAAACCCTGAACACAGGGACAGAGTCGGGGCAGAACTGAGCTGAGACAAGATAGAAACAGATGGTATCGCCGCATGCATCCGGCCCAGTATCATCCGTGCGGAGTATTTCGTGCAGTGTCATGTGGTATCTAAGCATCTGTTCCTCAATTTGGTTGAATGGTTCAACCTCGCTGCCTCTGGTCAATATCTCAGGCAATGCTGGTGCGTGTCATGGGGAAAGGACAGTCGTAGAATCTTTCATGGTCCTCCCAGGCCCGGCCGTAATCGACATCGCGCCCCAGCTGGGCACCGACTTCCCACTGGCGGTTACCTTCAATATACCTCGAAAACGCGCCGAGCAATAATATCACCGGCAACATAATCTTCTCTTGGCATCGCATATATTGCCCTGAATTCCAAAAGCCATTTGCCGGATTGAAATGGCTCGAAGTATTCTGTTTGGCCTCGGTTATGGACGGTCGTTTCCGTAGTCCCGTCCAGGCCCTGGAAAATCGACAGACGTCGTGCGAAACCACCGGCCATGCGAAAGATATATTTGATTGACTTCGTATGGGTGGTTTCAACGACGTCCCACATGATGAGATTATCGGGGTCATCGGTCTGCCACTCGTCTTCGAGAGTGGGAGTCAGCAGGTTGTTGATTTCTTCATCTGAGACCTGACAGCTTAGGGTCGATACAGCCAGAACAATGAGAATTGAGTTGATTAGCGTTTTCATGAGTAGATCTCCTATTTGTCACCTGTCCGTCCCAGTTAGAGTTGCATCAAGGATGAATCAGCAATGGCTGTTACTTCAGCAATGTCAATTTTTTCGTTTCCACAAATCCGCCGGCTGTGATGCGATAGACGTAGACACCGCTGGGCAACCCGTTTGCTTCAAGAACAACCTTGTGGGAGCCAGGCCCTAACGGTCCATCCACCAGGGTCGCGACCTCTCTTCCCCTGATGTTGAACAGCTTGAGCGCAACGTGCGTTCGCTTCACAAGCGCAAACTGAATCGTGGTGGACGGATTAAACGGATTCGGGTAATTCTGCTCGAGTCCAAATGAAGATGGGACACTAGTGAAAACTTCCTCCACTGCAGTCGGAGATTCTACGTGCCGGAACACGTCGCCACCGTCAGTCAAAAATGCGGCCGCTGAAGTGCCGGCAAAGATATCGCCGCGGCTATTGATAGCAAGCGCAAAGACACTCACACCGCCACTTGTAAAATCCGGCAAGCCGGTGCTGTTGGCAGTCCAGATGTTGCCATTATCAGTAGAATAAAACACACCGCCGTTAGTTCCGGCAAAGATGTGCCCATCGCCACTAATGGTAAGTGCCGAGACACTTTCACTGCTCCCAAAACGAGTCGGCAAGCCGGCATTGATGGCAGTCCAGTTGTCGCCATTGTCGGTGGAGCGAAACACACCGTCGTTTCCAGTCCCGGCAAAGATGTGCCCGGCGCCATTTATGGCAAGTGTATTAACCTGAGGAACTTGATCAAGAACGGGATCGGTCAAACCCGTGTTGATCGCAGCCCAGTTGTCGCCATCATCGGTCGAACGAAACATACCATCATCATCTGTCCCGGCAAAGATGTGGCCCAAGCTATTGATGGCAACTGCATTGACTCCTGAAAAGCCACTGGTAAAATCCGGCAGGCCGGTATTGATTGCGGTCCAGTTGTCGCCATTGTCAGTGGAGCGAAACACGCCGTCATTCGTCCCGGCAAAGATGTGGCCGGCATCATTGATGACAAGGGCGTTGACCGAAGAAAGACTCTGAAGACTGGGATCGAGCACGGTCCAGTTGTCGCCATTGTTGGTGGAGCGAAACACCACGCTGACACTTCCGGCAAAAATGTGGCCGGCGCCATTGATGGCAATCGATAAGACAGTGGCAAAATAGTTCGGGAATGGGCGTTTTCTCCAGGTGTCGCCATTGTCCGTGGAACGGAAGATGGCGTCATCAGCCCCGGCGAAGATGTGGCCGGCGCTGTTGGCGGCAAGCGAGAACACGTCTTCATCCAGGTGGGTTGCTTGCCAAAAAGTGAACCCTTGTTCATGGACTTGAGCCGAAACTTCATTGGACGGATCACTTTCCCCTGGATCGTAGACGGCAGTGACAACATAGTGGTAAGCGTCCGGCGGCAGGTCGGCGTCAGTAAGAGATGTGATGCTGGCGTTGACATTCCCGACCAGATTGTCGTTGGTAATCCCAACCGGTGAGGAGGTAGAGCGGTAGATGTTGTAGCTCCGCAAATCTTGCGCACGACCTCTGGCCATTGCTTGGTTGGCGAGGCTCGTTGCCGAATGATCTTTGTTCCGGTTCCCGAATCTTGCTCTGATTTCTTCCAAAAGGTCTGGCATTGAAACTGTCCAGACTTTTCTGCTGGATGGTGGAGGAGTCATCTTTGCGAGGGCGGACGGGGTCGATGATGAGATGAGACTCATCTCATAGAAAGAGCCGGGGCCTCCCTGAAGCATGGAAAAGTCGGCTATGAGAATAAAGTAGGCGTTGGTCTTTGGAAGCGTAACCGCTATGCGCGAATCAAGACCATCGAAGTCGTCGTTCCCAGCTATCAGGTCTGGAGAGCCATCTCCATCCAGGTCTTCATCTATGAATAAGCTCAGCACGGCGTCTAAGGATGAACCATTGACCGAAGCATCAACATCTATGGTTATGTCCTGTCCCGCCGTTCCTCGAAAGCGCCAAAAATCACCATCGCCGGCCGGATCAATGGCTCCTTTTGCCGTTTGCCCAAATCCGATGGCATCAGCTTCCTGAGGCGTGTTGTTGGGTTCCGTTTCATTGGCCACTGCTCCACCAGGCGGGGCCCAGTTCAAGACAACGGAATTAGCGGAGACGGATGCCGTAAGGTTTTGCGGGGGCTCGAGTTCTCCGGGGGTTGCCTCCACACACATCGCAAACTCCGACGTGTTGCCGCCCGGATCCGTAGCTGTTGCGGTAACAAACGTACCTGGAGCAACCGAATCCGGCAGGCTGATTGTGAAGCCTATGTTGCCGGTGTTGTCGGTCGTAACGGTGTCAGCGCCAAGAAAGGTTTTCCCTTCGCCATGGCCGGAAGGGTCGCAGACGTTGTTGGAGAAGAACTCCAGTCGAAAATCAGTATTCGGTACACTGTTGAGCGCGCCGGCGATGACGGCGCTGCCGCTCGTTACAGACGCCAGCACGGGAAAATTTTGCAGGTTGTTGGGACCGGCATCACCATCGCCTGGGTCATTCGAGGTCACACCGTTGGCGCCTAGATCGATCCCCAGGTCCGCGTTTGAGAAGATCGAATTGAGTTCGATGGCGTTGCCACTGCCTGACTGCACGAAAACCCCATCGTCGCCGTTAAAGGCTATGATGTTACGGGCCTCCTCGGACGAGCCTCCGATAGTATTATCAGAGCCACCAAGAACAAGAAGACCATAGGAGCTGTTGCCTAGGTTCATAGTACCCGTGACATCGGTACCGATGAAGTTGCCCTGCACCAGGTTTCCCCTCGTGAGTTCGCCTTGGGCAACGATAGCAACACCCTGGTTGTTGCCGGAGATCACATTTCGTGCCCCAGCGGTTGTGCCTCCAATGGTGTTGTTGGAGGCGCCAATATGAATCAATATACCCGTCTCGCTGGGATTGCCTCCGCCAACAGTGCCGGTGACGTCAGCGCCGATGAAATTACCCTGTACTACGTTTCCGCTAGAGTTACTTCCTTGGAGTCTAACATCAGTTTTGTTGCCAGAGATAAGGTTGCGTGCTGATGGCGCAGTACCACCTATTGTGTTGCTGGGAGCGAGAACATAAATGCCCTCACCACCGTTACCCAATATGGCCGTGCCAGTGACATCCGTGCCAATGAAGTTGCCCTCGATCACGTTCCCCCCGTTTCGGGTAATTGCGATAGCACTCGCGAATTGGCCAGCGAAACGATTTATCGCGAGCCCACGCACTGTGCTGCTTCCAGCGGTAATATACAAGACCCGTACGTCCTCAGTATTGCTGCCGTCCAGCTCAATCTTCAGTACTGCATTGCTGCCGGAGCCAGGTCCGTTGGTGTTTGCCGTTGCCCCGGGCTGGGTGTAACCGTCGATTATCACCGGGTCGGTGATTGTCGGCAGTGCCGACAGAGGCTGAATAGTGTGCGGGCCTGCGCCCGAAATATTGAACCTAATGGTATCAAGACCAGCGTCGGCGTTGGCGTCAAGGATGGCCTGTCTTAGCGAGCCGGCTCCGCTGCCGCTGGTGTTGGCGACGGTAAAGCGTGGCATGGGAGGTGGCGCAGATTTACTGCGAAACACACCGCCACCACCAGTCCCTGCAAAAATGCGATCATTGTTATTGATGGCAAGGGCATTTACGAAAATATTAGTCAAACCACCATTCAGTGCGCTCCAATTGTCACCGTTGTCCGTGGAGAGAAAAACGCCGTCGCTGAAAATAGTGCCAGCAAAGAGGTCGCCGCTTGAGTTGAAGGCCAAAGCCATGACAGAAGCATTGGTCAGGCCGGTCTGCCTCCAGGTGTCGCCATTGTCAGTGGAACGAAGCACGCCGCTGTTGAAAATTCCAGAAAAAATGTCGCCGCTTGCATTGAAGGCAAAAGCCTGGACCGGATTAAAGCCGGTCAAACCCATGTCGATCTGTGTCCAGTTGTCGCCATTGTCTGATGAGCGAAACACCACGCCGTTGGCCCCGGCAAAAATGTCGCCGCCAGCATTAACCGCAAGAGCCGAGATACCTGAACCACCGGTGCTGGTCAAGCCGGTTTGAGTCCAGTTGTCGCCATTATCGATAGAGCGAAAAACGCCGTCACTAGAGGTTCCGCCAAACAAATCACCGCTTGCATTGATGGCGAGAATCGGGACAGCTTTTCTGCCCAGGCCATTGTTGATCCGCGTCCAGCTGGCGCCGTTGTCGGTTGAACGAAATATTTCATTGCTACCGTTACCCCCGGCAAAGATGTCACCGCTTGCATTGATGGCGAGAGTAGCGACAGTCCTGTCCAAGCCGGTCGACGTCCAGTTATCGCCATTATCGCTGGAGCGAAATACGTCGCCCCCGGCAGAACTCCCTGGAACCTCAGTGCCGGCAAAAATGTCGCCGTTGCTGTTAATGGCAAGAGCAACAACAGAAACATTGGTCAAACCGGACTGCTGCCAGAAGTCGGTTTGTGCCATCGCTGAGGTGGCCATAAAACCGGCCAGGATCGTGAATTGCGTGTAAATGAGAGTTGCTCGGCTGAAGTGTCTCATGGTTCTTCTCCTTCCATGTGTCAACATTTGCTACAAGAATGATTTTGTGATCTACTCGAACCCAAACGAAGACGGGGCGCATGGGCTTTCCCCCACCGCACGCGCAAGCTCTACACCTTAGAAGCCGCCACCGTTAGCGCTGCTTGATCAAATTCACTGTCATGTTGCGAAAATCAGAGTATTCAACATAGACGCCTCCGGAGAGCCGGTTCCTGAATCCATTGAGTTGGAGCGACCACGAAGCATCTGCCACAATTGAGCGCCCTCCGCCAGTTCTGAAGCTCATTGTCCCACCGCCAGCAACTTTACCACCGCTGTCAATGCGCCACACCGCACGAAACAAACTCCCTCCAACGGTTCCATTAGAGTCGACATCCAAACTAATGTGGAGGGTTTGACCGAAGGACTCAGGCGTTGCAGTTCCGACCCAACTTCCCGAAACATCAGAGACGCTGAAGCCCGGGGTATCAAGGAGGCCTGTTTCGACGATTTCCTCACAACCGAGTTGCGCAAGACAACCCCAAACAGCAAAGGCCACTACGAGTCCGTTCATCATTCTCTGAGTTTTCATGATTACCTCGTGAAAAAGTTAGTTTGGTAATGTGCAGCCTAGCGACTCTGATGCGTGTTTCTTCTCCGATGATTTGAGTGCGCTCTACATAATCAATCTCCTGCCCGGCCAGTGAGCCAAAAGCCATGCCAATAGCAGCCGCGTCGTTTAAGCACTGCATAACCATCAAAAAAACAGAATGTTGCTAAGATGTGAGGAAGGTCAGTGTGACACGCCGATATTCCGCAAAATTTGCAGAAATCAGTTAGTCGAAACGCGATGGTTGTTTTTTAAATGGTTACGATTGAAAGAAGTGGTGACTTCACTGAATCTGGTTCAGGATGGGAGCGTAAAAGGGGCGCTAGAAGAGTCAGATTAGCCCATGCAGGAGGTCTGCATAGACTGCGGCGGGATCCAGCTTTACATCTCTTGGTCGTTCTCTTTCTCTATCCCTAGTTTCTTCATCTTATACCTAATGGTCTGCACGGGAATTTTCAGCGACCGCGCAGCACGCGATTGGTTCCAGTCATGCTGCCTCAATGCCTGGAGAATCAGTTGCTCTTCATAATCAGCAAGATTTTCCGTTAGAGATTTCGGAACTTGATTGTCGTCATAAACAAACCTGACTTGTCGCATTTCCTCCTTGAGGTCATCCGGCAGAACCTCGCGGCCCAGGACTTTCTTGTTTTGCGGAGCAAGCACCACCAGACGCTCGACAAAATTCTCCAGCTCCCGTACGTTGCCTTCCCAGTGGCGCTCGCACATAAAATCAAGGACATCCTGGTGAAAAGACTCTGCCTGCTTTTTCTGCTGCGTAACAAACCTTCGAAGGAAATGATTGGCAAGTACTTGAATGTCCTCGCAGCGCTCATCCAGAGCAGGAACCTGAATGGGATAAACATAGATTCGATAAAACAGATCCTCACGAAATCTTTTTTCCCGAACCAGGTCTTTTATGGAGCCACTGGACGCCGTTATGATGCGGACGTCGACGCTCTGCGATCGATTGCTGCCCAGCGGTCGAACCTCGCCTTCCTGCAGCACACGCATGAGCTTGGTCTGCATGTCGAGGGGCAAGTTGGCGATTTCGTCCATGAAAAGTGTGCCGCGGTTGGCCTCCTGAAACAGTCCTTTGCGGTCAGCGGTTGCGCCGGTGAAAGCGCCTTTGACGTGGCCGAAAAGCTCGCTCTCCAGCAAATGAGCTGGGATGGCGCCACAGTCGACTGCCACGAAGGGCCCGCTGCTACGGGCGCTGAATTTGTGAACCGCTCTGGCCACCAGCTCTTTGCCGCTGCCGCTGCCGCCTTGCAGCAAAACGCGTACGTCACAGCGTGCGGCTGATTCAATCGATTGCAGCAATTGCACAAAACTCCGGCTCTTGCCCAGAAGTCCCAGAGATTCATATTTGCCCAGCAGAGCTTCATCGGGCATCGGCGCTTCGAAATACTCCTGAATTTTCTGCACGTTGCGCAGGTAGGGAGCAGAGATGAGCGCAAGTTTGCTCAGGAACGCCAGATCGACCTTGTCAAACGCCCGTTCTGCTGTTTTGTTGAGCAGAATCAAGGCCCCGATGTGGGCTCCTTCCACCCGCAATGGCATGCCAAGGACGGATTTGACAGGCAAGTCACCCCAACTCACCTTCGGAAAGCGAGGATCGGTTTGAATATCGGCAGTCAGCAGAGGCTCCCTGTTTTTCATGATCCATCCGGTAACCTGGTTTTGAGCTGAATGGTAACGCGGGTGGCTGATGTCTTGTCCTTTCCGAACAATAGTCTTGACTGTTTGCTGGGTGCGCGGATTGAGCATCATGATTAACCCGATTTCTGCGTCCAGCAGCTCCGAAGTCCGTTGCGTCACCACGCGGAGGACCTCGTTGAAGTTGCTTTGCTGGCTGAGGACTTCCGCCAATTCAACCAGTTGCTCGAGTTGGGGTGGAGTGAGCGTTTGCGATTGTGAAGTCATATTTGTCTACCGGTCTGGTTGTCTCAGTATTACGGCCTGGAAATGCGCCTATCCCTTGGGCCGCACGAGTTCCTGGAAGGCGGGATCGTCGCGTAGTGACTCGAAGTCGACATCTGTATGCAACCACCAGAATTCTCCATGGCTGCAGCCATCGGCAAAGGCTTGTCGCAGAAGCATGATCGCCTGTTCGTGTTCACCCAGTACGGCCGCGATCCTGGCCCGCCACAGGTAGTGCTGACCCAATAGATAGGGTCTATCGATCTTCTGTAGTTCCGCGGCAATGCGCATCGCTTCGACCTTCGTGCCAGCCCGCGCTGCAGACACAGCCAAGGATCCAAGCGTCGAGATGTTGCCGGGGTTCTTCTCGTACAGGTCTTGAAACTGGGAATAGGCTTCCTGCCAATCCCCAGCTAGATAGTGAGCTGTCGCGAGCCGGTCTTGACGGGCGCCATGCGTTTTGCACCAATCGACGGCTCGCTCGGCGATTCCCTGAGCACTTTTTGAGTCGCCGTGCGCTCGCAATTCTTTAACGGCCATCTGCATCACGGAAAAGGGGCTCCCGGCCATAGAAAGACTTTCATCTATCAGGTTGTGGATTTCCTGAGTACGCCGCTGAGCAGCCAGAGCTCGAACCTCGCAGGCGAGCAAAAGCATAACACCTGGAAAGTAGGTGCGCGCCCGGCGGACTTGTTCCAGTTCCCGGCTGTTTTCTCCTAACGCATGCAGTGCGGTCGCCTCCAAAATAAAACGCCATCTTCCCAGAACATGGTCGTACCATGCCTCAAATTCCTGATCGTGCTTCGTAAATATCTCCACCACTTCCCGACGCCGGTTGCCTAAGCTCGCAGCGTAGCCGATGCCGTAGGCGGCTAGAAGATCTTCAGGATCGAGTTTGGCCACCTGACGTGCGAAACTCAGCGCGCGTGTCCAGTTTCCCCGTACAAGGCCTTTCGACCACCCCAGCCAATAGACCTCACCCTCGGAAAGCATACCGCGTTTTTTCTCAATCTCCCTGATCATGGAGTCGGCCTCGGCGTAATAACCTGCGTTTCGGAAGAGAACGGCCTTCCATATGCGAGCGAACGTGAAGGTTGTGTCCAATTCTGCGGCTTTGTCGTAATAAGGAACTGCAGCCGCTCCTGCAAAGAGCTGATTGCCCAGCATGTATTCTTTGTAGGCTTCATAGCGAGGCGGCTTTCTCCAATTGATTGTTGCGCCAAAACGGTCAAAGTGCACGGCCAACGCGCCCATGATGCGCTGCCGCAGATCCTCAATGGTCCCGGTTGGGTCCGACCGCGGACCGCTGCCGCCCTGCAAAGACGAGAGCAGTCTGCCTCTGATTACATCAGTCACTTCTGCACGAAAATGCAAGCTGTCGTTAGTCAGATAGTAGGCCCCGGAGACCACGATCGCCGCACCGGTTTCCTCCGATAAAGAGCCGATGTCTGTTCTGGTTCCCGCGACCATTCCCCTGACAGTGGATGGCGGCACGACTTCCATCGAGCCAATCTCTGACAAGCCCTGGATAATCCAATCAGTCGCCATGCTGCCGAGGGGGTCAAGTGAATCATCACCGGTCTGGTTTTCGAAGATGGAAACGACCACCCGGTCGCGGTCGATGTGGGTTCGGTTGGCAGAAAATAGCAGAAAAGCAAGCACCGCAGCAGCGGCCACCGGCATCAGAAAACGCAATGCGAATGTTGAAATCTTGCGCCAGCTTTGGCCACCGAAACTGCCGAATGGAGGACGTCTCCAACGCTTTGTTGCGGAACCGCGGCTACCACCTATCTCTCTCAAGGCCGTCTCCAACTCATCGGCGCTTTGGTAGCGTTCATGCATCTCTTTGGCCATGCATCTGCTGATCAGGGCCTGCAATTCCGGCGGCACATCGGGACGCAGTGCGGAGAGTGGCGTCGGCTCGTCATTGACGATGGCGTACAACACCACCTGCTCAAATTCACCCTGGAACGGGCGGTGCCCCGTGAGCATCTCGTATAGCACAACACCCAGAGCCCAAATATCTAAACGGTGGCCCGCTGCCCAGCCTTGCGCCTGCTCGGGGGACATGTAGGCGGCCGTTCCCATAGTCGAATGCGTTTTGGTCAGGCCGGAACTGCCGGCGAGTTTGGCAAGACCGAAGTCGATGATCTTTACCCGGTCGCGGTCCGTGAGCAGAATATTCGCCGGCTTGATATCACGGTGGACAATCTCCTTCGCGTGTGCCTGGCCCAGCGCCTCGGCAATTTGAGTCGCTACTTCAATCGCCTGCTCGATCGGCAACGGCCCCCTGGCGATTCTATCCTTCAGTGTCCCGCCGTCGTAGTGAGCCATAGCGATGAACAGTCGGTGGTCATCTGTTTCATCGATGTCATGGATCGTGCCGATATGCGGGTGGTCGAGGGCGGAAGCTGCCTTGGCTTCCAGGATAAAACGCTGCTTTTCAGGCTCGCTCGCGCTCAGGTAGGGCGGCAAGAACTTCAGCGCCACAAGCCGGTCGAGTTTCAGGTCGCGGGCTTTGTAGACGACTCCCATGCCACCTTTGCCGAGCAGGTCGAGGATCTTGTAGTGTGAGATGGTCTTGCCAATCATATTGCTGCTGGGCTCCGCTGAAAATTCCAGATGGCCGGTTGCGATGGGTCAATTCGAGATGATTATGGCTCAATCGGAGAGACAAATCCCACGATTCTTACTCGGGTGTCTCCCGAACGGTTACTTCTGGGAAGGCAAGATGTGCATCCGAAAGATGTGCTGGATGACTCCCTTGCGAAATCGGCTGTGCCAGGACAACTGAAGATGCTTAAGATTAAGCTATTGAAACATTCAGTAAAAGTCAAGAAATGCCTTGCTAACGCTGGCATTCTACCATTCTGCCCTGCAATTCCTACCGCAAAGGCGGTGGCTCACAATCCCCTGAAGAAGGGTCCGTCAAACAGGGATTGTTATTTCGCTCCTCTGCTGAAAAGGGTAAATATTGCCAGGTACCGGCCCCCAGATGCCATAAGCCGAATCGCCTTTGATCGACAAGCCGGGCTCCTTCAAGAAAAAGCTCTTTTTCACGTTCCTGAATCAGGGCAGTTAAATCTAACACAGCCAGGGGCCCGATGCCGTGCGATGCCCGCACCTCGTTAATCCTTGCCAGTGCTGAGGCGGGGGCGCTGTCCAGCTCCAGTTCCGCAAGCATCAGCTCGTTCTCCTGCCAGGAGATGACATTGATCGGCGCATCTTCAGTGGCATATTTGAACTGGCGCCAAAAAATGGTGGTCCCATCCCTGCCGGTGGTTTCTTCAATTTGTATGCGGGCTGCATCGCTCGAATCAGCCAAGATGTAATCAGAAAAGCGATTCGCCGCGGCCCATTGCATGAGGCCCCGTCCTGCTTGATGGAAAAAACTATTGCTAATCCTGTTGTCGTACAGAGCTCGAAAGGGCGGATCGCCCTGTGCCAGACCACTCTGTGCGAACGACAAGGCATTAGCCGCATCGCCCTGGTACAGATAGGTTCTCGCGATCAGCGAGCTTACCATTCTACGTTCCTGTTCATCACCAGCGTGGTCCAGGGCGTTTGCAAAGCGATCCAGAGCACGATCATACATTTCATCAGAGGGGATGAATCTCGAATTCTCTTCCACGCCGCCACCTTCGGCAGGATTTAAACCAAAATAGGTGGCATAGAGGTACCTGGCAATGCCGCCAAACAGATAGCCGTTGTGGCGTGTTTTCCGAGCCAGCTCGGGATCGGTCACCTCAATTTCGTTCAAACGCCGGAGTAGATCATCTGCCTGAAATCGGAGTTCACCTGCGACTCTAAACACCACCGTCACATCAGAGTTATCAAATTGAATCGTTCCGTGCTCGATCTGAAAAAACTTGGGAAGGATAGCCCCGGGGATATTTGTGTTAAAAAAGATTTGATCGGAGAGTCCATCCGCTAACAAGATGATATCCCCGTGGCTGACGGCAAAGTTGGCCATCACACCATTTATCAGAAAATCCAGCTGACTTTCGTCGTTGAGCTGGTCGTCCTCAATTTTATCGATCAGGGGATCGACATTTTCAACGAAATCGCTGCACGCAACGCACAGGACCAACATAAACAGAATAGCAACCGCTACTTTTCTTTTCATCGTGTCCTCCTCGCGAAATCAGAGTGAAAAGGCGAAGGATAAATTATAAACCCGCGGATGTTGCAAAGTTGCAAGATCGTGTCCTCGGGTTAAACTGCGGGCAGAGAACACATTGACTTCCGAATCCGGGCCGCTGTATTTCGTGGCGGTCCAGAGGTTCAGCGCAGAGAAGGTGATAACCAGATCCTTGACAGCGCGGTTGCGGCTGAACAATTTTGGCAACCAGTCCTTAAAGCTGTAGCTGAGACTTAACTCTCGCAGTTTGAAAAAATCGGCCGGTTCGACGAAGTTGGAAAGAAAACGCCAATCTAATCTGGCAAATTCTTTCGCCGCGGCCTGATATTCGGCGGTTCCGGGGGTAAGAGGTTCGACTCCCTCGACAGGCGATGAAAACGGAGCCAGCCCTGTCTGATTGAGTCCAAGTTGGGTCACGAGCGTGTTGAAACGCGGGTTGTTCCCTAACTGGTAGGCAAAGGTATTGGACTGGTTCATGACCTTGTGGCCGGTGGCCCAGTCGGTTAACAGGTAGAAATTCAAGTTCTTTATGACTCGCAAATTGATTGAAAAAGATCCCGTGTAGTTTGGCACCGGATTTCCGAACGCGACTCGCTCATCGCCTAGTTTTGGCCCAGAGTACAAACCGTCAGCGTCGAACTCGGCACCTAGGACTGGAGTCAAAAAGAACTCATGTTTCGCCAGACCCTCTTTGATGACATTGGCGCCAAAGTTATCGAAGATCGGCTGAGCGCCGCCTAAATCGACGACTTCGTTATCCTGATAATTGTTGATGAGCGCAAGACCGAGTTGGAGATTTCTAGACCTGATGGGCGTGCCTTGCAACTGCGTTTCCACACCCCATCCTTTCACTTCACCGATGTTGAACGGCACCGGACTGGCGGTTCTGCCGGTAGATGGAGAATTTCGAGAAGCAACAATGGAATTCTGGGCTTTTTGCCGGTAATAGGTAAATTCCAGGGCCCAGTTTCTGAGAAATTCCGCATCAAAACCGACCTCGAACTCCTTGACGCGCTCCGGCTCGATTTCCGAGTTGCCGATATTGCTCAGGAAGGCCCCGACCCCAAATGCGGACGACCGAGCTCTATATAGCAAAGGAATGCCAGCCAGCAGGTCCGGCAAGACGCCTGTTTCGCCATAGGCCAGTCGAAATTTCATTAAATCGAAGTTGCCTGGGAAATAGGGATACTTATCGAAACGCCAAGCGAAGTTGGCTCCGGGATAGTAGATGTCCGGCGCGTCAATGCCGATGACGCTGGCATAGTCCCGGCGCAGATTCAGGGTAAGGAAATATTGATCTCTAAAGGCTAGCGCATGCTGAGTGAAGAAACCGGCTTCTCTGCGATGGAAAAAGTCTTCGTTGGCGAAAGCCAGCTCCTGCGCGGCCCCGATATTGGTGACCAGTTCGGTCTCAAAACCATACACCCGTATGAACGTATCATCGAGCCTTCTGTCAAAAAACTGGGCTCCCGCAATCGAGGTTATCTCCAAATCGGATAAAGGATTGTAGGTGTAACGGAGGTCCCAATTGTAGGTGTTTTGCTTCCGCCGGACGTTATCCGCATTCCTGGCGCCGAGATCGTTCGTTCCGGTATAAGTTAAATTCACTGGGAACGTTTGGTCCCCGCGCAGGTCATGGTCGTCAATCCCGAAACCAATCCGCATTGCGAAATTCTTGAACGGCGCATATTCCGCGCTGAGCGACGCCAGGATGCGATTCGACTTGTTGCTATCCTCAAAGCCATAGATAGATAGACTGTCGAGAAAGACGTAAGGGCGAGCGAAGCCAAGAACGTTGGGGAGCTGGCCCCAGATAAGGAAATCATTAAGCGGGCGCTGGATGTCGTTTAGCGTGTAGCCCAGGTTCACCGTGAAGGTCAGTTTTTCGTTTGGCGTCACATCCAGGTTGGTTCTAAAATTCTTTCGGTTCAGCTGGTTATTGTGTGTTATGCCCTCTTCTTCCCGACTTTCAAGTGAAACAAAATATCGTAGAAGATTCGAGCCGCCGGCCACACTTACACTGTTCTGCCAGATTCTTCCATCTCGGAAGATGGCGTTGGCCGCATCGGCAGAAAGGTAATCATCGGTGCTGTATTTTTCCGCCTGTGTATTCCAACCGGTGGTAAATTTGTAGTTGATGCCCGCGGCGGACTCTGACGTGATCTTGCCCTTCTTGGTCGTAATCAGGACCACGCCGTTTGAACCGTTGGTGCCGTAGGAAGCTCCGCCAGCGGGGCCCTTTAGGACCTCGATATTCTCGATATCCTCTGGGTTCAGGTCAGCCAGAATACTGATGCGCTGCCCCCCGACACCCCAGGGACCCACCTCGTCGTTGTTTATACGCACGCCGTCGATATAAATGACTGGCTGTTCGTCGCCGTTCAGACCTCCGCCCGAACGAACCATGAAACGAAATCCCGAGCCAGGATTTCCCGAAGACGATCTCACTGCGACACCGGCAATTTTGCCGTTGACGAGTTCGTTAAGACCTTGGTATGTGTTTTTTTCTGTGTACTCGCTTGCCGACAGCCGGGAAACGGCAACGGGCGCCATGGCTCTCGAGGTCTTTGACGCAATGCCGACAACCACGATTTCTTCACTGTGATAGATGTCCTCCTGCAGCGAAAAATTCACGTTAACGACGTCGCCGACTGCGATGCGGACCGTCATCTCTTCAGTGTGGAAGCCGACATGTGAGGCAACCATTTGATAAGTCCCGGGCGGGACATTCGGGATGAGAAAGGTTCCGTCCGAGGTGGAGGCCGCTCCCAAGGAGGTACCTTTGAGATAGACGTTCACACCGGTCAGTGGCTCGGTCGTGCGAGCGTCAATGACCTGGCCGGCAGTACTTCCTGTCGTCGTCGCGCTGGATGGATCGTAAATTAGGAGTAGAGCGAATGATATGAACAGCGTGTGCAGCATGTCTGACCCTCCTGTTAAATAGTGCTGGTTGGAAAGGTCGGCAGTCGGATACTCACAGAAAAGACGACAACATGTATCTCCGGAAACAACTGGGATCGAGAAGTCAATTGCCTGGAGATATCGGGGAAGGTTAAATTAGACTATACATGTAATTGTATGTATTTCGATTACGAAAATCAAGTGTTTTGAGCCAAGACAGGTTTTTAGACTCCTGAATGCTCAACGTTGTGAGATGAGACCACCTGTGGCAACTCAGTCTGCAAAGGACATCTCTCGACACCGTACAAGCGTGAATCTGACTTTGAGCACCGTCTGCCTTCTGTTCGCGGCTTTGCTCGGCTGTCAACATGGTATCGACCCGGGCGTGACCGAAAGACTTGTTCGGGGTTATGGTCTGCGTGCATTCTTAACAAGAGGGGGGCATAATCCCCGTTCTTGACAATGTACAAATTATGACGAGAGGTGCCTGGCCAGGTAGCTCTAGGTGGCCCGACCTCTGAGGCAGATGGTCTGACCTCAGAGACAGATGACCTGACCTCAGAGGCAAATGGCCCGACCTCAGAGGCAGATGGCCTGGCCTCAGAGGCAAATGGCCCGACCTCAGAGGCAAATGGCCCGACCTCAGAGGCAGATGGCCTGACCTCAGAGGCAAATGGCCCGACCTCAGAGGCAAATGGCCCGACCTCAGAGGCAAATGGCCCGACCTCAGAGGCAGATGGCCTGACCTCAGAGGCAAATGGCCCGACCTCAGAGGCAGATGGCCTGACCTCAGAGGCAGATGGCCTGACCTCAGAGGCAGATGGCCTGACCTCAGAGGCAAATGGCCCGACCTCAGAGGCAGATGGCCCGACCTCAGAGGCAGATGGCCCGAACCCGATGCAAATGGCCCGAACCCCGAAGCAACCGCCTGCAGCTCACTACCCAGGGCGACCACTTCTTTGCGGATGGCCGAGACCGCCAAGCCTACCTGGTGCCAATCCCCAACTTCCAAATCTTTGCACCGGGCGTCCAACCTGCTGATTCCGTCATTAGCGTTGTCTCGGAGTTGGGGCAGATCCAGACCTGGTCATCGTCTCCATTTTGAGAGGAGAATCCGCTCAGTTGACGAGACGTGCGCCAAGAGTGAATGAATCAGAGGCGTCTAAGCCTTCGCGACGACCCTACTCATGCCGCAACGTCTCCGTCGGATTGCCAATCGCCGACTTCACAGCCTGCGAACTGACCGTCAGCAGCGCAATCAGCACGGCGCCGCCGCCTGCCAGCAGGAAGGTCCAAAGAGAAATATGGATGCGATAGGCGAAGTTGTCGAGCCAGGAGTTCATGGCAAGGGCTGCGACTGGCCAACCCACGACATTCGCCACCACAACCAGCTTCACGAAGTCTCTCGAAACCAGAGTTGCCAGGCTGGCAACCGATGCGCCCAGCACTTTGCGGATGCCGATCTCTTTGCGGCGTTGCTGCACGGCAAACAGTGATAGTCCGAATAGTCCCATGCAGGCGAGGAAAATCGAGAGCAACGTAAAGTGGCGAAACAACGTCTGCAGCCGCAAGTCCGATTTGTAGAGTTTATCGAACTCCTGGTCGTAGAAGTAGTATTCGAAAGGCTGACCCGGATTGACCGCATGCCAGCTCGCCTCAAGAAAATCAAGCGTGGCAGGCAAATCCCCTGGCCGCACCTTGACGGAAACGTACTGGAACATTCGAGGCATGACATTGATGGCCAGCGGCGCGGTGGGCCGGCGCAATGAACGGAAATTGAAATCCCGAACCACGCCAATCACCCGGCCATCGCCACCGCCAAAGGATTTGTTGATGGCTTCCTCCGGCTGCCAGCCGATCTCCTTGACCGCCGCTTCGTTCAAAATATACGCTTTCCCGAGATCCGCGGAAAGGGTTCGGTCGAACGCGCGGCCGGCACGCAGCTCCATGCCAAACAACTGCGTGAAATTGTAGTCGCCTGAAACGCGGTAGAATGACTGCTTATCCGTTTCCTGCCTGCCCTCGAAGTTCGAGCCTTCCCGCCATCTTTCTACACTCGGGGTGAACGAAGTCGCTGTCGCATCCACAACCTGACTGTGTCCGATAATTTTGTTGCGATAAGCCGGGTAGTTATCTTTGACTGCAGTGCCGTAAAGTGGCACGTTCACGATGTTCTCACGGTCGTACCCCAACTTCTTCGTTCTCACAAAAGCCATCTGGTTGTTGACGACGATCGTGCCGGCAATCAGAATGATGGCAACCGCAAATTGAAAAACTACGAGCACATTTCGGAACGTCAAGCCTTTGCTGCCGCCACGAAATCTCCTGTTCAACATGGTCACAGGGCGAAGCGCAGAAAGGAAAAATGCCGGATAGCTTCCCGAAACCACGCCGACCACGGCTGTCAAGAGCAGAAGTCCGGTGGAAGCAGGCAGGCTCTCAGACAGAGAAATCTGCAGACTCTTCCCGGTGAGCTGATTGAATGCCGGCAACACAGCCTGGGCCAGAAGCACCGCAATTGGTAAAGCAAGTACGGAAAGCAAGACCGATTCCCCCACAAACTGCGACACCAACTGGCCTCTGCGCGCCCCCAGAACTTTGCGGACGCCGACTTCGTTGCCCCGCATTTCAGAGTTCGCCGTGTAAAGATTCATGAAATTGATACAGGCTATCAGCATGATGAGCACTGCGATGGCGCCGTACATGTAGATGTTGGTCAGGTCGCCAACGTGATGGGGATCGCGCAAAATCCTGGAGCGCAGATAGATGTCGGTCAGGGGTTGCAGGTAGAATCGTGCGTCCTGGCTGTCCATCAGCTCGGCCAGGTAGGCAGTGCTTTGGGCCTGCAGAGACTGCCTTTCCGCGCTGTTGGCCAACAGAACGTAGGTGTAGTAGTTCCACATCCCCCAGCTATCCATGATCTTGCGCTGGTGAATTTCATTCATAAACTCGAACGGCGCAACCATGTCAAAAGTGAAGTGGGAATTCTCGGGCACATCGGCCATCACGCCGCTGACGACAAAATCCATCTGGCCGTCATAATTCAGAATCTTGCCCATCGCGTCCTCCGAGCCAAAATACTTTTCAGCAATGGAGCGGCTAATGACGATGCTGCTGCGATTCGACAGCGCCATTTCCGGATCGCCCTGCAGCAACTCAAAGTCAAACATATCGAACAGCGCACGATCAGCCAGAATGAAACCGTCCTCGTAGAACCGCCTCTCGCCGTGCGAAAACGTAACCTTCCGTTTAAACCCCATCGGATCGATTCTAACAAATGACTCGATGGCGGCAAAATGCTGGGCCGCGGCCGGCGCCAGCGGTGCCGGCGTACCGATCCAACCAGCGACATCGTTGCCGTCCGAGGCAACGGTCAAACGGTAGATGCGGTCTGCTCTCGTGTGATAGCTGTCATAATTCAGTTCATCTTGAATGAAGAGAGAAATCAGCAGTACACACGCCATGCCCACTGCCAAACCGGAAATATTGATGGACGAATAGATCTTGCTCTTGACCAGGTTTCGCAACGTGATTTTGATATAATTTCTTAGCATGGTCACTCCTGATTTGATGTCCGAGGTCAACCCGAAGACGAGCGTCTGGCCGGGCTGATAGAAAATTGGACAACTCAGAGTCAAAAAAGTTTGCAGGTCGGAGAGTTCTGGGAGATATTTGGAGCCAACGAGGGAGTGGGTTCTCGCATTGCCAAACTATGCACGTTTGAAGAAAGCGGCCATATCCGTAAAACCGTAAACGTCGATTGAGCTAAAGAGGATGGTGGCTCCGGCGCACGATTGTCGCGTTAAATCCGTCCAACTCTGTAACTCCGGCGTGCACAACTCTGCGATTTCGTTATTCGCGAAATAACCGAGCGTCACATGCGGGCGGTAGTCGGAGGACAAATCAATATCGAACTCTTCTTTGTAAGCGATGCACAGTTGCTTTCGGCCGTCGATGATCCGGCGCAGGGTCTCTTCTGAATGTAAATCCGTCGGCGCCAGCTCAGCAACCAGGGCGACGTTGGCGAACTTCCTCAAATTGCGGAACTCAAATCGGATGCCGCGACCGCCCTCGGTTACGAGCGGCGAACGATTCGCGGCATTTGTGAAAACGGCATCAGCGGAGAAAGAAACCGGCAGAGCATCGAAAAACCGGTCCAGGTGCAGCCGCAGGTTTTCCGGCAGATGGCTGGCATTGCCATCGTTCAGGCCATCCCAGACCGTCACATGATAGGACTCCGGTGGCAGCGGACAAAACAGGTACTTTTCAATAAGTCGGTCGCGGCCGACCGCATCGAGCGAGTTTGCCAGGACCTTATAAAGTGCCAAATCCGTTTCTCGAAACACCTGGCTATTGACTCTCGAAAGCCGGCCTGCAAGCGGGATATAAGAGTCACCCGGGTTATCGAACAGCAACGAAAAACCGCGGAATGGCGCCCAACTCGGCGCCACAGTCGCCAGCTTCCTGTTGGTTATGGCTGGTGGCATCACCAGACCACGATGGCGTTTGCCACGGCTCTGGGCTCAGGAGGCAGTGAGTAGATATCCTGTTCGTATTCAGCGTTGTAAGGTGAGATGTTGAGGGTTTTGTTGTCCACAACCAGAGTGCTGCTGCCGCCCGGATCAAAACCCATGGCTCGCACCATGCCCAGAGACTTGAGTATTTCGGCCATGTCATAGTGAGTGGCGCCCACGGATTCCCGGATGCGGCCATTGACCGCGAGAATGGAGAGTTGACCCTGGCGGTCTATACCAATGGCGATTTTTGGACCACGCATGTCAGTGAAATCCAGTCTGGCGGCTTGAGTTCTGATGGAATTGCGGGTTTTCCAGCCCTCGCAGGGCATGTCGATGCAGACTTCGCCGTCCATCAGCAATTGTGGCCCAGCCTCCACCGCGGATTCAATTTCGTCCCAGCCGCTCATTTTGATGTCAAGCTCGAGCCCTGGCGTCCAACTCTTGGGAAGGTCGCCGGGCTGCAAAGAGAGCGTCAGACCAACCGGCAAAACCGGTACTTTTTCAGAAGATGATGTAGTCACGAGTTCCTTGATTTTGTTGCCGGCCAACCTTACCACGACCCTGCCGTCGCCAAGTACGGAATCGTTTTTATACAGCAGATCGTAGAAGCAAGGCTTTTCGTTCGGCAAGTCGAGATTGTAGGAGTCCGGACCGAAAGACAGAGTTCCGCCGGAATCTGCAATCGTGATGCCTTGCGAACAGTTGACGCGCCGCACCTGCAGTCCGCCATCTGGCTTGACGATAAAGGCAGGCTTGTTGAACAGCGGTGGTGACAGCAGCTTGCCTTCCGAGACGATGAATCCGAGCGGCGAGCCAATAAATGTCTCCGGAATACCGAGCTTGCCAACCAGTTCGGGGTTCAGGATGTAACCGCCATTCCAGGCCACTTTCGCCAACTCGCCATTTTCCTGGCCGAATTCTTCCACAAACTGCAGAACAGTCTTAGGTCTGTCGGTGGCTGCAAGAACGGCAAATCGCCACTTTTTCTCCGGACCGCGGACGTTCAAGCGGGCCAATACGCCGGCCCAGGGCAGCCCATCGGAGTAAATTCCGTTCAAAGATGTGTGTTCAACATCCGACTCTTTCTGTTCAGAATGCTCTAACTTTCGAAGGACTGCTCTCACTGGCGTGCCTTTTTGCTCAGCATCCGTTTTCAACACCTGCAGCACGCGGTTTTCACCCATGGCGTCACACAGCCGTTTGAAACGAAAGCTCTTGAGCGCGGCGCTGAGGTCTTTTGCCGTTTGTACCGGCGTCGGATATGCCAGTGTGAAGCGCAGGCCCGGGGGAACCCATTGCACGTAAGCGCTGCCCTGTGGAATTCCCATAATTCGTTCCGCAACCGCATGGGTGACTTTGCCAATGTGAAACCGGTCGAGATCGACGATATCAGTCATCATCGCGGCGTTATCGCCGCTGGAAATAAGAACCCCGCCGTCGTCTCTAACGCGCTTGAGAGCCTTGGCGACCGCGGGCCCAACTTCCCGAAAGTGAATGCCGACACAATGCTGCTGGCTGGCAACAATCCTGCAGATTCCGTATTCAAACAGAAGCTTGAGTTCAGAGCTGCCTCGGTAGTAGACGTGGGAACGCAAAACATCGGCGGTGACAGAACTACCGAGTGACTGACCGTGCTGAATGATGTAAATCGGCGCCAGATCCACTCGGTCAAAAAAGCGTGGATGAATTCGTTCGTCCGGAGCGAGCTTCAGACGCTTCCGAACCGGATAGAGGACGAAAGATTCCAGCTCCAACTCGATATGCCGGCCGGGAAAGAGCGCGATGGGAATGTTCGCCTCCAGCCGACTTTCGAGTTCTTCGAGATGGTCGATGGCCAGAGCAGCATTGTCATTCATCGCTGAAATGTTGTCTGACCAATTCTCGCTTATGTTTTCAACAGCGGCTATTTTCAGCACCGGCGGCGGCGACGCGATTCTATTGTAAAGAAAATTGACAACGCCCGTCAGCTCCTGCGGCGTCAGATCGCGATACGGATAATGAACCTTATTGCGATGGCGGTAGGCCAGCGAGTGGTCGATGCGCGTCTCAATCTCGCCATCCCGGTGCCGGAAGACTGAATCGACGGCATTGTAGAATTGGTGGACCATTTCGACGTCTGTCGGCGACGGGTCAGGCGTGCCATCGACCAGGGCTTTGGCATACTGCATTGCCGTGCCGCGAATCCGCTTTTCTTCAACCCGAAAATAACTCGGGTCAATCAGGGATTTCAAAAACAGCATAAACGCCATCTGGCCATATCCGGGCAGATACTGCCGGTTCTCGGTCTTGAGCAGGTCCCGCACAACCTCGCTGTTGGCACGAATATGGGCGGCGTATTTATCCAGAGACCATTTCGCCAGCCTGGCGGCATCCGGCTCAGAGGTCATTTGCATATAGAGCTTGTGAAGCAGCCGACTGAAGGCCAAAACCAACGCCGCGAAGCTATATCGCATTTCAACAACGGCTCTGTTATGCTGATTGGCATTCTCAAAGGCCTTTGGCGAGAATAACTGATGCTTGACCTGCTCGATCACGTCGTCACTCAACTTCGGATCCGTGAAATCGATCACCTGCAAACGGTCAGATTTTGGCAGATGTTCGCCAATGACATGCGCGTAAACAGCGTGTGGCTCATAGCGGCGGCAAAAGACCGGCAGACCACTTGCTGCAGCCTCGATGATGGGAAGTCCGCGCCCTTCCGTTTCACTCGGAAGCAAGATCAGCGAAGCGATGCCGAAGACTTCCCGGAAGCTGATGGGCGCTTCGTGTTTCGCCCGGAAAGAGGGCCTGTCGTATTCGCTGAACAGGAAACCGAGAAAGACCCGTTTCTTGTATCCTGGGTTCATCGTGAGGATAAATCGGTCGAACTCCTCGAGCACCCTCTCAAAATATTTGAGATGGCCGGTTGCAATGGGACCCGTTACCAAAATCGTAACTTTCAGAGCGGCATTTTGTTCGAAGTACTCGACAAAATCCTCATCATCAAAAAGTTTCTTGACCAGGGTGAAGCTGACTTCGATACTCTTGCGCTTGATAATTCGGGTTGGCTGAATTAAAACAAGGTTGTCGCGGTCGAAACCAGAAAGACTGCTATTCTCCGCCCCGAGCAGCACCGGGCGAATGGCGGCCGGTGAATCGAGCTGCCATTCCAGAGCTGAGGCAATGGAGGTCACCGGGATTCCCTGCTCGTCGCCTCCTAGTACCGCAGCCAACTGCCGAAATGTTTCTTGCTGGCGTCTGGTGTCCCGCCCCATTTGTAATTTTTCAATTTCCATAGCAGTCTCGATCTGCTCGACACTCGCTGGGTTGTGGCCATGTTCGTCTATGAGCGCCACGCTTTGCGATTCATTGATGTTGACGGACAACCATGAGCGCGACTCCCACGGGTAGATGAGTTCGAGAATAGAAAACACCTCTCCCAAATGATAGTTGGTGAAGAAGTGGTCCCGCGGTCCTGGCTTGGCGCCCTTTTGAATCTTAACTTCGTTATGGCCGCCTTCCCAATAGAAATCGTGATTGTTACAGATAACGGGGATACCGAGATACTCGGAAATGAAGGCAAGCGCCAGAGCCAGGGAGACGTTACCGGGATTTGAGTTGGTGTTGATAAGATAAAGGAGCCGGATGCCGTTGACTTCGATGTAGCGGCCGAGTTTCTCGGAAATGACCAGAACTTCCCGCCAGAACTTCAGAATCAACTCATTGTAAACCTCGCCGCCGCGCTCCAGTTTTTCGTGGAAGAAGTCATGATAAAGCGGCCAATTGTCAAAGCTTGCAAGCTCATCAAGCTGGAATCGCTTGGCATCCGGAAGCAAAAAGAGTTCACCCTGTTCGTGAAACTCACCGGCGATGTAATGCAGGTCAATCTCACCCAGAACTTCTTTCAGCGCCTTGGCGTATTTTTGAGCCTCCATCGAGGCGCCATCGACCGAGTAGAAAAAAGATACGAATCCTACGCCGCCAGTCGAAACCGTCCTGGCAAAATCATCATAAGAACCCAGAAAATGCGCCGACGGCACGGACCGGTTCTCGCGGAAACGGTCGATGAATAACCCGAGATCAAACCAGGTTTTCACCTCTTCCGCCCGTAGAATGGACATCATCGCGTTGACATTCATTGGCAACAATCCTTCTTGATTGAAGGCGACCCACCAGATGCAGGCAGATCACCTCGTGAAGACGCATCCGTGTCACATGAGTGCGCTCGAATCTCAGATACTTCTAACTCAATTAAGAAGAATTGCGAAATTGTGCAAGATATTAATTGTGGTCGCCGCCTTTGCGATGACATGCGCCATCAAACGCCGCGCGCATCTGGGGAAAATGGCAATGATGCCGGAAAGAATTTGGGAGAGCTACAGCTTGTAGAACAGGATCTCCAGCTTTTCGCGCAAGACGTCGTAAGAAAAATGGGTGCGGCCCAGCAAGTAATTGTAGTCCGCGATTTCGTTTCGCAGCTTTTCATTGTGAATGATGCGGTCCATTTCGGTGACGGCGTCATCCGTGAGCGTGCTTTCTTCAATCATCACAGTGCGAAAGCCCTTGCTGCCAATATCACGCTCGAAAACGGGCTGGTAGTTGTTCACGAAGATCGGTGTTTTGGAAAGCACTGCCTCCACAAAGGCATTGCCAAATCCCTCGTATCTACTGAAATAGGTGCAGGCAGTGGCATGAGCATAGGCGTCTGAGAGAGAGTAAACCTTCTCGCCATCCAGATTTGTGGCCCGCTCATTCAAAATGCGGCGGTAGGCAAAAATGACGCGGTCGTCCAGCCCTCTTTTGCTGATATTTTGAATAAGCTCTTTGAAGTAGCCTTTGCGCTCATCGTCCGCGGCGCTGCCGGTGATGACGAGCTTCACTCGCTTGTCATCCAGACGTTCGATAAGCTCCAGAGCGGTTTCGATGCCCTTCCTGCGCACGATGCGAGTAATCTGGAACAGGGGGATGTCGCCACGCTTGAGGCCGATTGCGCCGCGCAAATCCCGGTTGTAGTCATCTTTCTCGCCAAACGGCTGAGTGAAATCCATCACGTTTGGCACCAGCACGGAATCTATCTCAAACTTCTCCTTCAGGAAGTTCTTGCTGTAGGTGTTGATCACCGCATGCCTGGCATGTTTGATCTGTAGAGGAAAAGTCGATTTGGTCAGTTCTTCGATCTCCGGGAAAGGCGTGCCGTAGCGGGTTCCGCGCTCCCAGTGAAAATCGTGGTCATGACAGATAATGCGCATGCCGGTGTTCTCAACCAACTTCTTGATCGCCATGCCAAGAGAGAGATGGGCCGGCAGGGCGCTGGCATTCTGAGAAATGATGACCTCAATTCTGTTTTGCATCACCCACTGGAACATCTGGATGGCGAGGTCGTCCGACGCCCGGTACAAGTGGTCGAGCAACTCTGCCGGCTCTTCCCTTGGAAAGAAGAAGGCTCGGTTTTGCTCCCACTCGCAATTTGGCGAAAAAAACGACATGTTGGGAATCAGAGTTTCATGCTCACCCCCGAGAAGCGATTTCCTGTACTGCCCGGACAGCATGAAGACTTCATGTCCCATTTCCTGCAGAATCTTGATCCACTTCTCCGTCTCCAGAGCAACGCCGTCAACGTCCCCAAAGCGACCGATGATTATTCCGACCCTCATGGCAGTCCCTGACGCGGCAGAGCCGCAAATTAGACATTCAAAATTACGAATTCCAAATGGCAAGACCCCAAACACATCATAGGCTGAAGAAAAACCAAGCCTTGCCAAGCATGAACAGGGTTTGGTCTTGCAAGGTGCTAACCCTTAGAATCGATAGTATGCAAACGAATGAACAAGGTCAAGTCTGGAAGCGCGGGAAGCGACCCCGGCGAGTGGGAGATCTTAGATGAGCAGGGCGGCAGAGGATCCGTCAAAGGTTGTAGAACAGAGTTTCCATTTTCTCGCGCAAAACATCATAGGAAAAATGGGTCCGTCCAAGCATGAAGTTGTATTCTCCGATTTCCTCTTGAAGTTTCTGGTTATGAATGATCTGGTCAACTTCGGCAACGGCTTCATCGGTCAGTTTGCTGTTCTCAATCATGACAGCCTTAAAGCCTTTGCTGCCGATGTCAGGCCAATAAACGGGCTCATAATTGTTGACGAAAATTGGTTTCTTCGCAAGCACTGCTTCAACAAAGGCATTGCCGAACCCTTCATACTTGCTAAAATAGGTACAGCCGGCGGCATGGGCATAAGCATCCGACAAAGAGTAGACTTTCTCGTTGCGCTGGGCTTTGACGCGGTCGTTCAGAATTCTGCGATCTGCGAACACCACCCTGTCCTTGAGCTTGCGCTCATTGATGGTGTCGATCAATTCTTTGTAGTAGCCCTTGCGCTCATCATCAGCGGCACTGCCGGTGACAACCAACTTGACCGCTTTGTCATCAAGGCGGTCCACAAGTTCGAGGGCCGTCTCAATGCCTTTTCTCCGGACAATTCTCGTGATCTGAAACAGCGGGATGTCGTCGTTAGATAGCTCCAGACTCTCCAGCAGGTCGGCGTTGAAGTCGTCGAGTTCCCCGTAAGGCTGATCAAAGTCCATGACATTGGGCACGAGAACTGCATCCATCTTGTATCGTTCGCGCAAGAAGTTTTTGCCATAGGTGTTGATGACAGCATGTCGTGCGTGTGGAATCTGTAGCGGAAAGGTCTCTTCGATGATTGAGCGTACTTCAGGAAACGGCGTGTCGTATCGACCGCCGCGCTCCCAATGAAAATCGTGGTCATGGCAGATGATTCGGATACCCGTATTTTCCACCAGCTTCTTGATCGCCATACCCAGAGAGAGATGGGCTGGCAGAGCGGAGGCGTTCTCGGAAATAACGACATCGATCTTGTTGGCCATTATCCACGTGAACATCTCAACCGCCAACTCATCCGAGGTGTCATGTAAATGCCTGAGCAGCTCAGAGGGCTCATCAGGCGGAAAAAAGAAGGCGCGGTTCTGTTCCCATTCACAGTTCGGCGAGAAGAAGGACAGATTGGGAATCAGGGTCTGGCGGTCACTCCGGACCACTGGCTTGGTAAACCGACCGGAAAGAATGAAGACCTCATGACCCAATTCATGCAGAATCTTAATCCACTTCTCCGTCTCAAGTGCAACGCCATCGACATCGCCAATCCGACCGATTATAATTCCAATCTTCATTGTCTTTTTCCAGATGCGTATTCGAGTTGAACAACGAGCCAGTTAGAACCGATTACAGAAAAACTCACAGATAATATGTAGGCCTCGCAACATTTGAGCGTGTTTACAGAAACAATATCGGCATAGCCCTTAATCTGACAACAATTTTTTCGCTGGTTGTACAGTTTTTTAACATAAGGTCTCGAGCAGCCTGATCGGGGCCAGTCGCCTGCCTGAAACTCATGAACCCGCTGTGCACCCGGCATGGATATTGTTATGGATATGTAACATTTCTTAAAAATTGTTCAATAATAAAGATGCTTGTTTTAAATATCAAGCACTTTTTGCATCTTCATGGTTGATAGAGTATCGCGACAAGTAAGGCATTCTAAGAAGACTGCCGAGGTGGACAATGTTTTTGAGTGAAGTGTCAGGAGGCCGAGGGCCGCACATGCCCGAGAGTCATATTGGAATTCCTAAGGAATTTGCGGCTATCTGAGGACGGTATCGAGGTTCACGCAATGGGGTGCTTTTGCATGTGGTCAATGAAGCACTGCACGTATTTGGGCATGCTGTCGTTGTTGACGGTCACGGCATACCAGGTCCGCCGTAGCCTTTCCGCCTCGAGCGGAATCGCCACCAACTTGCGAGACTTGAGGTAGGGCTTGGCCGCCCACTGCGCCATGACCGTGATGCCGATGTTGGCGGCGACCATTTCAATGATGGCCTCGGTGAGCTGAATTTTGGAAACCCTGGCGGGGGTCACGCCATAGGGAATCAGGACGCGCTGAAAGATATCAAGCACTTCCATGGGGGCCGTGTAACAGATAAGATGTTCCTTCGAAAAATCCTGCGCAGAAATTTTGGCCTTTCCAGCCAGCGCGTGCTCCGCGTTGACGATGACCATAAGCTCATCATTAAACAAGCGCGTGTATTTTAGGGTGTTGCTATCGTCTTGTTCAGTAAGACAACTGACGATGGCGACATCCAGTTTGCCTTCGAGCAGGTACTGCTTGGGGTGTCGCGTGCCCTCGGCAACTATGTCGATGTTGATATTCTTGAAGGTCTTATGGTAGGATTTTAGCAGAGCAGGAAGCCAGTGATAGACCGTGTAGCATTCGGTGCTGATTCTTAACGTTCCGGCGTCGCCGGAAACATATTGCCGGACATCGTTTTCAGTTTTCTCCAACTCGCACAGCACGTGCTCGGCAGCTTGCAAAACGCGACGACCGGCCTGAGTCAGCACCATCTTCTTGTTGAGCCTCTGGAACATCGGGGTTTCGAACTGTGTCTCCAACTCGCGAAGCTGATGGCTCAGTGCCGACTGTGACAGAAAAAGTCTCTTGCCGGCGCCAGTCAGGCTCCCCTCCTCGGAGACGGTCTTAATCAAGCGCAGGTGTCTTATTTCCAATAGCCAACTCCCATTATCACTCCTAATACATTCCATTAAAACAATGAACGCGACTAATGTACGATATTGTCGTATATTGCGCAACAAAGAAATTACTGAGTGTTGTCTCAACGGGAGAAAATATGCTTCTCTTACCACTGAAGATCAGTCTGCTTGTGCTGCTATCCGGAACGCCGGGGGTGGACACGACGGCTACCGCAAAACCCTTTGTGCTGCAACGCTTGACAGCGCCAATCGTTCTCGACGGCTTCAGCGACGAAGCAGCGTGGCGCGATGTCAAACCGCTACCGATGACGATGTTCACGCCAACCTTCAGGGGCGAGCCCACGGAGAGGACCGAGATTCGCGTCGCCTACGATGACGACAATATTTACATTTCTGGACGTCTGTTTACGACTAATCCAGCTTCGATTCAGGCCAATTCTCTCATTAGAGATCTCGACAGGGCGGCGACTTTATGAACTTGTTATTGGACACATTCAATGACAATGAGAATTTCAGTGCCTTCGTGACGACTCCGGCCGGCAACCGACTTGATGCGGAAATCACCAACGACGCTGAAGGCGCGAACTTTTTCAACCAGAATTGGAACGGCTTCTGGGATGTCGCCGTGGCCGAAAATAAAAACGGCTGGTTTGCTGAGATGCGCATCCCGTTCGCGACTTTGCGGTTCCAGGACGACGACGGCAAGGTTGTCTTCGGCATGGTCGCCCACAGGCTAATCGGGCCTCGCAATGAGCGGATCACCTTCCCTGCGATTCCACCCAATTGGAGTGCGAGCCAGTGGAAAGCCTCGCAGGCGCAAGACGTGCTGCTGGAGGGTGTTTACAGCCGGCGTCCGTTTTTTCTGACGCCCTACCTGCTTGGCGGTCGGTCTCGCCTGAACACCCCGCAAGGAGAACCCGGCGGATTCACCCGGAAGACGGATACCAGCCGCGAGCTGGGATTTGATCTCAAAACCGCGCTGTCGAGCAACCTCAACATCGATTTGACTGTGAATACAGATTTCGCGCAGGTGGAGGCAGACGACGAGCAAGTCAACATCACAAGATTCTCTTTGTTTTTCCCGGAACGACGTCAGTTTTTCCAAGAACGGTCCGGTGTTTTTAGCTACCGTCTTGGTGACGTCAGCCGGCTGTTTCACAGCCGGCGAATCGGCTTGACAGACAACGAGCAGCCGCTGCGAATTTATGGTGGTTTGCGCACCGTCGGGCGAATTGGACAGTGGGATGTCGGCCTGCTGAATATGCAAACTGCCGGCCACGATAGCCTGCCATCGGAGAATCTCGGGGTCGGCCGGATTCGCCGGCGGGTCCTCAATCCGTACAGTTACATCGGTGCAATGGCAACATCAAGGCTGGCGCAGGCCGGACGTTACAATCTTGCCTATGGTGCGGATGCACTGCTGCGGCTCTCCAAGGTTGACTACTTGACCCTGCGCTGGGCTCACACATTCGATGACAGCGATAGCGAGACGTCCGCCGATTTCTTGAGCCGGGCCTACTCCTCGGCGGAATGGGAGCGTCGCGCCACAGTCGGGCTCGGGTCAAAGTTTGAAGTGCGTCGGGCACCGCGTCATTTCAGGCCAGGTCTCGGATTCAACCTTCGTCCGAATATCCTACTGCTGAACGGCCAGGTTTCCTGGGGTTGGTTGGCCGGGCCGTCTTCGCCGGCGTTTAAGCATCTTCCGTCACTAAAAGGACTCCTCTATCTACGCGACGACGACAACTCGTTCGAATCGGCAACGATGGAGCTGCGCTGGCGCACTGAATTCAAGCAGGGCGCTGCGGTGGAAGTCAACGCAATTAGGGACTACGACGATCTCAGGGAGCCGTTCGAACTGGCTTCTTCGGCGTTCATTCCGGAAGGCAGGCATTCTTTTGACCAGGTTGGCGCCAAATACGTGGCTTCGGAAGGCGGCAGTTTGCGCGGCAGCGTCGCAATCACCGGCGGCAGTTATTACGACGGAAACCGAATCTCGGGATCATTTTCTCCCGCTTGGAGCCCGTCGCGCCATCTGGAATTGAGCGGCGGTTATGAACTCAACCGGATTCGATTTCCGAAGCGATCGCAGAGATTAAATGCCCACGTTGTGAGGCTCCGGCTGGTTGCCGCCGCCAACACCCATCTCTCCGCAAGCTCCCTGATGCAATACAACAGCGTTGAGGATCGGGTGGTGGTAAATGCCAGGGTGCGCTACCACTTTCGCGAAGGTAACGATCTGCATCTCGTATTCAATGACCGCTATGACACCGCAGATGGGCCTCGCAACGGCATCCCGCGTTCACTCAACCGCACTATGCTCATCAAATATACCTACACATTTATTCGGTGAGGGCAAATGATCATGCAGAAACTACGGCTTTATCAGGTCGATTCTTTTACGACCACCAAATTCAAAGGCAATCCGGCAGGTGTGGTCGCGAACGCCGACGGCTTGAGCGACCGCCAAATGCAAGCAATCGCACGCGAGCTAAACAACTCGGAAACCGTTTTCATCCTCAGATCTGACGGCGCTGACCATGACGTGCGGCTGCGTTTCTTCACGCCGACCGTGGAAGTCCCAAGTTGCGGCCACGCCACCATAGCGGCACACTACGTCCGGGCCATGGAATTGGGCATAGTCCGTTCCACCACGGTTATGCAGAAAACAGGGATAGGAACTTTGCCTGTAGCAATTATGGTTGAAGATCAGGACTACCAAATCTTCATGACCCAGGCAGAACCCGAATTCGAGCCACCGCTGCTCAACAGCGAGCGGGCTGCGCTACTCGAGGCGCTCGGCGTGAATCAGAACCAACTCATGACGAGGGCCCCGATTCAAACCGTCTCCACAGGGCATTCCAAGGTGCTCGTGCCGCTAAAGAGCCTAGCGTTCCTCAACGCCGTGAGACCCGATTTCCAGGCCCTAAACCGTGTCAGCAGAATGGTTGGCTGCAATGGCTTTTTTTTGTTCACCCTGGATTCAGACGAGCCCGACATTCTCACGCACGCTCGCATGTTCGCGCCGGCAATCGGAATTCAGGAAGACCCGGTCACGGGAAACGGCAATGGACCTCTGGGAGCTTACCTGGTGCACCACAAATTGACGAACAGCGACGGTCGTTGCTTCCGCTTCCGTTCATTGCAGGGCGAGGCCATAGGCCGCCCTGGTATTGCTCAAGTCAAGGTTGGCATTGACGCCGGCAAGCCCTGCTGTGTAAAGGTCGGCGGTAGCGCAGCCATTGTGTTTCGGACCGAGTTGGAGATCGATTGTGAAAAGCACTAGAACGCGTCTTGTAACAACATCTCTGCTCGGCAACGCATTGGCTCCGACCGGAGTTTGTCCCACAAACCGTAAACAACAATGGTGGCCAATCCGGCACGTGCAACCGTGCTGAAACCCCACCGACAAACATTGGAGGTCTCATGAAACCGGAATTCTGGTTACCAAACCTTGATGAAGCGAAAGCCCGGGCGCGAGCTACCGGCAAACTTATTCTCGTAGATGTCTGGGAAAATGGCTGACTGGGCTGCGCCAGAATGGAACGCGTGACGTACCAGGACAAACATGTACAGGAACTCTTAGGAGAATCCTTCGTCGGCCTCAAACTTGAACAGAATGAGGACGGTAGAAAGATCGCCGAACTGCTGCGCCCGCGCAAGCTGCTGTGGTCGCCGCTCTTCCTAATTCTTGGTGCGTCCGGGGTGGAGTTTCGGCACTCACTCGGGTATTTTTCGCCGAGGGAGTTCATGGCCGAGTTATTGGTCGGGGGCGGCAACGCCTCCCTGGCAACGTTGAAACCGGCGCAGGCCAACGCTCTTTTCGAACGAGTAGTCACGGATTTCCACGATACCAAGGCAGCGCCGGAAGCGTTGTTCTGGCAAGGCATCGCGCAATTCCGCCACAGCCGTGACAAGCGTGATTTGAGCACGGCCTGGCAGGTTTTGCTCGAGCGTTTTCCGGATTCCTTGTGGGCGGAAAAGAGTGATTTCATCGAGGAACTGGCGGCGTTGTAGAATGGCTTCTCCTCCTGGGAGGAGACAGGCAAACGAACGAAGTTCGATTGCCAGAGGTGGGTCGTGACCGCAAGCATCCATTTCAAACAAGGACTTTCAACACTACCGAGCTAATACAAGGAGACCCAAGTGAATAACGATTGCCAACCTCAATTTGCGGAAACACTCGATCCGGAAAACTGGGACGAAGTCCGCGCACTGGGCCACCGGATGGTTGACGACATGGTCAGCAGTCTGCAAACCGTACGCGAAAGGCCGGTCTGGCAGCGCCCTCCGGAACATGTGAAAGCGCGCTTTCGGGAGCCGATCCCGGAGGACCCTCAGGGCATCGAGCGCGCTTACGAGGATTTCAAGGAACTCGTGCTTCCCTATCCGAAAGGCAACATTCATCCCCGCTTCTGGGGCTGGGTAGACGGCACGGGCACCGCTTTCGGCGCTTTCGCTGATATGCTGGCAGCTTTCATGAATCCCAATCTCGGCGTGGCGGACCACAGCGCCGTGCATGTCGAACGGCAGGTCATAAACTGGAGCAAGCAAATGCTGGGGTTTCCGGACAATTCCAGCGGCATTTTGACCAGTGGTGCTTCCGTGGCGAATCTCACCGGCTTGCTTGTGGCGCGCAATTCCATCGCCGACGTCGATATTCGAAACCACGGCGCACGGGCCGCTGGTGGCAAACTGACGCTTTACGGCTCCGCGGAAACTCACAGTTCTCTCATTAAAGCCGTGGACATTCTCGGGCTTGGGCTCTCTGCGTTTCGCAAGATTCCGGTCGACAAAAATCACGAAGTGAATGTAGAGGCCCTGCGGGCAGCGATCGTTCAAGATCGTGAGCACGGCCGCATCCCCTTTTGCATTGTTGCGAATGCCGGAACCGTCAACGCCGGCGCCATCGATCCGATTGACGATCTCGTGGCGTTAGCACGGTCGGAGAATCTCTGGCTGCATGTGGACGGCGCTTTCGGAGCACTGGCGCGACTGCTGCCGGAGTATGGCGAGCGCCTGCAAAATCTGCATAAGGCGGACTCCGTTGCCTTCGATTTCCACAAATGGCTTTATGTGCCTTATGAAGCCGGCTGCGTGCTGGTTCGCGATGGCAAGAAACACCATCAAGCTCTCGCGGTTTCAGCAGATTATCTCGAGCCGCAGTCACGCGGCATGGCAGCAGGACCGGAGCCGCTTTCCAACTACAGCGTGCAACTCTCGCGCGGATTCAAGGCGCTGAAGGTCTGGCTGTCGCTGAAAGAGCACGGCATCGAGAAATACCGGCGGCTGATTCGGCAGAACATTCTACAGGCGCGCTACCTCGCGGAACTGGTCGAAGAGAACGTCAAACTCGAACTGCTGGCGCCGACGCCGCTCAACATCGTGTGCTACCGGTTTAACCCGGGCGGACTTGACGAAAAAGAACTTGATCGAATTAACCGGGAAGTGCTGGCTGAATTGCAGGAGCGTGGCATTGCCGCACCATCCTACACACTGATTGACGGCAAATTTGCCATCCGAATGGCAAACACCAACCACCGTAGTCGCAAGGACGATTTTCACAGATTAGCGCAAGCAAGCGTCGCAGTTGGACAGGCGATTCTTTGTGCGGAGGCCACAGATGTACCGACACTTGGCCAGTCAGTATAGGCCGAGACAAGCTCCATTGTGCCGACCGGTAATCCTGCTGTGCCGGGGCGGACGCTCATAAACATTCGGTATTAGAATCTACTTCGTCCGATAGCTGAGGCAGACTATTTTTGCAGAACAATCCTACGGGTAAACACCTGGCCTCCGAGTTCCGCCCGCAGCAGGTAAACGCCGGAGCCCGCCATGACATTGGAGCTGTTGCGGCCATCCCAGGTCACGCTCCTGAGTCCCGCTTGTTCTCGCGAATCAACCAACCGGACGACTTTCTGGCCGCGAATATTGTAGATTGTTATTCTAACTTCAGCTGTCTGCGGTAACGCATACCGGATGACCGTTTCGCCATTGAATGGGTTGGGATAGTTACGTGACAGGCTGAATTCATCCGGTAGCGGTGCATCCGCGGATGTGGATTCGGCAACATCATGGCTCGCAAACGCATTGGCGGCCACCGGCTGGCTTGCAAACACCACGACAAGCTCAGGAGGCCGGCTGTCTTCTTTGGTTGTGTACTTTGCCTGATCGCTGGAGTTGTTTGCAATGGCGAAAGTGATGGCGCCGCTTCCCGAAACCGCTTTGGAGACATCGGTTTCGACGTAGCGATCTGACTGAACTGAGCCGATCACTGCGACCGGAGCACCCTCCCGCACCGGCGCATTTTCCGCGGTCAAGGTTTCCTCCAGCCACGGATCTGAGGTTCCCGCAAACGAATTTCCGGTCACAAAGACGGAGCCGCCATCGACGCTGGCGCCCTGCACAAACAATCTGAGGGTGGCGTTGCGGACGCTTCCCGGTCCGCTCACCTCGAACTTGTAATAAGCAACGAATTTGCCTTCTTCAACTTTTGTGGTGGCTTTGGCGCCATAGTTCTTAGCACTCGCGGAAATCTTCACCTGATTGTCATTTGTAGGTTCGAACGTTGAGGTTGTCGTTCCGCCTCCGCCATCAGCTACAAATCTTGCTGTGGCCGGATTCGATCTCAGGCCTTGCCGGTCGGCGACATCATAAACGAGTTGCTCCTGCCCGGTAAAACCCGCGCCAGCCGTGAAAGTAACCAAGCCGGAGAAGGGATTGACAGCAACGCTACCACGCGCCGGCGGGTTCAGGATTGACACAGATCCCGGATCCAAAGAACCGTCCGGGTCGTGGTCGTTTTCGAGAATATTGACGACCGCGGACAGGTTGGCCCCGAGACGAAAATCGTCATCTTGTGCGACAGGTGGCTGATTGCCGCTGCCCTCCGCCATCTCGACAATCAAACGTGGCGGATTGCCGCCCTCACGAGAACTGAAAGCCGCCTTGCCTCCGGAAGACTTCTGCAGCGCCAAACTGATGGCGCCGTTGCCCAGAACCGCCGGTGTGACATCAAGTTTAACCACCTGACCTACGGAAACGCCACCAAGCTCGCTCAGCGCCGCGCCGGTGATGTCCGGGGCATTCTGCCAGGTGAGAGTATTCTCCTGCCACGCGCCACCCGAAATTCTATCGTTGTTCGACACGGAATGCACGGCTCCTCCGGCAGAACTTGCGTCAACAACATGTAGCTCGAGTGTTGCCTTCTTGACGGCAGCGGTTAACCCTGAGACCTTGAACCTGAGAAACGCACGGTAGACCGCTGAGCTGTTTTTGACCGCCAACTCTGCGCGATCACCATATTTCCTGGTCGGTCGCGAAGAACGCGCGTAAACGTCTGCAACCGGCGTAAAACTGAGCGTAGTCCCGCTTGCCACTTCCTGAAATGTGGCAGTCACATCTTTGTGCGAAGTCATCAAAATAGTGGCCTGCGTTGCCGTACCGGTCAAGTCTCCGCTCCACCCGGTGAATCGCCAGCCCGTCTCCGCCCTGGCCATGAGCACCACTGACGTGCCGGAAGGATAGCGTGCCCCGCCTGGGTCCAGAGTCACCGAGCCCTGACCCTGAGTTTTGAGCGTAAGATTGTATTCCCGTGGCCCCGTATCTGTTACAGCCACCAGAACCCGGGCGCGGTTGGATTGTGCTCCCTGGTCATCTTCAACAGTGTATTGAAAGGAATCCTGCCCGGAAAACCCAGTTGCAGGCGTGTAAACGAGAACTCCGGACTCGCCGTCCAACCGCAGGCTGCCATTGTCCGGATTTGAAGCAACGCTGACGCTGGCTGTATTCAGGGTGCCGTCAGAATCGTGGTCATTCGACAAAACATTCACCGGTACCGAGATATCGATAGGCGTGGACGCGGTGTCATCTTCGGCAACCGGAGGCTGGTTTGTCGGTCCGTCGCCAAGCGCAATAACAAGTTCCGGTGGAAAGGCTTCTTCTTTCGTGTAATATTTCGCTTCATCGGAGAGGCCATTCGCGATTGCAAAACTGTAGACACCGTTTGCTTGAATTTCCTGTGTCAGGTCAAATTCGACGACGGTGTTTGGTGAGGTCTTCCCGGCATTGCCCAAGGGCGTCCCCTGGATTTGCGGGGCATTATTGGCTTTTAACTCACCTTCAGTCCAAGGCGTATTCGTGCCTCGATATGCATTGGCCACAAGATGAATCGAACCGCCATCCGCGCTGCCGTCTGTTTTGCCATCCGCTACGTGCAGCTTGAGACGGGCTCCCGCCACGGCACTGGTCAGACCCTCAACCTTAAACTTCAAGTAGAAGACGAACTTGTCTTTCGAAACCTTGGCTGTGGCCTTCGAACCGTAATTCTTGCGCCCTTCGGTGATTTTCACCTGACCATCATCGGTGGGCAAGAAACTCACACTGTTTCTGCCCGAACTGACAATGAAATCCCTGGTGGCTGAGCTTGTGCCAAAAGCGTTGCTGATAGAAATCGTTCCGCTGGCGGCCGCGGTCGGTACGACCGCCGTAAGCAGCGTATCTGACGCAACTGAAAAACGGGCAGGCGCGCCGGCAAACTGAACCTGCGTGGCGTTGAGAAAGCGTTGACCCTTGATGGAAACCGAAATACCGGTGGCACCGGAAGTGGGAGTGAAGCTGCTGATTCGTGGCGGCTCCCCCCTCCGCTCGACAATTGAGAACACCGCGTCGCTCTTGTCGGTTATGGCGCCGTCGGCCGCATTCGAGATCCGAACCATGCAGTCACTCGACACATCACTTGGAATTGTCCACGAGTGGGAGCCGTCATTGGTGGTGGTGACAATCATTTTCCAGGAACTGCCACCGTTTGTGGAGTATTCTATCCGGGCCTGATTGAACTGTCCGTCAGAATTCCAACCTATGGTTTCGACATCGCCGACTTGCCACTTTTCGCCGCCGTTGGGGTGCAGAACCCTGACAAACGGTTGTGTGGCGCCGGCCAGAATCTCGATCGCATAGTTTTCGGTAACGGTTTGTTCGAAACCGGTCGGGCCGGTTTTGTACTGCTTTGGCCTCAGCCGGAATGTAACTCGCCCGGCAGCCTGGTCATCCAGCGGGGTCGCATGGCCATCGATGAGCACTCCGGTCGCGCCAGGATACAGGAGGGTTACGGTCGCTTCTCTATCTGTGCCCAAGTTCTTGCCGAGCCGAATCTGGCCAAACCTGCCTTCGAAAGCGGCGACCAAGGGCTCACTTGACTCAAATCCGTAAATACCGTCGTAAGAGAATTCCCTGGAGCCCGCAGCGAGATACTCGAAGGCATCCGAGTTCTCCTTATGGTAACTCAACTTGGCATCGGTGCTCATACTTCGGTAGCTGAAGCGGGAGCCAGAACCATTGTACAGGTGATACTCGTCGCCATCGACGACGACTCCACTGCGATCGCCTTCGTAAATCTTACGATATTCAGGCTCCTGCTGATTTTCTTTTCGCGGGTAGAGCAGGGTAAAGAACACGGCATTCTGTGACCGGGAAGCTGGCCTGACTTTCAACAGATCAACCATGACGTCACCAAATGCGTAGGGCCGACTGGTGCTGATTTCACTCTTGAGATTCTGTGGCTCCACAAACACGACCGGCAGCTTAGCCGAACCATTTGATGGTTTGACAGCAAACTTGCCACCGCCCGAATCCTTGATGAAATGATGCTTATCGGTCCCGAGCAGGAATTCATACTGGTGCTTCGCGTCATCCTTGATTTCGTCCAAGATGACCACGTACTTATGTTTTTTGTAGATAACCTGGCGGTAGAATTGCTCCAGATTTGCGTAAGCATCGGTGGCATCGCCCAGAAGATACCCGACATGAGGCGCGTCGAGAAAATCCATGTTGGCGCTGGTAGAGTGAACGCGGGTGCTCAGGTCGCCCTTTTGGCCGCGGCCATCCACCAGCAGTGTGTTGTGGCCATAAGTTATTCTAAGCCCGTCATGTCGGCCAATATTGGGTTTGGCGCCATCTTCGGCTGCCAGGTAGTCGTTGTTGTAATAGAGCAGGAAGCCGTTGGCATCGGGATGGCTGTGCCCGTCTCGCGCCAAATCTTTAAGCTTGGCCGCGTGGCCTCCCTGGGAGCCGCTACGCATAAAAAACACAAGGTCGTTCTTGTCCCAGCCGCCACGAAAGACAGCCGCCTCCATGTTGGGCCAATAGCCGCTCAGCGCAAGGTCCCGGTAGGAGCGTGCTGGCACGTCCGTGTCATCATAAAAAATGAAGGCCGCAGCATCTTCGTCTTCAAATCGGTATCGGCCTTCATTGACGATCGTCTTCAGGAAGTCCAGGGCATAGCCATCACGGTATTCGGAGGCCGCCAAAGCCAACATGCCCATGCAGCCAAAGGGCCCGACATCCTCGGCGCCAATCTGCTGGCTGTCTCCCCACGGGATACAACTCATGTCAGGATGCTGCACATCCGTGTAAATTCTCGGGTAGGCGCTTTTCTCAAGAAACTTGGCTCCTGGAAACTCCTTATTCAGGCGAAACCAATCATTCTCCGGTTCCTTACGGCGCAGGGCGTGAAAGAAAAGGGCAACCTGATTGTACTTCCGCCAATAGCCCAATCCCTGTGGGCTGAAGCCGTCTGCCCCATGTGCCCAGAGCACGCTGCGTGGCGCTTCTTTGAAATTGTCTTTGGCTCGTCGCAGCCGACCGTCGTCAAACTTGACTTCACCCTTAAAAGCCAATGCCAACAGACCTTCCGCTGCCGAAGGCGTCCAGTTATGATTCGATAATTGATTGGTGGCGAAAAAATTGCTGGCGCCCTTGTTGGCGCCGGCTCGGATAGCGCTCCTTTGGCTGGAGGAGAATTTGTCATACATCACATCCCAGCAGAAGGCATAACCGATGCTGATGTGTGCGATAGAAAGATGCCCGGACCAATCCGGCTTGCCCCAGTTCTTAAGCTCCGCCAGGTCCAGCATGAGCGTCTTGGCTTTTTTTAGATACCTGGCGTCGCGTGTCACGATGTAAGCGATGGTCAGATCAGCAAGTGCATCGCCATACTCACGGCCGGTATCCTCGCCGAACGATCCCACGATTTTTTGCTTCATCGCCTTGTTCTCGACCCGGTCCTCCTGAAATTTCAGCCACATTTTGTTAAGCACGGGATTTTGAAGTGCGCGATCACGCAGTGCTTCCATGCCGGTCCGATCGAAGAAGATGTGTGGGTGGGAATCGTCTTGTGAGTAAGAGTGTGTCGCCAAGCTCAGGACGCTGGAGATGAGCATGACGGCGAGTATGGTTCTATGCATTTCTTTCTCCCCCTACAGTTGAAACAAAACGGTTGACTGCACCTGAAAGATTATTGTATATTGATAATGCGCCATCGGCTGGTGCATGGATTTAGCTGTTGTAGAACTTACCCTCAAATTGAATCAGACGCGTAATCAATCTTACTTGCGAAACCGGCCTCTCCTATAACTGCCACTCTAACAAGCGACCACAGCCCTGGCTGCAGCAACGCGGTTTTTGCAGTTCGAAGTCCTTGCCCGTACTGATCATATGAATGAGAGGAGGGTCTCAAGATGAAAGTAACGTCCATTCGCCGTAATTCAACGTCCTTGCTGTTGACCGCCATCGCCTGGGCTGTTTTCCAGGGCTCATCGTTCCTACCGGTGGTGATGGCGCAACCCCTGAGCGGCACAAAAACCATCAATCCTGCCGGCGGCGATTATGATGCCATCGCAGACGCAGTGGCAGATATGCTGTCGAAAGGCATCGACGGTCCAGTCGTTTTCCAGATTGCTGACGGCAGCTACAACGAGCAAATCAGCATCACGGGCGTCACAGGAGCCAGCGCGGTCAACACGATTACATTCCAGCCGCAATCCACCACGCCCTGCGGCGTCATCTGGACCTATACGGCATCCAGTCCATCAGACAACTGGATCGTCCAACTCAACGGGGCAGCATTTGTCACGTTCAAGGATCTCTGTTTTATCGCCGGTGGGGCATCTTATGCCCGGATCTTTCACATTCTAGGCGGCGCAAGCAGCAATTCTGTAACAGGCTGCGAACTCACGACGACGGTCACGACCTCGACGAGCGACAATCTCGCCGCGATCCTGGTTGCCGGGCAGTGTGACAATAGCACCTTCGACAATAACACGGTCAAACACGGCAGCTATGGGGTTCAGTTTTTAGGCTCCTCCAGCAATCGGCCGGTCGGCACACTCGTACAAGACAACGTGTTCGACAATCAATACAAGACCGCCATTCATTTGTGGAATGTCGATGCTCCAACTGCCCAGGGAAATGCCATTACGAGTCCGGCTAGTTCTACCGGGAGCTACAGAGGGATACATCTGGAGCTGTGTCAAAATGCGCTCAAGGTTCAGAAGAACAAGTTGAAAATGCACGATGGCATTGGCTTCTGGATTCAAAACTGCACGAGCACCAGCTCTCAGACCGGGCTGATTGCCAACAACTTCGTCCTGTCAGACGGCACAGTTACCGGCAATCTAATCAGTGTGCAAAGTTCAACTTTTCAGGATGTGTATTTCAACTCCATTCTGAACACCGGCAATAATTCGGCGTGTCTGTCTTTCTTTTTTTCATCTGACCTCAATGTTAAAAACAACATTGCGGTCAATAGCAACGGCGGTTTCACCTACGAAGTCGGCAGCAGCACCACGCTCACGAGTTCGGATTATAATTGCCTGTACACTACAGGGGCGACGCTGGCGAGTTGGCAGGGCGCCCAGCAGGCGACGCTTGCCGATTTGCAGAGCGCCAGCGGATTGGATGCAAATTCGGTATCGAAGTCCGTGAACTATCTGGATGGCCCAAACGCAGATCTGCATCTGACCGGGGCCTCGCTTGGCGACCTTGATTTGAGTGGAATCAATCTTTCCGCCGTCACTGATGATTACGACGGAGACTCGCGCAACGTCAGCCCGCCCTACATGGGAGCGGATGAGGCTCCGAACGACCCGCTGCCGGTTGAGCTCACGGCGTTCACCGTGCAAGTTGACGGCAACGCTGCGACTCTGTGGTGGACAACCGCTTCGGAAACCAATAATTTTGGCTTCGATGTACAGCTGCAAAGCACCCGGACCGGCTGGAGCAAGATTGCATTTGTGCCTGGCCACGGCACGACAAATCAGCCCCAGTCCTACAGGTTCACAGACACGGAGCTAACCTCAGGTGACTACCAGTACCGGTTGAAACAAATTGATCTCGACGGCTCGTTTGAGTATTCGGCAGTGGTGGAGGTCTCCATCAACCCGCCATCGACGTTCTTCCTGTCACAGAACTACCCGAATCCCTTCAATCCTGAGACGGTCATCGCTTATAGCCTGCCGGCAACCGCGCAGGTGGTTTTGACGATTTACAACCTGCGTGGGCGACAAATCAGAAGCCTGGTCAACGACATTCAGCCTGCCGGAGAGCATCGCGCGGAATGGGATGGATTAAACCAAGAGGGCGAGGAAGTCGCCAGCGGAGTATATTTTTATTCGCTTCGAGTCAAAGGACAAGCGCGCGCCACAAGACGCATGCTCTTTCTCAGATAGGTAAGTCAGGCCGCGGGGGACGGCCTTTCTGCTCACCGCTGCTCTCTCTTACTATCTGTGCCCAGATTCATGCGGTTCTCCAGACACCGATGAACAATCCCATCGGTTCCACGTCTTCAACCACGACGGGCAAACTCGATTTCTTGAGACCCCGCCAATAATCCTTGCACCTCTTGGCAAATTTCTGAATATTATCAGTTCAACTGGTTATCACCTGACATGACGATGTTCGAAATGGCGGAACAAACGGTCACTCAAGAAATCCAGGAAATGACGCCGGGGATGGAAGACGCCGATCTCATCCGACGCTGTCAACAAGGCGAGAAGGAAGCCTACGGCCTGATCGTAAGGAAATATATGCAGCGTGCCTACTTTGCCGCTCTCGGACTTACGGGCGCACGTCAGGATGCCCTGGATCTATCGCAGGAAGCCTTCGTGCGGGGCTACCGGGCAATCAAGCGATTTGAAGTTGGCCGCAGCTTTTATACCTGGTACTACCGCATCCTGCGCAATCTGGCTCTGAATCTTAAACGTGACCGGGCCCGGCAGGCACAGCCATTCTCCGAAATTGGGGAAAACCGCGTGCGCCAGTTGCAGGACGACACGGCATCCGCGGTAGCCGAGGTAGAGCGGGCTGAAGTCAAACAAAAAGTCTGGGCCGCACTCCGGCGTCTGAAACCAAACGAACGCGAAATCATCATCCTGAAAGACTTCCAGGAGCTTTCGTACAAAGAGATCGCCGAACTGCTGGGATGTCCGCAGGGAACCGTTATGTCGCGCCTGTACAACGCACGCAAGGCGCTGAGAGCGCAACTCGAGGGAGTCTTCTCATGAGCGCCCAACTGACAGCACTCGAACAAGAGCGTTTTGAACTGCTGCTGATCAAAGCGGTAGACGGCGAGCTTGATGCGAAAGAAGAAGCTGAATTCAACAAGTTTATCAGCTCCAATGAACCCTGCCGGCAGGAATGGCGGCGACACAAAGAACTGAAGGAGGTGACCGAAACCATGAGATTCAAAGCCCCACCTGCAGAGGTCTGGGATGGCTACTGGCTCGAAGTTTACAATCGGCTTGAGCGTGGCATCGGCTGGATTCTGCTGTCACTTGGCAGCGCCATGCTGCTCACCTATAGCGGTTTCAAAGCCGTCGAGCAACTGATTTCGGACCCGAATGTCGAGGGCGTAGTCAAAGCTGGAATTCTGCTCGTCATCGGCGGCGGCGCCGTTTTGTTCGTGTCCGTCCTGCGAGAGAAGCTGTTCACGAGGAAATCCGATGCTTATAAGGAGGTTAAACGATGATGGTTGTGGCGTCAAGCTCGATAGCGGGCAAGCAGATTGTTACGACGATTGGTCTGGTAAAGGGCAACACGATTCGGGCACGCCACTTGGGCAAAGATATCGTTGCCGGTTTGAAAAATCTCGTGGGTGGAGAAATCGAGGAATACACAAAACTCATGGCCGAAGCGCGCGAGCAGGCCATCGACCGGATGAAGGCAGCCGCGCTCGCAAGCGGCGCAAACGCCGTGATTGATGTCAGATTCAGTACGAGTTACATCATGGGGATGGCGTCGGAGATTCTGGCTTATGGGACGGCGGTTGTGGTAGAATAAGCGCGGGGAATGTTCGAGATCGCTGCCGGATTGGCGCGCTGGCCAATCCGGAGCTACAGTCTAAATCTAAAAGTTAAACTTGTCCAACCTTGTGAAATCGTTGATCAAAACGAACACCATGAGCGCCAGGAGAAAGGCCATGCCGACCTTCTGGATGGTTATCCTGGTCTTCACTGGCAGAGGTTTGCGCATCACGCCTTCGAGCAAAAGCAGCACCAGATGACCGCCGTCGAGAACCGGGAATGGCAGCATGTTGAAGAAGCCAAGGTTCAGACTGATGAACGCCGTAAAGCCAAGCAGTGTTTCCCATCCCCGCCTGGCACTCTCACCAGCCAGTTTCGCGATCACAATCGGGCCGCCAACCGCGTTCCGAAAAGACTCTTCACCGCTGATGATCATCTTCAAGGCTCCGGCGGTGAGCTTCAGCACGGTGTAGGCCGTGACCGCTCCGTGCTGTAAAGCCTCCAGTATGCCGGCATCGCGGTATTGCACCTTTGTGCCGACGCTAATTCCGATGACCCCGACATCGTTCTCTTCATTCAGAACCGGAGTTACGGGCGCGGTGTGTTCCATGCCATCCCGCAACCAGGTGATGTGCAGCTCTTTGTCTGCGCTCGGGCTTACGATTTTGATCAAATCCGCGGAGGTTTCTACTTTCTGGCCATCGATGGCGACGATGACGTCGCCGCCCTGCAGTCCGATAGTGCTTGCAGGTTTGCCCTCCAAAGCTTCATTCACCAGTGCGCCCAGGGCCTTGTCCCCGATGCCGGTGTGGTAAACAACGCCTGCTGTGATCAGGATGGCCGCTATCACATTCATCACTGAGCCTGCTGAAATGACGATGATTCGCTGCCAGACTGGCTTGGAGGCATATTCCCACGGCGCGCCCGTAATGGTATCATCCATACTCTCATCGATCATGCCGGCCATCTTGACATAGCCGCCAAGGGGCAGCCACGAGATACAATAATCCGTCTCGCCGTACTTGAAGCCAAAAGCACGAGGTGGAAATCCAAGCGAAAACCGCTCGACCTTGATGCCAACCATTTTGGCTGTTACAAAGTGGCCCAGCTCATGAACAAAAATCAAGAGTCCCAGGACGAACATAAAGGACAAGAATGTAGTCATGAAAAAACCTCTTACGTTACAAGTATCTAACTGAATGTGCTCTGCACATACTCACGTGTCGTCTGATCGGCAGCAAGCAGTGTAGCGGCATCGCAACGGCCATTTCTGGGGCACTGAGTCAACGCTTCTTCCACAATCTGCGAAATTTGGTCGAAGCGAATCATCTCTTTCAAAAACAGGTGAACAGCCTCTTCGTTCGAGGCATTCAGCACCGCCGGAGCACTACCGCCCTCTGCCAGGGCATCAAAAGCAAGCTTGAGACATCTGAATTTTTCATAGTCAGGCTGCTCGAATGTCAAATCGCGCAACTGACTGAAATCCAGGCGTGGAAAGTCGGCGGCCAGCCTTTTCGGGAAGCTCAAGGCATATTGAATTGGGACCCGCATATCCGGGAGTCCCAATTGCGCTTTGATCGAACCGTCTCGAAATTCCACGAAGCTGTGAACAATCGACTGCGGATGCACGACAACATCGATTTCCTCAGGCGCGAGACCGAAAAGCCAGAACGCCTCGATAACTTCCAGGCCTTTGTTCATCAGGGTGGCGGAATCGATGGTGATCTTCGGTCCCATGGTCCAGTTCGGATGGTTGAGTGCCTCAGCAACCGAAATCCGGCCAAACTCAGTCTCCGGCCTTTCCCGAAAAGGCCCGCCCGAAGCAGTCAGCACGATCTTCTGGACCGCGGCGGCCTCCTCCCCAACAATGCATTGCAGCAACGCGCTGTGCTCGCTGTCGATTGGAATCACCTCGGCGCCTACTTGCCGTGCTTGCCGCATCACGAGTTCGCCGCCAAGTACAAGTGTCTCTTTGTTCGCCAGCGCAATTCTGCGGCCGGGCTTGATCGCATTCAGGGTGGGCTGCAGGCCCACCGCCCCAACCAGGGCATTGACGAAAATGTCAACGTCATCACGCCTGCTGAGCTCAAGAACACCATCGAAGCCCGTGACGATCTCAACCCCTATCTCTTTGAATCGTTGTGCGTACTCGTGAACTGAATCTTCTTTATAAATTGCAACAGCTCGGGGCCGAAACTTTTGCGCTTGTTCAAACAGCAAAGCCACATTTTGATAGGTCGAGAGGTACTGGACGTCAAACTCATTCGCATGCCTGGCAACGACATCGAGGCTGCTGACACCAATCGAACCTGTAGCACCGAGTATGGTAAGCTTCTTCATGTTAACGCAAGCTGAGCCCAACTCCAAGATTGAAGCTACTAAAATCGCCGAAACTTAGGCCTCCGTTGACCCGCACCAGAGGAAACGGCGTCACTGTGGCACCCACCGTAAACTGCGTTTCGGTACCGTCGAAACTCTCGCCGCCGAGCCCCGGAAACGGAATATCTTCGTTGAGTTTGAGCTTGGTAAAATCGATGCCGGCTCCGGCATAAATCGTCGCAATCGCAACCGAGTAGCTGGCGACAGCTTTCAGGCTGAATGTACTGACGGTTCCAAAGTCGAATTCGTCAGGTACCATGAGCGCATGGTAGGCGCCGAGCAACATGACTTTGGGCAAACCCGGGGCCTGCAACAGACCGTACTTCAGCCCGCCACCGAGCAAAGTGATGCCACCACGGCTGTCCGCCGCGCGTTGAGGATCGAGGTTCAAATCAGCGTCAGCTCCCATGGGAAAATAGAAGAAGCGCCCGAGCAGTTCAAAATTTCCCGGCAAGCCAACGCTGCCGTGCAGGAAAGCCAGCCCAACTCTGCTCTCGTCCTGAAAAACGGGCAGGTTGTCAAACTCATCCGGCACGTTGGCAACAACGCCACGCAGGCCGACATCAACGCCCGCAACGCTGTGCAAATCTGCTGTGTGGTACATGCCATCCCCGACAACGGCGCCAAAGAATTTCAGGATGCCCTCGACGGCGTCTTCAACCTCACCGTTGCTCTGGTAGGTATTGTTATCAAACTTGAAGTACTGTGCCTGGGCCGACGGCGCCAGCGCAAACAGGCATAGCGAGAAACAAACTGCGATAGTAAGACTTGATTTCATGAGTGGCTCCTTCCTGGGTTGCTGTACTTGGGTTCGAGTCCATTGACCAATTGTAGTTCTTTGTCCCGCAGAGGAGTGCCCTCGAACCGCACTCCAAGGGTGTTTTTGAATCCGAGCTGCAGACATGCTACGACTTCATCATAAGATACGATACGATTGAGCAAAGCTTCAAGTGAAATAGTGCTTTCCTGAAGAAATTCAGAAGACCGAGTCATACAGGCGCTGCCGGCCGAGATAAAATCCATCAGTCGAAGATGGTCGTCAGACAGCATGATAGACCCATGCTGCAGCAAGCCGGCCTTGAATCGTCGTTGCGCGCTGCCAACCAATTTTCGGCAATCAACCTGAACCTCAAACTCTGCAGATCTGGCAAAACAGGCAAATTCAGATGTGTAGTTGGCAGAGTCGCCGACACTCGCAGTTCTATGCAAATTCGGTTCGATATTCAGCAGGCGCAGACCCGCGACCAGTGCTGAACTTATGCGATTGTAGATCTCCAACGCCGGCAGTTCATGCAGCTCATGATGTCTCGGAATGGCAACGCTGTAAGTCACTTCGTCGGAATGAAAGATGGCGCGACCGCCGGTTGGCCGCCGAACCACATCGACGCCCGCACGCCGGCATTTGTCGAGATCAAGCTCCGCCAACTTCTGATGGAAGCCAAGAGAAATGGTTGGCCGGCGCCAGCCATACACTCTCAAAACTGCGGTGGCAGGAGAACTTCGGACAAGCGCATCATCAACGGCCATGTTGAAGGCCCCTGGAGACGCGCCGGTGTCGAGAAACCTCCAAACCGAATGTTCGCGACTCATCGTAAATCTACCCGGCTCATCGTTCCATGATGGCAGCCGTCAACTCCGCCTCGCACGCAAGTTTGCCATCGACAAAGGCCTTGCCTTGCATTTTGAAAATGGTTCGGCGCGCCTTCAACATTTCGACCTCAAAATGTAATTGATCCCCGGGCACCACCGGCTTCCGGAACTTGGCGTTGTTAATGCCGGTGAAATAGACAAGCTTGCCCTCCGGGCCATTCTCTGAACCCGAAAGCATGAGCCCGCCTGCCTGGGCCATCGCTTCCAGAATGAGCACTCCAGGCATAATCGGATGACCCGGAAAGTGTCCGTTAAAGAACGGCTCGTTGACCGTGACATTTTTGAACGCGACCACGCGCTGCATTGGAATCAACTCGATGACTCGGTCAACCAGCAAAAATGGGTAGCGATGCGGCAGCACATTCTGAATTGCCGCCACGTCCATCACGGCTTTGGGGGTCTCTTCCATCAGCACTCCGTAGACTGGATCATAAACAATTTAGGTGCTACCCAGATGCTGGATAACACCTAATCGAATATTGAGAAACCAACAACCGGGCAATGATTTACTTGCCGCCAGCCTTTGCTTGCGAGCCGCTTTCAGGCAAGCCCTTGTTTAATTCTGCGAGCAACTTCTCGGTCAAGTCCGGCTGATTGGGTGATGCATACAACACGTTTCCCGCAACCACATCGAAGACGTAGTCGTAGCCATCGGTCTCACCGATTTTTGAGATGGCGACATTGATCTTCTCGTAGACGGGCTGAATCATTTCTACTTCTTTCTTGGCAGCCTCGCCGCCCTGGGGATTCCATTTGTCCTGCAAGTATTGCTGATACTTGAGATACAGTGTCTGGATTTCCTGTTGTTTGGCAGCTTTGCGCTCTTCGCTCAGGAGCAGGCTTTGTGACTCCATCTGCTCCTGCATGCCCTGAATCTCCTTTTCCATGCCACGAGCTTCCTGCTTCCACTGCTCGTTCAAATCGGCCAACTGCTTCCGGACATCGATTGCGTCTTTGTATTTTTCCAAGACTTTGTTGGAATTGATATATCCTATCTTGAGCTGAGCCATCGCCGGACGCATGCCGGCCCCCAGCCCGATGATGCTAAAGAGCAACAGCGATGTAACAAACTTAATGGATTTCACGCTTACCTCCTTCAAGAATTAAAAAAAACGAACTTAAAAACTTCGGCCAAACACAAAATGCGGCTTCCAGTCTCCGAATTTCTCTCCTGTTGCAAAATCGATATTGTCAAAGCCATAGGCGTAGTCAAAGCCAATAATGCCAAGCATGGGCATAAAAATCCGCATGCCGACGCCGACGGAACGGCGCAGATCGAAGATATCCGTTTGATCCAGGCTTGCCCAGGTGTTGCCCGCCTCCGCGAACGCCAGACCAAAAATCGTCGGGTTGGGCGAAATCGGAAAGCGCAGCTCCGTATTGTATTTGAACATGACTTTTCCGCCGCGGCTGTTTACTGACCCTGACAGAGGATCGTCATAGCCACGCAATGAGATGGAACGCGAGAGTCCTTCTCCGCCCATAAAAAACAGCTCGAGAAACGGGATGTTCTCCGCGTCGTTGCCAAAGCCTTCTATGTAGCCCGCCTGAAAATTATTGAACAGGACAAAGTTCAGGAATGCCGGCGTAAACCACTCGTTCTGTAGAACGTGCTTGTGGAAAGCCACGTTCCCGCCCATGGGGCCCCCCGTAATTTCCGTCGAAATTGAGAAACGGGAGCCGCTTGTCGGGAACTCGGGACGGTCAAGGCTGTTTCTGGAAAAAACCTGGGTCAGGCCACTGGTGGTGAGAGGCCAATTTTGTTCCGCGACCTGCGGGTTGAAATTGAGAAATGCCTCCGTGAAATTTGTCAGATCCGTTCGGTCGATTCTATAAATCCAGTCTGCGCGGAAAAAGTTATCAGGCCAACGCAACCTGCGACCCAGCCTGATGGTTGCTCCCTGACTGCGCTGATCATAGCCGATGAAACGGCTGTCGCGCTTGATATCGAAGAAACTCAGGCCAACCAGCGTGGGGGTGTCCATGAACCACGGCTCCGTGAAACCAAGCTGAAACGAACGGAAGGCGCGGCCAAAATTCCAGTCGAAACTCAGGGTCTGGCCGTTGCCGAAAAAGTTGTTCATGGTCACGCCGATGCTGCCGATCAGTTTGTCGCGCTCGCTGAAACCCGCCGACATATTTGCGGTATCAGTAGATTTCTCATCGACCTCCAGCATGATGTCAACTTCATCATCATTCACCGGCTGTACATCGGGGCGGACATCGCCGAAGTAGTTCAGCGTAAAAATTTCACGCTGACTGCGCATCAGCGCCTCGCGGCTGAATGTGTCGCCGGGATGAATTCGGAGCGACCGGCGGATGACTTTTTCTTTGGTCTTGGTGTTGCCGGCGATGTGAATCTTGTTTATCTTCACGGCATTGCCTTCGACAACCCGGAAGTGCACCTGAACAGTATCCTGCCCGAGCGGCTTTTCTTGCGGCGTGATGCCGGCAAAAATGTAGCCTGCGTCGTAGTATAGACTTCCAATCTTCTCGAAAACAGCCTTGTCTATCTTTTCTTTGTTGTAAACGTCGCCTTTGGCGAAATCGAGGTATTGGTTGAGAAAATCGGCGGCGTAGAGTTCATTGCCCTCCCAGGAAATGTCGCCGAAACGGTAGCGAATTCCGGGCGTGACCCAGATGTCGATAAACATGTCGCGCTTCAACGGCCCATAGTAAATCGAATCCCTTAGCACTTCGGCATCACGAAAGCCCTCTTTGCGGTAAAACGCGATCAGATTTTTGAGGTCTTCGCTGTATTTCTCCGCGTCGAAATCACCACCGCCGAAAAATAGAAATCCATTTTCCTCGGTGTCCTTGAGCTGCTTTCTGAGTTGTTTGTTGCTGAAATATTTGTTGCCGTGAAACTTGATGCCCTCTATGACAACCTTGTTGCCTTCCTTGATTTTGAATCGCAATATGCGTTTGTGTTTGACAGAGCTTGCACGAGCGGTGGCATCAACCTCCGCCAAGAGGTAACCCTTTTCTCCATAAAGCTTCTTAATCTTTGTTTCAGCCTTCTTGACAGCTCTTGGCCCCAGGACCTGGCCCTTGTAAAAATCCAGAGCTTTTTCGATGTCTTTCTTCTTGAGCTTCTTGTTTCCTTCCAGCTCGACTTTGTCGAGGCGCGGATGCTCCTCAACCAGAATGGTCAGAAAAACGGCATCGCCGACCTCTTTGTCGAGAATGATCTGAATGTCGGAGAAAAGATTCAGCGCCCAAAGCTGCTTGATCGCCTTCTGAATGTCCTCACCCGTGACTTCAGAGTTCTCCGTCAAACCCGAATTCAGTTTGATAAAATTGGGGTCGGCAATGTTGCTCCCCGACACAGAAATGGAAGCCACCTTGATGGTTCTGCGTTGGTCGGCCTGACCCTGTACAGTTGCTACAGTTGCCAACACGCCCAACACGAAGAAAAGCCCGAATCGCGTCAATTTCATCAACATCTCTACTGCTCCGTCATGACATACAAAGTATCGAAAATACCAAAAACTCTTACCAGAATCAAGTCTAAAAAGTTCAAAATAACTTGCTTAGAAGGGAAATGAATGGCGTAGCCAAACCTTCTTGTCGTCCTTATGGGTTTCGAGCAGGGTGTTGTAGTCGTACTCCATCTGCAGCAGCCATTTCGAGTTCAAACGATACTCGAGGCCGAGAATATGCTGCAGGCCGACGCCCTTGTTTTGAAACTGATAATCAATGCCGGTCTTGATTTCACCGGTGTACAAGACATAGACGTCACCGGGGAGATACTTACCCAGCACGAGCCGGCTGCTGCGCAAAAAGGCGAGCGACGAGCCTAGCGGTTCGTTGGTAAACTGCGAATCGAGAAAATTCCGTGCAATGGCGTAGCTGAAGCGCACCACATCGAGCTGCAGACTGCGCTCAAGCTGCCGTTCAAGCGGGCGCATAATGGGGCGGAACAGAAATTTGTCCGTGCTGGTGCCGACCGCCTTGCGAGCTTGATCGTCGATGGTTTCCGACGAATAGCCCAGCGTTGCCATAACATCACCCTGCGCCTCGTCAAATCCGGGATACTCGGAAGTCAGCTTGATATTGATCCTGTCCCATCGGCCACTCGACACTTCCTGGTGGGTGACATCATCGACCGTAAACAGCGTCATGTAAACATCGCTTGGTATGTTGGTCGAGTCCCGGATCACGGTCCAGGCCTTGCCGTAAACGATGGGATAGAGCGAAGATCCGATGAACTCGGCGCCAACTTTCTGGACCCGGAAGTTGAGGTCAAGGTACTCAATCTCGCCGCGAGTCGACTCAACCTTACCGCCAATGGCAAACGTTGAATCCTTGAAGGATCCGCGGAAGTGAAGTTGGCTGCCATTCTTGTCAACTTCCATATTTACGTAGACTCCCGCCGGAAACTGACGCACGAAACGAGTGTCCTTAGTCGAAACCGTAGTGACGTCCCAGTTTATGTTGTCGATGATATTCATGACGATCGGGTTGGGCGGACCCGCTTTTTCGTCAAAAGGAAACATGACGTTGGCGTTGCGCAAGCGGATCTTGCCTCTGACATAGGGTCGCCGCCAGGGACCTGCCACAAAAAACTCTTCGCCGGCGGTGTATCCGTCGAACGAGTAATAGCCGAGGTCTCCGCCTTCCATCACGCCTGGGATATTCAGCGGCACGCCATCGTCCGAAGTCTGGATGAACAGCGCACCAAGGTTCACATCGTCGCCGGCGATCTGCAGATCTTCGTAGACGCCGTGGTTCAGGCTGTCAAGCTGATTGGTGTTTGAGATAGTAAACGACTCGCCGCGGATGGTCCCGGACAGGTGGCGAATGTCGAGAAAGTAACCGTCTTCCACCACGGCCAGATCGCCTTGCAGATCATCAATCTGCCTGGCGACGCTGCTGAGTTGAAGCTCCCCGTCGCTAAAACGGAATGCGCTACCGGTGAAGTCCGGTTTTTTGTATTGGCCGGCAAGGTGCAAATCAAGCTCGCCCGCGCTTTGCGAGTCGCCGAAAATTTCAGCTAGATCGGGTAGGACGGCAAGAAAGTTGCCCTCGCCGGAAAGGTCAAGGTTGAAGGTGGGCACGTCTTTGAACGGCAAGTAGGTTTGGCCAGCGAGGCTGTACTCATTGCCCTTCCTGACAACTGCGTGGCCAACGTTCAAACCTGTTGGCGACAGATAAGACCCATTTGCGTTTTCTTCGTCGCCAAAGTCGAGTTCGATTTCATCGAAGTTGAACTGCAGAATTTTGGCGTTGTGAACAAAGACATTTCCAAAAAGCGGAACATTGGGTAGTTTGCCGCTCGCACGAATCTGAATGATGGCATCCCCGGAAACGATGTCAGGCTTGTCTGCCGCAACCTCGAGAACATCTTCGACCTTCAGCCCGGTGGCCGCGGCTGTCAGGGAAACGACCTCATCAGCGGGATGATACTCTCCTTCGGACACAATATTCAGCCCGGCCGGACCCTGTAACGAAAACTTGGAAATCTTGACCTTCGACGAAAGAAACTCAAAATCCAGCTCGCCTCGAAGCGGCCCGACATCACCCACAAAACCATCCAAGAGCCAGAGGTTGCCCGCGTAAAGGGGCAAGTCTGAGCCATTGTTCAGAATAACCTGGCCATAGATATCGCCGGAATAAATTTGGGTGGTCTCTTTACCCAGAACGGTGAGCAAGAGCGCCAGACTCATCCCCGAGACCGAAAACTTGCCATTCGGGCGAGCGCCGGAGCCGGACATATCAAAAGAGCCCGTCAACCACTCGCCAATTTCCAAGTCCGAAAGCCGGAGCGACGAAGGCGTCCAGTCAACAGCAAAACTACCGTCGGCGCGTTGGTCTGTGTTCGGCAAGAGAACGACACTGCCCTGCAGATTGCCGTCCCCGTTTCGCACCGAAGATCGCGTTGTGAGCTGAACAACCTTCTCATAATTCGACCTGCGAAAACCATCAACTTTGACCCGCAAATCCGCAACAGGGCCATCAGCTGAGATATTCAGGTTGTAGCGGTCACGCAAGAAGCCAAGCTTTGAGTCGTTCAAAAAGGCAAACAGACGCTGAAAATTCGTCGCTTCCACACTGTAGTGGCGTTGGGCAAAAATATCGTCGATGCTGACATTGAGATGGAAGTCATCGGGCGCCAATGCAGTCAGAAGCAAGGAAGACTGACTGTAGGTGAAGGAACCGTCCAGTAACAATGATTCTTCGCCATCCCTCACAAATCTTAAATTATACTCGCCGCTGCTAACCGGATCGACGACCGAGCCGAAAACTTTGACCCGCGATTCTCCAAAGCAACTGTCGGTAGAAGTGAAACCAAGGTTGAGCAGGTCATTGGTGAAGTCACCCTTCAGCTCAAGGCTAAAGTCTACTGGGCGTTCGGGAACGCTAAAATCGATGCTGCCTTCTCCGTCAAAGCGGGCCTGGTCCAAGTTGCCGGTTATGGTCGTGAACCGCAGATTGGCATCATCCAAACCGAATTCGATGTTGAGGTCGCTGAACATCTTGTTGTAGAACATCAAGCTGTCCGAAGTCAGCAGGCCTTCGATACGGGGATTGGAAAACTTGTCGGTCACAGAGACATGGGCCGCGGTCAATCCCCTGAAAGGCAGTTTCTTCTCGGGTAGAAACTGGTCGAGGAAGGGCTCCACGTCGAACCGCTCCGAGCTTAACTGCAGGTCGAACTCGGGGTCGATGATGTTTTTTATAGTGCCTGAAATGTGGGTAAGAGAACCATTCACCCTCTGCGAGGCGTTTTGGATCTCCAGATTCCAGTCCTTAATTTCCGCTTCGAGATTTATTTCTTCAAGATAAAGATGTTCTGGCGAGACTTTCACTGCGCCATCTTTGATCTGCAGCGAACCTTCGATGTCGAAACCGCGTGTCGGCTCAACTCGCTCCGTAATTGTGAAGTGGCCAGCGACGTTGCCGGATAGCAAGTCGTAGTAGTCGGGCAGGAAGAACGAGGCCTCGTCGCCAGGTTCGTAGTCGTGCAAATCGATGTTGATGTAGTCCACACCGCCCCTTTTCAGGTCAAGCTGGCCGTACAGCACCAAGTTGTAGATATCAGTGTTGAACAGATTGCCTGCCAGCCTGAGCCACGCACCGCCGTTATCATCCGTATACGCCCAGCCGTTAACGCGTTTGGCCAGCCGGAGTTGTTCCTGCGACACGGTATTTTGAAAGGCTATCTCTCCTTCAGAGATTGTGATGCGCTTGATATAATCATACTTCTTAATGATGGAGCGATAGACCTTTTCAGCCTCGGAGGATAATATCAGCGAAAGATCGATATCTCTGGGGTCGGAGGTACCCGGGTCGTAAAGCAGGGTGAGACGCGGCCGGAAAACCGTAACTTCGTCGGTGGTTTTTTCCGGTGACGGACTGCCTTTGATGAGACTGCCTATGCTGTAGCCGAGCTGCAGCTCATCGATTTCAACCTTGTACGGGGCGTCGTCAAAGCCGATGCTCAGGCCCTGCAGGTTGACTGAGCCAAATCCGAGACGAATATCGTCGATGGTGACCTGTTCGCCTGCGACCGCACGGATCTTGCTAAGCATAACCTGCTTGAATCCGTCATTGATCATGAACAGATTCGAGCCGCTGTAGAGAATAAACAGCAGAAAAAAGAGGATAAAAACGATTGTCAGAATCGCTTTGCGAATCATGGTCTTAATACACTACTTCAGTCGCCACAGAACATGTGTGTCGGTCTTCCCTGACACAAGCCAATTAATTATTGGCAAGCCTCGGAGAGAATCTAATCATTCGCAAGTTTGACTTGCTCACTCACTTTTCCAAATCTTCGTTCCCGATTCTGAAACGAAGCTACAGCCGTAAGAAACGCTTGCCGCCGGAAGTCTGGCCAAAGCAGGTCCGAGACGTAGATCTCGGTGTAAGCAAGTTGCCACAACAAAAAGTTGCTGATTCTCAACTCACCGCTGGTCCTGATAAGCAAGTCCGGATCCGGGATGTTCGCCGTATTCAGGCTTTGCGAAACGGTGTCCTCATCGATGTTCTCCGGGCTAAGTTCACCTGAAAGCACTCGCTGCGCAATATGCCTGGTGGCGTCCGTGATCTCCCGACGACTGCTGTAACTGAGAGCGAGATTCAAGGTTAGCCCGGTATTCTTCTTCAACAGGCGCATGGCGCCTTCCATTCCTTTCCTGGCCGCGAGTGGCAGATCCTTCAAGTTGCCAATCACCTGCAGGCGCACGTTGTTCTTGTTGAGATCAGAGACTTCCGTTCGGATTGTCTTCAGCAGCAATCTCATTAGAGCCGAAACTTCGCTCGCCGGCCGGCTCCAGTTCTCCGTTGAAAAAGTATAAAGAGTCAGATACCTGACATCGATTTCTCCCGCTGCTCGCACAACCTCCCGCACCGAATTAATCCCCTCGCCGTGCCCGGCCACCCTGGCCAGACCACGCCCGCGGGCCCACCGCCCATTGCCATCCATGATCACGGCAACATGCGCGGGAATATTGCCGTTCTCCAAAATCTGTTGTTTCAGTTGCTCACAATCCATGAGCGCTTCGTCCTCAGTCGTTCAGTTCGGTTCAAAGGAACATGCAAATTAGCCGAAAATAGCCAGAAAGTCAAGCGAAACATACTGCAGGCAAACCCACGCCAGACACAAACAATTACATCCAATCAGGGCCCGAAAGGTTCCATGGGAGCAGGTTGTGCCGCATCTTTTCCCTTGACAAAACTGACTATTTTGTTTAACATCCTCGGTTATCACTAAGAATAGCCAGCGAGGTAACCATGAACATGGATAAAAGGACATCGTTGATCGCATCTGCAAGCAGGGTTGCGCTCATCTTGCTTCTTGCGGTTTCGGTCACCAACGCACAAAACCAGAGCCAGTTGAAGGAAACTCTGTTCAGCGAAACCGACAAGTTGCTCGCCAACGTGCAGGCGGAACAAGCCAATCTGTTCTCGCCGTCCACATACAAAAGCGCCATGACGAAGTATTACGAGGCAGCAAAGGACTTCCAAAAAGGAAAGCAGCTCAATAACATCCAGAAGAAGCTTTCCGAAGTCAGGGTTAACCTCACCCGGTGCCTGGAATCCGCTCGAATCGGCAATGTCACGTTCGGCACCACACTCAAAGCCAGGGAGGACGCGCTGAAGGCGAATGCGCCGGAATACACTCCGGAGCTTTATAATCGAGCCGAGGCTTCTTTTATTTCGGCGGCCAAGCGGTTGGAGCGCAATGACATCAAGGCTGCCAAGAAAAAAGTCCCTGAGATCGACAATCTGTACCGGCAAGCCGAGCTAAATGCGATAAAAGTCAGCATCATTGGTACTGTTAGAAACCTCATCCGCGAGGCAAAAGATGTTGAAGCAGACGAATACACGCCCATCACCTACGCCAATGCCGTGAAACTGCTGAGCGAAGCTGAGGCGATTCTCAACAGCAACCGGCGCTCGGAATCAGGCGCGAAAGAAAAGGCAGAGCAGGCCGAAATCGAGGCCAAGCACGCTGTCACACTGACACGCCAAATTAAACGACTGAAAAAGAACGAGAAGGAATGGGAGAATTTCGTTCTCGATCGCGAGGTGATTATCGAAGATATCGCGGTCCAACTCGGGTTTGAGGCGCATTTCGATGAAGGCCTTGACAAGCCCCTGAACGGCATCCTGAACATCGCGAAGAGCCTGCAGATCGAGAAACGCGAGCTGTTGCAGGAGGTGCAGGAAAAGGATTCTGAAATCCAGAGCCTGACTGAGGACCTAAAGACTTATCGCGAGAAGGAACAAGGGTTGCAGGCCGAGCTGAGAGAAAAACAGTACAAACTCGAAATGAAGCGGCGGCGCGAAGAACGTATCAAGGCCGTCGAAGGTATGTTCACCAGCCAGGACGCCGTCGTTCTCCGAAAAGGAGATGATCTGATCATCCGCTTGATCGGCCTGACCTTCCCTTCTGGCAAATCGACGATCCGACCCGAATTTTTCAGTCTTCTGACTACTGTTCAGCGCGCCATCCGAAAATTTCCGAACCCCCCGATCACTATCGAGGGGCACACCGACGCCATTGGAGATGACCGCTATAACGAGAATCTCTCCTACGAGCGCGCGATAGCGGTGAAACAATACTTGCTGGCAAACATGGGGCTCGATGAAAGCCGCATCACAGCGCTGGGCTACGGAGAATCCAAACCGATTGCAAGCAACGAATCGGGTCAAGGACGGGCCAAAAATCGACGAATAGACATTGTGATCACGTTTAGTCAGGAATCTTTGTAGCAAAAAAAGCGTTTGCTTTTGTATCGAGAAATTGCTAAATGATTCCATCGTTCACTTGGTCGAAATGTCGAGGTATGAGCATGAGATGTAAAGTTTTAGCCCTTGTGGCAAGTTCAGCGCTGCTTTTCCCCGTACTCCTTTTGGGGCAGATGAAAAACGACACCCAGGTCAACATGGCGCGGGCGCTGACCAAGCCAAAGATAGAAAACGTCGTCAGCCTTCTCGGACTCGACCCGAGCAAGTTTTCCATGAACCACAGCTACTCTTTTTCGGCTGGCACCACGGGTGGCGAAAGCTTCAACATGGGGCTCTATCTCAACACGATGAAATACAGACTATCCGGTCCGCTCACTCTGCATTTGCAGCTTGGCATTCAACACAGCCCGCTCGGGCAGCGTAGCGACCTGCGGACTTCCGGCAGTGACGTGTTTGTCTCCAGTGCCGGCATGGAGTTCAAACCCAGCGACAACCTCAAACTGCAGCTGCAATTCAGCCAGCGGCCAAACGCGTATTACTTCTATAATCCTGCGTTCCAGGACCCCATCTCCAGAAACCGGGCCTGGTTTGACAACAAAGACGAAAAACAGCAAGACGAACAATAGCGGATCTAGACCGGCGCCCCCCTGCCGGTCTTTTTTGCACCCTGACACGGGGGGAAATCGAGGAGGAGGATGGTGCGTAGACGCCGCAACACAGGTGGAGACAGCAACAGGCGCAAAAGCCAGCCCAAACGCAATTCCAGAAAGCCCAAAGACCCTACCCTTAAAGAAAGAGTTCTGACCACCGCAATCTGGGGACTCAGCGTTATCAATATCGCGCTGATTTTCTCTCTGGTCTCGAACTTCTTTTCATCGGAAAATGAAGTTCCCGTTTCCGCAAATCTGCAGTCCGAGCAAACCACGGAACGCGCGGACCAGCGGGTGACGGTGGAAGTCTTGAATGCCTGTGGTGTTCAGGGCCTCGCCAACGACGTCCGACAGTACCTGCGCAACAACAATTTTGATGTCGTGAATGTCGGAAACTACAGTTCGTGGGACCTCGACCAAACGTTGATTTTCGACCGGGTGTCGGTGAATCGAAAATATGCCGAGCAGGTCGCAGACGTCCTCGATGTCAACCAGGGCCAGGTGGTGCCTGAATTGGACGAGTCGCTGCAACTCATGGTCACGGTCATCATCGGCAAGGACTACCGCCGACTGCGTTTGTTTTCATCCAGATAGTAGCCACCCGCCGGTTATTTTATTGTAGCACTGATTATCCGATTGTCACATGCTCCCATTCTGCGGCTTGAGCCCAACTCTCCTAACCATCGTCAAGTCCTGAAAATTCAAGAGACCAGCGGGGCTTGCCTTCATCTCAACTGTTACCCGACCGATCCTGTCGTCCCCCCGGGCGCCAGCAGTCTTTAAAAAAACCTTGAATTTGATCCGCGTGTTGTGTAGCTTTTCGCTGTTTTTGCAGTCCGGGGCCAAACTAGCGCTACTGCTCCGCACACTCGTAAGAATGCATTGAACTCAGGCGAAAACCGAAGGAGACTGGAGATGCCGGTAACCACCATCGAGTGGGAAAACGACCACATCAGGATGATAGATCAAACGCGGTTGCCGCTCGAGTTGGTTCATCTCAAAATCGACAAGGTCGAGGTCCTCGCGGAGGCGATCAAGTCCCTGCGGGTTAGAGGGGCTCCGGCTATCGGTGTCGCGGGCGCTTTTGGAATTCTGCTCGGCATTCAAAACCACGCTGATGAAGACCGAGAAGGTTTCTTCAAACTTCTGGAGGAAACGGCCATCTACCTGAACGCGACCCGCCCTACCGCCGTAAACCTGTCCTGGGCGCTGAATCGCATGCAGGCTGTTGCCAATTCAAACGCCGGCCAGGATGTGCCATCCTTGAAGCAGATGCTACGCAATGAAGCGCTTGAAATCTGGGAGGAAGACCGCAGGACTTGCCGCGCGCTGGGCCAGCACGGCCAAGCGCTCCTCGAGGATGGCTCCCGAATCCTGACGCACTGCAACACCGGAGCCCTGGCGACCGCGGACTACGGCACGGCAATCGGCGTCGTTTTTGCCGCAAACGAGGCTGGGAAGAAAGTCCACGTTTACGCCGATGAGACACGACCGCTGCTACAGGGCGCACGGTTGAATGTCTGGGAACTCATGAACGAAGGAATCGACGTGACCTTGATCTGCGACAACACCGCTGCCGCGGTCATGCAGAAAGGCGAAATCGATTGCTGCATTGTCGGCGCCGACAGAATTGCTGCCAATGGCGACACGGCAAACAAAATCGGCACGTACAACGTCGCCGTACTGGCGGAGAAGCACAACATACCGTTTTATATTGCTGCGCCCTACTCCACCATCGACTTCAACATCACCGGTGGCGACCAGATTCCAATCGAGCAGAGGGCGCCGGAAGAAGTGACCGAAGGCTTCGGGCGACGCACCGCACCGCCAAACACAAAAGTCTACAGCCCGGCCTTCGATGTGACGCCCAACGATTTGATAACCGCAATCATTACGGAAGCCGGGGTTATCTACCCTCCGTTTGAGGCAAACCTTCGTGCCCGTACCAGTCAAACCAAATCACAGAACCCAAGATGATGCAGTACAATCGATTTCAATGCCTGATTGCAGCTTGTCTCGCGTTTGTCGCCACAAGCCTGCTTAGTTCATGTGCTCCCAAGGAGATTACCGCAGCCAAAATCTACCTGCAGGGCGCCGATTTCGACAAAGCTGTCAAACAGCTCGAAATCGCTGTCGTCGAGCATAAGAATAATCCCGAAGCACACTTCATGCTCGGCCAGACCTACGGCCAACTCGAACGCTTCAAGGAGATGAACCACGAGTTCGATATCTCTTTGATGATCTCGGATAAGTTCCAGGAAAACATCCTTAGCGAGCGGGAGCGACACTGGATAAGCAAATACAACCGGGCCCTGACGGCAACCGGAAAAAAGGACCACGTCGCCGCTGAGGCGCTCCTGCGTCTGGCTATCGACATTGACCCGACGCGCCAGGCGGCGTACGAGAAGTTAGCGCTGACCTACCTGAGCCTTGACGAATCGGACAAGGCCCTGCTGCTCTATTTGAAGCTTCTGAAAAAGCGACCGAATGACACGGAGCTATTGTCATCTGCCGGCAATCTCCACTACAGCCGAAAAGAATATGACAAGGTTATCCCAATCCTGAAACGCGTGCTTGCGATCGAGCCGGGTCACCGAGATGCTCTCGCCAATCTTGCCCTGTCATACGATGCTCTCGGCGAACAGGAGAAAGCCGCCGCTGCATTCAAACAAGCTATCGCCGCAAATCCGCAAGACAATGATCTGGTCTTTCTCTTCGCAGTTCACCGGTACAACCACAAGCAGTATTCAGACGCCATCCAACTGTTCGAACATGTCCTTTCGGCCAATCCCGATGATTTCGAGTCGGTCTCCAACATCGGCAACGCCTACCTGAGCATCGCGGAAAGTACTCGTCTCCGGCTGCAGCAATCGCGGAACGGCGCTGTGACGGCCGATGAGGTTATCGAACTCAAGAACCAGGCCGTCCGAAACTACAAGAGTGCGATTCCCTATCTGGAAAAATCACTTGAGCTTGAACCAAATCATCCGGCGCTCTGGCGAAATCTCGGGATCGCTCTGATCAACACGGGTGAGAAGGAAAAGGGACGCCGGGCATTTCTCAAGGCAGAACAACTGCAGTTGCAGTCGGCTAAGTGAGTTGGAGGATCTATTTCAAATTGTCGGGATTCAAACCAGCCAGCCCAGGTAGAGTGAACTCGCCATTCTTGCGAATCAATTCGCCATCGAAATAAATCTCTCCGCCACCAAACTCGGGCGTTTGAATCAACACCATATCCCAATGAATGTTTGAACGGTTGCCGTTGTCGGCATCTTCGTATGCCTGGCCCGGCGTAAAATGCAACGAGCCGGCGATCTTCTCATCGAACAGGATGTCGAGCATCGGGTTGGTAATGAAAGGATTGAAGCCAATGGCGAATTCACCAATGTAACGGGCGCCATCATCGGCATCGAGGATGTCGTTGAGTTTGTCGGTGTGGTTGGCGCTGGCCTGCACGACCTTGCCATCTTTCAAAGTCAGTTTGACATCGGAAAACGGCGTGCCCCGATAGATGGAGCCCGTGTTGAACTGAATTGTGCCATTTGCCGAGTCGCGTACGGGAGCAGTAAAACACTCGCCGTCAGGAATGTTGTGATTCCCCGCGCACGAGATGACCGGAATATCTTTGATGCTGAAACGTAGATCCGTGCCCGGGCCCACGATATGCACCTGGTCCGTTTGCTCCATCAAATCCTTGAGTGGCGCTGCTGCCTTTTCCATCTTGCTATAATCCATGGTGCAGACATCGAAGTAAAAATTCTCGAACGCTTCCGTGCTTTTCTGTGCCTGCTGCGCCATGGAGGGCGTCGGCCAGCGCAGAACCACCCACTTGGTTTTGGGCACGCGGATATCAAAATGCACGGGCTTCAGCCAGTGTTCTTCATAGAGTCTCATGGCGTCGGTCGGGACATCTGACATCTCGCTGACGTTGTAGCTGCCACGTAGCCCCATGTAAGCCTGCATTTTCTGCATGCGAAACGCCTCGTACTCTCCGGCGCCGGCGACCAGCGCTTGGTCTGCGGCTCGCAGCAGCTCCCTCTGAATTCGGTTGTGCTTGGTTGTCACAAAGGGGACGCCGCCTGCATCCCGAATGCGGCGAATCAGAGCGATGACCATCTCGTCCGGAATGTCAATCGCCTCCACCAAAACGTGTTCGCCTGACTGAACCTTTGTGGAATGGTCTACCAAAACCTCCGCGAGTTTATCGAGACGCGAATCGTGCATGATTCTTCTCCTGAAAGTTGATGAGTCGAGTATCAATCGCGCAGGCACGGACTGTCGCCGACGCTGCCTGCATGTAACTGGCGCTAAATATGCAAAACAAATTCGATGAAATCCAACGAAATCTGTTGCGAATCTAGCGGTCGATCAGTAATTTGCCCTGCGCCATACGGAAATCAAAGTCGCAATTCGCGTGCTCGCTCAGTTGAGGTTGCACTCAAGCCAGGCGGGCGCATCTGAAAAACATAGCCTCTCAACCCGCAAACAAGATGCAGCAATATCTCGAACTCGTTGAACGCGTTCTGGCTCACGGCTCGCTCAAACACAATCGCACCGGCGTCGATACCATTTCGGCGTTCGCGGAATCCTATCGCGTCGATCTGCAGGACGGCTACCCCTTGCTGACCAGCAAGAAGGTCAATTTCAACGCCATGCTGCACGAGGTGCTCTGGTATCTTTCAGGCGCCGACCACATTCGCGACCTCAGGCAGCACACAAAAATCTGGGATGCCTGGGCAGACGCGTCAGGCAATCTCGAAACGGCTTACGGCCGTTACTGGCGACGCTATCCGGTTCCGGCAGGTGGTGCGGCTCTGGGTGCTGAAGTCTTCGTTGACGAATCTCACCCGTACGTCACCCGTGAGACTGACGGTTCACTGAGTTTCGACCAGCTCGGGTGGGCGATAGCAGAATTGCAGGCAAACCCAAACTCGCGCCGCATTGTGATCAACGCCTGGCACCCGGCAAACGCTGCGATCAGCAAGCTACCGCCGTGCCACGCATTCTGGGTGCTCAACGTTCAGGACGGACGGCTGAATTGCCACCTGACTCAGCGCAGCGCCGACATTGCACTTGGCGTGCCATTCAATCTTGCTTGCTACGCGCTCCTGACTCAGGCCATTGCGCAGCAAGCCGGCTTGACAGTGGGAGAATTCGCTCACACCCTGATCGACGCCCATGTCTACGTCAATCATGTAGACTCGCTAAAGGAACAACTTACGCGCCAGCCACTTGCCCTTGCCAGACTTGAAATCGCGAACAAACCTCTCGACGAACTGGCTTTTGATGATTTCCGATTGCTGGACTATCAATGCCATGAACCTATCAAGTTTGCGGTGGCAGTATGAGTGCCAAACCTGAAATCATCATCATCGCCGCCCTGGCCGAAAGAAATCGCGTGATCGGCAAGAATGGTTCTTTGCCTTGGCACATTTCAGATGATCTAAAGCGCTTCAAACGGCTGACCGTCGGCCACACCGTGCTGATGGGAAGAAAGACCTTCGAGTCTATTCTGCAGCGCAACGGCAAACCGCTGCCGGACCGCCGCAATCTGGTCCTGACTTCGGGTGCAAGCTACCCGGAGCATCCGGATGTTGAAACCTTCGCTTCCCTGGACACGGCGCTGGCTGCGTTGGATGGAACAGGCGAGATATTCGTCATCGGCGGCGAGAGAGTGTTCGCGGCGGCGCTCCTGCACGCCGACCGTCTGGAATTGACCATCATTGAAGATAATTACGATGGCGATGCATTCTTCCCGGAGTATGAATATTTGATCGGCGGACGCTTCAAACTCACCGAACGTGATGAACGGGATGGTTACCGGTTTGAGAGTTATGAGCTGGTGACGTGAGTTGCCTGCCTACGCTTTTCCTTGCCCCGATGCAGCATGAATCTCTTTCATGAACTGATGTACAATCCGCGCGGTCAATCCCCAGATGCGATACACTTCTGAACTTATTTCCGACTGATACTTGAAAGCCAAGGTCATAAAAGTACGTTCATCGTTCAAATCAAACGCTGGATTGAATTGCTCGAACAGCGACGCTACGGGAATCTCAACAATCCTGTTCACTTCGAACGTATCGCGCCGGTAGACCGGATGCGAATTTGTCCAGGCCAGAAAAACATCAGCATCATGGCGCGTGGTCACCGTCTCAAAGAATCCCATATCCGCGATGATGTCGTAGGAGCCGGGCGCCACGCCAATCTCCTCAAACGTCTCGCGCATGGCAGTTTGTTTGCCGTCCACATCCCGCGACTCGATCCGGCCACCGGGAAAGGCCATTTGGCCACTGTGCAGGACCGGGCCCTTCGTTTTTCGGATGAAAACCAAATGTGTGTTGTCCTCTCTGTCGAAAAACAGCATGAGTACGGCTGACGCGACATGGCCGGCGCGCGGAATCCTGCGCCTGCCCATGCCGGCAACCGCGGTCGCAATACTCTCTTTACTCAACAGCATAAGGAACTCTCACCGATGTCTGGCTCACGACTTGTCCGCAGCAATATAGCAAAACTACTGATTGCTTTTCTACCCCAACTTTTATAATATCTGCAAATTCTGGCATTTGACGCGTTCACTTATGACTTGTCGGGACTTATTTGATCAAGATTAGGCTCAGGAGACAACGATTGTGTCTCGCTGCAATTTATCTTCCCTGGGCGCTGGTCGTCACCCTGGGCTGCGACACAGAGAGGCATGCTTCAACTCTAACTGTTTTCGCGGCCTCAAGCCTGGCTTCGGTGCTGCCGGAAATCGGCAGCCTTTTCGAAGGCCAGAACCCCGGGACAAAAATCAGCTTCAGCTTCGCTGGTTCCTCCATCCTCGCCAAGCAGATTGCAGCCGGCGCTCCGGCGGATATCTACATTTCAGCCAACGCGGATTGGGTCAATTTCCTGCTGAAAAAGCAACTGATTCGCGCTGGCGGCGGTCGCGTCATCCTGCGCAACCGACTGGTTCTTGTAGTACCCGCAAGCCACAATTCCAGGATTCGCCACCTCAATGATTTGCTTTCGAACGGTGTCAGGAGAATATCCTTGGCGGACTGGTCGCATGTGCCAGCCGGCATTTACGCCAAAGAGGCTCTGCAGCGCGCCGGCATTTGGGCAGAAGTCGCCCAAAAGTGTTTGCCGGCCCTTGACGTGCGCGCCGCCCTGGCCTACGTCGAGCGTGGCGAAACGGATTGTGGCGTTGTCTACCGTACGGATGCCGCTATTTCGAAACATGTCCGGATTGCACTTGAGCTGCCACCCGAAGTTCAACCGAAAATCGAATATGTTGCAGCAATCCCGGCGAGGGCGGCGGCCGCGAACAGTCATGGCTTTCTCAGCTTTCTCAACGATGACACAGTAGCCTTGATTTTTGAAAACGCCGGATTTGAACCAATTCGTACGAGTAACTCAAAGTGACGACAAACCTGCAAATCCTGTTACTTTCCCTGAAAGTAGCCACGCTGGCAACTCTCATTCTGCTGCCCCTCGGCACCTTTCTTGGCTGGCTGTTTTCCCGGAAATCGTTTCCAGGAAAGACGCTTCTGGAGGGCCTGATCAACGTGCCGCTGGTTCTGCCTCCCATAGTTACCGGCTACTTTCTCCTGGTAGTTCTGGGACCCAATACCCCTGTTGGCCGGGCGATGCAAAGCATTGGGCTGGAACTCGCGTTTACCTGGCGCGCCGCGGTAGTCGCCTCCGCCGTGGTCAGCATGCCGTTGCTCGTGCGGGCCGTGCACGTGGCCTTCGAAGCGGTGGACCCAAAATTTGAAGATGCTGCCAGAATGCTGCGGGCAAACGAGTGGCAGATCTTTTTCAAAATCACCCTGCCGCTGGCCGCGAATGGTGTCATCGCCGGCGCGGTTCTGGCCTTTGCCCGGGCTCTTGGCGAGTTCGGCGCCACCATCGTATTCGCCAGCAACATCGAAGATGCGCGCACCATGCCGCTGGCCATCTTCTCCTATCTCAACCAAGTCGATGGCGAGCAGCACGCCAAGCTCTTGATATTTGCTTCCATGGTGCTGGCCTACCTGAGCATTCTGATAAACGAACTGCTCCTGAGGAGAATCAAGAATGCTCAGGCTTAAACTGCAAAAACGGTTTGACGACTTCGAGATCCAGGTTGACCTGAAGCTGAGGCCTGCATTCACGGCGTTATTCGGCGCCTCGGGATCGGGGAAAACCACCATTCTGAACATGGTCGCGGGTCTGCTGAAACCGGACGCTGGTGAGATCGCGCTGAAAGGCACGACGCTGTTCTCAAGCGCTCAGCACAAGAATGTACGGCCCAGAAATCGCAACATCGGTTATGTTTTTCAGGAAAGCCGGCTCTTCCCCCACCTGGGTGTCGCGCAAAATATCGAGTTTGGCCGCCAGGAGCACCACGACTCTGAGCACCGCCTCGCACTTGATGAGATTGCGGAGATTGCCGGCATTTCCGGTCTGCTCGACCGAATGCCGCAATCCCTTTCCGGCGGCGAGAAGCAGCGCGTTGCCCTGGCGCGGGCCCTGCTCGCCTCCCCGGAATACCTTCTCATGGACGAACCCCTGGCCGCACTCGACCAACCCACGCGCCTGTCTTTCCTGACCTTCCTGAAACAAATTCATGAAAGGTTCCACCTGCCCATCCTGTACGTGTCGCACGATATCGCAAACGTGATTAACTTTGCGGATGAAGTCGTGCTACTCAAGAATGGCAGGATCGATGGTTATGGACCACCGGCTGCGGTGCTCGATAGAATCACCGCGCCTCCGCTGGTTTCACGGCAGGACATCGCCAACGTCCTCCAGGCGGTCGTCCGAAACCATGACCGGGACCGGGGTGTGACCCTGGTCAGAAGTCGCAAGATGGAATTTATCTTGCCGCTCCTGTCCGTTCGGGTTGGCGATCTGGTGCTGCTTAACATCCCGGCCTCTGAGATCATCCTCGCAACAGAAGAGCCGAGTGGGCTGAGCGCCAGTAACATTCATGCGGGCGCCATCACGGAAATCAACCGGCTCGGCGAGCGGGTGATGGTGGTAATCGACGCAGGCGAATCGTTTACCGTCGAGATTGTGGAGGGGACGGTTAAGCGGCTCTCGCTGGAAGTGGGCAAACAGATTTACTTGATTTTCAAGGCAAGTTCTTTCCGGCGTTTGGCCTGAACACTGGTGCCTGGCTAACCGGTAGCCGATTTATCTTGATAAGAGAAAGATCTTTGTTTACATTCCAAAGTATCAACTTGGAGGTATCCATGCAAGCAACAGCAAAGGACTTACGGTTTCATTCCAAGAAATTACTCGATACCGTTGCACGCGGAGAAGAGGTGGTGATCACCTATCGAGGCAAGCCTTGTGCGAAACTCGTGCCCTACTCATCCATACCGAATACCGAGCTTGAAAACGGCGAAGATACGTTGTTCGGTATCTGGAAAGATAACGAGGAAGTGGCGGATGTGAACAAATACGTCCGGTCCATTCGTGAAGGTAGAACCCATGATCATTGACACGGACGTCCTGATTTGGTATATGAGAGGAGATGCGGCGGCACTTGATGTCATCAAGTCCACGGAGAAGATCTCATTATCTGTAATCAGCTACATGGAACTGGTCCAGGGCATGCACAACAAACGTGAACTCAACGTCTTAAGAAAGACCTTCTCAAGGTGGCGGGCGAGTATTGTCTACGTGAATGAGAGCATTTCAGTCAAAGCGATGCTCTATGTTGAGCAGCATTTTCTGGGTGGCTCTCTGAAACTGGCTGATGCGTTAATCGCTGCAACGGCCGTGCATTATAACGAACAACTCCTGACTGGCAACGACAGACATTTCAACATGGTCAGTGAGCTAGGCCTCGAAGTATTTAGGCCAGACTCCAACTCATGAATCTACCCCAAATCCTCGACCAACTCCGAAACGACCCCCGCTTCATGCGCAACGTCACGGCCTGGCGCGCCTTGCGAGCCCAGGAAGCGGTCTATGCCGATTTCCCCGAGAGCATGAATCCAACGCTGGTGGCGGCGATTCAGAAACGCGGCATCAACCGGCTTTACAGCCACCAGGCAGAGGCCATCGGTCATATCCTCAACAAGAAGAACGTGGTGATTGTCACGCCAACGGCGAGCGGCAAGACCCTGTGTTACAACTTGCCGGTGCTCGATACCGTGATCTCCAATCCCGAGGCGCGGGCGCTCTACCTGTTTCCAACCAAGGCCTTGTCACAGGACCAGGTTAACGAATTGCACGAGTTTGTCAAAGTCATGGAGGCGGACATCGACTTTGACATCAAGACCTTCACATTCGATGGCGACACGCCGGCCTCCGCCAGGAAAGCCATCCGCAGTTCCGGCCATATCGTCGTCACCAATCCGGATATGCTGCACGCGGGCATTCTGCCGCACCACACCAAGTGGGTCAAGCTGTTCGAAAATCTGCACTACATCGTCATCGATGAGCTGCACACTTATCGCGGCGTCTACGGCAGCCATCTGGCGAATCTGCTGCGCCGATTGAAACGCATCTGCGAGTTCTACGGCTCGAAACCGCAATTCGTGTGCTGCTCTGCCACCATTGCCAACCCGCAGGAACTGGCTGAGCAGATCACAGCGCAACCAGTGCAGTTGGTGGACAACAACGGCGCTCCCCGAGGAGAGAAACACTTCATTCTTTACAATCCGCCGGTGGTCAATCGTGAGCTTGGCATCCGGCGATCGTATATCAAGGAAGCGCGGGGTATTGCGCGGCGGTTTCTGCTCAACAACATCCAGACCATCATCTTTGCGCGCAGCCGGCTGCGGGTGGAGATACTCGTCACCTACATGAAAAAGTACATGCGCATGGCCAAGAAATCCGCCAATCTGATTCGTGGTTACCGCGGCGGTTATCTGCCCACCGAGCGCCGCGCCATCGAAAAGGGACTGCGTAGCGGAGAAATCCTCGGCGTGGTCAGCACAAATGCGCTCGAGCTGGGCATCGATATCGGACAGTTGCAGGCGGCGGTTATGGCGGGTTATCCGGGCACCATCGCCAGCGCCTGGCAGCAATCGGGGCGAGCAGGCCGGCGCGCCGACACTTCGGTGGCTGTCATCGTTTCCTCAAGCGCGCCCATCGACCAGTACATCGTCAACAATCCGGACTATTTCCTGCTCAAGCCGCCCGAATCGGGGATCATCGACGCCAATAATCTGGTCATTTTGCTCGAGCATCTCAAGTGCGCCGCATTCGAGTTGCCGTTTACCGAAGACGAAAAATTCGGCGTCGAGACCACGCGTGAGATCCTTGAATATCTGGTGGAAAACCGGGTTCTGCATTTCGTGCCGGGCAACGCAACCACGGGCAAGTCCGGCACATTTCACTGGATGACCGACCACTATCCGGCGGAGGCCGTCAGTTTGCGCAGCGCAACGCCCGACAACGTCGTCATCATCGATACCACAAACGAAGAACGGGTAATTGGCGAAGTCAACCTGATTGACGCGCCAGTCATGTTGCACGACGAAGCCATCTACATCCACGAGAGCAAGCAGTTCCACGTCGATAAACTCGATTGGGACCGGCAGAAAGCCTACGTTCACCAGGTTGAAGTCGATTATTACACCGACGCTCACACCGACACCACGCTACGGGTTCTTGATGTCACCCAGGAACAGGAAATCCCCGGCGGTCGCAAGGTTCACGGCGAAGTCAACGCCAACTGGCAGACCACTAAGTACAAAAAGCTCAAATTCGAAACGCACGAGAACATCGGCTTCGGCAAAGTCGAGTTGCCGGAAATGGAGATGCACACCACCTCCTACTGGTGGGAGTTTGACCCCGACATCGCGGACCGGCTCGAGATTTCCCAGGCCAATCTCGGCGACGGTCTCAAAGCATTGGCCAACGCGCTGCAAACCGTGGCTGCCGTCTTCCTCATGTGTGACCCACGCGACATCCGAACCGCGCCCATGGTGCGCGCCCCAAACACTCAGAAGCCCACGATTTTCATTTACGACAACCATGCCGGCGGCGTAGGGTTCAGCCAGAAGCTGTTTCACCTTCACGACGAGCTGAAGAAATCAGCTCTGGGGCTCATCGGAAAATGCGAGTGCGAGAAGGGCTGTCCATCTTGCATCGGCCCGGATTTGGAAGTTGGCGAGAGGGGGAAAGAGAGTGCGGTGGCGCTGCTGAGGCTCTAGGTATCGACTAGACTTTTTCTTGGTTTTTGGCGACCAACTCACACCGCAAAGTCCGACCACTGGAAGCCGCCAGTTCCAGCTCACCGGCTGATTTGACCTGCTCAATCTGGAAGGCTTCGGTGCAGATATCGAGAAGGCGCTTCTTTGCAGCCTGTGTCCGGATTGTCCAGGTGGTCAGCAACATACGTGAATGCCTGGAGTATTATGCGATTCGTTTGGAAATTGGATGATCGCTATTCAGTTCTAGAAGGTCCCAAAGATTTCCATACAGATCCTCGAATACAGCAACCATACCATAGGTTTCCTTTTTGGGATTTCTTACAAAGTTAATTCCCTTAGCTACCATCTCGTTATAATCTCTCCAAAAGTCATCAGAATTAAGGAATAGAAAAACCCTGCCACCTGTCTGATTTCCGATGAAAGATTCCTGTTCGGACTTGGATGGTCTGGCCAATAGCAAAGTAGTACCAACCGACCCGGGAGGAGAAACAACTACCCAGCGTTTGTCTTGTTCTGGCTGATAGGTATCCTCTATCAAAATGAAATTGAGTTTTTTCGTGTAGAATTCTATGGCCTCGTCATAGTCTCTTACTACTAAAGCTATGTGTACAATTGATTGTTTCATTTATTATCTTTCCCTCAAATTACGAATCTACAAAGCATAACGTCGCGTATCAACGCAATGGGCATGTGCCGGAGCTTGGTCTCATTTACAAACACCTCATGGTCTTGACTACTTTGAAGTCAAATTAATCAAATACCTTCGACCATGCAAGACAAAACAATCAGTCTCGAGGTGGAGTGGAACGGCTCACGCTTCCGGTAAAAACGACTTCTCTCATCCGAGCTAATATTCGCCACTACCTTCTTTCTAAGTTTACCAAAATTGCATGATCACTTTCCCCCCATTTTGGAGCGTTACCAACTGAAGACCTTCCAGGGCTAACACCAGGCTCTTCGATTCAAGCATTTTTTCTTATTCCAAAACTCAAGGAGGTAGGTTTATGCAGTGCTGTATCATCTCGTTCGTTCTCATGCTCGCCGTGTCGGCAGGACAGTTACTCGGCCAAGTCCCGCAAACCATGAATTATCAGGGCTTGTTGACCGATTCCGCCGGCAACAACATCGCAAGCGGCAATTATAATCTCACCTTCAAGCTCTATGAAAGCGCCACCAACGGCACGGCGATCTGGAGCGAGACCCGCGAACTTCCCGTCTTCGACGGCCTGTTCAATGTCATGCTCGGAGAAGCCACTCCCCTGGCCATGTCCTTCGACAATCCCTATTGGCTCGGCATTACTGTCGGCGACAGCGGCAGCGAGTTGCAGCCCAGAATTCAACTTTCCGCGGTGGCCTACAGCCTCACGGCTCGCACAGTAGTTGACAGCAGCATCACTGCGGCAAAACTGCGCGACGCCGCGGTCACGGAAAACAAAATCTCGGGTGGCGCTGTGGCTGCCGGCAAAATAGCCGATAGTGCGGTCGGCGAAGACCAGATTGTCGATGGTGCTGTCTCCGAAGTCAAGCTTGCAGATGGCGCTGTAACCGAAAACAAGATCGCCGAAAATGCGGTCGGCGAAGCTCGGATTACCGACGGCGCGGTCTCCGAAACCAAGATCGCGGACGGCGCCATCACGCAGGACAAGCTCAGTCCGGGCCTCTCCCTGCCGCCTGGCGGTGAGGCCAAGGGCGATCTGGTCGGCTCCTACCCGGACCCATTCGTGATCGGGCTGCGCGGCCGAAGAATCGCCAATGCCTCTCCGGATGAAGGCGACGTGATGAAATGGCTGGACGGTCTTTGGAAGCCGGCAAAGGACGACGAAGGCGCTTCCTTCTGGAAGGGCAACAGCAGCAGTATTTCTTACTCCGGCAGTTCCGTCGGCATTCGCACCAGTTCGCCAACCTCGACGCTGACCGTGAAAGGCAATGTCGATGTGCAGGATTTCTCCACCGGCAAACGCGGCATTCGTTTGTATGGCGGCAACGTCGGCGCCATCGAGACTCTGGGACCTACCGGTTCGCGCAACGCCCTGATCACCTGGACCAGCGGCTCCGAAGAGCGTGGCTTTATGGGCATCTACGGTCCGGGCTCGAACCTGCGGTCTTTCTTTCAAATCAACAGCAACAACGTTGGCAATATGTTCCTGCGCGGGCCAAACAACAAGAGCAACATCGTTGGCGGCCAACTGGTCAATTACCCAAACAATGGCTTCCTCGGTGTCTACAATTCGGCCGGCAATAACGAAGCCGGCATGTATGTCAGTTCCTCCGGCAAGGGCGTGGTTTTTGGCGACATCAAGAATTTCAGAATGGCGCATCCTTCACAGGAAGGCCAGGAGATTTGGTACGCCTCGCTCGAAGGACCGGAAGCGGCAGCTTATGCACGCGGGACCGCCCGGCTGGTGAATGGCCGGGCGCAAGTCGCCTTGCCGGACCATTTCCAGATTGTCGCTCAGGAAAAAGGCATGACCGTCATGCTGACACCGTTGAGTGGCGGTTCGAAGGGGCTGGCGGTGGTCGCCAAAAGCCTCGCGAGCTTTGAAGTGCAAGAGCTACTCGATGGTCGCGGCAATTACGAGTTCGATTGGGAAATAAAGTCCGTGCGCAGGGGCTTTGAAGACTATCGCGTCATGCGCAGCAGTCGCGAGGCGCAAGCGGCCGTTGGCCCGGCCGAAGCCATCGGCCCAGGACAGTAGCCATTCACAACCTCAGTCAGAAAGCAATAAGGAGACACCCGGTCGCGGATGACATGAAAAATCCGTTTGCCCGGAACCGCCCCTGATTTAACACGGAGCTTTGACATGCACAAACCAACGATTATTCTTCTCACGCTCGCCCTTGCTCTGAGCCATCTTCCCGGCAGCGATTCAGTCGCGCAGACCCGTGTCGCCCGCGGCGTTTTCAGTACCGCCGGGTCTGTGCGCAACGGAGCGGGGCCCGGTGTCAGCAGTACGCTCGGCAGCCTGGTGATCGGCAAAAGCCAGAGCGCCAGCCACCAAATCCAGTCCGGGTTCTGGTTTGGCCGGACGCAGGTCACTGCAATCTCGCCGGACGGACCACTTTTGCCGGTGAGATTCGAGCTATTTCAGAACTACCCAAATCCATTCAATCCGGTCACTACGATTTCGTATGCGCTGCCGCAAGCCAGCCGCGTCCGTCTCAACATCTTCGATATCATCGGTCGCCGGGTGGCGGTCCTGGTGGATGAAGACAAAGCCGCCGGGGAATACAAACTCCAATTTGACGCCAGCACCCTGCCCAGCAGCGTTTACTTCTATCGCATCGCAGCCGGCAGTTTTGTGCAGACGAAACGGATGTTATTGCTCAAGTAGAAACTTGCATCCTCTCTTCCATCACCTCATGCCGGAGATCGCCAGCGATCTCCGGCACTGAGTCCTTGCTCAGCTCCACCTCGGTGTGAACTTGCTGATCGTCTCCCTGCAACTTGTGCTCACCCATTTTTGCGGAATCCTGCTCAAACTTCCAGCATCAGACTTGGCATGCCGCTTGCGTTAGGCGTTCTGGATGACGCCCCGGGATAAACGAACTCTCTCAGCACGGAAGAATCGTTTCGTGATGACAATTGATGGGAGCAGCACATGAATCGAACGCTTCGACACGGCCTGACTATCCTGTTTTTCTCCGTTGCGGCCAACGTTTGGCCGCAAGCTGATTTTTGGCAGCCTGCCAGCGGACCTGTCATCGGTTCCCCTACAATTTTGGTGACCGACAATGATGGTGAACTGTTTATGGTAACGCTGCACGAGCACTACCGGTCGGCTGACATCGGCGACACCTGGACCGAGATCGATACTGATTTTCCGAAAGAAATGTTTATCAACGCAGTGGTGGTTGACAGCGCCGGCGACTTCTGGGCCGGCACGAATTTCGGGGTGTACCGCTCTTCCAACAAAGGCGAAAACTGGATTGAAGTCAGCACCGGATTCCTGAGCCGCATTTCGGTCGATGCGCTGGCGCTGCATCAGAATGGCGCCATTTTCGCCGCCAACACGTTTGGCATTTTTCGAACAACGGATAATGGTAGCAGTTGGCAACAACGCAACCGCGGACTTGGCGCGGACATCAACAACGACAATGTTTTCACCGTGGCCGTCCACGAAAACGGCGATGTCTTTCTTGGCAGCGAGGGTGGCGTGTTCCGTTCTTCAAACAACGGCGATCGCTGGGTGCAAATCAATTCCGGCTTGCCGATGGAGTTCCTCAGCGTCAGAGACTTGGCAATGCATCCGAAGGGCGACATTATTGCCGCTACCGGAGTTCGCGGCATTTACCGTTCTTCTGAGAACGGCGACAGCTGGCAGCGGCTGGGGGACAGCCTGTCGGTGTCTCCCAGGGCCCGGACTCTGGCGGTCACACCACAGGGCGATATTTTTGCCACTCTGCCCTTTGGCGAGCCGATGGGGCTGTTGCGCTACGATCCGGCAACCGACACCTGGCTGCATGCCGAGGATGGGATGGGTGCGAAACCATCCGTAACCATGCTCTCCGTGGACCGCGATGGCCGCCTTTTCGCCGGGCTGTCCGGCAGAGGTTTTTTTCGCTCGCTGGACCAGGGTCGCAACTGGCGCGCTCTCAACTCAGGGTTGATCGAAAGACAAGTTCGTAATCTTGCGATTCAGGACGATGGCGACATTTATGTCGGTACCCGGCGGGCAGGCGTCCTGCGCTCTTCGGCCAGGGGTGAAAGTTGGCAGGTAGTCGATGCCGGTTTGACTAATCTGAACATTCGTGCGCTGGCCACACACAATGACGTCGTCTTCGCCGCAACGGACGGCGGCCTGTTCCGCTCGCGCGATGATGGCAGTAGTTGGGTGGATGTAAATGCCGGCCTGCCGCTCGGTCGGACTCACACACTGGCCATCGATGACAGCGGCACAGTCTATATCAGTCGGGGCCAATCCACCCTGCGCTCTCTTGACCAGGGCGACAGTTGGCTGGAGTTTGATGTTGGTTTGGGCGGCGCCTCCCCAACCTCCTTTGTTTTTCATTGTAACGGCGACATTTTAGCGCCCACGAAGAAAATCGATCTCAATAATTCCGAGTTCGACCTGTTTCTACGTCAGAACTATGCAAGCAAGTGGCGCAAGAGAAGTCCCGGGCCCGGCAGAGACCTGGCGATCAAGACGCTGGCGTTCAATCGTGATGGCGACATCTTTGCCGGCACCACTTCCGGTCTTTATCGCTCCACGGACCATGCCGCCACCTGGCAGCCGGTCGGCGGGGGCCTGCAGGCAAACGTCCATGTTTCCGATTTGGTCATCGCCGATAACGGCCACATATATGCGGGGACGCTGCACTCTCTGTATCGCTCCACCGATAACGGCGCAACCTGGCAAGAGCTCACCGCAGGACTGCCGGAGATAAAGATCTACTCGGTCTTCACGCTGTCTCTGAGTAGCGACGGCACTCTGTACGCCGGCACGAGTGACGGCGTCTTCCGAAGCAGCGAGCTAATATCCGACGATGAGACCTTCCACGGCTGCACAATCAGGACATTCAGACTGGAGCAGAACTACCCGAATCCCCTCAATCCATCGACGACCATCCAGTTTCACCTGGCGCAGCGGTCGCAAGTACGACTCAAGCTCTTTGACATACTTGGGCGGGAAGTTGCAACCTTAACCGACGGTGAATTCCCGGACGGGAGCCATGCCATTGCATTTGAGGCCGGCCAACTGCCGACGGGTGTGTACTTCTATCGCATCGAAGCCGACGGATTTGTGCAAACCAGGCAGCTTATGCTGGTGAAGTGAGGAACTTGCGCGGGACGAAAACGCTCATGCCTCGTGTATCGGCGTGACTCATCACCCGGGACGCTTTTGCGGATCTAGTGTGCAGATTCTTAATTTCGCACCCTAATTTGAGCAGCCCATATCACCTCGCTGGGGTTTGACTTTTTTTGTCTCTGACTTGCTATAAATATACCACCCCTATTGAGACTGTCGAAAAAGGTCCAGATTTCGAAATGCTTCGAAAAAGGCACTAAAAACAGCATACAAAAATGGTGAACCAAGTCGCGATCGTCGCTTACAAGTCAAATATGGAGTTCGCCATTTTCAAGAGAATCCGGGCTTGA
>JAJDAF010000027.1 GCA_029261995.1 Candidatus Zhuqueibacterota bacterium
GAAGAGTAGCGGCATTTGATTATAATTCAACATCTATTGACAGGCAGCTAAAAAGAAAAACACTCATAAAATGATTTCAAATAAGAAAATTATATTGGGCGAAGGAATTGCTGCTTTTCGTGAGCTTTTCCTACAGCCTCGTTGGATGTGACACACGTCTTGATCTGGGGTTCGTATACAACGCGAGCAACGCCGACCATGTTTACAGTTCGGTTGCTCTGGCGCCACCGGCCGTAGGTTACGTCTTGCTAGCGGGACCCGTCATTGCGTCGTTCGGGAGCGAGGCTGTTGTTGGCATGAGGTCGCGCCCGGGTTTCCGGAATCTGGCTATGACATCTTTTCAGGCATTTCCCAGATGCGGCCCGCTTTGTGAGCCTGACTTCGGCTACATCTTGTCACTTAGTTTATTCAATATGTTCAGAGGGTTCCTGCCTCGACCGTTGTCACCACTCCAGCCAATGATCGATCCGACCACAGGTCTGACAGCCAGATTGTCATTGACGGGGGACCCCGTAACGCAGAATGGCTGGATCGACCAACTGCCGTATGACAAACGATTCTTGATGACCTCCGGCCCGCTCACCATGGCCGTCGGCGACACCCAGGAAGTCACTATCGCCGTCGTCGCCGGCCTCGGCTCTGACCGCCTGAGCAGTTTTGCGGCAATGCGATTGAGCGCTGCGAAAACAAAGCAGCTCTTCGACAATCTGCTGCAGTTGCCACAGCCGCCGCCGGCGGTCAAAGTCACGGAATTCGACGGCCAAGTCTTGCTGAACTGGGGCTGGGACCACGAGCAACTGGCCCGCACAGAAAACCAGGGCCGCGAGCTGCAATTCGAGGGCTACAATGTCTACCAGCTGCCAACGGCCGATGCTTCGGTTGGAGAAGGCGTCAAGCTTACGACTTTCGATGTCAAAAACGACATCGCCGCCATCGTGCAGCCGACGTTCGATCCAGCTAGTGGCCAGGTGCTCGACCAACTCGTGCAAACAGGCAGCAATAGCGGCATCTTTCGCACCTTCCTGGCGACGAGGGACAGTCTGAACAGCGAGCCGCTCTACAGTGGTCAGACCTACCATTTCGCGGTCACAGCCTACCTGGTTCATCCCGACCGTTCTCAACTCATCCGGGCTGTCGAGAGCGCCCCGGTGGTCGTGACCGTGAAACCACAGGCCTCTGCGCCGGGCACTCGTCTCAACTCCGCCATGGGCGACACCATCACGGCAGAGCTGGTGCAGGGCTTCAGCGACGGTCTGGTGCAGGCAATCGTGGTGGACCCGACGCAGGTATCTGGCGACGACTATCAGGTCGTCTTTGTCAATCCATCAAGCGACACGACCAGAATCATCGAATGGGTGCTCATCAACACCAGCAGGGGAGACACCGTGCTGGCCAACCAGCGCAATCAGTCGAGCGATGAAGACTACCCCATCATCGACGGCCTGCAAGTCAGAGTTGTGTCCGCAACCGCGCCGGCCACGCCGAATTTGCCAGGCGCCATCTTTGCCTTCTCGACTTCCGGTTTCGAGCCGACCGTTTCTCTGCAGCACGCCCGCGAAGACGTCCAGAAAGTCAATGTCTACCCGAATCCCTACTACGGCTTGTTTCGGTTTGAAGGCCGTTTTTCCGGTCGCTTCGTGACCTTCAACCATTTGCCGGAGAAGGCGACCATCCGTATTTTTACCTTAGCAGGTAACTTGGTGCGCACGCTCGAGAAGCAGGACGCAGGCCAGTTCCTGCGCTGGGATTTGGCCAATGATTACAACTGGATCGTGGGCGGCGGGCTTTACATCGCACATGTTGAAATGCCCGACTTGGGAACGTCCAAGATTTTGAAACTGGCGGTTTTTCCGCGCCAATAACGAGGTGATTCCATGAAAATACTTGGCTATTTTGTAGTGCTGGCGGCGCTCACCGCGGCGATCTTGTTGAGCATTCAATCTCTTTTGTTTGGAAAAGACAAAACCAAGCTCGCCGCACAGTCGGACGGGGTCAGCCACACGCTTCTGAACATCAACAATTTCTCTCAGTGGGTGTACGCCAACGGACTCTCTGCTCGCGAGCCGCAGGGCGGAACAGGCGCATTCTACCCACGCGGTACGGCTGGCGTGATTTTTCAAGATGCCTTGATTTGGGGCGGCCAGGTGGATGATGGCCAGGCGCCACCCGTCAGAGTTGGTGGCGCGCAGTACGCAGTCGGACACGTTCCGGGCGCCATCATTTCACGCGGTCTGGCGGAAGACAAGACTGATCCGGAAGTTAACCGAATCTGGCGGGTGCGCAGGGATTTTGACTCAGTCGATTTGCGCCGGGACACAGCGGAGTTGCTGCAGAAATCTACGGCGGAAGTCAGCACCGATGAAATTGCCGTCACGCGCGCTCAGTACCGCCAGGACTGGATCGACTGGCCCTGGCAGAAAGGCGCGCCGTTCTACGACGCGGATGGCGACGGCAGCTACTCTCCTGCGTTTGATGCGGACGGATCGCCCATCCTTTTCCCGGACGGCGATGAGCCCGGCCTCGCCGACGCGGACCAGGTGATCTGGCTGGTTGCCAACGATTTAGATCCTGCGGCGCTGGCCAATTTCTCCGGCTCGCCACCCATTGGCGTGGAAATGCAAGTGACGCTCTGGGGCTATGATCGCGCTGGTGAACTCGGACACGTGATTTTTTGCCGCCATCGTCTGATTTACAAAGGTGATGTAAACACTGATCCCGGCGCCCGCATCGACAGCATGTACATCGCGCATTGGGCCGACCCGGATTTGGGGTCAGCGGGCGACGACCTTGCCGGCTGCGATACATTGCTGAATTTAGGCTACGTCTACAACGGCCGGACGCAGGATGCGATGTTTGCCGAGTTCAACTTACCGCCGCCAGCTGTCGGTTATGATCTTGTGACAGGGCCGCACCTGGAGTGGTCCGGCTCTGCCGGCAGAAAAGGCCTCACGCCTGCTAGTGACATCATAAACCTCAAGATGACGACGTTTCATACGTTTGATACGGAACCAGGCGACCCCGCTCCGCTGGGTACCTACGATGTGTCGTGGCAGTGGTACAATCTCATGCGTAGCTTCCTTCCGAGACCAAAATCCCCGCTCACGCCGTGGGTTGACCCAACCACCGGCTGGCCGACTCAGTTCAGCATGCCCGGAGATCCGGTAACAAATACAGGTTGGGTTGATTCAGGCCAAGCTGACCGAAGAATCTACATTGCATCCGGCCCCTTCGAGATGGCCCTGAAAGATACCCAAGAGGTGGTCATCGCGCTCATCGGCGGGCTGGGCAGCGACCGTCTGATGAGTGTTGCCGCGCTGAAACACCGGTCACGCGTCATCCAGCAATTCGTAGAAAATCTGTTTGTCGCGCCAAAACCGCCGCCAGCGCCGCAGGTGACTACCAGCGAGTTTGACGGTCAAATTCTGCTCAATTGGGGAGGAGACCCAAAACTGGTTGCGCAGGTCGAAAACATCGAGCGGTCAGGTTTTCGATTTGAAGGCTACAACGTTTATCAACTCCCCTCCGCCGGCGCGAGTCCCGGCGATGGCGTCAAACTGCGCACATTTGATCTTGACAACAACCTGAGGGCGATTGTGCAACCGGAATTCGACCCTGCAACCGGGACTGTGGTGGAGAGGGTCGTGCAGATGGGGGATGACAGCGGTGTCTTCAGAACCATGACTGTGACCCACGACACGCTGCACGACGATCCGCTCTTCAACGGCCAGGAGTATCATTTCGCAGTCACGGCCTACAATTACAATCCCGATGCGCAGGCTGGCGTTCGCAGTCTGGAAAGCGTGCCCGCCATCGTCACGGTCTGGCGCCAGGGTCAATCGCCAGGAGAACGCCTGCACGGCAGCGCCGGCGACACGCTGTTCGCAACTCACTTTGGGCGCAGTGACGGCGACGTTTTCCTGCTGGTGGTCGATCCGACCCGGCTGACGGGCGATGACTACGATGTGGTTTTTTCGAAAGACTCCAGTGGCGCGGGGGTCTGGCATCTCCTGAACAGTACGCGTGGCGACACTCTGCTCAGGAATCAAAGCAACCAGTCCGGCGACGAAAACTACCTGGTGACCGAAGGCTTCATGGCGGTTGTGGCAGGGCCGCCGCTGGGATTCAAGTCATTTGAGGTCGTTGCAAATGCCGCAGGCCCAATCGACCCGCCAACGGGTGGTGCCGCCGATTTCCGGAATTTCCCCGTACCAAACAGGCCGGGTGCTGAGCAGCAAGTAGGTGCTGGCGTTTGGCTTTTCAATGTTGGTGGTGGCGCTAACGATGGTACGTTCGCCACCTTCCTCAGTAGGTCACTACGTAACGACAACTTTGATCGCGTCGTGCCGGACGACTGGGAAATGCGCTTCACTTCCCGCGGTAGTTGGGCGTTGCGTTGGTTCGAAGACGGTTTGCTGGTAAAGGTTCCATTTGAGCTTTGGAATATCGGTTTTAATACGACGGAAGAACCCAGTGACGACTATCGCTGTATTCCCTATTTTCTATCATCTGCCGGAGTCGGTGGTTTGCAGACTGATCCCGCGGGATTAACCTACCAGTTGGACCCCAACGACCATGGCGCCTCGGGTGGCTCCAATGATCCTTACACTCCGTGGATCTATTGGATTATCCCGAATGAGAACCTGGATGGCACACCTGGAGAGGCAGGTTACGAAGCCTACCTTGCTGCTGTTGACACGGTTGTCGGCGTCGATGTTTCGTTTGCTGGCGGAAACGAAGCCTTCGCGAGAACGGTACTCGTCTCCTGGAATGGAGACGACGTCAGGGATGGCGAGGTCGTGCTCGGAACCCAAATGGCGCCTGAGCAGGGCACGGTGTTTCGGCTCACGACCGCGAAGACCAATCAACCCAGCGACCGCTTCACCTTCTCCACCTCCGGGCTAAAACCGACGCGCTCCGTGGCCCTGGCCAGGGAAGATGCGCTCAAGCTGGTAAATGTCTTTCCAAATCCCTACTACGGCATCATCAGCTTCGAGAACCGCTTCGCCAGCGGTTTCGTGGCCTTCAGCCATTTGCCCGACCAGGCCATTATCCGGATCTTCACCTTGGCTGGCAGTTTGGTGCGCAAGTTGGAGAAATCCGGTGGCGACCAGTTCCTGCGCTGGGATTTGAAGAACCACGATGAGCACCTGGTGGCTGGCGGAATTTACGTCGCCCACGTTGAAATGCCGGAGTTGGGCGCCAGCAAGGTCTTGAAACTGGCAGTGATTCCATAGAAAAGCGGAGGCCGGAGGCGGGAGGACGTGCGCCGGACCCACACCGGCACACTTTTCTGCTGATGCTGGAATAGGTGGCTCAACGCTGGTTCAGGATGGCCGGTCGTGTCAAAGTATGAGGAGTTATGAAAGGAGCGGAGGTTTCATGAGGACAATCGGACATTTTGTGATTCTGGCAACGCTGGCCGCGACCACGCAAATCGCTGCCCTTGCAGGAGACAAAGGCGGTCAAATACCGCTTGCTCGCGTCAGCCAATCGACGACCAACCGGACTCTGCTGAACATCAACGAGCTTGCCGCCTGGATTCATTCGAATGGCCTGTTGGCGAGAGACCCGAGAGGCAACTCCGGCTTGTTTTTCCCGCGTGGCAGCAACCCATCAACAGCAGTCGGTTTCCAGGACCAGCTCATTTGGGGTGGCCAAGTTTCGGATGGCCAGGAGCCTGTCCTTCGGGTTGGCGGCGGCCAGCGTTCCGTCGGCCATGTGCCGGGTAAAATTCTCTCTCCCGGGATTCCGGAGGACCGAACGGACCCGAATATCAACCGTGTCTGGAGAATCCGTCGTGACTTCGCAACCGCCGCTCTGGCGTTAGACGCTGCCGAGATTAACAGCATCCTACCGCAGGCAGTTTCCCAGAATCAAATCGACGACGTCCGCGCCATTTACCGCCAGGATTGGATCGACTGGCCCGAGGGCCGAGGCGCGCCGTTTTATGATGCGGACGGCGACGGGCACTACCGGCCCGCCTTTAATCCGGACGGTACTCCCAAACTTGCGCCACGAAATGGCGAGGCGTTTGACCCGGCCATTCACGCAGACGAGCCGGGGTTCGCCGATGGTGACCAGGTTGTCTGGTTGGTGGCCAACGACCTGAATCGTGGCGCTCTGGAGAATTTTTCGGGCTCGCCGCCCATCGGCATGGAAATGCAGTTGACTTTGTGGGGGTACGCGCGTGAGGGAGTCATCAACCACACCATCTTTCGCCGCCACCGTTTGATTTACAAGGGCACGGAGTTAACACCCTCCTCGGCAAGCATCGACAGTTTTTACATTGCTCAGTGGGCCGACCCGGACGTTGGAGGTGCCGGGGATGACCTTGTTGGATGTAACACACAGCTTGATCTGGCGTTCGCATACAACGCGAGCAACACTGATCGTGTTTACACTTCGGTTGCTCTGGCGCCGCCTGCCGTGGGCCACCTCTTGCTTGCTGGTCCTGTTGTTGAGTCATCCGGGAGTGAAGCTGTTTACAATATGAGGCCGCTAATGGACTACCAAAACTTGGCTATGACATCTTTTCAGGAGAGGACTTGTCGCAGCTATGAATGTGATAATAATGCTGGTACCTACCATGTGACCCTTCAATTGTTCAACATGCTACGAGGCTTTTTACCTCGACCAGTGACGCCGCTCACACCTAGTATAGATCCGACAACAGGCGTCGCGACCAAGTTTGTCCTGTCTGGCGATCCCATCACCCAGATGGGTTGGGTCGATAGCGGAGGCGGTGACCGCCGTTTCCTGCTCAGTTCCGGCCCGGTCAGCATGGCCGTCGGCGATACCCAGGAAGTCACTATCGCTGTCGTCGCAGGCATCGGCTCTGACCGCCTCAGCAGTTTTGCGGTAATGAGACTGAACGCCGCGAAAACAAAGCAGCTCTTCGACAATCTGCTGCAACTGGCGCAGCCGCCGCCTGCTGTTAAGGCCACAAAACTTGACGGACAAATCCTGCTTAACTGGGGCTGGGACCACGAACAACTGGCGCGCACAGAAAACCAGGGCCGCGAGCTGCCATTCGAGGGCTACAATGTCTACCAGCTGCCAACGGCCGGCGCCGCGCTGGCGGAAGGCGTCAAGCTTGCGACTTTTGATTCAAAGAATGACATCGCCGCCATCGTACAGCCTGCGTTCGATCCTGCCAGCGGGATGGTGCTCGACCAGCTCGTGCAGGCAGGTAGTAACAGCGGCATCTTTCGCACCTTTCTGGCAACGCGCGACAGTTTGAACAGCGAGCCGATTTACAGCGGCCAGATCTACCATTTCGCGGTCACGGCTTACCTGGTTCATCCCGACCGCTCCCAACTCATCCGGGCTCTTGAAAGCGAGCCGGTAGTGGTGACGGTGAAACCACAGGCCTCTGCGCCGGGCACCCGTCTCAACTCAGCCATGGGCGACACCATCACCGCGGAACTGGTGCAGGGCGACAGCGACGGCTTGGTGCAGGCCATCGTGGTGGACCCGACCGAGGTGTCTGGCGACGACTACCGTGTGGTTTTTGCGGAAGTTGACAAAGTCAATGCCTACGGCGACACGACCGGTGTCATCGAATGGGCGCTTGTCAACACGAGCAAGGGCGAAACCTTACTCAATCACCAGTCCAATCAGTCGGGTGACGAGAATTACCTGCTCACCGACGGGCCGCAAGTCAAGGTCGTAGCTCCAGTCACATCGGCTACTCCTAACCGGCCGGGTGTCGTCTTCGCGTTTTCAACCGCTGGTTTTGAGCCGTCATTTTCCCGGCAGCACGCACAAGAAGATGTCCCAAAAATCAACGTCTTCCCAAATCCCTATTACGGCATGTTCCGATTCGAAGGCCGTTTCTCCGGTCGCTTCGTGACCTTCAACCATCTGCCGGAGAAGGCGACCATCCGGATTTTCACCTTAGCCGGCAACCTGGTGCGCACGCTCGAGAAGCAGGACCCAGGCCAGTTCCTGCGTTGGGATTTAACCAATGATTACAACTGGATCGTGGGCGGCGGTATTTACGTTGCCCATGTTGAGATGTCGGAGTTGGGCGCCAGCAAGGTTTTGAAACTGGCGGTGATTCCATAATGGTAAGATACCTGAAAGAAGAGGATGTTCCATGAGGCCAATTGCATGCTCTATTATGCTGGCAACGCTGGCCGCGACCACGCAAATCGCTGCCCTGGCAGGAGACAAAGGCGGTCAAATGCCGCTTGCTCGCGTCAGCCAAACGACGACCAATCGGACGTTGTTGAACATCAATGAACTCGCCGTGTGGATTCATTCGAACGGCATGTCAGCAAGGCGACCGGATGGGAGTTCCGGCGCGGTCTATCCCCGCGCAACCGCGCCGGTTATTTTTCAGGATCAACTGATCTGGGGCGGTCTGGTGATGGACGGCGTAGAGCCGGTTGTGCGAGTCGGTGGCGGGGAGTACGGAGTTGGCCACGTACCCGGCAAGATTATCACGCAGGGCGTTCCGGAGGATCGAATGGCGCCGAACATTGATCGGGTGTGGCGCGTTCGCCGTGATTTCGCCACGGCTGATTTGACACAAGATACCGCTGAAATAAACATGATTTTGGCCCCGGAGGTTTCAGCGGAGCAAATCGACCAGGTTCGCGCGACCTACCGGCAGGATTGGATAGACTGGCCGGCGGAGCGTGGCGCTCCGTTTTATGATGCGGACGGCGACGGCGTTTATTCTCCTGGTTTTCACTCAGATGGCGCCCCGAAGTTGGCTCCAGGTCGCGGCGTGGCGTTTGACCCCCAAACCCACGCTGATGAACCCGGCCTCATGAATGCCGACCAAGTTGTCTGGCTGGTGGTCAATGATATTGGTTATATCTGTCCTTTCGATTTCTCTTGTTTTCCGCTCATCGGCATTGAAATTCAGATTACTCTGTGGGGGTACGACCGTGCCGATGCACTCGGGCATGCGGTTTTTCGCCACCACCGCTTGATTTACAAAGGTGACGTAAATACATCGCCAACCGCCCGCATCGACAGCATGTACATCGCCCAGTGGTCCGACCCCGATGTGGGCTCCGCCGGCGATGATCTTGCCGGGTGCGACATTGGTTTAAATCTTGGATATGCGTATAACAGTCTCTCCGTAGATGCAGCGTTTGCCGTGTTCGATTTGCCGCCTCCGGCTGTTGGCTACGACCTGGTCACCGGGCCACACATAGACTGGCCCGGGGTCCACGGCAGAAAAGGCCTCACGCCTGCCAGGGATGTTGAAAATATCGAGATGACAGCGTTTCATTCGCAATCAGCCGGCAGCCAGCCATCCGACCCGCCGCTTTTCGGGACTTACCAGTGGAGCCTGTCGTGGTACAATCTCATGCGAGGCTTCCTTCCCAGACCGATAGTCCCTCTCACGCCGTTCGTGAATCCATCTGGCCAGCCAACCAGGCTTACTGTTAGTGGCGACCCGCTAACAAATACTGGTTGGGTAGATCAAGGACAGGGTGACCGCAGAATTGGTTTTTCATCCGGCCCTTTTGAGATGGCGCTCGGCGACACCCAGGACGTGGTGATCGCGTTTATCGGCGGCCTGGGCAGCGACCGGCTCATGAGCGTGGCGGTTCTGAAAGACCGGTCACGGATGATTCAGCAATTCGTGGACAATCTGTTTGATGCCCCAAAACCACCGCCGGCGCCGCAGGTTACGACCAGCGAGTTTGACGGTCAAATCCTGCTCAATTGGGGAGATGACCCGGACTGGGTTGCGCAAATCGAAGACATCGAACGGTCGGGTTTTCGGTTTGAGGGCTACAACGTTTATCAACTGCCCGCCGCCGGCGCGCGCCTCGAGGATGGGGTTAAACTCTGCACATTTGATCTCGACAATGGCCTCGCGGCGATTACGCAACCGGAGTTCGATCCTGCCATCGGGGTAGTGGTGCAGACGGTTGTACAAATTGGGGAAGACAGCGGCGTCTTCAGAACTTTTACCGTGACCCGCGACATTCTGCACGACGACCCGCTTTTCAGCGGCCAGGAGTATCATTTCGCGGTCACCGCTTACAGTTACAATCCGGATCAGCTGGCTGGCGTGCGTAGTTTGGAAAGCACGCCTGCCAGCGTCACCGTCAGGCGTCAGGGCCGTGCACCTGGCGAGCGGTTGCACGGCAGCGCCGGTGACACCCTGTTTTCAACCCACTTTGGTGCCAGTGATGGCGAGGTTATTGCGCGGTTAATCGACCCGACCCGGCTCACAGGCGACGCCTACGAAGTGGTTTTCTCCAAAGACACCAGTGGCGTGATGGTCTGGCACCTCTTGAACAGCACGCGCGGTGACACCCTGCTCAGGAATCAACGCAACCAGTCCGGCGACGAGGACTACCTGGTGACGAATGGCTTCATGGCGGTGGTGAAAGGACCGCCGCTGGACTTCAAATCGTTCGAAGTGGTCGCAAATGCAAGAGGTCCTATCGACCCACCTGCAATCGGGGCTGCGGAGTGGGCCGGCTTTCCGGTCCCAGAGAGGCCAGGTGTCCCGCAGCAGCATGGAGCTAGCTGGTGGCTTTTTCACACGGCCGACAATGGCGGGTCATTTGGTGGTGGAACGCGCAGATCATACAGCGCCTTCCTGAGTTGCTCGCTCCGCAACGACAATTTCGACAGGGCTGTTCCGTATGATTGGGAGATGCGCTTCACCGCCCGTGGCAGTTGGGCCATCCGTTGGTTTGAAGATGCCGCCCTGGTGCAAGTCCCCTTCGAGCTGTGGAATATCGGCATTGCTACACCGGATGACACTGGAGATGACTATCGACTTATCCCGTGGTTTCAGTCCAACGGCGCGCTTGGCGCCCTTCAGACCGACCCGGCGGGTCTGACCTACCAGCTCGACCCCAATGACCACTCCGCCTCTGGCGCAGACAACGACCCCTACACACCCTCGATTTATTGGATACAACCAGACGATGTGGCGCCCGGTGAGTCAGGCTACGAAGCCTATTTGGCGCAGATCGACACGGCCGCCGGTACAAATGTCAATTATGACGGCGGCGGCGCCGAAGTCTTCGCCAGAACGGTTCTCATCAGTTGGAATGGAGACGACGTCAGTGATGGCGAGGTCGCGCCCGGAACGCAAATGGCGCCGGAGCAGGGCACCGTACTCCGGCTCAGGACGACGAAGACCAATCGGGCCAGCGACCGGTTCACCTTTTCTACTTCCGGATTAAACCCGACTCGCTCCGAGGGTCTGGCGAGGGAGGATGTGCTCAAACTGGTGAATGTCTTCCCCAATCCCTACTACGGCCTCTTCACTTTCGAGAATCGCTTCGCCAGCGGCTTTGTAACCTTCAGCCATTTGCCCGACAAGGCCATTATCCGGATTTTCACCCTGGCCGGCAGCCTTGTGCGCAAGCTCGAAAAATCAAGCGGCGACCAGTTCCTGCGCTGGGATTTGAAGAACCACGATGACCGGCTGGTAGCTGGTGGGATTTACGTGGCTCATGTTGAGATGCCGGATTTGGGCGTGAGCAAGGTCTTGAAGCTGGCGGTGATTCCGTAAAAAAAGCGGAGGCCGGTGGCGGGAGGCCGGACCCAAAACCCCTCACCGGGTGTGCTAGCGCAGATGGCTCGTATCTCTCCAAACTAGTGGAGGACGGCCTTCGATCCAGTGATCGATAGAAGCGATCCGGCCTCCGGTTTCCGGCCTCCCGCCTCCGACCATTGCTAGATATAATGCGCCGACGACACCCTATCGCCGAAATGGTCGCCGTTCACCCTCAGCTTTTTCAAATCAGAGATTTCCTCAACCTTGCCGGTGCCAGTCAAATCGATGTGTTTGCCATGAAAGCCTTTGTCTCTGAATAGCCTGTAGGTGTAACCGATCGGCAGTTGATAGCGGATGGATGAGATTTCGTCATTGAACTCATCACCCTGGACCGTGACCTTTTTCAGGTTCTTGAAACTGGTGCGGCGCTTGCCCACAATGCTCAGCCGCCGGCCTTTGTAATTGTTGTCTTCGAACATGTCTATCCAGCCGTCCCTGATGGCGTTCACCTTCTCCGGCACAGGTTCGACAGTGGGCCGGTACTCGTTGAACTTGACCATGCCGTCGCTGCGGAAGTGGTAGGCACAGTAGATGCGTAGCTCGTCAGACATGCCGATATGCACGCCTGCCGCGGCGTCAAAATTTGCCTGCTGGTCCTCACATACGAATTGGTGGTTGACAACCTTCTCAATCAGCTTTGGCTTGACGAGCACGGGTTGGTTGCGCCGGGTGGTGTCCGCGACCAGGTCAACGCGGTAGAGGTCCGCGAAGTCCTTGTCGCTGAGTATGTTGAGCTTGAGTATGTCCTTGATCACATCTGGCACCGGGGAAATCGTCGAGGTGTTGTGCATGCCAACCAGAAACAGCTTGCCGTCTTTCTGGCTTACAAAATTGACGGCCTGGTACTGTTGATTGTCTTCCTCGTCGATGGGCGGTTTGAGTTCCTCTGCTTTCACACTGACGAAGTTTTGGTCGAAACCGTCCAATATTCTCTTCGACTTTGACAGATAGAAGTCGAAGCGGTCCTTCTTGCCATGGTCGCTCCAGACAGCTACCAGAAAGTGACCATTCTGCAGCCGGGCCAGCGCCACTGCGCCCGCGCGTTTGCCCGGCCGGTCGATTTCGAATTTGAACTTTTGCGGATGCTCCGGGTGTTTCATGTGGTAGAAGACGATCTTGCACTGGGCAGGATTCTTCCGGTAAATCGGCACGGCCAGAACATCGCCAAGCACGCTGATACCGCCGGCGTGCCACAGCTCCGAGTGGAGATCCAAGACAGAGACCACCCGATCTTCTTCCGGCGGCAACCCATCCACGCGGTTGGTACGCCAACTCCCGACAGAATTGCGTGAGCCCATCTTTATCACGAAAAGATGGCCGACTTTGTCATGCACATCGCCGCCGGTGACCGCCAGGTAGTTGCCTTTGCGCAGCCGCTGAATGCCCTGAAAGTGGTTGTCGCGACCCAGTTTGTTCTTCGAATCGAACTTGTAGCGCACACCCGGAAAGCAGTGGTCTTCGCGCGCGCCCAGGTAGTCGCCATCTTTTCGCAAGTCCTCGAACGCCGCTTTGACATCCTTAACTCTCGGATTGTCCGCGATGACACGGTGTACTGACCCTCCAGGGAAAGGCTGGACCGTGGCATATTTGTATTTCTCCGTTTTAGACATTTTGACCTCCTTTGTTATCGTTAAGCGTGCAGCGTTGAGCGTGACGGGTGGAGAGTGGTTTGACTGACTCACGTTCCTTCATACGCTCCACGCACTACGCTCTACTTAAGTATCATGTGACCGGCACTTCGGTTGGCGCATTGTGCCTATCAACCAGTTTGCCGAAATTCGTGAACATCGGGTGGCCCGGAAACGCATGCCGCAACTCGTGCAGATTGACATCGAGAAGGTTGTCTTCCGGGATGATGATGCGTTTGAAATCGCCCCCGAGAACAGCCTTGAAATCCTGCCACACTTCTTTCAAATCCGCGGACAACTCGAACACCGGCGTGGGGAAATCGCTGCCGAATAGCAAACTTTCCGCCGGCAGGTCACGGATGTCCTGAAAATAACTTTCGCGGAACGGCGTTGCGCACGCGGAGACATCGGCAAAGCAGCGGCCTTTTCTTGAGCCGTTCGCCGGATAGTCGTTGAGAAATTGCCGCACAGTTTTGAAGTCAGAATGTTCCAGCAACTTCTTGAAGATATTGGGCGCGAAGTAGGGTAGACCGCAATGCGCGAAGATGATGGTGGCGCCGGCCTGGAGTCCTGTTCGCAGATTGCGGTGTACCTTGGTCAGGTCCGGCACATGCCACTTCTTGGACCGGAAGAAATTCCGGAAGCCGTCCCAGAAGGACCAGGAGAGAAAATCGTAAGTAAAGGTGCGCTCATCTGTGCTTGGGATGGCATACTCCGGGCCCGTGTGCAGCAGCAGCGGCAGAGCTTCACCATCCCGGCAGGTGGCGAGAAACCTCAGGCGTCTGCGAATGATGTCATCGCCGAGATTGATCTGTTGCGAGGATGGCAGCCATTTCAGCAGGACGGCGCCTTTGTCCACGTACTTTTTGACGCGTGCCTCGAACTCCACATCATACGGGTGCACCGAGGCGCCGAGCATGATCTTGTCGCCGATGGTGCGCTGCAAGTCGAGAATGTAGTCGTTGTCCACCCAGAAGTTGGAGAGATTCAGCATGCGTTGACCATCCGGGTGATAGACCGGGTCGAGCGCCAGGCACACGATATGGTCGAGTTTGGCTGCGCCCAGAATCTCTTCAGTCCTGGCGCGTATGGTTTTGTCAGAGACCTCGCTCTCCTTGATGCCGGCGTACAGCAGAAAGATTTTGTAAACCAGCTCCTTGCGGTAGCTGTCAGAAAACTGCCCCCACTGCGGAAACTCATCTCCCAGAAGACCGACATGACAGTGCATGTCAATGACATGGTTGGAATTATCCTGCATAAGGACCTCCGTCAAATAGACCAAAATGTAGTTTTGGGTTTCGGGCAACTAACGGGAGAGTGTGGGAAAATCAAAAGCGTCGTGACGACCGAGCTGAAGACCGAGAGGCTGATTCACTGACCGCCGTGCCGTATAGCATGGAAACATGGATGCGGCACCTCATCCGGATATCGGCGTCAATTGCCTTACTAGTCACAGATGAGTGTAGGTGGCAGGTGGAACTCTCATGAAACTGAAAAAAAGATCTGATTGCGCGCAAGGACGAGAGCTTCTGTCCCCACGTGATGAACAAGAGACTCACAATCCCATAGGAAACTGACGAGTAAGTTTGACTTTTGTCCAAATTTTATGCCCAGAAGACTCCACCCCTGAGAATGGCAACGGAGTTTTGAGTCTATTTGCAACTCGTAATTTGCAGCTCCTCCTCGTGCGCTCGATGAGCAACTAGACGATTTCGTCATATTTCTGTTGACATTTCAGCCCTGCTTTCTTATCTTCAGTTTGTCTTCTAGTAAGCCTCTCATCTGCCGGTCCTGGCATCCGTGATTCTCAACTGATGAGATTTGGGTTTCATGCCAACTCTGTAAGGTGGCGACATGACAGGTTCCCGCACCAGACCCAAACTCTTGGGCACAGTGGTTGCTGAATCGGACATGACCTGCCAAAGTCATGTTCGTATTTGTCCGACACAGCAGACCCCCACATCTAGCCACAACCACGCGCTTTGCGCCATTCTGTTGCTGTGTCGCCACGTGCCGACTCAAGCAGTTACTCACTTCGGCATTCATCGGCCACACACCTTCTGTCTTCGGGTTTTGATATCCGGGTGGTCCAAGAGCTTCCGGGGCCAAAGAATCCTCAAAACAACGATCCTTCAATAGTCAGATAGTTTCCCTCGGTAGAATCATAATGAGAATGCGAACTCGAAAGAGATTTCATGATAAGAACACAAGAAGTAATAAGGACTATTGGGACAAGTTCCAAATACTCAGTAGCTTTTCAACCGCTGTCGTTCTTGCGATCGCTACCTACATTGGAAGCACTGTTATTCCTGAAAAGATTAATCAAAAATCAAATGAATCACAGAAAATAATTGAACTGTCAAAATTAGTACCTCAAGTTTATGGGGCGTACAATGATTCAACAGAGGTAAGGCCATTAATAATTGCAGTGGCCTCATATGGAGTACCGGCTGTGTCTTACTTACTGCGACTTCTTGATGTTGCCATCCAAAATGGCGATGAAGAAATTGCTGACGCAATCACCGAGACTATGAAAAATATGAATGAAGATGCGAAAAATCAAATCGGAGTAAGGCTGAAAAGTGAAATTGAAAGGCTTAAGCCACTTTATCTTTCGTACAATGTAGAATTTATAGGTAGAATTGTCGACATTTTCAGTGTGCCGAATTTGAACAGAGAATTACAAAGAATACTAGAAAGGTACATCGTAGTTGTTGCTAGTTTTGAAATTAATCAAAGAGAAATGCGTGAACTAAATGCTAAGGTGGTACAAGCTCTCGCCTACAATGAATTCCCACTCTTTAGATTAAACCCCAATCTCGCCGGACTCAATTTCGAAGGAACGAATTTGATCGATATCGATTTTTTGGATGTAGATTTGAGCAATTCAGTTTTTTCAGATTGTACTATTGAAATGAGTAACTTTGATGGTGTAAATCTAAGTTTCTGTAAACTAACTGGGACACAATTTGATAGCACGAGTTCTTACAGCATTAGCACGACAAATTGGACAGAGGCAATACTAGACGAAGAACTTGAAGTCTTATTAGCAAACTTGAATAACAGAGAGGAGCGTTTAGGTGCAAAAAGATAGGATTTACATTTCAATTTTGTCCCTTATGATCACACTTTACGTTCTGCTTGGAGCAGATTTATATGCTGGAGACACTTCTACGTCTCAGAACAAGAATCCATTGGTCAATTTGAAAATTAATTTGAAATTAGAGCCCGTTCCGGAAAACACTCTACTAAGCTCGCAAGATTCCACAATAACCATAAAGTTATTTAGGAATAGAAAAATAACTTCGAAGCCAAAAGGTAGGGTGGTATTGGAATATAGCGAGAAACAATCGTATGTTATAGCTCATTTTGATAGTCTCCCAGTAGGTGAATATCTGATTTCGTTTTTTGTTGACAGGCTCGATTTAAGAATAACCAGGACTATTAATCTGGCTTCTGATACGATTATCGATCAAGAGCTTATAGCAGGCCTTTATCAGATTAAGATTCAAGCGCAACCCACCAAGTTCGAAGGATATTTTTCTTACGATGAATTCAACAGGAAAAGAGCGAGCGCGCAATACTCTCTAGAGTCTGACGCAGATGACGGATCTATAGATCTTCATTTATTGAGAGGGGTTAGAGGAAGAAAAAGATGCCATGTCTTTCTTAAATTGAAAAAGGGCGTTAGAAGACCTTTTGCGAGAAAGAGAAATTTTTCATATAATTCTTTTGAAAAGAAAAGCAAAGACTGTGTCGAACCCGAGGGTCAGGCTCGCAAACCGTTTGATGAAATACTAATATGTCGATTTGAGAATTAGAGGAAAATGGGATGAAGATTCCAGGTTTTTGGACTGTGTGTGTCCTATTCTTATTTTTGTCATCCCTTAGGGCACAAAATATCCCTTCGGAAATGAGAGTTGGAATAATATTTCGGAAGGTCATTTCTGAGCAAACGATTGATGAACTAGAAAAGTATGCACGGCAACCCAATCCTGGACAATCGGGCAAGGTGTTGGATATCGTCGAAGCAGCATATCCTGATACGGTTTTCAGAAGCATTAAATCGAAAGGACATTTTGTTGTTTTTATGTCGGTCAGTGGTATTAACCAAATTGTTTATATACATGAGTCTTATAAGACCTTTGCAGAGCCTATCAGTAATCGAATCTTTGCTCGCGGTTTTTATACAATCTGGATAAATGATGATGCCAATAGTTATGTAACGTCAGTGGGTGTGGAAACCTCCAGATTAACGCGTTCTTTGCGTTTGTCATCATTCGAATCAACATCGCCTTTTGAATCAAATCGCAAAGAAGGCCCGAGGGAAGTAGAAATCGGCATAAAATATTTTAGTATTCCTTTTTTGCCAGCCAACACAAACATAACGTTTATCCGCAGAGATATTGACACTTATATAAAGAGAACATGGAGCCGCAGTTATAGAATGGCAAAACCTGTCGTATCACTACTCTCTTACGATTTCAGTCTGGGGATATTGGTTCCATTTAACGATATGGAGCTTCGCCGTTATAAAATTTTCCAAAACATGATTACTCTTGATGGGCAGATTGATCCCTCAGCCTATTTAACCCTTTCATATGAATACCCATATCGTCTAGACATCGCTACGAGAAATTTGCCCTGGTATTTGGAATTATATGTTAAACTTTTCCCAGATATCTTTGTCGGCGTCGGTTTGCCCGTTGAAACATTGCGACTAGGCGACTTAACCAATAATAGCTACTTATTCGGTTTCAGTTGGCCAATTGTGAGGGATCTAGTCAAACTCAACATGGCCTGGGAATTTTCTGGAGATAAGCTAAAGGACGGTTTCCGTGTTGGAGATATCGTAGACGATGTAGAAGCTAATCCCATAACTTCACAAACGGGATTCTTAATAGGGCTTTCAGCTTCTCTAGACGCAATAGGTAATTTAGTAGATTAAGCTTAACAGTTACCATAAGGTGGGGTGGCACCCACTATTTACTGACTTGAATGTCGGAACATATATTAGAGATTCTAAGTCAAGAGAATAAAGTTCTCCTGAGCCGAATTCGTATATCTTTTGTGATGAATTCAGCTGATATTCTCCCAAATTGCCAGTCGGACTTCTCGTTCCCAACGTGTTTGGGGTGGTTGGTGAGCCATGAATCGATAGAATCACTTTCAACTCCGTCTGACTTGTTCGTTTCTCTCTCATCGGCGTCAGTCACAGCAATAGACTTTTCCGTTGGCGCATAAGTTTTCACGCTCGTTTGGCAGCTCTCTTGCTCGAGTGCCCGTGCCCACCTGACAACTATATCGGGTGTCCCGCCCCTAATATCAATTCACAATTATCAAGTTTCCTCAACATTCCTCAGGTTTCCGCCTGGTGCGACGATAAGGCAGGCAAACATAGGGTCGGGTGGATGTAACCTGCCATCATGCGCCCCTGACCTTATAATTCGTGTTCTTACTCACTTACTAAAGGAGTCCTGTCATGTCGGTTAACTACACCATCGTCGCCAGAGGCAATCCCGGCGACCCGCAATCTCCCAAGAAGTACTATTCACAAGCCAAAAGCACGGGCGCCGTAACCCTGCGCGAGCTTGCCGAACAGATTGCCGCACGCTCTACGGTCAGCAGCATCGACACCATGGCTGTGCTGGAAGGCCTGGTCACCCTGTTGCCGAAGAACATCGCCGATGGCAAGACGGTCAAACTCGGCGACCTTGGCAATTTCCGGCTCAGCCTGCGCAGCGACGGCGCTGACACCGCGGAAGACGTCACCGCCCAGAACATCAAGACCAACCACCTGCGCTTCCGGGCCGGCAAAGAGGTAAAAAAGGTGCTGAACAACATCGACTACAAAAAGACCAGCTAGCACCTGTCCGCGGCGGGCGCCAGTCTGCCGCGGTCATTTCTACCCACTGCCCCGCTGCCGGCGACCAAGCGCCACCCTGAAAACCCACGCCCAAACTGCCCCCGGGTACGCCCAAAACCAGCCCTTTTCCGTGATTTTGCGCCAAAAAAACAGGCTTTTTTGACCAAAACATCGGGACTTTTTTGAATTTAGATCGGGATCTTTTTTCAAAAACACCCGATGTTTTCAATTTTTGATCCCGTTGTTTTGAATCATCGCCTCGATCTCGGAAAATTTGTTAACGACGGATCATAAGCTGGAAAGCAGCTACGATTCTTGCGCCATAATGCGGTAGGTTATTTCTGCCCTGGGTGAAGAAGTTTTGTTCATAAATGTGGGGGCTGTCCCAAGGACGGCGGGAGCCGGGAGAGTGTGCAAGACTCCGGGGAACGTAATGGATCCGGAAACGCCATTTCGAACAAGCAGGCTTGAGACAAAGTGCAAGACCGACCTACACGGTATCTCCGAGTTCACTACTCACAAGATAATTGTATCTTTATGTCTTACAGATTCTTCTTGACACGTATTGCATTTATTTTGTATAATGCGCCAGTCAGTCTCTACACCATGCTAAACACCCTATTTCTGTAGCTTGTGCTTCTGCAACTTTGGCTTTTGTGCAGCCTTGAGTTTTATTTGGCAGGTATTGCCAGCGAAGTTACTAGTGACTATGAATTATAGATGCAAGATATCGAATCACTATGGGCCTAATCTACAGGCGGTCCTGAAATAAGGATTGCCGGTCTGGATGGCACGGTTGATTCACCCCCCTCCTTCGAAGGCGAGAGTAAGTTCCCTGGAAACGCGATTGCGGCGATACCGGTGCATGGGAGAGTTGCTTCACAACACGGAATACACCTAGCCACCATTCTCTACGCCCACACATCATGCGAAGCTGAGCTGCCATAGTCGCTCTCAACGGCTATGCCATGCTTGACAGATGGTCATTAGACCGTAACCGTGTTCAATAACAAAGGCGACGGCGTTCCGAATTGCAACAGGAATCCTTTGATTTGAAGGCAGTTAGGGCAATCTGTGACGACCGGTTTATCGGACATGACGTGATTTCTGTTTGCAGGAACATTGGGTCCAATAAACCATGTTAGGGGTTGTTTTGCTTAATTCCAAAGTTCAAACTTCAATTTTCATTTAAGTCAAATTTCGGTTGGAATTTGAAATAACAACTCAAGAAGCTCGAAGAAAGTCTTTTGGCTTCCCGTTTATTTATCTGCACTCACATTGGAGTGTGCAAAGAGGGAGTATTCTATGACAAAGCAATTTGAACATTCTGTTGAATCTGAAATAAGTCAAGTCACGCTGGACCAACAATTAACCATTGATTGCATGGTAGGCGCTATATCCGCCTATAATGATTTTGCAAAAAAGCCTTGGACAAATCCTCCGGATTTTGAGTATATCACTCGCTTTTACGGTTGGGATCGATACTTCGTAACTAATGGGGCCATAGAACGGTTTGGGCTGATTTTCCAATTAAAGAATGATCCCAGCACATGGCTAGTTGCTTTTCGGGGAACCAGTTCAAACCTTGATGCCTACGAGGATCTTTGGGCAAACACGGTTAACTTTAAGCCATATGAGCCGACAAGAACCGTTCCTAAGGACATAGAAGTTGCTTGTGGCTTTAACAGCGTCTATACCGAAAAAGGCGGTGGAATGGCAGATTCAATGCAGGGGCAACTATTCAGTGCATTAAAGATTGGGAAACCCAAAACTGTATTTGTTACAGGGCACAGCTTGGGAGGTGCGTTAGCCAGTCTATTTACTTTGGATGTGGCGGCATGTCTTCCCGACACCAGGGTTATCAATACAACATTTGCAAGCCCTCGAGTTGGCAAATCCGTGTGGCAAAGCACCTATGATAAGAAATTAGATTTACTAGGTGCAACATTCCGAGTTGCAAATTATGAGGATTACGTCCCTAGTCTGCCACCATCAACTCTCTTGGGCTATCGTCATGTAGGGGAAAGTTTCTTAGTGAATTTCAAAGTCAAAGGTGCGTGGGTACCACACCCAGTTTGTAGACACTCAATGAAAAATTATCAAGTAGTAGTGGGGAATGCTGTTCAACGCAATCCTCAGGTGTGGTACGGTGAGTTCCCAGATAAATCAACTACTCCTCCCGATGGATGGACCATGATTAGTTCTCCTGTACCTTCTTCTGAAGTGCCAGAATGGGCAGAACTTTTTCAAGACTTTGAGAAAAGAGCCAGTGCAAGACCCTAATTGTCGAAAAGGAAGCAAAGACGGAACAAAGGTACCACTCAGGGTAGATTTTATTTTTCGTCCACTAGAGTAGTATTAAAATATATGACCCGGAGGAGTCTATAGCCCACTTGTGTGTAATAGCATGTAACATTCGTTTCATTGCTTTTCCCAGATGATTTTCTATGTGACGACAGAGTGTCACTAAACTCATGCTCTTGTATTAACTAAAACAGGGAAGCATAAAAATGACCACGATAGATACGCGTCAAAATCAGTTTGAGAATGATTTGCAGCTGCTAAAAAACGCTCTGAACCATGAAAAGTTTAGTGTCGATTACAGTGCTGTGAAGCTTGACTCCGACAATATTACTACAGCAAATGCGATTCCAAACGAACTCAATGAGTCGGAAAAAATTACGGTCGAAACGCATTGGTGGGGGGTTGATTTCGTTCTGAACGAAAAATTGACTCAGGATATAATCGCGGGAACTATAGCGTCAGGCCCTTTGGCCACAGCCATTGCAGCAGCTCTAGCTGCAGCTGGGGTAGTTACAGGGGGTATAGCTACAGCATTGGGAGCAGGGTTTGCAGCCGCATTTGCTTTAAAAGCTGCAGAAATCAAGATTGTAGATAACGGTAAAGGTGTACACTTTCCTGTTACATGGTTGCAGTGGGCTCCAGTGATTGCCTCCATTCCGACGGGTCCGGCCGGTATTGTTGCAGCAATAATGGTTTTTATTCATCCTGTGCGGAACTAAGAATTCATAAAGCCATCCACTTGAAGCAAGAAAAGCATTCAAAACTGGCCACGAACAAATAAATCATCGCTCTCCACGGATATAGCCATGCTCGATATATGGTTAGTGGACCGCAAACATGTCCAATAACAACGGCGATAGCATGCCGAATTGCGACAGCAGTCCTTTGACTTGAAGGTAGTTAGGGCAATCTGTGACGACCCGTTTATCGGATATGATGTGATTTCGATTTGCCGGAGCATTAGGTCCAATAAACTAAGCTAGGCAGAATAAGACTTACATTATAATATGGAGGCTCTAATGAAAGCATTTTGGTTTGTCCCTTTTCTCATAGTTTCTGGGTGTGGCGAAGCCGAAAACCCAAGGAAAGAACTAGTTCCGAACAGCGTAGTGACAGCGTACAAAAATCCCGACGGTTCCGTACGAATTGAAACCGTCCGAGGGAATGAGCTATCTTATCTGGAGGTTGTGTTTACTGCTCGACGGGGACTTGGGGCCTGCCTGCCGGACCCGCCAGGTAGTCCCCGTCGCGAAATTGAACCGGGGATTGTATCCCCCTAAAATGAGCCAGGCATTAAAGCCGGACGAATCGGTTGTGCAGCGTGCGCGCAACCGTTCGTATGGCATGCCCCTTCGATTCTCGATATTGAGTTGTAGCAAATGCTGTCGTGTTTTCGGGTAATTCAATTCATGTATTGTTCGTGCGTGGGGGATTACCTGATGGGCAAGGCAGGTGGGCCGCAAATCCCCCCACGAGCAAGACCTTCCCACGCAATCTCGTTCGCCACGCTCCGCGTGGGAATGCATCCTGGGACGCTCCTGCGTCCCGTGTTCCTATGCGACGCGCGTAAGGCGCCGCCGCTCGACGCAGGAGCGTCGTTGTCTGGATTCGCCACGCAGAGCGTGGGAATCAGAACCAGAATATACAAAAGGCAAAACCGTGCACTGTCATGCCCGAGATGTTTTAATCGGGCATCCATGCAAACAGCCGTTCATGGATTCTCGCTTAAAGCCTGCGGGAACCAGAGAGCATAAGGAATCTCTGCGATGCGTTCACATTTCTGCTTGACATACCAGCCTGGCTTTGCTATCTTTTTGATGTCCTTCATCTGTCTCCCATCACCCGGTGCGGGTATCCGTGATTATGACCTGATGGGATTCTTTTAATCTTTCCGTTCTTTCAGGGAGATGCTGACCAATCGGCTACTTGGGAACTTGAAGATTCTTCCTTATGATTTCGGGCTCGGGCTTTTCGAGCACAAACTGTGACGCCGAACATTTATGTTCTTGCAAAGCACAGCATTTTGACTGGGTTACCAACACAGATGACAAGCGAACAGTGGGAGACACTTGGCGTCCAAACATACGGGCTGTCACCAGACTTGACCGTGCCGATCACCGCCGCGGATCTCGAGACAATTGAAACCTACGTCGGCGCTATTCAGGTGCAGGTACGCGGTCGTAAACGGCCGACGAATGCGGTCGTGGTTGTGGCTCATCAGCCGCACCGAAACCCCAGGGTCCCACTCTGGGACCACTGCGAAGCTGACCGGTTCTATCGATGTCTCCATCCATCGAACCAGTTATGGGTTCATGTTGACTACACAGGCTACAGGAGAGCGTGGAAGCGACTCGGCCTTGGCGAACTTACCCGCGACATATTCCTGGACCACATCCGAAACCGCGCGGCTGTGCGGCTCAGCGGCTACAAGCACCCTTTTCTGCGAGTGTGTCCGGTTTCAAGAGCGACGAATACCAGCAGCGGGCTCGACAAGGGCGCGGAGGGATTGGAGAAAACCGAGCTGCGAAAATTGAAACAACAGCCGGCATATATTCGGCAGCGAACTGAACGGCGACTCGACGCCCCGCTGGTGCTCGCCGATCCCATTGATCTGACTAAGATGCTCGACATCCCTCCCGGATTAAGTGAGTTGCAGGGTGTCGCGTCAATGCTCATGCAATACTATGCAAGAAACAGTTGAGGCATCTCGCGGCGACAACGGAACCAATAGATTCGGGATTAGATCCCACAAAAGGCGGCAACCTGAGAACTAAAGCAGATTTGTTCAAGATGGCTCGACACAGAATAGAGAAGACTAACCGCTTCAGGAAAATCGTTATCAAGAATTTTGCTTTGTTTTGTATTCTCATTCTCTAAAGTTGTGGCGGCGATAAAGCCACTGATCCCAACCAGGACAACGGGACTATCAAAAGCATACAAATAACACCCGCAGGTTCAGTAACAGCGGAAGTTTATCAAAACACTCCTTATCGCGCCGAGGTTAATCCAGCCGATGCAATTGTGCAATGGATAGTTGGTATTGATACCGTAGCAACAGGAAAAAACTACACACATCGGGGAACTGCCGCAGGCATCCAGGCAATCAAAGCCATTGCAAAACATTTCACGAGCGGAACAACAAAACTCAGCAATACCTCATCGTATACTTCTGTAAATACGCCTGCCTCTATTGAAATCATTTCTGATGTGAATCAAGCAGAAGCGGGACAAATGATCGCTTACATCATCAGAGTGACCGAACCCTCTGGCCTTGTCAAAACGGACGTCGATGTAAGAAACGATGGCGTTGACCAACAATATGATGGCGACCAGAGTGCCGCGTTGCAAACATATACGCTAACCATCACCTCCACCCACGCAGACATCGGAACTCTTGACGGAACAGTGACCACCACAGACCGTGCTGGACAGAAAACTTCAAAACCCTTACCCGGAGTTGAAATCCTTGATAATATACCGCCGTATGTTGTTGGCGTAAATGCTACAGACACAATCGCCTATAATGACACATTGAATATTGTAGTGAGTGAGTCGGTACAAGGAGATATCTCTCATGCAGTCAGTTTTACGAATCTCGAAACACAACTTGAAGTACCGCTGCAAACAACGTATAATGATGCAACACGCATCATTCAGACCATTCCCCAAAAGAATCTCCTTCCAGGAAGACAATATCGATTAGGCATCAAAGCAACTGATGTGACTGATGCCAACGGCAATCCCTTAGATGGAAACCATGATGGTACTGGTGGAGATGATTATGTTCAAGACTTTATAGTTGAATCCTATTATAACACTGATGTGCTCAACTTATTAGGCATAGGTGAGAACCAAACTGCATCGCATGCATTACTCCCTAGCCTCAATATTACCGACTGGGAAAACGTTCAGTATGAAGTGAGAATAGATGCCGGTGACTTCGAAGGCATCGTAGAAAATGACTCACTCAAGATAACTGGAAAGAATGATTATACCGGAGCAGCTTCGGGAGCAGTCATCGCGAAAAGCCAAGAAGGCGAAGTTCTCGGTGAGCTAGCGTTTAATACAGAGTTTACCAACATACGAAATGCAAGTGCAACGCTTACTGATCCCATCACAAGCACCCCCTACGAAGGGATAATAATCAGGGTAACCAATAACTCAGGAGTTGAAACCGCGCGTGACACCAGCGGCGCGGATGGAAACTTCAGTGTTCAGGTCGTTGGAGCAAATAGCAATATCGAGTTCACCAGTGATCGCACCATTCCACTTACTTATCCAATTGCAAACAATGGTAACGACGACATCCAACTTTACACATTCCCTGGACAACCAGGCATTGTTTACCTCCATCATAAGGACTACCCTCTTGATGTGTTACTTGTGACGCAAGATGCAAGTATAAATGCCCCTCCCTCTGAGAATGATCTGACACACATCACCCATTGGGCACGAGGCAGTTTTGATTACGGACATGCATGGACTTTTTATCGGGATGTTGATTGGGGAAAACTTATTGAGAACGTGAATGAGTTTAATAGCAGAGCAGCGGTTATGGGTAAAAGTTATCCTCTTCCCGATAGTTCAGAATCCGGCAATGTGGTCTGGCTAGATCCCGTCACCCAAGCGTCACAAGAAGCGGCAATATTAGACAGCTTACGGGCAGATCCACAAATTGATATAATTAACTGGATAACAAAATATGCACAACCACTTAATGCATGGGACGGCCGACCAGGTTCTCCAAATGGCCCTCATGAAGCATCGAGCGGGTTTGTTGTTAGCCCCGAAGATCTTAACACCATGACTTTTATTGGAGAACGATGGCCATTCATAACAGGTCTTCATATAAGTGCAAACGGCGTACCCGGGTATGAGGATACCCCCTGGGGCCAAGGTGTTGACGCAGGCGGTGATAGACCTTATAACAATCAAATGCGTAATAAATCAATGATTCTTGTTCGTGGTCATGAAGCATTACCTGCTGGAACAGAAGCAAGATTATCCGGATTTACGTACTTAACTGATCAGCGCTAATTCTTGAGAATTAATACGTCGTTGCTGCGATTCTCGATATTGAGTTGCAGCAAATGCTGTCGTATTTTTGGGGAATTTAACTCCCGTGTTCCTTTGCGACTCGCGTAAGGCGCCGCCACTCGACGCAGGAGCGTCGTTGTCTGGATTCGCCACGCGGAGCGTGGGAACCAGAACCATCTTGTTTCCATTCTGAATAGCCCCGTGCTTCAGCGCGGGGTTTCGCTCGAACTCCAAACACAGCCTGATGGCTTCAGCCCGTTTTCCACACACTCTCGGCGTGGCAATGCGCTCCTGCGTGCCGTGTGCTCCTGAAGACAGGCGCAATAGCCACGGACATGAAGCCACGTTTCCGTTGACACGCGGCACTATTATGTCTATCTTCTCAGAAGTTTTCGCGGCTCTCAGCCCTTTTTCGAGCGTGACTTTTGCGGGAGAGGCTTGTTTCCGGTGGCCTTGGCAAGGAGGGGGTCAGCGATACAAGCAATAAGCTGATTGGAACCAAGGGCACGGTCATAAACAAGAGTAAGACAAATTCAAGGTGAGTCAATATGAAAAAAGTAAACTCATTGCTTGTTCTACTAAGCAGTGTTTTGTGTTTAGAAATTTATCCGTCAAATTGTTTTGCACAAGAAAATAGAGAGATTAAAGTTTACGAGTACGAAGCCAGTTCTGAATTTCCGTTTGGACGCCTAAACCCCAATACTCCATCAGAAGCTGCGCAATTCGACTTTATGATAGGGAAATGTGAATGTATAGATGAAATTAAACAAGAGGATGGTTCCTGGCAGAAAAGTGATAAGTCCTGGTTGTGGCAAACACAATATGTGATGAATGGTTATGGCGTTATGGACTGGGGCCGCGCCTTTAGGTCCATCCGGGTTTTTGACAAAAAGCAAGATAAGTGGGTCGTAACTTTTATTTCGGCTCATCCAGAATATTTTTCAGGCATATGGAAAGGTGGCAAAGCAGGAAATGAAATAGTCTTGCTAAGAAATGAACGGGATAAGGGCATCAAGTATGTAAAACGACTCACTTTCTATAATATCAGTAAAGAAGGGTTTGATTGGAAGGCTGAATCTGTTTATAAGGACGGTAGCGTCAAAGTAAACGGCATGATAAGTTGCCAGAAGAAAGTCGATGGCTGACCGGCCTGCCCGGGTGCTCGTCGGTTCCGGTGCGCTTCTGGTTGCTGGCAAGGCGCCCCCACTCGACGCAGGAGCGTGGTTGTCTGGATTCGCCACGCGGAGCCTGGGAACCAGAATCTCTCCGCGCTCGTCCCACCGAGGAATCGCTTGCGCAATAGTTGAATTAAATGACTATATACCCCTGCTACGTGCCACCACCTACGCGGGAGTCTATGTCAATTAAGCCGCCATTTAAATCACTGATAAAAACGGGATCAAGATGAGTTCAAACAGTGTCAACGCCTATGACCTTCCAGAGCGCGTACGTACCTACGATGCCGACATGGATATTATGCACCCGCTTCGCTGGAAGATGTTCGAAGTTGCATTGCAGGTTCTTCCGTTCCATGCAACGCGCTCTTTGCGGGCTCTCGACCTTGGTACGGGAACGGGTATATTTTCCAGGCGATTCTTAGAGAAATACCCAAACTCAAACGTGGTCGCCATAGATGGTGCTGCCTCGATGCTGGAACTTGCGAAGTCAAGGCTCGGTGTCTTAGCGCAACGCGTGAAGTGGGTTCAGTCCGATTTCAGAGTGATGCCGACAACGGTCATCCGGCCTGAGAGCTTCGATGTCGTCATCTCGTCTTACGCACTTCACCATTTGAGCGCACAGGAGAAACTTGCCGTTCTGAAGTCGGTTGTCCGGGCAATCAACCCGGGTGGATGGTTCCTGAACGCGGATCTTGTGGTGGCCGAGACTGCCGATATCGAGCAACGCATCCAGGAGATTCGTGTTGCAGCAGTTACTGAGCGCGCCCCTGCGCAGGACAAGCGTTTCCATAGCGCGGAGGCCACGAGACAGTTTCTCGATGGTCTTGAAGCAGCGGAGCAAGATCAACCGCAGACCTTGGACACGGACATGCGCATTCTGCGTGAAGCTGGAATTACGAATGCTGAAGTGTTTTGGAAGGAATATCGTGAAACCGTAATTGGCGGCTCGAAAGCAAATGCTGCTCGCGAGGGACTCCCTGGTGGGCTAGGCAGGTAGGCGCAAGTTTCTCTGCGAGCATGCACCCGGCGCAAGCAAACTCAAGTGTTCAACGAAAGGAAACAATGAATCATCATACCATAGTTGTTGTGCTCATCTCCATATCCTGTTTGTCTTTTGAGGCGTGTGGGCCAAGCCAAAGAGGTGGTGAAGAACAGAAACAGATTGAGTTGTCCAGTGACGTTGTAGTCCAAGAGCTTTTGCCGGGAGTTTGGCTTCATACAACATATAGGAATGTGGAAGGATACGGAAAGGTGGGGGCAAATGGATTGGTAATCATCAATGAAGAGATTGCCGGACTCATAGATTTGCCCTGGACCAATAAACAGACAGAGATTCTGTTCAATTGGGTAGAAGAAGAACACAGCGCGGTCGTTCAAATGGTTGTGCCTACACACTCACACATTGATTGTGCGGGTGGTCTCGCTGAAGCCCATCGAAAAGGCGCAGGCTCTATTGCATTTCAAAAAACGATTGAGCTAATGGCCCAGGCACAAGCGCCTCTTGCTATGAGTGGATTTATCGATAAAATGGAGCTGGAAGTTGGTGACATCAATGTCGAGTTGTCGTATATTGGCGGTGGACATACAATTGATAATATCGTTGCCTGGATACCAGATTGCAATGTGCTGTTCGCGGGGTGTCTGCTCAAAGGTCTGGATTTTAAATCAATTGGCAACACCACAGATGCAGACCTCGACAGTTATCCCGGGACCTTAGCCACAATGAGACAGAAGTTTGGCAAGGCAATGATTGTCGTGCCTGGTCACGGTAAATCCGGTGGCCTCGAACTTATATCTCATACAGAGAATATGCTCAAGAAGCACATTGAACATCGCGATTCCGTCGCGCGGGCGCCATCAACCCTCCCGCAAGGCCAGTGAACGTTACCAACATAACCAGGCAGCGGTCGTTGTGACACGGCTGCAGTTCAGACCGGAGAATACTTGTGACAAATAACGATATCTTGCGCCGTATCCGCTATACGTTTGACCTCAGCGATTCGAAAATGATTGAGATATTTGGCCTGGCTGACCATCAGGTAACGCGGGAGCAGATCAGCGATTGGTTGAAGAAAGACGATGATCCTGCGTATCAGGCATGCCGCGACATTCAGCTTGCGATTTTTCTGAATGGTTGGATTAATGACAAACGAGGCAAGAAAGATGGGCCGCAACACAAGCCGGAGCAGCGCTTAAATAATAACATCATCTTCAGAAAGCTGAGGATCGCGCTAAATCTGAAGGCAGAAGACATATTGGAGATTATGGAGCTGGCTGACATGCACATCAGCAAGCACGAATTGAGTGCGTTTTTTCGTAGGCCAGATCACAAACACTATCGTGACTGCAAGGATCAGATCTTGCGTAATTTTATGCAGGGCATGCAGCTTAAGTATCACGCTGCAATGTAGTTGACTGCAGGCCAATGCGCTGCTCTCTGACGACTTCTCCGTGTCTGAGTCATACTGCCGGCCGTTCACTATTGGAGAGCCTCGCCCATGTTTTCAAAGAGCAAACATTGGGATGAAATCTTTTCCAAAACGGAAGATAGCAAGTTAGGGTGGTATGAAAAAGACACGTCTCAAACCTTCAAGTTATTGCATGAGATTCCTGATTGGGAGAAAGCTACAGTCTTTCTTCCGGGCGCCGGCACGTCTATTCTCATCGATGACCTTGCCTCCAGGGGGAGCAAGCTGATTCTCAATGATATTAGCCGCGAGGCGTTAGACCGGGTCAGGCAAAGATTGCAGGACGACCGTGAACACAATCTCTGGCTTTGCCAGGACATTGCCCAGCCAATCAAACAGCCTTTACCAGAAGTCGATCTGTGGATTGACAGGGCCGTGTTGCATTTCTTAACCAGTGAAGATGATATCAAAGGGTATTTTGACAATTTACGGTCAATCCTGAAACCCGGCGGCCATACCATGTTTGCGGAATTCTCAACGATAGGTGCGCCCAAATGTGCAGGTTTGACACTCCATAGGTACGGGATTGATGAATTGTCGAAGCGCCTGGGTTCATCTTTTAGAATCATATCTCATTTCGACTATACGTACACAAATCCTTCTGGCGACCCACGGCCATACATCTATGCTCTCTTCAAACGAGAAAGTTAGGAGCGTTTGCTGACAACGGCGTTAACGCGCGGAGTGGAATTAGCGGAGTTTCACGGAGAAAGTACTTGAAGTGATTGGAACTCCTTGTTCAAGCCAGAGCAGACTATTGGAAAGGATTTTGCCAGCAGATGACAGAATCTGATTTGGCAGGTACCAAAGAGCTATCGTAGTCAGTCAACTTTGACCCACAAGAATGCTGGAAGTGTTTTTCCTATGTGTCCATCCAATTTTAAGATTTTGGCTTATGAACCCACTCCGTTGGGGATACTCTGTTTGCGCCGTCGCGAGTTGCTCGGGGAACCAGGGACTGTCGTGACGGAAGTCACCTTGAATCACGAATTCCTGATGAGTAGCTATCATACGGCCTCAGAACGTGCTTTGGCTTCGGTGGCGCTGGACATGTTTAGAGGTCAAGATGTACAGGTGCTCATCGGTGGTCTGGGGCTGGGTTACACGGCGTCGGAAGTTTTGGCCAGCGGTCGCGTGAGTCAGGTTGATGTGGTGGAGTTGTTGCCACAGGTGGTCGAGTGGCTTGACCAGGGCCTGATTCCTTTGGCGGATTCCCTGCAGAGCGATCCGCGTTTGCTCGTGTCGCAAGATGATGTCTATGAACGCCTCTTGCGGCCTCCAACAAAACTGTTCGATCTGATTTTGATCGATGTCGATCATTCGCCTGACGATCGTCTTTCTGAGGCTGACAATCCGTTTTATACGGAGGCCGGACTGCGACAAGCCCGACAGCATTTGGCTACTGATGGCGTTTTGGGTGTCTGGTCCTATGCTGAGAGTTCGCCCTTTGCTGATGCATTGCGACAGGTGTTTCGCGAAGTACGGATCGAGCCCGTGATATTCGACAACACGCACATCAATGAAACTGTGACGGATTGGCTGTTCTTTGCCCGGGGCTAGTGGCTGCGGGCTGCGGTTCCCGGGAATTCTCACTGTTGTGACGTGCGTGCAACTCATGGACAGGTTTAGGAAACTTGCGTTTCTACGCCGGGTTAGGTGCAATTCGTCGATGGCGGGCCAATAACGGCCGCAAGGTTACGATGAAATCAAGAGGCGAACTCTTACTGTAATTTTTCATGCTGAAACTATGATGGTGTCATTCTTTTACAAGCGAGGAAGAAAAATGGACGGCTCCTGTAGTACCCGCATTCGCGGGTTATCGTGTTTGATCGGCAATACGCCGTTGCTGGAAATCAAATTCACGTTCAAAGGGCAAGAGAGAACTATTTACGCCAAAGCAGAAAATCTAAACATGACCGGCAGCATCAAAGACAGGATGGCGTTTCATATCATCCAGAAAGGCTATGCGACAGGGGTGTTGCGGCCGGAAGATGCTATCATTGAGGCGACCAGCGGCAATACCGGCATTTCATTTTCTGCCATAGGCCGCGCGCTGGGCCATCCTGTCATTATATTCATGCCGGATTGGATGAGCGCGGAACGCATCAATTTGATTCGTAGCCTTGGCACCGAGATGAATATGGTAAGCAAAGAGGAAGGTGGTTTTCTGGGGAGTATCCGCCAGGCTGAAGCTCTGTCCGAAAAGATCCCGAGATCTTTTCTGCCGAGACAATTCGCAAACGAAGACAACTCCGAAGCACATTACTTGACCACTGGCCCCGAAATCTGGTGGCAGCTTCGTTTTCACGGACTCTATCCAGACGCCTTCATCGCCGGAGTTGGAACCGGTGGCACAATCATGGGGACGGGGCGATTTCTCCGGGAACAGCGACCAACCATGAAAATATATCCCTTGGAGCCTTCCAACTCGCCAACGCTTTCCACAGGCTGCAAGGTTGGCAAACACCGGATTCAGGGTATCTCTGACGAATTCATCCCGCCAATCATGAAGCTTGACATGTTAGACCAAGTGGTCGGCGTGGATGACGGCGATGCAATCATCATGGCCCAGAAGCTGGCGGCCGAGCTTGGGTTGGGCGTAGGTATTTCCGCGGGGGCCAACTTCCTGGGCGCCCTCCGCGTTCAGGAAGATCTGGGCGAGGAGGCTACCGTCGTAACTATTTTCCCGGACGACAACAAGAAATACCTCAGCACCGACCTGCTGCGTGATGAACCCGCAAAAGATGGTTTCCTGACTCCTGATATCCAACTTGTGAGCGTGAGAGGATATAAGCGGGTCTGCCATACCTGCTGCGATCCCGTGGAGTGCCTGGAAGCCAGTCAGGTGGAAGGTTTGAGCGCATTTCCCCTGCCAAACTGCGTCAGGAGGGCTTGATCCATGCTGCTGCGATGGCGGTCTGCTTCTTGCGGACTGCATTCGCAGCAGTCACTCGGATTCAGGTTCCGGGCCGCCGAACAGTGCGTGACAACAATATCCGTTGGATCCTTCGGCGAGGGCTTTCGGGATTTGCCTTTCACCAATAGTTGTTGTACTTTGAAATCCTGAATACGGGAGTTGGGCCTGCATCCCAACAGTCCATGCCCGGGCATACCACTTAGTTTCCCAGTAGAAATAGACAAAAGCTAACTGCAAGGTACTGGTTCCGGTCAGGAAAACAAATAGGGAGGATTGAAATGAGCGAACAAGAAAGATTTGCAATTGGTGGGGCCGATGGCGTCCTGGTTGAGCAACTCTGCAAAATGAGCAATCGGCACGGTCTTATCACCGGCGCAACGGGGACCGGTAAGACCATCACCTTGCAGGTCCTGGCTGAGAGCTTTTCGCGCCTCGGCGTACCTGTTTTCGCTACCGACATCAAAGGCGATCTTTCCGGTGTTGCCAGTGCCGGTTCTCCGCACCCCAAGATTGATGAGCGCTTGCAGAAGATTCCCCTGGATGGCTTTCAAAATCGTCCATACCCTGCGGTGTTTTGGGACGTCTTTGGTCAGTCCGGGCATCCCATACGATCGACGATCTCGGAAATGGGCCCTTTGCTGCTGTCCAACCTGCTTGACCTGAACGACACCCAGTCAGGCAATCTGTATGGTTGCTTCAAAATTGCCGATGACGAGGGGATGTTGCTGTTGGATTTGAAAGACCTGCGTTCCATGTTGTCGTGGATGAGCGATAATGCGAAGGAACTGCGCGGTGAATACGGCAACATATCCGGAGCCAGCATCGGTGCTATTCAGCGGCAATTGCTGGTCCTGGAAGAGCAGGGCGCTGAGCACTTCTTTGGCGAACCAGCCGTCAAGCTTTCAGACCTCATGCAAGTCGATTTTTCCGGCAATGGCGTCATTAGTATCCTGGATGCCACCAAACTCATGGCTCAGGCGCCCGGTGTATATTCTACTTTCATGCTCTGGTTGCTCTCGGAACTCTTCGAGCAACTTCCCGAGACCGGTGATCCCGACAGGCCAAAGCTGGTATTTTTCTTCGACGAAGCGCACCTGTTGTTCGACCAAGCTCCCAAAATGCTTGTGGACAAGATAGAGCAGGTCGTGCGACTCATTCGTTCCAAGGGCGTGGGAATCTACTTCATCTCACAAAGCCCACTGGATATTCCTGATGATGTTCTGGGCCAGTTGGGGCTGAAGATTCAGCACGCTTTGCGGGCCTTTACGCCTAAGGATAGAAAAGTCATCAGGAGTGTCGCGGAGTCTTTTCGCGCCAATCCCGACTTCGATACCGAGGCCGTCATTACTCAGCTTGGCATCGGCGAAGCACTGGTTTCCGTGTTGGATGCGAAAGGGAGCCCACTTCCTGTTGAGCGCACTTTGATTCGTCCTCCAGAATCGCGCATCGGTCCGCTTTCAGACCAGGAACGCCGGCAACGCATCGAGCGCTCTCCTTTGCAGGGCCGCTACGACGATGCCCTGGATCGCGAGTCAGCATACGAACTGCTGAAGGAGCGGGCAAAAGAGATTCAGGAGCAGGAAGAAGAAGAAGCCGAAAGGCGCCAGGCCGAAAAGGCGTCCAGACCCGCACGTGGCCGTCGCAGACAGACTACGGGAGAAGCTTTGGTCAAGAGCGCCGCGCGCGCGATCGGCAGCCAGGTCGGCCGACAGATTATTCGTGGGCTCATGGGGTCGCTGCTTGGCCGCCGCCGGTAAAGGTTGTCGCTCGCCATACATGCAGCCCAAAAGAAGATGACTCAATCGATATTGACATCGAGGTTAACCGAATGGATTCCCGCTTGAGAATTGCGGGTGCGACTTCGTGTGTCATTAATAGAGGCGTGAAATGATAACGCCGAAGACTCAACTCGACACACATGAAACCCAAATGAGGAGGCAATTATGATTCAGCGTTCCCAATTTTACCCGATCACGATTTCTCTTGTGATTGTGTTGGTGCATCTGATGTTGGCCGGGTCAGCGTGGTCGGGTATTCCTGAGAAGGGAAACGACTGGCCCGGTTGGCGCGGCCCGAACATGGACGCCACGGTAAGTGATGCCGGCGTACTCGAGCAGGGCCAGAACTACCAGCTCAAGGTGGTTTGGCGGAAGGCCCTGGGGACAGGTTACTCTGCAGTCTCCATCGTCGGCGGGACTGCTATTACCATGTTTTCAGACGGCACGGCCGATTACGTCACGGCCCTGAATGCGGATGATGGCGCTGAACTCTGGCGTTTCAAAATCGACTCGACCTACCTGGGCCGGTTTGGCTCACAAAACGGTCCGGTCTCGACGCCACTGATTGCTGATGACAAAGTTTTCGCGCTCGGCCCGAGAGGACAACTGTTTGCCCTGAATTCGGGAACCGGCGAAAAACTGTGGTCAGCGAACCTGGTCGAAACGCACGCGTCTGAACCGCCGTTCTACGGCTTCACGACTTCGCCGTTGGTTTACAACGATGCGCTGATCGTCGAAACCGGTGGCCCGGAAAACCGGGCGATCGCAGCCTTTGACAAGAACACGGGAGCATCGCTATGGTCGGTTGGCAACGACAAGATCCTCTACCAGTCGCCGGCGATCACAACTTTGCATGAACGTCAGCAATTGCTGTGCGTCGGCGGCCAGAATGTCTATGGCCTGGCGCCGGAGTCGGGCGAACTGCTGTGGCAATACGAGCACCAGGGAAGAGGCGGCGGCTTTGGCAGCGCCAGCATGAACCCCGTCATTCTACCAGACAACCAGATATTTCTGACTTACAAAAGCTCGGAATCCATTCTGGTGCAGTTGACAGCAGTCGAAGGCAAGCAGGGTGTGCAGGAAGTCTGGCGCACGAAGGGATTGAAAAGGAGCTACACGGTGCCGGTTTACCACGATGGCTATCTTTACGGCTACAATGCAGCTTTTCTCAGTTGCATCGACGCGGCCACTGGCGAAACAATGTGGAAGTCCCGGCAGCCGGGTGATGGTTTTGCCATCGTCGTGGATGGCCATCTGGTGATCACTACGAAGAAAGGCGGACTCAGCGTCGGCGAGGCGAGCCCTGCCGGCTATTCCGAAATCGCCGGTCTGGCGCTGTCCGACAACCTGTGCTGGACCCCGCCGAGTTTTGCGAACGGCAGGATCTACGCCCGCAACCATGGTGAAGTCGCCTGCGTCGAGATTCTGCCAACGGACCAGATTGCCAAGGCAGAGGTTGAACAGCGCGGCGTGCTGCCCGGGTCGGAGTTTGCGAAGTTTGTTGCACAGGCGCAGACTTCTGACAACAAAACTGCGCTCATCGACGCATTCATGGCCAAGCAGGAAAGCTTCCCCATCATCGAAGGCGATGATATGGCCCATTTTGTTTTTCGAGGACAAAATAAAGAAATGGATCTGGGCGGCGAGCTGTTTGGCTACGAAGCCGAAACGCCCATGAACCATGTCTCCGGCAGCAACCTGTTTTATTACTCGACCCGCTTGGAACCAAACGCCCGTCTGGGTTACGAATTTATAGATGATTCCCTGAAACATCTGACCGATCCCCTCAATCCTGAGACAGAGTCGATTCCCTTTGTCGGCAAGGTATCGATGCTGGCGATGCCGGCCTGGACCGAGCCGGACCATCTTAAAGAACGCGCCGGCGCCGCGCAGGGGCGAGTTGACTCGCTGACTTTCACCAGCACGGTCTCCGACAGCATCCGCACCCTCGAGGTCTACCTGCCGGTGGGCTACGACTCCGGTGATTCTCGCTACCCGGTCGCTTATGTTCACGGAAGCATAGGCCAAAGCAAGCTCCCGGTTACGCTGAATAATATTGTGGGAAAAACAGTCGAGCCGGTCGTGGTCGTTTTCATCCCAAGGATCTTTCGTGGCGGCTACAGTCAATACATTGGGCAGCGCAGAGACGTCTATGCCCGAATCTTCATTGAAGAAATCATGCCACTGGTGGAGAGGGAATATCGAATCGCCGCTGCTCCTGAATCAAGGGCGAACGTCGGCGCCATGTATGGCGGATTCATGGCGTTCTACACTTCGTTCAAGAATCCTGGTTTGTTCGGAAAACTTGGCATGCAAACTCCTTACTGGGATCCTGATGAGGAGGGCAAGCACAGCCAAATGGTAACTAGACCCGACAAGCAGGCCCTGGCTATCTATTTCGATTGGGGCAAATACGACCCCCGGGCGCCTCTGGAAGGGTGGGATTTTGGCGAATACGCCGAGTCTTTCGCCAGGCTTCTGAACAGTGGCGGCTATGATTTCCAGGGCGGCGAAGTCAACGAAGGCTTTGGCCAAACCAGTTGGCGCAATCGTTCGGACAAGCTATTTGAAACGCTGTACCCGCTGAAAAGCGCAGAGGCCGAATCCACAACAAAGACGGAGTGAAAGCAAATCCGTCAAGCGCAACCGGCGAGGCCGCGGTCGCCGGAAACAGAATATCTCGCAAGCTGAGATAAAGCATCTCGATTAGGAGGAAGGAGACCAAATGGCAACAGATCTTGACAGGAGCATCAACCTGCGTTTTTCATCGCGGCTGGGCATGCTGCTCAGCGTGCTTGGTATTGCTGTCGGCACAGGCAACATCTGGCGATTCCCTCGAATCGCGGCCCAGAATGGCGGCGATGAAGGCGCCGGCGCTTTTCTCGTTGCCTGGCTCGCTTTTCTGTTTTTGTGGAGCATTCCCCTGATTATCGGGGAGTACGCCATCGGGCGCAAGTATCGCTCAGGGGTGGTTGCGGCCTTCATCAAGACCGCAGGCAAGAAGTTTGCATGGATGGGGGCATTTGTTGCCTTTGTGGCAACGGCGATCACCTTTTTCTACTCCGTCGTGGTGGGCTGGTGCATTTATTATTTCGTTCACCAACTCACGAATCCGCTGCCCCTGTCCACCGCCGAAGCCATGGCGACCTGGAACGACTACCAGAGCAGCGGCTGGCCCCTGTTGTTTCATGCCATTGCCATGGCGCTGGGGGCGCTCGCTATCTGGCGCGGCGTCACCTCAATAGAGCGCGTCAACAAGATTCTGGTACCAACACTTCTGACCATCGTCCTGGTTTCGGTCGTTCGGGCGCTGACTCTGCCAGGCGCCTGGGATGGCGTGGCCTACCTGTTTACGCCGCAATGGAGCCAGCTAACCCAGCCCAGAATCTGGCTTGAGGCACTGACACAAAACGCCTGGGATACCGGCGCGGGTTGGGGACTGTTCCTCACCTATGCGGCCTACATGCGTCGCGAGGACGGCGTCGTCAAGAACGCCTTCTTCACCGGAATCGGCAACAACACGGTTTCCCTGCTCGCCGCGTTGATGGTGTTTGGCACCGTGTTTTCCGTTCTACAAACCGAAATGCAGATGACCCGGCCTGAAATCCTGGAAATCATGAAGACCAGCGGCCCCGCCTCCACGGGCCTGACTTTCATCTGGATGCCACAGCTTTTCGCGCGCATGATTTTCGGCAGTCCAATCGCCATTCTCTTTTTTCTCGGGCTGATGTTTGCAGGATTCTCTTCACTGATCGCGCAACTGGAACTGCCCACGCGTGTCTGCATCGATGCCGGACTGTCTCGCCCGAAGGCCATCGCCCTGGTTATCGGCGTGAGCTATCTGCTCGGCATTCCGTCAGCCAGAAACCTGGATATCCTGGCAAACCAGGACTTTGTCTGGGGTGTGGCGCTCATGATTTCCGGCGCCTTTGTCGCTTTCATTCTGATCAAACACGGCGCCACCAAAATGCGTGAGCAGGAGCTGATGGTTGAGAAGACGGACTGGCAGTTGGGCAATTGGTGGGACCGCGGCATAACCTACTTCATCCCGACCGCGGCTTCTCTCTTGCTTATTTGGTGGCTCTCCCTGTCAGCAGGGGCCGAGAGATGGTACGACCCATTCAGTTCATATAGCATCATGACCTGCCTGGTGCAGTGGGCTGTGATTGTCGCGCTGCTCCTGCGGTTAAACCGTTGGCTTGGCGCCAGAATGACAGGCGCCGAACTCGACTAGTGTCACGATTTCTAATTTTCCGAACAAAACTCTGACAGGGTTTCGACCTTTTCTTATGCCTGAAACGATTAACCTCAGACCCTGTCAGAGTTCGCTTATTTGGAAATCATCACACTAGGGATTGCCTACTCATTTCAGACAGCATATTAGGGAGGAACCGTGAAATTTGAAAAAACAATCATCCTCGTGTTGGCTGCATTTCTGTGCGGCCCACTGCTTTCTCAGGACCGCTTCCAGACCAAATTTGAGGCCAGCGCTGAGACGGAAACCGCCACCTACGCTGAAGGTATCGCGTTTTATGAGGAACTGGCCAACTCGTTTGCCGAAATCAACATCACCACCCACGGCAATACCGATAGCGGCAAACCGCTGCACCTGGTGACGCTTTCGCGGGATGGCGATTTTGATTTTGACAGCCTGCACAAGAAGAACAAACTGATTCTGCTTATCAACAACGCCATTCATCCGGGCGAACCGGACGGTGTGGACGCCTCTATGATGTTCCTGCGCGACCTGGTGCTGAACCGCGCAAAGGCTGATGAGCTTCTACAGAAAGTCGTGGTGGCGATCATCCCGTTTTACAATATTGGCGGTGTGCTCAACCGCAACAGCACCAGCCGCGCCAACCAAAACGGGCCGAAAGAATACGGCTTTCGCGGTAACGCCCGCAACTATGACCTCAATCGTGATTTCATCAAGAACGATACGCGAAATGCCCGCGCCTTTGCCACCATTTTCCACTTGCTGGACCCGGATATTTTTGTGGAAAACCACGTCAGCAACGGCGCCGACTATCAGTACGTCATCACCATGGACATCGCCCAGAAGGACAAACTGGGAGGCGTGCTGGCGGACTACCTGGAAAACCGCATGATGCCGTTTTTGTTCGACCACATGAAAACCGTCGGTTCGGAAATGATTCCATACGTCAACTCATTTGGCAGGCCGCCGGACGAAGGCTATTCGCAATTCTTCGATTCGCCCAGGTATTCCGCGGGCTACACGGCTCTTTTCCATACCATTGGCTTTCAGAGCGAGCCGCACATGTTGAAACCCTACGGCGAGCGCGTCCGGGCAACTTACAATTACATGGCAGGCGTTCTCAGGGTCATGAACCGTGACAGCGAGCTGATTCGGCGGCTGAGAGACGAAACCAAGGAGTCCGTAAAGACACAAGAACGGTTCGATGTCAATTGGCAGCTCGACGAATCACGCCACACGGACCTGCGGTTCAAAGGCTACCAGGCCAGTTACATCGACAGCAAGGTCACCGGGCAAAAACGGTTGTTTTATGACCGCACGAAGCCCTATGAAAAGACCATCCCATACTACAACCACTACCTCGCCAAAGCGACCATTGCCAGGCCGGATTATTATGTCATCCCGCAGGGCTGGCACACCATCATCGACCGGCTGCGCCTGAACCAGGTGCAGCTCCGGGAAATAAAGCAGGATACGACCTTTGAGGTCGAGGTCTATCACATCGAGGACTACAAAACCAGCGAGCAGCCCTTTGAAGGTCACTACCTGCACTACGATGTCAAGGTCAGGAAGGAAAAGCAGTCCCTGTCTTTCGCCAAAGGTGACTACTTGGTACCGGTAAACCAGTGGGTCAACCGCTACATCGTCGAAACGCTGGAACCGGAGGGCATGGATTCCTTTTTCGCTTGGAACTTCTTCGACACGATTTTGCAGCGCAAGGAGGGTTTCTCATCTTACGTGTTTGAAGACGAGGCCGAACGCATCCTGAATGGCGACCCGGACCTGCGGGCGCAATTGCAGCAAAAGCGGCGGGATAACCCTGAATTCGCGCAAGACAGCCGGGCGCAGTTGACGTTCATCTACTTGAATTCTCGCCACTATGAAAAGGCCCACATGCGCTATCCGATCTTTCGAGCCTTTAAGTAGTGTCACGAGTTCTAATTTCCCGAACAAAACTCTGACGAGACTGTCGAAAAAGTCAAGCCCGGATTCTCTTGAAAATGGCGAACTCCATATTTGACTTGTAAGCGACGATCGCGACTTGGTTCACCATTTTTGTATGCTGTTTTTAGTGCCTTTTTCGAAGCATTTCGAAATCTGGA
>JAJDAF010000028.1 GCA_029261995.1 Candidatus Zhuqueibacterota bacterium
CTGGAGAGTCCGGAGATCGGTTCGTACCATGCCTGGATTGCCGTGGGGGCTGCGGACGGAAAGGCCGCGGCCGCCGATTTCGACGTCGTATCTCCCCCCGGGGAGTTTGAGCGTGTGAGGATGGATGCCGTCGCGATGCGCGAGGCCGCGACGCTTACCGGCGGACGGTATTACACCTTTGCGGATGCCGGCAGCCTGCTCGACGACCTCCCACCCGGCCGCCAGGTGCCGGTCGAGTCGCTTCCTCCCAGACCGCTTTGGAACCGCTGGCCGTTGCTTGTCCTGTTCTTGGTTCTGTTGCTTGGCGAATGGGTTTTACGAAAGGCGGGGCAAATGGTATAGAATGAAGGGGGCGATTGAGAACTGAAACATTGCTTCCTGCCACCGCCACTATCCACTATCCACTATCCACTATCTCCCATCGAACCAAATCCCTTTGCATTTAGTAAGGAACATCGTATCTTCTGTCATTACTAACCACAAGAATTGGGCAATTGAAAACTCCCCTTACCATCTATCTCATGCTTGCTTTCCTGGCGCCAGGTAGCCGCCTTGCGTTCTGCCAGCCAGAGCCAACCGTTGTCCTGAACCTACAGCAGTGCCAGACAAGAGCGATGAACGACAACCCGCTTCTGGAGGATGCACGCCAGCAAGTTCGGGTGCAACAGGCCAAACTACAAAGGGTCGCGCACGCCGGCATTCTGCCCAAATTCGAGATGCGCAATCTGTGGGCGCCCGTGCCTGAGCAGCGCGGCATCATGGACCCAAATGGCTGGCTCCGCTCTCCCGACGAAGAAGACCAGTTGAACGCCTGGCGCTATTCCACGCAACTGGACTTGAAAATCGAGCAACCGCTGTTCACCTTCGGCAGACAAGCCGGCCTCGAGCTTGCCGCCAGTCATGAAGTAGGTGCGAGGGAAAACCGCGTCGTGCGGCAGGAACATGAAATCCTGTTTCAAGTCCGGCAACTTTACTGGGGGTTGGCCCTCGGACGAGAGTTGCTGGCGGTTATCGAAGATGTGCGGAAGGAACACGCAAAGGCGGAAAGCCAATTGCAGCAAAAGCTCGACGAGGGCTCAGAGGAGGTCAGTCAGACCGATCTATTCAAGCTGCAATTGTTCAAGTATGAAGTCAACAAACGCCAGCGGGAAGCGTTGGAGAAACTGGAACTGGCACGGCGCACACTTGAGGCCGCGACCGGGGTTGTTGATGGCGAGGTTCTGGGCATTCCGGATGACCAACTTCTGTCGGTGAATGTGCAACTCGATGATTTGGCGGTTTACGAACGAACCGCGTTGCAGCGAAGACCAGAATTTGCCGAGCAGGATGCCAAACTCGCGGCAAGCCAGGCCCGCACTGCCGCGGAAAGCAGCGCGCGCTACCCACAACTTTTCGCCGGCGCCAACACCAAAATGAATTTCGCTAAAGACCGCTACAAGCCAAACAACCCGTTTTTTCGTCACACTACAAACTATTTCCGGCCGGCGCCGGTTCTCGGTTTTCGGCAGAATCTGAACTTCGTAGCAATGCGCGACAAAATCAAGCTGGCGCGGTTGCGTGAGGATATGGCATCCGGACGAATTGTCGCTCTGAGAAACAAGGTGATGCTTGAGGTGAGGAAAACCCATGCCGGCGTTCTGCGGGCCCGGGCAAAAACAAGAGAAAGCCGGCGCGCATTGAAAGCCAGCGAGAACTGGCTGCGTTCCGCTTCCATGACTTACGATCTCGGCGATGGCGAGGTCAAAGGTCTGATCGATGCTTTCAAAGCCAACGCTGCCATGCAGGCTGAGCATTTGCAGAACATCTTCGAATTCAACACCGGCCTGGCCAAACTCAGCCGTGTGGTGGGCCAGGACTTGTACCCTCGTTAACTTCGTATTTACAGCTTCACCCTCTCCAACTCCTCGGCTACGCGAAATCCCTGTTTGACAATCTCGCGGCGTGCATCTGAGTCAGGCCAGAGTGCCGGGTTGGTGTGATTCAGATGAATGAATCGAATCTTGCCTCTTTCCGCCTGCGGCAATGTGTCGAAGCGTTTCATGCTGTGGCTGATGAATGGATGAGGAAACCCTGACATGTCCCGCCCCGGGATTTCGCCATTGGCAAAGAAGGTGGCATCGAGATAGGCCACATCGACTTCAGCAAGCATGCCCTCGATGCGGCTGCCCCAATCATCCCAAGTCTCCCAACTGTCGATGTCCGGGATGAAAAGTACAGCCTGATTGGGCCCCTGAATCACGAACCCAGCGACTTCGGAAAACTCCTGACGGTGTGGCACAAGAAAAGGTCTCACGCTCAAGGCATCAGTCAACCGTTCAATTCTGTTGTTCTCAAGATTGCGCAAGGCGATGTTGCCATAACGAACCAACTGACTCCAGGGTCCGTTGGAGCGCAGATACTCCGTCATGCGTGGCAAAGCAAAAACCGGGACCCTGGTCGCGCCAAGCGACTCGTGCCCGAGGAACATCAAACCCGTGTAGTGGCCAATGTGAGCATGGCTCACGAAGATGCCCGACAAACCGGGCTTGCCGGCAACTGGCGCCAGTTCGTCCAGCAAATGCAGTTGCTCGCGAAAGTCCGGCGTTGCTTCGAACATCCAGCGCTGGCGGCTCGTCGGATCCACCAACCCGAGGCAGACTACCTTGCGCCGCTGGGCCGCATCGCTCCAGCCAAGATGCTTCTTCGTTCCCGCCTGCGGCACGCCACCATCCTGCGCGATGCCGAGCACCACCAGAAACGGCTGCTCGTCATCGGTCGAATTCTGCCCCAGGGCGGGACCACCAGCAAGAAACATCACTGCAGCAAACAGCACGATTGTTCGAAACGATAGGATCATTTTTCACCGTCGTTATCTCGCTCCCACAGTCTCCGTGGGAGTGTGTGGTCGGACGCTCGGCGTCCAATTCTCGCGGGTGGGACGCAGAGCGTCCCGGTACGCATTCCGACGGAGACCACCGGAACGAGTACGAGTAATTGCGACTTGTTCAATGTAGTCTGTGTGTAGTAGAAAGTCAATAAAACACAGAACCCTAGGCAGAGTCCGCTTCCGCACTAAAGGTAGACCGCAGCTATATTTAGCATGATATGCCGAATCCCGCCCATGCAACGTGGGCGCCATCCCTTATTCAACGAAAGTGGTCATTAATCAGGAGGCGAGAGTGAAAATCTTTTCCAATCTCAAAGGCGATATCCTTGGAGGTATTACAACATCGGTGATCTCATTGCCGCTCGCCATCGCCTTTGGCATTGTCGCGTTTGCGCCCCTGGGAGAAGCATATGTCGCGCAAGGCGCCCTGACCGGACTTTACGGCGTCATCGTTGCCGGCATCCTGACGAGTCTGTTTGGCGGCACACCCGGACAAATCGCTGTGCCGACCGCGCCGATGTCGGTGATGGTCACCTCCATCATCGCAACGCTGCTGAAAGACCCTGAAATCATGGCGTTGGGCGACAGTCAGGTGACCGTCATTCTGGTGCTGGTCTCCATGACCATTCTGATGGCCGGCTTGCTGCAAGTTGTCATGGGCGCTATCGGTGGCGGCAAGCTCATCAAATACATCCCCTACCCGGTCATCGCCGGTTTCATGAACGGCATCGCGATCATCATCTTTCTCGGGCAACTACGGCCGCTGTTCGGTGTGCCGAAGGATACCGAATTCCTGGCGCTGTTTTCCGGCGGCGCCTCTCTGCGATATGAAACCATGATTGTTGGAGCAATCACGATCATTGCCATGCTGCTGGCAAAGCGTGTTTCTAAAACAGTCCCTGCGTCTTTGGTCGGCCTACTCTGCGGCGTGGCCGCTTACTTCGCAATTGCCAGGTTGTTCAACCCGGACCTGCTCAACCTGCAAGGCAACCCGCTGGTGATCGGAGCTATTCCAAGCGCGGTTCCAACGCCAAAACAGATCTTCAATTTCATCGCTTTGGCAGACCAGATTCCGCTGCACAAGCTGGCAAGCCTGATCATTCCAGCACTGACCTTGAGTGTGCTGGCTTCCATCGATACCCTGCTGACTTCCGTGGTCACCGACATGGTCACCCGCAACAAACACAACAGCACCAAAGAGCTGTTCGGACAAGGACTGGGCAACCTGGCGACAGCCTGCTGCGGCGGTTTGCCTGTTGCCGGGTCAACGCTGGCCACCATGGTCAACGTCAACGCCGGCGGGCGCACGCCCCTGGCCGGTGTGGTCAACAGCGTGACGGTTCTTCTGGTCGTCATGTTTCTGGGCTCACTGGTGCAGTGGATTCCCGTGTCGGTTCTCGCCGGCATTTTGCTGCTTACGTCTCTCTCGATGATCGAATCCGAGAGCATCAATCTGTCTCTGAAGAAGTCGGCGCTTGGCAATCTATTCGTCATTGTCGCGGTAACTGTCATCACGGTGGCGGTCGATCTGATTGTCGCGGTCCTGATCGGCCTGGTCATCACCGCGTTTCTGTTTATCAAAGAGCAGATTGGCAAGAACATCGTTCGCCGGATGTACACGGGTGACCTGATCCGGTCGAAGAAGATCCGAAGCCAGCAGGCGATGAAGATACTGGAGGAAAAGGGGCACCGCATCAAAGTCTACGAATTGAGCGGCTCACTCTTTTTCGGCACCTGCGACAAACTGCTTTCCGAGCTGGAAAAAGTGATGGACAGTTTCGCCATCATTCTCGACCTGCGGCGGGTCGATACCATCGATTTGACCGGCGCGCAACTGCTGAAACAGATTGTTGACCGCATACACGAAAACGGCAACAACCTCCTTATCAGTTACCTCAATGAAGACTGCGGCGACGAAAAAGCCCGGATGTATCAGATGATGCAAGACATGGGCGTTATCAGTTCGGTAGGTCTCGATTTCATATTTCCCGACACCGACCATGCACAGGAGTGGGCGGAAGATTCGCTTATTCAGCAGGAGATGGCCGCGGCGAAGATCGAACGCCATCGCCTGGCGCTGAGACATTTGAGCGTCTTTCAGGATCTAACCAAGGACCAGCTGGAGATCGTGCGGCAACACATGCATCCTGCGACTTACAAGAAGAACGACATTGTCTTCAAAGAAGGGGATCCCGGCGACAGCATCTATTTCCTGCTTTCCGGCGAGGTCAGCGTGCTGGCAAGCATTGCCGGCAACGGCCGGGCCAGACGCCTGGCCACCTTCGGCGAAGGCGTTTTCTTCGGCGACATGGCCATTCTGGAAAAGAAACCGCGCTCAGCAACCGTTCGCGCCGACAGCGTCGCGGAACTGCTGTACATGACGGTGGCGGAATTCGATGACCTCGTACAAAACCGGCCGCTCATTGCTTCCAAAATGCTGCTCGGTATGACGCGCGAGCTTTCCTATCGCCTCCGGCTCACCACCATAGAAGTGCGCACCCTGGAAGAATAATCCGGCATACCAGAAACAACCAGCTCACTAAAGACCTTGCCAGATTATGGCATTTTAGTAGAAATTGCACGAGGTCAATAACCACCAGAATCATGGAGTCTGCATGATCCCAGATAATATTGTCCCCACGGATGTCTTGAAAGCGACCGAGTGGGTTGATGTCAACGGCGTTCCCCGGCAGCGTTTGCAGCCGGATCTTACCTGATTTTTGAGGACCGGGAGTATCCGGCGTGCTACATACTGGCGGTTGCCAACAAATTTACCAACGGCGAATCTCTCAACCCTGACCTGCTGGCTCACGGGCATCTTCAGGCTGCACGGTTTTCATCCCGAATGGGATTCCTTGGAGAGCAAACAAATTACCACCCCCCATTTGATACTCCCACATTTCATCACCAGTGTCCGAATAAGCAGACCCTCAGTCTGGCGTAAGTGTAAGTACCTCAACACCGAACTGTTGAGGTCGTGACTTCGGAGACTTGATTTTGACAGGTGTAGCAATGCGCTCCTTCGAGGCCGCATTCCGCTACTTCCGTGAAGAAAAGCCCCAACGGGGCGGCATATAATAGCCCGGGGCAACGCCCTGGGTAGCAACGATAACCCCATTAACCAAGCCCCAGCGAGGCGAAATACTGCTGTATGACGAACTGACTGGCAAAATTCAAGTCTGCTGCCGCACGGTTTCGCCCCGTTGGGGCTTCTATCCTATTTGGAATCATTTTCCCAGGGCGATGCCCTGGGCTGTTAGCTCGCGCCCCGTTGGGGCTCATCACCGACTGCCATTATAGTAAAGCGGCCGCTCATGACATTTCATATTGCTTGTGAAAAGGATTTTTTGTAATATTCAAAAAATGATTTTTGTTTTATTTGCACTTAGCGACAAGAATGAAAATTGAAATGATTGGCATTCCCCTCGACCTGGGCGCCAGCCGCCGCGGTGTCGATATGGGGCCGTCGGCCATGCGCATTGCCGGGATCAGCGAAATGCTGCAGCGCATCGGTCACGAAGTCGTCGATGAAGGTGACATCACGGTTGTCGCTCCGGAGGTGCAGGAGATTGAAGATCCAAAGCTGAAATACCTGCCGGAGATCACCAAATCCATCAGCCGGCTGGCAGACGCTGTCACGCTGACTCTTGAACACGGCAATTTCCCGCTTGTTCTCGGCGGCGACCATTCTATTGCCATTGGCACCATCGGCGGGGTTGTCCGCTATCTTCGCCCGAAGAGCCAGACTCTTGGCGTCATCTGGATAGATGCACACGCTGACATGAACACCCACAAGACCTCGCCTTCCGGAAATATTCACGGGATGTCGTTTGCGGCCGTGCTCGGCAATGGCGCCGCGGAACTGGTGAACGTCGGCGGTTCATTTGCCAAGATTGAGGCGAAAAACTCCGTCTTGGTCGGCGCTCGCAACCTGGATACCGAAGAACAACATCATGTGCGGGATTCCGGCATCAGCGTGTTCACCATGGAAGACATCGACCGCCGCGGCATCTGCGAGGTGATGAGCGAGGCTATCGAGATTGCGACGCGCGACACCGACTGCCTGCACGTCAGCCTGGACATGGATGCCCTCGACCCGCAGGTTGCGCCCGGCGTCGGCACCCCCGTGCGCGGCGGCCTGACCTATCGCGAAGCTCACACCTCCATGGAAATGGTCGCTGCCTCCAACAAACTCTGCGCGCTGGAGGTTGTGGAAGTCAATCCCATTCTCGACTTGAAAAACACCACCGCCGAAGTAGCGGCGGAGATGGTCGAGAGCGCATTCGGCAAACGAATCTTATAACCATCAGGACCCATGCCCGACAAACGAATCGAAAACATCCATGTCCACTCGGAAGACTCTCTGCTTACGCCGGAGCAACTCAAGCGCAAATTCCCTTTGACCGAAGAAGCGGTGTCAACCGTGATGCGGGGCCAGCAGACCATTAAAGACATCCTGAACCGTAAAGACCATCGCATGCTGGTGGTGGTGGGACCGTGCTCGGTGCACGATGTGGCCGTGGCGCGCGAATATGCCGGCAATCTGCACGAACTTGCCCGCCAGGTTGCGGATACCTTTTTCCTCACCATGCGCGTTTACTTTGAAAAGCCGCGAACCAACATCGGCTGGCAGGGGTTGATCAACGACCCCTTTCTCGACCATTCCTACAAGATCGAGGAAGGGCTGCATCTTGCCCGCGAGCTTCTGCTTGACCTGGCGACCATGGGTTTGCCCACGGCCGGTGAGGCCCTGGACCTGGTCTCCCCGCAATACATCCAGGATCTGTTCTCGTGGACGGCCATTGGCGCCCGCACCACCGAATCACAGTCGCACCGGAAGATGGCGAGCGGTTTGTCATCCGCGGTGGGGTTTAAGAACGGCACGGACGGCAACCTGGCCATTGCCATCAACGCCATGCGTGCGGCGGCCAAAGAAAACCACTTTCTGAGCGTGGATCCGAAAGGCCACGTGGCCGTGGTCAGGACGCAGGGCAATCCCTACACCCATGTCGTGCTGCGCGGCGGCATCAACGGCCCGAATTATGATGCAGCCAGTATTGCCGCCACTGAAAAGCAACTCGAACGCGCCGGTCTGAAGACCAATATCATGGTGGATTGCAGCCATGCCAACTCACAGAAAGACCCGTCCCGGCAACTGCAGGTCCTGCAGGACGTCACCCGGCAAATCTCCAACGGCAACCGTTCGATTGTGGGATTGATGATAGAAAGCAATCTCAATTGGGGTAACCAGAAGATTCCCGATGACCGGTCAGCCTTAAAACACGGCGTCTCCATCACCGACCAGTGCATTGACTGGGCCACGACCGCCAAAGCCTTGCTGGAAGCTCGGGAACAGGTCAAAGACCCGCTCTCCGCCCGAATCTAGGGTTCCCCCGTCATTGCGAGTCGCGCGCCTTCCAGCGCGACGTGGCAATCTCCTTGCGCGTGAGAGGTGCTTGCCTCGCAGAACACGCCCGCAATCATTGACCTGTCTTTCCCGCGCAGGCGGGAATCCATGAGAAACCAAGATCATAGCATCGCCATGGATGCCCGCCGGCGCGGGCATGACATTGTTCGGGCCTTATGCTCAAGTTGACAACTCATGATCAAGCAAGTTAGGACGCAATTTCACAATGACATATTATTGGACGGGATAAGCATGTTAAACAAGATTGAAAGACACGAATCCTGTATTTCAAAATCGTAGCGCCTGGATTCTAGTCAATGTTTTCCTAAAACCGTCCACTCGATGGATCTGTCCCGTTAGGGACAGAATATTTGTAGCCAGACCAAATCCTCCCACGACCAAGTCCCGCTAGGGACGAAATATGTATTTGTGGGTGAATCTCACGTTGCTTCTCTTTCTATTCGCCCCTTACGGGGCTTGGATTCTCGGGGTGGCGTCGTTGCTATAGATATGTCGTCCCTGACGGGACTTGCCCCACGCCTCTCCCATTCTGCCAGGCTTTTCTGATTGGTTTTGCTGGCCCGCATAATTCATGCACACTAAACCTGTCTTTCCCGCGCAGGCGGGAATCCATGAGAAAGAAAGATCACGGCATCGCCATGGATGCCCGCCTGCGCGGGCATGACCTGTATTCAAATCGACAATTCATGAATCGAGCACCGCTCCCGGCCAGGCCGCGACCTTGGCCGGGAACACTGATTAAAGAATCTCTGAGGGATTACGCAGAGGCAGGGGTCTCATCCACCATCACCGGTTCGCTGGTCTCGTTCTCCCCTACCATGGTCACAGAACTCGAGCGCCGCCGGCTGCGCAGGGAAAAACCGAAATCCATGAGCTTCGGGTCGCGCTTGCCCAGGGGCAGCACTGAGATCAGGTGGCCGTGGACGCGTTTCCTCAAATAGCGGCCGGCAACAATGGCATTACGCACTGCCGTGCAGGTCTCCGCCACATCTGCCCG
>JAJDAF010000029.1 GCA_029261995.1 Candidatus Zhuqueibacterota bacterium
GAAAAGTTAATCCTGATAAAATTAATGTATAAGGTTGGAGCCTTTTTTGCAAGCAATTTACACGAATTCTGTAATACGTAACTCCTAAATTATTAATTGATTATATTGTGGTGTCCAAGCAAATTTTGGGGGACATCCTGATGTAAAGAAAAGACTACTTGACCTTACGAAACCAGACCTTTTTTTCTATGCTGGCGACATTTGTTGAACACACCGCATTCTCTTTCTCGCTAGAGAACACGATCTCAGCAGAATCGTGATTCCAACCCATAATGAATTCATTCCACTCCGGCGTATTGGTAAGATTTCGCGGCTCGCTGCCGTCAGGATTTATCATGTAGATGTCAAACTTCTCTTTTTCACTGCTACGATGAAAAAACGCAATTCTGGTTCCGTCCGGCGACCAGGAGGGCTTGTAGTTCTCTTGCTGTGTAGATGTCAGTTGCTTTTCTTGTTGTCCATCAGAATCCATTGTGTAAACCTCAAAACTGCCACTTCTATCTGAAACGAAGGCGATTCGAGATCCATCTGGCGACCAGTTAGCGCTCCAGTCGTTCGCTTCATTAGACGTCAACTGTTTTGGTGATGTGCCATCGGCGTTCATGACAAAAATTTCAAAGTCGCCATCTTTCTTCGAGTTATACGCAATTCTCCGGTTATCCGGAGATGGCGCAGGATCGGCTTCATAACTTTTTGAGAATGTAATCTGCTTTTCAACAGAATCATCCAGTGAACGGACAAATATGTCGGCAAGGCTTTCAGTTGGGTGTTTCCGGTAAAAATAAACTTTTCTTCCATCCGATGACCATGATGGGTTGTAATCAGAGTAAGGATGGCTGGTAAGCCTAACCTTATTTGTCCCATCTGAGTCAATTATTACTATCTCCGTTTGCCCATCCGGATATTCTTCATAATCCACTATCTTCGAACCATCGGGGGACACTTGGTTTTGTGATAGTGCGGGGATGTTAGTCAAGAAAAGTAGAAAAGAAACAAGTCTTATCATAAGTAGAATCCGATGTAATTGGTCATCTTCTATCAATCAACCTTCCCGTCCTCAATTTCCTTCTTAGCCAGGGTCCACCCCCGCGATGCCTTGAAAAATCTTAAAATCCAACGTGCCACGCGGGGTAGCAAGGCTGGCAGAAGCGAGGTCGTGAGGCGTAGCCAACCAGGAACAAAGACCTCAATACTGCCCCGCTCAATTGCTTTTCTCACCGCCCGCGCCACCTGTATTGGTTCAACGATTGGAGTTAGCCAGGTCTGGCTTACGCCCTCTGACATGCGTGTGCGTGCCTGGCTTGGGCAAATCCAACTGACACCGACGCTGGTGCCTTCCAACTCAGAGCGCAGGGCCGAGCTAAAACCAACAACTCCGTGTTTGGATGCAGCGTAAGCCGCAACACCCTCGGTCCCAAACTTCCCAGCGATGCTGGCAATGTTAACGATGTGTGCTTGCCCGCGCTTTTGCAGATGCGGCAAGGCCAGGTAGGTCAGGTGCATCAGGCCGAGCAAGTTCACCTCTACCGCCCGACGCCAGACATAGAAATCCTGTTCAAGATAAGGCCCGCTCGGCAGCACTCCGGCATTATTCAGCAGAACGTCAAATCCTCCGTTTTTGGAAAAAACCTCGTCCATGAGTCGGGTTGCGGCGGCTTCATCCGTGATATCGCAGGCGAATTCTTTGAATGTCCGGCCACGCGCTGCAACTTCTCGGGCCGTGTCGTTCAAGTCAGAAATCCGCAGATCGACGCCGACAATATCTGCGCCAGCGGTAGCCAGCTCCAGAGCGATTGCCCGACCGATGCCACGGGCTGCGCCGGTCACCAAAACAGTTTTGTTGTTCAAATCCAAGAGACACCAGTTGAGTTGATAGAAAAAAATCTGTTGTGACCGCCATTTAAAGCAGGTCGTTGAGCTGCTCCTGCACAATCTTCCAGGCAGTCGAGATGTGTCTTTCTTCTGTGCGCAGGTTACCGATGGCAAAGCGCAGAACGTAGTCATCACCGAGCTTGGTGTGGGACAAATAGATCCTTCGAGTCTCATTGACAGCCGCTAGCAGCCGCTCGTTCAAAACATTCAATTGCTGCGGCTCGGAGATGCCAGCGGGATTTGCCCGAAAGCAGACGGTGCTGAAGGGCACCGGCGCCATACGTTCGAATTCAGAATGCTCGTCTATCCAGCCCGCAAGCATTTGCGCCAGTTCGAGATGGTTTCGGATTCGAGCCACGAGGCCATCGACCCCAAAATAGCGCAAGACGAACCATAGTTTCAGCGCCCTGAAACGGCGGCCCAACTGCACGCCGTAGTCCATGTAGTTTTCCACTTGCTCATCTTCTGGTGTGCGCAAGTACTCGGGCGTCAGACGGAAAGCCTGGCGAAGCACCTCAGGTCTGGAGGTAAACAGGACGCTGAAATCCACCGGCACAAACAACCATTTGTGCGGATTCATGACCAGCGAGTCGGCGCGGTCGCAGCCATCAAAAATGTACCGTTTTTCCGGCACAATCGCCGCAGAGCCGCCATAAGCGGCATCGACGTGCAGCCATAGGTTTTCGCGTTCACAAATGTCGGCGATGGCCTGCACCGGATCGATGCTTGTGGTCGAAGTGGTGCCAACGGTAGCCACGACACAGAACGGACGCCAGCCCTGACGCCGGTCTTCCTCAATAGCCAGCGCGAGTTCTTTGGGCCGCATACGATATTTTTCGTCCGCGGAAATCTTTCGAACCGAGTTCAAGCCAAGCCCCAGCGCGATCGCCGCTTTATCGATTGATGAATGGGCGTGCTCGGAGCAATATAATATCAGTCGAGGGCAGTCAGGGCGGCCGGCCATGCCCTGTTCGCGGATGTTCAAATCAGAAAAAGCCTCGCGAGCCGCCGCAATCGCGTGCAGACTGCTCACCGAGGCGGTGTCATAGACAATCCCCTTGAAGTCGTCAGGCAGAGCCAGCATCTTGCGGAGCCACTCCAGCGTCACTTGTTCGAGTTCGGTAGCTGCCGGGCTGGTCTTCCAAAGCATGCCATTGATGTTGAAGGCGGCGCTCGCCAGTTCGCCCAGGATACCAGGACCGCTGCCAGTGATAGAAAAATAGGCAAAGAAGTTCGGGTGATTCCAGTGGGTCATTCCGGGCATGATGAGGCTGTCCAGGTCCTGCAGAATCGCCTGCATCGGCTCACCAGACTGGGGCGCAGCAGCTGGGAGTTGTTCACTGAGATGTCCGGGCTTGAAGTCGGGCAGAACCGGAACCTCGTCAATTCGCTCGCGATAGTTGGCAACCCACTCAATCAGAGATTGTCCGGATAGCAGGAACTCATCCGACGGCATGTCACCGGTATGTGGCATCAGTATGTCCAACTTGGGTTAAAATCTGCCATTTTCAGGGACTTCAAGAAGAGAGACCCTGGATTAGGCAACAAATGGCCGCGACCCTGTGAAAAGTGCAGGTTGGAAAAGATATGACAAGAAAGTAAAATAATAAATCAGAAAGTCAAACAGGAATTGAAGCTTTAGGAAATGGCCGGAAGTGGTAGATTGAGCTGCACCTGCCATTCTGGCCACGCTCACGAGACGATGTTTCTTGCCGAGCACCAAGCCTGAGGCAGTTTAGTCTTCATCATTTTTTCTTGTCCCGGGATATCGAAATTGCGTCCGCTCATGGATGTCTCTCGCTTGCCCATCCCTGATGCCGTCCATGCAGGTTTCTGTCAACGAGAGCCGTTCAGGCCGAGCAGCGCCGTCGCATACAAATGGGCCCTACTCCCGTAGTTAATCCTTTATCTCTCTGCTCTTTAGGGATTTGTTGGTATAAATCAAATAGAGTATTTTCGCACAGGCGTCCGACCAGAGGGAATAGAACCTGTCTCAGATAATAAACCCGGCTGAGCGAGCCAATCCTTGTTCCACTGCGTAGAAAGTCCGCCGACGTGACGGTACGGAATGTTTTTGCGCTCTGGGTTGGTTTATTTTGTAAGATGCTCGCGGTGACTTATCATTGATGAATCTGGGTGCGATACTAATACCGGTACTTGTTTAATCCTCCGACCTGCGTTCCGGGGGGCGCGCTCAACGCGACGAAGTTGTGGACGCGAATAAGCCAAAGGGCAACATGCTAGACAGAAATTTTCAAACAAGCAGCGACACCAAACTCGGAAATAGAGCTATGAGCAAGGAAGTTCAAGCGGCCTGCGAAATACTCGGGCTCGAAACGCTTTCAGACAGAGCAAGCCTGCGTACCGGCTATAAACAAATGGTCAAGCAGTGGCACCCTGACCGGTTTCACAATAATGAAGAAATGGAGCAGGTGGCCGTGGCGAAAACCCAACGCATCAACCTTGCCTATCGGCTGTTGCTGGAAACGCTCGAAAAGGCCGACCCAGCCATCCGCAACGGCAACGGCTCCCGGAAACATTCATCGGAAAACAGCCGCCATCAATACGACTGGCAGACCTATTCCGATGGATTCCCAAACCAGGACGTCAGCGAGTTCTTTTTGAATTCATCCCACATTGTCTCGGCCGGCTACGATAAGTACAAGAAGATACTCTACCTCAAATTTCTCGGGGACGAAATATACCTCTACTACGATGTGCCGGGGTTTATTTTCGACCACTTGCTGAAAGCGAGCTCTGCCGGCAAGTACGCTCTCAAATTCATCTACAATCGCTTTCGCTACCGCAAGTTCGCACCGCTGATTCGGAGATAGCGGGCACGGCTCATCGCGTCGGTGGCAGACTCAGCCCCATAATCCGCTCGCCTGAATGGCATCTCTTAGCTCCATTGACTTGCGTCACTATCACTCCTGATTCATCAATTTGCCCTGATCGCCTTCTTGCTTCTCTGGGCCGGCACATCGCGCCACCAAAGTCGGAGAAACCGGAATGGCGCGAGATGCCCTCATGTGCTCGCCCCCAAGGAACCGTCAATTGGCGATCGGCTATGGACGAACCAGTTTGAAATTGCTTTGCATTTTCATTCTCCTTATATTCTCCAAATTGTAAATTCAGAATGTCCGCCGGACCACGAAGTGAAGACCATAAAACGCGTCATTACCTTCTTCTCCTTTTTTCTGCTCTATGTCATCTTCAGAGAATTCGTCGAGTTGTTTGCGCTGACCTATGCGATTCATCCCGTATTCGGATATGTGACACTGGCAACGCTGGTCATCTTTGTGGGTTACTTCATCGCTATGCCAATCTACAGGATTGTCCGGATTCCCCAAAATTACGGGCCAACCCGCGACAGCCGCAAGGTCGAAGAACTCACAAAAACACGCCTGCAGCATTTTCGACAAAATCCACATTTGCTTGCGACGGGATTTGACTTTGACAATCTGCCGGAAGGCAGCCGGGGCTACGAACAGGTCGTCGCGCACCTGCGGAAACAGGCGGAGCAGATTCGCAAACGCTATGTTTTGCAGCTCTTCTACAGCTCCAGCATCTCGCAAAATGGCTTTCTCGACGCAATTCTCATTCTATCTTCGAGCGTCAATCTCATCAAGGAGCTTTTCCTGCTTTACCACGGGCGCGTGTCCAACAAGGATTTGCTGGCCATCGCGAAGCGGGTCTATTTGAGCATGGCTATTGGCGGGTCGGAAGGCGTGGAGTATGCCACGCACGAGTTCTTTTCAAAATTCGCCACGGACAGCTTCAAGAGCGTGCCGTTTGCGGACAAAATATTTGGCTCGCTCGCGGATGGCTTTGTCAACGCCAGCCTGCTCACACGCATTTCGTTGATCACCGAAAACTACTGCACGATGCTGACCATCGAATCTGAGCGCGACCTTTACCCCTCCGCCGAATTCATCATCAAAACAACCAAATTCATAACCGGTGACATCTTTGAAAAGATGACAGTCGAGCTTTACCGCATGAGTAAAGAAAAAACCGTGGACTACGTCATGATGGCGGTCAACCCGGTGGCGCACGTGTTCAACGTAGCGCTCGGAGCAGTCAGCGAGGGGACCAGCAAGCTTGCTTCTTACCCGGTAGAAATGGTCAAAGATGTTGCCGCGGTCGCAAACAAGCCGTTTGTCTATGGCATCGACCGGGTCGCAAGCCTGTTCAAAAGAAAAAAGAGTAACTAATCCGAAATATTCGCGTTCATCGAGTGGATTTCCCTTTCATCCATCATTCGTTACGATACCGGCTCAGCCCGGTCCGCAATTCATTCCAGGAGGAACACATGAACATTTCGCGCTTCAGATCCAAAAACACGATTTCCGTGCTGACGCTTTTATTGCTGAACGCCAGCCTCGTTTTCTCGCCATTGCAGGCGCAACAGGACAAGCCGCATTTGGCACTGCAGGACATCTGGGCGTCTCGTAAATTCGTCGGCAAGTTTTTTCAGCGTGGGCAGTGGGCTGATCAAGGTCCGATCATCACCTTCACGAAGGCAGACACCGCTCGGGTCACCCATCTGCGGAGCCTCGACCTTGCAAACAACGAAGACACGATAATGCTCGACGGCAACAAGCTGCATGCGGAGGATGTTGACAAGCTCATCAACATTGAGGGTTATACCTACAACCAGGACCGAAGCAAACTGCTGATCTACACGGATTCGGCGCCGGTCTGGCGACGCAACACCAAGGGCTACTACTACCTCTATAATCTCGGAAGCGGAAAGCTAACGCCGCTCAGCCCTCGGGAAAAGGGCTACCAGATGTTTGCAAAATTCAGCCCGGATGGCAAACATGTGGGGTTCGTCCGCAATCGCAATCTCTACCTCGTCGAAGTCGCCAGCATGAAAGAGACCGAACTGACCTCAAACGGTTCGGATGGCGCCATCATCAACGGCACCACCGACTGGGTTTATGAGGAAGAAATTGGACTGCGAGACGGCTGGTCATGGAGCCCGGACAGCAAACACATTGCCTTCTTCCAGTTTGATGAGTCCGCGACCAGCGATTTTTTCATGGTGGACTTGCGAGGCAAGAAGCCCAGAGATATCCACTTCCGCTTCCCACTGGCGGGCGAGCCCAACAGTGAGGTTCACATTGGCGTCATTGATCTCAAAAAGCACGAGACCAAGTTTCTCGAAACAGGTACGTGGAAATCCGACAGCGACGAATTTGAATACATCTTTCGCATGGGGTGGACCCCAAAGCTTGATGGCAAACATAAGGTCTGGCTTCTGCGCATGAACCGCGAACAAAACAAGGCCGAGCTGGTTTATGGCCATCCGGGAAACATGAAGATTCGCACCGTCCTGAAGGAAGAGGAAGAAACCTGGGTGGAAGTCATTAACTTCTTCGGCGGCGACCACATCTCCTACCTGAAAGACGGCAAGCACTTCACGTGGATCAGTGAAAGGGACGGCTACAAGCATATCTATCTCTACAAAAACAGCGGCGAAATGGTGCGCCAACTCACGCAAGGCGAGTGGAGAGTAACCCAAATTGAGGGCATCGACGAGCAGGCCGGGAAGATCTATTTCAGCGGCACCAAAGCAAGTCCGGTCGAGCGCCATCTTTATGTCGCGGACCTGGCGCCGAGCAATGGCTCGGAACCCACATGTCTGACCAAAGGCGTCGGCAATCACACCATCAACATGTCGAAAGATTTCAGCTACTACATCGATACCTACTCGAATATCGATACGCCACCGGTCACCGGGCTGTACAAATCCGACGGCTCGCTGGTCAAAGTGTTGGAAGACAACGCTGTGTTGAAAGAAACCCTGGCGCCCTACGAATTGCCAAAATACGAATTCACGACCATCAAAGCCGCGGACGACAGCACGGATTTGCACGGTTATGTTCTGAAGCCATCGGATTTCGACGCCAACAAGAAATACCCACTTCTGGTCTTCACCTATGGTGGTCCCGGTATCCAGCAGGTGCGCAATGCGTGGCAGGGCGGTTTCGCGTTGTGGCAGACCTTCATGGTGGAGGAGAAAGATTTCATTTTTGTCTGCTTCGACAACCGCGGCGCGGCGGGCTACGGCAAGGCTTTCCAAAGCGCCAACCACAAACGGCTGGGGACTCTCGAACCGCAAGACCAAATTGCCGTGGCCAAATATTGGGGCGGAATGCCCTACGTAGACGCATCTCGCATCGCAATCTGGGGTTGGAGTTACGGCGGCACCAACACTCTGCTCTCCATGCTGAAATACGATGGGCCTGAAATATTCAAGGCAGGGGTTGCGGTCGCGCCCGGCACATCTCATGAGCTGTACGACACGATTTACACCGAGCGTTACATGTCCACACCGGAGAAGAACGGCGACAACTACGCCGAAGCCAATCTGACCAATTTCGCCGACAGGCTCGGAGATGACCAAAAGCTGTTGATTGTGCAGGGTGATCTCGATGACAACGTGCACTTTCAAAATGCGATACAAATGGCAGCCGCCTTGCAGAAGGCAAACAAGCAATTTCAGTTGATGATCTATCCGGGTGGCAATCATGGCATGGCGGGCACGGGCAATCCGTTCACCTACTTTCATATGTTCACCATGATCACAAATTTCATCGTTGAAAGTCTATAGCGCGGTCTTATGGACGGAATCGAGAACTGAGTTCGCTGATGAAACCGAGCAGACGACTAACTCAGCGCGCGTTCACGGGTCTGAATCGGAACGAAAATCAGGCATGGTAAGTGCTTAGGCAACCTCGGACGCGCTGAAATTATCGGGTACTGACGATGCACCTGCCGCCGGGCCAACGCGTTGCAGATGAAAGAAGAAAGAGGCCCTCACTAAGTTCTTTTTCATCTGCGGCGTTGTGTCCGGCTTGACTGGGCATTGTGATTTCCCGGATGCCAGTCCCGCTCCGGGTGTAGCACCTGGCATAGCACGGTAGCCAGCCTCCGAAATCCTCGCCGACGGCGCAACCATATTGCCATTTTATCGTTAATTACTGAACGCCCCGAATCAAACCACATTCTAATTTCATCACACCATCAAGGAGGAGCCATGGCTGAATTCAGCGAATACCCGAACGGTACATTCTGTTGGGTAGAGCTTGTAACCAGCGACACGGAGGGGGCAAAAAAATTTTACAACGAACTTTTTGGCTGGAAGCTGACGGACAGTCCTGCCGGTCCGGGCATGGTTTACACCATGGCGCAGCTCGGTGACGAGAATGTCGGCGCGATGTACCAGATGAACTCAGAACAAGAATCCGCAGGTGTGCCGCCACGCTGGAATTCTTACATCTCAGTGGACAGCGCCGACGATACTGCGGCCAGAGCAAACGCCAGCGGCGGCAAACTCATCACGGAACCGTTCGATGTTTTCGAGGCCGGCCGGATGTTCACTTTCGAGGACCCGACCGGGGCAACCTGCTGCGTCTGGCAACCGAGAGAACATATCGGGGCCCAGATCACCAATGTTCCCAACACCTTCTGCTGGAACGAATTGGCGACTCGCGACCCGGACACGGCCCGGGAATTCTACACCAAAGTCTTCGGTTGGGGCGCGGAAGTCATGCAGACGCCGACCGGCCCCTACACGATGTTCAAAGTAGGCGATCGAATGAACGGCGGGATGCTGCAGATTACGCAAGAGTGGGGAGACATTCCGCCAAACTGGTCAGTCTACTTCAACGTTGACAACTTCGATGATAGCCTGGCAAAAGTCAAATCCCTGAGCGGCTCCGAACTCTTTCCGCCGATGGACGCACCGGGCGTCGGCCGGTTCACGGCGATTCAGGACCCGCAGGGCGCCGTGTTTTCATTGATTCAGGCTGACAACTACGATTGAGCCTGTGTTGTTCTATGATGCGGTTTGATTTAACGCGAGGTCTTTCAGACCGGATAGCAAATAGGACAAAGCATCTTGCAATAAACTGGTTATGGGGGTGTTCCAAGAATTCCCGATGTTGTTTCCTTCCGGAAACAGCCTTCCGGAACTCGGTTCATTTTGGGCCACCCCCATGCTACTAACCAAGATCTACTTCACAAACACCTCATTCACCGGCACAATCTTCACGTTCTCCGCCTTGAAATCCAGCTTGTAATCCTGAATAATTTTGTCCTCCGCCAGCAACTCCGCCGGTTTCTCGGACTGGTAGGTCAGCACGGATTTCGTGTTGTTCACCAACCGGCTTTTCAAATCGTCTGCGTCTTTGGTGATGAACACGAATTTCACGTTCTTGTCCTGCAGATGCTTCCGGATTGCCTGGTTGACATCTTCGACCGTCAGCTTCTTCAGCCGCTCTGCCATCGTCGAGGTAAATTCGCCCAGGCCATAATAATGGCTGTCCTGAGCATAACCAAGCTGGCGGTCCTGAGTCCGGGTCAGGATGTTGCTGAACTTAAGCAGGTAGTTTCTAGTCGCCTCGAAATCTTCCTGGCTGACGCCATCTTTGATCAGCTTGCTCAGCTCGAACATAGCCACGCGCGTGGCAAAATGGCCATTCTCGGCCGATTCCACGGGGCGAATCCACACCTGGAATATCTGCTGTGAGCGGCCAAGATTTGGGTCCGGATGAAATTGAAACATGCCGCGCGGGAAATACTCAATGTAGGCGTAGTCGCCGTAGTTCATACCGCGGATTTCGCGGATGCGCTGAAACAAGTGGCTGTTGGTTGAGCGATGCTCGCCCAAATAAGAACGCGCCAGCCATAGAGCAGCAAAATCTTCGTGGCTGCGAGTGACTTCAATCGGGAAGCCAAACGAGACTGCCGTAGCCCGTGTGTCTTTTTGGATGATTTCAGCCTGCAACCCGGAAATCTCAACTGGTTTCGGCAACTCCCGGCTAACCGAACTGCCACCAGGAAGCGCACCCAAATCCTTCTTGGCGCGAGACAGAAAGTCGTCGCCGAAGTTTCCGGCCATTCCCAGCACAAGATTCGCTTGCGTATAGTTCTGGCGGTAGAATTCCTGCACTTCCGCCAGGGTCAACTGCTCCAGGTCCTCGACGTGGCCGGAATTGAGTGTCCCGTAAGGATGGCCCGAATAAATGGCCTCGTACAGCATCTCTTTGCCCAATTCCTCATCGTTGTTTTCGCGCAGATCGACCTTGATACTATTGATGAGATTGGCCTTGACTCGTTTGAAATCGGATTCATCCCAAGCCGGATTAAGCAGATGTCCGGCGGCAATTTCGTAGAACGCGCTGAGATTGTCACGATGGGTGGTTCCGGTGAATACGGTCATTTCTTTGTCCACCTGATTGCCGAACGAGCCTGCAAGCGGATAAAGCGCCTTCTGGATTTCCGCGTACTTCATCGATTTGCTGCCGGCGCTCGAGATCATCGATGCGGTGAGCTGAGCCAGCCCTGCTTTGCCAGCCGGGTCAGCCGCGGCGCCAACTCGAAACAGGATGCGAAAATTCACGATGGGTGATTGGCCGCGCTGCAACACGGTGGCGATTTCGGGAGAAGATTCTGCCTCCATTTTGACAATCTCATCCACCGAGCCACTCAGGTTGGCCATTTGCGGTAATGCCTGCTGCGACAAGGTCACCACCACCAGTCCATTATCCGTAAAATACTCGCCAGCCTTTTGCTGGACATGCTGCGGCGTGATGGTATCGTAGAGCTGGTTAACCCGGTTGACTGTCTCAGGGTCGCGGGTTTTGGCAACATATTCGACGATGGCGCTGGCGATAGCTTCCGAATTGTCCATGCCGTTTGCGAAGCTGTACTTCAGGTTGGATTTGATGTCGGCGACGCGTTTGCGCGAGACTGGGTCGGTGCGCAAATCGGCAAATGTCTGCAACATCTCATCACGCACGTACCAAATGTCATCCGGATTCTTCACACGCGCTGCGACCGTGAGCAAATACGGGTCTTTGCGATCTGGAAAGTACGGAAAAATCCGATCGACCTTCTGCTCTTTCACCACAAGCTTCTGGTAAAGCGGCGAGCTTTTGGAAAACGCCAGACTCTGAATGATGTCCATGGTCGCCATGTCGTTCTCGGTCTCCGAGAAAGCTGGTCCGTGAAAAGCAACGGTGACCCAGGGCAGGGTCGGAGTTTTCCACTCAACGTGCTCGTAAACCGGGCCTTTAGACGCGGGCTCGACCGGAATGGCCACCTCATAGTCGCCGCGCTGCCAGTCTCCCCAATATTTCTCAACCAGTGCAAAGGCGTTGTCCGCCTGCACGTCGCCAGCCAGAATGACCACGACCTTTTCCGGGCGGTAGTAGCGTTCGAAGAATTTCAGGCTGTAATCGTACTGCTCCGGCATAGCTTCGATGTCTTCGATAAAGCCCATGGTGGTGTGGCGGTAGGTGTGTTTGTTGAAGGCCGCTTTCCTTTGTACTTCGATGATTTTGTTGAACGGATTGGCGGAATTCTTGTTGTACTCGCCCAGAACCGCCTTGGCTTCGGTCTTGAAATCGGCTTCCGGATATTTCAGATTTTGAAACCGGTCAGCCTCCAGCTCAAGCACTTTTTCCAGGTCATCTTTGGAAAAAGTGATGTGGTAGTTGGTGAGATCGTCGCTGGTGTAGGCGTTCTGGTCAGCGCCGGCATTCTTCAGAACTTCGTTGTACGCAGCAGCCGAATATTGCTCCGTGCCGCGAAACATCATGTGTTCGAAGAAATGCGCAAATCCTGACTTGCCGGCCTCTACTTCGTTGCGCGAGCCGGTTTGCACAGGAATCTGCAACGCCACAATGTTTGGATAGTCAGTCGGGATGACGATGACCCGCAGGCCGTTCGGCAAATCCTTCATCTCATATTTGAATGGGAAAATTTTCGATGCCCCAGCGTCATTTGTCGCCACCGCACCTCCTGCCGCTGCGAGGGTAAACAAATACCCCCAGATAAGGAATGTCCTCATGTTGTAACTCCTCCGAAATGTAATTATGTAGAATCAAAAATTTGTTTAGGATTGACACGCTGGTAAAACGTTCGGCTCGCGAATTAGTTTCGCGCTTCTCCTGTCCGCTTATCAAACTATCTTAACAAGCTTCACACCCGACCCTGCTTCGACGATGATTCGTGGCAAAGATGATTATTACGCAAGTCAGGTTGACAGCCTTGAAGAATTGTTTTGTGCTCATCGTTTTGTGTAGCGTGATTGCTCTGACCCGCTGCGTGAAGCCTCCCTTCGAACCAGGAGACGAAAGTGACATTCGACAGTTCGTTTTGCGCGGTGTCGATAGCACGGTCACAAGAGTAGTTGCGCTGGTGATTTACTCGCAAGCCATAAACGACGGCTACCCCTTTCCGTCATTCGAGTTGCGTCACCGCATTTACGACCGGATATCCGACTACTACGACGTGATGTCCTACGGCCGCCACCAACTCGATTTCAGGGAAATCACCAACAACGGTGGCTTCTACAAGACCCCATATCAGGCATCTGACTACAAGCGGCAATATAATCAGCGAGACCCAAACTCGGGCGTCAAGATTGACGGTCCCTACGCCCTTTACAATAGAGATGTGCTCAACATGGTCGTGGAGGCGCATGGGGAAGCAGTTTTCGCGGATGCTGACATCATTATATCGATAGCGACGGATGGCGGCCCTAATTGGTATGTGAACGGTATCAACGGTCAGGGGTTTGGCCGACTCGGCATTGATTTTGAAGCAGCCGGACGCAAATTCTCGGCTGACTATGGCGGCATCACCATCGAGATCGGCTCAGGGACCATCAGCGAACTCAATAAGGAAATTGTACTCAATTGGGTTTTCGCGCATGAATATGCACACAACCTCGGCTTCAGACGCCACAGGCCAAGAAGCGTCGGAGTCTATTCGCTGATGGCGCCGGAGCTTATGGCCAGCACCTCGGTGATTGAAAATAACCTTGGGCCGCCGCCCCTGGATCCCTTCCTGCTGATGCGCTACGGCTGGCTCGACAAATCGGATTCGACCCGCGTACGCACCATCCGTCGCGGAGCAGGGCAGGTAGAAGTATCGCTCAGCCAACTTCGAAGCAAGACGGGTCTGGTGATGGTGACGATCCCACTGCCGGGTACGGAGATAAACGATGTCGCTCCGCCACAATTCGCGGAGAATTTCTTCATCACCTACCACCGCCGTGAAACCAATATCTATGACGCCGCCTACGCAGGCAGCGGGCTCTTAATTTGGCATGCCGTCAACGAGAGCCTGCTCGATGTGGAATGCGCCGGAGCCCTTGGCAACGAAACCAATCGCGACCATCTGGATATCAATGTGGATATGGGAGGCCTGGAAACCGATTTCTACAACAGCCAGAATCAATTCGAATTCACGCCTGACAGCAACCCGAACTCGAACTTCTGGGGAGTTTACCACCCAAACTTGAAGGACAAGCCGTGCGGGATTTCAATTACCCAAATTCGGGAAGACGGCGATATGGTGAGGTTTCGAGTTTCATTTGAATAGAGCCTGAAAAGTGGCCATCCATCAGAACAGGAGTCGCTTCAACTCCTAGTGTTCTCTAACCACGAATCAATGTGAGGTCGCAGCGCCTCAAACGGCTGATAGCCGCGCGTCAGCAACGTGTGGCGCCCACCATCCTTCAGAACCACGGATGGAAAACCGTTGATGCCAAGCTCGCGCGCCTGCTGAAAATCCGCGAGCGTCTCATCTACCGTTTCACCGGAGATGAACTCTTTGGAGAATTCCGAACCATCCGCGCCGACCTTAGTCGCCAAATCTGTCAACACATTTTCCTGTGTGATATCCTTGCCGTCCCGGTAGAATGCCCGGTGCAGTTCTTCAAAAAAATCAAAGACATGCTCCGGATTTAGCCGGCGGACGGCAACCACGGCGCGACAGGATGGCTCTGTGTCGTAGACAAAGCCGGCTTGTTCAAGGATGTTGCTGCCAAACGGCTGCCCGGTGCGCTCGTTGACTTCTTGCCAGTGGTGGTGGATGTAATCGCGCATTTCATCGGTCAAAATTTCGGTTGTCCCGGGCCGCAGACCGCCGACAACGACTGAGAGTGGCGCCTGACCGCCGTAGCGCCTGCGAAGCTCCCGGAGTACGGGCGAAAATCCCCAGCACCACGAGCACATGGGATCGCCGACGTAGATGATTTCTCTTTTCACAGATTCGGCCATTCTTGTACCCAGAAAGCGGGGCTATGAACTTGATCCTTCGCGATTTCGTAAACCATTCGGTTAGCTAAACAGTTCTTCAATATCGTCTTTACCAAGATTCTTAAACAACCCGGCATCCGTGCTGATGAGACTGGAAACCAGCTTTCGCTTCCGCTCCTGCAGTTGCAGAATTTTCTCTTCAACCGTGCCTTTGCTCACCATCTTATACACAAAAACATGCTTGTCCTGACCGATGCGGTGCGAGCGGTCTGTGGCTTGCATTTCGACGGCGGGATTCCACCAAGGGTCGTAGTGAATCACGTAACCAGCCGCGGTCAGATTGAGACCCGTGCCGCCTGCCTTGAGGCTGATGAGAAACACCTTGCACGCATCATCCTGCTCAAACTTGCGAACACAGGCCTGCCGATCACGAGTCCGGCCATCGAGATAAGCGTACGGCGTGTGGCCGTCAAGCTTCTCCCTGATGAGCGTCAGCATGCGCACGAATTGTGAAAATACCAGCACCTTGTGCCCTTCAGCCGTGATTTCCTCAAGGTAGTCGAACAGGAGTTCAAACTTGGAGACACGGTCGTTGAAGCCCTCCTCGACCAGCGCGGGATGACAAGCGATTTGGCGCAGCCGGGTCAGCCCTTCGAGTACATTCATGCGTGATTTATTCAAACCGACATCCGAAATCCGCTGCAGCAGAGATGCCCGATAAAAATCCCGCCACTTGTTGTAAACCTGTTGGTGGCCAGGGAGCATTTCCGAGCACAGAAGATTCTCGACTTTTGGTGGCAGTTCGGTCGCCACCTTGCCTTTGCTGCGGCGGAGAATAAACGGGTAAATCGTTTTGCGCAGGAGGTTCGCGGTCTTTTCGTCGTGCTCCTTCTCGATGGGGCGGGCAAAGGCTTCCTTGAAATAGGTCAAGCCCCCAAGCAGGCCAGGATTCAGGAAGGAAAACAGCGACCACAACTCCATGGTGTTGTTCTCAACCGGCGTGCCGGTCAGCGCGAGGCGGTGGTTTGCCTTGAGCACTTTTGCGGCCTTTGCGGTTTGAGACACCGGGTTTTTGATATTTTGCGATTCATCCAGAATCACATAGTTGAACTGTATGTCTTTCAAAAACAGGATGTCCTGGCGCAGGGTGCCGTAGCTGGTAAGCACGATGTCAACGTCATCGTACTTTAGACCTACGCGCTTGCGATCACCGCCGGTTTGGTTCAACACTTTCAGTCTCGGAGCAAAACGCTCGATTTCATTCATCCAGTTGAAAACAACCGATGTTGGAGTCACGATCAGACTGGGCTCTTTGGCGCCGTTCTCAGCTTCGTGGAGCAGCACGGTCAGCGCCTGCACCGTCTTTCCCAGTCCCATGTCGTCCGCCAGGCAACCGCCGAATCGATAGTTCTGCAAGAAACACAGCCAGTCGAAGCCTTCCTTTTGGTAGGGCCGCAGCTCGCCGTGCAGAGATTTCGGAACCGGCCGCGCTTCGATGCCACTAAAATCACGCAGCATCTGCAGGCGCTCTTCGAAACCTTCGTCAGTGCTCCAGCCGCCGGCTTCCGCAAAAAGCTCATCGATCAGGGTGACGTGAAAATGCGACAACCGGATTCGCCCGTCCTGCTGGTCGCCAAGAGTTACTGCATGGTGAAAGCGGTTGATCCACGCTTCAGGTAGAGCAGCCGTGGCGCCGTCCGTTAGTTTGACATAGCGACTTTTCTTCTTGAGAGCCTTCTTGATTTCCGGCAGGGCCAGAAGCACGCCGCCGAAATCGACGTTGAAATCAAGATCGAACCAGTCGATGCCGGAATTCATCTGCACCCGCACCTGGGCGCTGGTTCTGTTGACCCGATATTTGTGCAGTTTGTCCTCGCCGAAGATCGTGAATCCTTCCTTCAGCAAGAGCGGAACATCTTCGAACATCCACTCGAAGGCCTTGTTTTTGTAAGTCTGAATTGTCTTGCCTGCTCCCCTTTTCAAGTGACCTTCGAGCAGTCGCTCCACAACAGCCTGCTCTGCTTCAAAATCCCGAATCACATGATACGAAGTATCCAGGGCCTCGCTCATTCCCCAAACGTGGGATCTTGCGTCGTGGAAGTTCACCTCCACAGCTCCGTAAACAAATTTTAAATTTACAGAAACCGCATCTGGTTGCTCGCCAAGATAGAGGCGTTTTTCCGAAAATGCCGTGACCGTTTGCGTTTCAACACCGTCCGGAAAGCGGAAGGCCGAAAAAAGGTCTGGCGTTGCTGCAAGGGTACGAAAAAAGTTCGGCAGTTGGTCGCGCGTCAAGGCAAACTCCTGGTGGCCGCTGCTGAATGGCAGGAGACTTTCGACGCGGAAGTCATTCTCGATTTCGACCAACTCGCCCCCGAACATAAGCCAGATGGGGTTGCCGGCCAGGACAGTAAAATTCTCTTTCAGCTCGGTCTCTGCCTCGTCGAGCAGAAGGAAGGGCCGGAAGATCAGCCTATCTTCACCTTCCTGCTCCACTAAGCGAAATTCTACCTTGCCGCGGGAAGTGTGGTAGTGCAGCTGCTCCTCGCCATCCGCGCTTTCGGTGACGATCGGGCAGTCTCGCAACAAAGCGAGAACAACCCCGACCGGCGCGCCATAGCTGAATTCATAACGTGTGGTGCGGACCGTGTAGTAGTAGTAATTATTGGTTTCGGTCAAGCGCCACTTCTCCAGGAAGCTCAGAACCAGCTTGTCCGCTTCGCGCGAAACAACCTGGCGCTTGCCAAAATCAGTCGATGAGATCGACTGAGGTTTGCCTATCTTGTTGTTTGCTCCGAGTTTCTGTTTTTGCGGGTGTAGCCACCAACTGCCGCGCTCCAGGCTGAAAGCATAGCGCAGTCGCCACTCCGGCTGAATATCGAAGTCATCAGCTTGCGCCAATCGCCTGAAGTAGAGTTCCCAGAAAGAGTTCCCTTTGCCGGAATCGGGCTTCGGTTCCATACCCGTTTCAAGCGCTGACAGGAGTGATGCGGCAAGGTGTTTACAGGGCCCGTCGAATGGACAGGAGCAGTGGTAGCTCAACCCTTTAGGCTTTTCTTCCACCTGCACAAAATACAGGCTGGTGCCCTGCACTTCGGTTTCGAGATACTCGCCATCAAATTCCAGGAGTTCAACCCGGCCTTCTCGCAGGTAGCGTCGCCCACGCTGGAGAATATGGGGGGCGAATAAGTTGATAATGCTGGCTTCGGTGAGATGCATCGGGAACCCGGAATCCTCGGCTTATACTGGTCGTTTCGCTCGAAAAGGTGAACTTGGATATTAAAGAAATAATCACCCAGACGCAAGCAAAAAGGGCTGAGCCCGGCTCGCTGGCGAAACTCAGTTTGATGCAACCAAACCAAGCCCGCAACTGAGGCCGGGAACAGCCCTCTCCCAGTGAAAAAATCCGGAGTCAAACTAGAGCGGCAAACGCAGGCCCGCGCCAGGTCCGACCGGCAACTCCATTAGCACCCAGATGATGAGCAAAATCGACCAGGCTATCATGAAGGCAAAGGTGTAGGGTAACATAGTTGCCACCACGGTACCAATGCCGGCATTCTTGACGTAGCGCTGCACAAACGCGATGATGAGCGCGAAATAAGTCATCATCGGCGCAATAATGTTGGTGGTGGAATCTCCAATTCGATAGGCCACCTGGGTGAACTCGGGAGTGTAGCCAAGCAACATGAACATCGGGATAAAAACCGGCGCCATGATTGCCCATTTCGCGGAGGCGCTGCCCATGAACAAATTGATGAACGCAGCTACCACGACAAAGGTGAGCATGAGAGGAATGCCGGAGAGATTGATCGCTTTTAGAAACTCGGCGCCCTTGACCGCAAAGATGAGCCCAAGGTTGGTCCATGAAAAATAAGAGACAAACTGCGCGGCGAAAAATGTCAGAACGATGTAAATGCCGAGCGTGCTCATGGATTTACCCATGCCGTTCATCACGTCATTATCGCTTTTCAGAGTGCGGGCGCCAATGCCATAGGCGACCCCGACCACGAGCGCGCTCAGAAAGATGAAGGTGACAATGCCCTTGAGCAGCGTCGAGTGCAGAAAATCCGGTTGCTCCGGATTCAACAGAACACCATCGGCAGGCAGGATGCCCCAGAGCACAACAGCGATGAATGCCAGCGTGGTGAACGCGGCAAACTTGAGCCCGCGTTTCTCGTCTGCGGAGAGCGGCTGCAACTCCAGCGACTGCTCGTCGCCGTCGTATTTTCCGAGTCGCGGCTCCACAATGCGCTCGGAGACAAAAGTGCCGACCGCCGCGATAATAAACGTGGAGGCAGCCATGAAGTAGTAGTTGCATGCCGGGTTCACGGCGTAGCTTGGATCGACGATCCGGGCGGCTTCGGTCGAAATGCCCGAAAGCAGGGGATCGATGGTTCCGAGAAAAAGGTTGGCGCTGTAGCCACCTGAGACCCCGGCAAAAGCCGCGGCCAGTCCGGCGATCGGATGGCGTCCGACCGCGAGAAAAATCGTGGCGCCGAGCGGCACCAGCAACACATAGCCGACTTCGGATGCGGTATTTGACAGAACGCCGGCCAGCACAACCGTGAAGGTCAGCAGGCGGGCGGGGGCCTTGAGCACCATGAGACGCAGGGCGGCGGCGATGAAACCGGTACCCTCGGCCACGCCGATACCCAGGAGCGCCACCAGTACTGTTCCCAGGGGCGCAAAACTCGTGAAGTTGCGAACCATGTTGAGGATCATTCGCCGCAGGCCCTCACCGTTCAGCAGACTCACCGGCTTGACCACTGCGCCGGTTCCGGGGTGAATCACGGACAAGTCGAACTGCGCGGCAATGCCCGAAATTACCACAACCGAAAGCGCCATGAGTGCAAACAGGCTGGCGGGATGCGGTAAAATATTTCCTCCCTTCTCGACCACGTCCAGAAAACGATTCATGATGTTGCCGGAGAACTTGAATTTCAGCTTCATAAGCGTACCCGTTCCAATGTTTTTGACATTTTCTTCTTCTCGAATTACAAATCGCGATTGGTTGCAGCGGCAGGTATAAGGTTGGAATTTATCAATTTCGGACAATTCGGCAAGGATTTTTTGACGATGGACCATGCAGAAATGACAACTCACCAGAAAGCCGTTGCAAATATGCCGGCGATTCACTACCTACTCGGCATGAGTGCGACCACGAAACTTCTGAGAGACCGTTTGTCAGCCACCGTCGGCAACAGCCGGGTTCGCGAAGACGAACCTCTGGCGAAGCACTGCAACTGGCGGGTCGGCGGGCCCGCGGATATTTTCTACAAGGCTGACTCGGCCACAGAACTCGAAACCGGTGTGCGGCTGGCCCGGGAACTCAATCTGCCGTTTACCATTCTTGGATTCGGCGCAAATATCCTGGTTTCAGACTTCGGTATTCGGGGCCTGGTGATTTTGAACCGCAGCCACCGCATCGCATTTCTGCCAGCGGCAGTAGTCGAGGCGGATTCCGGTACCAATCTCGCCGTGCTCGCAAAGGAGGCGGCCCGCCAGGGCATCGGCGGTCTGGAGTTTCTGGTCGGCATCCCGGGGACCGTTGGCGCCGCGGTGGCGGTCAACGCCGGCACCCGCACGGAGTGGATCAGCGCCATTCTCGACAGCGCGTTGGTACTCAAGTCATCCGGCGAAACTGATTGGCTGCCGGCCGAAGCTCTGGACTTCTCCTACCGCAGCAGCCGACTGAAAGAGAGTGGCGAAGTCGTGCTGGCGGCCAGACTTAAAGGCCGGCCATGCGAGCCCGAAGTGGCGGAGCGGAACATGGCAGACCACCTGCGTGTCCGCAAAACGCAACCGACGGGCCCAAGCACCGGCTCTGTGTTCACCAATCCCGACGGCGATTTCGCCGGTAGATTGATCGAAGCTGCCGGCCTGAAGGGCTTTCAAGTTGGCGGCGCACAGGTCTCGGAAATGCACGCTAATTTCATTATGAATGTCGGTGGCGCCAAGGCGCAGGATATGCAGCGAGTCATCACACATGTTAAGATGGAGGTGGAGAAGCGGTTTGGGATTCGGCTGCAGGAGGAAATCCGCTATCTCGGCGACTGGCAGGACCAACAATAAAAATGCGCCGATACCTCTCCGTCGCCGTGCAAGCTTAATTAAAGAGAAATACCGACGCAATCATTTTACAGCAGGCAGGATACTTTATTCCAGAATATCCTTGAACATTTGCAGCCACCCCTAGTTCAACAATACTTGTGTCACTTCCGACCCGCGCACCCAATGCAACAGCCATCCTCCGCGCAAACAAACCGCTGCTAATTGTCTTCCTTCTGACAGGCCGGGATACGGGCGAGATAGGTGATGGCGTACCCAACCAGGATGCCGCCTGCAACCTGTAGGTAGAGGTTGGACACAGCGAATGCCACAGAGTAGCCGCCAAATACAATGATCGAGCCGATGGCAATCGCCCGGGAGGCGTTTGAGATACACCGGTGGTCCTGCCAGTTCCTGATCAGCGGTCCAAAGGTTGGGTTGGAAAGCAGCCATTGATGCCATTTCTCCGACGATCTCGCGAAACAAGCGGCGGCAAGCAACAGAAAAGGCGTGGTAGGTAGCAACGGCAGCAGGGCTCCGGCAAAGGCCAGGCCGACAAACAGAAAACCCAGAGTTTTGTACATTCAGCAGAGGTCCTCTATTTTTTGCGCCAGCTCAAAATCCAGTTCTGAGATGCCGCCCGCGTCGTGCGTCGCCAGGTCTATCCGAACTTTGTTGTAGACGTTGAACCATTCCGGGTGGTGGTCCATCTCCTGCGCCAGGATGGCTGCGCGGGTCATGAAGCCAAACGCATCTACAAAATTCTTGAATACAAACTCTCTGTGCAGTTTGCCGGCTGCTAGCCCCCATTTATCAATCAGCCCCGCGTTCAAGTCGTTGAGCTTTGATTCAATCTCGGTGTCCTGAAGTTTGGTTGCCATAACGTCTCCTTTGGCAGCGGGCGTTGGTCAGAAGCACTGCTTCGTTCTGATGTGATTCAATCGGCTACCCGAATCACAATATTTAGGCTCAAAAAGTAACTGGCAATTTCTCCGGGTTTTCACATGGCGCCACCAAATCCCAGATCTGCCCGCAAATTAAGCAACGAAGATAGGCAACGCCATGCCGATTTGCAAGCTTATTTCAACTTGACTTGCCAAACCAAACTGTAATTGACGCCGCCCAAGCGCCTTGCTTTTCTGCACTCAGTTCGGTAATTTGAACTCACAACCCCAACCCATTTGCAAGGAGCACGACAAACCATGGAACAGAAGAAGGGTAACGCCATCATGAGCCAACTGACCGGCAAGAATGCCATCATCACCGCGCTATTGGTGATCATTATCGCCGGTGGCATTTATCTTTTTTCCGGTCATGCCGGAGAGACAGTCGAGGTGACATCATTCACTCCCACCGGAGAAATCGAGCAGGGAACGAACTTCACGGTTGAATTTTCGAAAGCAATTGTGAGCGACTCGCTGGTCAACAAATCGCGGCCAGATGGGCCGCTGTCCTTCGAACCACCCCTGCAGGGGCGGTTTAGCTGGATTGCGCCAAACAAGCTCCGCTTCTACCCAGACGTGATGCTGAAGCCTTCGACGGAATATGTCGCCACCCTGGCTGCGCCGCTCAGCCCCGCAAGCATCTACTTGCTCGACGATGAAACAGTCTTTGCATTCAACACAAAACGGCTGCGTGTCAACAGCGGGCACCTGTCGTATGAATATGCCTCACAGGAACCGGACCGCTTACGGCTGGTGGCGACGCTCGAATTCAACTACGAGGTGGAGCCCAAAGATTTGGTCGACTTCGTGGCGCTCAAATTCGAAGACGGTGAAGATATCGAATTCGGTATCGTGACCACCGGGGCCGCCAGGATTATGCAACTGCAGGCCGACCAGGTTCGGCGAGGAGAGAATGAGCAACGCGTCCAGCTCACCATACGGAAAGGACTGAATTGCATCGGCGGCAACCTGGCGCTCGAGCGTGACTATATCAAACCCCTTGGCCTGCCCGGGCAGGAGGACCTCAGGCTCGTGCGCATGTCACCAAAAAAATCATCAGCGAGTCAGGGCTACATTGCGCTGGAATTCAATCTGCCCATCGATGCGCAAAAGGCCAAAGAGTTCATCGCCCTGGACCCGCCTATCGATTTTGGCGTTTCGGCGAAACATCACTACCTGAACCTGCGCGGGGACTTCAAAATGGGCAGCGCTTACCAGGTGCGGCTGCGTAAGGGGCTGCTCGCCATCGACGGCACGCCGCTGGAGAAAGATATCAGCAACCGCGTGTCTTTTATTCGCGAACACATTCCACCCCAGATCGACTTTGTCGGCGAAGGCTTTTACCTGACGCGGGACGGCAACTTGAATGTCGGCCTGTCCACCATCAACGTCAACAAAGTGAGCCTGGAAATCGAAAAAGTCTATGCCAACAATGTCACCCATCTTCTCAACCAGTACAACCTGAGCAGCCGCTACAGTTGGGTCAATCTGCCGGCGATGGGCAGGCGATTGCAGGAGTCGGAACTGGTGGTTCAAAGCGTTGAGAACGAGGAGATCATCACCGCCGTCGATATCCGGCAGCACATTGCCAGCGACCGCAAGGGCATCTACCGGCTGACCGCCCGCATGAGCGACCAACGCTGGCGGCAGACTTCTAAATGGGTCATCGCCACCAACATGGGAATCGTCAGCAAACAGGCCGGAGATGACCTCTGGGTCTGGGTCAACCAGCTTGCGGACGTGACGCCTGTGGCTGGTGCAAGAATCGATTTGATTAGCCAAAACAACCAGACGCTGGTCACCGCCCGCACCAATTCGGATGGTATCGCGGTCATCAAGAACTACAAAAGCTACGCCGACAACTTCACGCCTTACCTGATCACCGCCACGGCTGGCGAGGACATGTCGTTTGTCGAACTCACCAAGCGCAGAGTGCCGACCTCTGATTTCGATGTCGGCGGCAAACAATATCTTCAGCATGGCTACGAAGCCTTCCTGTACACGGAACGTGGCGTCTATCGCCCGGGGGAAACTTCTCACCTTGCGGCAATCGTGCGCGGTGATAACGCCAGCGTGCCGTCGTCTTTTCCGGTCCTCTTGCGCGTGCGCGCCCCGGACGGCAGGATCCTGAATGAGCAGCGCGCCATGCTAAACCGTGAAGCCGCCTGCCAATTCGATATCGAGATACCCGGTTATGCGCGGACTGGAAAGTATGTCGCCATGCTTCTGCTCGGAGACGACAGGGAGATCGGACGCTCTACATTCAACGTCGAAGAGTTTGTGCCGGATCGCATGAAAGTCACGCTGAGCACGGAAAAGGAGACCTACGGGCCTGGCGATGAAATTGGCATTGATGTTACGGGCATGACGCTGTTTGGGCCGCCCGCGGCCAGCCGGCGTGTGCAAGCCATTGTGGAACTCGAACATTTCGAATTCAAGCCGCCGCGCTGGAATTCGTTTATTTTCTCAGACTCGAAAAGGCAGTTCGCCAAAACCACTCAGGATTTGGGAGAACAGAGGTTGAACGCGAATGGCAAATATGCTTACTCCTTCAAAATCCCATCCGGGCTAAAGCCGCCATCATCGCTGCGTGGCATCGTTTCGACAACGGTGTTGGAGCCAGGCGGACGAGGTGTCAGTGCTTACAAGGGCGTCATCATCCACCCCTACGCCGGCTACATCGGATTGCGCCAAGCTCAGGAAGGCTACGCCGAACCTGAGCGCGAAACCAAAATGGAATACGTGGTGGTGGCGCCGGATGGCGAGTCTGAAGCCAACCACACTGTAGAGATCACTTTCTACCGAATCTACTGGCAATCGATTCTCAAGCAAGTGGATTCGCAGCGTGGCTACCGCTACGTTTCTGAGAAAGTCGAACAACTCGCCGACCGCTTTGAGCTTAACTCAGAGCCCGGCGTCGGTAGCTTTGAGGTCCTGCCAAAAGAGTACGGACAGTACCGCGTCGTCGCCACGGACAGAGAAACCGGCGCTTCCGCCTCCCTCACCTTCTATGCCAGCGGCTGGGGCTACGCGCCCTGGGCGATGGACAATCCCGACCGCATTGAAATCGACTTTGACAAACAAACATACAAACCCGGCGAGGTTGCCGAAGTGCAAGTGCGTGCTCCGTTTTCCGGTAAGCTGCTGCTGACGGTGGAGCGCGATAAGGTTCTCTCCAGCCAGGTTGTCGAGCTTGAAGAGAACACGGCGACGGTCGAAGTGCCCGTACTCGCTGACTACAAACCCAATGTCTACATCTCTGCACATCTCATCCGCTCTACCGATGGATTGCAGCGGGACATGCCGGTGCGCGCTTTTGGCGTAGCGCCGCTAACTGTCGAGACCGAAGAAAACCGGCTTGGTCTGGAACTCTCCGTGCCTTCAGAAGTCCGGCCCCGTTCGCCGCTCAAGGTCAAGTACAAAGTGAGCGGCAGCCGTGGCCGCCGCGTATTCGTGACTGTCGCAGCCGTGGACGAGGGCATCTGCCAGTTGACGGAATTCGAAACCCCGGACCCGCACAACTACTTCTTCGGCAAAAAACGTCTGTCGGTGGAAACCTTTGATATTTATGGCGTAGTGTTGCCGGAGATCACATCGTCTTCGCTCACTTCCACCGGCGGCGACGTTGAAGCAGCTCGGAAACGGCAACTTACGCCGGTAAGCGTGACCCGCGTCAAACCCGTGGCTTTTTGGAGCGGCCTATTGGAAAGCGACCGCAACGGCAACGGCATGGTGACGTTCAATATGCCACAATTCAACGGCAGCGTTCGGATCATGGCCGTGGCTTTTGTCGGCGACCGGTTTGGCAACGCGCAACAGAATGTGTTCGTGCGCGAACCGATTGTCCTGACCCCGACCTTCCCACGGTTCATCAGCAGCACGGATGAATTCACGGTGCCAGTGACCGTCTTTAACGGCACCGGCGGGGACGCGACCATCGAGGTTGCCCTGGCAACTCAGGGTCCGGTCACGCCAGTTGACGGCAACCGGAAGTCGGTTGCGATCACTCAAGGGCAGGAAGGCTCGGTCCATTTCAAACTTCAGGCCGCAAACGCCACCGGCAAAGTCAAATTTAACCTTTCAGCCTCCGGCGGTGGCGAGTCGGCTTCTATGTCGGTGGATGTGCCGCTGCGTCCTCCTACGCCGTCGATAACGCTGTCGGGTTACGGCTCAGTGGAAGCCGGGAAACCGCAGCGCTTCACCTTCCCCTCCGACTGGCATGAAGGTACGGCAGAATTCGCCTTGACAGTGTCCGCGTTTCCGGCAGTGCAGTTTGCCGGCAGCCTGCAGTACCTGCTGCGCTACCCGCACGGTTGCATCGAGCAGACCACATCAAAGGTGTTTCCGCTGCTTGCGTTCAACGAGATTGCGCGGGTGGCCGAGCCCGAGCTTTTCAACAAGAACAGCGCGGACTACTATGTCGAGCAAGGCATCGCCAAGTTGGAGGGCATGCAACTCACCTCCGGCGGATTCTCATACTGGCCTGGCGGCGACCTGGTGAACAACTGGGGCTCGGTTTATGCGTCTCATTTCCTGGTAGAAGCGCGGAAGTCTGGCTACATTGTATCTGATCGCGTTTACGATAAGCTGCTCGAAGCCCTGGCCAGCACGACACGCAGCTATCGGCTGGACGATCCCCATCGCACTCAAGTGGCGGTTTATGCCTGTTACATTCTCTCCCTCGCGGGGCAGCCGGATAAGAGTACGATGCTTTACCTCAAAAACAACGCCCTCGACCGGTTGAGTCAGTATTCGAAGTTTCAGCTTGCCGGTGCTTTCGGCTTGAGCGGCGATTTGCAGACCGCGCGCAGCCTGCTGCCCAATTCATTGAGCCTGGCAGGACCTGGCGGTAGCCGCGAAACCGGAAGAAACTTCAACTCGCCAGTTCGGGCTCAGGCCATCATGCTCGAGGTGCTGGCGGAAGTAGACGCTGACCACGCCATGGTGCCGGTATTGGTGAAGAATCTCTCCAATGCTGCCTCGCAGCGCGGACGCTGGCACACCACTCAGGAGAACGCCTACGCCTTTCTCGCCCTGGGCAAAATTCTTAAAAAGCAGACGCGGCCCACCTACGAGGGCAAGATAGCCATTAACGGCCAGCAATTCGCTGATTTCACGACCGACGACCAGCGGTTCAGTTCGAGCGAATGGGCAGGCAAGGACGCGGTGGTCACGATTTCCGGCAGTGGCACGTGCTACACCTACTGGCGCGCCCAGGGCATCCCTGCAAAGTTGTCAATTGATGAATTCGACCGTGATCTGCAGGTGCGCCGACGTTACCTGGACAAAAACGGCAACCTGCTGCAGCTCGACCAGATCAAGCAAGGCGAGTTGGTGATTGCGGAAGTCTCGGTCAAGGCTCTCAACGAAAATCTCAAAAATGTTGCGGTCGTGGACATGCTGCCGGCGGGTCTGGAGATTGAGAATCCACGCCTGCAATCACGCCGGGCCGTAGACTGGATCGGCAACAAAGCCTACCGTGTGCAGCACATGGATGTCCGCGACGACCGAATGGTCATTTTCGGAACCTTCCGGTATAATCGGCCTGAGAAATTTTACTACGGGCTGAGAGCGGTGACGCAGGGCAGTTTCATCCTGCCGCCGGTGCGTGCCGAAGCCATGTATGCCCCCGAAAAAACTTCGGTGGCGTCGAGCGGGCGGATTGTGGTTGGCCCACAGTGATGAATGCGAAAACGCCCGTCGCTCTCGCGGATGCGCGAAATCCGCGTGATCCGTGGCGAGAAGCTTATTGCCTCGGACCTCGCCGTTAACGCGGCCAGTATGTTTTTTGGCGCAATGAAGCGCGTTTGAAAGGCTATATCAATCGCAATCATCGACGAGCCCGGCATTCATCGCGGGATGCTTCTGCGCCCGCAGCGGCTGAAAGCGCCTGAATACCAAATCACGCTCCATTTTCCCCGCAGCGCTCTCACAGGCGCTGCGGGGAAAACAAAACTTGCCTGCGACCTTAAAAAAGGCCCGGGAAGGGTCAAAGACCCTCGGGAAAGCATAAAAATAGCCCTGGAAGGTCCAAAGTCCTCTGGGAAGGGGTAAAAGTAGCCCGGGAGGCTCAAAAGTCTCCCGGGAAGGGGCAAAAGTCGCCCGGGGAGGCTCAAAGTCTCCCGGGAAGGGGCAAAAGTAGGCCGGGGAGGCTCAAAGTCACCCGGGGAGGCTCAAAGGTCCCCGGGAAGGGGTAAAAGTGGCCCGGGGAGGCTCAAAGTCACCCGGGAAGGGGCAAAAGTAGGCCGGGGAGGCTCAAAGGCCCCCGGGAAGGGGTAAAAGTGGCCCGGGGAGGCTCAAAGTCACCCGGGAAGGGGTAAAAGTGGCCCGGGGAGGCTCACATTCACCCGGGAAGGGGTAAATGTGACCCGGGAAAGCCAGCTGACAACCTGAGACACCCACGAGACCGTGGCGCACGTGACTTCTAACCCGTGCGCTTAGCTGCCCGGACGCGTGCCCGGCATTACGAAGCTGTTTCTTCACATTTTCCGTTGACAGGTGGGGCTTTTATGTCTATCTTGTAGCAAGTTTCCGTTGATTCTCCCGGTTCTCAGCCCTTTTGCATGTGTGACATCCGCGGGAGAAGATTCTTAATGTTGGCTTGAGCCAGGATGGTTCCGGTGAAGCAAGCAAATCAAAAACCAAAACTGTTGGATCTGTTGTACGCGGCGATCCGCACGATACAGGAGCTGCCCGGGCATGGCCATGACAAGACGACCATGGTCTACACCCACCTTTTGAACAAGAGGGGCCGTGGTGTGCGCATCCCTGCCGATTCTCTTCAGCATGTTAGGTGAGTCGCGTAGCAAGTGGCGTAAAGCACGCATTGGGATCGCTAGAGAATGCAAAAACAGATATTTACGATCTCAATAGATGGTGCATGTTAGGTGACTAGCATTGGTCATCCACAAAGAGACTAGGTGACTGACATAAACAATTGTTATACCCTAAGGAACAACGATGAATTTGAAGACTGCACAACTTGCGGCGATTGAACACATAAGTAGTTATGCTTCATCACGTGAAGCAGTAGCTCGTTCGACGATAAACCAGATATTGACAATGTCAGATGTTACCAAGAAGGATTTTGATGATGCAGTTTCTGCAATCAGCAATCATGCACAGATTGGCCTGCACTTTCATCCGGACCGACTAAACCATAAGATGGACACTGTTGCGAAAGCTCTTGTATCTGATGGGATTTATAAGAGCCAGTTTGAGACCTTTCTCTCCAATGGCAAACTCTCACCGAAAAAAGGCGGACCGAGAGACATATGGGAAAACAACCTGTTCGGGGATGCATATAACGGAACTGATGTTTCGGCTGTAGATCGCCCAAAATACGGTGCTTTAGATTTGATGCGACTTCCAGATGGTCCTTGCCCTCGCTTTGGTTCCTGTTGTTTTCTTCTAGATCCGAGTGTCCTGAGCCGCAGCACCTTTACCTATATGGATTCATATCGCAATCCCCCCGAGAAGGGAACTATAAGCACAATGCATGATATTTTTGCCGCTTTACTTACTGAATCATTCGAACGTGATTTTGCACTCGGTATAGCAGACATGCGACCACCCCGCCTCATTAATCATTTGAAATGCAGACTTCAGGAGCCGTTTGAGAATCCAGCCGACTCCCCACCTTCCAGGAATCTGGACCACTATATTGAGGCTCAAGTTCATGGTGAAATTCGATTACTTGATGATGTCGATGCCCTGATAGCAGATCCATCTTTCAGGGGAAGCGATATAGGAATTGACTTGGAGAGACTCTGTAAATTCCATGATATTGCCATGTATTGGCATGGTGGATTCGTATTGAATGTAGAAGATGTTCCAAGTGATTTTCGTGGACCGGAAATGCCTGCTTTGGCTCGACGAGTTGCAGAGAATGGTTTACTTGACGTAAGAATGATTGGGTGTGCAGCAGCAGATTTGAAACGCACCCCAACTAATTGGGAGAAAGTTGGTTCACCAGAACACGTCCTGCAAGCTCTGAAACTGTTGTGGCATGTGCTGGTCAAATTCGGGAAATCAAATGACAATAAGGGGTATAACAATGCCATGCACTCGGACGTGGATTCCGCTGCGCTCCATCCACGCCGGTGATGGCAGACGTTAGAGCCGACTTCATTTTGTCAGCGATACCGAAAGAACTATAGGAGTTCAACCTATGGTACGAAACACGCACCATCTAAACAGATTCTCTTTGCTCGTCCTTCTTCTATTCATAATCACGACAGGTTGTAACCCACTTGCAGAGACCAAGTCAGAGAGATTTGATGAATTATTAAAACACTGCTTTGAGAATGGCCAATTTAATGGGGCTGTTCTAGTGGCCGAAAACGGAAAAGTCATTTATCATCGAGTATTCGGCATTTCTAATTTTGATCCCACTGTGCAGTTGAAGATGGATTCCCAATTCAGACTCGGCTCAGTGACGAAACAGTTTACGGCGATGGCAATTATGATGCTTAAAGAACGTGGTAAACTGGAATATGGCGATGACATACGAAAATATCTTCCTGAACTACCTTATGAGAAAATTACAATCCGTCATCTTCTTACACATACATCAGGACTGCCAAATTATGGGACTTTGTTTCGCCGACATTGGGAGTTCCCAAAAGATAATCCCTCAGAAAACAAAATTGCTGCTAATGAAGATGTCATTGCGATGCTAACCGAACATCACCCAGAGGTAATGTTCGAACCTGGTGCGATATTCAGGTACAGCAACACAGGCTACGTACTCCTGGCCGCCATCGTGTCCCGTGCTGCGGATAAAGCTTTTCACCGCTTCTTGAAAGAAAGCATCTTTACACCCTTAGGGATGACACGCTCGCTTGTTTATAGTGCCATTAGGGATGACCAAATGGATGACCGTGTTTACGGATTTCGTTTTGACGGTTCTGATTTTCTGCCGAACGATTTTCACTATTTGAATGGCACCGCAGGTGACGGCGGCGTCTATTCAACGACGCATGATCTGTTCAAATGGGATCGTGCCCTTTATACCGATAAACTTGTTTCAAACTCGACACTGGTCGAAGCCTTTAAACCAGCTGTCCCAACTTACCAGGGAACTACTCACTACGGCTTTGGATGGTTTATCGATTCGACCCCTTCTGGCAAAAAACGTCTACAACATAGTGGAGGTTGGCTAGGATTTAGGACATTGATTTCAAGAGAAATCGAGGAGGATAACACAGTCATAGTTTTAACTAATCATACAAGCCCATATATCGGAGCAATCATGCAATCAATCAATCAAATTCTGCATGACAAACCATTTACATTTCCTAAAATCTCTATTGCCCAGTCAAAGTAGGGTGAGTTCGTAACCCACCACAAATAATGCCTAACTGTTTAAATCAGCCGGACCAAAAAGCGGTCGGCTGATTTACTTGTTAAGAGCCGTGGCAAAATGCAGAGTTAAGAGATGCGCACGAAAAAAACACAAATCCTGACAGCGGCAACGGCCTTTACCCTGCTTGTTATCGCGCTGAACGTGCTGTTCCCTCTGCCGCTGGACAAGCTGAGTCAACGCAGCTCGACAGTCGTAACGGACCGCGACGGCAACCTGCTGCGGGCATTTTTGGCGCCGGATGAAATGTGGCGCCTGCGAACGCCGCTCGCCGAAATTTCTCCTGACCTCCGCAAAGCCGTGCTCGAATTCGAGGATCGTTTCTTTTACTGGCACCCGGGCATCAATCCGGTCTCCGTGCTGCGTGCGGCTTTGTCAAATCTCAGGGCTGGAAAGGTTGTGCGCGGCGGCAGCACCATCACCCTGCAGATTGCGCGCATGATGGAGCCCAAAGAACGCACGTTTCGCAACAAAATCATCGAGGCGCTGCGGGCCCTGCAACTCGAGTGGCGCTTCTCCAAAGATGAGATTCTTGAGCTGTACTTGAACATGGCGCCCTACGGCGGCAACATTGTCGGCATCGGTGCGGCGGCGCGATTCTACTTTGGCAAACCTCCACGGCAGCTCAGCCCTGGCCAGGCGGCGTTGCTTGCTGCCCTCCCGAATTCGCCCAACCGTTTCCGGCCGGATCTCAATCCGCAAGAAGCCAGAAACGCACGCCGGCGCGTGCTAGACATCCTGCAGGCGCGCGGCGCCATCTCGCCCACGGAACATCTGGAGGCAGGTTCCGAGGCCATCCCCTTCAAACGATTTCAGTTGCCGTTCGTTGCACCTCACCTGGCGGTGCAGCTCATGGCTGAACATACGGGGCAAGAACGAATTGTCTCAACCATCGACCTTGGTCGTCAGCAGCTTGCCCGGGACATGTTGGCCAATCATCTCCGGCCATTGCAACGGTTGGGAATTCACAACGGCGCCGTCGTGATTCTTGACAACAAAAAGCGTGAATTGCTAGCCATGGTCGGCTCCGGTGACTTCCATGACGACCAGCATCAGGGGCAGGTCAACGGCGCCACGGCCGCACGCTCGCCAGGTTCAGCGCTGAAGCCTTTCATCTACGGGCTTGGGCTCGAGCATGGCCTGATTTCACCGCAAACCCTGATTCCTGACCTGCCGGTGGACTACGCCGGCTATCAGCCGTCCAACTTCGATGGCATGTTTCATGGCACGGTTTCGGCAGAGCAAGCTCTGGTCCGTTCTCTCAACGTGCCGGCGGTCAATCTCTATCGCCAGCTTGGAGAAAACGGCATCTTCAACTTTCTGAAGCAGGCAGGCACCAAATCCATCTCTCAGCCCAAAGAGCATTACGGCCTCTCCCTGATATTGGGAGGATGTGAAATCACACTGCTTGAACTCACCAATCTCTACGCATCGCTGGCATGTGGTGGGCAGTTTGAAGAAGTGAAAATGACAGAGCACAATTTTGTTGAGCCGGCAAGGCGCATACTCGACGAAGGCAGCACCTTTATCCTGACTGAGATTCTAAGCAAAGTACGACGGCCCGAATTGCCGGCCGTCTGGGATGCTTCCGTCAACCTGCCGAAAGTCGCCTGGAAGACCGGGACGTCTTACGGCAACCGCGACGCCTGGAGTGTGGGCTACACTCCCGACTTCACGGTTGGCGTCTGGATCGGCAATTTCAATGCCAAGGGGGTACCGGCCCTGGTGGGCGCGGAGGTGGCGGCGCCGTTGCTTTTTGCAATCATCGACGCCCTCGCTGGCAAAGCCCGCAGTCGCTGGTTCCAGATGCCGGAGAAAGTTGAAGAGCGCCGGGTCTGCACGGTCAGTGGAATGACGCCGGGCCCGTTCTGCACCACAAGCACGCAAGAGCTGCACCTGCCAGGCATCTCTCCCACCCGACCCTGTTCCGTGCATCGTCAAATCCTGGTTGACCGGCAAAGCGGCAAACGACTGTGTTCATCGTGCCGGCTCGGGCGTACCTGGAGGACCCGAATTGTCGAGGACTGGCCGCCGGAAATCTCGGCCTGGTTTAGCCGGCACGGACGGCCGCTAGACTTCATTCCATCGCACTTTGAAGACTGCTCGCGCATTGCGGCCGGTGACGGACCGATCATCAACTCACCGCAGGATGGCGCCGTTTACAGAATTCGTGCTGGAGTGGACCCGCGCTATCAACAAATTCTGCTCGACGCCGCTGTGTCAAACCTGACTGGCACTATCTACTGGTTTGTCGATGGCCGGCTCATCTACTCCGGGCCACCCGACGGCCGAGTCTTCCTGACCCCGGAACCCGGAACTCACAACCTTATTTGCATGGACGATGAAGGTCGCTCCAGCAACCAGAAAATCGTGGTCAGAAGCGACAAAAAACTTACCGATTTGTGGAACTGATTAGCGACATCAGCGTTCTCTATTGATGTGATTCTTACCATCGGCGCATCGCCGAGTTGCTCTCACGCAAGACACTCAGAAGTTAGCTTTACATTATAATTCATATTATTGTTCAATATGCAAGAGGGTAGGATATGTCAAAGAATAGTAAAGTCATGATCGAGGCGAAGGGCTTGAGCAAGTTCTACGGGCCATTTGTTGCGATAAAGGACATTACGTTCTCCATTCCGGAGGGGCAAATCGTCGCCTTCCTTGGACCAAACGGTGCAGGGAAATCGACAACGATGAAAATCCTGACCGGGTACCTGGCGCCGAGCGAAGGGTCAGCCGCGATTGGCGGCCTTGACATTCGGACTCACAGGTTGGAGGCTTCAAAAAGACTGGGCTATTTGCCAGAAAACGGACCGCTCTATCAAAACATGACGCCATTGGAGTTGCTGTCCTTTTTCGGAGAGGCGCGCGGAATGGATGAGGCTCTGCTCAAGAAGCGCATCGACACAGTCATCGAGCAATGCTCCATCGAGCTGGTTCTGGACAAACCCATCGATAAGCTCTCACGCGGATACAAGCAGCGTGTCGGATTGGGGCAGGCCCTGCTACACGATCCCGATGTCCTGATCATGGACGAGCCAACCGCCGGTCTCGATCCGAACCAAATTCGCGAGTTCCGCGACAACATCAAGAAACTTGGCAAATCAAAAACAATCCTGATTTCGACCCACATCTTGCAGGAGGTCGATGCCATTGCCGACCACGTGCTTTTTGTCAACGGCGGCAAGATGGTGTTCGAAGGCACGGTAGCTGACCTGAAAGAAAAGGGATCGTTGGATGAACCGTTCTACCGGCTGACGAATCGCGGCAAGATTGTAGCGGAAAAGGAGGTGGCAGCATGAATTTCAAGTTAGGGAATTTCGAATTCAACATAAACTGGACCGTGGTGCAGGCCATTGTCAAACGCGATTTGCGAATCTATTTCTCAAACCCGACCGGCTACGTCTTTATCACAGTTTTCATTTTTCTAAGCGCGGCAGCGGCTTTCTGGCAGGAACGTTTCTTTATGAACAACCTGGCCAACCTCGACCAACTCAATCAGATGCTGCCGCTCTTGCTTCTGTTCTTCATTCCGGCGCTTACCATGGGTGTTTGGGCCGATGAAAGCAAGCAAGGCACTGACGAGTTGTTACTCACCTTGCCGGCATCAGATTTGGAAATCGTGCTCGGAAAATACGCCGCCACGCTTGGTATTTACACGGCATCGTTGGTTCTTTCGCTTAGCCATGTTCTCGTGCTCATGTGGCTCGGCAGCCCGGATTTGGGTCTGATGGTCGGCAATTATGTCGGTTACTGGTTTGTGGGCGCAGCGTTGATCGCCGTCGGTATGCTGGCTTCCTTGCTGACCACAAACGTCACTATCGCGTTTATTTTGGGGGCGGTTTTCAGCAGCCTTCTTGTCTTCATCAATCTGTTCGCCTCAGTTGTCAGCCGAGGCTTCGAGGACCTGGCCTCGCCACTGGGGCTGTTCGTGCACTTTGGTGATTTCGCCCGCGGCATTGTGAGCTTCTCCGGAGTACTCTACTTTGTGTCGGTCGCGGGACTCATGCTCTATCTCAACGTGCTCCTGATTGGCCGTCGGCACTGGCCGCTCGAAGCTGATGGCTTCAAGATGTGGCTGCACCAACTCGTGCGTGCGCTGGCCGTGGTCATCGCGGTCATCAGTCTGAACGTCATCCTTGACCGCGCTAGTATCCGCCTAGACGTCACGGCCGAGCAACTGCACTCGCTCTCGGACGAGACTGAGGCGTTGCTCGACGAATTGACTGACGACCGTCCCGTGTTCATCGAGGCTTTTGTCAGCAAAGATGTGCCACAGCAGTACGTTCAAACCCGGTCAAACCTGCTAGGATTTATCGAAGAAATGGACGCTGTTGGTGGCGCCAAGGTTCAGGTCGCTATCCATGACACGGAGCCGTTTACCTCTGAGGCAAGAGACGCCCGGGAAAAATTCGGCATCACGCCGCAAGAGATTCCGGATGTTGGCAGCGCGCGCGCTTCGACGATTCCCACCTTCCTCGGGGTGGCTTTCAAGTGCGGCGCGGAAGAACAGGTCATGAGATTTGTCGATCGTGGACTGCCTGTCGAATACGAACTGGCTCGAAGCATCCGCGTCGTCGCCAAGACCGAACGCAAGAAAATTGGCGTGCTTACCACGGATGCCAAACTGTTTGGCGGTTTCGACTTCCAGACTATGCGCAGCAGTCCGGCCTGGCCCGTGGTCGATGAATTGAAAAAACAGTATGAAGTGGTTCAGGTCTCCGCGACAAGTCCGATCGAAGAAAAGCTCGACGGGCTCCTTGTGGCGCTACCGTCGGCGCTGCCACAGGAGGAGATGGATAACCTGCGAGGCTACGTGTTGAAGGGTAATCCCACACTCCTTTTGGTTGACCCACTGCCGATAACGAATCTCGGACTGGCGCCATCCGAAAAAAGTGGCGCCAACACCAATCCGTTTATGCGCAACCAGGGCCCGCCTCCCAAGGACAAGGGAAACATCCAGGGGCTCTTAACCGATTTCGGTGTCAGTTGGAATATGGCGCAAGTCGTTTGGGACACGTACAATCCGCATCCGGAATTTGCACAGTTGCAGCCTGAGATCGTCTTTGTGGGCGAGGGCAACCGCAACCCGGAAACCTTCAACTCGGAAAGCCGCTCGAGCGCGGACCTGCAGGAACTTGTCTTCCTGTTCCCCGGTTACCTGCAGAAACCTGCAACTTCCAGCTTCACTTTCACACCGCTCATCAAGTCGGGTGAGCAGTCTGGATCGTTCAATTATTCGCAGTTGGTGCAACGCAGTTTTTTTGGCACTCAGCTCGTGAGCCCGCGCTTCGGACGCCGTCCGAACAGTCTGGACTACACTCTGGCGGCACAGGTTCAGGGCACGACAACGCCGGAAGATTCTACCAAGGCTCCGGATTACGTCAATCTGATTGTGATCTCCGATCTCGACTTCATCTCACAGGATTTCTTTGAGATCCGCAAACGAGCTGTCGGCAATTTGAATTTCGATAACGTCTCGTTTTTCCTCAATTGCATGGACGTCCTGGTTGGCGACGAATCCTTTATTGCACTGAGAAACAAGCGGGTGAGACACCGGACGCTCGAGACCGTAGAGAACCAGACGCGCGAGTTCATCGAACAGCGCAACGGAGACGAGCAGGCGGCGGAAGCCGAAGCCTCAAGAGCTCTGGCTGAAGCGCAGCAGCGTTTGAATGAACGCGTGGACGAAGTCCGGCAAAGAGCAGACCTCGACCAGCGCACCAAGGATATCATGGCCGGCAATCTGCAGGAGGTGGAGCAGCGCAAATTCAATGCCCTGAAGGCCAATATTGAGGCTGAAAAAGAAGCCCAGATCAGCTCAAGCAAAGAAACCATGGAAGCGCGAATCCGCAGCATCCAGGGTAACATCAAGACATTCGCAGTCCTCTTCCCGCCGATACCGGTTTTCGCACTCGGCGTGTGGATTTTCATCCAACGCCAGAAGCGCGAAAAAGAGGGAGCGCAAGCCGCGCACAGGCTACGCAGCTAGGGACACGAACCAGGAGATATTTGAATATGAATGAACTCAAAAGAACAATCGTCTTCGGCGGAGCCGCTCTCGTGCTGGCCCTGTTGGCATTCGTGACGGCGCCCAGCCGGGTGACTCCCGATGCCTTTCTGGACAAAGACGAGGTATTTTTCCCGGACTTCACAGATCCGAATTCCGCCACCACATTTGAAGTAATCGACTATGATGAAGAAACGGGCGAAGCCAAACCGTTTAAGGTCACCTTTCAGGATGGCGTCTGGTCGATTCCGTCACACCACGGCTACCCGGCGGATGGCAAAGAGCGGTTGGCAAAAACTGCCGGCGGCGTCATCGGCACGAAAAAAGATGAGTTCCGCTCAGACAACATTGCTGACCATGAAGCGCTTGGCGTCATCGATCCACTCGATGAAACAAATACTTCGCTCACTGGGCGAGGGCAGCGCATTACGATGAAAGGCTCCAACAACCAGATTCTGGCCGATCTTGTCATAAGTAAAGAGGAGATTGAGGGCAAGGAAAAATTCCGTTTCGTACGCATCCCGGGTCAGAAACGCGTCTATGCTTCGCGCATGGATATCGACATCTCAACCAAATTCAGCGACTGGATCGAAGCCGACTTCCTGAGTGTGGACAAAAACAAGATTGAAGAAGTCACCATCAAGGACTACTCTATCAACGAACGCACAGGCAGCCTTCAGACTCGAGACACGATTGAACTCACCAAAGACGGCAGTGACTGGAAGATCGACAAACTCGCGACGGACAAAGAAGTTGACAAGACCAAAGTCAGCGATCTGACCAAGGCCTTGGACGAACTCTCGATTGTCGGCGTCAGGCCGAAACCCGAAGGTCTCTCGGCTTCGCTGACCAAAATGAGCAGCGAAGGAATGTCAATCACCCAGGACGCCATGCGCTCGTTGCAGTCAAAGGGTTACTACTTTACGCGCGAAGGGCAACTTGTTTCGAATGAGGGAGAAATTCAGACCAACACAAATGACGGCGTGATCTACACGTTGCGCTTTGGCGAAGTTGTCTACGGCTCAGGCCTGGCCGTGTCTGCCGGTGGAGAAAACGCCGATCAGGGCAACGAGGGTACCGGCGAGAATCGCTACCTGTTCATCACCACCAGCTTTGACGGCAGTGGTTTCAAGGAGCCGGAGAAGCCGGCAAACATGGGTTTCGCAGGCAAAGCCGACAGCCTGTTGACTTCGGAAGATCGCGTCAACAAAGAAACACAGCGCCAACATGACGCCTGGTCGCGCAAGCTCCAGGTAGGTCAATCTCTTTCAGACGACCTCAATGTTCGGTTTGCGGGATGGTATTACGTGATATCTTCAAGCAGTTTCGACAAGTTACGGCTGCGGCGAAGCGATCTGCTCAAAGAAAAGAAAAACGGCACTTGATGCTTGGTAAAATTTGACTTGGGTGATTCCGTCGTTTAAGAACGACAGGAATCTCTGTCAGTGCTGAACATACAAAAAGCGCGAGGCGACTCATAAGAGTTGCCCGCGCTTTTTTGTTGTGGGAGTACTCTCCGATGAGTGACGCGCATCTCACCGGTATCTCAACAACCCAATTCAGGCGGGCCAGGGAAGAAAGAAACAGCTGCTCGACAAGCCATCGGAGTGTGGCCCGAAGTGTTCTTTCAGATGGGCATTCAGCTATCCTGCCATAATTTTGTTCAAGGAACTCTGGCGGGGTCTGCCATAAGAAGTTCAAAAAAAAGCGCATGGCGATTTCTCACCATGCGCTTTTTGCATTCAAGTCGGGCTGCCAGATGTCTGGCAGTGACAGTCAAGTTTACTTCACGAACAGCATCTTACGAGTCAGCACGAGATTGTCGCCTTTCATGCGCAGAAAGTAAAGACCCGCTGCTACCTGCTCACCGCGAGCGTTGGCGCCATCCCATTGCACCTGATGGCTTCCCGCTTCAACCACACCATCGTGCAGGGTCCTGATTTGCTGTCCGAGCATGTTGTAGACCTGCAGCGTAACCCGCGCCGTCTCAGGTACATCGAAACTGATGAGCGTGCTGGGGTTGAACGGATTCGGGTAGTTCTGCGATAGTCCGAATGCCTGCGGAACAACTGCTGCATCATCCGGACTATCGACGCTTGTTAAGACGTCGGTCAGATTTGGTAGCCGAAAATCGATGCCGCCTGCCAGGCCCGGGCTGGTCACCGAAACCTGACCCGCTGCCGCCGGGACACCATCCGCAAACGGGATGAGTCCGCCCGGATCGCCGTCGCTCAAGAGTAGGTTGAAAACCAGAGAAAACAAATCAATCTCGCCATCAACCGGCAGGATGACCGAATTCGGGTAATAGGCATCGGCATAGAGTTGCAGCTCCAGGCCGTCAGCGAAATCGCCGGCGCCGGCCAGCAGTCCGAAAATGCTGAACAGGTCTCCGCCAAGGTCCACGTTCACGTCATCGAGTTGGTCAAGCAGGACAAAAATCTGAAATAGTGAAAATGTCCGAACGAAGTAACTTCCTGTGGCCAAACCGGGGATCACATATTGCCCGGCAGTCGCGGCGATGCCGGATGCACCGGACGACAGACCGTTGGCCGGAGCACCCGGTAGGCCATCAAGACCGCTAATGCCTGCAGAAACCACATGGCCGGTTCCATCATAAGCCAGAAGCAGCACGCCATCGAGTGGCAAGGAGCCATCGAGATTCGTCACGTTGCCGGTAATGATACCCATTCCAGTATCCAGCACGATATCTGCCGTTACGGCAGCCCCCGAGGTAACCACCAACTGCGCCGAGTTTGCGTCATCGAATGTCTTGCCGCCGCCACTGTAGGCCACAGCAAAACCCGGAAAAGCGGGTAACGCAGCAACCTTGTAACTCCCCGGAGGCAGACCGAAAATCCGGTAGCCGCCAGCAAAGGTCGTTTCTGCGCCGCCGGCGACAACACCCGTCGTGGCTTCATAGGCAATGACGGATGTCTCGAAGAGCGAGTCCGCACCTACGGGCACTCCAGTTGCCAAATCCACGCGGCCCGTAATCGAACCGGCGCGAACCATATTGAAATCGATTCCTGCCGTTGGGACCGGTGCGGTCACGGCTACCTCGTCCGCATCTTCTAATGTGCTTTTGCCATCGTAAAACTGAGGCAAATAAATGATCGGGTCAAGTGGATCGATGGTTTCTTCATCGGGAAGGACTACGCCGAGCAATTTGTACGACCCGGTCGCCAGTGGACCAATGGTATATTCCATCGTGCTGAGATCAAAAGCAGGAATGGCAAGCGGAGGTAACCCCGTAGCTGCGTCAAGGGCAAGGACAATTGGAGCACCAACAACGGGCGTTGTGCCATCCGTTGCTTCGACCAGACGTCCCGAAATGAAACCGCCACGGTCAAGCACGAAATCAATGCCCGAGACCGTATCAGGATCCACGACCGTCACCGGCGTGGCATCTATTAAATCGAAAAGTCCCTGAACATTGTCATGATATTCGTCTATGACGAGCCCAGCATTGGGTCCGAGCAATGTGACCGTTCTGAGCCAATAGTCACCGGAAGACAACCCACCGAGCGTGTAAGAACCGTCGCTCCCGGAGAATGCGACGCTGAGATCGATAGCATCGAAGTAGAAGCAGTTCGGGAAACAGCCTTCGAGGCTCGCAATGTCGAGCTTCAGGCCAATGACGAGCACTGAGTCGAGAGCCGCACCCGCGTCATCCGTGATGGCTCCAGCGATTGCGCCGCCAGACTCAAGCACGAAATCAATACCAAAAGTAGTGTCGGTACCTGCGACCCCAACGGCGGTAGCCAAATCCGCCGTCGGTGCGTCGTCGTAGTACTCGCCGCGCACACTGGGGAAGGACTCGTCAAGAAAGCCCGTGTAGTTGTTGGCATAAACGATGTAATTGCCTTCATCGAGGCCTTCGACGGTATATGCACCCTCAAAATCCAAAACAATCCCAAATCCCGCAATGGTCGTATCCTCGGGAGCGAAGGCGAAGACAAATGACAGCAACATCGGAATTTCGTCCGGCCCCAGGACGGTGCCTGCGATTGCTGCACCTTCCACCGTTGTCGCTCCTTGTTCGAGGCTAAAATCAATGTCCGTCAAGTCAGTGTCGAAATCCGGAATATCGAGCGCGTTCGCACTCGCGAAATCCGGCTGGTTGTTCCAGAATTCGGGAACGAGCCCGCTGGCCGCAGCAGAGAGCTTGAATTGGCCGGTCCTGGCGACGTTCAGACTATAAAACCCATCTCCGTCCGTAAAAACGTTTGCAATCTCGAAGCTACCTGGTCGGTCGGCGGGAAACAGCCGAAAGTCAATGGGGCGAAATCCGATTGGGGTCGTGCCATCCGCCTCAAACACATGTCCGCTGATGGTCGCACCCATCACAAGATCGAAATCGATGCCTGCCTGAGCGCCACCTTCGGTAATCGTCACGGGTGTGGCGTCTCGCCAGTTGTCAAAGCCGGCCAGCGGGATGTTGTCATAGAACTCATCCACGAATGAGCTGTGGGTAACGACATAATAGTCGCCGGCGGGCAAATCAGCAATTGAGTAGGCTCCTCCCCCATCGGCGATGCTGGCTCCCGCAAAGAAGCCATTCAGGGTGAACGCAACCACTTCTACTGAGCTGGTTGGCGCAGCGCCATCTACCTGTACAGTTCCGCTCAGGGAGCCGCCGGCGGCCGCCGCCCGAACATCGCGCCGCTGCTTTGACGCCGCTTGCAGCAGGTCGCCAATCTTGAAACCCTGCGACTTGGCACGCTCGACTGCATTGACCACAGCGGCCATTTTTTTGGCCACTGGGAATTCAGCAATCTTCTGCTGGAAAACCTCATCCGCACGCACCTGCGCAACCTTATCATTGACTGCATCCAAAAACTTTTTATGCACCTTGGCAAACTCTAGCGTCCTGGCGATTTCCTTGTTCGCCGGCACGGTTCCAAGCGCCGACTTGCCGGTTTGTTCAGCTAGAGCAAGCTGGTTCATAGCAAACGTCAAGAGAAAAAGCCCGGCGATGAAGCTTCCGAACCAACGTTTGCAGCCGTTCAGAGTCTCGTTTTCCATAATTCCTCCTTAAGATATTTGGGTGGTTTGTTATCGTATATCAGCGAGTAAAAAAGGGCCAAGGGGGCAGATTTGGCGGTGCATGTACTACGAAGACTTTGATTGACAGTTTCCGGGATAGGCCCGTTTTTGTCTGTAGAGAAAGTAAACAGGTTTTAACAATTTAGCAAGATAAAAAGCGGGAGGGATGTTAATAAATTGACAAAAATCAATCCTTGTGAATGAGCTGAAACGAGCCTAAGCCAGACGGATCAACAAAAATAAACCGGCGGTCCAGTTTCTTGTAGTACCAGAACTCGTACATGCGTCCACCCTGCCGCAGTTGTAGACGTTTTTTCTCGCTAGGTATGCCATACAGAATATGAATACGACCGCGGTCACTGTCGCTCCCGGCTTCCGAGATGGAGAAATTGGAAAAATGCTTCACCGAGTAATCCACGCGTTCCTGAAACTCATCGCGAAGTTCGTTACGAGCGTCCCCGGGGCTTGGGTCTCTTTCCTGCCAGAAGAGGTCGAGACGCTGCTCGTCGGCCGCTGAGTCAGCCAAAAACAGAGCCTTGAATTCATCGGAGTCTGCGATGTACCGCATGGCGGCAAGCGTGTAACTTTCCCGCTCCTTTTCCAAAAACACTCTGGACGGCTCCCAATGCTCAATCCGAAAGGTGGAGCGTTTGCTCGCCTTGCACGTGCCGGAACGAGCTTCTACTACCAACACGTAACTTCCGGGCCACCAGACGAGCTGCTTCAAAGGAATGATCTTTGTCGTTCTGCCGTTGACGGCAATATTCTCATCCCGGTTGAGCAACCTCTCTCCGGTCTGGCCATAAACCCGGTAGTTGAGCCAGACCGAATCCGGCTGATTGGAATATATTTCGAGGAACGTTCCAAAATCCGAATCAGCGCTCTGCCAGGTCCGCAGCAGGTTGGGCGCGCTCAAAACCAAGCCATCCGCATCATACGCCCGCTTATCGACGAAGGCGAGATCACTCAGGGCCACCGGCTCAGAATAGTCCTGCACCACGGCTGTCGAATGCCGCACGAGATGCCGCCCGGTAACGTGGTCCGTAAAATCGATAAACACGCTGTAGAACCCAGGCTGAGCAGTGAAAGTCCAGTGGTGGCGGGTGACGTTAGTCCGGGAGTTGGTTTCCGCAAATGTTGTGGCCGCAAGGTGCTCCCGGATAATGACGCCATCGCATCTCACGCCGTCCTGGTTTATGATTTCAACCACAATTTCGTACTCGCCGATGAAAGCTCCATCAATCCGTTCAAACTGCAACAGGTCGTTTACGAACTCAACAACCAGATTCAGCCTGCCGCGTTGGCGGTCATTGTCCGCAAATGCGAATGTATCGTAGACGAATTTTGGCCTCTCGGAACTCACCTTGTACAATAGAAAAGCCTCATTCGAGGACGCCCTTGCATCTTCGACATGCGAAAGTGAGCCGGCGAAAAGAAAAAGTGCGAATGTTGAGATTACCCTGAGCATAACGACATCCCTGATGTTACAAAACAGTTGCATTGGATATAAATTATCGACAGCCCCGCGGGAAACTTGTGCCGGGTTAACCAAGATCAATGCAGATGATTGGCCTTGTTTTTAAGTCAAAACTTTCATAGCTTTGACCTGCATCCAGACATCGAGGAAGGAAAAACCAGGGAAATGTTCATTCATGCATGATTCGCGTCAGCCGAGCAAACTTTTCGCAATCCTGCTCATCCCGTTGCTCGCGCTCGCCGGTTGGTCTTCAGCGTCAACTCCAAAAACGCCCGCTTACGACTTCAGTCTGGTCCGCATTCCGATGCTTTCAATCACCATGAAGGAGTCACAGCATCATGTTGAGATGCTGGCATCGAGAGAGTTTCAAGGAAGAAAAACCGGGACACCAGGGCAATGGCTGGCCGCCAAATATATTGCCAATGAGTTCGCCGACTACGAGTTAAGGCCGGCCGGCGACAACGGGACATTCTACCAAAACTTCGATATCGCTCACGTCGATCTGCAGCATGCCAGTATTGCGTTAGTTGCGGCTTCCGGGAGGCGAATTGCCTTCAAGCTTCGAAAAGATTTTATGCCGCAGGGCTTTACCAGTGAAGGCGAACTTGATGCTGGTATCGCATTCGTGGGGTACGGCATTACGGCGCCGGAATATGGCTACGATGACTACGCCAATATCGATGTGCGCGGCAAGGTCGTGCTGGCTTTGCGCCACGAACCCAACGAACACGAACCGGAAAGTGTTTTCGGCGGCAAGCGGCCATCACACTACTCAGAGGCCAGATACAAGGCTCTCAACGCGCTCAAGCATGGTGCGGCTGGCATCCTTCTGGTGACAGAGCCACGCGGTGGCCATGGCTCAGACGCGCCGCGCGGCTACTGGCCGTCTCTGCACAGCGGCAGCACTCTGCCCAAGAAGTGGAAGCCGCAAAGCGAAGTCGCGGATGCGGGATTGCCTGTCAGCTGGGTGAGCGGCCGCGTGGCCGAGACCATTCTCGATTCTAAAGGAGAGAACCTCGCAGCGCTTCAGAGGCGGCTCGATGAGGATTTGCGGCCGGTCAGTTTCATCATCTCAGGATTGACCATTCACTTGAAAACCGAACTTGAGCGTGAAGTCCGCCAAACGCAAAATGTCGTCGCTTGGTTGGAGGGTTCCGATCCTGAACTTAGCCACGAAATCGTGATCATCGGTGCGCACTATGATCATCTGGGCGACAAGCGCGGTAAAATATATTTTGGGGCTGACGACAACGCATCGGGAACAGCGGGGTTGATTGAAATCGCGGAGGCATTTACGAAAACGCCCATCCTGCCGCGGCGAAGTATCGTGTTCATTGCTTTTTCAGGAGAGGAATTGGGGCTTCTTGGCTCAAAATACTACGTTGAACATACTGTGGCGCCACTGGCACGCACTGCTTCCATGATCAATCTTGATATGATCAGTCGCAACGAAGACAACAATTTGACGGTTGTCGGGACCAACCGCAGCCCTGAACTGCATGATGTTAACCTGGCGGCGAACGAAGAGATTGGATTCAATCTGCTCTATAACGGAGAACGCTATTTCAAGCGCAGTGATCAGGCGTGTTTTGCGGAACACGGAGTCCCCGTTATTTTCTACAATACAGACACACACAACGATTATCATCGCCCTACAGACACTGCCGAGAAGATCAACCCTGAGAAACTAGCTCGCGTCGCCAGGCTCGCCTTTCTGGTCGCCTGGAAGGTCGCGGAACTTGACGAACGACCTTCATACAGGCCACTCTAAAGGCGCGGGCACTTGCCCCAGAATCCCGGCATCATTTTCAACGATTAACTTTGCAAACCAAGGACGAAGGTACTTATGGATTTGTCTGACGTGGCCATGCCCGCCGTGGTGGCGATTTTTGCAGGTGGTTTAGTGTTGCTTTTCGGCGGGGGACACCTGCTGGTCGATGGAAGCGTGAGGCTGGCTCGTACGCTGCGGATCAACTCCATCATCATCGGGTTGACCGTCGTTGCGCTCGGAACCTCCATGCCGGAATTTCTGGTCAGTCTTATCGCCGCACTGCGCGGCGAGGCTGATATTGCGCTCGGAAACATCGTGGGGTCGAACGTCTCCAACCTGGGGCTCATCCTCGGTCTGTCAGCGCTGGTGCGACCGATTGATGTCAACCTGCGAATCCTGAAATTCGAAATTCCGCTGGTCATCGCCATTTCCATATACTTCTGGCTGATTTGCCTGAACGGTGACCTGAGCCGCATGGATGGTCTGTCTCTGGCGTTGGGCTTCCTCGTCTACCTGTTCTTTGTGATTAAGGCCGCCAGAAAGGGCTCGCGCCAGTACGACGAAAAATTCGATGAACTGCCACCTGAACACCGGAGAGTCTTGAAAGACATCGCGTTCATTGTAGCAGGCATCGTCGGTCTTTCGTACGGCGCATCCTGGCTGGTGGACTCGGCCTCTGAAATCAGCGTCAGATTCGGGGTATCGCAACTCACCCTTGGCCTGACAGTAGTGGCACTGGGAACATCTTTGCCGGAGCTGGCGACCTCGCTGGTCGCTGCACTCAAACGCGAAGGAGACATCAGCATTGGCAACATCATCGGCTCAAACATCTTCAACATGATGGCCGTTGCGGGACCAACTGCGTTGGTTAGCCCTCTGAGCGTCACTGACGAACTTACTAGCAATCAAATACCTATCATGGTTGTTCTAACGTTGATTCTGGTGCCCATTGTCCGAAGCGGCAAACGAATCAGTCGAGGCGAGGGTGCGCTTCTGCTGGCATTCTATGCGGCGACCATCCTCTGGTGGACACTCTGAGCCTTCGTGAAATCCAAAACGAAATTTATTGTCAATCCTGCGGCCGGCAACCGGGCGTTCAGCAGGAAACGTACCGAGTTTGAAAGGCACGCGAAAGCAGTTCAGGACGCCAGCGTAGACCTCACCGAAGAAGCGGGTCACGCCGGTCTTCTCGCTACGCAAGCCCTGAATGACGGTTACGACACCATCGTCGCGGTTGGCGGTGACGGCACGGTGCACGACGTAGCAAATGGTTGGTTTGAAAAGGGCGTGGCCATCAACCCGGAAGCGCGTCTCGGAATAATCGGCATCGGAACCGGGGGAGATTTTTTGAAAACACTGAGCCTGGCAACCGATTTTGAGCAGGCATTCGCAGCGCTGGCATCGAATCGAACTCGCAAATGTGATATTGGCCGAATGACCTGCGATAGCATTCAAGGATCTCGCCACCAACGCTATTTTGTCAACATCGCTGATGCGGGGTTCGGCGGCAAGCTGGTCCAGTCCGCAAACAACTCTACCAAAGCGCTGGGTCCCTTCTTCGCCTATCTGACCGCCTTGCTGCGCACGCTGTCGGTCTACAAAAGCGCTCCGGTTCGGATAGAGATCGATGGGATTGCCCAACCGGAACAAAATGCACTTGCGGTAGTTATTGCAAATGGTCAATATTTCGGCGGTGGCATGTGGATAGCGCCACAGGCACAACCCGATGACGGGCTCTTTGACATAGTCATCATCGGCGACATCTCCAAACCCGATGTGCTGGCCAATATTCACAAGCTTTACAATGGAACCATAACAAGCCATGAAAAGGTAACCATAGTCCGCGGCAGGAGAATCTCAATTGCGGCTGACTGTGATGTCCTCATCGATGCGGACGGAGAGTTCGCAGGAAAACTACCGGCTACATTTGAAATTTCACCAGGGCAAATTTCTGTTCTCTGTTGAGAATAGCTTTACCACCACAACCACATGGAGGATCAGTGACGCGACAGCAAGCTTGGGATTTAATGACCGAACACACGCAGTCTGCCAGCCTGCGCAAGCACATGCTGGCGGTCGAAGCAGCCATGCGTTTCTACGCCAGAAAACTCGGCGGCGATGAAGAGAAGTGGGCAATTGTCGGCCTGCTACACGACTTTGATTATGAAGCACATCCGTCGCAGGAAGAACATCCCTTCGTGGGCGTTAAGATTCTCCAGGACCAGGGATGTCCCGAAGAGATTACCCGGGCAATTCTGTCACATGCTGACTACACGGGCGTCAAGCCGGAAACTGACATGGAAAAATCACTGTTTGCTGTCGATGAACTAACCGGTTTTATCACCGCGGTTACCCTGGTCAGGCCATCGAAGAGTATCATGGATGTCAAGGTTAAATCAGTCAAGAAAAAGATGAAATCAAAAGCGTTCGCGGCAAATGTCAGCCGTGACGACATTCAAGTCGGTGCAGAAATGCTCGGTTTGACGCTTGAAGAACACATCGACAATGTAATCAAGGCCATGCAGGCAGTAGCGCCTGAACTCGGATTGGCATAGAGTTCCGATTGCTGTCTCCAGCGGAAACAACAGAATCGGCGCACTAAAATTATCGAACGGAACCTCAAGAATAGATGCAATCATCAACCAAGATTCGAGCCGGAGTGATCGGGAATGCGCTCAGCGTATTTCTGCTTGTGCAACTCCTGGCGCAATATCCCAGTTTCGTGGAAACGTATTACTCGAATGGTCTCTACCCCGTCCTGACCCTGTTCGTCTCAGGCATCACGAATCAACTGCCGTTCTCGCTGACGGAAGTATCGCTCTGGATTGTCCTGCTTCTGATCATCCCGCTCATCGTCAAACGTGTCTGGACAAAAAAGATGACCCTCTCCCGTTTGCTTCTGAACCTGGCTACGGGCGCATCGCTTTTGGTCGTGTGGTTCTACCTCTCATGGGGGATCAACTACCTGCGCATGCCTCTCATGTCTAAACTGAAACTGGACAGTGTGGCGCTGGAAATCGATGCCCTCGACTCCACTTGCGTAGACATCATCACATCCGCAAATGAGTTGAACTTCTCTTACTCAATCAGAAATCTGGATGAGATCAACCAAATGGTAGAGGCTTCCTACGTGGAAGTTTTGCAGGACTTAGGCCTTAAGAAGGTTCCGGGATCGAAACATGTGAAGGAATTTCTCGGAAACTGGATGCTCAACAAGACCACGACCAGTGGCTGGTTCAGTCCATTTTTTCATGAAGTGCACTATAACAGCGACCTTCTGGTTGTCGAAACGCCGTTCGTGATCGCGCATGAGAAGGCCCATCAGATGGGCTACACCAATGAGGGGGAATGCAATTTTCTTGCCTACTTGGTATGTCTGAATTCCGCGGATCCGCTCATCCGATACAGTGGATATTTCAATGTTCTTGGGTACTTCCTGCAGGGCCTGAAGCAAAACCAGGAAAAGCGGAAGCAATATGTGGAGATGATCAGCGACGGGGTCAGACTCGACCTCTCTGCAGTTCAGCAACGATGGAAAAGCCACGTCGGCTTTGTCTCAAACCTTTCAGACAAAGGCTACGATCTCTATCTCAAGGCCAACCAAGTTAAGGAAGGCAAACAGAGCTACTCACGAGTCGTGGACCTCATTATCAAATACAATGCAAGAATGACGCAGATGAAAGGTTAAGCCAGAGCCCGGTTCACAGCAGTGACACAGGATCGACATCAACGGTAACTTTCACATCTCCGGGCTTGAATTCATTCTCCAGCCAATCGACGGCGTCCTGGACCGCCTGGCGCACTTCCTTGCCATTCTGCCCCTGCTTCTTGCCGGCCTTGACAAACACCTGGTGGCGAAACATGTCCTGTATTCTGCTTATGGGTGACGGCGACGGTCCGAGAACTGTGAAATTGATTCGGCTGGCTTTCAGTCGGTTGGCATAGGCATCCGCCGCGGCGATTACCTTGACTTCATCTTCTCCACGCAACCGCACACAGATAACCCTCCCAAAAGGCGGATAATTCAACTCCCTACGCTGTACAACCTCGCCTTCGTAGAAGCGTCGAAAGTCGTGCATTTGAGCGCATTTCAGGCAGAACCCGTCCGGTGTAAAAGTCTGAATAATCACTTCCCCGGCCAGTTCCTGGCGGCCGGCACGACCCGCGACCTGAGTCAGCAATTGAAACGTCCGCTCGCTTGCGCGGAAATCCGGAAGAAGCATACCAATGTCGGCATTGATGACACCCACCAGGGTCACTTTGCGAAAGTCGAGCCCCTTGGCAACCATCTGAGTCCCGAGTAGAATATCGTATTTGCCGGCCCCGAAGTCCGTCAGAATTCGGTCATGCGCACGCTTTCTGCCGGTCGTGTCGAGGTCCATGCGTACAACACGAGCCAAAGGGAAACGCTCTCTCAGCGCCTCTTCCACATGCTGGGTGCCGAATCCCCGGAAAACGATATCCGTACAACCGCAGCTCGGACATGCCGCGGGAGCTGGCTTGCTGAAGTTGCAGTAGTGGCAGCGAAGCCTGCGCCCGGTCAGGTGATATGTCAAGGTGATGGAGCAATGGTCACATTCCGCAATATAATCGCACTCGCGACATCTGATGAAACTCGAGAACCCACGGCGGTTCAGGAGTAGAATAACCTGCTCGCGGCTGGCAACTTTCTCTTCGATTTTTTGGGCAAGCAGGCGAGAAAAAAGCGGTTCTGTCCGGCTGCCCGACATGCGGCGCTCCTTTTGCATATCGATGATGTGGACTAGGGGCAACGGTACGTCATGGACTCGACGGCTCAATTCCAGCAACTCGTACTTACCGGACTTGGTATTGCAATACGACTCTGAAGAAGGAGTCGCGGATCCGAGAACCACAACCGCACCCGCAAGCTTGGCGCGCATGACCGCCACGTCCCGGGCGTGGTAGCGTGGCGCCACGTCGCTTTGTTTGTACGTGGACTCGTGCTCTTCATCCACGACAATCAGCCCGATATTCCCGAGTGGTGCAAACACCGCGGAGCGTGGCCCAATGGCCACACGGGCCTCGCCCTGTTTGATTCTGTGCCAGGAATCCAGTCTTTCGCCGTCCGACATCGCGCTGTGCAAAACCGCAACTGAATCCTTGAAATGCGCACGAAATCGCTGCACTGTTTGCGGCGTCAAGGCAATTTCCGGTACCAGAACAATCGCATCTCTGCCTTGCGCCAGGGTGTGTTTTATGGCCTCGATGTACACCTGTGTTTTGCCGCTGCCCGTAATGCCAAACAGCAAAAAGGTTGAAAAGCTGTGTCGGTTAACCGCCTCAATCACACGTTTTGCGGCGACAGCCTGCTCATCGGTTAAGGTCAGGGAAGGCGGTGATTCTGGCTCGATGTCACCGTAGTAATCTCGACGCACCGTACGGTTTTCTATTCGGATCAGATTCTTCCCTATCAGCCCTCTGAGGGTCTGGGTCGAAGCGCTGGTCGCGCGTAGCAACTCAGCCTGTGGAATCCCGGATTCATGCTCCCGCACGACACTCAGGCAGGCCAGTTGCTTTGGCGCACGAGCGAGCGCAACTGCTTCATTCAAACCACTCGGGAGAGCTAAGACGTACTTCACCACGCTGGGGCCAGTCGAGCTCTTCAGGTGCTGCTTGATGGAGACCATGCCTCGCTTCTGAAGGTGTCTCAGGCTCGACATCAAATTCTTCACACCCAGCTTTTTCTCGAGCACTTCAACGGGTGTGCGGCCGGCCTGTTCGAGATATTGCAGTATCTGAGCCTGCCTTGGTGCACGCCGTGCGATGCGCCGAGATTCCACATCAACCCAGTTATTTGTGACCTCCACTACCAGCTTCGAAGCCTGCATCAGCCCGGACGGAACCATGAAGCGCAGGGCCTCGCCGAGAGGCGCCAGGTAGTACTCGGCGATCCACCTGGCCAGCTTCAGCATCGGTGGCGAGATGGACGGGTCGGAGTCGAGCACATCTTTGAGCGCCCGCAAGTGAGCAATCTTTGTTTCAGCAGGAAGGGCCACGATGAAACCAGTCAGGGTTCGGGACCGGAAGGGCGCCAGCACTCTCGATCCGACTTGCGCCACATCCTGGAGTTCGGGTGGGACAGTGTAAGTGAACGTCTGTTCCAGAGCCAATGGGAAGACGACGTTAGCGAGCTTTTGTTCAGACATCAGAGCTTTGCATGGGCTGAGAGCTTCACCGTGCTAAAAAAAATGCCCTTGCGCAGTGCAAGGGCATTTTTGATTCACAATATGATGCAGTTTATCCGAGATATTTTCGCAGCGGCTCCAATCTGGAGCGATGACGCATGCGCCGCAGTGCTTTTTCTTTAATCTGGCGTACACGTTCGCGCGTCAGCTTGAAATGCTCTCCAATCTCTTCCAAAGTCAGGGGTCGATCGCCTTCCAGGCCAAAATAGAGACGAATGATCTCGGCCTCTCTGGGCTTCAGAGTGACCAAAACCTTGTCGATTTCTTCCTTCAGAGACTCTACCATAAGAGAGTCGTCCGGCGGTGCGTAGCGATCGCTCTCAAGGACATCGAGGAGATTGTTGCCCTCCTCCTCCTTGAACGGCTCGTCCAGAGAAAGGTGGCGCGCGGAAGTTTTGAGTACGTCGGCGACTTCGTAATCCGTCATTTCCATGCTGTCAGCCACTTCGTGCATGCTGGGTTCCCGGCCATAACGTTTTTCCAGCTTCTCGAGCACCCTGCCAACCTTGTTAATGGCGCCCACTCTGTTGAGAGGCAGGCGCACGACCCGCGACTGTTCGGCCAGAGCCTGTAAAATCGACTGACGAATCCACCAGACTGCGTAGGAAATAAATTTGAATCCTCGTGTCTCATCAAAACGTTGCGCCGCCTTTATCAGGCCTAGATTCCCCTCACTGATGAGGTCCTGCAGAGGAAGTCCCTGACCCTGATATTCTTTGGCGACACTGATTACAAATCTCAGGTTGGCTTTGACCAGCTTGTCCAGGGCCGTCGATTCACCTTGACGGATTCGCCGCGTCAACTCCACTTCATCCTGCGGAGGAAGGGGCGAAAATCCTCCTATTTCTTCCAGGTACTTTTCTATAGACTGCTTGGGTCTGTTCTCGGGTTTCTTTTGCTTTTTTGCCATATTGTTCGGTTCGGACTCTTCTATATTTGTATAAGTGACGAAAATAAAACTAGTTACGAAACCAAATTTATTGATTTATACTTCGCGCTCCATCATTGGTTTCAATTTCGCCCGGTCTGCATAGATTAAATAAATGCAACCAAACGCCCGAACTTCCATGTCCATTGATATTAACTTCGGTTATTCACTCCGATTGTTGACCTGTGCACCACAAAGAAATTGGCGATGCACGATCAACTTAGAGATCTTACCATCTAACGTAATGTTGTGCGGTTTTGGAATGAACGCTTTAGGGGTGAAATACCCCACCTCTCCTTTTCCATGACGTACGGTACACCGGACGTCATATTAGCAGCTAATATAGCATTGCTGCCACGGTTTGTCAACCCCTCACCGGAAAAAAGTTGAGAAAAAAAACCTAGAGCCGATAATGCCTTGTAGCTCATAGCGACCAACTTTCTGATTCGAATGCTTAAGGACGACACATCCGGCCAGGTACTCAAAGACGGCTCCGACCCACAAAATGGGCCCGTTCACACCGTACATGATGCATCCCGGGCATCAGATGCGCAGCACATTGAACTCGCCAGGCAACTTGAAACCGTAAAATTCGACTTGCAGAAGAAGACAGATGCCCTCAGGGAGGACCGGGCCCAACTGCAACATGTTGAGAAACTCGCCCTTATCGGAAAATTTGGCGCGAGTGTCATTCACGAACTCAACAATCCGCTCACGGTCATCGCCGCTGAAGCAGATGAGATTATGGACATCGCATGCGGAGGTCAGAACGACGGCCTGCTCATCCGCACTTCCGCCAGGCACATCAAAGATTGCGCAAACAGAGTACGCCACATTATCGACCATGTTCGGCTCTATGCGCGCAAGGATGCGACGGATCCCTGGGACGAGCTTGATGTCAACCAGGTCATAAAGAATGCCCTACTCATGGTCAAGCCTCGCCTGCAACAGGCCGGCGTAAACCTGAGGTTGTCCTTGCGAGAAAAACTCAGTCCGATTTGGGGGAATGGCCATAATCTGGAATCGGCATTTCAAAACATCATCGCGAATGCCGCGGATGCGCTGGTGGCCGCCGGAAATTGTGAAGACCACATCATCACCATCACGACCGGCGAAGGCATTGAGGCCTGCATCTCAGTGACCATTTCGGACAATGGCTGTGGCATGACCGAAAACGTGCGGAATCATATCTTTGAGCCCTTCTTCACGACAAAGGACAAGGGCCAAGGCACTGGTCTGGGCCTGGCCATAACCAAAAACCACATTGAAGAACATCGAGGCTCGCTTGAGGTCTCGTCTTCCGCCGGAAAAGGCACAGTCTTTCGTATCAAACTCCCGCTCGAAAGATGCCCCCAGCCAACCAGAACTCCGAAACCCGGGTCGTGACTGAGACCCCGAAAATCCTGATTGTCGATGATGAAGAGATCATCGGTGATATTCTCAGACGGCGTTTCGAACGCCTGGGATTCGATGTCATCATCGCCCTCGGAGGCAGGCAGGCTATGAATTTCCTTGAACACCATACTCCGGCTCTGGTTGTCTGTGATGCCATCCTGCAGGACGAGGTAGCCAGCAACGAGGTTCTTGATGCGACCCGACATCTGCACCCCAACGCCAAATTTGTTGTCATGTCGGGTCATCTCCGCACCGACGAAGCGCTCTCCTTCATAACTGGACGCGACATTTCATTGTTCATCAAGAAGCCGTTCTCATCGCTCAGTTCGGTGGTCACCCAACTGGCAGACCTACTCGAACGAAATCCCACTCTTTGAATAAGAAAAGCAGCTAACATTTGATGTTGTTTTTTTAGGCGGGAATCACTATCTTGGCCACACTTTTTCAACAGCCGAGGTGCGTCATGCAAGCAAGTACAATCTCATGCCACAAGTGCGGCGAAAGTTTAGAGTTTGAGGGCAGGTTGACGCACGAAGCGACTTGCGACCGGTGCTCATCCTATCTACGCTGCTGCCTGAACTGTGATTTTCACGAACCTACAGCCTACAATGAATGCCGGGAACCCCAGGCTGACCGTGTGAAAGAAAAGGAGAAGGCTACTTTCTGTGACTTTTTTCAAGAAAGTTCAAACGCTGCGGCTGTCAAGACAGACCGTAGAGAAGAGGCATTGAAGCGGCTAAATGATCTTTTCAAGAAATAGCCAAACGCCTGCGACTGGAAATCCAAACTGGAGTTGTTCAGCATGAAATCCGTGTTTTTCGTAATTCTCATTGTGGCTGTATTTCAATCGGGGTGCGCCTATGCGCCTGCAGGAATAGCCCCATCAACCACCCCTATTGATGCTAACGAGATCACCGTGCTGGGGCACGCCAGCGGCGAGATGAGCTATTTTTCGTTGGTAGGCTTGATTCCGTTCGGCAAGCCAGACTACAATCTTGCGATCGCGGACGCCATTGAAAAGTTCGATGGCGGTACAGCGATGATAAACGTCAGAACCAGGTCCGAGATCACTTGGATTGTGGTCGGCCTTATTCATCGGTTGGTAGTGGAGGGAGATGTTGTTAAGTAACCAGCAGCACGCTAGTTCCCCGCCCCAGAGGATATGCCGGAGAGGTGCGACGCCTCGGCATTGAGGCTGGTTTTGCTAGTCGGTTTGAGCCCAGGATCGATGTCCCAACACGTTGATGACCAGGCCAAAGAAAATCCCGGCGCCTCCGACTAAAACCCGCCAGTTAAGAGTTTCTCCGAGAACAACTTTGCCCAGGATGACCGCCACAAGAGTGCTCGCCAACGGAATCAGCGTTGTCTTGGTGACATCCATTCTCTGAATCAACCAGTACACCAAGACAAAAGCAAGGGCAGAGCCCACCAGAGCAAGATAGAGTAGGGCGCCCCACGTACTTGCCCGACTCCAGTCGTAAGAAAGGGGATTGCCTTCGAGCCACGCAGCGAGTATGATCAAGGGCAAGAAACCGACAGCCATCTGGCCTACCGTGAGTACCAGAGGGTCGATGTGGCGGCCTCTCGCCTTGATAAGGACACTGGCGAAAGCCGTCAGTGCGGCAGCCAGCGTGATCGCGAAAGAACCCCAAATCGCTTCCTCATCACTCAGGTGCAATTGGTCTGCAAAAATGATAACCACGCCCGCAATTCCCACCAGAACCCCAACCAGCTTGGTCGCGTTGATTCTCTCAGTGGCCAGGACAAAGTGGGCAATCACCAGCCCAAACAAGGGATAGGTGGAATAAAAAATCGATGTAAGACCGGAGGAGATATGCCGCTCCCCCCAGAAAACAAGTCCGTAATTGGCGCTAATGGTCAGGAGTCCGGTCACGGCAATCAAATACCAGTCTGACTTCACTCCGGGCAGTTGCGGCTTGCGAAACAATAGCAAGACGGTCAGCGGCATTCCGGCGATGATGAAACGGACGCCAGCAAAAGTGAACGGAGGCAAGTACTCCAGACCGACCTTGATCGCCAACCAGGTGGTCCCCCAGATCACGCTCAGAACGCACCACACCAAGACAGTCATCTGCGGTGAGAACGTTGACTATTTGTAAATCACCGCTCCGATGCCCTGGATCCGGTAGACGCTTTCTCCGCCAGTCACCGAGCTGCTATCGAAAGGCACGCCACGCTCTTCTGCCTCGTGCGCTCGCATGCGCAGGACGGCGTCCCGGGTCAACTCGAGCTTCTCCAACTCGCCTTCCACTACGGCGCCTTTGCCACGTGCCTCTTGCGGGAAAACGATGACATCGTCTTCCACCTTCACACGAATCTTGTGAATTCCGGCCTCATCGGTGAGGTCAATCCAGCAGCCTTTTTTCGCGCAAACATCAGCAACAGTACCCTTGACATGGACGCGCTTGCCTACGTATTCATCAGGATTCTCGAGAAGAGATGCGAGCTGGACTTCGTTTTGACCTGAGAGCGCCTCACCGAATTGCTCGCCTTCGGGAGAACATGAACTGAGTAGCAGGATAGTCGAAAACAACGCAAGTATGGATTTCATTTTGGCTCCATCGTGAGAATTATTTTTCAATGCGGACAGAGCTATTTAAGGAATTTCATGCAGAAAAGAAACAGAAATTTTGCGGCAGATTTGAGTCAGTCCGGTAGAGATGAGTTGGCTGCTTGGTCGTTTTGCGAGCGAGTCATGCCCGTGGCGCAGATCAGTCGCTCACAAGAAATGGCAGTTCGCCGGTGATCATTGCGTCATCGCCAAGATTGAGTTCGAGAAGCCGGCGTAAATGTGTGATCGTGGCAAGGTCCTCACTGATAAACTTGAATCCGAAGTGGTTATGCCGCAGATGCACCAACTTAATATTGAAATCCAGACGAATCGCGGAGGGTGTAAGCGTGAAACTCAAGCCACAATCTTCCATCAATCCAAGCTCAAGAGGTTTGGTCGCTTTGAGTTGCAACAACGCACCGCGCAGGGAAATGTCCAAAAGTTCCGCCTCAAATGCGCTTCCTTTGAATTGAACTTTCACATCCGCTACGAAATTGATGCGACTGAACTTACGCCGTTCTTTCATATCTCGACCAAGTGAGTTTAACACAGATTCATTTGCTTGTGAGATCGGAACGGTTGTGGTGAAGCTTGACCAAAATCCAACATGTTAGCAAGGTTTCTTGATTTCAGAATGGCTGCTCACCATTCGATGCGTTCGATTCTGCGGCCATCGGTCGCCATCAGAATAGCTCTCTCCACGTCGGTGCGCAAGATGGTGGCGCCAGCCGTGCGCAACCTGTCGATCACCTCCTGGTGTGGATGCCCAAACTTGTTAACTGCCGCAACCGAAATCACCGCGTAGGCCGGAGTAGCCAGCTCAAGAAATTTGTCGGTACTCGAGGTTTTGCTTCCGTGGTGGCTGACCTTGAGAATCTCAGTGTCCAGAAGCGTGCCGAGACGGCGGACTTCTGCTTCCCCATCTTTTTCGATGTCACCAAGGAAAAGCGCATCAACCTCACCAAAACTGACTCTGAGCGACAGAGATCCTTCGTTGGCCGAGCGTTTTTCTTCTTCGATGAACCTCTTGCTCGGATGCAGAACGAAAATCTGGATGGGTGCGAATTTCGTAATCACCTCGCCGGCACGGGGCTGGCGATGCGCAACTCCCAGGCTATCGACGAGCATGGCATATTCGCGATAGAGTTGGGTGTCCTTGCCCTGGCCACTGTCCCAGACTTCATCGACCTGAAAATTCCGTAAGATGTGCGGCAGGCCGCCCAGGTGGTCCGAATCGACGTGAGAGAGAATGACGACATCGAGTTTCCGAATGCCGAGGCGGCGTAAATACGGATCTACAATTCGCCTGCCGCTATCGAAATAGGGAGTCCGTTTGCCACCATCGATCAGCGCATGCCGGCCATCTGGAAAAGTCAGCAGAGTGGCGTCTCCCTGCCCGACATCTATGAAATCGATTCGAAGGCGTCCGCTCGGTGAAAAGATCGGCTGCCAGACCAACACGGTCAGCACAGCAAGCACAAAGATGATGAGGAAGCGTTTGCTGCGCTCATAATTGAGGTTGAAGAGCAGGATCGCGCCAACAAAGTAGGCCAGGACCTGTAGCGGTGACACCTGGAACGCCTCCGTGGATGCCAGTGGCAAGCGGCTGCCCCACTCGACAAAAGAAATGGCCGAATGAAGGCACAGCCAGACCGTTTCCAGGTAGAGATCGGCGCACGCAGCCCAAATAAGGTTCAAGACGGCTCCGACAGCGGCGTTGGCAACACCAACGAAGACCAGAGGGATAATGACCAGATTTGCCATGACGCTCAGGTTTGGCAGGCGTCCGAAGTAAAGCATGGTGAACGGCATAGTCCCCACAAAAGCCGCTACCGAGACCAGGAGCAACTCTGCCGGTCGGCGGACAACCGGGTTGTTTTGCCAGCCGCCTGTTCGCACAAAAAACGGCGCTCGTAGTTTCGGATACACATAAACAATCGATAGCACAGCCGAAAAGGAAAGCTGGAACCCGGGCTGGAAAAGTTCGAGCGGATTCAGGGCAAGGATGAGCAGGGCGGCAATTGCGAGAGAGTTGTAGAAGTCGGTTCTGCGTTCCAGAATAGTGCCAAGCAGAAGAAGCGCTCCCATAAAAGATGCTCGCACGACCGGTGGCTTGAGATTGGTCAGGTAGGCGTAGAACACCAGCGCCAGCAAAGTGAGAATGACCCGAGCGCGGTAAGGCACTCTGAACAGACCCAAACCTCCCATAAAGATCAGGGCCACAAAACCAACATGCATGCCGGAGACCGCCAGGATGTGAACCACCCCAAGCTTCGAAAAGGCTTCCTTCATGGCAAACGGAATCTCTCCTCGCTCACCAATAAGGAGACCGCGGAGCAGTGATGCCTCTTTTTGCGGGAGTCTGGCAATGAAATCATCCAGGTAGCGCTTGACACGAAACACAACCTTGCGCGAGAACCAGTCACCGCCATCGCGGTCGAGTATTTCGAGTTGGTGAGCTTCCTTGATGAAGATGGTGCCGAAGATGCCCTGAGCATGCAGATAGGCCCGGTAGTCGAACTCCCCGGGATTTCTGGGTTCGCCTGGTAGTCTCGGCGGCTCGTGAATCAGAAGACGGTCGCCGTATCGCAGATGGGTCCACTCGCCAGGCGTGGTGAGTAGTAGCCGGCCTGAACTTCGCCACATGCGGTCGCGTGCGAACACGCCTTCTACCTCCAGCACCAACTTCAGGTTGCGCTCACGCCTTTCCGGATACCGGGCCACGGTCGCGGAAACGGCGATGACGCGCTCGTCGCCGACAAACTGAGAAATATGATTTCGGTCGAAGTAGCCTGTGAAAAGCTCGTAGCGAACAAATCCGATGCAAATCAGGATGAGGCAGAGAATCACGGCCTGCGGTTGGGAATTCTGGTGTCCCAGCCAGATCGTGGCAAAAAGAGTCAGTCCGAGCGCCAAGACAGTCACGTAAAGATAGAGCGCTGGCGCATCGAGATAACGTGCGGCAACGATGCCGCACGCAAACAGCAAGAGAACCTTTAAAGCAGGTCTGCGCTTCATAACTCCCACCCCATGCAACACAATGAAAATTGTGACGAGGGAAAAGGGAAACTAAGGCCCCGGAGTGGCATCCAGAAGCCAGGAATACAGCTCGTCCACCCGCCGCTCCAAGGCAGCAAGGTCTCCGGAATTATCGAGCACGAAATCAGCACGGCCCGTTTTTTCTGAATTTGGCATTTGAGTGCTAATCCTTTGCTGCACGGCCGCAAGGCTGAGATCATCACGTGTCTGCACCCACTGGACACGCATCCCTACCGGCGCTTCGACAACCACCACTTTGTCGAGAATACGCTCCATCCCGGACTCATAAATCAGCGCCGCCTCGACACCGACAAGTCTGTGTCCATCATCTTGCTGGAGCCGCTTGATCTCAGCCGCAATCCAATCGATGACATGGGGATGTATGATTTCGTTGATACGCCGGCGAGCGCCGGAGTCGTTGAACACAAGTTCACGCATGCGATCTTTGTTCAGCAGGCCGGCGGCGGTATAGACCTCTGCTCCAAACGCATCCGTTAGGGCTGCACGGATTCTGGCAGATGTAGCGGTCAGTCGCTTCGCCAGCGAATCTGCCGCAATGATCTGGACGCCTTTTGCAGCCAGGAGACTGCACACAACTGATTTGCCGCTACCAATTCCGCCGGTGATTCCGAAAGCAATCATTCTGTCCCCAACTCAGGTTCACTGTGATCGACTCTGACTTACATTCCGTCGCTTTTTGCTCTTCTTGTCCAATTCGCGGCGCACGGCTTCGGCCAGGGTCTGCTGTGTCACCGGTTTGGAAACGAACGAACCTGCTCCCAGCTTGAACGCCTGGGCCACGCGATTTGACTTGGCGTACCCGGACAAGATAATTGCCTTCTGATTTGGCCGGTGCTCCAAGATGCGGCGGTAGGCTTCTACGCCATCAATGCCACTCATCACCATGTCCATGACCAGGAGATCGTAGGGTCTGGTTTTTATATGCCTTACGGCCTTTTCACCACTTGGCACGACATGGACCTGATAGCCGAGGCGTTTCAGCAACTGGCCGGCAACCTTGCGCTGGATTGGATCATCATCAACGACGAGGATGCGCTCGCTGCCGCCCATCATTTTTCGAGCCATTTTGTCGGCTTTGCGGGAAACCGGCATCGTGGCAGGCAACAATACCACGAACGTAGCGCCGTGTCCGTCTCGCGAGTGCGCATCGATGTAGCCGTCGTGATCTTCAATGATTCCATGCGCCACGCTCAACCCAAGCCCGGCCCCTCGCTTACGGTCCATTGTCTTGGTTGTGAAGAATGGGTCAAAAATACTACCCAGAATCTCGGGGTCGATACCGGCGCCGGTGTCCGAGATTTCCAGTTTCACGTAGTCGCCCGGTTTTGCCGACCGGTGGCCCTGAGTCACCTCGCCGATGGTGATCGTTACTGTCTTGACAGTCAACGTTCCGCCGCCTGCCATGGCCTCGACCGCATTCATAATCAGATTTCCGAGCGCCCCTGTCAACTGTGATGTGCCTGCTTTGACTGGCGACAGATTCGACTCGAATTTCTCCTTGAGCTTAACGCCCGCGGGAAGGTCCTGAGACATCAGGATTGAATGAATGAGTGAGTTCAAATCGACAGATTCCATCGTATAGTGCCCACGCCCTCCCAGCGTTAGGAGTTGTTGATTGATTTCCGCGAGTTTGTCCGCAGCATTTTCAATTTCATCCAACATGTCGAGCAAGGGGCTATCCGGTGGCAATTCCTCGCGCATGAGGTACGGATATGCGGCCAGTGGCGAGAGCAGATTATTGAAATCATGCGCGATTTGCGCCGCCACTCGCCCGGCAGACTCAAGACGCTGTGCGCGTTCGAGTTCTTCCTGTAGCATCTTGCGTTTCGTTATGTCACTCAAGAAGGACAGGATTGCCGGGTTTCCCTTCCAAATCAGACCGACGGAACTTGCTTCAAGCCACCGCACCTCACCATTGTCCTTGCAAATCCGGAATGAGCCGATGCAGGTAGCGCATTCTTCGCCACGCACCTCGGTCAGATAATCCTGCACGACCAGCCGATCCTGCGGGTGCACGAGCCCCAGAAAACTCCGGCCCATCAACTCATCATCCTCAAAGCCGCTAATCTTGCTGGTGGCGGCGTTGAAAAACATGATGTTGCCATCTTGAATGATCAGTATGGCCTCATTGGCATTTTGCACAACCCGCCGATACTGCTCTTCAGACTCATACCGGGCCGCCTCGGTGCGCAGCCGCTCCAGTTCTCCCGCTGCGCGAATTGCACAGATTCGCAGCATCGAGAGCGCAAAATCCCGGCTGTGCAGACGGCCGCGGTCCATCGCGGCCAAAACCGCCATGGTTCGGCCTCGGGAGTCCTGCAACGGCACCCCGATGACGCTCTCTATCTTAACCTTTTTCAAGAATGCGTCTTTCGGGAATGCTTTCGTGGCCTGATTTGGATAGCTGACCACCTTTTTACCAGAGAGACGCTGCCAGGGTGTGTTTACAAGTGAGCGGCCAAGATGCTCGACCATCTCCGGCGGTCCGCGAAACGCGGCTAACTTCATCCTGTCGAATTTCGGCCCGACGATTTCCCCGATGAAGGCAAACTCCATTTCGCAGGCTCGCGCCAGCTGGTCAACGACCGACTGAAAGAAGCTCTCACCCGTCGATTCCGCCACCCCCTCCGCCATGCTACGCAAGCCGTTTTCCATGCGCTTACGTTCCGAGATATCAACCCCGATGCCCCAGTAAGCCCACCCGGATATCGGGAAGCGTCTGGTGACGCTTGACCATGCGACGGTCTTAACCTGGCCGGCCTTTGTGGTTAATTCCCACTCCCAATCAAAATAATCATATCCTTTTTCCATACTTTCGCGCAGCAGCCGGTCATGGTGTTTGTTGCCCGGCCACACTTGTTCGAAGAGTCCGGGACTGCTTGCCACCTCCTCCGCGGTATACCCGCTGACACGCTCGCACTCACGATTCCAGACGACAATCTCTCCATCTCTGTCGAACACGATCACCATCACCGGGATATTGTGAATAATCTTTCTTAGCCGCTCCTCACGTCGTTTCAGCTTCTCGATAGCAACTTTTCTGGCATACTGCGTCCGCGCATCTTTTATGGTGATCGCCAGGTAGTCGGAAATCTCAGACAGCATCTCAATTTCGTCAGTTGGCCACTCGCGTTGCTGCTCTGAAAAGAGACAAAGGACGCCCTTCGATTTGTCGAAATGGCCAACCGGAATCTGAAGCGTAGAACAAATCTCACCGTCAGAAAAAAGTCCAGCAAAATTTGCAACACGATCATCATCTGGCACATCTTGAACCACAATGGGTTGGTCTTTTCGTAGCAATCGCATATAGGAGCCAGGCAGTGCAAAAGGAGTGCGACTGAGTCGGAAATGGGAACCGCTCCGCGGAGGAATAGCGTGTACGACAGATGCTTTGCCATCACGGTCGAAGGTGGCGTAAATAAGCCAGAGATCGTGGAAATTGGTTTTGATGGTGTTCAGAGTTCTCTTGATGCGCTCATGGACCGAGACGCGCATGCGCATCCCTGATGATACGCTGGCCATCAGCTTCAAACGGGTTCGGTTCTGGCGCAGAGCAGTTTCGAGTTTCTTTCGTTTCGTAATATCGAGTATGGTCCCGATGATAGCCGGGCTGCCCTGACGCGTCGTTCGCGTAGCAAGGGTTTCGCAATCAACCATGACCCCATCCTTGCGGCGGCCGCAAAAGAAGTAGTGGACGCTTTTTGAATTGCGCTCAATCTGACTCCGGATGTGTTCGTCTACGACGGATTTTGAGTCCTTGGCGGCCAAATCCAGCGGCGAGAGGCGACCGATGATTTCATCCTGCAGATAGCCGAACATTTTGGCGAATCTGGAGTTGACATGCACGAAAGTATTGTTCTGAACCAGGAACACCCCGGCCAACGACTTATCGATCAGGCACTTAAGCAACTCATCGTTTTCCTTCAGTGCTGTTTCAGCGTCTTGAGATTTGCTGCTGATTTCGTGCAGCTTCTCAACCTGCTTGCTCACCTCGTCAAGCTCAGGAAGTGCTTTGTCTTTGGGTTTTGAAGGCGCGCTCATCGGGTCCTCCTAAGCGGGATAGACATCCTGTCCATTCTTATTGCGTGCTAAAGAAACGAATCCCTAAGTAGCCTGAAAGCCGAGCATATCAAGACGGGGTCTGCAAAACAGCCGTCCGGGTTTGAAGTGATATTCCATCCAGGAAAGGAGTAATCAGGAAACTGGCAGGACAATTGAATGTCGTGAATGTGGATGGTAAACACGTTGCGACTCCCATCCCCCAACTCTGCATCTATAGCTTGCCCAGTGATTCAGGCCGGCAGAAATTCCATCGCAGCAGTGTGTTTGGCCTCGAATCTGGCCGGGCTTTCAAAATATGTCTGAATCGACATCAGACATAAGATGTAACTAAATATATAATAAATATAAATTAAAACAAGTAAATTGACAAGCTTTTAACAACCAATTAGCGGCTCAAATGTATGACCATGCGGGTAACATTGCCCCCCTGCGGCACTTTTTTGAACTCGACTTCATCGACCAAATTCTTGATCAGAAACATGCCCCAGCCGCGTCTGTCATTGCTGTCATCCAACTGTTCTTCGATGCTCGGCTCTGGAATGTTGCGAGTGAGGCCATGGCCACGGTCCTCGACATTCACTTCGAGACTCTCTTTGCCCATTCTCAAACTGATGAGCACCACCGTATCCTTCTTCAGGCGATTGCCGTGTTCCATGGCGTTTGTGCAGGCCTCGGAAACCGCTGTGCGAAGATCATCGATACGGCTCCGGTGAAAACTCATGAGTTCGGCGACCGCGGCGGCCGAATCCATAGCGACTTTCTCGTACCCGAGCACGGACGGAATATGGATTTCAATGATGTCCTGCTTCTGAGCCATAATGCACTCTCAGGTTAAGTGAGTTCGAGGATAACCACGGTGACATCATCATGCACGGTCGGGCCGCTGTACTTGTGCATAGCAGCGATAATGTTGTCCAGCATGCTGTCTGGTCGGCTCCCGGCGCTCGCCTTGATTGAACTGGCAAGGCGGTCAAAGCCATAGGTTTCATCGTGGCCGTTCATCGCATCGACAATGCCGTCGGTGTAGAACACCAATCGATCGCCCGCCTCCAGCTCGATTTGCAGTTGCTCGTAAGTAGCCGACTCGACAATGCCAAGCGGAAAACGGTCACTATTGGCAGCCTGTGGCAGGAACCGGATCTCCCCACGGCGCCACAGCAACGGCAGAGTTTGTCCGGCGTTTGTGTATTTCAGGGTCCGCGTCTCCGGATCGAAAATGCCGTAGAACAGCGCAACAAACATGTGGCTCTGGATGTCCTTATGCAGACGTCGGTTCACCATAGTGAGGGTCTCGTTGGTGCAGTGGGTTCCCTCAGCCGCAAACCGCATTGCGCTCATCGCCGCGGTCATGACCATGGCCGCGGATACGCCGTGGCCGGAAACATCTCCAACCACGATACCTAGCCGGTCACCCTGCAGCCTCAAGAAATCGTAGAAATCGCCCCCAACATCTTTCGTCGGAATTGACTTCGCACAGATGACACCACCGGCGACCTTCGGATGGCCATCGGGCAGCATCTGGGCCTGCATTTCCTGTGCCACCTTAAACTCATGCCACATGCGGGCATTGTCGCGCAGAGATTGGACCATCCGGTTGAAAGACTGGGCCAGGGTTCCAAGCTCATCTTTGGCCGCGTAGTCGATTGAGATGTCCCAGTTGCCGCGTGCGACCTCCTGCGTGCTTTCGGTCAGCCGTCGCAGCGGTTTGAACATTTGACGAATAATGAGATAGATCAGCACCACGCCGAGTAGCATCACCAGGCCTACAAGCTGTATCAACGTCTCTCGCAACTGGTCGCGGCTGGAAAAAACATCAGATTCATAGCCGGTGGCGATGATCACCCATTTCCAGGGCGCAAAGTAAAGGTAGAAGCCAATCTTCTCTTCGCCCTGTCGGCCCTTGGCAACCGTGCCCTGACGGTAGTAGGTAAAATTAGAGTAGCCGTGCGCACCATCGTGCTGGTCAACTTCGTCGATAACGGCCTTGATGTGAGCAAACTCTTGATTGTACAGAACCTTGCCAACGCTGGTCGGGTGCACAACCAGTACGCCCTTTTCCGGCCCATCGCCATTTTGGATAACCGAGATATATCCATCTTTTGCTATCTGAAGTTCTGAAATTTCCCGCTTCATCTCATCAGACGGCTCGAGGGAATTCTTATAATGCCGGTCACAGAGTGCGAATGCCTGTTCGGCTTTTGACCTAAGCAACTCACGCGCCAACCCCTTTATCTTCCATTTCGACTCCCGGTAGCCAAGGAAACTGGCGACCGAAAGAGATCCGACGATAAGCAGAACCGACACCAAAATCAGTTTGAATCGAAGACTCATTTCCGCCTAATCCTCAGGTTCGATGCCAAGCCGATCGAGCTTCTTTTGCAGACCGAGTCGGCTGATTCCGAGCTTGCGCGAGACTTCGCTCTTGTTCCAATGGTACTTTGTGAGCGCTTCTGTTATGAGATGGGTTTCAAGCGCGTCAATCGCCTCGCGTAGAGAACCGGCCCGCAAGGCGTTCGGCAATTCCAGGCTGGCTTCGGCCCGGAGTAGTTTCGGAGAAAGATCTTCGGGTTGAATGATAACACCCTCACCCGCCAGCGTGATGGCGCGTTCAATCTCGTTCTCCAGCTCACGTACATTGCCGGGCCAGTCATAGGCGGCGAGCTGCTTGATCGCCATGCTGGAGAATCCTTTGATATTGATGCCGATCTTCTCCTGGATTTTGCCTGTGAAGTGGTTGACGAGCAGCGGCAGGTCATCCTGGCGCTGACGCAACGGCGGCAACGTCAGTTCCAACACGCTGAGACGAAAATATAAATCATCGCGGAAATTGCCTTCCTTCATCTCCGCCTCGAGATTCTTGTTGGTCGCCGCCACGACCCTGACGTCTACCGAAATCTCCCGGGTTCCGCCAACGCGGCGAAAACATCGCTCCTGCAGCACCCGCAAAATTTTAGCTTGCGAGCCAACTGGCATGTCACCAATCTCATCGATGAAAATCGTACCGCCATCCGCCTGCTCGAAATAGCCGACGTGTTTTTTGACACCCGTGGCGACCCCGGCCTCGATGCCGAACAGCTCGGATTCCACCAGGTTTTCAGGAATGGCGGTGCAATTGATGGCCACAAAAGGCTTGTCCCGACGCGGGCTCTGGTAGTGAATGGTTTTCGCCAACAGCTCTTTGCCAGTACCGGTCTCGCCGTAGATGAGCACGTTAGTCGGGCTCTTTGCAACGTTCCTGGCCTGCTGCAGCACCTTCAGGATCGGCTCACTCTGCCCGATGATTCTGCCATCCTTGTATTCTCTGAGTACCTCTTCACGCAGGGAGATGTTTTCCAGCTGCAGACGTTGCTGTGCGTCTTTGAGTTCGACGTAAAGTCGCAGGCTGTCAACCACGGAGGCCGCGTGACCGACGGCCGCTTCAATCAGCTCGTGATCACTCTCTGAATACGCCTCGCCGGACAGCTTCTCGCCCCAAAAAAGTCCGCCCAGGACGCCGTCCTGACCTTCAAACTCGACCCAGATCGAAGATGTGTCCTGGAGTTCTCCCCCGCATTGCACCTGCATGAATTGGAGAAGCTCCATCTTGCGCTTGCGATGTTCGCCGGAATTGAACCTTGTCGAACGCAGTGTCTTGCTCAGAGCACCTTGAATGTCTGTTTCGAAGCCTCTGATTGTGCCGACAGCCCAGGCGCCATCATGCGTTTTGGAAAGCGTAAAGCCCTGAGCAACGCCAAATGTTCCCATTAGAATGGAGAGCAGCTCACGGTAAATGCGGTCGATGTCGCGGCAATCGTTCAGGGCCTTGGCAAGCTCATACAGAGTCTCCAGATGGAAAACCTGTCGCTCGAGATTAAGTGCGTTGAGGGTGTCAGTGCTCATGGGTTTATCCGAGAATGATGTGGTCGAGACCTCGCCGGACGGCTGCTAACTAAGTTAACAAACATCTCAATGATAGCATGGTTTGGCTTAAATGTCAAGGCCTTTTTCCCGGGTCTGGCCCGACCGGCCGCAGGACCGGTTAGAAATCACTGCAGAAGGGAGATGAGTTCAACCAACCGATCGATCATGAGGTCAGGTTCAGCATCAGAGAGCAACGCTTCGGCGCGATAACCGTAGGTGACGGCACAGGTGAACGCTCCCGCTGCCTTGCCCGCGACAATGTCGGAAGGGCTATCGCCAATCATCAGGGTTTGCTCGGGTTGCACCCCGAGTTGGGACATCACGTGCAAAATGGGCTCAGGGCTGGGCTTCAACGTGGGAAGGGAATCGCCGCCCAAAATCGCACCGAAACGCTCTGCCACAACCAATCCTTCCAGAATGGTCCGGGTAAATGCTTCAGGTTTGTTGGAAATCACGGCAAGTCCTCGAGCGGAAAAATGGTCGAGCACTTCAAGGGCGCCTGGGTAGAAACGGGTTGCGACCAAGAGATTCTCGGCGTAGTGTTGCCGAAACAAGGCAATGGCGTCATCGATGTCGTTTTGCCGCGACCGCGGCAAAGCGCGCTGCAGCAGTTTGCGCATGCCATCGCCAACCAGGCGCATCACCCCCGCCACCTCGAGTTCAGGCAACGACAGGCTACGCAGGGCAAAATTGACAGAGCTGGCAAGATCATCCTGGGTATCGACCAGGGTGCCGTCCAGGTCAAAAATCAGCAATTTAATGGGCTGGTGCAACTTATCGGGCAGCGGTGATGTGGGTTCCAAAGATGTTTTCTCCGGTGAAAGTGCTTTTCTCAATAAGGGTCTGGCCGCGCAAAAGAACGTGTTCTATTTTTCCTGCTATTGTCATGCCTTCGTAGGGTGACCAATCGCCGTTGCCGTGCAAAGTATCCGCCCGGATGACCTGCTCCGGAGTCGGGTCCCAAATAACGATGTCAGCATCCGCGCCTGGCTTAAGTTGGCCTTTCCTTCCCGACAGGCCAAACAGTTGCGCCGGGTTCTCGGCCAGCACTCTGACCAGAGTTTGCAGCGAGATTCTGCCCTCAGCCACGCCATAGGTATAGAGCAGCGGAAACAGCGTTTCGACACCGGGAATGCCATTGGGCGTGCGATGAAATTGCCGGTCGCCGGCTTGCTTTTGCGCCACGGTGAACGGACAGTGGTCGGTGGCAACGACGTCGATTTCGCCGTCGGCGAGCGCCTGCCACAGGGCCTCTGAATCATCCGTTGTGCGCAGGGGCGGCGTGGTTATCCAGTGGTGACCGTCTTCCCTTTTGTACATTTCTTCATTCAAAACCAAATACTGCGGACAAGTTTCGAGGTAGATTTGAACGCCCTGGCTGCGGGCCCGCAAGCCAGCTTCCAGCCCAGCCCGACTGCTCAGATGCACGATGTAAAGGCGGGCGCCCAACTCACCGGCGATCTCCGCTGCCCGCGAGATGGCCCGCGCTTCAGCTTCAGCGGTACGGCTGCACGCATGGTAGACAGCGGCTAGGTTGCCGTCAGCGACATTCTGCCCCGTGCCGGTTTCCACCAGTTCGTTGTCTTCCGCATGCAGAAAGAGCAAACCGCCACTTGCATCCACCACGCGAAGAACATCTCTGAATTCGTCCCAGGTCACCATCATGCCAGCCTGGCGATAGGTAGAAAAAACTTTGTACGCGGTCAGGCCGCGCTCAACCAGGCAGGGTATCTCTTGAATCGAAGTCTGAGGCCGGTCCGTCACATTGACGTGCAGCGCAAAATCAACATGCGACTTGCCACGCGCTTTACCCAGTCGCACGTCAACCGATTCCGCCAAAGTCTGCCCCGGCGGCTGCACCGTGAAATCCACAATCGTCGTCACGCCGCCGCAGGCAGCCGCCACTGAACCGGAGTCGAAGTCATCCGCCGAGTGCGTGCCCATGATCGGGATACCCATGTGGGTGTGGGCATCGATAAACCCGGGGAAGACGAGCTTGCCAGTCGCGTCGATAGCTTCCCGCGCCGAGTCCGTCAGGCCCGGCGCGATGGCAGCGATCTTGCCGTCACGGATACCGATGTCCATCCGCTCCTGCTGTTTGCTCGTAACGATTCTTCCGTTTTTTATCAGGAGATCCATTTCTTGGAATTACAAATTAGGAATTATGAATTACGAATGGCACCGAAGCAAATCTTGAGATTCGTAATTCCAAGTTCCTAATTCTCTTTAGTCGTTTTTTGAATACTGCCGAGAATTCTCAGCAGCTCATCGCAATCGTAGAGAAGTGGTTGCGCCGCACCCTTGTCGAGAAACTCGCTGTCTCGTAACAGACGCAGCCAGTAATGCGTCTCGCGAGTCTCTTTGTAGGCGATACTGATCTTGGCGAGAAAATCTTTTCTCGACTGGCCGCCAATCGCTTCTTCGACGTTCGCCCCAATCGATGTCCCGCTTCTCAAAACCTGTTTCGAAAGAACGTATTCTTTTCGCTCATCAACCAGATACTTGTAGAGCTTGATGATTCGCAGAGCAAAACCATAGCTCTTATCTCTCACCGGATTCTCTTTCACCCAATCGCCTCCTCTCCACCACGAAACTATCAATTCTTAATTGGTAATTCTTAGTTCCCAATTCTATAGTTACATCGTCAGCGCCATCAAAGCCTTCGCCGTGTGCAAGCGATTCTCCGCCTCTTGATAAACCACGGAGTGTGAGCCGTCGATGACAGCATCAGTCACTTCATTGTTGCGGTCCGCCGGCAAGCAGTGCATGTAAATGGAATCCTTGCGGGTCAGCGCCATTTTCTGGTCATCGCAAATCCAGTCTTTGTATTGCTCCGAAATCGCCAGCGCTTCCTCCGGCTTGTGGAACAGAGATTCAATCCCCCAGCTTTTCGGATAAACCACGTCCGCGCCTTCAAAAGCGGCGTCCATCGAATCGACGATTTCGAATTTGGCGCCGCTCTTTGCCGCATTTTCTTTTGCCATGCGCATGGGCTCGTCCATCAACTTCCATTCCGGCGGATGCGCCAGCGTCACGTCCATGCCGAAGCGGGTCATGAGCATGATCAGTCCCTGCGGCACGGACATGGGCTTGGCGTAGGATGGCGCGTAGGCCCAGGAAACCGCGATTTTGCGACCGCGCAGTTCGTTCCCAAACACCTCACGCATGGTCATGAGATCCGCCAAAGTCTGGCAGGGATGGTCGATGTCGCATTGCATGTTGATCACGGGACGGCTGGAGTGTTGCGCCACTTCCCGCATGTAGCTGTTGCCTTCTCCAGGCACCAGATCGTGGCGAATGGCAATGCCGTGGCCATAGGACGACAAAATGATGCCGGTATCTTTCGGGCTTTCGCCATGCGCGATCTGTGAAGTCGAGGCGTCGATGAAATGAGCATGGCCGCCAAGCTGGGTGATGCCCGCCTCAAACGAATTGCGCGTGCGGGTGGACTTGTCGAAAAAGAAGAGAAAAATGGTCTTGTCCGCCAGGTAGCGGTGCGGGATGTCGTTTTTGAATTTCTCTTTGAGATCCGCCGAGGTTTCCAGCGCGATCTCGATCTCTTCGTCGGTCCAGTCTTGGGTTGAGATGTAGTCTTTGCCTTTGAGTGAAGTTTCCATGTTTCTCCTGGTTCGGTTTGCAGCCGCGCGGGCTGTTTTGATCTTTGACAGTCTGTTCGAGAGATGAATGAGAGTCATTCACCAAGCATATAAATTACAAAAGCCAGGGAGCAATTGCAACAGCTTCGGTGGGACTTCGCCAGCGAGCAGTTAATTGAGAGAGGCCAACTAATCAGTATTCTGAGCACAGAATTCGCTATGCACCTGAGCCACACTTGCAAAACAGTCCGGATTTATCTAACTTGTCCGGTCACACCTGGATTTAAACTAAAGCTCCTCACCCAAACGGAAACCCATTTTGACCGAACACATCGTCATTGGTCTCGCCAGTATCATCGCACTCGGTATTTTTGCGCAATGGGCCGCCTGGCGTCTAAAACTCCCATCCATTCTATTTCTGCTCATTTTCGGATTTGTTGCCGGCCCCGTCACCGGATTCCTGAAACCGGATGCCATCTTTGGCGACCTTCTCATGCCAATCGTTTCCATTTCCGTCGCCATGATTTTGTTTGAAGGCGGGCTGACACTGCGCTTCTTTGAGCTTAAAGAAACGGGCCGTGTGGTTCGCAACATGATAACAATCGGCGCGCTCGCCACTTGGCTCATGATTGCTGCCCTCTCCTACTATTTGTTGAACTTTCATCTTGCTCTGGCCATTTTGTTTGGCGCAATTCTGGTCGTCACCGGCCCGACAGTGATCGGGCCATTGCTGCGCCACATTCGTCCACTTGGCCGGGTTGGCAGCATTGTTAAATGGGAAGGCATCATCATCGACCCATTTGGCGCGCTGCTGGCGGTCCTGGTTTTTGAAGCAGCCCTGGTCGGGAAACTGGCGGATGCCGGCCAGTTGATCGCGCTCAGCCTGGTAAAGACACTTGTCTTCGGATTTGTCGCAGCCGGCCTGGGCGCCTGGCTGCTGATAGTCTTCATCAAACGCCACTGGGTCCCGGATTTCTTACAGGAAGAAGTCACCCTCATGGCCGTTGTGGTGGTGTTTGTTCTGGCAAACTTCTTTCAGGAAGAATCCGGTCTGTTTGCGGTCACCGTTATGGGAATCACCCTAGCCAACCAGAAGAGTATCAGCATTAAACAGATATTGGAGTTTAAGGAAAACCTGCGCGTCTTGATTGTCTCCAGCCTTTTCATTTTGCTGGCCGCCAGACTGCAACTGGATGAGCTGCTTTATATCAACGCCAACAGTCTCATATTCCTCGCCGCCTTGATCTTTCTTGTTCGCCCGATTGCAGTTGCATTGTCTACGTTGGGCTCTGACTTGAGCTGGAAAGAACGCATCTTTGTGGCGTGGATGGCGCCGAGGGGAATTGTCGCCGCGGCCATTTCAGCCGTTTTTGCGGTCCGCTTGTTTGAGCAGGGATTTTCCCAGAGCGAACATCTCGTTCCTCTGACGTTCATGGTTATCATCGGCACGGTTGGATTCTACGGCTTGACCGCGGCGCCCGTAGCGCGCTGGCTGGGCCTGTCAGAGTCAAATCCCCAGGGCATTCTTATTGTTGGTTCACACGCCTGGGCGCGTAGCATTGCGAAAGCGGTTCAGGATGAAGGCTTCAATGTGCTGCTGGTGGATACCAACCGTCACAATGAATATCTGGCGCGCATGCAGGGCCTGAACACGCATCACGGCAGTGTTCTGTCTGAACGCATTCACCAGGAAATCGCTTTGGACGGCCTCGGCAAGCTATTGGCTTTAACCTCCAACGATGAAGCAAATTCACTCGGCGCGTTGAACTTCCTTGAATACTTCAACCGCAAGGAAGTTTATCAACTCCTGCCTGAGGATTTAAAAAGCGAAGAGCATGACGAGTTTTCACCCATGCATTTGCGTGCCCGCTTTTTGTTTTCCGAAGAAGCCAATTTCGACACTCTCACCAAGCGGTTTGCAGCCGGAGCGGTCGTCAAGACCTGCACGTTGAGCGAGACGTTTGATTATCAGGCTTTTCAGGAACTCTACGGCGAAACCGCCATCGTCCTGTTCCGTATCACCGAAGACCGCCAACTTATCGTGCGGACCACCGACAGTGAAATGGGGCCTGAGGCTGGCGACACCCTGATTGCGTTGGTGGATGAGGCTGAATAGCTGCTACAAGTTCTCGCAGTCACATTAGGAACCAACTCAAGACTTGCTGAAGTTCAAGATCTCCCTTCCTGATTATCGCAGCAGAACCATCCGTTTGACCTGGGTGAAGCCCGCCGCTTCGATTTCGTACAGGTACACACCGGACGCCGACGGTTGACCCAAATCATCGTGCCCATCCCACACCACGGATTTCGCTCCCGCGGTTTGGTCACTGTCGACAAGCGTCCGCACCAATTCTCCACGCACGTTATAGATGCGGAGCAGAACCTGTGACCGCCCTGGCAATGTGTAGCTGATGCTGGTTTCGGGATTGAAAGGATTCGGAAAATTTTGATGCAATGCCACGTTTTCCGGTACAATGCCGTGCAGGCCGGCTACGGAAGTCGGAAGCGGGGGCGGTCCGAAAATCACATCGTTTGGCCGTGACATGCCGACGCTGGCAAAAACACCGAGAAACGAACCTGTGCTGTCATATCGGTTGACCCGGTTCAACTGCCAGTCGCATAGAAAGATAGAGCCGTCGTCCGCAAAGGTAAAGCCTTCAGTGCGGACCAGTCCGGAAATGAACGTCCCGTTAAAGGCGCCGGTCACACTATCAAAGCGCAACACACGGCCGATAGACCAATCAACCACGAAGAATTCGCCGCCCTCACGCCAGATATTAACCGGCCCACTCAGGCCACCGCGCCCGGTCGGGATGAAAATCTCCTGAAATGCGCCGGTCGCATCGAATTTTTGCACATTGCCGTTGGAGCCGTCCGTGCCCCAGCTCACCACATAGACATTCCCTTCTGTGTCCCAGGCTTGCCCCATACCATTGACCACGCCCGTCGATGTGAACTCGTCGACGAAATCGCCGTTGTCCTGCCTGAAACGGACGACTTTTTCATTGCCGGCCCATTGACTGACATAGATGAGGCTGTCGGTGTGAAATATCGTCTTAGTAGGTTGTCTCAGAGTGTAGTTTTGGGTAAAGTCTCCAAGGTACTGGCCACTGTCTCTATCGTACTTTTTAATTCTGGGATTTCCGAATCCCGTGATGTAAACATGGCCGTCCGGTCCAAAGATAATCTCCTGCGGACTGTTGAGACCACCTGACCCGGGGGGTACAAAGTTGTCAACAAACGCACCTGTCTGCGCGTCGAAGCGTTGGATTGAATGGCCTTGTGAACTGCTGACAAACATATACGGACCAGAGCTTTGTGCAACGACAATTGAGTCAGCACCCAACCACACGACCAGGGCCAGGGCAATCGACGTAACCTGCAATATCCCCGTTACCGCAAGTCGGAAGGCTTTTCCTGTAACAAATGTTAAGCACCTCATTTTTTTCCTCCATCAGGCCTATGATTCATGTTGCTTCGCAGCACGTATGCTGAGCCGGCGGCAAAGCACCCAATTCTGCCGGCGGTGTTGTGTCAAGGGCTGGATGACATTTCCTCAACCTTTTCGGCAAGTCATCCGGCTCTTATCTTTGCGAAGCACAAGATACGTTCTCACAAAGAAACAAGATTCAGGGACTGATGCTATCCCCAAAACTGGGGAGATTTGGTGCTCAGTAGGACAGCTGGGCGAGAGTGCAGGAGCTTCCGGCGCTGCTCGTTTGGATTTCGAAGGCTGAACATAAGCGGGATTTATCGCACGGGCTCTGTAAAAATATTTTCCTTGTCCGCAAACCGAATATCATGTATTATGGATCTGGTCGCCGATGTCGCTCTTGCCCTTGAGCGCGACCATGTCCTTGAAGCTCGCTCCAGGCGGGATGGTGATCGGCGCGTAGTGCTGGCCGGCGTACTTGTCGCTGACATATTTGATAAACAGCAGGACCAGGACGTAATCCTTGTACTGGCTGGCATCCATACCGCCGCGCAGCTCGTCGCAGCTTTGCCAGATAGAGCTATAGAGTTCGGACTTCTTCAGGGCCATTCGTTAGTTTCTCCAGGTGTCGAGCATCATATCCGTCATCAGCGATCATGGCACGATAAGCCTCGCATGCTGCGCTATGCCTCCTATGGCAACGCCTGTTGCTCTGTCGTGGATAATCTATAGGAGTCTGCAGCCTCCCCCGCCGGAATCCGGCTGATCACAAACCGTTGCTAGGAGACGATTCAAAGAATGATAACAAGATAAAGATATTATTTGGGCGTGTCAAACAGAAAGACGCTGGCCAGAACGATCTCAGGCCATCGTTTCCCCTCCGTTTCATTTGCCTTGCGCCATCTCTTGTTGCAGAATCGCCGTCCGGCATGACTTTTTCGCGATCCGAGATAGCTTCTCCGGCGTCCGGGATGACTTCTTCATCGTCCGGGACCGGTTCTTCGCCATCCGGGGCCGTTTCTCCGCCGCTGGAGATCACTTTTTCGGCATCCGGGACCATTTCTTCAGCGCTGGAGATCACTTCTTCGGCGTTGGAGATCATTTCTTCGGCGTTCGGGATGACTTCTTCGCCGTCCGCGACCGTTTCTTCGGCATCCGGGATGACTTCTTTGCCATCCGCGACCGTTTCCAGCTCCTGTTTCATAGCGCCACCGGCTTGTGGCAAGGAATTTTTGCCGATTCTCGGGCGAATCACCCGGTCCGCGCTCAAGTTTTTCGTACAACCGGCCGAGCATACAACTGGAGTTTGCAGAAAACCTGAACACTCACTTAAAAAGGCAGGTGTGATGAAGAAGTTTAGCAGAAAGATTGCAGGGGAATGGTTGGCGAGGTTGACGCTGCTGCAGGATGGCGCCATCAAAAGCGAGATGGCCTTGCGCGATGACCTGCAAACCAGCATCAACACCACACGCCAGTCCCTGGCCGACCAGTTACTGCAGTTTGACACCAAAAGCAACGAAGAAACGCTGCAACGGCGCCAGGCCCAGGAAGCCAAGGAAACGGCCTTGCTGGTGCTGAGCAAGGTGCAGGGCGCGTTATCCAGCAGCTCTGCCGGCAGCGCCCTCGAATTTGCCCTCGGACTCTACCAAGTAGACAGAATCACAACCGAATCGCGCACCCTGATGCTGGCTTTGCTGCACCATGCTGAAGCCATGACCGCCACCCAAACCGAAGCGGCCTACCAGTTGCCGGCGGACACCCTGCAGGAAGTGCAGGCCGCTGCCGCCACGCTGCAGAGCCACCTGAACGCCATTGTCGCGCTCGAAGCAGATCTTGCCGAGCTGCGCTCCGCCGTCTGCACGACCGTCAATAGCGCCCGCGATTTGAAGCAACAGACCTATGGTTTTCTGGTTTCCGTGCTGCCGCTCGGCAAACACGATCCGAAACTCATCGACTTCGGTCTGCGCATGGCGGGCGGGCGGCGCAGCCGCACCACGGTAACCGTAGTGGTCGAAGATGAAAGCGTGCCGGCATAAACGATGGGCTGTTGCTGTTTGAGAAGCCGCGTTGTCATTCCCGTACGTTTCAAGCGAGAACCCATGACTTGCTGTTTTTCATGGATGCCCGATAGAAGCATTCGGGCATGACAGTGCAGGTTCCTGGCCTTTCAGGACAGCCCCAGGCCGGTACCTGTGTTAACCAATCTTCTCCAAACCGAACGCCGGGTGAGCCACGCTCTCCGGCGTTTTTTGTTTAAATTAAGGAGGCTATTCGATCTTCGATAGGATGAGTGCCTGGCAAGTCAAATCAAAATACTTTCTGAAAGGTAGGGTCTGCACTGAACACGGAGTCGCGGAGCCAGCAGAGAAACGCGGAGTTCTTGTCCGCTATACTTTCGAAAGGTCATCGGCCTGCTGTCGAAGTGTGCACGGCCATCTTGACCAGGGCTTTTGAAATTCTCAGCTTCAATGTGGAGAGACTTGTCGATGCAATGAAACGATTGCTCAGAACCCTTGATTACCACCATTAGACTTTGGACACAAATGACTTCTCCGTGAAACTCCGCGTTCTCAGTGACTCCGTGTTGAAAGGGTCTTCAGTCTTTCGAGCAATTGCCTGATTGGTAGGATGAAACAGAATACCCTTACAGGCTGCTGTAATTGAAGAGAAAGCCACTGATAAACACGGAGTCGCGGAGCCAGCAGAGAAACGCGGAGTTCTTGTCCGTTTTACTTTCGAGCGGGAGCCGGTGTATGCTTTATGAAGAATTGACCGGAAGGTCATCGACGCTGCTGTCGAAGTGTGCACGGCCATCTTGACCAGGACTTTTGGAATTCTCAGCTTCAATGTGGAGAGACTTGTCGATGCGATGGAACGATTGCTCAGAACCCTTGACTACCACCATTAGGCTTTAGACACAAATGCCTTCTCCGTGAAACTCCGCTATCTCCGTGGCTCCGTGTTGAAAGGGTGTTTCACTCTTTCAAACAATAGCCCTTTTGGGTAGGATGAGACACGATTATTTCGCTGCCGGTCGCGACACAAGAAAAAGCCACTGATGAACACGGATTCTCACTGATTAATTTAGGTTTGCCTGATTCCTGCCAAACCTGGTGAAAAGATATCCGCGTTCATCCGTGAAAATCCGTGGCTAAGTCTTTTGGCCAGTCCCTGCTTCAAACTAGAAATTACGCACAAACTCGGCGTAAAACGCCACTGCCTTGTGCAAATGGTCAACGGGAATGCGCTCGTTAGGCGCGTGCGCGTAGACCTCGTTGCCAGGGCCAAAGCCAAGCGTCGGAATACCGTGCAGCCCCATGATGCCGACGCCGTTGGTGGAAAAAGTCCATTTGTCTACCTTCGGCGCCGCGTCAAACAGATTGTGGTAGCTCTTGATGGCCGCCTGGCAAGCTGGGTGGTCTTCGTCGAGCGCCCAGGTCGGGAAATAGGACTGCATGCCGTAATTTAGGCCGGTGTAGCTCGGCACGGTGTAATCCGGCACCCAGGCCTTGCCATTGCCGGCCTTGAACGCCGGCAGATTTTGAATTTCCGCCAGGCTCGAATCGATGGTTTCACCAGCCGTCAGACGGCGATCGACATGCAGGGTGCAGGAGTCAGCCACGGCGCACAACGACGGCGCGGTTGAGCGGATGTCCGTGACGGTAATGCTGCCTTTGCCGAGAAATGGGTCATCCTTCAGCCGCTCATGCAGCGCCTCGATTTGCTCGACGATTGGCGCCATTTTGTAGATGGCGTTGACGCCACGCTCGGGCGCAGAGCCATGGCTTGAGATGCCGTCCACCTGGACTTTCATCTCCAACCGGCCACGCTGGCCGCGGTAAATATTGAGGTTGGTGGGCTCGGTGATCAGCACGGTTTCAGGCTGCATCTTGTCTTCTTCGATAATGTACTTCCAGCACAAGCCGTCACAGTCTTCTTCCATGACAGAAGCCACCACCCACAACGTGATGTCCTCCGGTATGCCAACCTCCTTCAAGAGCTTGCCTGCGTAGATGGCGCTGGTCAAGCCACCCTTCTGGTCGCAAGAGCCGCGGCCGTACAAATCGCCATCGATGATCTCGCCGCCGGTGGGATCGACCTTCCAGTTCTCGAGATTGCCAATATCCACGACGTCGCAGTGGCCGTCGATAACCAGCATGCGCGGCCCGCTGCCAATGCGGCCGAAAAGGTTGCCGAGTTTATCGACTTTGACTTCATCGTAGCCCAGGTCTTGCATTTCCTGCTGCATGCGGGCAATCACCTCGCCCTCCTTGCCGCTGCCGTGCGGCAGTTTCACGACGTCGCGCAAAAATTGAATGTGGTCGGATTCCAGGGACTTTGCTTTCTTGAGAAGGTCGTTCATCGGTATGACTCCTGTTTATTTGGATTCACAAGCAGAAATTTCGCAAAAAGAACAATAATAAATTTACGGAACCAGATGCTGGATTAAAAGCAAAATCTGTGAAGGGATTGTGATTTCGTTGAATTCGCTCTCGTTCGCGGTGAGGAGGATGGCGGAGAGGATTCATTGCTGCTTCTTAGCGCCGGAAAAGCTATCCGCTCTAAGATATGTTTCGCCATTGATTGACACAGCCTGGCCTTTGACCGCAACCAGGTAACTTAGCCACGGATTCTCACGGAATGAAACACGGATTTGTTCGGTGAGGCTCTCATTGCACTTTCTTTCGATGATTAGAACGCGTTCGAAATGTTTTCGCTGCCCCCCAGACATCAGTGAAAATCCGTGTGCATCCGTAGCGAGTCTCAAGATCTTTGGTTGCGGATTTGGCCGCGCCACGCGAATCGTGGCTTTCTATTTCCTCTTCAGCAGGCCTGACAAACCAAGGACGGCCGCGATTCACGAATCGGGCAGCCGTCCCGGTTTAGGAAATCCTAGACCTTGCTGATCAGCGCGGCCTTGAAATACTCGCGTTTCATGCGGGCAATGTGCGAGATGGAAATCTCCTTCGGGCACGTCGCTTCGCACTCGGCGTGATTGGAGCAGTCGCCAAACCCTTCTGCATCCATCTGCTCAACCATGGCGAGCGCTCTACGTTGGCGTTCAGGCGCACCCTGGGGCAGCAAAGCCAGTTGCGAAATCTTGGCCGCCGTAAACAGAGAGGCGGAAGCATTCGGGCATGAGGCGATGCAGGCCCCACAGCCAATGCAGGAGGCGGCATCCATGGCGTCCTCCGCAAAGTGTTTGGCGATCGGCAGGCCATTGGCATCCGGAGCACCGCCGGCATTCATGGAAACGTAACCACCCGCCTGCATGATGCGATCCATGGCGCTGCGGTCAACCACCAAATCTTTGATGATCGGGAATGCCGCCGCGCGCCAGGGCTCAATGGCGATGGTGTCGCCATGCTTATACTCGCGCATGTGCAATTGGCAGGTAGCGGTGCCATTCCACGGGCCATGCGCCACGCCGTTGATCACCAGACTGCATGTGCCGCAAATGCCTTCGCGACAATCATTGTCAAACTCAACCGGATCTTCGCCATCCTTGATCAGCTTCTCGTTCAGGACATCCAGCATCTCGAGAAAGGACATGTGTTGAGAGACAGCATCCAGCTTATAGTCTACCATTTTGCCTGAGCTGCTGGCATCCTTTTGGCGCCAAACCTTCAGGTTCAAAGTCATGTTGTCCATTCGAATCGTTCTCCTTCTTAATCGAACATTCTTCGTATGATCGGCTGATGCAGCTTGACCTACTTGTAGCTACGCTGCGTCAACTCCACGTTCTCAAACACCAGCGGCTCTTTGTTGAGCTGAGGCTTCTTGCCCTCACCTTTGTACTCCCAGGCGGAGACATGAGTGAAATTCTCATCGTCGCGTTTGGCCTCGCCCTCTTCCGTTTGGGATTCATCCCGGAAATGGCCGCCGCACGACTCTTTGCGATCGCGGGCATCGACAGCCATCAGCTCGGCAAGCTCGAAATAGTCAGCCAGACGTCCGGCAAACTCCAGGTGCTTGTTGAGGTTATCCTTGTCATCCGGAATCTTGAGGTCACTCCAGAATTCCTCTTTCAACGCGGGAATCTCCTTCAGCGCCTTCTTCAGGCCGGCTTCCTTGCGAGACATGCCGATGTACTCCCAGACTTTCAGGCCCAGTTCACGGTGCAGCTCAGTGGGCGTACGTTTGCCTTTGATAGAACGCAGCTTGTCGATGCCGGCGTTGACTTCTTCTTCAACAGCCTTGAACTCCGCATCATCAGGCGAAGCGCCACTCACGCCATTGGTGGCAAGATAGTCGCCAATTGTATACGGAATCACAAAGTAGCCGTCGGCAAGGCCCTGCATAAGGGCGCTGGCCCCCAGCCGGTTCGCGCCATGGTCGGAAAAATTTGCTTCTCCCAACACGAACAGTCCCGGAATGGTGCTCTCGAGATTATAATCAACCCAGAGACCGCCCATTGTGTAGTGCACCGCCGGGTAGATCCGCATCGGTACTTTGTAGGGGTTCTCGTCCGTGATGCGTTGATACATATCGAAAAGATTGCCGTACTTCTCGCGAATGGTATGTTCGCCCAACCGGCTGATTGCATCAGCGAAGTCGAGATAGACGGCCAGCCCGGTATCACCGACGCCGCGGCCGTCGTCGCAAACGTCTTTGGCGTTGCGCGAGGCCACGTCGCGAGGCACCAGGTTTCCAAAACTCGGATACCTCTCCTCGAGATAGTAATCGCGTTCATTTTCCGGAATCTGAGTCGGTGACCGCTTGTCGCCTTTTTTCTTCGTGACCCAGACGCGGCCGTCATTGCGCAGGCTTTCACTCATGAGCGTCAGCTTGCTCTGATAATCGCCGGATACCGGAATGCAAGTCGGATGAATCTGGGTAAAACATGGATTGGCGAAAAAAGCGCCACGTTTGTAGCAGCGCCACGCTGCCGTACCATTCGAATTTTTGGCGTTGGTTGAGAGATAAAAAACATTGCCGTAGCCGCCTGTTGCAATCGCGACCGCGTCAGCGGCATAAGATTTCACTTCGCCGGTTACGAGGTCGCGTGTCACGATACCGCGAGCATGGCCATCCTGGATGACAAGGTCGAGCATTTCGTGTCGCGTGAACATCTTGACCGTGCCGGCTTCAACCTGGCGCATCAACGATGAGTAAGCGCCGAGCAGCAACTGCTGACCGGTCTGACCGCGGGCATAAAAAGTCCGCGAAACCTGTGCGCCGCCAAACGAACGGTTGTCGAGCAAACCGCCATAGTCGCGCGCGAACGGCACACCCTGCGCCACGCACTGGTCGATGATGTTGTTGCTGACCTGCGCCAGACGGTAGACGTTCGCCTCGCGGGAACGGTAATCGCCGCCCTTTACGGTGTCGTAAAAAAGGCGCCAGATGCTGTCGCCGTCGTTCGGATAGTTCTTCGCAGCGTTGATGCCACCTTGCGCCGCAATGCTGTGCGCTCGGCGTGACGAATCTTGGATACAAAAATTGAGCACGTTGTAACCAAGTTCGCCAAGAGATGCAGCCGCGGCGCCGCCGGCAAGCCCGGTGCCCACCACGATGACTGTGTATTTGCGCTTGTTTGCCGGATTGACCAGCTTGAGATCGAATTTGTGTTTATCCCATTTTTCGGCCAAAGGGCCGTCGGGTACTTTTGAGTCGAGGGCCATAGCTTACGCTCCTGTAAAATAGATCCAAACGGGAATCCCAATGAAACCCGCCGCAACTGCAATTGCTATGAGAATTCCAAGGCAATAAATGAAGGGAGAATAGCGTGGATGATTCACGCCGAGCGACTGAAAGGCACTCCAGAAGCCATGGCGCAAATGGAATCCAAGCAGAAAAATGGTAATCACATAAAACAGAACGTATGCCGGGCTGCGAAAAACTTCCCAGACCAGCGTATGTAAATCACGAATCTCCTCGCCGCCGACGTGACTGGCATAGTAGGCGCCAAACTTGAAAGTCTTGAGATGGATGACAATGAAGACGAAGGTCAGAATGCCGGTCCAAATCATGGTTTTTGAGGAAAATGTCTTGCGGCTGGCATCGCCGCTGGCGTTGCCGACCTTGTAATAGCCGATTGGCCGGGCCTTGTTGCTGCCCAGAGCAATCGTGATACCGGAATAAGCGTGAAACAACAGAATCGCGACGAAAATGTACTCGACCACAATCAAGACGCTGCCGAGACTCACTAAAAAATGACCATACTTATTGTAAGGGTCGGGATCAGTGCTGTACAGCAACAAATTGCCCACAACGTGCTCCACGAGGAAAACCACCATGGCAAGTCCAGACAGCGCCATGATGAATTTCTTGCCGACGGAGCTCCAAACAACCTTGAATAAGGGCTGCATATATCAGACTCCTGTCATATAATACTTAGTAAGTAGTGTGAAATAACAAGTAGGGAGTTAGCCAGAAATCACTCCGGCCGAATATAGTTTGCTGTATACTGAAATGCAAGGGAGGGGACTGTTGAATTTTGGATTTTTTTGCACCCTGGTGAACGGGATATCAGGGATAGCGGAAAACAACTTCTGATCGGCAACCTTACGCAGCAAACCAATCTATCTCCCGTCGTTCCCGTGTGATGCATTGATAGCCTTGGGGCCTATGCGCCGGGTGTAGTCGTCAACGGGAATGGAACACGTGGCCGTCCGACCAGCCCAAATGACCATCGGGCAGGGCAATCCGGTAAAGAGGTCAGGCAATCTGAAGAACGGGACAGGCCAAGAATGAAGTGGGGCGGGCAATCTGATAAAAGGGAAGCGCCAGTCATTCAGGCGGGTCAGGCAATCCCTAAAGAAGAATCAGTTCTGGCCTGACCCAGCAATGGGAGATGGTCAACGCATAAGAAGGTGTCCCTATTCCGCCAGCAGACTATTTGCAGCAAGCCAAAAAAAGGTGAGAGCAAAATCCGGATTTTGCTGTCTGTATAAGTGGCCACTATTCCAGATCTCTTTTTACACCAAAATCCAACGATGGGAATTCCTATGCCAGGCTACGTTCCCACACCAGCTCGAGAAGCTATCGTTATAACACTCGGACACTTCCACGTTCAAGCCAAAGTACACGCTGCGGAATTCATCAGCTGGTTAACTACCGATTCAAACCCACAGGCTGTTGGCAACTGGTTCCCAAACTCCGGTTTGGGAACTCTCCTGGCGGAGAAACTCCGTTTCGAGTCTGTTTCGCAGCAATTCGGATCTTACCTTCCGGCTTTGCTAAACAGGAGTTTAGCTACACATGCGTTACCAACTAGAGTATTGGGGACGAGAGGTAAACCCGCAGACATGTTTTGGGAAAGCATCTCTCAAGACATGCTCCGCTTTAATCATTTACAAAAGAAGGAGGCAGTCATGAACATCAAAACATTGGTTGTGGCGCTCATCCTGTGTTTGCTCGCGCTATCAGCGCGTGCGATTTCGCAGGATAATCCCGCAAAGGAGGAATACGCCAAGGTGGGCGGCCTGAAATTGCCGGACAGCGGCTTTGGGGTCTTTGGTGTGGCGCCCCACGTCAACCAAGACTCGGACTTTGCGAAGTACGTGCCCTACTACGCGAGATTTGCGTTATGGGTAGGCGCAGTCAATGCAAAGGGCCAGGTGCTGGTCTCAGCCGGTAGTGGCAATGCGGCCACGGCGCGCCCGGAATGGATGCCGGATTTCGCCTCGCTTAGGACTGACAAGAATCCCACCTTCCCGCAGGTCGAGCGCATTGTGAGCACGGATTACTCCGATGCGGTCGCGTTTGAGGGGCACACACCGCTGGGCCTCAATGTCAGCCAGGATGTTTACGGTTTCAATAACACCAACTTCGGCCTGGTCAACTTCCAGATCTCGCTGCAGGAAGGCGCAGCGGCGCTTAAAGATGTCTATCTCGGGCTCTGGGTAGATGTCGATGCTGCCAGCGAGGACCGGCAGAACCTCACATCCTCTGATGACAAGCTCGGTCTGGCGCACTCCGGTCAGGCGCCTTACATTTTTGACAGCGCTTACCAAGGCGCCGAGATTCCGCTCCTGGGCGCGATGATTCTGGCGACGGACACCCCGATTATTTCCTGGTGGACCGACAAGCCTGCCCCGGAAACAGACGCAGCGCAGTACGCCTACCTGAAAGGTGAAGTCACCAAAGCGAATCCGGACGCGGCCGATGATTTCCGGTTCCTGGTGAGCTTCGGTCCCACAAGTCTGGCAGCCGGAGAAACAGTGACATTCCCGGTCGCCATTGTGCAGGCGCCTGAAATCGCTGACTTCGAAAATAACCTTGATGATGCCAAAGAATTCTTCACAGAGGAATTGGGTGGCGCTCTCTTACAGAAACAACCCCTGGCCCCGCAAACCCTGGCAGCAAGCACATCGCAACTGCCACAACGTTTTCATCTTTACCAGAATTTCCCCAATCCGTTCAATCCTGAAACTCAAATCCAATTCGACCTTGCGAACGCATCTCACGTGGCGTTGCGGGTTTACAACGCCCTGGGACAATTGGTGCGCAACCTGGTTGACTCAGGGCACCCGGCCGGCACGTTCAGCGTGACCTGGGACGGGCGCGATGATACCGGCCAACAGTTGCCGAGCGGCATCTACTTCTACCGTCTTAAAACACGGGATTTCCAGGCTCAGCGCAAGCTTTTGCTGCTAAAATAGCTGCGCCTGGATTGGGATAACAATCTTACTGAACCAAAGATTATGTGGGAGGTTTAAGATGAAACGAATTATTGCAGTTTCTTGTGTTCTTGTCTTGCTGGTTCTGGTGGGACGCGTATTTGGCGCGCCGATGTATAGCGCGAGTGTTGTCGTTCGCGACCAGAACGGGCAGCTCATGGCAGGTGTGCCGGTCAGGCTGGAAGTTCATACGACAAGCGAATACGAGTTCGCTCTCGGCACCACAAACGCAAATGGCTATGTTTACTTATCAGTGACTGCCGCCGGTTTTCTCGAATATATGTTTGTGACCATTACAAATCAGAACTACGAGATTCTCTACTCGCAAGGCACATCGACGACTTCGTCCAACTATCTCTATCCGACGTTCAGGGTTGGGCTCGACATTAATAGAAACGACGTTGTTGATGGTTGGTAGATGCCTTTGGCCCAAAAGTTCTGTCCGGTGATCTTTGCCGCCATTGAGGATAGAGGGTTTCCGTTCGGCGGTGGGGGCATGACAACATTGAGGCCGGTCCCTGTCGAGATTCTAGACCGCGACGGCCCGAGCGGACAGCCGGATGGCATATTGGACTATCATGATGTCGAAGTATCTGTGTATAACACCGAAAGTGGACAGCTAGCCGGCGTTTACGATATGGAGGATTTGACTGTCTTGGGGAGCCCTTACTCTAATCGCTACCCAGACCTAATACTTCCCTATGAAAGGAGAAATATCAACCCACCGGGTCCACCTGCCTATGCAAATTATGTGCTTGTTCCGCAGTACGAATGGGCCTCATCCAATGTACCAGAAGACAATGTTGCTTGGTATTCACATTGGGAGCAGAAGATGAGCGAACACAGTGGCGACACATGGTATGAGGACGGAACAACCTATGTCGGCTTTGATGAGAATGGTGGCAATACGAGAGTTAACTTTCTCTTCCATTATCCCTTTAATGCTTCAGCGGGGCGTCATGAGGGTGATTTGCCGACCCTAAGAGTCACGCTCAGTTCCCAAAATCCTAACACGGCCAGCATTGTATCAGTTTCATATCCGATTCATGGTATTGGCAGTGTTCGTACAATTAAGGTAGATTACAACCAAAGTCTTGCTGAATCCTTTGCGGGTCAAACATTTGACGATGATGGAAATGGGAATCCGGCATTTGCAAACAAATATTTTGCCGTTGCGCAAACACATCCGGTGTCTTTCGTCAGCGGGTATCTGGAATACGATGGCGTTTGGGGTTTTGGTTCACATGCACAATACCCGTGTCCCGGGAAATGGCACCGAGTGGAAGGATTGGTCGTTGTTCTGGATGAGTTCGTTGTTGCAGGTGGCTTGATCAGCCAGGAAACTGTCCAATTCGATTTCAACAACTACCAAAACATCAAGCTCATTCCTTCTCGATATTACGTTGTCAACTATTTGAGGACTGATACAAACTATAATTGGTTGATATTCGGCGGCTTATGGGGGCATTGGAATTCCTTGCCAACTGCCGGGGACGACAATCTCATATTCAAGCTACTGGATTTCGTAACGGAAATATACAACTCTGTGCCTTTTGCTCCGGATGTCGAAATACCTTTAGAAAATATCGCACCCCTAAGCCCATACAGAGGCTCGTTGCAACCATGAGTTCGGAAGTCCGGTTAGAATAAGGTAATAATTATATCTGGCGATTCACGAACTGAAAAGGGAATAATGGCAAATGAAAAAGACATCCAAGCTAGCTTCTCTTACATTGGCGCTCACATGCGCAACACTACTTAGCACAAGTGCTTGCCTAAAGCGTGTCGCGGTTCCGACCACGCCAGACCAAATTGAGGGAAAGCAGGTTATCTATGTTATTCTGAACTCGGGATTGGAATACAGGCTTACGGATGCAGAGATTCAAAACGGGCTTTTGGTCGGTATGGTTGACAACAAGGAGGTCAAAATACCTCTTGCTGACGTGAAGGCTATCGAAGTTGTGCAGCAAAACAAGAAAAAAATAATCTGGGGTACAGCAATTGGAGCTGCAACTATTCTAACGCTTGGTCTTATTCTCTCAACCCAAAGTCCGATTCATGTCGGGTCCGTTGACTAGCCTAAGTCATAAGGAGTTGTGTGGAACTCGTGGGAATTGACCGGCAAGTTCGAAGAGCAGATTGGTCGAGGGCAACTCACTCAATGAGTCGATGATCGTCTAGATCCTCCGGGGATATTCGACCCCCCCGGAGGATATCATTCGGTCAGAACGAAACCGATCTGCCCGCCGTTGTCGCTCGTGGCAACACAGTCAAATATCCAATAATGGAACTGAAAGGGGATCATATGTTTTCCCACAAACTCGCTGTCGTGTTGGTTTTATCTGGTGTGGCGTTTACGCAGCCGTTGCAAGCCCAGAGTCTCAACACTGCCGCAGCCACATTCCTCAACATCACGCCCGGCAGCCGCCCCAACGCCATGGGGTCTGCGCAAACCGCACTGGCTGAGGATTTGTTCGCCCTGTACTACAATCCCGCCGGCATCGCCGATCTGCAACGAGGGTCCGCCGGCTTTTTTCGTCACAATCTTTGGGGCAAGGCCGGGTTTCCCCTCACTTTTGTTGGCGGTGTTTTGGCGACCAAAGTCGGCGTCGTAGGTGTTGCCTTCAACAATCTCAACCTCGACAGCTCTTCTCCTTTTGGCGACACAATCAATTCCTACGAGCGAGCGTTTCAATTGAGCTTAGCCCGGAAGATGGGTTCAAACGTGGCTTTGGGTGGTTCGCTAAAGCTGGTAAGATCAAAACTTGGGGGATTTCAGGATGGCTCGGATTTCAGCGCCAATGCCATTGCGGTTGACTTCGGTCTCCTTGTGCGCAATGTGCTTCCTCATTTAACCTGGTCCAGGCGCAATGATTCGTTCCCGCAACGCTTTCGGGAATTTGGCAGAAAGAGATTTCAGGGACTGGCGTTTGGCCTGGCCCTGCTCAACAGCGGCCCGGATGGCCTGACCTTTGTCGATAACCGCCAGAAAGATCCCCTGCCACAGCGCCTCAAACTCGGCATCGCCTTCAACGCCGTGGACACCGATGAAGTCGGCCTGCTGCTGGCGCTCGACATCGACAAATTTCTCGTGCACCGAAGCGCAAACGGAGAACCGGATGGTTTCGTGAAAAGCTGGTTTACTTCCTGGGGCAACGGCCTCGACGATTTTCGCCTTGGCGCGGAAATCGAAATCTACCATGTCTTCGCCTTCCGCTTTGGCCGCGACGCCTCTCTTAATTTCAGGTCAGACACCGGAACCGGCGTTCACGACTGGACTTATGGTTTCGGAATTGTCCCGGAGTGGGCGCGTCTGAACATAGTCCGCAGAAAATTTCCGACCGGCGTCGGAATCGAGAAATGGGTGGCTGATTTTTCTTTGACTTATTGAGTGCGCAATTAGCCCGCGATTTTCATCTGGTTCATCTGGTTCATCTGGTTCATCTGGTTCATCTGGTTCATCTGGTTCATCTGGTTCATCTGGTTCATCTGGTTCATCTGGTTCATCTGGTTCATCTGGTTCCCAAACTCCAGTTTGGGAACTCAATGGGCGAAGAAACTCCGTTTCGAGTCTTACCCGCAGCAATGCCTGGCCCCGCCAAACTTGAGTTTAGCTGTACATGCATTCCCAAACCGGGTGAATGAAAGGAATGGCAAACCTTGCGTTGCCTTAAGCCCAGCAAGGCTGCAGTCCAAATCCGCAGAACTATTTCAACATGAGCATCTTACGCGTTTCTCCAAACTCTCCTGCAGCAATCTTGTAGACATAAAGCCCACTCGCCACAACTTCACCGGCACGGTCGCGGCCGTCCCACAATACCTGATAGCGCCCCTGGCCTTGCTCGGCATCAACCAGCTTGATGATCTCCTGTCCCAGCAGATTGTACACCGTGAGCTGCACGCGACTAGCCAACGGAATTGTGTAACGGATGGTCGTCTCGGGATTGAAGGGGTTCGGGTAGTTCTGCTCGAGCGCAAAGGTTTCAACCAGCGCCGCCGGCCGTTCGTCAACGGAAACGATGACGCCACCGGTGTTTGAGGCGCCGGGCGTGCCTGTGGAATAGAACACAAATCCATCGGCGCCATCCGGGTTGCGACCATACGATATGTCGGCAGTCTGAGCGCCAAATGACAGGGTGTCGATGGCAATCGTATCCGTGCCGGCATCAAAATACAAGCCGGCAAACTCGCCAAGTCTGCTCAAACCGAAGTTGGTGTGCAGGCCGGCTGCTCCGCCGTCGTTATCCGCCCAGACCAGCAGGAAGGCTCCGGCCTCAAGCACGGTGTCCGGCAAAGGCCAGCGGGTTGGACTGGCAGCATTGTCAGTGAGATAAAAACCCGACAAATTCACACCACTGACGCCGCTGTTGTAGATCTCCAGCCAATCATCATAATTGCCATCGCTGCCGTCTTGATGGAAAGTCAGATTCTCCGCCATCAGTTCGTTGATGGCAAGATTGCGCTCAACCAGGACGGTGCCATTAACATTGGAAGCGCCGGGCGTAGCCACAAGATAGAAAACATAACTCTCGCCACCGTCGGGACTGCGGCCCAGGGAAATGTCAGACCGCTGGGGGCCGAAGCTTTTGCCATCAACCAGAATTGTGTCAGCGCCGGTATCCCAAAACAGTCCGACAAATTCTCCGCTTGTGGAAGACAGGCCGAAATTCGTGTGCAGGCCAGCCGCTCCGCTGTCGTTATCTGCCCAGACCAGCATGAAGTCCCCGGGCGCAAGCGTTGTATCAGGGAAAGGCCACTGGCCCGGACGCCCTCTGCTGTCGGTCAAAAAGAAGCCGGAGAGATTGATAGTGCTGCTGCCGTGATTGTAGATTTCAATCCAGTCTTCAAACACATTGTCACTTGGGTCGCGGATGGTAAAAGTGTTGTCAGCCATGATCTCGTTGATTGACAACTCCGGGATCTGAATCTCATTGGCATTTGAGGCGCCGGGAGTCGCCGGCAGAAAAAGCGTGAAATTATCTGCGCCATCCGGCAAACGGCCGTAGGAAATATCCGCGGCCTGCTCGCCAAATGAGAAGGTGTCGATGGCGACAGTGTCGGTGCCGGCATCAAAATACAGACCGATAAACTCACCGTTCTGGCTGAGTCCGAAATTTGTGTGCAGGCCCGAGGCCGCAAGCGTGTCCCGGTCCGCCCAGACCAGGGCAAAACCGCCGGCGGCAATTGTGGTCGCCGGGAAGCGCCATTGGCCGCGGCTGCCGCGGTCGTCCGTCAAAAACAGATTGCCCAGGTCCACGGCGCTGCTGCCTGGATTGTAGATTTCCACCCAATCGTCAAAGCCACCGTCCGTTGGGTCCACGATGGTCGAGGCGTTGTCCGCCATCACTTCATTGATGACCAGGACTGGGAATTCCAGCTCACCGCTGTTGGAAGCGCCGGGCGTCGCCGGCTGAAAGAAGCTGAAGGTGTCGCTGCCGTCGGGATTACGGCCGTAGGAAATGTCCGCTGACTGTGGACCAAAACTCAACGAATCGACCACCTCCGGGCCAGCGCCGGAATCCAAATACAGTCCGACAAACTCGCCGCTGCGGCTGAGCCTGAAATTCGCATGCAGCCCCGGGCTCACCGTGTCACCATCCGCCCAGATCAGCAGGAAACCGCCGGCAGGGATCGAACCGCCGGAAAACGGCCACAGTCCTGGAGACCCGGCATTGTCAGTCAGAAAATAGCCGCTCAGATCAACGGACGCTGAACCCGGATTGTAAATCTCAATCCAGTCGTCGAAGCCGTTGTCTGAGGAATCTTGAATGGTGGTTTCGTTATCCGCCATAAATTCATTGATGACGAGACTCTGTGCGCCGAGAGGCGCAGCCAGACACATTGAAACGATGATGGCTACAAACATCTTGTTCATCCTTTTCTCCCTTCTGAAGTAGTGTGAAAGCGACCGGTTCCGACGAGCAGACCTCTGCCCCTGGGGTGTCGGAGTGTGTTTAAATGGGCAGGACGGAAGCGTGTGGCATGTCCTTGCGTACTCGCGGTCCGACCGACCGCTGACGGCCCGTCCGGACGAGAACTCTAGAACTGCTCTTCATCGTAGAATAGGTTTACCTGCCTGACGCCGTCAATGGTTTTGATTTCACTCACGAGTTCGGTATTGCTGCGACCGTGCTTCATCTTGACATAATAAGACAGCTCAAGGGAATCGTCGCCGCCAACTGTTTTGACGTTGATGAGCTTCGTATGCCGGCAGTAGCGGTCGAGCACAGGCAGATACTCGGAGTCTGGCTGCTTGCCGTTTCCGGAAATATTGAATTGCAGCAAAAACTCTTTCTTCAATGGCGCCACGGCATGCGTGCGGTTGAGAACGTAAAAAGCCGTGCCGATGAACAGCGTCCCGAAAATCGCCAGCTTGTGAATGCCGACACCGCAGGCCATGCCGATGGTCAGTGCAAAGAAGATAAAAATGATGTCCTGAATATCTTTGACAGCCGTTCTGAAACGAATAATGGACATAGCCCCCACCAGACCAAAAGCGCGCGCGAGGTTGTTGCCGATGACCATAATCACAACGGCGGTGATCATGGCGAGAATCACCAGGCCATTGACAAAACTGTTCTGATAACCCGGCCCGGTGTAGATCTTGCGGTAGAGAAAGGAAATAAAAATGCCGCAAAGGAACGCCACAACCAGGTTGGCGATAATTTCTTCCAACGTGGCATTGAGTTGGAAGATGCTTTCAAATTCATTGAGCATAGTTGATGGTCTTTAGTTTGGATGTCCGAAAGTCGGTTGCAGTATACTGTGCCTAGAACGTATCTGCGGTCTGCCGAGACTGCTGGCATCAAGGCAGATGGTATATTTTGACAAGGCGGAACGAGTCAAACTGTATCTCTCGACAACGTGCCGCAGCCAGTTCGGGTAACCGCCGTAGAACTTGAGTTCGAGGATGAAATGCTGACGCATGGTGGGGCGTAAATCTCCGTCGTTGTACAGATTTGTCAGGGACGGAAACGCAATCGACCTCAGATTTTTGTCAAAAGTGATGCGCAAATTGCGATTGAATTTGCAGAGAAACGCTTCGCGGTCGTAGGTGACGAGTACGGTGGGGCGTAGCGACTTATTCCTGAGATGAAACAAGAATTTATTGGCGCCCACGAGTGAATCGGCGTAGCCATTGTCGTGTTGAACATAAGCGTCAACATCGGCACTTTGAATAAGTCGGTCAAGATTCGAGTAGCGCACAGGCGCCCGATCTTTGGCGATGAAGTTCTCGTACTTACGCTTGATTTCCAGAAACACAGTGCTGTCGCCGTCCGGTTGATTGTAACCGCGAATGCGAAGCTTCTTGCGGACTCTCAGCCCTTCGATCTTTTCCCGGTAGAAATCAAAATTGAGTGTGTCGAAATAGATACTGCGTACTGTGTATTCCCGGACTTCCCTGGCCAGGGCGTGCTCGTCCGCGTTCAGGTAGGGCTGCAAGTCGGCTCTCAGCCCGTCGAGGCAATCATTTGAGACCAAAAATTTGTATTCTGAACGCATGGGACTGTCAGCTCAATTCAGAAACGATTTCACCATCCGTGTCAGATACTCACGGGGCAAAATGGGGTCACAGGCAATCGAACAACTCAAGATGAGGCCCGGTACAAGCTCCGGGTGGTAGCGCTCAACGACCGCTGTCGCGATGACCACCGGTCTGCCTCCCAAATTGTGGACGGCCTTATCAACGGTGACAAGTTTGCCGTTGGGTTCATCGTCCATGTCCGGACCGCGCAGTTTGACGGTCTGATCTGAAAGCACAAACTTGCGTTGTCGCCAGTTCACGGGCATCTTGAGCAGCAACTCCGTGGTGTCCTGAACAACCAGGACAGTATCTCCGGAATAGACGTGCAGCGTAATCCCAGAAATGGGCGACACCAGGGTGAACTGAGCCATGCGCTTTGTGAGCGTGCCGATTTCCTGGCCGAGAGCCTGGATACGTGCTCTCACCAGGCCAACTTCTTCCGACTTGGCGCCGCTCTGCACCTTCTGCAGTTGCGCTTCCGCGATCATGACTTTGATTCCGTCCAGTTCTTTCTCACCGGCAGCGAGTTCAAACTCTTCCTTTGAAATAAGATCGCGCTCGTACAGGCCTTTGACGCGGGCAAACACTTTCTTCTGCTCTTCCTCCTGCTTACGCGCAAACTCCAGGCTTCTGGAAGCCTCCTGCACCACAGACTGCTTTTCACCGCTCAGCAGCAATTCAAGCGTGGCGTTGGCCTGAGCCAGGGCGCCTTCCAATTCGATGTACTGACGCTCAAAATCATTCGAGTAGATGGACCCAACCGTGTCACCCCTGGCGATTCCGACGCCGGCGGCAACAAAAGGACGAAAACGAAATTGGACCGCATCGCCGCGTTCGAACTGCGACACCGAGTAATTCTCGTTGACGCCTCGTCGGTGGTCAACAAGGGTCGAGATGAGCCGGCCATCCGTACCGCGGGTAACCACCCACTCGCGCGCTGCCAAAAGCTTGCCCGGTGTCTTGATGGAATACCCGACCTTCACCGGAATAACCAGAATCACGGTCAGAAGGAGAATGGCAGCAATTGAAATATTTCTATAACGCTTCAGAATGTCTTGCATACTTCGATTGTGTTAAGATTCAAAAGCTCTCATGGTTAGTCTGCATCCCCTTAGATAATACTCCTTTGGACGGCACAACCCTGAATCAAATCTATCAGAGTATACCTATCGCCAAGCTAAGTCGGTTGCGTACCAATATCAGCCCTTATCCAAAGGCTCAGTACGACACGTCAACTGCCCCGACCAAGGGACAGACTAGATACCTTAAGAAGGTTGAATTAATCCCTCATGTTCTATCATAATCGGCGAAAGAGATGGGAGATCAACAACAACTTTCCAGTAAGAACCGCCTGTGCCAGGATGGCTGCGAAAACCACACGCTGAGCAAGCCTCGCGACGCAAGAACTTGAACCAACTTCTGAGCCATTGGAGCCGGTGGTTGAGATGAACGGTCCGTGTGTCCCGCTTTTACTATCATCCGCTTTGACGAAGAACAAGTCCATGATTATTATGGCCCTTGACTATAACGATTTGCCATGCGAATGTCAATCATTTTGACCTTGATGGGCCCTGCGATTTCTATTGCAATTAGATGGCGACTTTGGTATATTTTTCACCAAATTGCAGCACGCGACCAACCATCCCGAAACACATGCCAGAACCGCTACACTTCATTCTCAACGATAAAGAATACGAAACAACGCTGCCGGGCGGCACGCTCGTGCTGGACTTTCTGCGTCTGCATGCCCGTTTCTGCGGTACAAAGGAAGGCTGCAAGGAGGGCGACTGCGGCGCCTGCATGGTTCTGGTCGGGGAGCTTGATGGGGATACAATTCATTACAAACCGATCACTTCCTGCCTGATGCCGATTGGCGAAATGCACGGCAAGCACCTTGTCACTATCGAAGGTCTCAACCAGCAAAATCTCACTCCAGTGCAGCAGGCGATTGTTGATGCCGGCGGCAGTCAGTGTGGCTTTTGCACTCCCGGGATTGTGGTCTCGCTGACTGGCTATCTGCTACAGCGCGGACCGTCATTTGACGACGTTGCCGTCAAGTATGCTCTCGGTGGAAACCTGTGCCGCTGCACCGGTTATGCCTCTCTGAAGCGAGCTTGCACGGAAGTAGCCCACCGGTTCGAACACAACGGCGATGACCACACCACGCGATCCGGGATCGATCATCTGCGAAAACTGATTGAGTGGCAAATGGCGCCGCCCTATTTCGAATCCATTCCCTCCCGGCTACAGGCGCTGGCCGCGGCAAACCCGACGAATGGCCAGCAAATCGATGGGCCGCTCATTGCCGGCGGCACGGATATCTACGTGCAACGTGGGGCGCAGCTCCCGAATACCGAGGTGCGCATACTCGGCCGCGATTCAGGAATGAAGACAATTGAGGTCCACGAGGGCGACATTCATGTTGGCGCCCTAACCACCTTCGAAGAATTCGCCACTCATCCCGAGATTCAAAAGTGCATTCCGGGGATTGTAAGTTACAATCTTTACAATGCCTCCTGGCAGATTCGGAACCGGGCGACACTCGGCGGAAATATTGTTAATGCCTCGCCCATCGGGGACATGACTGCCTTACTGCTGGCCCTGGAGTCGGAACTATTGCTGCAGCGCCAGGGGCAAACGCGCACAGTCGCCATGCGCGACTTCTTCAAGGGATACAAAAAGCTCGACCTGCAGTCTGGAGAAATTCTCACGGAGATTCGTTTTGCAAAGCCCGACCGAGACACGTTGGTCCATTTCGAGAAGGTGTCAAAACGCAAGACGCTGGACATAGCGTCGGTGAACAGCGCCATCAGAATCCGCTGCAAAGCGGGAAGCATCGTGGAAACTGCCCTGACCATGGGAGGCGTGGCGCCGATTCCGCTGCTCATGAAAAACACCAACGACTTTCTCACAGGCAAACCGGTATGTTCAGAAACGGTCAGGGGCGCAATTGCAGTGGCCTTGTCCGAGGTGTCGCCAATCAACGACATTCGTGGATCAGCCGAGTATAAGACGCTGCTGGTCAGGCAACTCCTGATCGCCCACTTTTCCACACTGTTTCCGAAGCAGATCACGGTCAGGGAATTCTATGAAACACATTGACGCCGCTACCCACACTCGCGGTGAATCTCAGTACATCGATGACGTGCCGCAACCTGAGGGCATGCTGCATGCCGCGGTTTTCGGCTCACCAATAGCACATGGCCGACTGCTCACCATCGATTTGGACAAGGCGCGCGAAGTGCCTGGCGTGCGAACGATTCTGACTGCAGACGACATTCCGGGTGAAAATCAAGTCGGCGCGCTAATCGCAGACGAGATGCTACTGGCTGAATCTACGGTCCACTTTGTTGGAGAGCCGATCGCGCTCGTATTGGCGGAAACTCCGGCGACTGCGCACAAAGCGGCACAAATGATCTCTGTAGAAACAGAAGCGTTACCCGTCATAACTGACCCGCGCGTGGCATTCGAAAAGGGCGAAATTATAGGCGCGACCCGCACCTTCGTGCTCGGCGACGTTGACCAGGCCTGGAAGGATTGCGATGTCGTGGTCGAAGGCAGTTGTGAGATTGCAGGTCAGGAGCACCTCTATCTCGAGACACAACGCGCGCGTGCCGTTCCGCGAGAAGACGGCTGCCTGCAAATCTACGCTTCGACCCAGAGTCCGTACGCCGTGCAGAAAGGCGTGGCGCGTATTCTCGGTCTGCCGCACCACAAGGTCGAAGTTGATGTAAAACGGTTGGGTGGTGGTTTTGGCGGCAAGGAAGATCAGGCCACGCATTGGGCTTGTCTGGCCGCCCTCGGCGCGCAGATAACAGGCAAAGCAATTGAACTGGTGCTACCCCGACACCAGGACATGGTCATGACAGGCAAGCGCCACCCCTATTCATCTGACTACAAAATCGGCCTCAAGCAGGATGGCAAAATTGTAGCCTATGAAGCGCGACACTATCAAAATGCCGGCGCAGCCGCGGACCTTTCGCCGGCGATCCTGGAGAGGACGCTGTTTCACAGCACCAACGCCTATTTCATTCCCAATGTGCGGGCGTTCGCTGCCTCGTGCCGCACCAATCTGCCACCGAACACGGCATTCCGGGGTTTCGGTGGCCCGCAGGGTATGTTTGTTATCGAAAGCGCAATCACCAAAGCGGCCGAAACTCTGGAGGTGACGCGCGAAGAGATTCAACTCAAGAACCTGCTGCAAGACCATGACATTTTCCCCTACGGCCAGCAGGTCCACGACGCCAACATCAGGCGGACATGGCAAGAGGCCGAGAAGTCATTTAAGCTGAAAAACCTGCAGAAACGAATCCGCGAATTCAACGATAACCACTTCGAGAAAAAGAAGGGCTTCGCGATCATGCCGATCTGCTTCGGCATATCGTTCACCGCGACCTTTCTGAACCAGGCAGGTGCGCTCGTCCATGTTTACACGGATGGCAGTGTGAGCGTTTCGACCGGTGGTGTCGAGATGGGACAGGGATTGATCACAAACCTGGCAAAGATCGCTGCCACGGCGTTCGGAATCGATGAGGCACGGGTCAAGGTCGAGACGACCAACACTACGCGAGTAGCCAACATGTCCCCAAGCGCGGCGAGCGCTACGACTGACTTGAATGGCAACGCAACCCTGGCCGCGGCGTCTGAGATTTTGCAGCGGCTCAAATCGTTTGCGGTGAAGGAGCTGAATCTCTCGCATCCGGAGCGCCTGACCATCGAGAAAGAAACGCTGCTGTTCGAGGGCAAAGAGACTGGCTGGACCTGGCAAAAGCTGGTACAGTCCGCCTATTTCAACCGCGTCGATTTATCGGCGCACGGCTTCTACGCCACGCCCGGCGTCTGGTTTAACAAGGACAAAGAAAAGGGCCATCCGTTTGCCTACCACGTCTTTGGAACGGCGGCATTCGAGGTGACGGTCGATTGTCTGCGCGGCACTTATGAAATCGACAAGACGAAAATCGTGCACGACCTCGGCCGCCCCATGAACGAACTGATCGACCGTGGCCAGATTGAGGGTGGCCTGGCGCAAGGTCTCGGCTGGATGACGTTGGAGGAGCTCAAATTCGACGACCAGGGTCGATACCTTTCAAATTCCCTGGCGAGCTACAAAGTCCCGGATGTCTTTTTCATGCCCGACGATCTTGAAATCAAATTGCTGGAAAATGTCAACAATACCTGGGGACCGTACGGCACGAAAGCTGTCGGAGAACCGCCGCTCATGTATGGCATCGGGGTATTTTTTGCTCTGCAAGACGCGATGCGAGCCTTCCGGCCGGAGATGCCGTTGACGTTCGACACCCCCATGACACCTGAGAAAGTCCTGATGCAATTGCACCGCGATGAAATCGAGGGCTTTAAGACAGATAGCGATGTCATGGCAGACCATCAAGAACAACCGGTGAAAGAGACTGAATAATAATCTCTCCGGCAACGCTAAGAGCGCATCCATGCTAATCCACAACGTCAAAATCTTCACCAATGATGACAGCAACACTATCCTGACCGGTCAGGCAGTGCTCATCAGTGACCGCAATATTCTTGAAGTTGGGCCTGAACCAGGACTCCTGGAAGCTAATCCCCGTGCCCGGCGGTTGGATGGTGGTGGCAAACTCCTAATGCCCGGTTTCATCAATTGCCACAACCACTTCTACGGCACATTTGCCCGCGGACTAGCGCTGAGCAAGGCGCCGCAAGACTTCCACCAGATTCTGCAATACCTGTGGTGGAAACTGGACTCGGCTCTCGACCTTAAATCAATTTACTACAGCACCATTGTGCCGACCATTTCTGCAATCAGAAACGGCGTCACCGCGGTTATCGACCACCACGCAAGTCCAAACGCCGTGGAAGGCAGCCTCGACAAAATCGAAGAAGCCATGGCTTTGCTCGGGCTGCGCGGGATTCTGTGCTATGAAATGTCTGACCGCGACGGCCATCAAAACTGTCAGCTCGGCCTCGAGGAGAATGCGCGCTACATCCAAAAATGCCGTTCCGCGAAACGGCTGAATCCCGACCATCTCTTCGATGGCATGGTTGGACTGCACGCATCATTTACACTCGATGACGGTTCGCTGAAACGTGCCGCGGAACTGGGTTGGTCTACCGATCGCGGCTGTCACATACACATGCTTGAGGATGCCGTAGATCGCAAACTTACGCTGGAAAAGTATGGCCGAGGCGTCGGCGAACGGTTGGCGGACGACGGCATTCTCGGAGAAAAATCCATCGCGGCGCACGGGGTTCATCTCGATGAGCGAGAAATTGAATTGCTGGCCGTGACCGATACCATTGCGATTCACAATCCGCAATCCAACATGAACAACGCGGTCGGACGAACCAATGTTTTCCGCTTGCTTGAAAAAGACATCTTAGTTGGGATGGGAACTGACGGCATGTCAGCGGACATCAAGCCCGACGCACGCACGGCGAATCTTGTGCACAAGCACGATCTCAAAGACTCGAACATCGGCTGGGACGAATTTCAGCAGGTTCTCCTGAAGAACAACCCGAAAATCTACCAACGGCTCACCGGCCAGAAGGTTGGAAGAATCGAAGCCGGCTACCTTGCGGATGTCATTGTGGTAGACTACTTCCCTCCTACTCCCATGACGTCTGACAATTTCTGGGGCCATTTTCTCTTTGGGATCGTGGATGCACCGGTCGATACGACTATCGTAAATGGTCGCCTGATCATGCTCAACAAACAGATAGCCGGTCTGGATGAGGAGGGCATTGCGGCCCACGCACGTGAGTGTGCTGAGGAGGTGTGGCGGAGATTTGAAAATTAGAACTTCCAAAGAAGGGAGCCACGGATTTCGTCGACTTACACGGATGTTGATGACGACTTTTCTGCAAGAGAACGGTAGACTTCCCAACATCGGTACAGACCGTACATTTGATGGATGGGTTGACCTGGTGGTCTAGGATTCTATTCTCAGGATTTTCTACACTTTCTCTTCTCGCCCCCGTGTCGCCTGCGTTAGCACCTAAGAAGAGTGGGAAGACACCTTGTAAACTGTCCAAAAAATCACTACGTTAGTGGAGACAGTACGAATCAAAGGAGATGTTTTATGAGTCTAGGCTCGTCCATCGATCTGAATCAATTGAAGCGCTTGATTGGGCAGCGCAACATTGATGAAAAATTAGAGCTAATTCGCGTACTTGAAAAAGACACCTACCCGATTCGCTTTCGTCGGCTGTTGAAACGCATGAGAATTGATGATCTGTCCTACGATGAGATTACATCTGAAGTGGAGTCTATAAGAACGCAGCGATATAATGCCAAGAAAAGAGCCTAGAGTTGTAATTGATACGAATATTTGGGTCAGCTTTCTCATTGGCAAAGAGCTTTCAGGCTTGGATAATTTCATCATTGACAATCGTATTCAAATGCTACTAAGCGATGAACTTCTTGAGGAGATGAGTGAGGTTCTGCATCGACCACGATTTCAAAGGTACTTCACTCTAGATGTGATTAACGAGTTCGTCGCCCTTCTCATTGGCAAAGTTGAGATCGTTGAGATAACTGAGACTTTCGATGCCTGTCGCGATCCAAAAGATAATTTTCTTCTTGATCTCTGTGTTTCAGTGAAGGCAGACTACCTGATGACAGGAGACGAAGATCTCCTCGTTTTGAATCCGTTCAAAGGCATTCAAATCATCGACTACAATTCGTTTCAGAGTGCCTTAGAGAAACTCTAGATCTTTCCAACGCATCAGATGTGGTCCAATCAACCCGTGGAGCGATAAGGATGGCAGCGACTTCTTGGCCCGCTTCTTATCATCTCAAGGTATCTTCAAACTACTACTTTCCAACATCTCATGGCTGAACTCAAAGGCATAAAACTCGCGACCCATCTCGACAGCATCGTCGATGAATTCGAAGCGACGGAAAGCATTTACGGCTTTCCCCGACGCAAAATGTACATGGGTTTCGATGGTCTCGACCTTGGCGTCGATTTTCATGGTCAACGGGCAGAAACGCTGCTCGGACCGGCGGCCGGACCGCACACCCAGATGGCGCAGAACATCATTCTCGCCTTTCTGGGCGGCAGCAGAATCATGGAGCTGAAGACCGTTCAGATTCTCGACCAGCTCGAAATTCCACGTCCCTGCATCGACATTCGAAACATCGGATACAACGTTGAGTGGTCACAGGAATTGCGGCTGCAGGAATCCCTGGACGAATATGTGACCGCCTGGGTGCTACTCAAGCTGATCGAGGAACTGGAACTGCTGGGAGTGCCGAAAGGCAACCCTTTTTACAACACCATCTTTGACATCTCCGTCGGCTACGATTTGAAAGGGATTCGGTCGCCGCAAATGAACGACTGGCTGACCAAAATCAAGAACGCCGGCCCGGCAATTGACGAGCGACTGCAGTCTCTGCCCGCCCGATTCAAACACCTGAAGCGCACCGCAATCCCGCCGCAAATCTCGAATTCGATTACACTTTCAACTTTCCATGGCTGCCCGGCAGACGAAATCGAAGCCATGGTCGAACATTTGATCGGCAAGCATGGATTTCATGTCATCGTCAAGATGAACCCGACGATTCTGGGATACAAACGGGTCCAGGAAACTCTTATCGAGCGCCTCGGCTACCACAGTGTCGAACTCGATCCTGCGGCATTCGAACATGACATTTCCTTCGCTGAAGCCACAGAAATGATGAAGCGGCTTCAGCAATTCGCCCGCAGGCACAAGGTGAATCTTGGCGCAAAATTTACCAATACGCTGGTGGTCAAGAACAACCAGCCGATCTTTTCTGACGAGGTCATGTATTTGTCCGGGGCCCCGCTGCATGTACTGGCCATGACCGCGTTACACGAGTTCCGCTTGGAGATGGGCGCCAGCTTTCCGATCTCATTCTCGGCCGGAATCACCAAGCACAACTTTGTGGATGCAGTCATCTGCAACCTGCGACCCGTCTCCACCTGCACAGACCTGCTGAAGGAGGGCGGCTACACAAGATTGTTCGATTACCTGCGTCGCCTGCAGACCGCGATGAAAACTGCGGGCCGCCACGACATTGAGTCATTCATCCGCTCGCAAGCGGGGGTCGCCGACTTGGCTGTTGCTGGTATAAAGAATGCCAACCGTATCGTCCCTGCGCTCGCAGACAACAAGATCTACCACCAGTCCTCCAATGAGAATACGCCACCCAAAATCGACAGCCGGCTCGAGCTATTCGACTGCATCACCTGCAACAAGTGCATTCCTGTTTGTCCCAATGCCGCCAACTTCGCCATTCCGACCCACAAAACAGACGTTGCAATGACTCATTTTACGGTGGAAAACGGCCAGCTCAAACCAGATAATGGCGAGCGCTTTGTCATCGAAAAAGAAAGCCAAATCGCCAACCTGGCCGACTTCTGCAACGAGTGCGGCGATTGCGACACCTACTGCCCCGAACACGGCGGGCCCTTTATTGAGAAGCCGAGATTTTTTTCTTCGATAGAGACCTTCCAGCAATTCGAGGACCACGATGGATTCTTTCTGAAGAGCCGCAACTCGATGATTGGCCGGATCAACGGCTCGCACTTCGAACTCGATTTCGATGAAGGCAGTTCGGAGTTCAACTGGTCTTCATCAGCCTTCCAGTTGCGGTTCGATTTGCACAACAACCTACTCGGGAGCACACTCGCTGCAGAGAAATCAGCGCTTACCAGAATCGATGTGAGACCCTACCTCATCATGAGAACGCTTCTGGAAGGCATCCGGGAAAGCAGAGCCTATCCAAAATCTGTCCTACTGCCAAAATCCTGACCATCCCAAACAACAGAAGGCATTACATGCGATTCCAGCTCAACGGAAAACAAAAAGAATTCAATGGCGACCCAAAACTCAGCTTGCTTGCCTATCTCCGCGACATCGAGAACATCATCTCCCCCAAAGATGGCTGCTCACCCCAGGCGTCTTGCGGATGCTGTGTCGTGCAACTCAACGAGCGCGCCGTGCTTGCGTGCGTCATTCCAATGGAGAAAGTGGAGTCTGGAACCGTGCTCACCATCGAAGGTTTGCCGGAAACGACGCAAGATATTTTCGCGCAATCCTTTCTCGAAAAGGGCGGCGTGCAATGTGGTTTTTGCATTCCGGGAATCGTGATGCAGGCCAAAGTTCTGCTTGACCACAATCCGGCGCCCACGCAGTCTGAAATTTCGAATGCCCTGACACCTCATTTGTGCCGTTGCACGGGCTACAAAAAAATCGAAGAGTCCATCCTCGAAGCAGCGTCCCGGCTGCAGAACAACAAGGCCGGGCAGGCCACCGTTTGCGGCGGAAAGGTCGGGCAGCGCCTGCAAAAGTACGACTCCTACGATGTAGTTCTCGGGCGCCGGCCATTCGTGGCGGATTTGCGGTTTGACGGCATGCTGTTCGGCGCTCTGAAGTTGAGCGACCACCCGCGAGCAAAAGTCTTGAAAATGGATACATCACAAGCTGAGTCTCTGCCCGGCGTCACTCGCATTTTCACTGCGGCAGACATTCCGGGTGACCGCCACATCGGGCTCATTGTGCAGGATTGGCCGGTGATGGTCGCCGTGGGGGAAACGACGCGATACGTGGGAGACGTGCTATCCGGCGTGGTGGCGGAAAGCGAAGAAATTGCGAGGAGAGCCGTCGAACTTATTCGAGTTGAATATGATGTGCTCACTCCCGTGACCGATCCTCATGAGGCCTTGAAATCCGGCGCTGCCAGGATCCACGAACGTGGCAACCTGCTCTCAGAAACCGTGGTCAAACGCGGGGACGCTGACTCTACCCTGAAAGACGCGGCATTCGTTGCCACCGGCAGATTTCAAACCCAGACGATTGAACATGCCTTCATGGAGCCGGAGAGTTGCGTTGCGCGGCCCTGGCAGGACGGCGTCGAAGCCTTTTCGCAGGGCCAGGGCGTGTATGAAGATCGCAAGCAAATCGCGCGGATTCTGGGACTCAAGGAGGACAAAACCAAAGTGGTGCTGGTTCCCAACGGCGGCGGTTTCGGAGGGAAAGAAGATTTGAGCGTGCAGGGACACGCTTCTCTGTTCGCCCACTTGCTGAAACGTCCGGTCAAAGTCACTCTGACCCGCGATGAATCGATTAGGATGCACCCGAAACGCCATCCGCTGTGGATGGATTACGAACTCGGCTGCAGCAAAGAAGGCAAACTCACTGCCGTCAAAGCCAGAATAATCGGAGACACAGGTGCTTACGCCTCAGTTGGCATGAAGGTATTGGAACGCTCGGCCGGCCACGCCACCGGCGCTTACTACGTGCCGGTCGTAGACGTTGAAAGCCGCGCCGTTTATACCAACAATATCCCAAACGGCGCCATGCGCGGATTTGGCGTCAACCAGGTCGCCTTTGCGGTCGAAAGCCTGATCGACGAACTCTGCGAAAAAGGAGGCTTCGACCGTTGGCAATTCCGCTACGACAATGCACTTCAGGCAGGCCAAACCACATCGACGGGTCAGATTCTTGACCACGCCGCCGGCGCAAAAGCAACGCTCCTGGCAGTGAAAGATGTTTTCCAGCAAGCCAAGTTTGCGGGGCTGGCGTGCGGCATCAAAAACACCGGCATCGGCAACGGCATGCCCGACATTGGCCGCGCAAAAATCGTTATCGATTCCCCCGAAAAAATCATCCTGCAGCATGGCTGGACAGAGATGGGCCAGGGTGTGCACACCATGGCCGTGCAGATGTTCTGTCAGGAAACCGGCATCGACCCGGCGATCGTTGAAGTCCGGGTTGAGACAACGGATGACACCGCCTGCGGCATGACCACGGCCTCGCGCGGCACCTCGCTTGTGGGAAATGCCATGGTCGTCGCCTGCCAGAAACTCAAGAAAGACCTTGAAACGCGGTCGCTCAGCGAGCTGGAAGGCCGGGAATATGCCGGTGAATGGACCTGTGACTGGACCACCAAACCTGGAACGAATACCGACAATCCCATCACCCACTATTCCTACAGCTACGCCGCTCAAGTCGTGCTGCTCAACGATACCGGCCAGGTTGAAAAAGTAGTGGCTGCCCACGATGCGGGAAGAATTATTAATCCAACATTGTTTGAAGGACAGATTCAAGGCTCGATTCACATGGGCTTGGGTTATGCTCTGACGGAAAATTTTATTCAGGAAGATGGCGTGCCGAAAAGCACACGGCTGCGAAAATGCGGGGTCCTGCGCGCCAAAGAAACACCGGAAATCGAAGTGATTGGCATTGAAGTTCACGACCCCAACGGCCCGTTTGGTGCCAAAGGCGTTGGTGAAATTGGCCTGGTTCCAACGGCTGGCGCGGTCGCAAACGCGTTCTGTCGATATGATGGAATTCGCCGCTACAAGCTTCCGATGCAAGCCCCTGATCCACTCTCTTGAACGCACCCAATCTTCAGGAATTTTAATTGACTTTTGCGGCGCAAAACACTATCTGAAATGATGCCTGAAACCATTGAACCGACCGAATTGGCGTGAACTCGCATAGCGAACATTTCTACCTGAAGTGCGTCACCTGCGCGGCAGAATACTCTCCAACCAGAATCGACTACACCTGTCCTGAATGTGGCCCCCTAAAGGGAACGCTTGACGTTCTCTACGACTACGAGGAGATTGGGAAAAAGCTCACGCGCAGCAGCCTAGCGCATGACGGCCGTACAACACTCTGGCGCTACCAGGACACCCTGCCGATCTGCTCACCGGAGTACATCCAAGCTCTCTCTGTCGGGTGGACTCCTCTGTATGAAGCCGAGAAACTGGGGCGGCAGCTGGGGCTCAAGAATCTCCATATCAAAGACGACAGCCGCAACCCTACCGCATCCTTCAAGGACAGAGCCAGCGCCGTTGGCGTGGTGAAAGCGCTGGAAAAGGGCGCCAAGGTAGTCGCCGCCGCATCGACCGGCAATGCTGCATCTTCGTGGTCAGCTTTCACGGCGCTGGCCGGACTCAAGACTTACATCTTCGTGCCTGAAAACGCGCCGGCGGGCAAACTGGCGCAACTCCTGTTGTACGGCGCCAAAGTCATCCAGGTCAAAGGCACCTACGACGAAGCCTTCGACCTCTGCTGCCAGGCGGCGGAGAAATGGGGCTGGTACAATCGCAGCACGGCGGTCAATCCTTATTTAGGAGAAGGTAAAAAAACCGGCGCCTTCGAAATCTGCGAACAGCTCAACTGGCAGGTTCCGGACTATGTGTTTGTCTCCGTTGGCGACGGCTGCATTCTGCAGGGGACCTGGAAAGGCTTCAAAGAGTTTCATGAAATCGGTCTTATCGAGCGCATGCCTAAGCTGGTGGGCGTACAGGCCGAGGGCAGCGCGCCGCTAGTGAAGGCATGGCAGAACGGTACCGACGTCTGTGAAGCCATGGAGCCGAAAACCGTGGCTGACAGCATTGCCGTGGGCGTGCCGCGCGACCAGGTTAAGGCGCTGCGCGCTATTCGTGAATCTGGCGGACAATTTGTGGCGGTTTCCGATTCCGAAATTCTGGCGGCTATCCCGGCGCTGGCCCGCCAAGCCGGCGTGTTTGCGGAACCGGCTGGCGCAACCGGATTTGCCGGGCTGCGGAAACTTACGGAGGCGGGCCTGCTCGGGTCAAACGCAACCGCAGTGGTGATCGTGACTGGGCATGGATTGAAAGATGTGAACGGGGTCATGAAAGCGGTGACCAGCCAGCCTGTCAAAATCGACAACAATTTCGGGGCGCTGGAGCAGATGCTCAAAAAAGTACCCGCCTGGCGCGCTGATAGCAGAGCATAGGGATGCTTATGCTGCAACACGGATAGACACCATCATAGAGAGGAAACATGATCGACCTTACCATCAACAAGACGATACTACGAGAGACGATAAAGCGCGCTCGCGAGCGCAACATCGTCATCCCGACCTATGATCAGATGATTCACCCGGAACGCGTTCCGGACAGCATTAAGCAGAAACTCGCAAAGACCGGGCTCTGGGAAGTCAATCCATTGAATCTCTTTCGAATTACATGGAAGAACGAGCCAAGGGAAAAGGGCGGAAAGTTTGGCGGTGTCAACTTTCTGGAGATTCCATCGGAACTGACAGGCGTGCCCGCGCGAATTTTTGGCCTGGTTGGAAAATGGTTTCCGACTGGCGCCCACAAGGTCGGAGCCAGTTTTTCTTGCCTGGTGCCGCGCCTGGTTACCGGGCAATTCTCACCGACTACCCATAAAGCTGTTTGGCCATCGACGGGCAACTATTGCCGGGGCGGCGCCTACAACTCAGCCCTGCTGGGCTGTGATTCCATCGCAATCCTGCCGGAAGAGATGAGCAAGGAGCGATTCGAATGGCTGCGCACGATCGCAGGTGAAATCATCGCAACCCCGGGCTGTGAGTCGAACGTGAAAGAAATCTATGACAAGTGCTGGGAGTTGCGGCAAATCCGTGATGATGTCGTTATCTTCAACCAGTTTGATGAAATGGGCAACTACCTGTGGCACTACCACGTGACAGGGAGAGCCATCGAAGAGGCGCTTAACGCCACGATGGCTACGGGAGACCGCTTTGCGGGTCTGGTCAGTTCAACCGGCTCAGGTGGCACGATTGCCAGCGGCGATTATTTGCGGCAGAAATTCCCGGGCTCAAAAATCGTAGCTGCGGAAACGCTGCAATGCCCAACTTTGCTGCAGAACGGTTTCGGCGGCCACCGCATCGAGGGCATTGGTGACAAACATGTGCCATGGATTCACAACGTGCGCAACACTGACATGGTCGTGGCGGTCGATGACGCCAATTGCATCAATCTCGCGAGACTGTTTAATGAGCCGGCCGGGCAGGCATATCTTGCCGACAGGGGCCTGAACGATCGTTCCCTTGAAAACCTGCCTTTGCTAGGTCTCTCCGGAATCGGAAATCTGCTGGCGGCCATCAAGTTTGCAAAGTACTTTGAGCTGAACGAGCATGATATCGTGTTTACGGTGTTTACAGATTCCATGGATCTCTACCTGAGCCGGCTGGCCGAGTTACATGAAGAGCATGGCGAGTACAGCCGCGAAAACGCCGTCAGAGATTACCACCGTGACCTTGCCAGCATCACAACCGATGCCATGCTTGAGCTGAGCTATCCACAGAAGAAGCGTGTCCACAACCTGAAATACTTCACGTGGATTGAGCAGCAAGGACGGACGGTTGAGGATCTCAATACACAATGGTATGATTTCCCGAACCACTGGCAGACAGTTCAGAACCAAGTCGGGGAGATAGATGAGCTGATCACGGCCTTCAACCGGGAGACCGGGCTTATTCCCTAATCCCACGGCGGCACAAACGTCTGGGTCACGCCGGCGCCCTGAGCCAATCACACAGAAACCGCAGGACTTGAAAGCTATGCCAAACGACACTTCTCGCAGGACCCTTCTGGTGTTCGCTACCCTGATCGGGCTGCTCACCAACTCATCAACCAACGCGCAACCCGGCACATCGAGCACCTTGCCGCAGGTGGCGGATTTGTTCCTCGGCAATTGGGCCGGCACATCGACGACTGCGTCAGGCGAGAACGTTGCCTCCGAGCTTACTTTTCGATGGACGCTGGACCGCAATTTCCTTGAGGTACGAAACTCCGTCACCAGCGAGGGTAAGTTGGAGTTGTTTGCTCTGACCGTGTATGGCTGGCAGCCGGTGCTCGGCAAGCTGGTCTTTTGGGCATTTGACAAAGACGGGACCATCAACGAGGGTGTGGCCGAGTTGGAGACCGAGGCGCTGAATCACCAGTGGCGTTCGTTCAGCAAAGCAGGCGAAATAAGAGACTGGACATCGACGCTGGAACGCATCGGCAAGGGCCGCATCGCGTTTACGGTGTTTGACCGTGGCGGGGCCGAGTTATTCTCCCTGGAATACAAAAAGAAGGGTCAGACGAAGTAGTTGCCGAGAGTCATTTCCGACGGTTAACTGCGCTGATAAAGCCCCTTGTCAGATACAATGAACTCGACGCGCTGGTCTTCTTTTTGCGTGGGGACTTCGTCTACAATCTGGAATTGGTAAACCAGAGCAACTTTCGTCGCATTAAGTCCGGACAGAAACGAATCGTAGTAGCCGCCGCCATAGCCCAAGCGGTGGCCGCCGAAATCGACCGCAAGGGCCGGGACCACAACCAGATCGATTTGCGACGTCTCTGCCCGCGGACAAATTCCGGGATCGGGTTCAAGAATTCCAAAGGCCCCCGGTCTCAAGTCTGACTGGCTTTTAATGAAATGGTGGGACAAACGGACTGAGTCCGTGACGACGCGCGGAACGACAACCTGTTTCTGTTGACGTAGTAAAAGCTCGATCAGTGGTTTCGTATCTACTTCGTTCTTCCACGAAACGTAGCTATGAATCGTGCGCGCAGCGATAAATTCTGGCAAGGTCTGCAACGATTTCAAAATGGCAGCGCTCATATCACGTACATCCGCATCCGCGAGGGCATCTCGCTGCGCTTTCATCTCACTGCGGATCGCGCTCTTCAGTTGGTAAATTCTCTTCACTTCGATCCAATAATCCTGATAGGGATTTCGCGAAGCCAGAATCATTCACGCCAATTATTGCCACTTCCCTGCGTCCAAAAATGCGACCGAAGTCATCCTTCGAGCCGCCACTTGTGACCGGTACGTTGTGCCGTTTCGCCTCTGAACCGACCTTTTCCTCTGCATTCCGTGCGATGTCCGTTGCCAGAATGAGCAAGCGGCAATGGCCCCGCGCAATGGCTTTTTGGGTCGCGGTCATGCCAAGGCTGAGCTTGTGAGCGCGGTTTGCGAGGCCAAGCAATCCAAGTATTCGGTCATTCTGCGCCATTGAGGCACCGCATCAGTTGTTCCAGTAGATCAGGAGGAGGTAAAACGGACAGGCTGCGCATTGTCACCTTGCGCGCTATTGCTAATTCCACGCAGGAGCGAGTCGGGCACACGTATGCGCCGCGTCCGGAAATTTTCTGCAATGTGTCTATCTCCAGGTTGCCGGCGGGCGTCCTGACCAGTCGCAGCAGTTCATCTTTGTAGCATTTCTTGCGACAGACAACGCAGGTCCGTTCGGGACGATGTCCCATGCGTGGCTTACTCCTCGGCAACAGGTTGTGGCTGCCAGACTGACTGCCAGGCTTCAACCATCGCCTTCTCGCGGTCCACAAACACAACTCGGCTGAGCATGCTACCTGCCTGCTTGTGATGACGCAGAGCTTCAATCATAGCCCGCGCGGCCTCATCATGGGGCACTCTGCCAACTCCGGTTCCCATGCCGGGAAGTGCAAGCGTGTGAATGCCATAGTCGCAGGCAACATCAAGAGCGGCCCTGACCGCGGCGGTGATATTCTCACGCGAAGTGCGCTGCACCGGCACCTTCATGGTAGGCGCATGAACAACGAATTCGCAACTCAGTTTGCCAGCGGCGGTGGCGATTGCTTTACCAACCGGAATTGGGGCCTGCGCCATGGCTTCTTCCTCGATCTTCCTGCCTCCTTTCTTTTTGATCACCGCAGCCACGCCTCCTCCCATTTCGCCTTCCGAGTTGGCTGGATTGACAATGGCCTCCACCTCGATTTTCAATAAATCGCCAACTACAAACTCAACGTCCATAGCTACCCTCCTGCGAAATAATTGCGCTGTCGATCCCAAAATAAGTATAATGGAGAGAAAGTCAAGGGAAAACAAGGGCGGCGCGCATGATGCGGGAGAATGGAAGATTGGAGATGGTCGCAGGTATAGGTATCACATGCCGTTCGCCCATGGCTGCTTCGGGGAAGATTGCTTACTGAGAACTACCGCATGACGACCAGTTTCTCAACGACTTCGGCTTGCCCTTCTCCCCTTCTTGCGATGATCTTGTACAGATAGACGCCGTTGGCGAGCCGATCGCCAATCTGGTCCCTGCCATCCCATTGCAGTTGATTATAACCGACCTGGCCAGGGGGCGCTTCAAGTTCATGGATCAATCGACCGGCGACCGTGTAAATTTTGATTCGTACCTGCTCGGCCGCTTGCGTAAGGACGTAGGTAAAATTGGTGGTCGAGCTAAACGGATTGGGGTAGTTCATTGCGTTTGCGATGACAAACCGGTCACTGACTACAAATTCCGTTTGAAAATATTGCAGGTTGTCCGCGGCATCCCTTGCGATAACTTCAATTTGATGCGAACCTTCAGAGAGCTGAGGTTGAAAGAGAGCAAGTGCCTGCAAATCCTTGTCGTCCGGGTTCTGTTGTGGCAGGAACTGAGCCTTCCCAGGTGATGAACCGTAGGCGACTTTGCGTTCATCCAGGAGCAGGACGAGCCGAGCCGTGTCCGCAACGGCCGCTGCCCCCTGGTCCCTAAGCTCAACAACAACAGATGGATTGGCCGCCACGAAATCATCTTCAGCCACTTCACGACCGTCGAAAGTGATGCGTATGTCGGGACTGACGGTGTCGCGAACGACCCAGATTGTGGTGGTGGTTGAGTTGTTGGTTTCGTCGATTTCCGGGTTGTCATTGCTTGCGTCCACAATAAGACTCAATTCGACTTCTCCCAACAATGTCTCAATTGAAGCCTCAACGGAATGGGATGCCACTTCATCGAGCCCGAGTCCCATCGTTCGCAAATCGAACAAGTCCTCGTTTGTTCCGTCTACTGTGGCGCCTTTGATGTGAATGGCAAAGCTGTCGGTATCGGATAGGCCAAAATTGCCCACCGCAATATTCAAATTGAACTGCTGGCCGACGAGTACGGTGTCTTGCTCAATTTCCAGAGAACCGCGGCCCACAACGATATCTGGCGTTGGCTCGAACTGCACCGCCCACGAGTCAAGAAGCGGAGTAGATCTACCATCAGACGACGAAAGAGTCGCATGCAGCACGATCTTGGGAAACGATGTCGCATTAATTTCATCCAGATCAATCGCTGCTGCGTCCGCGGTCGCTGAAGTCAGCGTATCAAGCAGCCCAGTCTCCGCTGACTGACCGAGTACGAATAGCTCAAGCTCTTCCTGTGGCTTTGATCTGACGGTGCTGAACGTTGCACGCCGCCACCTCAGAGTGGGTCCAATCTCTGGTGATGTGGCGGTGCCTACCTCGGAGAAACGCTGCAGTGTATCTGCGATGGCTGCGCGCCCGTCACTACTCGTCCGCAAAACCTCGATCACATCAGCAGCACGCCCTCCCTTTTTCCCCATCATTGCCCACGAGTCCCGGAAGGAGACAAGACGCGCTTGTTGGCTGCCGAGACTCTCGAGACTCAGGTATGCGCGCTCCGTCATGGAACGACTCCCCTCATCTTTGACGGCCACCAGCACGATGCTGCTGTCCGGCAATGCATCCAGATAGTCCGCCATTGCATTCGCACTGTCCTGACTTACGTAGGTATCGAAGCTTCCGGTGGAGATCACCTGTAACGTCCGATTGTCCAGGACTGCGATATTATGTCCACGCCGATTCTTACCCACCACATGCCCGTTGACCGAAAGCAAGGACGTATTCCCATCATTGAATCCCGCGGATTCAGCTCTGACGTGAAAGGAATTCCTAGCCAAGGTCAGTCCTTGAGATGACACATCCAGGTTGCTTAAAGAATTGCTGGCGAACTGAGCCCCTTGCGACTGGCTCCAGTTGTTGCCGACATTACCTCCAATTGTAAAAGAGGCCCGATCCCAAGGGCCGAAATCTCTGCCATCGAATGAGCGAGCACGCCAATAGTAGACGTCATCTTGCAGATGCTCTGGTCGCCATCTCGTTACCGGAGTGCCTTCGGTCACGGACCGGGACTGCTGAAGCGTTGGACTGTTGAACGTCGCCGCTGTGTCCACTTCAAAGAAGTAGGTGAATCCTGAATTGCCAATGCGAGAGTTTTCAACTATCAGTTCAACCGTATCCTGGACAACCGAGAATCGAGCGGGCTTGATTAGACTCAAGTCTGACGCGAAAATTCTAAGCTCCCGCTGGGCAACGTTGTTGTCAACGGTCTCCTCAACAAGCGCGCCTACGGGGTCGATTTCGACTTCAACAAGATAATCCCCAGCCAACTCAGGAGCCGGCCAGGAGACTTCCACAGAATCGAGAGAGCTTGTGAGCCGCCTCTCAAAGAATGCGTTGCGAACCTCATTCCGATCGGATGTCAACAAGCGTAGCGCCACGGAGAATGTGTCATTCAATGCCGGGCCGAAGTTACGGAGGCGTGAACTCACGTCGAAGCTCGGCGTAGAGGTCAGGACGATTTCGGGAGCGACGTCTATTTCTTCGCTCCGGACCGAAATTTCCGGTTTGCGTGCTACGGCCAGGCTCAATGCCGGATCACCTATAAGAACATATTGTTCTATGACGTTCCGGCTGTTTCCTTCGGCGCCGAGTCGCTCCGCCAGGGAGAGCTTCGCGGCTGTCGTCAGCGGGCCGATCCGACGCAACGAATCTTGCGTGATTGCTGGAATCAGTCCATCGAGCAACAAGAAATCTTGAACAATATAGCCGAATCCCGCGGACCCCCAGTAGGCGATAGCCCCCTTTGGATTGAGTACAAAGTCCTCCGCCAGACTGTTGATCACGGGGTTGGCGAAGCGTGCAGCGTGACAGGACATACCTGTGACAAATGGGAATATCTCGTCATTGTTCCAATCTTCAGGCTGGCCGATATCAATATCCCAAACGGAGTTGCCGCCATGACCCAGAAAGTTCACCCAAAGCGCGCCCCGGTTGATTGTCGTGGCCGCTCGCGTTCTAAAGCTCGCGGTGATGGCCTCGTCTGTGGTCTTGTTAAACTGGGTCGCCATGCCTAAAAATGGTTCAGTCGAAATGTAGGATTCAATGAGTGCGTTTGCCTGGCCGACGAAGATGCCTTGCTCGGTTTCGTTGATGCCGCCGTTGAAGAAGACATAGTGCTTGTTCCAAAAGTCGAAGTCTAAGGCTTCGTAAGCGATGATCTTGTTGATCACGGCATCTGCTTCGGATGCCGTGCGAGCCGGGATTCTACCAATAAACATGTCGGGCAGAACATCGTCTTCACCATCTAGGCTCACATACCAATTATCAGAAACGAGAGCGCCATAGGATGGGATAAAGTCAAAGGCCTTACTATCCGCCCGAAGCTTTTTGGGATCCCAGCTCGAATCGCCCATCAGCAGTACGTAGGCTGGCTTCGGCGTCTGCCAGCTATGATATGCGGTTGAAAGGAATTCCTTAATCGCCTGAGGAGAAATGACCCCGTAATTGAACTCATCGTATATGTCCTCGACTTCCACAACCATGCTTCGAAAGCCATCCTGTTGCTGCCGGTAGAGAGCTAGTCGTTGCGCCTGTCCCCAAAACTCCCGGTGGGCGATTACGATGTAATCCGCCTGCTGATCCGGGGATTTAAGCTCGCTGGGGAGATCGCGCCGAATCGATGCGATCCGCTTGTAGCCAGAAGCCGAGGCTGTGTGATATTGACTCTTGGTGGTGGTCGTGTCAACAAACGTTGCACTCCAACCGATGGCTTGTTCAGCCGAAAGTGGATGGCGAATCTGGGCGATCCCAGAGCCACTCGGACTGTGCCGTTCGACCACATCTGCCACGCTACCCCCTTTTCTGGTCAACAGCAACCAAGAGTCTCGAAACTCGACATTTCCTGTCTTAGTGCTGCCAATAGACTCAAGCGCCTGCCGGCCACTGTCGGTCATGCTTTGACTGCCATCATCGGCTATGGCGATCATGATAACGCTGCCGGTGCGCAATCCATTGATGTAAGCGGCGAGCGCATCTGATTCGCTACGCGCAGCGTAGGTATCAAAATTGCGGGATTCCACCCTATTCGTTCCTGGCGCAAGCACCACAACATTGTGGCCGCGCCGGTTTAGGGAGTACTCTTTGAAATCCACGCTGCAGGAAGCGTAGTTGCCGTCATCGAAACCGGCTGACGTGAGTATGATTGTTGTATTTCTCACTGTCGTGGGTTGCCAAGCTCTGCCGGTCCCAGGAGCAATTACCAAAATCGAATCCTTTTCAGGAAATCCGGCCACCTCGTAGCTGGTTACCTGCCCCGGAATGTCGGAGATCTCAAAGCTAAGCTGCCCTTCCGTGGCTCCCAGCAGGCGTGGGTATGAGACTTTCACCCAATCGACGTAAACCTGATTCACCTCCGCGCCGGTATCTGGAACAAGATGAATCTCAAGACGATTCTTGCCGTGACGTACAAAAGAACTCGCGAATTCCGTCCTCCAGACCACCTCCGTCCTCTCATCAAAATATGCTTCACCTAAGTCTTCGCCGTTAAGCGTGAATTGTACGTGGTGGTCCGGACTAGCAGGGTCCCGGGTGGTGCCATGCAACCGGACTGTCAGAGAGCACGGCCTGGCAGCAGCAGCCAGGCCGGTCACATCAAATTCGTGGGTAAACCGGTCATTGGGGAACAGATATTGCCAAATCCAACCTTCATCATTTTCCTGGATCGTGGTCCGATTGGAGCGGTGAAAAATGGAATCCTTCTCCATATGTTCCACTTTGAAGTAGACAGAATCGCGTCTCTGTGGTGTGGAAATGGTATCGACGAAGAAGTAGCGGAGTCCAGGGCCAGGGCCGTAAGTTAGCCAGTAAATCTGAGCATCTGAATACAAATCCGCTGTGCCACTGGCGTCCAGGTTTTTCTCGCCATAGAAAATGATGTGGTTGTCAAGTCCTATCATTGCAGTAGATGGCCCACTGATCCAGATAGGAACCTCCGCGCCTCGCAAATACAACTTGACCTCAGACGAGACAATCTGAGAAACCGGAACTCCGGCGGCAATCAACTCCTGGTAAGTGATGCGGTAAATACCATTTTGTTCAACAAGAACCTTGAAGTAATCCTGATTTGAAGAATGCCATCCGGATGGCAAGTGTTGTGGCTGCAGTGCTAATTTGTCATTTAGAACGAGCCCAGCCGGTCTGGCTACGAAGGAATCAAAGATCCGTTCAACATGGTTCAAACCAACGGATGAACCATGGTTTGAGCTTGGGACGAGAGTACGCTGATAGCCAACTCGAAAACGAAGCTTTTTGTGAACGCGGAGTTCACGGGTCGATGCATCAAACTGTACTGGTCTGACACGAACTCTGACAATCCGCTCTCCGCGTAAGTACAGCGTATCCGCGACTTCGACGATACTGGGTGGCCAAAAGCCGGAATGCAGACCTGTTGCGGCCATCGTCCTCGGGCCACCCGACTGCGGCGAATCGGTATTGGGAGTATACGAAAGCCTAAGGTCAATCTCCGTAAGAAGCTCTGTTTCGCTGCCGAGAATTGAAACTTCAACGCTGTGGTTTGGTGGCAGAGCAACAAAAACACCGGTTTCTGGAAGTTCGGGCAATCCACCTTCCGTTACAACCCCGAAGCCAGCGATGCGAATTGAGGATTTCTTATCGCCATCGCCTGGCCACTGGCTCAGCACAGGTTCATAATCTGGTAGCTCGAATAGCAAATGTTTGGATGATTGTTCTATGAGAGCGATAGGAGAAGTGAATAATCTGCGCTCCTGTGACTCTCCCTGTAGCGGGATAAGCAGGGTAAGAACGACAATCAGGTGATGTCCAAGCCTCATAGACTTAAGGAATGAATTCTAAAGTATTCACAACACGAATACGCCTACTTCGCTTCCTGCTCCATTCCAAGAGTCACAGGGTCACGCAATGGCGTGCTTCTAATAAATGGGCTGAAGCAATTGATCCGAATCAGGCCAAAGATAAAAGTAGCGACCACAACTGTCAAAATCAACAACCATTGCGGCATTTCGAGGACTGTTGTGGCCAGCGCGCACAGGCAGAACAGCAGAGTTACCATAAACATGACGATACTGGCTACAAGTTGATTCACACCGATCTCAAGCAGACGATGGTGAATATGCTGTCTGTCCGCCTGAAATGGATGCTGGCCATAGGTGAGTCGTCTTGCCACAGCCAGCAGCGTATCTGTCAAGGGGACGGCGAACGGGAGTGTCAGCAGTCCCCAGTGTACGCCCATCCCCGGCAGAGATGCCCCTTTGATGGACAAACAGGCAAGAGAAAATCCTAGGAAAAGACTCCCCGTGTCTCCCATGAAAATTCTTGCAGGTGGCAAATTGTAGATGAGAAAGCCGACATTCGCCGCCAAGAGTACGAATGCAAAACTGGCAATAAGATTGTCGCCATTTAGCAATCCCACACCCGCCACGAGGGCCAACACCAAAAGGCTAAAACCAGATGCCAATCCATCCAGGCCATCAATGAGGTTGACCGCATTTGTTACCGCAACTATCCAAAACAGGGTGACCGGCAAAGAGTAAGCGCCCAGCACGACCACGGAACCACTTGGTAGAATCAATGACTCAATCGAAAAACCAAATGCTATTGCCAGAGTGGCAGCCAGAGTCTGTACGGCGAGTTTGACGTAACAATTCAACACAAAAATGTCATCAAACATTCCCAGTACCGCGAGCAAGCTTGCCCCCAGCAGCACGCCTTGCACCATTCTAGAGTCAAGTGCAATTTCACCGAGCACCACGACGCCAATCCACACTGCAACCAGGATGCTGAGCCCTCCAAGTTTCGGAGTGTGTCCTGAATGAATAGTGCGGTGGTTTGGCGCGGCGGTAACGCCATATCTGATAGCCAACCATCGCACGAGCGGCGTCAACGCCATAGAGGCAGCAGCGGCGTACAAGAATGCTAGAAACGGGAGTCCCATCAAAACCTACCTTCCTTAGTCTAAACTGTCGAAATCCTTTCCAAACGAAACAAATCTCAGGCCGGCTCGGTAACGCCTGACTCTGTATTCTTTTGAGCAAAGACGAAACTGGCGAATCCGAGAATATCCCAAAAAGCTGTGGCGTAGGGGCGTCTCCTGACGTACTTGAGGTACACGAAAGCAAACGGAGTTATCGCAATTCTCATGACGTTTCGTCTCGTTCCTGCTTTTACAATCTTGAGACCCTTTGTTAGCAACGTATTAACGACCTCCTTAACATCATAGAGTCTTATATGCGTCGTATCATCACAGAAGTGCAGAGTTCCCGGCATGCTGGGCAAACCTAGAGACCGGACCGAAGGAAACTCCACATAAATGATGCCGCCCGGTTTTAGTTTGCTTGAAAGCATCAAGATGGCAGCTAGCCCATCGTGTAGATGCTCGATTACGTGGGACATGATTATTGCGTCGAAAAAACCATTTGGAACGCCCGCAAGACTGCCGCTTTCCAAATCGACCCGATAGAACTCTTCCATCAGATTGTAATCTTCAGTAGTGTTATTGTAGTTGTCCCGGTCCAAACCGTAGTACAAGCAATTTTTGAACAAGGTCTTGGTTTTTGACGCTGAATGGTTGCCACATCCCACATCCAACAATCGAAACTCACCATCTCCAAATCGGCGAAGCGGCAAGAATTTTGGCGAAAGCAACAGCGTCAACTCTCTTATCAGCCCCATTGTCATCTGGCAACCAATGTGCTGGTCTTCTCCACATTGACTGGCCTGATTGTCGCTTCCGTACCGTCGGCTATGGCGCTGTCCAAAACTTCCGCCAGCTCGTGAGCATATCTTTGCCAAGTAAAGTTATCGCGGATGAACTCACGGGCATTTTCACGGATTCTGTCAAACGCCTCTCCGCTGGTAGAAATGCGATTGATGACGGTCCCCATTTCCCGAGCATCGTCTGCCACCATGAACTCGTGACCATGTCTTGCTCCAACGATCGCACGAGCCGGCTTTGATGTCATCACCACCACGGTTCCCAACGCCAGGGACTCCAAAATCTTGTTCTGGATACCGGCCCCGGTTTGCATCGGCGCAACCACGCAAACGCTTGCTTTTAGAACAGAATATGGGGCCTTTAGAAAACCACATACCTCTACATTTGGATAGTTGCGCGCCAGGAGTCTCACCTTCCTGGATGGGTTCGCTCCTGCGATGACAAATCGAAGCCCCTTCCTCAAGTGCCGCAGCACGTTCTTACAAAACCAAATTACGGCGTCAATGTTATGCTGAACATCCATCTTGCCAAAAAAAACAACGGAGTTGCGGTAAGCGTCATCAGTCTCGAAATGTGTCAACAAGCATTCGTTGGTACCGTGCGGAATCCAACGTGTTCTGTCCGGTCTGTCGAAATAGGCAAGCTCGTCCCGATTGAAGAAAAGTGTTGTCCTGAACATATCGAGAGCCTTAGCTTCGTATCTCAGGAGTCGCTCCGTCTCGAACCTGTAAATCTGCTTCCACAACCAGGAGTGCGCGCCATCAAGCGAATGCTTATAGTTTAGTCCAAGCGAGTCTGCGATTTCCAAAATTTTCGGGGCCTGAACATGCTCCACGTACCTCACTGTTCTGATGAGAGTCGAATAGACGACGTCCGCATCGCTGGCAACCGAATCGATGTATCTTTGCACATCTTTGAAATAGTAAAAATTAACCTGGAGCGGCAATTCATTGACCAGAGACCGTAGCGCCGCCCGCCAAAACTCCAATTTGGACTTTCGAAACAGTTTGAACCTCACCGTTGTCGCACTAAGGAATTCAAGGGCTTCCCTGGAAGGCTCTGCTTCGGTAATCGCCACAAAATGCACGTCGTAGTTCTTGGACAGAATCTTCAAGAGATTGTAGTTCTTGAGCCGGTCGCCGCCAATCGGGGGATAAGGCAGGCGAGACGCGAGAAGAAGAATCGATGGTCGCGCGCTCATTGTACAACTCCATCGAGGCAGATTCGGTCCAGTGCCTCACTATATCTCTCTTTGTAACGTTCGAGCGTATACTGGCTCTTGAAATCCGACAGGCAATTTTCCGAATACTCCGTAAGAGCGGAGCGGTTTTGCCGCAGATAGCTGAGTGCGTCCGCCAGCGCCAGTGGGTCCCCCGGTTCAATTATCAGGCCATTTCGTTCGTTCGTAATGATCTCCGTCTGCCCGCCCAGATTGGTGGCGATGCAGGGAATCCCATAACTCATCGCCTCGAGCAAAACCGTGGGGAACGGATCCGGTCTGGTGGAGAGACTCAAGAGCACATCCGCATTCGCCAAGAGGGCTTCGACATCACTGACCTTTCCGAAGAACTGCACAACACCGGCCTCAGTCAGGTGTTGTGTTGATCTCAGCAACATGTCTTTGTATTCCTTGTCCCGCGGCGTCTGAATATCTCCGGCAATCAGCACTCGTAATCCGTGAAGTTCATCACGCTCAGACAGACAATCGAGTGCAGAAATCAGCGTACTATGGCCCTTCCAGGATGTGAGTGCGGACAGCATCAACACGGTCAGTGACGGGTTGTCACGGCGACCTCTCACCGAGCTACCAGGAGGAGGAACTTCAATGCCATTCTTCACCACTACAATCTTCGAGAAGGCGCTCGACCCACGATAGCTGGCCTTGACAGCATCAGACACAGCGAGCAGGTGAACCGGAAACGCACTGGCAAGCAGCCTGATTATTCGCCGGCGCCACCCTGGTGGCTGAATATTGTGTGTGTGCCAAAGTAAGCGTTTACCCGCCAGTCGTGCGGCAACAGAACCCATCAGCTCGAACCTGATGGAATTAGTAATGACATAGTCACTTGACGTTTTCAATAGAAAAAACCAAAGACGAAAGAATGCTCTGATGAAAATGAATAAGTTGAGTGGCACCAGAGCTTTGTTGTTCCGCCACGACACCAGATTAGGCAATCGCAGAACGTGCGTGCGATACCCCAGGTCGGCGACTGCAGCTTGAATTTCTCCCGAAGAGCCAAAAACGAAATCGGCCTCATATTTTTTGCGGTCAAGGACTTTGGCGACGTTTAGCAGCATCTTTTCGGCGCCACCGGCCAGGTTGCCGCAATCGTTCAGGAAGCAGAGTTTGACTTTTCTATTCACAATGGGCATTTAATAGGGTTCCAATTCGAGCTTCTAAAGTAGGCCGTGGGACTGCATGCGGTAGACGTTGTAAAAAAGCACAACAACTGGCAAAGCCACCGTATAATACGAAACCAACCAAAGTCGCCGCTTGACAAAATCCATATTCATAATGCCGACAGCGGCAAGTATCATGTTAAAAGGAATGATTTGAACTCGATGCCGCGGCGCCATTATCAAAACGAGAAAACATAGCCCGACGATGGTCACTATCACCCATGAATAGACCATGAAGGCTTCTGCCCTCTTGTGCTTGATTGAATAGAACGCGCCGACCAAGACAAATGGCAGGAGCAATTGCCAAACCAGGCTTCCCGAAAACTCAAGCTTGTTGATGATGTCAAATTTGTTCGGGATGGTTGCGAAAGTCGGCACCGGCAGCATGACGGCCACGCAAAAATAGGCTGGCAATAGAAGAGAGCCAGACAGCAACCCCTTCAATGAACTCACTTGACCTGAGGTGAACTGCTCGAAGCGACTGTTTAGAAAGTCGGGCCATCTTGTGATGTATGCAAACAGGTACTGCCCATGTTCGCTTTGCGCGACGATAAACGCCACCCAGCATGAAATCAGAATCACGAGCAGTCCAACCTGCTTGCGCCGGTGAGCGCTACCCTGCCACCAGAGATAGCCGCAGGCAAGCAAAGCCACCGCAAGCGCGGCCTGCATCCGCATCGTGTAAATTGACAGGACGGAGGCTCCAAGAACAAGCAGTCGGCCAACCCCTATCTTGTCCCTCAGTCGCAGCACCTGAGCAAAGGCAACCACCACGAGCAGAGTCAGCAATGTATCCTTGTATTGCAGGCTGGACCAGAGCATCAGACTCGGGAAGACGGCTGTAAGCAATGCTGCCAATTTTGCCACCCTGACATCATAGACATCTTCCGCAATCTTATAGACAAACAACACAGTGGCTGCTCCTAGGATGCAATTCACGAACCTTGCAAGAAGTGTACTGTGGCCAAACAGATGGTAAAGCGCGCCGTTGAAGTAGAAGTAGCCCTTATAGGCCTGCAATCCGGCCGGCAAAGAGAAGCTTCCGCCGGAGGCCCAACTGTCGGCAAGGCGGGCGGCCAACTGGTCGTAATAGAAGTCATCGCCACTATCTCCAAGCACAAACATGCTCTCGTTGACCGCGTCAACATAGTAAAGGATGATGGCCGCGGACATGATCCTAATCGCCAGAGCGAGCATAAAAATCTTAAACAGAAAATGACTGTCCTGCGTACTCAGGCACCTGTATGCTAAGAATACGACCCCAACGAAGCACGCAGCAATGGCCACTCCGACAACGATTTCAAATGAAATCAGCGTCAGCAAGGCGACAAGCGCAACTGGTAGCATGAACTTATTGTAAGAGATATTCTTGATAGATAATAACATTGGCAACTAACTGTTCAGTGCATACCCTTTGTCGGCCAGCAGACTGCGATACAGCGCGCTAAGTCGGGCAGCCACCTTGGTGTCCGGGAACTCGGTCTCGGCACGCCTGCGGCCGGCCTCACCAAGCTTGACCGCGAGATTTCGGTTCTCGAGAATCCTAAGCAGAGCGTCAGCCATTGACGCCGGATCCGCTGGCGGCACAAGTAGTCCGGTTTCGCCATCGACAACGACTTCTTTGAAACCGGAAAAGTCCGTGGCTACAACTGGTTTTGCTGCCGCCATCGCTTCCAGAATGACGATCCCAAACGACTCTCCCACCTGTTGTGCGTAGTCGAAAGCGGAAGACACAGCAAGACAGTCGAATTCCTGCATGAGAACATTTACGTCTTTCCGGACACCCAGGAAAATCACACTTTCGCTAATTCCAAGAGATTCCGCTTGCTCCTGCAACTGCTCTCGAAGCTCCCCTTCACCGACCATCACCAACCGGGTATTGGGAATCCGTTTCACGACTCTTGCGACAGCGTCGAGCAAATAATGCTGACCTTTGCGAGCCGTCAAGCCTCCAACACAGCCAATGACAGGAATTTCTGCTGGCAAGTTCAACAGGGGCCGCTTATCGCATCTCGACAGTGGCCTGAACACAGCAAGATCGACGCCATTGGGGATGACAATTGAGTGAGCAGCCGGAATGGCATAGGAGTTTTGCCAAAACTCCCGAGCAGCTTGAGATACGAAAACAAAAGCACTGCCTTTCCGCGAGGTTAACCTGACCAGCGATGTGAATACCAGCCCCTTTGCACCTCTAAAGCGCCAGAGACCGTGTATTGTACAAAGCCGAATTGGCACTTTCGCCAGATGGCTGAGCCACAGGATCATGAATCCATAGAGCGGAACATCGTGAATGTGTATGATGTCCACCTGCGTGTTCCGTAGGTATTTGAAGGACGCTGCACAGGTTCTCAAGAACCCCACAGGCCGGTCTTGGATGGAATCCACCGAAATGCCTAGCTCTGCAAAGTCATCATCGAGGGTCGCCGGCTCACGGAGAATCGTCAGGATTCTAATATTGAATCGTGCTCTGTCAAGTTTCCTGCTCAGATCCAGCACGTGCATCTGAGCACCCGCACGATTCAACGAAGGAATAACGAACAGCAAATTGATCATGATCTGCACACCCGCAAAAGGCTCCCTGGCGTGTAGAGCTGGATACCGAAGCCATACTTGCTCAAATAGCGAACGCTCAGGAAGAGTTGTATAGAGTATACCAGCAAGAGCGCAAAGGCTGCACCGAGTAGTGAAAATCGAGCCACCAGGACAGGTGCGGCTATCGCCATTGTCAGAAAGGTCACCAGGGAAACCCGGAAGCATACCTCGGTCCTGCCGATGCCGTTCAACACAGTCCCAACGTTTCCGGCCAGCGCTTTGAATAGAAATGAAGAGGTCATGACCACAAGCAACATTCTCTCGTCAAATCCGCTGAGTGGCCGGTCGAAAAGTAGTTGCATGATGGAGCCGGCAAATGTTGCCACCAGTAGTATCAGCGCAAGGTAGGCATATACCAGCAGGGAGTTGGAAGTCCATAAGTAGACACCGACCCTTTCTGATTCTTCCCGCGCAGAGTAGGGCAACAAAGTGTTTGATATGGCGCCGGCGACTGTCGTGAAAATAAAAGAGATGTAGAAACTGTAAGAAAAAATACCCAGGCCGCGAGCGCCACCGAGTTTCGCAACAAAGAAAAACAGCATGAACGTCAGCAGAAAGTTCAGCGTTGTTGCTGGTACGAAGAATTTGGAACGTCTTCCCACTTGCTGCAGGGAGCTCCTGGCCTGCTCGAGGCTCCACTTAAAACTCCCCAGCCTGCTTTTGATTAAGATGTGGTAGAACACCAGACAGACGAGATGGCTACCATAGATCGCCAAAATCGCATTCAACTTATCGATAGCATCGCCGAGGAAGAGCAGACTAAGCGCACCCAACCAGACAACAGCCCGCAGAGCCTCGGCCAAGGCCCGTAGCTTGAAATCAAACAGAGCATTCAGCGCTTCCGAGTAAACTCCCTTGAGGACGTAAATAACCAGAAGTCCGATCCCCACGCCAAACACCCACAATGAGGTTACATCAGACGGAGCAAGGTGCCGTGAGATTAACAGCAATCCCGCTAGAAGCGCCAGGCTACCCATCACGAGTACGGTGCTCACGGAATAGAACAGCCCAGGAAGCTCAGACCGATTGAGCCTTTGAAAATAGTATGAGAACACAAACATGCCTGTGGAAATAAAAACAAAGGACAGCGTCGCTGCGACCCGCAACATGTAGGCATAGATTCCGAAGTCGTCGGTTGTCAGGACGCGTCCCACTAAGGAAATCGAAATGAGGGAGGCGGCCGCTGGAATCATGAGATTCAAGCCGTTCCAGATAGAATCCCTAAAGAAGTTCATTTACTGCCCTTCACACACAGCATGTGCCCGACCTTGATAGCAAACTGAGGATGTTTTCTCTCAATCCGTTGCAATGCCGGGATCAGTAATTCTCTGTCCAACCATCTCTTGGGGCCTCGACTGGGGACAAGATTCAACAGCGACGGATAGATGTCAATACCAACGAACTCCAGTTCCTTGAAGAACGGGCTCACCAGGTCTTCCAACCTGCTGACGCTGAACTCTTCCTCATAACCAAACTTCCAGTTGCCAAGTAAGCGATTGATGAATCTTTTGGGAGTATAAACGCTCCACTTCTTTGGAACAGTCATCACAACGTGTCCGGACGGACGTGTTACCCTGCACAACTCTGCGATGATCTTCTCCTTGTCTGACTTTTCTTTGAAGTGCTCTACCAGTCCAAGGCAGTAAACTAAGTCGAATGTACCGTCTTTGAATCCGATATTGAATGCATCGGAACGCACGATCTTACAGGTCTTGTCAAAACGGTTAAACAGGCTCTTAGTTAGTTGGATTGCGCTCTCTGAAATATCGACGCCAAACGCATCGGCCACGTCGGCAACTTCAAGCAAGAGTGTACCCTCTCCGACGCCCACCTCAAGAACTTTGCGATTCTCTAGGTCAAACCAATCTGCAAAATGTGACAAGTGCGACCCAAAATAATAGCTCGAATACGGCGACTTGCTGAACATCCGTTTCTGATGCCAGTAAGACTCCCAGGTTTGTTCAACCGCTTCCTTATGCATATGTCCCAACCTGCAATTCTTGCGTAACGATTCTTCTCAGCTCTTCAAAAACCCTGGTGCTGGTAAACTCGTCGGCCGTCAGCGATTCGCTGCTCACTAACATCCCAGCCTGGCTTTCCAGCTCAGAGCGGTAACCGTGCATGGCCAAAGGAAACCTCTTGCCAAAAAATGAAGGGATGAACACGACGCCCTCATCCAGTAAGAAGATGAGATCGCCAAACCGCGCAGATGAAATGCCGTAGCGCTTCCGCTCCTCCTGGCTTAGAACTTGCCCGTGCCCGAGTTCTGTGAGATACTGCTCAATAGAATTGGTGAGATTCGAATCCCGGCTCCATGCCCGCAGAATGGTTGCGTCGATGAAATACATGTAGGTGTCTGGCCTGCTGGGTCCAAATTTATTCTCAAGTTTCACGGAGACCGTATCGGTTACTGGCGCCATGCCGTGGTCCGACAAAACAATCAGACCGGCGTCACGGTGCTTTTTCCGAAACTGACTCCAGAGTTTTTCCACCTGTTGGTCAAGAGCCTGGATCTTTTCACGAAAGGCAGCAGAGTTCATGCCCTGCCGATGCATGAGTGCATCCAGATCGGCCAGAGACAGAAAAATGTGGGAGTAGTCATTTTCAGCCTCCAGAACCCGATGCGCCTCATCGAAAACCGAGTTATCACGGTCAGTACGGTACTTTGAGTAGCGCACCATCCGAATGCCATCGACTTCAGTGAAAAGCGTGGGCTTATCGAAAGTCTGCTCATATGCAGCGCAGCCTGTCTTGCGGTAGTGCCCCAGGCGGTCGAACGGAATGTTGAAGACATTTTGCCGCAGAATCTTCGAAACTATCTTGTGGACCACCCGGTCGAGCAAGTAGGGATGCGAAAACAACCGCAACGCCGTGAACAGTGGCTGCAGCTTTCTCAGCGCAGAGTCGGGGTCGTACGTCCACTCGCACAGATAGCCGGCAGCGTCCGGTTTGAGTCCGCCGAACAATTCAGCCTTGACATTCACGCTGTACCCAAAACCAGGCCTGATCTTTGCACGAGATGGCAATGTGGCCAAAAACGCAGTCCCTTCGAGGCTCCCGAAAGGAAAGGCATCAATGAAGATAATCAGATTCTTACGCATATTGTTGTTCCAGCACGGTTTCGACATGATTCTTCTGACTTCGAATCCACGGAAAATACCAAGTCATAAATTCCGCCAATTCTGCTCTCACCTCTAGCCACAAGGCCAAAAAATCTGTACTGTCTCGCAGACCTGCTTTGCTGGGAGCGAGTGCCAACAAAGCCAAATTCAGCTCACTTTGCTCCAATTTAGCTATTGCCGAATTGAGGTTGCCTTGCGCGAACGCGATGAAGCTCCGGTGCATCAGGTACAACGTCGCGCAGACGAGCCCGTGTTTACGATGCCGGAACCAGCGAACTACTTGCCGTGGCCCGTTTGCAGCGGCTTTTTGGACTCCCAAATGGCAATCATACAGTCTTCTTTTCAAATCGTTGTCGCGAAAAAGTTTGGTCGAATTGTGCTCCAACCACGCCATGTCGTCATTTGGACCCACTTGAATGTTGTGCTTGTGGCTAAGAAATGAGAACGCTCTGCCAAAGCAATCAATGGCTTGGGCGTAGAGACGCCAGGCATCAGTTTCGAAATGCAAGGAAATCTTGCCATTGAGACATTGACCTAGAAATTTCGGAAAGCCAGACCCCATGAAAGCCGAACACGAGAGGTCGGTGTAGGTATCCGTGAGTGACCTGACTCGCTCCCTAAATGACGGCAGAAGTTTTCCTTCCAGCGGCACAAGCCAGGACGTCAAGTCCAAGGCGTTCTTACAAACGACGTACCTGTAGTCGGTCATGGATTGCGCGGCCCCACGCGCACGCAACTGCCTCGCGGGCAAATGCAGAAGTAAACTCCAGAGTCGCCAGATGATTATCTCATTCAGCTCCCTTTTGTTTATGTTTCCTAAACTAACCGTGGGTAGCTTTGTCCGAAGATCGTTGCCCCAAATTGTAATCCCCCTTGCTTTAGCTTCATAAGTGAATAGGGTGCGCGGCAGGCGAGTTAGCTTCGCCTCCGAAACGAGATTGAAATCGATGTGAAAGAGAGGGCCGGCATCGAACTCCCCTTCGAGCTTATCAAAAGCCCGCCTCAACCGCTGTCTCTCGGCCACCGTCACGCACCGAGAGACAACAAAAAACTCGTAATCACTGAACACGGTAAACTTGCCGACGATGTGACCGCAAGTCAGCTCTCCTCTTGACGTGCTACCAACCAGCAATACGGATACGGTATTTTGCTTATCCACGCAGTCCAGAATACGCTCAAAGTGACCTCTGACTTCTTCGGGGTAGGCAAACTCATTGCAAAAATCCAGGCTGTATTCGGTCCGAATCATTCAACCTCAAACCACCTTCTTCACCGTCGCAACCACTTCCGCCAACATGCCCTCGGTCATCTCCGGATAATTGGGCAGGCTCATGACCCGATCGCCGGCGCGTTCTGCTACGGGGAAGCTGCCACGCCCCAATCCGAGAAAACCATAGCTCTTTTGCAGATGCAAAGGACGCGGATAATGAATCGCGGCGCCGATGCCGGCTTCGTTGAGCTTTTGTTTGACGCTGTCACGCTCATCCACCTGCACCACGTAGAGGTGGTAAACACCTTCAGCCCATGACGACTCACGGGGAGTCTGCACTGCCGCCACATCCTTGAAAGCGTCGTCGTAATATGCGGCGATTTCGCGGCGGCGCTTGGTCCAGGCAGGGAGATGCTTGAGCTTGATATTCAGTACAGCGCCCTGAATGCCATCCATGCGGCTGTTGAAGCCCATCATGTCATTTTCATATTTTTTGCTCGAACCGTGGTCGCCCAAACGCCGGACGTTGTCGGCGATCTTGGCATCGTTGCTGACAACACCGCCGGCGTCGCCATACGCGCCAAGGTTTTTCCCGGGGTAAAAGCTAAAACAGGCCACATGGCCGAACTGTCCGACCTTCTTGCCTTTGTAGAGCGCGCCGTGTGCCTGGGCTGCGTCTTCGATTACTTTTAAATCGTGCTTGCGGGCAATGCTCAGGATTGCGTCCATCTCCGCCGGGTGGCCATAAAGATGAACCGGAATAATGGCGCGCGTCTTGTCCGTGATCGCGGCTTCGATCTTGCTGGCATCGATAGTATAGTTATTTTCGTCAATATCTACGAAAACAGGTTTGGCGCCCACCCAATGAATCGCCTCGCCGGTGGCGGTGAAGGTGAAAGGTGTGGTGATGACTTCATCGCCTTCGCCAATACCGACTGCCCGCAACGCCAACAGCAGAGCGTCGGTGCCGTTGCCAACAGCCACGGCATGCTCGGTCTCACAATACCGGGCAAAGTCTTCCTCAAATTGCCTGGTGGCGCTGCCCCGAACAAACTGTGTTTTCTCAATCACGGCGGTGATCGCCGGAATGATCTCATCTTTTATGGTCTCATACTGTGCTCTTAAATCTGCCTGCGGAATCTTAATCATGATGCTAACCTCACGAGGATTTTGTCATTGCAATATTGCTTCATCTATCGTTTGCGGCAGCCCAAACTTCCCCGCACAGTCTTCTGTAGCCTGGGATTCTACCTGTTTAAAGCCAAATTCATGAAAAACTCGGTGCGCGCAACCGGGACTCTGTTGCCGTCAGATTTCAGCATATTGTCAGCGGTCGAACGGCTCAAATTCAGCGTCACAAAGAGATTGCGCACAAGCTCGTAGCTCGCTTGCAGGCCAAACGATTTGCGCGACTCACGAACGCCATCCAGAAAAGCCACGGACAGCGTCCCGTTATCGTTCTCGGGCCGGGTGATATCGCCACCGATGTTCAAACCGGGGGGATTGTCCCCGTGGCGAAAGGCCTCGAACGAAGCCTCTACAAAAAAGCTCTTTGAAAACCGGTATTTTGCCAGCGCCAGCAGATTGTCGGCGTTGGGCCCGATTCTGTGTCCAAACCCGGTATTGAAATGCGAAAAGGTGTTGACCGGCTGGCGGTGGGTGTAAAGATAGGGCCGGGTGCGCACGTACTCGAGCCGAAGGTCAAGGTTGTTCACAGTCAGCGCGTCCACCCAGAAACCACCAGCCAGCACGCCGGTCTTGTTGCCGTGGAAATTGCTGCCGATTTTGGTGGTTGTCAGGTCATCTACAAAGAATTCGCCGTAAAGTTTGACATCCGGAATCAACAGGAGTTCGACATCTACGCCCAGGCTGGCGTTGTCGTCATCACTGACAAAATGTTCTGCCGACCGGTAAAAATTGATGGGATTGACGTAGGCAAACTCGAACCGGCGCCCGCCAAAAATCACCGTTTCGTAGAGCCCGACATCCAGCCATTTGGCGACATCCAACTCGAGCCGGTGCGCCACAATATTCTTCGGGTTGGTCCTGCCGTCCGCAAGCGTCTGGCGCGGGAATGTCCGCAGGAAGCCCCAGAACCAGGTGAATTTCAGTCGCCAGAGCTTGGTCTGCAGCTTGATCTGGTCGTAGGAAGTCGCATTATTCGAGATGCCGAGCGCTCCCCCGAATCCTGGGCCCCACTGGTTAGAATCTTTGCCAACCATGAGTTGCATGTACGGCAGTTTGAAAACCAGGTAGGCGACGGTTTCATCGTGCCAGATGTGCGTTCCGTAGCCGTTGACGAAGCCCAACCCCTCAAGGCTGATGTCAAACTGATTCGGGTAGTTCCGGCTCCCCCACTCTTTGGTATCACGGAAATTGAAGTAAAAGCCGACATGCGTGCCAAGCTGCCCGCGGAGCGTGAACCCGTGGCTGCGTTTGAACTCCTTTTCCGTTGGCGAGAGGGTGTCCGGGTTTGCATACAGCCACTCTTGGGAGTACACCGGATCGACGTACGCTTTAAAACCATCGGCTCCGATGTTGAACAGATTGCGGTTGTTCGAGTACAGAAAGCCGGGAAAGGCACGACCGAATATGGGGCTTTGTTTCAGCCGGCCAATGCGGGTCGGATAGTGAATGCCATTGGCGCCAGTCCGGGCTTTCACTTCCTCGCCATATTCGAAGCGCAGAAATTGCAGTTGCTGCTGCTCGACCGCGGACAAAAGAGAGCCGCCATCCGTGGCGCGTTCAACCTCCAGCAGATAACCGACCATTTCGTCGCGGCTGTACGGTTTCGTGCCATTCAGAACACCGGACACCACGCCTTTGGTTTCCATGCGATCAATGAAGTCGTAAGCCCAGTGATTAAGGGGAACGAAGGTTGATTGCGCCATCGTCGGCGTGACCAGCAAGGCCAAGCCAAACAGCGCGGAAGTCAAAAAGAATCTGTAAAATCGCCGTCTCATTGCCGAAATTAGCACATACCCTGATTCAGGATTTTCCACGTCGAAGTCAGCAGCGCACCTGTAATCTTTGATTAACTTTATTGGAATACCTACGGTTTCTTTTCTTTTGTTAAATATCTGTAAACAAATGCCTTGATGTTGTCAACATCTTGAATCACTTCCCGTCGGAAGCTCGTGATGCGTTCATAGTCGGCTTCGCGTTCCTTGAGACGCTCGACGGATTCGAAAACGAAGGCGCCGAAGATGGAGAAACAGAAAGTCAGCGAGGTTGCCACCAGCACCAACAAAGTCCGTCTCGGCCTGGTGCGTTTCTCGGGCGGCACCGCCTCATCAAGCACTTGCACCGTCGGCGTATCTCGCGCTTCCTGAATCTTGACGCTGTAGTATTGCTCATTCAGGAGCTGCCAAACGGTCTCCTGAACCTTCACTTCGCGGATCAATGCGGCAAACTTCAAACTGACATCGGGAACTTCTGAAAACGGAATAAAATAATCGCGCTGCTCCTCAAACGGCACGGAATTGCCGTATTGCAGATGTTCAAACTGTTTCTTAAGCTCACTCAGCTCTTTCGCGATGCGCAGGATAATCGGGTTGCTGTGCTTCATGGTTTGCTTCGCGACCGCCAGTTCGACCTCCTTCGCCATGATTGTGCCTTTGATCTCGCCGGCCTTGCCGATCGCAACTTTGGTCTGCTCTTCAAGATTCACCGCCTTGGATTTCTCCTGAAAGGTCGCGAGTTCTTGAGAGGCATCGCGCAGACTCTTCTCGGTGACTTCAAGCTGCTCTTCAATATAGACCCTCGAGTTCTTGGCCTTGGAGAAGCTTTTTTCCTGGTTCACCCGATCGAGTTCACCGACATAAGTCTGCGCAACCGCGGCCGCAAGCTCAGGATTGCTCGCCTCAACGGAAATTGAGATGATTCCCTGTTCGTTGGAGGAAATGGATGACTGCTTTCTCAACTCTCGCAACGCATCTGCTTTGCTGGTTTCTTGCCAAATCTGCAGCAACGACTGCTGCTTGTCGCCATACTCATACTTGTGTTCGAGAACCCCGAGCGCCACGGTTCTACTGTTGAGAATCTCGACAAAGATCTCGGAAGAAGTGGCTGAATTCCCTGGCAAATCCATAAAAGCCACAGGTGAATTTGCCAGCAAACTGCGCAGCCCACCCTGATCGCCGTCATCCGGTGGCAGGATTGTGGTAGAAGCAGTGAACGTCCGCGGTAAAACCAGACTGACGAGCGCCATCAGCACCGCCGCCACCAGAGTGTTTCGCACGATCATGCGCCGGCGTTCAACAAGCACGGCAACATAATCCAGCAAGTTGATTTCTTCCGTTTGCGTTTTTTTCATTTTATTCTGAAAAGGTGATGTTTTTCAAGTGGATATGCAAAATTCAGGTCAGTTTGGAATGGCTCAGCGATTGATCGCGGTATCGACAATGAGATAAATAGAAGCGAGTTGCGTGAACACTGAAATAGTCTGCAGGGCTACCGGCCAGAATTTCTTATCCGACTTTCTCGGCACCCAAATGATGTCGCCGGCCTCGAAGGAAGCGACATCCTCGTCATCCAGAACTTCGCCGGTGACCTTGACAATTTTGGTTTTGCTGAGTTTGGCGTCCCACGAGGCGCCGCCGGCTTTCGCCAGATAGTACGATAGCGGGGCACTGGCCTTGTAGGTGACCCCTCCCGGTTTGGCAACGCTGCCGGTCACGGTCACGACCCTCGGGGCACGCGGAATGACGATGACATCTCCGCCCTCCAGAATGACGTCCTGGCTGGCGTCTCCCTGGTTCACCAATTTCTCGAAATTAACGACGATTTGATCGACATCGGCCGAGTTTTGCCGCATGACGAAATACTGGTATTCCAGCTCACTCATTTCCTCGCGTTTCATCTCCCGCAAACGTTCGAACTCTTTGTCAAAACGAACCCGCGTACTTGGACGGATGACGAAAGCTTCCTGCAGAAAAGCCTCATCCGTGAATCCGCCAGCCTTGCTGAGGACGTCGCTCAGATAGGTGCTGTCTTTGACGATCGAGTAGTGGCCCGGGAATCTGGCTTCACCCCGAACTTCCACCATCAGACCGACCTCCCATTCCGGAATCCGGCGCACAAACACCTGGTCATCTTCTTCCAGAGCAATATCGGTGCGGCTATCGCCGCCAAAGCCGTTGTGCCCTGAACTGGTATCCATGTCACCCAGGTTGACTTTCAAGATACGGGTGGGCTGACCAGGATCGACCTTAGCTACTTCGGCTTCGAGCCGGTAAGCCTTTCGCGTTAGATTGCCGGCCTTCAAAATCAAGTCACTCAGATGCATATTGTCTTCGAGTTCGTAGGCGCCTGGCTTCCTGATTTCTCCGAAAATCGCGACTTTCCGTTCGTGAATCTGCTCCAGTTTGGAATAGATGTAAACTTCATCTTCATTCCGCAGGCTGAACGCCTGCGCGCTCTGACTGCCGCTTGCAGATGAGTAGTCGATATACTGCACAGAGCGATAGCCGCTTTCTGTCATCCGGCTCACTTCGACCTTATCCAGGTAAGCCAGGTCAGTCAGCCCGCCGGCGAGTTCCAACACATCCGCCAGGCTTTCCTGCCCGCCAGGCGTGAGTTCGAATATTGCCGGGCGGCTTACTTCGCCGTCAACGACCACCTTGCTTCTGGCCACCGGCACCTGGATGCGGTCCCCGGCTTGCAGGAATTCATCATCGCTGTTTTCGCCGGTCATCAGAAAGCGGTAGAGGTCCACTGACGCAACCAGGGAGTCCTGCCGCACGAGTCGAACATCACGGATTGAACCCCGGCCAGTTGGGCCACCAGCGGTAACGACTGCATCCAGCACGGTATTCAGTGAACTCAACACGTACTTGCCTGGCCGCATGACATCACCAACCACTGCAACCATGACCTGCTTGGGCTGCAGCAACATGATATCCAGCGTGAAATTGTCATAGTATTTCGAAAGACGTCGATTGAGCAATGCTCTGAACTCGGCCAAACCCAAACCCTGGACATCAATAACACCCACCGGCGGTACAAATATTTTCCCCTCGACATTGACCATGACATCGATGTTCTCCTGAACCGTACCCAGAAGATAGATGCCAAGCCGGTCGCCGGGGCCAAGCTTGTAATTGGCAGGCAGACTCAATACTTCACTGCTTTCCCATGCAACCGGAGCGTTTTCTTCAGAAAACAGGTCAAATCCGAATACGGAAAGATTATTATTGCCACGCCTTACCGTTTTGACCTGGTCGCCTGATCGCATCGAGCCGGACTGCGTCAGAGTTTGAAGCGGTCTTTGTGTCTTCGAAAAAAAACTAGTGGTTCTGGATTTTGGCTGAGTGCGAACTTGAGAAGTGTCGAACGCTGTATGTTTGCGAAGTTGCGAATATGTCTCGGGTGGCGTGCAGAGGAAGACCAAAAAAGCGTGCAACAAAATCAACATCCTGTTCATTCGTCGAATTCCATTTTGACTGAAACATGCTACTCCTTATAGCTCGAAAATATATGAATTTATGGTCATACAGTCAACGAATGTTTCAAAATAAAAACAATAAGGCCGGCACCCGATTTCTCGGATGCCGGCCGTCTACGAGGGAGGAAGAAAATCAGGTTAGCGAATCAAAGTCATTCTGCGCACACGACGCTCCAGCGAGACGTTCACCAGCATGTCTCCCTTGGCTTCTTCGCGTTTGATTTCAAGACTGTAGATGTAAACCCCGCTAGGTACTTGTAGATCGTCATTGTTCGTACCATCCCAGGTTACGGTATGAAACCCGGCCGCCAGATTGTTTTTCACGAGCGATTTCACGAGCTGGCCAAGCGGGTTGTAAACCTTCAGTTCCATGGTACGCTGTTTGTCCAGAAAGAATCTAATCTCGGTTTCCGGGTTGAATGGGTTCGGGTAATTCGGGAAAAGAGCAAAGGTCTGCGGATTGCCGATGTTGTCTGTTTGCCCATCGTCCGGATGCCCGTCAATATTGTAATTGATTCGGCTGTTTGCTGCGATAGCATTGCCCGGTGTCGCCCGGTCCATGACATTATTGACCGTGAGGGAATAACTCGAGCCACTCTGGTGCGCGGTGGTGATGAGGTGAACCGTCAGCCCGGTGTTGTCCAATATTGCGCCCAGAACATCGACGCTATTGTTGACCGAGTAATTGTCCCTGTTTTCGGCGCTCGTCTTCTCGACCTGCTCGTTGAAATTGACATCAATCTGGGTTGGGCCGTTGGCACTGACCGAAACCAATGATGGGCCTGAGTTATCGCCGCCGGCTGGGGTCTGGTAAGAGGCAGTCGAGTTCGAGGCAATCGCATTACCGGCTTCATCCTGGACACTGTTGACCGTCAGGGTGTAATCCGTCTGGCTTCGGTGTGGTGATGTCGTCAGCTCCACGCGTAGTCGGTTGCTGCTTAATCTTGCCTGCAGGACTTGCACGCCATTGTTGATTTGATATTTTGACTTGTCCTCCGCGGAAATCTTGTCGAGGCGCTCGCTGAACAAAACTGCCAACTGAGTCAGGTCGTTGACCGTGACGCCGGCAAGTGTGGGCGGCGTAGTGTCGTCATTGCCACTGCGCAATTCATAGCTCTTTGAAGTGCCCGATGCAATGGTGTTCCCGGCTACATCGCTGACGTTGCTGATGGAGAGAACGTAGTTCCTGCCGGTCTCGTGGGCAGTAGTGATCAGATGAACGACGGTCTGATTGTTGTCGAGCACCGCGCCCAGGACTTGAACGCCGTTACTGATAGTGTAATTTCCGGCCGTGGTCGCAGAACCGGCATCAAGCGGTTCGGAAAAGATCACATCCAACTGGGTCGTGCCAATGATTGAGACATCAACGAGATCAGGTGGGTTTGTGTCACTGCCGCTCAGAGTGATCGACACTTCTTGGGAAAAACCACTTTCGTTGGCAGAAAGGTCGTATGCGGTGACGGCAAAATAAAAGGTCTTGCCGGCATCCAGGTTGTTCCAGGTAAACTCCGTGGCATTACCAACATCAACGACGCCCGAATAGGTCTGGGTGCTTTCGCCAATATATAGATTGTATCCGGCTAAGTCGTTTTCGGTATTCGCGTCCCAGGATACGGTTACGTTCTGCGCAAACGCCGTAGTCACTCCCAGAATAGCCGCAATCGAAACAACCAAAATCCATGTCAGCCTGTTCAATCCTGTGAAACTCATCTGTATTCTCCTTTGCATTCAGTTCACCGTAAGCGATTCGGGGTTTTGCAAAGCTTGTGCCACAAGCCACAGATAAAGTTAAGTTCTTTAATATCAACATTTTAAAAATTGCACAAAACGAAACAATTGCAACCCGGGAGCGGGGGTATTACGTGCCGGTAATTCACATCCGTAATCTGTAACTTCGACTTCAATTTTGCAATAATTAAGGGAATGAGGAACGGACGCTAGTGTCACGATTTCTAATTTTCCGAACAAAACTCTGACAGGGTTTCGACCCCTTTTTTTATGCCTGAAACGGTTAACATTAAACCCTGTCAGAGTTCGCTTATTTGGAAATCATCACACTAGCATGTGTGAGGGTTCTGGGAAGTACAACAAAAAGGGCCGACCCAAAGGTCAGCCCGATTGTCGCGAAAAAGTGGTTTGCAGTCGTCTCAGTTGTTTTTTTTCCAGGATGGGTGCGTAATCTCATGCTGGTTGATCTTATAGTTCAGGGCCCGCGGCGAAATGCCCAGCAGCGTGGCCGCTTCCTTCTGAACCCACTCGCTTACCTGTAGCGCCTTCATGATCGTGTTCTTTTCGATCTCAGCGAGATTCAAGGAATCGAAGCTGATGAGTTCGCGGTCAGCCTGTCTCCGGCGGTCGCGGCCGCCCGCTGCAAAATAGTCTTTGCCGGACATCGCCAGATCTTCGGCACTAATCCAGCCATCTTCCTCGGCGACCAGGACGGCGCGCTCAATGAGATTCTTGAGTTCGCGGATATTTCCCGGCCAACTATGGTTTTGAATGAGAGCCCGCGTTTCATCACTAAAGCCCTTGCTCTCCTTGCGGATTTCCTGAGTGTATTTTCGCAGAAAGAAATCCGCGATAATCAGGATGTCTTCCTTGCGCTCGCGAAGTGGCGGAATGTCGAGGGTTACAACGTTGAGGCGATAGTACAAGTCGGCTCTGAATTCACCAACCTCAATTGCGTCGATCAGGCTCTTGTTTGTGGCGGCGATGACGCGCACATCCACCTTGATGTCTTTGTTGCCACCAACACGCGAGAACGTCTGGTCCTGCAGGCATCTCAGAATTTTCGCCTGCGTCGCCAACTGCATGTCCCCGATTTCGTCGAGAAACAGGGTGCCGCCGTTGGCCTGTTCAAACTTGCCGATCCGGGTCTGGATGGCGCCGGTGAAGGCGCCCTTTTCGTGGCCGAACAGCTCGCTCTCCAGAAGATTCTCAGGCAAAGCAGCACAGTTGACTTTCACAAACGGCTTGTCTGCCCTGTTGCTGATAAACTGGATGAGACCGGCGATCAACTCCTTGCCCGTTCCCGTCTCGCCGTGCACTAAGATGGTTGCGTTACTCTTTGCAACCTTCTTGATGACATTGAAGATATCCTTGATCTCAGGGCTACGGCTGACAAGCGGATAGTGAAAATCGAATCCGTAGTTTTTCCCCCAGCCGTTTCTGTTTCCGTTCTGGCTGTCTTTTGACTGCGACATGGATTGTCGTTTTATTTCTTCGAGAATTTCGATGTTGCTAATGTTGCTCGTGTTGCTCACGTAGGTATCGACAGTTGCGTTTGACATCTGAAATAGACCGACAAGTTGTTCGTATTATTGGAAATTAATTGAACCCCCGACAGAGGAGAGAAATACGCTGATTCAGCCTCGAAAAACCGTCATTGCCCTGGCCAGGCCTTGCACAAATTTGTCAAAATTTTAGCAACTTTTATGCCACTGAAAGATGTGGGACAATCCTGCCCGGTTGCTATTCCATTTTCGACATTGGCACGAAAAGCGAAAATATTCACTATCTTCTAGTAAATATTAGCGATTTTGACGCATGTTGTTTGAGGTAGTGAGGAAAAATTACACACGTCATTTTGATGAGATGAGCAGGACGGATGGGAGCGTAATATCTGACTACTTTTCGTCCACTGGCCTGTTTTGGAGCAGGCTCGGCTGCAACGAGATCGACTTCCGGTCATTTTGCCTGCGCCCGGCAGCTCCATCGAGATGCTGAAAGGCCAGCATCTGCTTAATATCGTCGGCTGAAGGCGCCGTTGGGCGCGCCGCTGTTTGGTCCTCACGCAAAAAGGCAAACAACTGCAGAACGCGCGGCATCGCCAGGCCCACCTTGGGGAGAAATTCCGCAGCTGCGAACAATGTTTCGACGGAACCATCAAAACGGATTTGTCCCTGCTCGAGCACGACCACGCGATCGACCACCGAGCAAACCCATTCCAGATTGTGTGACACGACGATGACTGTCTTGCCGCTGGAATGATATCGTGTCAACAACCTTGACACCGCCCGGACTCCGTCCAAATCAAGGCCGGCGGTTGGCTCATCCAACGCCAGACATTCGGGCTCCAGCGCAAGGACTCCGGCAATTGCCGTCCTGCGCTTTTCGCCGTCGCTCAGGCTGAATGGCGAGCGTCCTCCGAATTTTTCAATCTCCAGTCCTACGTGAGCCAAGGCTTTGTTGACGCGGTGCTCCACCGCCGAGGCTGGTAAATCCAGGTTCCGGGGGCCAAAAGCAACATCGTCAAACACCGTGTCGGCGAAAAGTTGAGTTTCAGGAAACTGAAAGACGATGCCAATTCTGCGCCTGATTTCAGAAAGTTTCACCTGTGGGCTTTGCAAATCTTGGCCATTGACCATGACGTGCCCGGCGTCGGGCTTGAGAAGGGCGGTCAGATGGTGCATCAGGGTTGTTTTTCCTGACCCGGAAAGTCCGACAATAGCGACTGCTTCACCCTCTGAGATAGTCAGATTTACATTCTTCAGAACAGGGTCTGCTTTGACGCCAAATGATTCGTAGGCAAACGAAAGGTTCTCAATCAATATCTGCACGTCAGGAGTACTTTTTGGTTGAGTACGGGAATCTACTCGGAATGGCCGTGTGCCGACTCGAGTTTCAGATCATCGATCTTGATCACCTTGGCGCGCGCAAGGCGCTCGGCTTCCCTGAAGGCGAATGAATCGGTCATTCCGGCAATGTAATCGCAGACCGCGCGGTAGGATCTTGCATCTGCCTGCTCTCCCACCATCTTATGTTTTTGCAAGCCATCGCCATTCAAGGAGACAGCGTCCTGAAAAAATTCTGGGTGGTTATGATAGCCTTCGAACAGCCGGAACAAAAGTTTCTCCCCAAGCTCGTCAGACCATTTCACCCGGGAAAAATGGATAATTTCCTGATAAATAAATTTGTTCAACTCATTTTGCAACGGGTCAAGTTCGGCACTGAAGCTTAGCAACTCTTCATCGAAATTTTGGAGGCGCTGTTTGCGGCGCTCGAAATCCGCAATGTTGCGCAAAGCCACCTGCAGCACATCATCCATGAAAAAATTGATGAGGGCCCTGATCAGGGTGCCGACGTACCGCCCAGGCTCCTGCGCCGCTACGTCGCCGGCAAGACCGAATTGCGCTTCGACAGTTTTTACGATGCGCAACTCGCGGACCTGATCGAGAGGTGCAAGGCCGGCACGCACACCGTCTTCCAGGTCATGCGTCCGCTGCGCAATTTCATCACAGATGGCTACGACCTGTCCTTCCAGCGTCGTCGCCATGTCCTGCTGAAAATGGAGTCCCTCATGGCGGAAATCGGGAAAATCATAAGATCCGCGCTTGAGGCGTGTGTGTTTCAAGATACCCTCGCGGACGGACGAAGTCAGATTGAGTCCCTTGAACGGGTACTTCCTTTCCAATTCATCCACAACACGAACGCTCTGGTAATTGTGCTTGAATCCGCCAAACGTGATCGGGTCTTTCTGACCGGAAAACAAACGTTTGCCCGTCATGATGTTGTCAAGGATGACCTCACCAAGATGACCGAAAGGGGTGTGGCCGAGATCATGTCCGAGAGCGATGGCTTCAACCAGATCCTCGTTCAGGCCGAGAGCTCTGGCCATGGTGCGGGAGAGTTGTGCAACTTCCAGAGTGTGGGTGATCCGGGTGCGGTAGTGGTCGCTTTCTGAGGTTAGAAAGACCTGACGCTTGTGCTTGAGTCGGCGGAAGGCACGCGAATGCACGATGCGGTCCCGGTCGCGCTGGTAGGCCGTTCGGTAGGGGTGTTCCGGTTCCTGGTGCAGACGGCTTTGGTGAGCGCCACGGCTGCGCACGGCGTAGGTCGCAAGCTGGCTATTCTCCTGAGTCTCCTGTGTTTCGCGGGTGACAAGCGTGAATCGAGTTGAGGCAGGCAATCAGTTTTCCTTTGCGTTGCGGGCGCGATTTTCCGAGAAGACCTGGGCTTCAAATACCATCACTTCTGTAGCGCTGCTCTCCCAGGCTTCTTTCTTTAGGCCTGCTTTACGGCAAGCATGTTCCAGGAGGTCTTTGCGATTCCAGTTGTGTTTCACGGCAACCTGCGGCAGTAGAATGGCGCTGGCATGACCGTGCCGTAGAAAAACACCATGCCGTGGCACCTTGATTTCATCAATAGACTTCACCGGCTTGGGCGGCGAGAGTACGGATATTTCAATGTCAACTTCCCGGAGTTCATCCTGACGTACAGGCGGGAATCGCGGGTCATGAAAAGCCGCCGATTGCGCAATCACTTTGACCGCCACAGGCAATGGCCGGCGCGCCTCAACAGAACCCATGCAGCCCCGCAGGCTGTCTCCTTTGGTCAAGGTGACAAACACGCCGAGTTTCGCTTCCAAATTAAAGGCGGGGTTTTCTGGTGGCGAATCCGCCTTCCTTGTCAGACAGTCCGCAATCGTATTTCTGGCTATGTTGAGTAGGTAGTCCTGCTCGTCCCGGCCCAAAAATTTCGGAGTTGCTTTCTTGAACAAAGCACGTCACCTCCGGCGGAATCCTTGTTCATTTTGCCTCAATTGCGGCGAACAAAGGCCGCCGACAAATACCCGACGACTCGGGAAAAATCTCCGGAGACATCACCAGAGTTTCGATAAAGCAAAGTCTTTGCCATATCCGCGCCCAGATTCTTGCTGGCTACCATAGCTGCGATAATCGGTCCTATGCCGCAGGCCTCACATGTCCCGCTCTTGCAGGCGCGCATAAGTGAGCGCTCGTCGAATTGTTCGATGAGCTTTCCTGTCCTCCTGTCCAACTGGACTGCCTCCGCGTAGCTGTGAAAATGAGAAAGATCCGAAGTCGCCACGATCAGTGCACGCTCTCCGGCAAGTATGCGCGCCAGTGCTCGTCCCAGACGCCGGCAGCACTCGAAAGATTGCCTGCCAACGGCGACCGGCAAAATCTTACTATCAGGAAAAACATGCTGAATAAAAGGCAGTTGCACCTCCAGCGCATGCTCCTGACGGTGTCCCAGCCAGGAAGACTCGATAACCTCATCCTCGTCGATGAGGGCGTCCGCCAGGCTCCCGGCGATGGGAACAAGGCCAAGAGGCGTCTCAAAAGCGCGGCCGTTGAAAACCGACACGCCGGGGAAAGTATCATGATGGCTTGGGGAAATTATCGCGACCACGGAAACATCCTGACTCTGCAGTTGTCTGAAACCTGTCGCGGCAACGCCGCCCGAGTACTGGTAACCCGCATGCGGCGAAACCAGCGCAACAACGTCACCGGAGAGATTTGTTGACGGCGCGAAATCCAGCAGCTCTTCCAATTCATGCTGAAGCTGCTGCGGGTCGCCGGGATAGAAAAAACCCGCAACCACGCTGGGTCGGACGTCTTCTTTTTGCACGGCACGCATCGATGCACCCATATTCACAACCTTGAGATACGGCAAGGTAAACAAAATCAGGTGGGATGTCAAGTGAAATCAAGTTCTTGCCCCACTGGGTCGGACGGCGTCAAGCAGCGCAGAATCGTCGGTGTGATGGTCTCAATCCGCGCAGCGCCAGGCAAAATGCGATCTTTCATTTTGCCCCAAACCATGGTCGGTACCGTGTTGGTCGTATGCGTAGCCACGCTTAGGTCCTCAAAATTGCCGTGGTCGCTGGTGACAATGATCGTGTGGGCCTCAAGATCCAGCACGGTGAGCAGGCGTCCGAGAAACGCGTCGAGTCTGCTGATTTCCTTGCCGGCAGCGGTCATGTCCTGGGCGTGGCCAATCATGTCCGTCAGAAAATACTCGAACAGGCAAAAATCGACATCCTGGAGAATCGATGTAAGGATGTCAGCTGCTTCAGCAGGCGTCCTGATCGGCACTTCGAAGCCGAGCTTCTCGAGAAATTCGTTGCTTAAGTCGTGGGAAATGGCCTGGCGCTGCCATACGTGCGGAGTTATCATTCTGAAAGGAAAATCAGAGGCTTTGACGGCCCAAGTGGTCGCCGAAATTTTGCGTGGGGATCGTTCAAAGTATTCGGGCGAAAAAGCGTTGGCAAAGGTTGCGGTCAGTCCGCAATTTTGAAGCTTCAGAAAAATACTCTCTTCCGCCAATATCTTCTTCAGGCTAGTCGTGGGAAATCCTGGCAAATGCCGGCCTACCTGCTGGGCGGAGTTGACGCCGGTCAGCAAAGCCGTTTGGCCGGTGGCGCTTTGAGGCAGGCCTGGCATGGCCATCGAGGTATCGGTAGCCACAACACCGCCGTCAAGCGGCAGCGGCGCGGGGCGAAAAGGCTTGAATTGTCGAAAATGGACAGACGGAAAGCGTGCGAACGGATTCCTGGCCGGGTCGTTGTCGCCGATGCCGACACCATCGATAAAGAACAGGAGGATGGACATGCGTTAGCTGGCGCCGCTAAGTTTCTCCGGGTCCATTTCAGAATCATTATTCGAGCCGTGCTCCACGGCTTCTTTCTCGGAAACGGCGTCAGAAAAATGCAAATTCTCGTGCCAGAAATAGAGCAGTCCGACGATGGTGAAGGGGATGGTGTTCATGGCGTGACTGATAACTGCAAAGCTGCCGGCATCGCTCTTGGCAACACCGAACAAGCCCAGACTCCAAATGCAAAATGCGTGGTAGGTGCCAACGAAGCCGGGCGATGACGGAATCATCAGGCCGATGCTGATAACCACCAGGACAACCAGAGCAGAATAGATATCAAGCCCGTACTTGATATCGAGATTGAAAATGAAGAATGAAATGTAAACCACAACCGCGTACAACAACCATACGCCCAGCGAAAGCAGCAGCACCATCAGATAGTGTTCGGACTTTTTGAATACCATGAATCCCTGCAAGAACGAACGGGCGATTTTCTGCACAACTTCATAGATTTTACCTGGCAGAATCTTGCTCAGAAAGGCCAGGGTGGCGTCGGTTTTCTCCATCAGCAGCACAATAAAAACAATGACGCCCACCGTGCCCGCGGAGATGACGTAGGCTCCGCGCTTGATGTTCTCCGGCAGTGGGTACAAGAACACCGTGATGGCCAGGACAAGCAGCAGCGAAAGAATATCAAGCAACCGGTCCACAACCACTGTTGCAAACGACGAGGTTTTGGAGATGTTTTGACTCTTGGCCAGAGCGTATGCGCGCAAAAACTCCCCCAAGCGCAGCGGGAAAATATTGTTGGCGGCGTAACCAATCATGAGCGCGGAAAACAGGGGGTGAACTTTCGTTTGCTTGATCGGCTCTATGAGATACTGCCAGCGTTTGGCGCGCAGCCAGTGGCTGGTCAGCATGGCCGCGATTGCGGGAAGCAGCCACTGATACTTCGCGTTCTGAATGGTGGCCAGCATTTCTTGAAAATTGACTTCTCTAAAGGCAAAGTAGACAAAAATCAGGCTAACGCCAATTCCGATAGCGATCCGAGCTTTCAAGGTGAATCCTTTCTCTAAACATTGAAGCGGAACGTAATTACATCCCCGTTTTTTACAATGTAGTCCTTCCCTTCCAGGCGAAGAACACCTTGCTCCTTGCATTTGGCAAAGGTGACGAGTTCACTCAACTTCTCGAAAGCCACCACTTCTGCACGAATAAAGCCCCGTTCCATGTCCGAGTGGATGGCGCCGGCGGCGTTCTGTGCCCGCGTCTCCTTGCGGATGGTCCAGGCTCGCACCTCCTGCTCACCGGCTGTAAAAAACGGAATCAGGCCCAGCAGGTCATAAGAGTGCCGAATCATCTTGTTCAGCGCGGGCTCCGTGATGCCCATTTCTTCCTGAAACGTAGCCTTGTCCTCATCCGGGAGCTGCGCAATTTCCATTTCCAAATTGGCGGAAAGGCAGAGCAACACCTTGTTCTTTCCTTCGGCAAGAGATCCGTACTTCTCCAGTAGGGCCGATTCCTGCTCGATCTCGTCTTCCCCAATATTCAAAACCATGACGACGGGTTTGGCGGTGAGGAACTGGAAACCTCGCAGTCGCTTTTCCTCTTCATCCGTGAACTCCATCTCACGCAAGGGTATCTCAGACTCGACTGTACTGTAGCATCGCTGCAACAATTCCAATTCCTGTTGCAGTTCCTTGTCTTTGAGCTTCTTCACTTCTTTGGTCAGACGCTCGATTCTATTCTCGAGAACAGCCATATCCGAGAACAGAAACTCTTCTTCGATGATTGACCAGTCGCGGGCCGGATCGACGGCGCCTTCAGCATGAGGAACCATGTCGTTTTCGAACTGACGCAGCACGCAAAGGAGCGTATCTATGGTGCGCAGGTTTCCCAAAAATTGCTCCTGAAAGCCCTTGCGTTGCGTTGAGCCTTTAGACAACCCACCAATGTCGAGATACTCAATTGTCGTCTGGACTTTCCGACTGCCCTGAAAGAGGTGGTGCAGACGGTCCAGCCGAGGGTCAGGCACTTTGACAATGCTGAGATGGGCACTCTGTTTGCCTTTTGCCGCATGGTCGCCACCAGCGCTTTGCGTCAGGGCGCTTAACAATGTTGTCTTGCCGGATTGCTCCAAGCCGATAATTCCTATTCGCATGGTTTCCGTTTGGTTAGTATCATAAAATCAACATTTTTGCAGAAAACTGCTATAACAGAACAGCTGTCAGCGTGTGAAATACAGCACCTTCAGGATGGGCTGCGAGATGTTCCGAGAATCCGTTGCGATGGCCCCATTCCTGATTGGTTGCCGCTGTCTGCACGCCATTGATTTGTGAGGTTCAGTGCGCCAGAAAAGACCCGCGCGGACCAAACAAAACGCCCCGAGCAGATATAACACCTGTGTCGGGGCACATCATCGTCTTGTTCGCGGTGGCTACTTTTCCAGAATATCGACACGTGTGATCAAGTCGCCAACGGCAATCTGCTGCACGATTTCAAAGCCCTGAATCACTTTGCCAAACACCGAATAGGCGCCATCCAGCTGGGCAGTTGGCGCCAGCGTGATGTAGAACTGACTGCCACTCGACTCTCGTTTCGGGTTAACCTGATCTCCCTGCCGCGCCATGGCGACAGCCCCCAACTCATGAGGCAAGCCGATTTCCGCCGGCACTTTGTAGCCCGGCCCGCCGTTACCGCGCCCAAGCGGATCGCCACCCTGAATCACGAAACCAGGCACGACCCTGTGAAATGTCAGTCCGTCGAAAAAGCCTTGTCGGGCGAGAAAGACGAAGTTGTTGACATGGTGCGGCGCGTATTCGGCGTTCAAATCCATGACAATGTCACCCTTATCGGTGTGGACCGTCGCGATGTAGCTCTTGTCAAAGTCGATGGTCATCGCAGGTTCAGCTTGATAGTAGTCGGCGCGGTCACTAGCCCTCACATTGTCGAGCGGGCGCGCTCCGGTGTCCATCGTAGCCGGGACGTTTTGGGCTGGCTCTACCTCACGGTTCGCGGTTTCCTGATTTTGATTCTCGGGCTCCGCAGCTTCGCGGCCGCAACTCAGCAAGCCAACTAGCGTCAGAATTGCAAATACAGATAGAAGTTTACTCATCAAATGACCCCTTCCTATTTGTTATGAACTTCTGGTTTTTCAGTTTCCTGCTCGAAAAGAACCCGCCAATGTAGCAAAGTGTCCAACCATTTTCAAGGACATTTTTACCCAAAAGCGCTCGGGACAAAAAGCTTGCAAAAGCAGTGATGCCTGAGTATATTGCTCCTGAAAACACCACTCTTGATGCATATAAATCTACCATACATTGGAGGACGGTATGACATTCGTATCTGAACTGGATCCCAAAGAACTATGGGCACATTTCGACAAGATTCTGACCATTCCACGCGGGTCCAAGAACGAGAAAGCCATGGGCGAATATGTAATCAGCATCGCTGAGCGCAACGGGCTTTCTTACAAGAAAGATCAACTCGAGAGCATTGTTGTCAGCAAACCGGGCACGGCGGGCAAAGAATCGGCTCCCATTACCATTCTGCAGTCACACCTCGACATGGTGAACGAAAAGAACGCCGATGTCGAACACAACTTCGATACCGATGCTCTCAAACCACGACAGGAAGACGGCTATCTTTACGCCACCGGCACCACCCTTGGCTCAGACAATGGATTGGGCGTTGCCGCGTCTCTGGCCTTGATGGACAGCAAAAATGTAGCGCATGGCCCGCTCGAACTCCTGTTCACCGTGGACGAAGAAACCGGTCTCACCGGCGCCGGTGGCCTGGGCACCAACATGCTGCAGGGTCGATGTCTGATAAACCTTGACACGGAAGAAGAAGGGTCGCTATACGTCGGCTGCGCGGGCGGCGCGGGCGTCAATATCAATCAGAAACTTGATTACACCGCACTCGCTTCTGGTCATGCGGTGCTCGATCTGAAACTGCATGGCATGCGCGGCGGCCACTCCGGCGTCGATATTCATTTGCAGCGCGGCAATGCCGTCAAATTGCTGACACGCGCACTCATTGCCGCCCAGCGTGCTGTTGATTTTGAGCTTGCTAGCCTAACGGGTGGCAATATGCACAACGCAATTCCGCGGGAGGCATTCGCCACCATCGCGGTTGCACCTTCCAACAAGGACGCGCTCGAGAACGCCGTACGTGCAGAAATCTCAGCAATTCAGGCGGAATTCAAGCCCGCCGAGCCAGGCATGAGTTTTGACATCACGGCCGGGTCATCAGACAAGGTCATGACTTCCGAATGCGCGTACAGAGTCATGAACCTGATCAACGCTTTGCCGCACGGCGTCATTGCGATGAGTTATGATATACCCGAATTGGTTGAAACAAGCTCAAACCTTGCCTCGGTCAAGATCGAGGATGGCAAAATGCTGATTCACGTCAGCAACCGTAGTTCCGTCGATTCAGCGATTCAGGCGCTGCAAACCAGCGTCGCCAGCATCGGAAAGCTTGGCGGAGCCGAAGTTGAAGAGGTTGAAGGCTATCCGGGCTGGAAGCCAGACCTCAACTCCAGAGTTTTGAAAATCGCAGAGCAAGTCCACAAAGAAGTTCTGGGAAAAGAGCCGGAGGTGAAAGCCATCCACGCGGGGCTGGAATGTGGCATCATTGGCGAAAAATACCCGGGGATGGACATGGTATCGCTTGGACCACAGATTGAATTCCCACACTCTCCTGACGAACGCTGTCGCATTGGGTCGGTCGCGGATTTCTATAAACTGTTATTGGGTGTTCTGGAGCGACTGGCAAGTTAGCTTTGAACCGAAGAGAAAAGTAAAAGCCCCGGCAAGGCGCCTGCCCCGGGGCTTTTTTTTATTGACTGGAAACTTGAACATTCTTTGGAGGTTCCGGTGGCGTGGTGTCCGAGTTGCCCTCGGGTACCAGATTGATGTCGAAGCCGCTGGCCGTGTCTCCCGAAGCGAGCGTCTTGTTGCTGCTCCACGTCACAAAACCTTGCTTGGAACAGACAACTGAATATGAACCTGGCGTTACGCTGGCAAAAGCATAATCTCCCGTGCTCAAACTCTGAGATTCGTATTGAACAGAGCCTCCCGACTTAAGCTGAACGAGCGCCCCGCTAACCGCCTGCCCGGAGCCATCCGCCGTTACGCGGCCAGCCAGGGAGGCGCTGCTGCTTGTGCCTGAGCCGCTGTAAACCAACTTCAAGCCCTTGAAATTAGCCTGGTCAGGTGGTGAGACGGTTTGGTCTCCACCGCCGACGGTGAACTCGATGGTCGTCCATTTGCCTGGTGGTTTGCCGCTGCTGGCTGAGTTATCTTCCGTAAACTCAATCACAACCGTGTAGCGGCCGTCCGGCACCGTGTTGCCGTCGGCGTCGCTGCCGTCCCAGGTCGCAACATGGCTCTTATGGCTTTTACTGGTGGCGCTGGTCACTGCGTCAACCTTGTTGCCCCCGGATGCAGCCTTCCACTTGATCAAATGCTTTTCACGCTTCTTCGCCCAGACTTCCAGGGATTTGACAAACTGGCCGGCTGAATTTTCAATCCAAATAGCGCCGATATTCTTATTTGCGTACTTGCCGTCGTAGGAAACTGTCGTCACTTTCACTTCTGCCGTACCGCCCGCCGAGTCAGCTGTCTCAGGCACGCCAGCAATTCCCAACATGAAGATGATTAACGTTACGAACTCGAAAGAATCGCGTCTCCATCCAAAGCTCAAAATCCGTTTCTCTCTGATGCCGTCCATTCTCTGCCTCCGTTGATGTCGTTTGAGATTGACGGGCATCAGCAAATTGTATGCCGCAGGCCTCACCGCGAACAGCGGCGCCGCGAAAAGCATGCACATTGTGTGTAAGATTTTCTCTGGGTAGAGTAACTTCTACAGATACAGCGATCCCACAAAAGCCAGTCGGGCCTCAGATGATCTCAGCAAGAGACGAAAAATCGCATCAGCTTGACACAATCGTATTACAATACTGAAACCAAACCAACGAAACTGTGACCAACAGGCGCTCGAAGAAACAAACCTGACGGAAAATTAGCCGAAGCGGCTCGATTGTGAGCACCGCTCTCTGGCCTGGCATGTCCTTTGCAAAACGTGCCGGTTTCCACAAACGACCCAGGAAGGAGCTTGATGACGACAAGAACGTGCTTCACAATACTATTCACTGCAACAGCCATTGCCCTGGCCGCGTGTCAAGGGCCGTTTCCATCATCATCCAAGCCCAACGTCCCTGACGACCACACAGACAGTATCAAAGGCGTCTTGCACAAAGCTGGGCAGGATGAACCCTACACCGAAGAAAGCGGATGCGCCGGCTCGGATTGCCACAAGGACGACCTCGATGGCGGTGTTGGCGACCTGGACGGCGTAACCGTCATCGTGCCGTCGTGCTTTCAATGCCACGCTACTTTGTGGGAGGACGAAGACGATGAACTGTCGGCAATGCAACTGTACAATGCAATCATTCAAACGAAGGAGGAGTTCAAATGAAAACGACCATGCTTTCCCTGTTGACGGCGTTGCTTCTATGCAGCCAGAGTTTCGCCAAAGACCGCGCTACTCCAGCAGCAGACTTTAGTGGCGTCACCAGTACTGGAGAGAAAATCAAGCTGTCGGCTTTCCGCGGCAAGGTTGTGGTTCTCGATTTCTGGGCAAGTTGGTGCGGCCCCTGCCGTAAGGAGTTTCCCTTTCTGATCAAGCTGTACAAGGAAATCAACAAAGGTGAGGCGCAGAACCTGGAGATTATCGCCATCAATCTGGATGAACACAGCGACAACATGCAAAAATTTCTGGCGAATCTGAAAACCGATGTTCCATTTCCAATTGTGCCAGACCCGAAGGGGGACTTGCCCAAAACCTTCAAGGTTGAAGGTATGCCGACCACTGTTTTCATCGACAAACAGGGCAACGTGCGTTTTCGCCACGTCGGATTCACAGAGAAAGACCGGTCGAAATACGTGAAACAACTCAACACGCTGCTGCACGAAAACTAGGACGAGAACAATGAGTTTAAAAACGCTGGTAATTCTTCTGGCTGCGATGGCTTGCTCCAGTTGCGTCACGGTGAAGCCGTGGGAGCGCGGCGAACTTTCCGACCCGATCATGATATTCGACGAGAACCCAATCGACGCCGGAGTCCAGGAGCACTATCTCGACTACCGCGAAGGCTCGACGGGTGGCACGGGTGCACAAAGTGGAGGCTGCGGTTGTGGCTAGATTTTTTCTCAATGTGACCCTATTTGCTTTTGCGGCGCTGAGCATAGCGCCGGCACATTCCCAGGAATTGCCGGCGGATGAGTTGCAGGTGAGCCTCAATTCATACTTCGACAGTTGGGATGTCGAAATCGTCTACCCGACGATTTCTTACACACGCCATCTGACGGACTCTGCTACCATCAATTTGCGCTACCTGGTCGATGTGATCAGCGCAGCCTCCATGCGTAGCCACTTCGTAGTCGATGGCGTCACTTCGGCCACTGAACGCGAAGATGGCGGCAGCGACGACTCACCGGATGAACTACGTCAGGAGGTCGGCGCTGGGATCACGCAATTGGTAGCTGGAGGCGCCTTGTCCGTGAACGCCCTCTACAGCAAAGAACACGACTACAGTTCTGCCACACTGGCCGGCTCCTATGCCTACCAGCTCGCTCAAAAAAATACGACACTGCAGCTTGGTCTGGTACGCAGTTGGGATAAGAATTTCCCGCAGACGCGCATTTGGAGTGCCACCAAGGATGTCTACAGCGCAAGCTTCAACATCACTCAGGTCTTAAGCAAACGCATGATTGCACAAGCGATCACTTCGTACAATTATTCGAAAGGCTTCCTGTCTGACCCCTACCAGGTGGTTCAGATTCTGCAGGGAAACCAGGTGCTCAACCTGGAGCCGGTGCACCCGGACAAAAGAATCCGCAAGGCAGTGGGGGTGCGGATCAACTACAAGGTCGATCGCAAATCCGCTTTACAATTCGGAATGCGCTACTACTGGGACGACTGGGAGGTCAACTCGCTGACCACATCCATCCTGTTCCAGCAGCACGTGGGGGATGCCATGACGGTTGGTCTCGGCTTTCGCAACTACTTTCAGGGGCGCGCCTTTTTCTATCAGGAAGAATACGCGGTTCCGGCTGAATTCATGACGGTAGATAGCAAACTCGATGAGGGCTTTGCCAACGAATACCAGTTCAAACTCACGCTCGATGGCAGTCATCTGAAAGGAGTTCCGTTGCTGCATAACGACCGGACGCAAATACACATCAAACTCAACTTCTATCACAGGCACACGGCTACGCCAAACTGGCATCGCAGGGCGAAAGACCTCTACGCCTACATCATGAGCATGGGCGTGCGCTACCGCTTCTAGTGAGAAAACTCGCCCGAAGAAATTGCGTCAGTCAATAGAAAACACGGCCATGCAAAGACAGACAGGGATGACCATGAGTGATTACATCAAACCAATTGAGACGAGGGCAGAATCGTGAAACGAAGAGACTTTTTAAGGAACATGGCGGCGATTGGGTCGGGCGCCGCACTGGCAAAAACAGCGCCATCTCTCCTGTTTGGAGAAGGTGTCAACGCGACCAACTTGCACCTGAGTCTGCTCACCGACCAACCGGCCACGGCCATCGTCGAGTTGGAGAGCCTGGTCCAGCGCTTGAACCTCACACAGCAGCCGCTGGAATTTTCAGAATACCGGTTGACCGGACGGCACATGTCGGATCTCCTGCTGGTAGACGGCAGTCAAATCATCGACTACAAGAACTTGAATGGTGTTACCCCTTCTCTGCTGCAAACAGCGGCAAAGCGACTTCGGCTGCCGAGACCGGTAGACAATCCGACCGTCTTTAGCATTGCCACAAAGCGACCCGGCGCAAAAGCTCAGCATGTGAATATTTACCGCGGCAACACGCTGGTGGAGAAGCTTGCGCTTGCCACGGAGTTGGAGTCTCACCCATTGCCGGGCATGCGCGGTGAAGTCGTCCTGAATGTCAGCGGCGGACAGGCCAGTGTTAGTGACGCGACATGTAAACACCAGACTTGTGTCAAATTGGGCAAGATCAGCAAACCGGGACAGTCTCTGGTTTGCATCCCGAACCAAATCCGAATTGCGATTGCAGGTGAAAATGCGTTTGGCATCGACACGCTGGCATTCTAGGGCGGCCTTCATTGCCATCTGCCTCGGGCTGACAAGCTGGCTGTCAGCGCAGCCACAGTCTGCTCCGCTGTTTGAGGTGAAGGCCTCAAAGTACTTGCTCGGCACCAAAGTAGATTTCTCCGGGATGCACAACAGCATAAACGACTGCAAGCTGGCATTCTACCACGGTTTCCAGGAAATGGCACGACTTGAAGAGCTGCTGAGCAGCCAACGGTCAGACAGCGAAATCTCCCGGATAAACCAGGGCGCCGGCAAGCATCCGGTGAAAGTCGAACTTGAGACCTTCGCTATCGTGAAGCGCGCGATCGAGTACTCCTACTATTTCGGCGGAGATTTTGACGTCACGATTGGCCCATTGATCCAACTGTGGGGGTTCAACGGCGAAGGAGAGATTTCGCTGCCGGAACGCCAGGCGCTGAAGGATGCGCTCAACCTGGTCGGGTTCAGGGAAGTTGCCCTGAATGACGCTGACACGACCGTCTTCCTGGAGCGCCAAGGCATGAAACTGGACCTTGGGGGAATCGCAAAGGGGTATGCCATCGACCGCGCAGCGAGCATTTTGCAGGAAAACGGTGTCCGGAATTTCATCATCAATGCCGGTGGTGACATTTACGCGTGCGGTGCGAAAACCGGTGAACGCAAGTGGACGGTCGGCCTGCAGCACCCTCGCAAACCAGGCGAACTGCTCGCCACCTTCGAAGCGCAAGACATGGCCGTCGCCACCAGCGGAGACTACGAGCGCTACAAATTCATCGACGGAAAACGCTATCACCACATTATCGACCCACGCACGGGCATGCCTTCCGACCGCAACCAAAGCGTCACGGTTTTCTCAGCCACCGCCGAACAAGCGGACGTGTGGGCAACCTACCTCTTCATCGTGGGCAAACATTGCGCTTTGAAATGCAACGAAATTGACGCGCTGTTTGTCTCCGCGACGGGAACAATCGACTGCAGTAGCAAGCTCAGACGAAAGTTTGTGGTTGATTTCTTTGAGTAGGGCCTGAACTTCGGGCATCAAAAAAGCTCCCCCTGCCCTGCCACGATGCGCCGAAACCGATTCGTCTCCAACGCCACCGCCTCTTTTTCAAACCCCAATCGTTTGCAGCTCAGGTCGAACATCCTTTGAATGGCCTCGGCGCGTACGCCAACGCCTGACATTCTGGTTCCAAAACACGGATCACTAAGCTCGCCAGCGCGTGTATCTCGAACTGAATTCATGACCCGCATTTCCCGCTCAGGGCGGTTTGCTCGCAGCCATTTCTGCAGCAATTCCTTAACGGAATGTGGCAGACGCAACAAGATCGTGGTCGCTCGGGAGACACCCCACTTCGCGGCCGCCTCCAGAATGGCTGGCATTTCGTGGTCAGTCAGGCCAGGAATCACCGGAGCGACAAATACCGTGGTGGGAATGCCAGCCGCAACCAGCCGGCTCAGCGCGTCGAGGCGTCTTTGCGGCGAGGAAGTTCGCGGTTCCATTTTTCTGCAGAGGTCATGGTCGAGCGTGGTGAGAGAGATGGCGGCAGCCACGAGATTGTACTTGGCGAGTTCCCGCAAAATGTCCAAATCGCGCAACAGCAGGGCATTCTTGGTGATGATGCCAACCGGATTGCGATACTGCAAAAACACCTCCAGACATCTGCGAGTCAAAAGCAATTCTCTTTCAACCGGCTGGTAGGGGTCCGTATTGCCGGAAAGGGCCACCACCTGCGGTCGCCATTTGCGGGAAGAAAAGGCCTTCGCGAGCAATTCAGGCGCGTCTTTCTTGACGAAAATTTTGGTCTCGAAATCTAAACCCGCCGATAGGCCAAAATACTCGTGGGTTGGCCGGGCATAGCAATAGATACAACCGTGCTCGCAGCCGCGGTAGGGATTAAGACTAAACTCGAAAGGAACGTCGGGGCTGTCGTTTCTGGCCAGGATTTGGCGGGGGTTGTCAACAAAATACTCGGTTTGAACTGGCGCGGTGGTGGTGCTCGCCAGGTATTCATCTTCAAACTCAAGGTCGAGCTTCTCGAAACGGCTGGACGGATTCCAATGACTGCCGCGGCCTCTTGTAGCCGGTCCCTTTTCTAAAGACGGATTCATGGTGGTAGTATACTCATGTTCACCATGGAATACAAACAGAAAATGGCGCTCCGAACAGGATAGCCTGCCTATAGGTGTCGTTCTAGAAGGCCGTGCTCAATCGAAGATAGGGGCTCCATCCTTCACTTGAACGGCCCAAATCAAGCCGAAGAATCATGGAATTATTCCAGTTGAGCCAGACTCCAAGCCCCTGCGTCAAGTGGAGGTCATGCAAGCTAAGGTCAGACCAGCGACGCCAGACGCGGCCACTATCAAGAAAGGCCATCGCGATCAGCTCGAGAGCCTGGGAGAAAACCTCAAATCTGCGAAGATTATATCTGAGTTCAGTCAGCGTGATAAATTTGATGTTGTCCTGATAACGACGACTCTTGAACCCGCGCAGAGATTGGCTGCCTCCCAAGGCTCGCGCTCTGCGTAAGCCCGAGAACTCACCAAGAACGTAGAACGGCGGTGTGCCGGTGACCGCTTCAAAGGCGACCCGATTTGCGAGAATCAGACGGTCAGATTTGATGGGGAAGAAATGTGCATCTGAAACGGTGAAGCGCTGAAATCTCACACTTCGTGAGATTTTTTGCGAGCCGGCGGTTGCATCGATTTCATCCTCGACACTCGCCCAATTTGGCTCAATGGAAGCCTGCGCCAAAAAACCCCGGCGCGGAAAAACCCGGTGGCTACGTGTGTCCCATGTCAGGCGCAAACTCAAATACTGACCATCACCGCCATGGTAGCCGAAAGGCCTTTCTTCTCCCAGAAAAGAGCGCTCAGGGTCACTCTTGAGCTGCGGCTCGGCACTGTCGAGTCCAAGGCCCAACCACAACGTCATGTCTCGCGTGATTCGGTGAGTGCCATAAACCGCCAGCCGGGGTCTCTTCAGATTGAAAACATAGAAATCCTTATCGACAAACCGTTCCGCTCCTGGATCGATTGCATTCTTGTCTCGAACCGACGCATTGCCAAGCCCGTAGTAGCGCGCCACCAGGTCTCGCCGCCATTCGGCAAGCACCCGGAATCCCCAGGGGGAATTCCGAATATTGGGGTAATCGAACAAGAGTTTGTGCTTGTGGCTGCCCTTGTTCGAGCCGATGACCTGAAGCTTAATCCAGTATGAATGTGGTCGGCTGAAACCCGACTTGAAAACAGCGCGAAATCCAAAATTCCAGCCCGTGCGGAAGTCATGGTAAACAATTGGCAAGACGTTGACTTTTGCTGGCTGCCCAAAGACTCTCGCCGGATGGTCCTCCAGAAATGTGTCCGCGGCTCGCGTCAGAATGCCGTCCTTCTGGGAAGTCACCGCACTCGAATCAACGGCCCGGAGGCTATCAGGGTGTTGCGCAGAGGTATCTGCCGGCGGCGAAATTTGGGCACGAAGCACGCTTTGCGGTAAGACCAACGAACAGACCCAGAGCGAGCACAGTGTTGACCAGAACAATTGCCTTCTCCGCGCTGTCAGCAACTGGTAGGACCTCTATTTTTGTGGCATGTGTGGTGGCAGATGAAAAACATTTGTGTCTTAAAAATCGGCGTGACAGGTAGTTATGTTGAGTAAGTCAGTTGGCTTGTGAAGCTAATTGTGGGAAACCCTGCTTTGCCGGTCCTTCAGCAGTTTGGTCTCGTTGCCGGCTGGCAGGCTGCCAAACGTTCGATAGAACTTGTTGATGTATCGTTTGAACGGCCCCATCGTATCGTCCGTGGTCAGCCATCTGACGCGTAGAGAGCGTTCATCCTGGCCCAGGCCTGGTAAAATATTGCTCCGGAATTCGCGCAGACCAAAATCGAGTTGGTTGGCGTAACCGTAGTAAAACATAGCACTTCTGCCAATGGGGTACTCAAGCAGACCCGAGTCGGTCTTGACCTGGAACACGCCTGAACGGCCTGGCGCACAATCAATTTCGTCAAATGTAAACCAACTTGTGAATCGCACAGAACTATGAATCGCAACAATAGTACATTAAGTCGCAGCCATTACAATAAAGAGCGTCTTTAAATATAGCAGTTCATCTGCACAAAGTCAAGTTTGATATCGACCACGCCTCGCGTGGGGCCTGCCTTCCACTTCTGCAGTACCATTCGCTTGCACGTATTACAAAGCTTTAACAAGAGCGTAATGATGTCTCGATCAAGAAACTTATTTTTTGCTAGCTTATTGTTTGCTTTGACCACCTGCAAATTCGGGTCCGTAGACTATGCTGTCGGCGATGTTCAGTTGACAAGCAAGGTCAAAACCGAAGTTGCGGGCAGACCGGCGGTCAGGCTCCACATCGAAAACTCTGGGGACGAAGCGGTCACAAACATTCGGATAACCGTAAAAGCGAAACGAAAACAACGCGACCTGGAGGTGCAGATCCTCGCTCTGGATCGTCTCTCAGGAGCAACTACCATAACAAGAACAGTTGTGTTCTCCAGACTTACGACACACTCCGATTATGACCTGCTTACATATGCCGTGGCGTTCTCTCAATGAAGAGGTCAAACTGTGGGTAGCCACAACAATCACGGAAGAAGCATGACAGGTCATACGTTAAGACCGGAACAATAGTCTCCCCTGCAATAGGGCCGGGCGCGATTCTTGCTCTTATCACGTTACTAGTCGCTGTAAACATGAAGTAACGACAACAAGGATGTTGACATGACCGGTCTGGAATATTTCGTTGGCTTGCTCCTCCTGCTAGTAGGCTTCAATATCGGTTTCTACGAAGCGGGCAAGGGCATGCGGGCTCAGGACTTTAAGAAACTACTACAACCCCTACTGCAGAGAATCAGGCGATAACTGACCGCAACCGAGTCAGGTGCGTGAAATCAAACCAGGAACCTGCAAAATCAAAAACTCCCGGAGGAGAAAATCCTCCGGGAGTTTCTTGCATGGCCCCAAACAAAATGCGTGCATTGCAAACACAGGCACTCAAACATTCTTGCCAGCGCACAGCGCGATGCGCAGACTTCGATTTGCTACTCAGGCCTTTTTGACCAGGGCAATGATCCCGAGCAGAACAACAGCGCCGACCACGGCAGACACGAACGTTCCAACCATACCCGAGGTCATAATTCCCATCTTGCCAAAAAGGAACCCACCGATAAGCGCCCCGACGACACCCACAATCAGGTTTCCTACCAAACCAACCCCCCGGCCTTTCATCAGTTGACCAGCCAGCCAACCGGCAATGGCACCGATAACCAGAAATACTATCAAGCTAGTTCCGTCCATAATTTCCTCCTTCATGGGTTAGTTGATTGATTTGGGGCCTGTGGCGTCCATGCAGAGAGTGGAAGTCAGATAACAACATGAACGCGCACCGTCAGATAACACATTCTACTGCAAGTTCATTTGCAATCAATGCCAGGTATGGCACTCCAGCAATATCGTTCATACCTGCGCGGAGACGACAACGTTTTCAGCGACTGCTGAAGAACGTCTCCCGGAATCATTGGTCCGGGCCTACACGAAAGTCCAGCAAGAGATGATAGATGATTGGTTAAATGCTATGAGCCGAGCAGAATGAATATGATTCAATATAGGGGAATGTAGCGAGCTTGTCAACAGTTTACGAGAATACTGCTTGACGAGGTCGATGGCTCGGCAGCAACGCGGCTTCCAACGTTGAGCAAACGATGGCGAGCGTCTCTCTGATTCTCGGACCACTTACCTCAGCAGGTAGGCGAGGAAGATGCCGAGCGTGAGCCAAACCGGTATGGACAGAATCATCGCCCAATTCATCCCACGCAGAGCCTTATTTGACCTGACCATACTTTTCTTTTCAAGGCCTCTCTCAACCTTGAGTTTCAGCTCGTTGAGATCAACTGGTTTCGTCAGGTAGTCAAATGCGCCATTCTTCATGGCGTCGATCGCTGAGCCAACCTCGGGGTAGCCGGTGAACATAATTACCTCGGTCGAGTCGTCCAGATCTTTGATCTTATCCAACAGCTTCACCCCGTCCATTTTGGGTAACTTCAAGTCGGTGATCACCAAATCGATTGGCGTTTCCTGAAATTTCACGATGGCTTCCTCACCGTCGTGGGCAGTGACCGGCCGATATCCCCAGAGGTCGAGTGTCTCAGACATCAGTTGAACAATATCGTCTTCGTCATCTACTATCATGACGTTCTGCATAAGCTATCCTTTTGCTAGTGATTTCAAAGGAAGTCTGAGAATTCCCAAACCCGAAACTTAGTCACCCTGAGGTATCGGTTAGCGCAGTTATTACTTTAGATTAACGAACGTATACGAAAATTAATGTCTACCGCATTGAACTCAAAAAAACCTTGACTTTCGAACAACAATTGCTATATTCTTTCTTCGAGATCGCGGGGTGGAGCAGTCTGGCAGCTCGTTGGGCTCATAACCCAAAGGTCGGGGGTTCGAATCCCTCCCCCGCTACTAGTTCAAAAAATAAAGGCCTAGGTTATTACCTAGGCCTTTATTTTTTATGTCCTTGGCCGTCACCTAAGCCCGTAACTAGGGCCGCGCAGCAGCACATACCCATACTTTTGCCAGATGTGATCAGTCCCGGAATACCTTTGCCCGGCTCCGCCTCCGTTGTGGAAAAACCATAATGAGAGCCGCTCCCGCAACAAAGCCGCCAATGTGCGCCCAGAACGCGACTCCACCACCTTCAGCACCGATAGAACCCAACCCGCTGAACAACTGCATCACAAACCAGAAGCCCAGGACGAAGATGGCTGGAATGTGTCGTATGGTAAGGAACCAAATGATAGGAATCAGGACCAGAACTCTCGCCTTCGGGTACTTCACAAGGTAAGCGCCCAAAATCCCTGAAATGGCGCCACTGGCGCCAACCATCGGCACATCTGAGACGCCGCCAAGAACAATGTGAGCAGCGACGGCCAGCAAACCGCAGGTCAGGTAAAAGACAATAAAGCGCCCGTGGCCAAGATAGTGCTCGATGTTGTCTCCGAAAATCCACAGATAGAGCATGTTGCCGGCGAGATGCATAAATCCGCCATGCAAAAACATGGAAGTCAACAAGGTCTCGATACGCTGGCCACTCAAAATGTAGATTGGGACGGCCCCGAACCGCTCAATCATCGCTACAAATCCAGTCTGATACTCAAAGAAAAACACGATGACATTGACCACGATTAGGCCAATGGTCAGGACCGGAGCGGTAGAGCGGGGATTGTCATCCTTGAGCGGAATCATACACAGGGGCTATTGAATCGAAAAGGAGGTTTTGTGTATTGAGACGTTCTTGCATTTGTCGAGTGCCATGACCATGATTTCATGCTCGCCTGGTTGTAACGGTTCAGCGACTTTGTAGGCGAGCCGGTGGCGCTCTGGGTCATAAGCGGCGATGATACGTTTGCCGTCGAGCCGAATCTCGAGGTCTTTCTCACTGCGAATTCCAGACAAACGGTCCCGAACGGTGGCAGAGATCAGCGGTGTACGATTTCTGAGCCTGGCATTGCTGGCAGGCCGAACCTGGCTTATCTCAGGAGCAATTTCATCTCGGATCAGTGTGAAGTCCTCGAAACTCAGCACTTTCGCCGAGACAACCTGTGCCTTCTCGTCGAGCTGATTGTCGATGAAAATCCAGCGGCCCCTGCTTCCCCGGTAGTAAACCCCGAGTTTCTCTGGCCTTTCTGTTGAATCAGGATAGTGCAGATTTACCAATGCACCCCTCTTCATCAGGGCATCTTTGGGTTCGATTGAATAGATATTGCCAATCGCATCCAGTTTTCCGGCAGAGCCCACGCTGTCTACAAAAATGCGCGTGTAGATCGAGCGATAGAGCGAACGCCGGCCAAAATTCACCCAAAAAGCCCGGTCGCTGGAGACAACTCGGTCAGTAGCGCCGGGGTCGATTTTTTCAGCATGAAAACCATCATAGAAGACGAATTGCTCTCCGCTCAGACTTGCGGCGGTAATTTCCAGGGCATGCTCGTTGCCATTGAGTCGGCCTAACTCTACCCTGCCCACATATCGTTTCAGATCCACCTGGTGCAGCGGCACATCGCGTGCATCCCACCGGCCGGGATAAAGTTTGACGACAGGTACCGACTGCAAGACATCCTTGACCTTAACTTCAAGCCGGACGTAGTCATCGTAGAAATCATATTCAACGGCCAGCTCCGGTGGCGGTGTGTTCTCGGCCACGTCTGAATGCACATAATAGAACGGGTAAGACGGGACGCTAAACTGGTCCCGGCCCTGAATCTTCAAGACGGCTGCAGTGCGTCCGCGAAGTCCGGTCAAAACGACACTGTCATAATCATCGAGCGGTTCGGCCATGGTTGTATCGCCGCCCTTCTCCTGCAACGAGTCCGGGTTGATTATTGGCCATTCGAAGGGCAGCTCGCGCCAGCGGCTGCGATTCAGCAGGTAGACATCAACATCGGAGATTTGCTCCATGTCGTAGGTAACCACCTGTTGCAGAACCAAATCCCCATTTTCATCCTGCTCCAACACAGGGTGGATATCGTACGGACTGCCCACATGCACCCGGCCAACCACTGTGCTAGTGTTGCCAAAAAAGTCCGAGGTCTCGATTCGGAATTCATGCTCGCCCGGAAACAGTGCGCCGATTTCAGGTTTTTGCGAGACTCGCTGCTTTCCATGGCCGGGGTGGGAGATCAAACTGGGGGTAGTGGCGAGATTAGCGCTTTGCAAGACGCCTGCCCAGGTCTTGTTCGGCTTATAGTAGCTCTTGCCGTTGTATTCATCTTTATAGAGTTTGTTGAATCGGCCAAATCTACGCCGCGAGAGGCGATAGTCCCGCTCAAGCTCAATCATAGCATTCGATTGAAACGCGAGGCGGTCATATCGGTATTCAAATCGTAGCTCATCATCGACATAGAGTTTGTAAGCATAAGTGCCGTAGCGGTTTGATGAATCGAAACTCTTGTCATAGCAGGAAATCGCCAGTCCGACCTTGCCCCACACGGCGACCGGCTCCTTGATTTCGTAGGAGCCCGGACGAATCCATTGTGGTGAGATGACTACTGGCTTGAAATCGCCGTTGACCGCCGAATTCGGGCCAATGGGCGTGAAGCTGATCTTGCGGACGATCGGTTTCACGTTATCAGGCAGAGGATAACCCTTGAGCAGCGGGTTAGTGGGACGGTTAGCCAAATCGCGAATCTCAAAATGCAAATGCGGCGCGCCAATACCAGTCTGCCCCGTGAAAGCAATAACATCCCCCTGCGCGACGGGCAGGCGGTCGGGTCTCAGAAATATGTTGATCCGATACTGCCCTTTGCGCTTCTGCTCAGCCTGCACATATTGTTCAATTTCCGGGCTGAATTTTGAAAGATGAGCATACACCGCCACCTCTCCCGTGTCCAGCTTCAGATAGACCGCCTTACCGTAGCCATTCGGAGAAACTGAAACCCGCCAGACGTAACCGGGCCGCACGGCAAAACACTTGTAGCCCACCTTACCCCAGGTCTTAACATCGATGCCCGTGTGAAACCGGCGGGGCCGATATTCGCCGAATGCCGAGGTAAGATACTCGCTGGCATCCGTAGGCCAGAGATACCCCGACGAGCCTTCTTGCCCCCGCAAGCCGCTAAAACTCATAAGCAAAACAAACGATGTCAAGACAAGATTTCTATGCATCGAGACCACCCTGGGTTAGTTTCTTCAGCAAGTCAGGTCTGTCAGTGATAATTCCGTTCAGGTTCAAATCCAGGCAGCGCTGCATCTCTGCTGGCTCATTTATGGTCCAGGCCATGAGATAGTAGCCTTTTTCACGCACTTTTACACCAAGTTCAGGTGTCAGCAAAGCGCCCTCAATGTGAATGCCGCGCCCGCCGGACAACTTGGTAATAAACAGTTCGCCATTCGCAGCCGCAACCTTGCTATCGATGATGAAGCCATTTACCGCCTGGCGGTCAAACTTTCGCACCTTGCGAACCGAGAGCGGATTGAACGACGAAATCACCACTTTGTGCTCAAGACCAAACCGTCTGCAAATATCCAGCACTTTCTCTTCAATATTGTGTCTAACCGTCAATCCGTTCGCCTTAATTTCGATATTCACAAAAAGGTGGCCGCGAGTCAACTCCAGAACATCATCCAGCGTTGGGATGGCCTGCGCGGTTTCCTTACCGGCTGCCACGATTCTCAGCTCTCTGAGTTCATCCAGGCTCTTGTTCTTCACGAGACCGACGCCGTTTGTCATGCGTTCAAGTTTAGCATCATGAAAAACCACCACTTCTCCGCTCTTGCAGGTCCGTACATCAAGTTCTATGCCATCCGCGCCCAGCGTGATCGCATCTTGAAAAGCCTTCATAGTATTTTCCGGGGCAGCAACGGTGTATCCGCGGTGTGCAATGTTGTATGCTTTGCCTTCAGCCAACAATTCGGTGGCGAGCATAAGCCATCAATTCTCCGTTCCCTAGGTTCTGAGATTCAGGGTAGCGAGATGCAGCAAATTTTGTGGAGTGACTTACCCTGAGACCGTGGTCTCAAACCGGGCCAAAGGTGAGCAGCCCAGGTTAATTCTTTCATGAATATATTAAACATCGTCCTCTTTTTCAACAGAAAGTTTCATACCAGGCGATCAAGGAGCTGAGCCAGTCGCTCGGTCAGATGTCTGCGCTCGTACTCAGCCGGCCGCAAGTACTCATGAACTGGCAGCCTGTCTCCGGCGGCAACCAGCTTTTCGAGAGCATCCGTGATTGCAGGGATATCATCATGTGCTACGACAGTGACGGCTGTGTGCTTTTTTAAGATAGTCACTCCTTCGACTTCATGGCCCATCACCAGAACGGGCGCGGCGGTTGTGAGGTACTCGAACGTCTTGCCGGGAATGAAATCCGGGCTCGCGCAGGGTGCAACTGGATATAACAAAAGATCGGCGGCCAGTACTTTTTCTAAAGCCGTAAGGTGACCTAAATAGCCTGAAAAGGCGACATTTCCGGCCAATTTCAAATCTTTAATAATTCCCGCGGTATCGGTTTCGAGATCTGCCCCGACGAACTCAACCCGAATTCTCTCTTGCAAGCCGGGCTTGCGCTTCAGAAGCGAGGCAAGAGCTTGCAGAAAATTTCGGGCAGGCGCGATGCCTGTAATTGCGCCGCAGTAAACCATACGAAATCGCCCACCCGGTGCACTCGGCTCAACCTGGTCCAAATCCGAGGAGTCAAACCCGTTGGTGATGGTTTCGAAATCGCCATTGTCGCGACCACTGATTCTGTGGAGACTTTCTGCAAGCCCTGCGCTGACGCCTACGACACGATCCGCGCTGCGCAGAACGCAGTTTTGCAGAAACGCAGTGGTTGATTTGTGCAGACGGGTCGGCTCGTCCTGGAAATTTCCGCCGGCCCAGCCGTCACGAAAATCAGCGACCCAGGGCACGCGAAAAATCCACTTCAAGAGGATGCCGAGAAGATGCGCCGAGTGAGGCGGCGCGGTAGTCAGAATGCAGTCGATTGGGTTCCGCCGCAGCAAACGGACTGCTTTCACGAACGCGAATGGCAGCCAGAGCAGCTTTGTGTCGGGAATGAAAAGCCAATTCAGAATACGCATCAATCGACGGCGAAAGCGACTGGAGCCAACTGCGCCGCCACTGCTATCGGAGCGTCGAAATAGGAATGCCAGGCGCAGCGGGTCGAAGGAACCCGAGCGGTGAATCTCCGTTTCTCCCATCTCATCAAGCAGGGTTCTGTCCTGGGCATAATAGGCGATTTCTTTGACTGTCAGAACGGTCGGTTGCCAGCCAAAATCAGGCAAGTATTTGGCGAACTTTGCCACGCGCTGAGTTCCCCCCATGCCAAGCGGAGGACAATAGTATGCAAGAATCAGAACGGTTTTCACAAGCGGACTTTTTCCATAACCTTGGTGACGAGCCAACGCGCCCGACAAATTGGATTGCGCAAATAACCACGCCATTTTCTTGCTATCTCAAAAAAGAGCGGCTCACTGGTCAGTGTGCCCATGATGTTCAGAAGCTGCAGGTGGACCCGGATGTACATGGCGGATGCCAGGCGACGACTTGGATGCAGATCGTAATGATTCCAAAAACCCGTGTCGTAGCGGTGAAGGTTTTTGAGCAGAGCCTTTACGGCTAGCTCAAACAGCTCGCTGGCAGCTTTATCCTGCCAAAAGAGCCCGTAATCGTAAATGCCCAGCATGGCAAACATATGACCATTCAGCACCTGAGAGGGCGGTCGCGTGGGATACTCCTCGAATACCAATCCCCCATCCGGGAAGGCTGAAACCACGCCGCCATCTGCCACCGGATGCAGAAATGCTTCAAAAGCTCCGCGAGTCACATCCCTGGTCGCGGGGTTTGCTTCGAGCTCGTGGAACCGAAGGAACAGAGAGATGGCCTCGCCCTGCGCCATGCCGGAAATCCAGGGGGATTGCGGTCCGTAAAACGGCAGATCGTATTCATAAATCCACCCGCCAATTTCGCCGCGCCACGATTTGAAATGCTCGAACAGCCAGGTTACGCACGCGCGCGCCTTATCCCGGTGGCCGGCATCGCCGGTTTCTGAAAACATCTGTAAGTTATGCAGGCCAAACTGTGAAGTGGTAATCGGATTGTAGCAAAGCCCGTCAGGCTTGCCCATGTCAACCAGAGGAATGCCATCTTCGTCAAAAACGTAGTCGAAGTCTTCGATGCCGTCCTGCCAGCGAAACGGGTAATCTGACAGCATCACGGTCCGCGGCTTCGACGGTTTGCTGTCACTCGCGTTCACGGTCATCTGGTCTAGGCAGGTGGCGGTAAAGCCGGACCGTTGGTCCGGGAGTTAGAAAAGTGGGCGTGAACTCACGCAGCAAGCTCCAGGAACTGCTCTCGAAGAGAGATTCGTAAAACCGGCGGCCATTCTTATAGCTGAGCCAAACCGGCGTTCCTTTGTCCGGCGGTTTCTCCTGGAAATAGCGGAAATAGTTGTCACTCGAAATCATCAAATAGCGCACGCCCGCGCGTTGCACCGACGAAATCCGCGGCAGACGATTTTCAAGTAGTTGTCTGATGTAAGCACTGCGTTTGTTGTTCGACTTCGACTCTTGAGCCAACGCTTTCAGTTTGAAGTCTTTCCTCAGATTAATCAGTTTGTAAGTTTTTCGGCGCAGGCTTTCCTCAAGCAACCGTTCTTTGATGGCCACAGGCAGAAGGCCACTCTCCGCCTTATTCTTGACGTAGCGTGCCGGATCAAAAAGATTCGGACCGTAGACGTAATTCTCATAACCAATCATGGCTTCGATCGGGATATTCGACTCAATCCAGGCCCGGGCCTCGGTGCGGGTGTCCGTTCGTGACAGACGAACATCGTGGAGTCCAATCTTAAACAGAGCGGGAACGAAAAGAGCGCCAGCAACCACCCAACGAAGCTGACGATGGGAAATCTGCTGCAACAGGCTCGTCAAAAACAGACCGGCCAGAAGCGCCAGAACCGGGAAAACTGGCAGCAAATAATGAATTCCTGACCGTTGCCACAGACCGACGACCACCACGGTTGGCAGCACAAAAGATAGGAGAAGCCAGGTCTTGCGGTCAAGCTTGGTGAAGGCAAAAAGGAGACCGGAGACCATCAACAGTCCGACACTCCAGTCACTGACAATCATTTCAAGCAGCGGCCAGACAAGCGGCACACCGCTGACATGGCCAACCATTCCGGAGCTGACGTGCGAAAATGTGTACTGCAGAACCTGCCAGTAGGAGTTGAAAGAGAGAATCCAGTAGGGCGAGCCCAGGAGAAATCCCGCTGCGACCCCGGCCGTGGCCACGAAAAGGCTGCGCGTGCGGGCCGCTGCTTCTCCCCTGCTGGCGAACACGACTGCCAAAAACAGCGGGCAGATGATGAACCCGGCGTTGTACTTGGTCGAAATGGCCAGACCGCACAAAACCCCGGCGAGCAGGACCTGCCGCACTGAGCACGTCTCCAACAGCCTAAGGATGCTCAACAGAGCAAGCGCAGACATCATGGCAAGAAGAGCTTCTGGCAACACCCAGTGCGACACATCAGCATGGGCAAAACTCAGGGCCAGGACGACTGCGGACAGTCCACCGACTTGTCTCGAAAAAAACCGCTCGCCAATTCTATAAACACACCACACAGCGAACACTCCCGCCAGCACGCTGACCAGCCGGCCAACCCAAAAGATGCCGCTTGGATCCAAAAAGTAGGCCGCTCCGAAATCGAGAGCGCTGTTGAAGACGCCAAGGCCTCGACCCAGCACAAAGAAAACACCATAGGCCGCCAAGAGAACATAGGAATGAAGCGCCGGGTAGACAAAATAGGTCGGCTCCAGGCTTTGCTTGGCGCCATAGGCCAGGGCATTGATGACATTGAAGGGTTCATCGGAATTGTACATCGCCGGCAAGCCGTACCAAAGCCCGATGAAACGCAGGGCAAAGGCCCCGGCCACGATGCCCAGAAGCACACGGTGTTCGGACAGCTTGGACATCCATTTCATGAGCGTGGCCCTGAGATTTTGAGCATCGATTTTATGGTCCTAAGTTCGCGCGCTTCGAAAAACCCGGTGGCAAACAGAGCCAGCGGGACTGCCAGGAGCAAGGCGATTTTCCCAGGAACTTCCCACTGCAGCGGCACGTGTGCGCCCAAATAGAACGCGGCAGCCACGACCACCGCCAATCTTGCGAGCCTGCCGAATTCGTACTGAATAGGATAGAATCGCCTGGCGAAGAAAAAGAGCATGATGCACATCACAGCGTGGCCGGCGAGGCGTGCCCAGCCCGCTCCCATCATTCCGATCTGGGGAATCAGTACAAGATTGGTCGCAATGTTGACCCCTGCTCCAGCGAATGTGATGATCGGCAAATATTTGGTTTTTTCCTTCAGGTAGATGCCCACCATAAAGTTGACGTACATGCCGTAGAAGATATAAGATAGCAGAATGAGCGGCACGACCTCCAGGCCATCCCAGAAAGCTTCGCCGATCAGCGACACACCGAAAAATTTGTGTTTCACGATGTCATCTATGAAGAAGACCAGCACAAGAAAAACACCTACATTGAGGGTCGTGAAATAGGTCAGCACTTTTGCGAAAACCGCTTTCGCGTTCTCTTGCTTCGAGGTGGAGAGAAAGAAAGGATGCCAGGCAAATCTGAAGGCCGTGACCACCAAGGCCATGAACATGCCCAGCTTGGCGCCGGCATTGTAGATTCCAGTGGCTTCCAGGCCCGCAAGTTTTTCCATGATCGGCCGGTCCATCAAATCGAGCAGAACAACAGACAAAGCCGAAGGCAGGAAGGGCAGACCGAATTTTAGAAGCGCTTTTAGATCGACGCCACTGAACTGCAACCCAATCTGTTTGACCAGGATTCCGGTCAACAAAAGAAAAGTCAGGCCTGAGGCCCACGCGTTTGCCAAAAACATGCCCTCAACGCCCATCCCGCGGTAGACAATCAAGTAGACGTTGAGAGATACGTTGATCACAACGTTCACGAACTTTAGACTGGTATAGAAAACTGACTTTTCTTCTGCACGCAAGAACAGAAACGGCAAGAACGCCAGGGCATCGAACATCAGGATCAGAGCGCTCAAGCGCACCAGGTGGGAATAGTCGCCTTCAGAAATCAGCAGCCGCGAAATCCCATTGGAAAAGCCGAAAATCAAAATCGTGAATAAGGTCGAGGTGACCACCACCGACCAGAATGCAGTGCTGAAAACCTGTCGGCGCTTTTGGGGGTCGTCGCTCAGAATAAAATAGCGCAAAAAGGCAGCGTCAATGCCAATGGTGTAGGCGATGGTCATCACCGCCAGGAATGAGTACAGAACACCGGAAGCGCCGTACGCGTCAGCAGTCAGCTGGTTGGTGTAGAGTGGTAGCAACATGACGTTGACAAGGCGGGTGAAAATGTGGCCGATGCCATAGACCGCGGAGTGCTTCGTCAGACGTTTGAGGCTATTGAGCATTCAAGGATTCTTTGAATGAGTTTGGCGAAATGGCTTGTCTCACCGTGAAAGTCCTGAAAAAGATATGCAACGCCCGGTGAAAAAGCAAGGTCATTCTGACCGGCTGAAAATAATTGCCTAAATTTGCGGCGGCTACATTCTATTTCGCGTGGAGCATGGAGGGTAGAGCGAAGAGGGAAGACTAGGAGTGAAAATCAACTCCGTGGTGGTACCTTCACGTTCAATGGCCGAGCGCCGCGACCACGCGAATGTTGTTTGCGACAACAACGCCGTAAAAGACATTCAAGACCGCCAGCCCGACCGTGGCTGCCTTGCGATTCTCCTTTCTTACCAGGCGAAGGCTCCACAACGTCGCCAGGGTCAAACCGCTCTTAACCAAAACAGTCGCCGGCCGATTTCCAATGAACTTGCTGGCGATTGGATTGGCTTCGCGCGCGCCATGCTCAAGACCATAAAAGGTCGTCACCAGATCCAGAGTGTTGAGCATCAGGTAATTTAGCTCCATTCCCTGGTAAAACAGGCTGGGTTTGGGGTGCTTGCCGCTGCGGTCGCCCTGCGCTTTCTTCGCGCCCGCCTTTTCCATTGCCAGAAACGACATCCGCCCGGAGACAGCCAATTTGCTGGCACTGGCAGCCGGCGGTGGTTCCACGAACTGTCTCAGCGGAAGAATCGGGATGCTCTCTTGCGCTCCCGCAAACGCGTGAAGACTCGCAAACAGCACGAAGAAGAAAAGTCTTGATAAGCGGGGCCGGCCGGGAAGAAGAGCCATTTGAACTCCATTGCAGTTGAGATGCAACTGCAATCGGCCTGCAGGGGAAGGAGTTGAGGGTGTGACTGAAACTTAAACAGGTGGTGTTTTCGAACCAGGCCGGGTGGTTCAACCGCCGCTGGTTCGTCGCTGTGCGCCAAGCATGCCTGCTCCCGGTGGAGGGATTCGGTTAGCCAGCAATGCGAAAGGCGTTCTTGCGTGCTTTTTTCTGGCGGGAACTCCGGTCTTGAACCTGTACCGTCAGCTCGTAGTTGCCCGGCTTGAGTTTTGAGATATCCAACGAGATCGCCTTTTCGGCATCTCTCGTGTGGAATACAAAATCGAAGATCGCCTTCAGGCTCTCTTTCTTCTTGTCGATCTTGCCACGCCGCTTGACAGCCTTGATTTCGAATTCCATCTGGACGGCAGCCGTGCCACCGTGCTTCATCTTCATGTTGTAAAGCTGGAAATAAATCTGAACACTGTCTGACTTCACGGGGTCGCTTGTGATGACGGGAAATGGATAGGCAAGCCAGTGCGTCAACTCCTCTGGGGCCCCTCGCCCGACGATGAGATCACTGACTTCAAACATCTGCGAGTCTGCTGCAAGCGGCATGATTTCGGTAAGGAAGCTGGATTGCACGCCCAGCACTTTTGCCGTATCCGGCAGGTCAGCCACCTCCAATTCAGATTTTCGCACATCCAACAAAACCTTCTCTGCCGTCAAACTGAACCGTGACCCGCTGCTGTTGTGAGAAAAATTAAAGACTGAGGTGTTGTAGTTCAAGACATCCGGGTACTCAATTTCCCGCCCGCCGCGATTCCATTCGTCGTCGTAGCTTAGTAACACGTGACGATGCTTGAGTTTTGTCTTCGTCGCCGGTTTGAAGAATGGTGTGGCAAAATTTGGATCAGTCGTTTTGTTGCCTGAAACCACCACCAGATTGAGCCGAGGTTGCTTTTCCTTGTCCAGGTAGCGAAAGGCCTTGTAGTTGAGATAAAGCTCATCCAGTTCATCGAAGGTAGTGGCGCGGTCAAGAGGCAGGTACTTGAAATTCGCACGATCTCGGTCCACGCTACGATAGTGGTTCAGCGCGCCCAGAACAGATTCCTTGTCAGGAGCCAGCCGCCCGGCAGCCCGGGCGCTGACCCACTGGGCCTCGATCTCGCGAAACCGCTCCAAGTAAAATTGGTCAGCTCTCTGCAACTCGTAATAGTAAACCAGTTGGAGTACCGCACCTGGCAGTACACCGCGCGTCATGTGTGTGCTGCTACGCCTGAACGCCCTGTCTGGAATAAACTGCTCAATGCCATCTCGCAGGCCATATTTGCCAATCCCGAATTTCATGCCAAACAAGAAGACGCTGCTTTCACTGCCATCAAGGTTCAGGTAACGCCAGACTTCGTATTCCGGCGTCTGGTTGAATCGCTGTATTTCCTGTCGCAGGAGAAAATCATCGAACCAGCGCATCATCTCAAACTGGTCGATTCCCAACTTGCCAGCGTAGCGTTCGTCCGGCGAACCATACTTGACAAAAACCAGACCACGGTCATCGGTGCTGTAAACGGTGTTTTTGGCCTCAGCGAACAGCTTCCGGCCAAGCGCGATTCTCTCCCAGTGTTCGATAAGCCGCTCATTCACCTCAGAGGTTGGAACCGGGTCCCGCTGCGCCCAAAACGCCTTGATCTCACTACTGAGTTTTTGATCACCGGCCCCGAGCAGCTTGCGCCAAGCCTGGAACTGTCGCTTGTCAACAATCGGCGCCAGCCGTTCCATCTCGCCGCTCACAACTTGCTTGAACCGGGTGAGGTCCGGGCGCGACAAACCCCAAACATAGAGAGCGCTGGCCTTTTCATAAAACTGTTCAGCCTGTCTTGCAGTGGCCAATTCAATGTATGCGATGCCAATTCTTGGATCTGCCAGCGTGGTTTCAGGGAGGGAATCCAGGGCGGTGACCCATATATTCAGGGCCTGCTCCCAGTTGCCGTTTTCTCTTTCGAGTTGTCCTCTTTCATAAATGCCGAGTTCAACCGAATAGGCACTGAGCCGACACGATGCAAGAATAAGAAAGACGAAACAAAAGGCGATGGGCTTGTGTGGTTGCAACCTCATACGAATCCACATCGATTTCAGTGCAATCAGACATGTGGCTTTGTGAATTTCGGAGCCACCGTGATTGAGGATGTAACGATGCCGCTACCAAAACGCAAGTTAATTTCCGCACACAATCCAAGCTGCCGACTGACACCCTGAATGTTTTCCTACCAGAGCATTCCGCCGGCAATAAAAAATGCCCATCGCAGAGCGGTTACTCTGGATGGGCATTTTGCTGTTCGCGCAGATTGCTAGTTTGACTCGCTACGCTCCGTTTCCGGAATGGCCATGTGCTCAATCACACGATCTCGGCCGGGCCGGTCGATCGGTAACTCACTGAGCTTGCCATACCGACGCATATCGATCCAACGGTGGCCTTCAGCGAAAAGCGAGTAACGTTTTTCGTGCAGCAGGCGGTCGAGACCGTTAGTTGCATCGGTGCCTGCAAGCGCTGCGAGACCAGCTGCCGCACGCACAATGTTCATGTCAGTCTCGGCTTCGCCATAATTGCCCAGGCCAACGTTTGCTTCGGCCCGCAGCAAGATCAACTCTTCGTTCCTGATAATCGGGAACGGGTCGGTCGAGCTGCTGGTGGTCGTAATCGCGAGGTCAGAGCGCAGGTCATCCAGCACATCTTCGACACCACGTTTGAAGGTCTTGTTGGCGAAGCGGAGATCACCTGCTTCCGCATCCGCCTCAAAGCTCATGTGCGCATGCAGCTTCAAAGCAGGCGTGGTTCGCACTTCAAACACAGGGTTCAACTCGTCATTGGCCGCGGTGCTATAGCTATGCTGGACACCAGCATTCAAATCACCGCCCGCATCCAGAAACGACTGTCCGAGCGCAGTCAAGGCGCCGCTGAAATCGCCGCGGTAGACTGCCACACGAGCAGCAAGCGCACGGTTGAAGCGACCAAAGGTTGCTGGTGTGTCAAAGCCAGCAAAACCACTGGACAGTGCGAACGGGAAAGCGTCGCCAGCGTTGCCAAGCGCGGTCATGGCCTCGTTCAGATCTTGTTCGATTGCATCAAAGGCCTCTGCTTTGGTTGCAAACGGAACGGTCAGGTCGCCGTCATAATTCAAACGGATGCCCTGGTCGTCAAGATAATTGAGGTTGAGCAACAGTTGGTACGCTCGAACTGTCTTGGCGTATGCCTCGACGCCAGCCGCATCCGCGGCGTCCATGCTCGCTGCTCTGTTCAGGAGTTCGTTGCAATTAAAAATGACCTGATAGCGCGCGCTCCAGGGACGGGTGGTTAGGAAACCACCGGGATCGATTGGCCCATTGAGCAACTCGCCGGTAAAGCGGGGGTCGGCGCCTTCGAAGAAATAGCCTTCGCGGCCGATGGTGATGACAACCTGCAGATAAACGTCGAGGTCGGCGCGCATGAAGCCTTCAGCGCCGGTGACCAAGGTCTGCATCGTCGCGCTCGAAATTTCTGGCGAATTCGGATTGGCGAAATCAAGAGTCTCGCATCCAGCGAATGCCAGCATGAGCGCCAGTACGATAAACACGGTCCAGATACTGGCCGCGTTGTTAGATCTATTGGTTTTCTTCATGTTTTCTATCCTTCCTCTTTAGAATCCAAATGCCACGTTGAAATAGAATTGCCGCGAAGACGGGAATGGGCTTGTGTCGATGTTACGCCCAATGGCAACGTTGCCAAACTGGCTGACTTCAGGGTCATACCCATCATAGTCGGTGATCATGATGAGGTTGCGACCCGCGACGCCAAGACGCAGATGCGACAGTTGGCCACCGAAGATTCTGCTCACCGTCTCACGTGGGAAGGAATAGGACAGGCTCAGCTCGCGCAGCTTGATGTAGCTGGCATCTTCGATGTAAGGCGAGGTGATGGTGCCTAGTACGGTCAAGCGCGCAACGCCCGCCTGGTCGGTAACCGTTGAGCCATCCGGCAAAGTGAACGTGACCTCATCGTCAAAATCCGGTGAGGTGCCGCCGATATCATTGATCAGTTTGCCAAGGTTGACGGCCTCACTGCCCTGCTGCATGTCCCACAAGAAACCCAGCTCAAAGTTGCCGAGCTTGATGTTGTTATTCCACGCAAGACTGAAATCAGGATTCTGGTCTCCCAGGCTGGTCCCGAGGTATGCACCGGTATCAGGATCGAAGTTTTCAGAACCAACGATGGTAGTTGGAGCCAAGCCTTCCTGAATACGCATGGTGCCAAGGAAGGTAGCGAAACCACCCAGGTTAAAGGGATCCACGTTCAGTTGAGTGATTTCCGACTCAGTTGTAAAGAAGTTGAGCCGAGTCGTCCAGTTCAAGTTGCGCCTGCGGATGGGGGTCAAGCCAAGGGATACTTCCCAACCGCTTGTGCGCATCTCACCGGCGTTGAGCTCCAGAATCGTGAATCCGCTTGATGGCGGCTGATCAGCTTCGAGAATCAGATCCTCGATATTCTGCCGGTAGTAGGATACCTCCAACACGCCCTTGCCATTGAGGATGGTCGCGTCGGCGCCAATTTCAAATTCTTTTGTGCGTTCCGGCTTGAGGTCCGGGTCGCCACGCCTGGCAGCGGGACGTAGACCGGAGACCCCACCAATATTTTGTGGAACCAGGTTTGTGAACTTGGCGCCAGGCCTCGGCAGATTCCCCGTCTCACCATAAGCGGCGCGGAATTTGAATTCCGGAATTAGACTCTGTAGCCCTCCCCACAATCCGTACTGTGACAGGCGTACCGAGCCCGAAACTTTCGGGAATAGATAGTATTTGTCTACATCGCCGTTTGAGCTGCTCGCGTCCCCGCGCAGAGCTGCGGTCAGATAGATCTTCTCATTCAGGTCCACTTCTTCCTGCAGATAAAAACCACGCTCACGACCTTTCCTGATGTCCTGAAACACATCGATCTGCGTCGCCTGGTCGGCGTTGGACTGTGTAGCAACCAGACCGTTGGAGTTGGTCAGCAGGTTGTTGACATTCCGGTTTTCAACCTGAACGCCACCCGTTGACCGCAAAACAATGTTTCCTTCGGTGGTGTAGCTGTGGGTCAAGTTGAGGCCGAGGTTGGAAAATGTACTCTCCGTCTGGCCGTTAACCGACTCGCCTGGCAGATCGCTATTCACGGCAAACTGCAGTTCATTGGGCGCGTGAATGAAATGCCTCATTTCAAAAAAATCGACGCCAGTTACAGCGTTGAAATCGAGCAATTGAGAATCCGACCGAAGCAAATTCCAATTTGCGCGCACGCTGGCGATTGTTCTGAAGACTTTCTCGTTGTTGGTCAGCAAGTCACGCGTTTGCACCTGGTTCGATGGGTTGAACGGGTGAACCGGATAAACACCGTTCTCATCGGGCTCCAGGTTGAGAAAGCTGGGAGTAAAGCTATTCGAAAAACCAAGCGAGGTGTTGGTGTTGTCGTTACCAGTGACGGACCGGTCAGACTCGGAACGGACGATCTGGCTGAACAGGCTAACCTTGATGCGGTCGCTCAATTTGTGGTTAACGTTTAGTCTACCCGAGACTTTTTGGTAGCCGGTGCGTTTAACAATACCGTCCTCATCCTGGATCAGACCGCTGACGTAAAACTGGGTTCTTTCGCCGCCGCCGCGCATGCCGATTGTTGTTTCGGACAACGTACCCGTCTCGCCGTAGACGACCTCTTCCTGATCGATGAATCGGCCGCCGTTGGCATTGAACAGGTCCAGTCCTTGCTGGCCGTATTGCGCCTCAGCAGTCTCCGCGGTGAACCTGCGGGTGCCGACCTTGTTGAGGATGCTGGCGAAGCCAACCTGCTGTGTGACATCGACTTTTGTCTTTCCCGGTGTGCCGCCTTTGGTCGAAATAATGACCACGCCATTCGACGCCTTCGAGCCGTAAATGGCCGCGGCGCTGGCGCCCTTAAGCACCTCAATGCTTTCAATGTCATTCGGGTTAATGTCGGCTATCCGGTTCGTCGGCTGACCTTGAGGTCTTGCACTGCCGGCGCCGGTAGCTTCGGTCACAATATCAATGCCCGACTGAACGGCATCGTTACTCATAATCAAGCCATCGACCACATACAGAGGCTGTGTGTTGCCGAAAATAGTCGAAAGGCCACGCAGGTTCACATTGAGCCCACCGCCTGGGGCGCCGGTGTTTTGTGCGATTGTGATTCCTGCCATTTTGCCGTTGAGTGCGCGCTCAAGCGTTTGCGCCGGAGCCGGAATAAGTTCCTTGGCGGAAACCGTACCGACTGAGTTAGCCAAATTGCGCTTCTTAACAGACGTTGCCAAACCGGTCACAACAATCTCAGAAACCTTAAGGACATCCTCTTCGAGCCGAATCTCCAGATCACTGGTGCTGCTGCTGACTTGCAACTCTTCAGTGATGAAGCCGATGAAGCTAACCACAAGAGTCGCTTGATTGTTATTGGGCAGGGTAATCTTGAATTCTCCGTTGCCATCACTGGCTGTTCCCAGATTGGTGCCCTTGATGGAGATGTTCGCTCCAGGGAGCGCATCTCCGGTCACGTCGTCTGTAATTTTACCCGAAATCTCAAGGCTTTGCCCAAAAAGAATTGAGAATCCGAGAACGCTAACCAGCAGCGTCAGTCCAAATATCAATGACTTTCTCATTACGCCATCCTCTCTTTGTTAGTGAATGAAAAACAAATACAGCGATGCTACAGAAGCTTCATTGGCTCCCTCCTCTCGGCGAGATTTGTGAGTGGTGCTTGAGAAGTGTGCGGAGTTGATATAAGTACTAGAAATGATAAAGCTTTACGACGAAACAGAATTGCAACATCTGTGCCACAGCAAGGACTCTGAACTTTATCCCAAGAATTAACAAACAGTTGCATTACTTTAGATGCGACAATAATGTCTCATGGTATGCAAGCGCTTGCATGCAATATTGAAGTGGTTTTGCACGAGGAGCAAACAGATGAGGCGATCAGCTTGGCGCCGTTGCGCAGCCTGATACGACTCTTATGGCAGCAAATCCGAATACGAACCGGCAACCAGATTCTCGGCGGACAAGCCAAAATGGTCCATCAAGTCTTCGACCTTGCGTTGAATGGCGTCGAAAAGTTCGGGCTGAGTGACTACGCCCTCAAGCTCAATAAAATCACCCAAACCGGTCACACGGTCGAGGTGGATGCGGACTTCGTCATGAAGGTATAGTTCGCGCTTTTTCTCCACGACTTTCCAGACGCCGAGCGCGGGCGTCAACACTGCTTTCATGGTGGATGGGTTCGGCACCGGTGAAATCTGGTAGGCACTGGTTTTCGGGCCGGCGGCGTCTGGACGCTGGTAGAAGATAAGCTGGCATTCGTTGCCGTTGATTTCCCTGAGCTTCAGGCGTCCGCTGGCGACGTTGAAATAGGTATCGATTTGATGCAAAGTCCCGTGCGTCACACTGCCGGCAGATTCGGCGCGGCTCTTTGCGAGTTGCAGGTCGGGAAATTCGGCCTTGATTTCTATGTTTTGCATGCTTCCTCAGTTCGGTTCGCAGTCAGATCGTTTGCAGCAACGCTCACTTTGCTGCTTCATCAAATGTTTTCATGGCGGCGCGGCAGGTATTGACATGAATCTGAACCGTGTCATCCGTGTTGTAGGCGTAGCCGCCACCAAGCGTGGTCGCCACTGGAATCCCGCGCTGCTGACAGGCCTCATATATGAAAAAATCCCGCGCCTGCAATCCTGCAATTGACAACGACAGGCTGCCGAGTTGGTCATTTTCGTATGGGTCGGCGCCGGCCTGATACAAAACCAGCTCAGGCCGGAAAGCATCGAGAATTGCTGGGATGGCCGTGCGCAGATGGTCAAGATAAATCTCGTCGGTCACGCGCACAGGCAGATGAATGTCCTGATCACTCTCCTGTTTAACGGGATAGAGGTCGCGCTGATGAATCGAAAATGTAAAAACCGTCGGGTCGTCACGGAAAATGTGGGCAGTGCCATTGCCCTGGTGCAGGTCGCAGTCGAGGATGGCGACGCGTTCCGCTAGTTTCTCCTGCTGTACTGCTTTGGCTGCAACCGCGAGATCATTCAGATAGCAAAACCCCTCAGCCTTGTCCGCGAACGCATGATGGAAACCGCCGCTAAGATGAACTGCCCAGCCGGATTCGCTGGCCAGTCGAGCGGCCAGAAGAGTTCCGCCGCAAACCAGTTTCGACATGCGGATGATTTCAGAGGTAATCGGAAGTTCAGAGTATGCCGTGCGTTCAGTCCGTCGGCATTGGTCGAGATCGTCGAGGTATTCCCGCGTGTGAACCAGGCTCAACTGAGCGTCGCTGGCCGCTTCCGGCGAGACAAACCTGGAGGCAGGCACGGCTGCGATCCCATCTTGGGGTCGCGTCAAGACATCGTAAATTGCACGGTACTTGATGATCGGGAAAACGTGGTCACCGATATCCGCGTAGTACGCTTCGGAATAAATAAAGTGTTTCATGCTCTCCGAACCAGGGTCAGCGCTAGTTGGCTAAACTCCCTTGGTCTCTGGTGGCCAAACCAGCTTGTGCAGTTGCAATTGGAAGCGCGCTTTCAAGCCGTCTTCCAGGATCCAGTCCACGAGCGCCCGGGGCTCAACTTCATCAAACACAGGAGAAAAAAGTAACTGCACGCGCTCCTGCAAGCGGTGCTTTTGAATAGCCTCGCGCGCCCAGATGTAATCCGAGCGGTCTTTGATAACGAATTTCACCTCATCCCGCTGAGTCAGATGTGGGATATTCTGCCAGCGGTTGCGTTCAGACTCACCGCTGCCGGGGCATTTCAAATCCATGATGCGGATGACACGAGGATCGAGTACGGAGATGTCGCGTTCCCCGGAGGTTTCGACCAGCACGGTGTGCCCTGTCAGCAACCGCTCCGCAAGTTCGGGAACCTGCTTTTGCAGCAGGGGCTCGCCGCCGGTGATTTCAACCAGATCGCAGTTGTAAGACTCGACGCGTTCAATGATCGTCTCAAGGGAAAATTCTTGTCCGTCGTGAAACGCATACTCAGTATCACACCAGGTGCAGCGCAGATTGCAGCCAGTTGTGCGCACAAAAACACAAGGCAAGCCGGCGTAACTCCCTTCGCCTTGAATAGAATGGTAAATTTCGGTGATTCGCATAGATCTCTGTAATCGGTTGGCATGAAGTCGGAAGTTGCTGAGGTCAGCGATCGAAAAAAACGACTTGGCCTGAGGCAAGATCCTTCAATTCCGTAGTAAAACTCGGTTTATCGGCCGCCTTGAGCTGGACACGGTAGATGGGGGCTTCATCGAACTGCGTATCCAGGATTTTGGCGTTGTACCGTTCGACCATCTGATGAACGGCATTTGTGAATGCGAAGCCGGCTTGCAGAGTTACCACCGCCAGCCGGTGATGGATTACAATTCGAGCTTTGTTGAGAGCCGCCAGCGCTGCGCCACTGTAGGCGCGGATCAGCCCTCCCGTGCCCAACTTGGTGCCGCCAAAATATCGGGTCACAACCACCGCAAGGTTGGTGACCTCTTTGGTCTCGCAAGCCTGCAGAATCGGGCGGCCAGCAGTACCGGATGGCTCTCCGGCATCTTCAAAACGAAAGATGGCGCGGTCTCCGAGGCCAATCCGATAGGCGAAACAGTTGTGAGTGGCATCCTGATACCGTCCAGAAATGACCTCGATGTAACTTTCCGCCGCAACGCGGTCGTTGGCTGGCTGAGCGTGCGCAATGAAGCGCGACCCTTTTACGACGATCTCGTCGGTGATCTCGCCCGCAATCGTGTTAAACGCACCATCGTTCTGCATTCGGGTAAAATAAAAAAGCTCGAGCGGAATGTCAATTCAATAAGCAAGAAGTCAAACAGAGTAGAGCTGCGGGCGGCCTTGAAAGGGGGGCGATATTGTAGCGGAAAGAATCAGAATCGGCCAGGGCTAACCGTCGAACTCCAATTTCCGATTGTGGACCCCGACCCGAACCTGGATCAGTTTCTCCAGAATCACTGACACAGCCAAAATGGTGGCGACAAACACAACGTAACTGCGGGCGTCGGTGTAGATGTATTCAAAAATCAGTGGCAGGCCAAGATAGATGACAAACGGCACAAGAATCAACAGCATTGCGAGATTGCGAGACCGCTGTCCTTTGACATTCGGTCGCGAGAACGGCAAGTCAGGCGAGTACAGAAAAGCGAACTGCAAAAAAAGATGAGACAGCAAACCCAGCATCAAAATGTGCATCAAGACGTGTAGCGGTTCTTGGAAGTAGTGAAAGAAAATCAGGCCCAACAGAGTCAGAAAAGGCAGCACAAAAAATACCATCAGAAAATTCTTTTCCGCGAGCACAATTCGCCGGATATCGGCCGGCGTTGTGTAGAATATCCAGGAAGCTTGAAACGCATCACTTTGCGTCACATAGGTTCTGAGCATCATGGGAAAGAGAAAGACCAGCAGGTAAAGCAGTCCGGTACTGCCCATGTCCATCTCCGGAGTAACAAACGGATTGGGCAGAGGCCCGTTTTGCGTGCCCAGAAACAGATAGAAAATGGTCAAAGGCAAAATACCGAGGACCGCCATTTTGAATTTGTTGTCATGCAGAAATTGGTTCTTGATGAGTTTTGCGACGACCCGCTCTTCGTGGGCGCGAGCAAAAAAGGAGATCAGGCTGGGGAGCCGACGGGGGCGCTTTGTCGTGCCGACAGCCTGTCCGGCCAGCGTAGCGAGGCTGGACGAATAGGACATGGATAATTTTCCCAACGCGAACATTGCCAGAATCAGGGTCACGCAAAGGGACATGATTGCCAACAAAACATGAATGCCGGAAAAGCCACCTGCCGCCAGAGTTAGATAGCTGCTAAACCACGCCGAAGGCAGTAGAACCAGCCAGGGTGAATTCGACAGGTTGATACTGTTGAAAGCGGCGCTCTCCACCAATTGCGGCAGGACGACAAAGCCGCTGTAAACCACGAACGCCAGGCAGACCTGAAAGAAGGAAAGCAGATTCTGGAGCCTTCGCAGGCTGATTTGCCTCAAGATAAAAGTATAAAGCAAAATAATCGCGAGCGCGGTTGCAACGTTTGCCAAAAAGGTGCTGAAAAAAGCTGACAGGCAAATCAGCCAACCACCATGTTGAACAAAATTAAACGCAACAATGGCAGGCAGGGCCAAAACCAGCGTGAAACACAGGACATAAAACAGAATGTTTGTAGCCTTGACCAAAAAGAATGTACGTGACGAGAGTGGCTGGTAGCCCAACACCGGATAGTCGTCCGGTGAGACGACCACGGAGTGATACTCAACCATGATCAGGCTGCCAATCATGAACATCGTGTAGGTGGTCAGTACAGTCGCGGAGACAAAGACATCATTCGTGCTGAGCACGATAGGCACAAAGATTAAGCCGACCAGGAAGTAAAACAAAGTGAGGGCGTAAAAAGACCGCCTGCCGGTTTTGCCATGACGCAAGACCGTACTGGCAGATGATTCACGAAAATCCTTCTTCAACATCACTCGGGTGAGTGCGAGCCACTGCCGGGTATCAATGCCGGCGCTGCGCAGCCTGGAGGCTAGCATTAAATCATCTCCAATGCCTGCAGGAATTCCTGGGATAAGACCTCGGCGTCCAGAGAGCCGGTAAGTTTGCCAAAGGCAAGTTCCAGAGTTTGTTGCCCCGTGCTCTGCATGATTTCGTCAGGGGTGCCGCAGGCCACAACCTGCCCCTTGTCGATGATGGCGATACGCGTGCAGATCCGTTCGACTACTTCCAGAATATGGGAACAAAACATGATGGTCTTACCCTGGGCGGCCATCTTTCTGAGCAGTTCCTTGATCACCATTGCGGCGTTAGCATCAAGGCCGTTAAGCGGCTCATCGAGAAAGAGTACTTCGGGATTATGAATCAGTGCGGCGGAGAGCAAAACCTTCTGTCGCATGCCCTTGGAGAATTGGGCCAGCGGTTGATTCATTTCCTGCGTCAACCCAAACAGGGCCAGGAATTCCTCAATGCGTTTCCCCGAGAGGCTGGGCTCAACGTGATGTAATTCAGACACCAGTTCCAGATACTCATAGGCCGTCAGAGAGTCGAACAGGGCGCCCGATTCGGGAACATAGCCGATCCGCTTCTTAACCTCAGTCGGATGTTGCCGGATGTCAAATCCGACAACCGAAGCGCGGCCGGAGGTTGGAGTGAGCATGCCGGTGAGCATTTTGACCGTCGTGGACTTGCCAGCGCCATTCGGCCCCAGAAATCCCAGTATCTCTCCGGCTTTGACTTCAAAAGTAATACCCTTTACTGCCTCCACATCCCCAAAGTGCTTGCACAGCTGAGAGAGCTCTATCATTTCTCCTTAACGAGTACACGCCCGGACACCGGTTCAAGCTCAAGCTTGATCTCGAATTTGTCCAGTCGGAACTTCTTCAGGCTGAACGGATCTCTGACCTTCAGATTCTTCTTCCACCCAGGATTATATTCAATGCTCTGCTTTTGATTGCTCAGATTCATGAAAACCAGCACTTCATTCTGGTAATATTTGCGCGCAAAAGCAAATACTTTGTTCGCGTCGTCAACGATGATTTCATCATAGCTGCCAATTCGCAACGCCAGATTTTTCCGTCTCGTCAGATTCAACCGGCGGTAGAGGTCGAGAAGCCGCTGATCGAGTGTGTTTTCAGTAACCTGCACCAGGTCCGGGCGAATGCTGCGATAGGTCTCGCGTTCGTAAACGAACTCTTTCCAGAGCATCGGCTTGATGTTGTCCGGATAATTGCCGCCCCACATGCCGCTTTCATCACCGTAGAAAATCATCGGGGCTCCGGGGTAGGTCAACTGGAAAAGCGTCACCAGGCGCTGCACCTTACGCTGAGTGCTGTCTGGCCTAACAGGATTATAGGCAAAATGTCTGTTGTTTGCGGAAGTCACATCGGCCAAGGGCGGCTGCGAGTTGACAATTACGCTGGCGAGTCTGTCTTCGCGCGGGCTGCTGACCAGGGTCAACAAGCCGAGACTCTCGTCCTCGCCTTGCCGCGACCTCAATTCGCTCAATTTGTTGCTAAAGTCCGTGGCGGACAAACCGTGGTGATTGTTAACGAAGAACTCCAGCATCAAGTTCTTTTGCTCATGACTAAGCCACAAGTCGAACTCAGACTTGAGGTAGGGCTCATCCGAAATCGTCACAGCGTCCGGGTTCAAGCTCTTGACGTGTTTCGTCCACATCTTCCAGAAGCCGGAGTGCAGACCTCCCACTTGAGTGACCGACCAGCCATCGACGCCGTCCAGCGGGTCGCCATCGCCATTCGGGTCGAGCCATCTGGCTGTTGCATCGAAAAGGTATTTTTGCACCGGCTCGCTCAGAAAGCCCTTTTCATCTGTCTTGAAAAGCGGACGGCTCTTATCTCCTTGCCAGCATTTGTAATCAAACTCGACCGTGTCAGGAGTCACGGGATCGTCCCAGGTCACGACCTCGTACCACGCCTTGTACTTCGAGTCCTGCTGATTCTCGGCAAGATCCCGAAACGCCCAAAACTGGTTGCTGCTGTAGCTAAACACCCCTTCGATAACCACCTTCATCCCCAGTTCATGAGCCTGGGCAATAAGCTCGACAAAGGCTTCATCTGCTTTCGTCAACGTCCAGGACTCGCGATCCTCGGTTTCCTTTCTGATGATTTTGAGGTCTTCTTTCGGTTCGAGGCCGAAATTATTGTCGATGTGATGCCAGGTTTCGGCATCGTACTTTTCCACCGATGGTGACTCAAAAACGGGCGTAAGATAGATGGCATCGACGCCCAGCGCCTTCAGGTAAGGCAGCTTTTCAACTACGCCAATGAGGTCTCCGCCAAATCTGCGCTCCTGAAGAAGCTCCGTAACCGGCACATCGCTATCTTGCTCCCAAACCTGCATCTTGTACCAGTCTGACGCCCAGGGGTGAGCCTGCCAGTCCCGGTCTTTGCCGGCTGCGACATTCTCTTTGACAGGATCGTTGTAGGGATTGATATTTCGAAATCTCTCTGGCAGGATTTGATACCAGACTGCGCCTCTGGTCCATTCGGGTGGCTTTTCACCGGCAAAGACAGGCAATGCCGCACAGAAAAAAACAAGGAAGGAAAATCTCTTTGACATAGGAACTCGCACGCGTTGAAGGTTAAGGTAGAGGTTGACGAACCAACGTTTCGTCCAACAGAGCGCTGATGTAATGAAAAGAACATGTCGGTCATCACACCGCGAACGGACTAAGTACAAAGCGGCCTGGTGAAAAATTCCCGCAGCTACAGGAGGAGCAGCGGTGCTGAGTTGGAAGGGGTTTATTGGTCGGCCCGTCTCAGAAAGAAATAGAAAGAAACCACAAAACTCACTTGAAAAGTCGCAAAAGAAGCGGCCGCCAGCTTGTCGAATTTCTTGGCATCATCATATTCTTTGCTGAAACGCGCTGGCTCGCCCGTGTTCAAGTAGCGGTCGTAGCTGTTGTCCGCCTTGTTTCTGAAAAGGAGTGCGAGCGAGCCGGCGGCAGCGGTGAGGCCGAGGACTGCAAGGAAGCGTTTGTTATTTTTCGACTTGCGTTCAACGCGAAATGTATCCATCTTTCGAGCGAGATCCTGGTCGGCAGAGCGGAGCAGGTCGATATTGAAAAACCGGGTGGCATCGTCGCCAACCACAAACGACGAATCACGGTATCCCGCGATTCTCAATGTCACCTGCCTTGTCTCTCTTTCAGGCAGCTTAAAAAATAGTGGGGTCTCGCCAGCCGGTTCGCCGTCAAGCAGAACTCCGGCGCCGTAGGGCATGGAGTTGATTGAGAAGCTTCTCTCGAAACGGACATCGACTTCTAGAGTGTCACCTCCAGCAATTTCAAACTCGGAGAGCCAGTCATTTTCCAACCAACTGGTGCGATCTGGATGGCTGACCTGCAACCTGTGGCTGCCGGCAGGCAAACGCAACAAATTCAGCGGCGTGTGGCCGGCCAGCTTGTCATCGACTTTGACTTCGAGACCGATGTGCGCGGTCTTCAGGCTCAGAAAACCATGCTGCTCAAATCCCTCTGGTCTGACGACAGAGCGGCCCTCGGCCGCGTATGCCATAAGCTGACCAAAGGTGGTGACAACAAGGACTGGCACAAGTGCGCGAACGACAAACGAAAACCGTTTGGAGAAAGCAGTATTTTGCATTTGGCGGGGCTAGTTACTCTGAGATGTCGCCTGGCTCTCTAGATGGCCAGGACTGTTTGAGAAAGCGTATACGTACTTGTCGTCCGAAGCACCGAGAAGGGTATTTCCCCAGACGACCGGTGAAGTCCGAATTCTGCCCCGGGTGGTGAAATTCCAGAGTTCACCGCCGTCGGCAAGGTTCAAACAGTAGTACTTCTTGTCCAAAGAACCGAAGTAGATGACTTTGCCGGAAATGGCCGGAGACGTACTGATAACGCTGGTCGCGGAGAACTGCCAGAGCAGCCGACCGGAACCTGCGTCCAGCGCGTAGAACTGGCCGTCGGTACCCCCAAAACACACCATCTTGCCATCCGTTGCAGCCGCCTGGAAGAGGGGCGAGTTGGCGTGGAACGACCACAACTCAGTGCCGCGCTCAAGGCTGAAGGCATAAAACACGCTATCGACAGAGCCGATATAAACCTTGCCGTCGTCAATCACCGGGGACGCTTGCACGCTGGCGCCGACCTGCGTCTGCCACTTCAGAGAACCGTCGGCTGCATCCAGAGCGTAGACCACTCCGTTATCGCTGCCGACAACGATTGTGTTGTCGGCAAAGCTCGGAGACGACCGGTGCTGTCCCTTGGTTTTGTAAGTCCAAATGCGATCACCGCTGGCCGGATCGTATTTGTCGATGTGCCTGTAAAGAGCTGAAACGTAGAGTCCGCCCTCCGCGACAAGCGGTTCGCTCGCGATATCTCCGGCATTGATTTCCCAGGCGGTTTTGCCGGTGGCCAGGTCATACTTGAAGAGGGTATCTTCGCCGTAGCGGTAAGCGACGTAGAGCGCGCCATCAGAATAGGTGCAAGTCGCCTCAAAGCCGTCTTTGAGTTTGATCCTGCCAATGCGCTCGCCCGTGGCCACAGCAACGATATCCAGACGACCGTCCAGTGTGACCACGTAGGCCAGGCCATCGACGGTGACGAGGCTTGGTCCGATAGCAGAAGTTGCTTTGTAGGTCCACTTCAATGCAAGTGGCGGCGGGAGTGTCTGCTCACGGTGGTTCAAACGTGCGGCGCTGCCTCCGAACTCAGGCCAGTTAGGGCCATCCGCGTGGGTCAAGTGTTTATCCTTGACTACGAAAGACCTGCGGCAACCCAGCCACGTCATCGGGCATGCCACGCCCACGAGTAGCAGCGCGGTTACAATTCTTGAGATCGCCATTCTATTCATTGAGAGAGAATATCCTGTTAGCTTGAATTATTCGCAAAGGAATCTAACGCAGAGTGCGCCAAGAACGCTAAGCTACGCAGAGAAAAACTAACCTATGAGAGTTCGGTTCTGATCTGGAAATCGTAAACCGCCTTTCTCTGAGTCCATCGCGGACTCTGCGCTTAGAAAGTCCTTATTATCTAAATAACTGTCTAAAATTATATATATATTAACAGCTTAATGCTGATCCAATAAATCTTACGAATGATCCAGGTTAGAAGTCAACTCCGAACCAGAACGCCTTTTTGAGGCCTTTGTCCCAGTGCAAACTCGGGCTACTGAAATCCCGAACCTGGAATCGGCGCCCCATTTCATAGCGTAAAACGAGAATGCCACCGAAGCGAAGCCTGAGACCGAACCCGACGCTACCCAGAACTTCGTCAAACTCATAATCGCGGTCCCAGGCCTGACCCAGATCGACAAAGGCCGCGCCTTGAAAACCGCTAAATCCCATTCCGCCAAACGGGAATCCAAGAATCAGGCGGTCTAGAAACGGAAACCGGAGTTCGTGATTCATAAGCGCCAGTTTTCGCCCCCAGATGCGCCAGCGCGGGTAGAGTCTGAGGTCCCAACTGCCGCCCATGAAGTAGCGGAATGCCTCCTTGCCGACGTTGAACCGGCCCATCAGGCGCATGGCATAAGCCGACCGCCGGCCGAGACGATGATAGCGCCGGTAGTCCGTGATAAAAGTGAAGAAGCTGACATCGTTGTTTTGAACATCAACCGTATGGCCCAGCGTCAAATTGAAACGTTCGCCATCGATTGGGCCCGTTATGCCCCAAAGCGAATTGTCCTTAACATAAGAAAGAGAATTCGACACAACATAGCCATTGACGGCCTCGCCTCTGAAATCGTATTCGCGCCGCTCCTTTCGAAAATTCACGCTGCCTTCGATACGATTAAAAACCGACAACGGATAGCTTGCGGATACGAATCCGCCTACGCGGTCCTGCTCAAAAAAACTATCGACGCGGTCATAGAAACGGCCTGAAATGCGATATGCACCGACCGCGTAGTTGACCCTGCCGGCAAGATCGACGCGGGTGAGCGCGAAATTCCAACTCCTGAGAAGGTCGCCGTTGCGCTGGGCGTTATTGTAAACAAGCAGATAATATTGCTGATTGCCAAGCATATCGCTCATGGCAAGTTGCGCACCACCCGTTGCTCCAAAAATCGGATCGTGAGAGATGGCGCTCTGCGCAATGTCCAGATTGAACTTCTTTTTGTAGCCAATTGTCGTGGAGGCGACCTCCCCGACCAACTTGTGCGCCGTCCAGCGCTCGCCAGAGGCCATCAGCGTGTCGTTGGCGACGAGATCGGCCTGCTCGAACTGCTGCTTCACGTCGTCAAGCTCACGAATCTGAAAGGAGAAGTCCTGAAAAGCCGTAAACAAAAGCCGGTTGCCGTCGATCCACTCCGGGTCCTGAGCACCGGTGGTGAAACTGGTGACTTTCTTCAACTGGTCGGTGTTGTCGAGCGCGGATGGGTAGGGATTGCCAGCCAATTCGTCTGGCAGGCTCTTGGCAGTCAATCCCTCTTTTACACTCTCGCTGGAAAGTGAGGCGACAAACACACCCGGTTCCGAGGTCTGTTCCGAAGCGGCCGCCCGGTTCTTTATCATCCAAATGTTGAATGCGCCGTCGCGGTCGGAGGTGAAGGCGAGGGCAGAGCCATCTGGCGACCACGCAGGGGAAAAGTCATTGTGTCTACCTTCAGTGAGCTGTTGAATCTGACCGTCCGCAACCTTGTAGAGAAATAGGTTCTTAAACCCCTGCTCTCCGCTGTAAGACCGATCAGAGCTAAAGGCGATGGCGTTACCATCCGGAGACCAGGACGGATCCCGGTCATCGTAGAATTCGTTGGTTAGCCGGCGCAGTTCCCCGGACTTCACATCGACGATATAGATGTCTGTACGTCCGCCGAAACTACCTCCGGAGAAAACAATGCGCTCGCTATTCGGCGACCAGTTTGGCGAGGCCAAGGAGACCAGATCTTTGAAATCGAACTTCTTTACCACTTTTCGCTCGTCCACGTCAAAGATGTAGAGCGCATCGCGAGGGCCACTCTTCGAAACAAAGGTCAGCAGACCAGAATCGTTGACATCAATTTTGCTCTTGAGCAGGTAAAACGCTTCAAAATCTGAAGTGCGTTCACCTTTGACGAGCACATCAGGTTTTTGCTTCGCATCACTGATGGGTTTGGTGTACACATTTGAATAGCCTATGCGGTTGGAGACAAACGCGACCCATTCGTCATCTCCACGACGAAAATAGGCGGGTTTGGTATTGATGCCACGATCGGTGATTTGCCGTGTAACCATATAGGGGGCATCGTTGCCCTCAAGAAGCGGGTACTTGTTCTTTTTCAGATGGTAAATCCATTTCTTGTCGAACTCCTTATAGTCCAGGCCAATGGTCAACTTCATCACGTCCGAAAACGAGTTCTCTTTCCAGGCATTTTCGTAGAGTTGCAAAAGCTTTTCCTCGCCGAAATTCTCGGCAATAAACTTGCAAATGGCCTGGCCTTCTTTGTACATCAGAAAGGAACCGTAGATGCGGTCCATCTGGCTGAGCGGGACGAGATAACCACTGAGCACGGCGTCGCGGATGAACATCTCAGCTTGCGAATCCCAGCCGGATGACCAGTATTCCGCGATGCCTTCCGTAAACCAAAGCGGCAGGCCGACAAACATGCTGCGGCGGTGGTCCTTGTAAACGCGGCCCATCTTGCTGCGGGTAAAAACATGAACCAACTCGTGATTGATCACGTGCTTGAAATCATGAATCGAGCCGGTCGAAGGAATCACAACGCGTCCCTTGATGAACTCAAAGAAACCACCAATGCCTTCAGAAATGAAACTGGAGATGGTGTTGGTCTGCTGGAAATGCGAATGATTCGAGTAGAAAATCAGGGGAATACGTCGCGTGATGTTGTGATTGGTGACGCCCTCGAGTCTGCTGTAGGCATCTTCGGCAAACGAAGCGCCGATCTCTGCCAACTCGCTCATTTGAGGGTAGAAGTAGACGTCGAAGTGCTCGGTCTTCAGAATTTTCCACTCAAATTTGTCATATTGGATTTTATTGCGGCCGAAATAATACTGGGCATTCACGCTACTGGTTAATATCACAAACAAAAAAAACCCGGCCAACGAAAAAAATCTGTGTTTTGCCTTCATGTTCTACTCACACTATCAGTTCATATTGTTCCAACAAATCAGCGGTCAGCGGAAGGGTACTCAAAGGGTCGATGGGTAACTTACAAAAACTAACCCGCATTTATTGCGGTCTTTACCCAAATTTAATATAAAATGCTCTGCAAGCAAGTTAATTTTCGGAGGCGCTTCCCGATACACTTAGAAGAATCGTCAGCAAATATCTTGCCTTAACAGGCGGCTCTAACCGTAGCGCCATACTATTAAAAACCATTTTGTCGCTACAAAATTCCCCGGTGAATTTACGCTGGTAAAGGTCAGGAAGTATCCATTAATCATTGAACATCGACAGGAGGTCGTTGGTTGGATACCGTACATATGGATGATTTACGGGGCCTGAAGAAGAAAGTCTACAGACTGCACAATGTGGTCGATGCCGCGCTTCAACTCAATTCTGTATTGGAAGAAGAGCAGATTGTGCGGTCTTTCCTTCTTAACTTGTTCGGGTTAATCAGCACGAGAAGTATCGTTATTCTCACCGCCAAGACCCCCTACTCACGGTCGTTCAAACCCGTCTACTACCAGGGCTTGGCGAAATCCAGGGCCGAGCAACTCTCTATTCGCAAGGCAGACCCCATTTTCACATTGATGCAGAGGCATCAAAATTGCATCAACATTCCGAAACATCACCACCTGACCACGAACTCGCAGTATCTGCAGCTTGTGGCCCAAAATGGTGGCCACCTGCTGACTCCGCTCATTCACAGGAATCACAAATTCGGGCTGGTCATTATTGGAAAGAAGCACAACGAGCAAGAGTATTCAAACTCGGAGACTGAAATCTTCACGCTACTGACAAATTTTCTTGCTGTGGCACTCAGCAATGCCCGGATGTACAAAGAGATGGAGCGCATCTCCCTGACGGACCCTCTGACCGGACTTTTCAACCGCCGCTATTTTGACAACTACTTGAAAACAGAGGTATCCCGGGCACGCAGATTCAACCATCCGCTATCGCTTGTTATGATGGACGTAGATAGCTTCAAGAACTACAATGACAAGTTAGGGCATTTGAACGGCGATCAATTGCTCAAGAACCTGGCATCCATACTGGAGGGAACCATCCGCTGCTCGGACGTTGTGGCGAGATATGGTGGTGAAGAATTCTGCATAATTCTCCCTGAAATAGAACGTGAAGGAGCACAACACTTCTCGGAGCGGTTACGGCACACCATCTACGACCATCCCTTCAAGAAACGGGAAATCCAGCCAAGCGGCCGTATTTCCGTCAGCCTCGGTACGGCGACGTTTCCAACAGACGCGCAAATGACTCACGAACTGCTCGAGAAAGCGGATCTAGCCATGTACGAAGCAAAACGCAACGGCGGCAACGGCGTCGCTGCCTATTGTACATCCTGAACGAGCGAACACGCAAACATCCATGGTCACCATCAATCAATCAGGACGATTGTAAATGAAAACACGCAAAACTGTCATGGTCACGATGACCGCAGTACTCCTGGCTTCTCTTCTTGTGGATACATCCAGAGTGCCCAGACTACTCGCCAAGTCCGAGCAATTCTACGCCAAGATCAAAATCTTCACATCGATTCTGGAAACCATTCAACGGTCCTACGTAGAGAAGCAGGACCCAGATGAGCTGCTGGAGAACGCCATCCACGGCGTTCTTTCCAACCTCGACCCGCACACGGTGTACTTACCCGTAGACGATTTCAAAAACTGGAGCTCAAGTTTCGAGGGTTACACCGGCATTGGCATCAGTATTGAAATGCTTCGTGACCAGGTGGTGATCATGTCAACGCTGCCAGCAAGCCCTGCGGCCGAGGCCGGTCTGAGTCCGGGAGATGAGATCGTCAAAGTTAACGGCGAACCGGTTAGAGGAGCGACCCGGGAGGGTGTGCTGAACAAGTTAACTGGACCAACAGGTGTTCCTGTCAATCTATTGGTGGCGAGCGAAAAATGGACCAGTCCAAGAGAACTGCAGTTGGTCCGCGAGCGCATCGTGCTTAAAAGCGTACCCTTTGCGACAATCGTAAAAAAAGGCATTGGTTACGTTAAGCTTGACCGGTTCACTTCCACAACTTCCCGTGAGCTTGATGAGGCGCTACGCAGGCTCAAACGCAAAGGAATGAAACGGCTGGTTCTTGACTTACGCGGCAACAGCGGCGGATATTTAAATGCTGCTGTTGAAGTCGCCGACAAGTTCATCCCTGGAGGCAACATCATCGTCAGCACCAAGGGTCGGCTGTCCAGTTCATTCCAGCAGTTCTACTCGACGTCAGAAAAAACCCATGATCTCAATCCCATCATCGTTCTGATTGACCATGGCTCAGCCAGCGCCTCAGAAATCGTGGCCGGCGCTATCCAGGACCTGGACCGAGGTCTGATTTTAGGCAAGACCAGTTTCGGCAAGGGACTTGTTCAGAGCCAGTACCGATTTCACGATGGCTCAGCCCTGCTGATTACGACTGCACGCTACTACACACCGAGCGGCCGCCCCATTCAACGTAAGTTTTTCGACAAGTCAAAAGATGAGTACTATCGCGAGGCCTACAACGATTCTTTGATGAAAAACATAAAGGCGGCAAACGCGAAGCAGCCCTACAAGACCCGATTGGGAAGAAAGGTCCATGCTGAAGGCGGAATTCGCCCGGACTATTGGATCGAAAATCGCGAAAACGAACTCTCCGAGCCTTTGCGCGAACTGTATTTTTCCGAGGCCCGTTACTTCTATCTTTTCGGGGAAGAGATTATCAAGAAATCACCACATCTGAAATCGAACCAGGAAACGTTTGTCAACAATTTCACTGTAAGTGATAAAATGGCGAATGACTTTCTTCAATTCGCTAAGTACTACGAACCCAGCCTGCTCTCACACGAATTGGCCTCTTCACGAAATAAGAAGGATATCAGATTTCTGCTCAAACGTGAGATCGGTTACATGATTTGGGGAACTGAAGCAAGGTTTCGCATCAATCTCGCAAGAGACCACCAACTGAATGAGGCTCTTAGCTACTTTCCCAAGGCCCACGACTTGCTCTCCATGGCACATTTCGTGAACTAGCGGAAAAAATAGCGAATTTATCAAAAAAATTTATTGACTATTCAGCAGATCTTTGCTATGTTTGTATGCGCTTTGAGCGTAAAGTAATGGTCTGCCCCCTCCTACTTCAACGCGCTGGGCCGAACAGTTTTGTTGAAATTCGTAACATTGTGCGTTTTCGCTTGATTATTTAATACATTTCGTATATATTCGAGCGACTCGAACAGAGAGTTCTTCATACGTTAGGAGGGATGAGATGAAGAAAAAGCTGTTCGCTGTCGCAGTCGTTGTTTCCTTTTATGTTCTTTTCGTTTTAGCCTACACCGGCATTGATAATCACGGGACAGCTACTCAAATGTTGTCAGATTTCGATTTGAGTAGCGGAGCAGCCATTGCCTCAACTGCATTGAATCAAACCGGGTCCTCACCTGATATGGAAATAAAAGCAGCTTTTCGCGACCCTATGCCACCACCGTTGAAAAAACCGAAACCGCGACGGAAGAAGCGCAAAAGACGGTAGGAAGTTGTGCCAATTTATTATACTTAAAAAAATTAGCAACTTTCTGTTCGAGTCGTTATGTTTACCAAAAACCACAACATTCATTTCAAAATCATCAACTACTGGCTAACGTTCGTTCTGTTTTTGACGATCATCTCGAACTTGCCGCACCAGGACGTTCCGTTCTTTTCCTGGTTCAACTGCTCAATCTACTTTCTGATCTTTCTGCAAAGCATCTGTTTGTTCAGGCAGGACAAGCACAATAGATTTGTATTTCTCAATATTGGTCTGTTTTCCTTGTTCCACAGCTTGAGTTTCACCAACATCTTCATTGGAGAGAGTTTTCTCATCGAGGACAACTATTTGCGCTATTTCTTCTTCGAATACAAGCATATTATTCTGAGTTTCTTGCCTGCACTTTGCATCATCCATGTTGCTCTCAAGTACCTGTTCAAAGGCATGCAAAGCTACAAACTCTACGCGCTGTCGTTACTTATCATCCTACCAGTTTTTCTATGGAACTACCACCCATTTCTACTGGACAAAGAGTTGATTCTGGATGTTGAGGATGCTGTTTTGTACGAAAGCGTGATGCTCTTTGACCTCCTGCCGCTGTGTTTTCTCATCCTGTACGGCATCTTGCTCTATCGTCATGATTGGTCACTCGGAGAGCACATCAGCACGCTAATGGTTTGCTTCTTCATCATCACGATGATGGACATTACGAATCTGTACGGCAACATCAATGGGATTACGGTGTTTCGCTATACGCAGTATGTGTTGTTGGTCAACCTCACTTTTTTGCTGACTACCATGTTCAGGTTGGTCAACCATTCCTATTCAGTTTTTGGACAATTCTATGACACGATTGTCAATAGTGGCAACGCGTTCGGAGTACCAATTAAGCGAAAGCAAACCGTCTCCTATGCCATCTGGCAAATGACGAAGTCATACTTTCTACAGTGGAGGAATGCGATTGGATTCAGTATGCTGGTCATGGCGCTTGCCATTAATTTTTCGGGCGCGTCGCTATTTGTAAAGATAAACATGGCCGTCCTGTCATTTGGGCTTGTCGTCCTGCTCTACTACCTGACGGCGCTTTACCAGAAGCGAACCAGCAACGGCAATATTGTCAACATAAAGCCACGCCTGCGAAATAATCCTGTAGTTCAAAACAATAAAATTCTTGAGGGTTAGATCAAATGATTTCCAATGAGCCGTACATGAACAGGCACCAGGAGGACCACTTCACTGGTAACAGCCCAGAGGCCAAGCGCATTAATCGAGCGATTAAGAAGTTTGCCAAGGTCGATAACAATATTCTGGTTACTGGCGATACCGGAACCGGCAAAGAGTTTACGGCAAAGAAGATCCACTCGCTCAGTTCGCGCAAGAACCGCCCATTCGTGGTTTTGAATTGTTCCGCACTCGGCTACACTGTCGATAAACGAGATATTTTCGGCGAAGAAACCGAGCAAGCAGGCACGATCCAAAGGACGATTGGATTGCTCGAAAAAGCCAATCGCGGAACGCTCTACCTCGACAATGCACCAGATATGCCAACCGAATATCAGTTCGAGTTGCTGCAGGTGCTCAAGGAGGGTAAGTTTAGACGGATTGATGGCAAGGAAAACATCGTTCTGGATGTGCGATTCATCTCATCTGGCAGCGCCGAAATCGAGAAAGCAATCGAAAGTGATGCTTTCAGAAAGGACTTGTACTATCAGTTGAAGTCGTTGCACATCAATATTCCCTCCCTGAGAGAGAGAAAGCAAGACATCCCTGAGCTTTTCATCTTCTTCCTCAAATCGTACTGCACCGAGAACGAATTCGCGGTACCGGCCGTGCCGGCTGAAATCTTCGAGTCAATTCTGGAGTACGATTGGAAGGGCAATATCAGGGAACTCAAGAACTGCGTCGAGAACCTGGTCATGATGTCCCCGCAAGGCGACCTCTCCACGGAATTTCTACCATTCGAGATCAAGCGCCATCCGCTCGATTTTCTGGAAGTCGGGAATCTCAAGGGCGTCATTTCGGACGTTGAGACCTATCTCATTCGCAAAGCTCTCGGGCGTTTTGCAGGCAATCAGGTAAAAGCAGCAAGGCTGTTGGGGATCCCGGAAGCAACGTTGCGCTTCAAGATGAAGAAGTACGCCATTCCGAAGGACTAAGCTGGTAGTGATGCGATGCCCTCACATGGAAAGTGAGGGTTGTAAGGTTTGAGCTAGAAGTGAATCTCCTCAATCGTCCCGTCGTCATGACCAACGATAGCAAGGTTGGTCAACCCAACAAACAGACCATTCTCAACGACCCCCGGAATCATATTAATCTCTGCGGAGAGTTTTCCAGGTTCATCAATTCTGTTAAAAGAGCAGTCCAGAATCAGGTTGCCGTTGTCGGTAGTAAAGACGACATCGTCACTCTGACGCCGCAGAGCCGCATTGCAACCGAGGCTGGTGAGCCGCTTCTCCGCCAAATGCCACCCGAACGGAATAACTTCAACGGGTAATGGAAAGCTACCCAATGTCGTGACCCGCTTCGAGATGTCAGCAATGATTATCTCTTGCGAGCTTGCGGCCGCGACAATCTTCTCTCTGGTGAGCGCACCACCGCCGCCCTTGATTAGGTTACCCTGGGGGTCAATTTCATCCGCGCCGTCAATGGTAACGTCTACGCTGGAAAACTCGGATAACAACGGGATCCGCAGCTCACACGCCAGGTGTTCGGTGGCAGAGGAGGTCGGGACGCCGTGAAACTCCTGCCCCTGGCTCACCCGGGAAGCAATTTCGTGAATGGCAAAATATGCAGTCGAACCTGTGCCCAACCCGACAATCATGCCGTCTGACAGGTAGCTCACCGCCCGCAGAGCGGCACTTTGTTTGCCCTTTTTCTGACTCACGCAATTCTCTCCTGCTGATTCTCAGTACCCTGTGAGCGGAATGGTACGCATTCACCGGCCAAAAATCAATGAGGGACTTGCGCTGTGCGAGACTTTTTTGATGAGATTAAAGTTTCTTAGTGACAAGAAACTGCAGTGTGCGGTTATCAGGTGCGCCGCCGAGATGGAGTTGATAATCCAAGCCCATCTTGCGAACACGTTTGTTGTGCTTAAACACAGACAGAGTCGAGTGAATCGCACTGATAAAATGATTGACAAAAATGGCGGCGACCATGAACTCCGCGCTGTTCGAGGCCTTGTCGCTGCGAATCCGTATCTTCTCGAAATCACGGCGATTGACTTCGTTGTCCCAACGCCAGGAAAAATCTCCAGAATCGGTCGGATACAGATCTGCGACGTCGCGGTCTCGCAATTGGGCCTGATTGAATTCTTCGAGGCTGTTGAAGTTTCCGATATCGACGAAAAACTGAGATGACTTCCCCGCCAAATTGACCTGAGCGTGCGTTGAGGCAAACGTGCGATAGTCATCCTCCAGCAAATCGCTCCACGTCGAGAAACCGATGAAACCACCCCAAAGCAAAACCTCGGAGGTAACAAATACGCGCATCATGGTTTTCGAACCCGCGTAGTATTGCCCCCAGCCAGGCAGCAATAGGGACTGCAGGAACGCACGGCCTCGGGACTTCGGCCGAGCGGCGGTATGTCCTTCCTGCTGAATCGAGGCTTGACTGGATAAGATCAGATTGGTTGAACTCAAGGCAGCGGACAATGTGGCACGGCGCAGTTCAAATCTGCTCATTTCGAGCCATCCATCCGTTTGCTGACGATTGCCGTTTCCTGCACCAGAACCGGCAACCGCAGCCACAACTGTCAACGCCAGAAATGTGGCAGTAAAGCACGCTCTTTTTACCATGAGATTCCCAAGGCTAGTGCGGGCACGATTTTGTCGCCGTCACGCAATCCTTGCATACCCAATTGCGCTCGAACCTCGCGATTTCGGCGACGCAAGGTCAAGCCAGCATCCAGCGCGCTAGCAACATGGTTCAACAGGACGATTGTCGTGAAGGTCGTTGCGCGTTTAAAATCGTCATTTGCATCCTTGCGGAGCACAGTGTAGCCGTTCCGCGTCTCGGAACTTGTCAGCAGACTCTTGCCATCATACTGGTTGCTTTGATAATCACCCAAGGTAAATGTGCGCGAGCCCACGACCTCCTCCCTGAAATCCTGCCACCCCATGATGAACTGGTTGTACTTGCCAACGTTCTCGTAGTATTGCTGGTTCTTCTTCTCCGGTAGGAAATGGCTGAAGGTTCTGCGTTCGAATGCCCTCAATGAATCCAGATTGTTGCGTTCAAATGGACTAATTTGCGACATCCAATTCCAGTATGAATCTTCATCCCACTTGGCGTCAGCCAGAGTTTCGAAGATGTCTTCGATATCATGGCCGTCACTGTTGTACTTGAAATGCGCAGTCAGCGCGACCGCTTCCACCAGCAGAAATGCGACACCCTTTATCGTCGAGCCAGAGTAGAACTGGCCAGTGCCTGGAACCACCGCCGAAAACAAGACTGCCTTGCCTATCGACTTGCCAGCACCATCACCGGAATTGCTGCTTTGCGCCTGCTCGGCAATCGCCTGAATCAGCTTGCCTCTGAACTCAGCACGCGCAGTCTGCCAAGTCGATTGTTTTCCCGCCGTCTCCGGCGTCCCGCCGGCGTAGAGAGAATGCTGGGGGACACTCAGTAGAAGCGACAGAAGGATGAGAAACAGTCTGTCCATTTTATAGAACTCCGCGGTTGTTAATCAAGGTATCCAAAAGAAATTCCGAAGTAGAAGCGCCACTCCTTACCGTAAACTTGCTGGGTGTTCTCAAAGGTATCGAGACCGTAAGCGGCATTGAAGAAAACGCGCGTCGGAAACGAGTAGAAAGAAGATGCTTCCATACGCAGCTCGCCACCGACGCTGGACTTGAAATCGTCGAATTTGATGTCGCCATCAAAGGCATTTCCATAGTCATAAAATGCGCCCAGGTAAACCTTATCGAAATACAGATGAAGAAAGCGAAGATCCATATTGTGCATCAACGGAAAACGGTAAGTCGCGCGGGCTTGCACCATCTTGCGGCCCTCGATGCTGTAGAATGGATATCCTCTATTTCCGACAATGCCGCCGGCAAAAAAATTGAAGAAGCTATCGACCTTGGTATCGATAAAACCGCCGTCCAGGTCGAAGCTCAAGGTGTGTTTTTTGATCGGCATCGCAAAATGCTCCTGCCAATCCACGGTAACCTTGTTGTAATTATAATTTTTAAAGACCTCGGCACTTACGATACGATCAGTCGCAAAATCGACCAGGAACTTGTTGAATTCCCGGTCGTAGCGCAGCTCGAACTTGCGGCCACGCGGGTTGATTTCAGAATCCAGATTGCGCGCAAGACCTCGATGAATCCAACGCGCAGAAATATCCCTGCCAACAAAATACTTATAGTTGAGCGTGCTTTGCCCGACGCGCTCCTGAAACTTGGCGCGCGCACTGTATCTACTGAGAATAAATGACGTTCGGAGTTCATTTGTGTCCGAAAGTTTAAAGCTCAAACCAGCATCAAACTCAAGAAGATTGTAGCGAAACTTGTCGGTAGCTTCGTCAACATTGAATAGCTCCCGCCGCACCAGCGTCTCGCGGTCCGTGACTTGGAACTTGGTGTTCTGAACCTGATTGTAGCCTTCGAGAAAAATGGTCGGACCGAATTTCCGGTAATCGAACAGCACGAAAATGTCGTAGTCAGCCCGCTTGTTCACATCAAAGCCGGCCAGGAAACCAAACTTGTTGAGCACATCATAGGAGTAGAAGTAACTGCCAAGCTTCAAGGTTCCGTAGTCCAACATGACGCGTGGCAGCAACGCCAGTGAGGAAGGTTGCGTTTTGTAGGGTTTAATCTGGTAAGCTGGAACCGAGCTGTCATCGTAGTTTTTGTTGCGAATCCTCTCAATCACGGTCGAACCGGCTGAATTGTCGATTGATGCAAGTTGCACGCCGTTCGTGTATGTATGATACTCAGATGCAGCGGGCTCAATCGCCTTCGGATGCTTCAGCAACGCGATCTTGTAGCCATCTGAAGTGAAGGTTGAGAACAAAAACTCGCCATTGCGATTCACCGAAGGCATGAAGGCGCCGCCCAGGACGTTGGTCAGTTGTTGCGTTTGCCTGGTCTGTAAATCCATTGAATAGATGTTAAAAATACCCGTCTTGTTCCAACTGAAATAGATCTTGCGGCCATCCGGGCTGAAACTCGCATCCCGGGAATCGGCCTGACTTTGAAGCAGCGGTTGGCTCTGGCCCGATACCACATCAAGCACAAAGATGTCCTGGCTGTTGCCAGTATACATCGAATACAAAACCGACTTGCCATCGGCCGCCCACTGCGGGTGAACCACTTGTTCGCCACTCGTGAAATTGGTCAGATGAGTAACGGCGCCTGTCGCAACCTCGATAGTGGCGAGATTCTCCGTGCCATCCCGACCGAGTACAAAAACGAGCTTCTTGCCGTCAAGGTGCCAAGCCGGGCTGTGTGCACGCATTCCCCGCGTGAGTCTCGTCTCCTTGCCGCTCGGCAGATCGACAAGATACAAGTCGAAGAAATGAGACCCACCTTTGCCGCGGGCTTTTTTGTCGCCAAACGCCAGCGTCTTGCCATCCGGCGACCAGCCAATTCCAAATTTGATGCGGCCCTTGCCTTTTTGCTTCTTGCCAGCCAACGGTCCTTTAACCACAAACCCGGTCTGGGAAAGATAATCACTTGCGAAGGTCGTCACATGCAAACGGCTCACACCGTCAGGCCCCCAGGCAGGATTGAAATTGCCAATGCCCACCGGCTCGACGATCTGACCCTCAACCCGATTGCTGCGAATTGACTGAAGTTCGTGCGCGTATTTTTCCTTGAGATGGCGAACCCAATCGGTGTAAAGCTCCCGTGCCGGCTTGCCTGTGGCTTTCTTGAGAGCCCCATCCAGAGTTACTCTGAACAAGCCCTTCATGGAATGCGAGGTTTCGCGCAGAACCTCAATTCCGTACTTCGAAGCCAGATAAGAAACAAAAGCGTAGCCGTGGTTATACGCTTTTTCATTGCCCAGGCTATTCTTGCCAAACCCACCCATCTCATTGTAAGTCAATAGCTTGTTATCAATGGTCGCAGTGCGCAAAATCATGTCGCGGTGCGAGTCCCAGGTGTCGTAGTCCAGCCCGGGCAGTTGATATTGTGCCACGCCTTCAGCAAACCAGGCTGGCATGACTGTCATGGCAATCGGGTAGGAAGCGATGACATTGGGACCACCGTGCAGGACGTCTTCGCGCTTGTCCTGTTCATAGCCAATAGCCTGCAAATAGAAGGCAGGAATCCGGCGCGTGATTTTGCGCGAGGCCCCTATTTGGACCATGTGGGTGTATTCATGCGTGATGACATTTCTAAGCCAATTATGTGAGCCGCGCAACTCAAACTCCATTGCGCTTGCCCAAATCTCAATCTTGTTGTCATAAAAAAACGCGGCGCCATTCGAGAAGTCATCATGGTCACGAATGACAAAATGGACCTTGTCATCTGGCCGGTACTGGTAGAGGTCGGTCACCGGTTCGAAGACCTCCTCAGCTATTTTGGCAGTCAACTTAGCCGTGCGCTCAGTGCCATCATGAAAATGGACAAAAAAATGCTCGGTTTCGATGGAATACCAATCAAGCTCAGGATGATTGTTTTCAGCCAACTGTGCAAAAGCGGTGACTGCATATAGCAAGAAACACGCGGCGAATAACTTTGGGGTCATAATCTGCTAATCAGTTTAGGTTGAATCGGATTGACGCCGAGACGTTCAATAAGTCAGTAAACTTGGAGGTCGGCCCAACCACCAAGTCATTCTCACGATCAAACAGGACCGAACTTTTGGTTTGCAGGTAAATCGAGGTCCGGTGGTTGGCTTGCCACCTCATCCCCATTGTCGCAAAAAAACCCGGTCTCTTGAATGAACGCCTGAGATCGTAGTCAACGGTTTCACCTCCCACCTGGCGCTGCGCCTGCTTTATCCTGCGTTTGCTATTCTGAATATAGTAATTGCCGGTTCCAATTCCAACAAATGGAGAAATTGCTCGTGACACTGAGCTGAAGGCGAGCCGGGTTGACCAGTCACGGTCGTGCATGTTTTCGAAGAAGCAACTCCCATCACCAGCAGTACAACTGGAGGTTCTTGCGTGCGTTTTCTCTACCTCCATCTCAAGAAAGAAACGCTGCGAGAGAGCGAAGTTGACAAAAACACCCATTGACGAGCCCATTGAGTGGCTCGCCGTCTGACTGCCAGAAACACCGACGCCGCTTACCAGCCCCAACTGCAGTTTTTCGAAATCGCCGGCGCGGGCGGCGCTAACGACACACACCATCAAAAGCGTTGCCAGACAGACAGATTTGAGTTTTGTCATTTTTTCTCCTTCCTTAGAAATGACGCTGAACCGACCGGCTTCCATGCACGGTCAGACTTGGGATTTCAATTTTTGCAAGGTCGGGTAGTCTTTGCATCAGACGTCCAGGGTAACACCTATTTCACAACAGCAATTTTGATAATGGCGACGTCACGAGCGCTCTCTCCCTCTGCCTCAACCCGCGCCAGGTAGACGCCACTTTCGACATCCGCCACACTCCAGATTACCTCGTTGTCAGTTCGCGGAGCGCCTGGCCCGGAAAACTCTTCGACGAAATCCCCCACGAGATCATAAATTTTGATACGTACCTGAGCCGAAGCGTTCAGCCGGTAGCGAATGGTTGTCTGGCTGCCTTCGGTCGGATTCGGGTAGTTGTAAACGAAACGCTCCGGCATGAGGTCATTGCCAGGTTGGCTCTGTTGCAAGGTTGAGAAGTTGGCATTGGCACGTTGCGCGTCGCCGTACAGGCCAGCCCAAACCACAGAGCCCGGAAAAACCGCTGCCGTAAGGTTCCAAACATATAAATTGCCATCATCAGAAGCCACGGCAAGCTCAACATCTCCGTCGGCATCTGTGTCGGCAGCGAAGGGCGTGGCATTCACAGTCGCGCCGGTCGATAGCGGGAACTCACCAACAGACCTGCCTGATCCGTCAAAAGCCACCAGTTCACTGCCGGAGCCAACTACAATTTCGGGCGTGCTGTCGCCATCAAGGTCAAGTAGAACGGGTGCGGGTACGCGTGTACCGACGCTACTGCCTGGCAACTCAACGGGAAAATTATCCTTCAACACACCGGTGTGCCCGACCGCGTACAGCCGGCGTCCGCTGCGAAAGATGATGTCAAAAAAGCCGTTCGCATCCAAGTCGCCAATGGCGAGGTTGGATGGATTGGAAGCATCCAAATCCACCGGAAATGGTGCGCCACCCTCGTCGGTAGAAAAGTCCGAACCATCACCGTTGAAGACAAAAACTCGGCCAGATGTTGAGATTGCAATAACGTTGCTGTCTCCATTCTGGTCTAGGTCTGCGACGACAGGGGCGGACTCAAAGCTGTCGGCAAGATTTTTTTGCCAGACAACACCGGCAGACAGATCGACCAAGCCAATCTCGCCGGCATCTGTGGTAAAAAGTAGCGTGCCGTTCCCGCCGGCTGCCAGCCCCGTGATCTTGCCGCTTGCGAGGTTGGAGAAATCGTTTCGGGCGCCGTTTCCGTCCGCTACCAGAATGCTGCCCTGCTCGGTGCCAACCGCTGCCTGAAACGCTTGACCTTGCTCAAGGATAATCGGAGAAGTGGTGATGGTCTCGGTGGACTGATGACGAAACAAACCATCCAGCAGCAAATCACCATCGCCGTCGCTGGTGGAGAAAACCGTCAGGTCCTGGTCTGTGCTTACCGCCAGTACGGTTCCCTGGTTTGCCTGTCCCGCCGCAGGCGAAAAAACCGTCGAACCGGACGGATGGGCAGCGACAAGATCGGTCAGAAACGCGCTGCCGTCTGCACGCCAAACGTAAATGTTCGTACCGGAATTGCTGGCAGAAACCATCTCCATCTGGCCATCGCCATCAAGATCAAACATGAGAGGAGAATTCATGAAGCGACCCTCTTCACCGGCTTGCTGTGGGAACCCGGCCTGCAGTATTTCGTTACGCACACTGAAACTCATCACAGAATCCGGTTCACTGAAATCGGTAATGGAGATGTGTGAATTGGCGCCGGAGTTGGCCCGGCTGTCAGGTTGGGTCGTCGGTGTGAAGCGAGCAGCTCCCCCGGCCACACCATTATTCGCAAAACACTCGCTCGGATTCTCATGATTGACGCAGATGTTTATCAGATTCGAGCCCCAAAACATATCCTCGATGACGCCGTTCTCAGCACCGGCTCCCGGACTCAAAAAACCATAAAACCTGCCAATATCCTGAGCGCCATCCGCCTCTTCCAAATCCACACCGCGGTGCTCCGGGTCAGCGTTGATGCGATTCTCGGCAAACCGGGCGGCGACAACACTCTCATCTATGTGCCAGATCAGGATGCCCGAACCGGGCAAACCAAAATCGTATTCGCTGACGCGGGTAATCACTCCGGGGGCGGCGTCGGCAACCAATCTCTGCCCCTGATCGTCCCAGTGGAATTCAATGCGCGTGCCATTTGCATCTGTTCCGAGGGCAATGCCATCGCTGTTGAAATCACGATTTCGATTCTCCAGCAGAAAGTACTCGTTGGCGTTGATCGGAATCTTGTAAATCCTCGGAGCAGAAGCCGCGCCGGGAGCCGCAATCTGAATTTCGTCGGCGTTGCGCACTTCGACGGGGATTTCCCATCCAAGAAAAACCTTGGTCCAGGCGCTAGGCTCAGCGGGCACGAGTCCGAAAAAATTACCAGACCCTTGATCCATAAGTCCGAACACTCCGACACCTGGGCGGCCATCGTCAGGATTGAACAGGATGGGCAAACCAAGTTGATTTCCCATCATGATAGCCATTGTGCCGAGCATCCCAATCTCAAAGCCTTCCTGACTCTGTGTCTCGGGCAGGATGATGCCATCAGCAATGAAAGCAGCGCCGTTATTCACCGCGATGCCCTGATAGGTGGGATCGTTGTTGCCCAGCGCGGCTCGAAGCTCCTGCGTCCCCAAAAACACAGACGGAATATCCTGAGGTGATGGATCGAAGTCCAGAGAAAAATCTGAGCCGACACCGGCGTGGAACATAATGAAAACGTCGTACTGCGAGAAGTCAATACCGCCAGCCTGATCGGCGGCCTGGAAGCCATCGCGCAGCAGTTCCGCCAGGCGCTGGTCCAGCAGCGCGTCATCGCCAACCGGCGAATAATGGGTCATTTCGTTGGCCAGGGTGAAAGCCGCATGCGATTCCTTTGGATAGACATCTGTTTCCAACAACAATTGGCCGTTTGAGACCGTGTCGAAATAGTTGCTCAGTGCGAGAAGTTGGTGCTCGAAATAGGTCAGGTCGTGAGGGGGCACCTCAATCGTCTTCGTGCTGTCAGGGGCAAACTGAAACTTGCCATTTCCGGTCGTCAGCCCGGTAGCGTCCTCTATGAAATCAACACGGACGGCTAGTATTCTGATAGTTTGCTGTTGAGCACCGCTAACCTGCCCAAGCTGCCTGCTTGCCAGCCGCAATCGTGCGTCTCCGACTCCCAGCAGATCCCGACTCGCCGCACCAGACGGTCGTAATTTCATGTTTTTTTGACCTTTGGCCGGCAAGCCCTGGCCTGGAAACGCGGCAAGCAGCACCATTGCAAGGCAAAGAAGCAGACGTGCGAATCTGAATGAGGTCATAAGTCACGCTTGTCGTGAGTCAACAGGTCTCTGACGGAATATTCCGACACACGAAGATTGAATTTGGAATAAGAGAGAAAGATGGGGCCACATTCCGTGGCCCCGCCGATAAGCTCTAGTTGCCGATCGTAAGTGAAAACCGCATGGTGTCTGACAAAGGATGATTCTCGCCTGCGGAAATGTAGCCGAAATCAAATTGATAGACTGAGTACCTCAAGCCCGCACCGATGGTAAGGTACTTGACGTTTCCAGCATCATCATAATTGTAACCGGCGCGCAGGGCGATAAGGTTGGCGTACCAGTACTCGGCGCCAAGATTGTAGATGTAATCATTGTTGCTCCATGAGGTGAACAACGCCTTGGCAACCGAATCAGAAGTGCCGTCATCGTTCTTATTGACCAGCAGCTTGTTCATATCCAAAGCAATAGTCAACCGGTTGAACTCCTGGTCAACCGCCCGGTAGGCAAAGCCGATACGAAAATTCGTCGGAAGCGGGTCGGCCTGTGAGGCATCCACAAAGGTAATCTTGGAGCCGATGTTCGAGACGTTCAACCCGAAATTAAGCCTATCGACAAACAAATTTCTCTTCAAAACGCCGACATCGACTGAAAAAGCGCTGGCCTGGCCGTTGCCTTTCTCGGCGCCCGCGCCAACATCAGAAAGATTACTGCGAATGTAGCGGATGTTTAGACCGACACCCATGTCCTCGGCCAGCAACGTCGCGTAGGAAAGCGTCAGCGCCCAGTCGTTACTGTTGAACGTGCCGAGCGGATCCGGGCTGGTTTCACCCGTGATGGTCTGTTCGCCGAGATTTATGTAGGTAAAACTTCCGGCGATCGTGCCCAGCCCCTCTATGGAGTTTCGGCCAGCCATGTAAAGGTAGTATAAGTCGTCCAGATTAAACTGCGGCAACCACTTCGAGTAAAGCGAAGTGAATTGAAATCCATCCTGAAACGCCAGCCCAGCCGGGTTCCAGTGGGCAGCGGAGGCGTCATCAGAGATGGCGACAAAGGCCTCGCCCATACCCCCAGCTCTCGCATTCGGCGAAATCAACAGGAACAAAACAGCTGCCTCGCTGACCGCAAACACGTTCGGCACAGCAACAATCAGAATCAGGAGCATGGAAACGAATGTTGAGAGTTTCTTCATGACAAAACCTCCAAGTCTATAATTTGATTAAACTCTATCATTGCAAAATTTCCTTAAAACAAAAAAACCGAATGCGAAGGCACTCAAGCCTACCCTACGGCAGGCAACCTTCAAACACTCGGGCTTGGCGCCCATATAAATTCGTCCAAAGGTAAAATGGCATTCATACAATCGCAACTACGAATAATGAACCAAAACCTTTAGCGAACTTATATAAGCGAAATCCTGATTTTTTAAATTTCGATAAAAATATAGAAAAATGAATCTAATTAGTCAAGTACTTTTTCTATTACCCTTTCCATCAAGACGGCATTCCAGCTACAAAATTCGGGCCAAGCAGAGTTAGCAAAACTCAAAAAGACCTAAGTTCAATCTATTTAGTCGTTTACAACAAAATTTAAATAGATACTTGTCACGAAGGTCGTTGGATCAGATTTCGAAAACGTATCATGGTGTTACACGCCTGAAAGAAAAAAGCCGCTAGCCAATTTCATTTTTGTAGGCGTCGGGCGAAAGCAGGTTCGCGACTTCAGAATCATCACCGACCTTCAATTTGATGATCCAGCCTTCGCCGTAAGGGTCGGTGTTAATAAGCTCCGGTTGCTCTTCAAGCTGTCCGTTTTTTTCAACAACTTCGCCGCTGAGCGGGGCGAAAAGTTCCGAGACAGCCTTGACCGCCTCGATGGTGCCAAACGGCTCCGCAGCTTTCGTCTGCTCGCCAACCCCGGGCAGTTCGACAAAAACGATGTCACCCAACTCGCATTGCGCGTAGTCGGTAATCCCGATCTTTGCGCTATCGCCATCGATTGCAATCCACTCGTGCTCTGCAGTGTATTTCAGGTCATCAGGAACATTCATTGCAGTTCTCCTTACGGGTTTAGCAGCCTAGGCAGGAGAGGCATACATATTCTCTTGCAAAGTTTCGACGTACTTGGTGTCAAAATTACCTTCTATGAAGTTTCGATCTTCCATCACCATCTGATGAAACGGGATAGTGGTGGCAATGCCTTCAATTACAAACTCCTCAAGACACCGGCTCATGCGAGTAATCGCTTCCGCACGAGTCTTGCCATGCGTAATGATTTTCGCGACCAGAGAATCGTAAAATGGCGGAATCACATATTGCGCATACGCGTGCGTGTCAACTCGCACACCGGGGCCACCGGGAACATGAAAGCTTGTGATCTTTCCAGGAGAGGGACGGAAGTTCTTGGCCGGATCTTCTGCATTGATGCGGCACTCGATGGCATGACCTCGCATCTGGTAATTCTTGTCCCAATCGAACTCGACACCCGCTGCCACTTCAATCTGTCTTTTGACCAAATCCGTGCCGAACACCGTCTCGGTAACCGGGTGCTCGACTTGAATTCGGGTGTTCATTTCCATGAAATAGAATTTGCTATCTTCGTACAGAAACTCGATGGTCCCTGCGCCCTCGTAGTTCACGGCTTTCGCGCCTTTGACGGCCGCCTCGCACATTTTCTTCCTGATCTTCGGGGTGACTGCAGGCGAAGGCGACTCCTCGATCAACTTCTGGTGCTTGCGCTGAATGGAGCACTCGCGCTCACCCAGTGCAACCACATGGCCGTGCGCGTCCGCCATCAACTGAACTTCGATGTGTCGCGGATTCTCGAAGTATTTTTCCATGTAGACATCGGGATTGGCGAACCCGGCTTCAGCCTCTGAGCGCGCCTGATTGTAAGCATTCTCCAACTCGTCTGGCTTGCGCACGATACGCATTCCCCGACCTCCACCGCCGGCGGAAGCTTTGATAATAACGGGATAACTGAATTCTTCCGCAGTCTTCCTTGCGTGTTCGACATTATCGAGAAGGCCATCGCTGCCCGGAATGACGGGCACACCGGCATTCTTCATGGTTGTCTTGGCCACAGATTTGTTGCCCATGGCGTTGATCATCTCAGGGGTCGGGCCAATGAACTTGATGTTGCAGGATGCACACACTTCGGCGAAATGGGCGTTCTCAGCCAGAAAACCATAGCCCGGGTGGATGGCCTCGGAGTTGGTCACTTCCGCGGCACTGATGATACGAGGAATCTGCAGGTAGCTCTGATTGCTCGGCCCGGGGCCGATACAGACAACCTCATCGGCAAATCGAACGTGCAGCGAGTCTGCATCTGCCTCTGAGTAAACAGCCACAGTCGCGATGTCGAGTTCCTTGCACGCCCGGATGATGCGCAATGCAATCTCGCCCCGGTTTGCAATTAATAGTTTCTTAAACAAGAGGTAGCCTCAAATGAAGACATGCAATGGTCAGAAATCCGCTCCGCTATCAGGCAGGTTCGATCAGGAAAAGAGGTTGATTGTATTCCACGGGCTGCCCATTCTCCACCAGAACATCCACGATCTTGCCATCATATTCTGACTCGATTTCGTTCATCAGCTTCATGGCTTCAATAATGCACAGAACCTGCCCTTTCTTGACGATGGTTCCGACGTCAGCGTAGAGGTCTGCGTCCGGCGCCGGCGCACGGTAGAAAGTACCGACCATCGGAGATTTCATTTCTACGCCGCTCCGGCTGGTGGTCGCAGGTTTCTCCTCAGTCTTTGCCGGAGCTGCATCGGGAGCTGGAGCCGCTGGTGACGGCTGAGTGTAATGCATTTGCGGCGGCGTTGAGTTTGAAAAAACGTGCGAATTTGAAGGTGTCTTGGAAATCTTGATGGTCTTTTTGCCCCATCGATTTCTGGTAATTTCTAATTCACCGATATTACTTTCTTCGACAATCTTTACAAGTCGTCGTATTTCATCTTCTTTCATCAAATTCTCCTCATTCGCATCCCGATTCGACGGACGCATTCTTTTGTGCAGCACACGATTCCGTCCGCATTGGCCAACCGGGAGCAGCAAAGTCCTTGGGTTCATACCAGGCTGGATTGAAACGGCTCAATATAACGGATAAATGACTAAAATGCAACTCATTTTTGAGGCTGCTGAAGTTGAAAACAGGGGAAGAAATGCGACATCCATGGCTACGCTGCGCCACCTGGTGATTCGCTCCAGCGAGGTATTCTGGTCCTGATATTTTCGAAGCCAAGCTCCTGAAAGAGCGGTTCGATGAGATTCTTGTCCGCGCCTCTGACTTCGAGCTGGTCGAGTTTGACTTGTGCCGGCGCGTCGTGGGCGATGGTCACCAGACGCCTCGACAGAAACGCCATTTCCCGCCCGGCGAGCAATTTTTCACGCAAAGAACGGGCGCCACGAATCGGCAGGCTTGCCACGGCGTCAAGGTCCGCGTAAATCCCGTCGAGGGTTTCAAAATGCGTCAAAAGCGCGCACGCGGCCTTTGGGCCAACTCCTCTGACACCCGGGATGTTATCGACCGAGTCACCCATCAAGGCGAAAAAGTCAACAATCTGCTCCGGGGTTACGCCGAACTTTCCAAGCACGCGCGCCGAATCAAAGCGTCGATTGCGGGCGAAGTCCCACAATGTTACGTTGTCAGAAACCAACTGCGCAAAATCCTTATCGCTGGACACGATCACGCACTCCGCGTCCTGGCTACGAAGCTGCTTGACCATAGTCCCGATCAAATCGTCTGACTCATATTTCTCATCGATAAAAGAGACAATGTTCATCGCCTGCGTGATTTGACGGCACACCCCGAATTGCGCTTTCAACTCGGCTGGTGGAGATTCGCGTTGCGCTTTGTACTGTGGGTAAATCTGATTTCGGAATGAAGTTGTGAGCCTGCCATCAAACGCAACCGCAATGTGAGTGGGACTGGCTTTGAGCAGTTGAATCAGAAAATTGGTGAATCCGTGCACCGCGTTGACCGGTCGGCCATCCGGGGCTGTGATTCGCGTCGGCACCGAGTAGTAGGCGCGAAAAATGTAGGGGCTGGCATCGATAAGGTGAACTGTCGGCATGTTCAGCTCGTGCGCTCTTTGTGGTTGTGAGATTCAGTTGAACTCAAAGCGCTCTCACTGCCTCAAGCACTGCCTCAGGATGCTGAGCGACCTTCACTTTCGGAAAGACATTTCGAATCACGCCTTGTGAATCGATAACGAAAGTCGTGCGCTCGACGCCCATATACTTGCGCCCATACATATTCTTCTCTTTCCACACGCCATAAAGTTGCGCGATCTCCTTTTCAGCATCGGCGAGCAGCGGAAAATCCAGGTTGAACTTGTCGCGAAACTTTTGGTGTGATGCGACGCTGTCCGGGCTCACTCCCAGAATCGTGGCGCCGGCCGCGGCGAAATCTGCGTTGAGATCGCGAAAGCCACAGGCTTCTTTTGTGCAGCCGGGCGTGTCATCTTTTGGGTAGAAATAGAGCACGACCGTCTTGCCTTGCAGGCTCGAAAGCGCGATCTGCTCATCTTGGTCGGTGGCCACCGTAAAATCCGGGGCTTTCTGTCCCTCCTCCAGCATGACTCCTCCTGACATGATCTTCCTTCGTTGCAATCCTGGTTCGCCGCTAACAAAATGCCTAGCTGATGACCGGATCTGACTTCTCCGAATCCACGCCCAGTTCCTGAATCGCCTTCTTCACCAATTCTGGTTTGACTTTACCCTGTTTTGCGAGCTGCCCGAGGACCGCGATGACAATGCACTCTGCGTCAACTTCGAAGAAGCGGCGCAGGGCTTCGCGAGTGTCACTGCGGCCGAATCCGTCTGTTCCGAGGGCATAAAGCCCCCCCGGGACCCAGCGTGCAACCTGCTCAGGAACGATTTTCATGTAGTCCGAGGCCGCAACAAACGGCCCTTCTTCCCCCTCCAGGACCTCAGTCACGTAGGGCTTGCGTTGCGGCTCAGTCGGATGTAGCATGTTCCAGCGCTCAGCGGCAAGCGCATCGCGTCGGAGTTCTTTGTAGCTGGTTGCGCTCCAAACATCCGCGGCGACGTTGTACTTTTCGGCCAGGATTTCCTGAGCGCGTAATCCCTCACGCAAGATGGAGCCACTGCCCAAAATCTGCGCTCTTAAGGCCGTCTTCTTCTTTGCATTAACAGCCGCCTGAAATTTGTAGAGACCGCGTAAGATGCCATCTTTGCAGCCTTTGGGCATCGCGGCCATCTGATAGTTCTCATTTCCAAGCGTGATGTAATAGAACACATCTTCATTGTCTTTGTACATCCGCCTCATGCCGTCGTCAACGATAACTGCAATCTCATAGGCGAAGGTCGGGTCGTAACAGCACAGGTTCGGAACCGTACTGGCCAACACGTGGCTGTGTCCGTCTTCGTGCTGCAGACCCTCCCCGTTCAGCGTCGTGCGTCCGGAAGTGGCGCCCAGCAGAAATCCCCGGCCACGCAAATCACCAAAGGCCCAAATCAGGTCGCCAACACGCTGGAAACCAAACATGGAATAGAAAATGAAAAACGGAATCATGACTTCGCCGTGGGTGGCGTACGAGGTTCCGGCCGCGGTAAACGATGCCATGGCGCCGGCCTCGTTGATGCCTTCTTCAAGAATCTGACCGTTCTTTTCTTCCCGATAATAAAGGAAGGTGTCCGCATCCACCGGCTCGTAGACCTGGCCGACATGCGAATAGATACCAAACTGCCGGAAGAGCGATTCCATGCCAAACGTGCGTGCCTCATCCGGGATGATCGGGACGATATGCTTTCCGATTTTCTCATCCTTAAGCAGATTCGTCAACATGCGCACAAAAGCCATGGTGGTCGACACCGGCCTCTCAGAGCCGGCATAAAACTCTTTAAAACCGCCTTCTTTTGGGATATCCAGCGGAACGGCGACAGAAGTTCTGGCCGGCACAAAGCCACCCAAAGCATGTCGGCGGTCGCGAAGATATTCTGCCTCCAGGCTGGTTGGGTCGGGCTTGTAAAATGGCGCGGTCTGGATTTTCGAGTTCGGAATCGGAATATCGAAGCGGTCGCGAAAATGCTTCATCTCATCTTCATTGAGCTTCTTCTGCTGGTGGGTGATGTTCTTGCCTTCACCCGCTTCGCCGAGCCCATAGCCCTTGATGGTCTGCGCGAGAATAACGGTCGGCGCGCCCTGACTTTCGGTGGCTGCTTTGTAGGCGGCGTAAACCTTCTCCGGATCGTGGCCGCCACGCCTGAGTTTTCGCACCTGTTCGTCGGACAAATGCGCGACCAGTTTGAGTAGCTCGGGACGCGTGCCGAAAAAGTCCTTCCGGATGTAATCGCCGGATTCCACGACGTACTTCTGAAACTGCCCGTCAACCACTTCGCCCATGCGCTGCACCAGCAGGCCCGAACTGTCTTTTGCCAGCAGCGGGTCCCAGTCTTCGCCCCACAACACTTTAATGACATTCCAACCGGCGCCGCGGAAAATCGTCTCCAGTTCCTGAACGATTTTGCCGTTGCCGCGCACCGGGCCATCGAGGCGCTGCAAGTTGCAGTTGATGACAAAAATCAGGTTGTCGAGTTGCTCTCTGGCTGCCAGTGAAATTGCGCCCAGTGTTTCCGGTTCATCGGTTTCACCGTCGCCGAGGAACGCCCAGACCTTGTTGCCCTTGGTGTCCTTGATGCCCCGGTCCAGCAGATAGCGATTGAATCTCGCCTGATAAATGGCCGAGATCGGAGCCAGCCCCATGGAGACGGTGGGAAATTGCCAAAAATCCGGCATCAGCCAGGGGTGCGGATAAGATGAAAGTCCGCCGCCGCTCTGCAACTCGCGGCGGAAATTCTCCAACTGCTTCCGGGAAATCCGGCCTTCCAGGAAAGCGCGGGCGTAGATGCCCGGCGAGGCATGACCTTGAAAATAAATCTGGTCGCCATCAAAATCCTTGCTGCGCGCGCGGAAAAAATGGTTGAAGCCGATCTCATACAAGGTCGCGGCCGACGCGTAAGTTGAGATGTGGCCACCGATGCTGGGCTCTTTGATGTTGGCTCGCACCACCATCGCCATGGCGTTCCATCGAATGATAGATTTGATCCGGCGCTCAATGAGCCGGTTACCCGGAAACGGTGGCTGCTGCTCAACCGGGATGGTATTGATGTAAGGCGTGTTCGCGGTAAACGGAAGTCTAATTCCCTGCCGGTAGCCTCGCTGTACTAATTTATTGAGAAGAAATTTGGTTCTCTCGGCGCCTTTTGCCTGAATGACATCCTGCAGCGCTTCGAGCCATTCCTCGGTTTCTTCAATGTCTGCGTCGCCATTGGCAGCGATGTTCTGCAGATCATCGATTGCATTCTCTTGAATCATCTAGCAATATTCTCCTTTGCTTCTGTCAATTTGCAGAAGGTATAATAAAGCAATTTTGGCCCCATTGTCAAGAACGGTTAGCAAGCATGAGGAGCGGGGAGATGTTTTATTCGACGCGGAAGCGGAACATGAGGCGAATGCTGAATGGGATCTCGTGACCTAATTGCGTGTTGAGCAGTGCGTGTCAACTATTCCTGTTTCGTGCTGCAGGTGTCCTGGGAAGCCATTGCATGCTGAACCCAATGCCAGAACTTGCCCTCTAGCTTTGCTCTACGGATCGGCTTGGTCAGATAGTCATCCATGCCGGCGGCGAAGCACTTCTCGTCGTCGCCTTTCATGGCGTTGGCGGTCAGCGCTATGATTGGCACGCGGCCGTTATCGGGGCCTTCCCGGCGCCGGATCTCGGCGGTGGCCGCATAACCATCCATAATTGGCATCTGGCAATCCATGAAAACCATGTCATATCGGTCTTCCATGAAGCGTTGAACGGCCTCCTCGCCGTTGTTCGCAATGTCAATCACACAATTCTGTTTAGAAAGCATTCTCAGCAGCAGCGTCTGGTTGTCGGCGTTGTCTTCGACCAGAAGAATCTTGATTGGGTCAACGATACGGACCGACATTTCGGAAGGCAAATCCGCGGTTTTGGTGCTATCAGTTGAGGACTCTGCCCGGCCAGACCGGGTGTTCTCCCCACTCCTGGCAAAAGACAGAACAAAATAGAAAGTGGAACCTTGCCCCGATGTGCTGGTGGCGCTCAACGTCCCTCCCATCAACTCTACAAGCTTTTTGCAGATCGCCAGCCCCAGCCCTGTGCCGCCATACTCGCGCGTTATCGAAGAGTCTGCCTGAGTGAACTTATCGAAAATCAGTCCAAGCTTCCCATCCTCGATGCCAATTCCGGTGTCTTCAACCGAGACTTTCAGTGACACATCGCCGGATGTCTCATCGATCTGCTCAATCTTCAGGTGCACGTGTCCTGTCTCTGTGAACTTAATCGCGTTTCCAACAAGGTTCGACACAATTTGCCGGATCCGACTCGGGTCACCAATGACGTTTGACGCAATGCTTTCCGGGTAGAAAAGCTTCAGGTCAACGCCTTTCTCTTTCGCTTTCTCGCCAAACAGGTATACTACTGCCTTCAACGTCTCTCTCAAGTCGAAAGGCACTGCTTCGATATCCAACATTCCTGCCTCAACCTTGGAGAAATCGAGAATATCGTTCACGATAGTGAGCAGCGATTCGGAACAGCTCAGGATGGTCTGGTTGTAATCACTCTGTTCTCTATCGAGATCCATGAGCGCCATCATTTCGGTTGTGCCAAGGATGCCGTTCAATGGTGTGCGGATTTCATGGCTCATGTTGGCCAAAAAATCCGACTTGTACTCGTTGGCTTTCTGAAGCTCTTTCGCCTTTTCCTCGATTTCACTGTGGGCTTTCTGCAGCTCCAGGTTTTTTTTCTGAATGGAGGCTTGTTGTTGTTGCAGTTCCTGTGCCTGCTGGCGGCTTTCATCCAGCAGCATGCGTTGTCGCACTCTCGACTCTGCCGAGTGAAACGAGATGGCAATGCCATCCAGGCTCTGGTTGATGAACTCGATCCCAGCTTCGTCAAAGCTCGAGAGCGTCGCCAGTTCAACACATCCCCGGAGTTCGCTATCGAGAACAAACGGGGCAATATAAACTGCCCCTGGCCGTGCCTGGCCGGCCGCGGAGGCGATTGTCAAATAGCCATCGGGCACATCTTGCAGCAGAATCGGTCTTCTACGCAAAGCCACTTCTCCGACCAACCCCGACCCAACTGCAAGTCGCTTCCCGGCGCCGCTGTTCTCTGTGAGTCCATATCCCGCGGCATGAGACAGGGTGTCGTCATCAGTCATCAGGTAAATGACTCCAATCTGCACATTCAGATAGTCCGCAAAAAACTGCAAAATATTGCGGGCCAGCGATGGTACGGTCTGTTCGCCGTGCATCATTTCGCTTAGTTCAGCCTGCCCCGCCTTGAGCCAGTTTTGCGACTCTATTTTTGAGACGGATTCCTGAATGTGTTTTATCATGGCATTGAAGGCCTTGCCCAAAACGCCAAGCTCATCGCCGCTCGTGACTTCAATCATAACATCCCGGCTACCCGAAGTTACTGCATCGGCTGCCTGTTGCAGTTGAATCAAGGGCTTGGTGATCAGGCCGCTGAAGAAAAACGTCAGCGTCAGCCCGATTGACAGTACGGCCAAGCTGATATAAAGCGTCGTAAGCCGATGTTCCTGCAACCGCAGATTAATCTCATCCAGAGAATAGCCCAGCCGCAGGGATCCGTAAGTTTCCTTCTGGAAAGCAATGGGCACGGCTGCATGCAATTGCTCATTCTGTTCAAATAGGGGTCCAACCTCGAGGTGTTTGAAGAGATCAATATTGAGATGCCGTGGATTAAACGAAGCGAACTCCTTCTGATTCAAGTCCAGCAAGACGATATAGCTCAGGTTGCTGTCACGCTTTGCCAGTTCCAACGCCTCGGCCACTGCGGCAAAATCATCGGCTCCCAGGCCGATGCCCGCCCCAAGTGCAACCATCTCCGCCATGCTCTGAACTTTGTTTTCGAGAGTCCGCAGAGAAGCGCGTTTTTGTTGTCTTGGATAATAGGTGAAAATGAAAGCCGAAATGCAAAGCAGAACAAGCAGAAAGCTGGCCACCAGCTTGACACGGATGGGCAAGTTCGACAGGAGGCTAAACATCGATGTTGCTTACCTTATGGTCGCGAGGATCTTGACGGATGCGTCAACGCTCTCGGCGCGAATATATCCGATGGCGCCCGGCGTAGATGAGACCTTGCTCAACAGCTCAGCCTCAGTTTTGACGGCGATGGGCGCCTTGCCCTCGCCTGTCAACTGAATGCGCAGCCAGGTTTTCCTGAGTTCCAAAGGCTTTTTGTGGATATACTTGTATACTCTGCTTTTGCTCGGTGCGTCAGACTTCAGATTGTACACGACGATCTTCTGACCATTCTTCCACCTTTGCCTGCCGATGGTGAAAATCTTTTCCAGATCGGCGGCGCTGACAGAGTCATCCGCAACTTGCTTGTGCGCAATAATCACCACCGGTTCCTTGGCCTGCGGTACGGTGCTTAGAGAGAGCAGGAGCAAAATGACGTGTCTAATCATGCAATCTATCTCGTCAATGCAGTTTCAACCGAGTACTAGAAGAAAACGCTGAAGGCGACGCTGTACCACGTCGCGTCAAACTTGAAATCGACGGGCACCGGTAAGCTTGCGTCTGGCGGCGCGTCGTCCTCGTCCGCCGAAATCTTGCTGAACTGGGCCTTTAGAATTAGAAGATCGGTTATCCGGTAGCCGCCACCAACCAGGTACGCATCCATGCCATCCCTTAAGCCAAATTTGAAGTCGTCTTCCCCGTAGTTATAGCTCACATAGCCGAACATCCTTTCATTAAAATCGCACAGAACTGTGCCGTAATGAAATCGCTTGTCCAGGCTGATGCCTGGCATGTCCAGGTCATGTTGCACGAAGATGGTCTCTCCCTCAAATGTGAGGGCCCCAACAGAAAATGACAAATCGGCGCCAAAACGATAGCGTTTCACATCCCCCAATCCACTCGGATTTTGATTGTCTCGGTCATATGTAGCTGACACACCGGCCTTACATCGACCAAATCGCATACCCAGACGCGTGCCTACGAGCAGAAAGTTGGTCGTATCGAGTCCAGTCTGCTGTGAACCAGAGGCCACGGTGTTAATGTGCTCATCTTCACTGTTCCCTACATAAACAGCATAGTCCAAATTTGCGCTGCCCATTTCCTGCACTCCATAGACCTGCAGGTAGGCGCGCTGCGGTACGAAATCACTAAGCGGCAATATTTCTGAAAGTGAGGTTTCATATACGGGAGGTCTGATTATGTACGGCAGGTAAGGCATTCGATTCTTGACTTCATTGAGGTTGTTGAACACCGGTATCAGGAGTCCCGCTTTTATTTTCAGACGGTCGCTATGATGATACTTGATCCAGGCCTCCTCCAGATTAAAGGCGCCCCAATTTCGTTCTGAAGAAAACGAGTTGGTGAACTCAAAGTTCAACCAGGCAGTAAAGCTACTGTTGAGTTCCTTCCTGAAGAATAGGTTGATTTGCTGCGCGGAAAACGAATTCCGATCGTTCTCATCAACAACGGAAAAATTGAAAGCAGGATTCTCGGTTCTTTGAGTTTCCAGGAACTGCTGGAAGTTGACCTGAAAGAAGCCAAAAACCTCAAGCGCCTCCTGGCAAAACGCACGCGGGCTTGGTGTGCAAGCAAGCGCCAGCAGAATCACGGCCACCCGCGATGAGTATCTTGATGTCTCTTTCTTCAATTGTTCTGTCCGTTTCTTCTCAAAACTTTCCCTGAAAAATGACGCTTTCCCGGCTATAGCGATATTCGCTTTTTCGACAACATTGGTCCGTTTCTTTAAAAGCCTTCAAATAATAATCTGCATCTTGTATGAAACGATCCGCAGTGGGCTTTGCTATCGCGAAAACTGACACTGCACACGATTGACAATAGCCTCCGTGAGTGCTATATTGTTCGAAGCAGAATGCCAAACCAGGCCATGAAAACAGAGTTCCCACTTTCACAATTGCTGGCCACAGTAGAGCGAGCACGCGCTTACCGCACGGAAGGCGTCGTGGTTTGCGAGAAACCGCCTGACAGATCCGGACCGTGGATTCAGGTGGCGTGCGTGTTGTCTCAAAATAATATGTAACGCAAAGGCCCTGTTTTGGAGTTGGAGAAATTCGTTCCTTTATTTCACAAGAATGGAATCGATGGTGAATGCTCTCATCGATGGCGATGGCTGGCAGGATTCTGAAGCTGACCAACGAAGGCACTGAATGAAAAACCTGGCGCAAAACATTGAAGCGGCCTACGCCGCGCAGACAATCGAACCATCCTTTCACCAGCTCTTTTCGCAGTTCCGTGAGCAGTTGAGCGCCGGGGTGTTTCGCGCTGCCGAGAAACAAGATGGCCGTTGGCAGGTCAACCGGTGGGTAAAGAAAGGCATCCTGCTGGGATTTCGCCTTGGTGAGATGGTGGACTATTCCGTCAACGACAGTTTCCGCTTCTTTGACAAAAGCACCTACCCCCTGAAACAGATCACGCTGGACGACCGGGTCAGACAGGTGCCGGGCGGGTCATCGATTCGGGAGGGTTCCTTTGTTGCGCCCGGGGTTGTGATTATGCCGCCTGCTTACATCAACGTCGGAGCTTATGTCGATGAGCGGACGATGGTGGACTCGCACGCGCTCGTCGGCTCCTGTGCTCAGATTGGCAAGGGAGTCCACCTGAGCGCGGCTGCGCAAATTGGCGGTGTTCTCGAGCCGGTCGGCAGCATGCCGGTAATCGTGGAAGACAACGTACTGGTCGGTGGCAACTGCGGCATCTACGACGGCGCCATCGTCAGTCAAGATGCGGTGATTGGCGCCGGCACGGTTCTGACCGGCTCTACCCCGGTGTTCGATCTCGTGAACAACGAGGTGCTGCGGAGGCCCCAGGACGGGCCTCTCATCATTCCAAAAGGGGCCGTGGTGGTGCAAGGCTCGCGCATCATCGACCATCCCTTTGCGCACGAGCATGGTCTGAGCCTCAACACACCCATCATCATCAAGTACCGTGATGCAAAGACTTCCGCAGCAACTTCACTGGAAGACTTCCTGAGGGAAAGTCCCAAGTGAAAATCATTGTGCAAAAATACGGGGAACGCAGTCCATCGAACACTTTTCGAGGAGAGTTAGATTGAAGAAGTTCAACGTTGCAATCATTGGCGCCACGGGCATGGTCGGGCGCACTTTTCTAAGTATCTTGAAGGAACGGAACTTTCCAATCAGCGACCTCAGGCTACTGGCTTCGGCTCGTTCAAAAGGACAAAAAATGCAGTTCGGTACAGAAGAAATGGAGGTTAGGGAGCTGACGTCCGACTCTCTCGAAGACATCGATATCGCGCTCTTCTCAGCGGGCGGTAGCATCAGTCAGAAGTACGCCCCAGTCGCGGCGGAAGCGGGCGCGACGGTCATCGACAATAGCAGCGCCTGGCGGATGCACGATGAGGTTCCTCTTGTCGTGCCCGAGGTCAACCCCCATGCCTTGACACCGAACAACGGAATCATCGCCAATCCCAATTGCTCGACCATCCAAATGGTGGTGCCGCTGCGGCCGCTGCACGAGGCAGCGGGGCTGAAACGACTGGTTGTCTCCACCTATCAGGCGGTTTCCGGCAAAGGGAAAAACGCCGTCGAGGAGATGATCAGCCAAACGGAACAGCTTAGCGTCGGCGGTTTAGTGACGCCACAGGAATTCCCACACCAAATCGCATTTAACGCTTTACCGCACATCGACGTGTTTCTCGAAGACGGCTACACCAAAGAAGAACAGAAGATGGTCAACGAGACTCGCAAAATCATGGAGATTCCAGGGCTACCGGTTTCGGCCACCTGTGTGCGCGTCGCTGTTCGCACCGGCCACTGCGTCAGTCTGAATGCGGAGTTCGAGGCTTCCATCACCCCATCGCAGGCACGACGGGCCCTTTCCGGGTTCCCCGGGATTGTTGTGATGGATGATCCAGCAAAGGACTCCTACCCCACGCCGGTCTTTGCCGAAGGAAGAGATGAGGTCTTTGTCGGCCGAATTCGAAAAGACCCTTCGGTTGAGAACGGCCTGAACTTGTGGATTGTCTCGGACAATCTGCGCAAAGGCGCGGCCCTGAACACAGTACAAATAGCGGAGCTTCTGGCCGAAAACTGGCATGATTGACGACACCCGCGCGCTGCTTTCTCCCGTGTGCCAGCCATAGGCTACACCTCGTAGCCTAAGTGGTCACACTTTCGGTAACCTCACCATGCAAAGTGACCTTCCCTTTCTCTGATCTGCGGTTTCGCAACCGTTGCGGCCCCAAAATACCAGACGCGCGCTTGGTACGGTAATTGCAAAATCGTATTTGAAATGCGGTCGCCACGCTCAACCTGTCTCAGGATTTCGGGTGTCACAACCGCGGATGATCTAGTTCGATACACAATTATCTACAGGGAAGAATCAAAATGGTAGACCTCGATCCAGATGACGTCATGAGTCTCAAGAACGCCAGCAGCCCGGAGTTGGTAAAGGCTTACGAGAAGCTTGATTGGTACTTCGAGTATGGTCCGAAAGGCCAGCGCTCCGTTTGCCTCGAACGCCTCAGCAATCTTCTGCTGGAAATCCGCTCCAGAAAAATCGTCGGCGAACATTTGAAGGCGGACCGACACCCACGCTTGCACAGAGTACTGCTCTAAACGCGCAGGCGGGAAGGATGCAACGCCACACCTTTGCGGTCTGCGTGCATCCTGCTTCTCGCCTGCCGATTACTTCAGCATCTTTTCACTTATTCGCTGAACTTCGGAAGTGAACTTCTCCAGGTCATCATAGAGCCGCTCGCTGTCGTCACCATAGTCCAAACGCCGCGCAAGAAACATGAATGCGTCGGAGCCGCGTTCGGGAACCGCCAGGTCACGGGCGTTCCCTCTAACCATTCGCAAACCCTCTACCAATCGCCGTAAGAACAGATGGGCGTCCTTGAGACTGGCATGGTCTGATGCCGACAGGACACCGTGGTCGCACAGTGCAGCCATGGCTTCCGTGGTATTGGTCAGCCGGAGTTCGGGTCGCTGCTTGCCGTTGGTCAATTGCAGCGCCTGCACCAGGTACTCCAAATCGACCAAACCACCTGGGCTGAATTTGGCATTAATCGTTCCCCCGGCAACCAATTGCCGCACCTGCCGTTCGCGCATGGCGCGCAAATTGGAAACCGCGAATGGCTTGTCGGTGTAGAGGATACCGTCGCGAGCCACAGTAATCTCTCCAGCAAACGAAGCGTCGCCGGCCACGGGCCGTAATTTTACGAGTGCCTGCCGCTCATAGTCCCAGGCCGCGCCATTCTCTGAATAGTAGCTTTTCATCAGCGCCAGCGGCACCGCCACACTGCCACCCTTGCCGTAAGGTCGCATGCGCAGATCGATCTCAAACGTGCCTTCATGTCTGGACTGAATCGTCTTGCGAAAATCATGGACCAGCTTAACGAAAAACTCATTGTTGGTGATGGAATCGGGACCCGTGGTACGCCCCTTGCCTGCGTAGAGGAAAATCAGCTCAATATCAGAGGCGAACCCGATTTCCCGGCCACCAAGTTTGCCGAGGCTGCAGACGCTGAAACTACAATCGTCACCAAACTCCAGACAGGGCCGCCCGTGCGCTTTGCACAGCCTATCGAAACAGAGCTTTGACGCCACCTCAATGACGGCATCCGCAAGATTGGAAAGCTCGCGGGCAAAGCGATGTAAGTCCGGATTCACGCCCATGATGTAGCGCATGTCAATGCGAAACATTTCGCGATCTTTGAACTCATTCAGTATTTTAACTTTCTCCGGCCACTCAGCCGCGTCTTCGAGCGCCCTGTTCAGTTCGTCAATCAGGATGCTCTTCGGCTTCGGCTGCGCAAGCTGGCTGAGATCCGTAACCAGGGGAAACAGATTGGCGTGCTGCATGCGCAGGAAATCGTTCCAGAGAAACTCGCTCACGCCGAGTAGTCTCGACAGTGTTTCCAGCACCTCAGGTCGCTCCAGAGACGCCAGCTCTTTGCTCCATTGCTCACGTGAAAACAAATTGCTTACGAAGGAGCGAAAGTTCATCATGGCTGACTGCGGGTTGGGCGAGTCCGGCAAAAGGTGTGTAAAGTGCTTGACCAGGGCCGTGGCCACCCGAAGCTGATATTGCTTTTCCGGATCGGTGATCTTGCGTCCCTGAACATCGGTAACGAACAGAGTGTCATGCACTCTGTTGCCAAGGGTTTGGATCTGCACCCTCGCTATGTAAACACCGTTCAGTGAAAGCGCATTGGTGAATTCATACAAGAAACCAATGGTGTCGGGCGCATCGATACGCAGCACGGTATACTCGCGCGACGCAGTATTGTCAATCGCAATTTCAACCGGCAGCAAAGGGTCTGACTGTTTCGAAAACTTGCTCAGAGCCAAAGCCACTCGCTTGGCAAGTTCTCCCTGAACTTCATTCTGCTGCATATCCCGAAGCAGAGTGACATTTTCCGAAAGCTCGCGTTCGTAGCGCTGCCAGACGTCGGCATTCAGTTCGCTGGTCAGGGATCGGACGGTGAAGACATCGACTATCTTGCGCCTTGGGTCATCATGCCTGGTGCGGTTTCCGCGCCGGCGCCGGCGTGGGCCACGGCGCGCGACGGCCCCGGAGGTCGCCTGGCGGCCGCCAGCTTCGTATGTAAATATCGAGCCTTCCACAATGTAGATGCCGTAATCGAACAGCAAGCCGCAAATCAGCGAGAGTTCACCAAGCGCGTCAAAGGCTACGATAGTCACCCGCCAGTCTGACTCCGAGAGTTGTGATGCGTGGACCCTTGCGGGTCTGCCTCCCGTCAGACTGTCGGCCAGCTCGGTGTGTTGATGAATGGTTGCGTCGTCGAATGCGCAAGCGTAAGCCTCATCCATGCGGGCCAGGTGCTTGCTGCTCTCCTGTTTGGTTGCAGGTTGCGGTTTTGTTTTGCCTGCAACAGGCTGAAACAAAGGCTCACCCGAAAAACAACGTTGAAAAATACTCCGGATTGCCTGACTGTGCTGCTCGTAGCGCTCGGCCATCTGCTCGCCAACCCGCTCTCCCTGAAATCCAAGGCGCTTTGCGAGAAAAGTCAATTCTCTGGCAGCGCTCGGCAACTGGTGAGTTTGACGATAGTGCATGATTTGCAGATGGTGCTCGATGGTGCGCAGGAAGACATAACCTTCCGCCAGCACTCGGTAATCAGATTGAGGCACGATGCCACAGGCAGTCAATCTGGCCAGTCCATCCAGAGTGTTGCGGCTTTTGATCTCGGGAGTCTGCTGCGCATGTGTCAATTGCAGGTACTGCGTGACAAACTCGACATCCCGGATCGACCCCGCGCCGCCTTTTACCTGTCCCCAGCTCTGCTTTCTCTTCTTCAAAGCAGATTCGATTTTACTCTTCATTTTGAGAGCTTCCTGCCGCAGGGGAGTAGCCGGAAGGTCTGCAACGACAGCCTTCACCTGTTCGAGGAATTCGATCCCCATCACCTGGTCACCTGCAATTCTGCGGCCTTTCATCATGGCCTGTTTTTCCCAGAGTTGAGCGTTCTTGCGCAAGTAGGCGAGGTTCTCTTCAAAACCCGGAACCAGATTACCTACCTTGCCCCACGGTCGAAGCCGCATATCGACCCGGTAAAAAAATCCTTCGTCCGTCGCCTGGCTCAGCGCTCGAATCAGCTCCTGCCCAAGTTTTGTGTGCCGCGCACCGGGATTGCGCACAACAAAGATCAAATCGACGTCCGAGCTGTAGTTGAGTTCTCGGCCCCCAAGTTTGCCGAGCGCGATGACGGCAAAATCGTCTTCTGGCATGCCAAGCTCGTCGGCCACCAGCCGACAACAGACCCGAATCAGAGACCTCGCCAGATTTGACAACTGATCGACAACGCCTTCAAAATTCATGGCGCCGAGCAGATCCCCGGCCCCGATACGCAGCATCTCGCGGCGTTGATATCGGCGCAGGTTGTCAAGGTTCTGCGCCAGGCTATTGGCCGGCACGACCTGGTCGCCAGTCTCGGCATAAGTTTTGGGCCTGAGCTTAAGCTGACTCAACGCCTGCGGCTCCCGTAGCTGCTGAAAGTACGCAGGATTGCGGATAAAAACATCGCTCAGAAACTGACTGCCTGCAAACAAGATGACCAGAGCTTCGAGAACCCGCGGCTCGTAACTCAAGATTTGCAACAGCCGCAAAGGCTCATCAGTGCTGTGGATGAGCTTTTCGAGATTGAGCAGAACCTGGTTGGGGTGAGCGGCATCCGAAAGCAGTTGGACAAGGCCGGGAAGAAGGGGCAGCAGAGCCTGAGTCTCGCTCTCATCGCGGGGAATGCGCGTCAGACAGTGCAGCGCGGCTGACGGATCTTCAAATTCGACATGCGCCAGCAACCTCGCAAGCTGCCCGGCCTCGAAATCTGCGGGACGATCTTCTACTGGAATATTAAGCGAATCCGGAGCCATACAAGCCTTATCACAATGTCATCGATAACAAGCAAATCTAGTCAACGAAGATAGAGAATCCAGTTCACGAACTCAATCAGAAAACGGTTGAACGCAGAGCAGCCCGTCCGGGTCATTCGGTGACGGGCTGCTCTCGGGTAGGCGTGTGAATTTTAGATGTCGTAGTACAGCGCAAACTCGTAGGGATGCGGACGCAGCCGCATCTGATCGACTTCGTTCTCACGCTTGTAGCCAATCCAGGTTTCAATCACATCTTCAGTGAAAACATCGCCTCTGAGCAGGAATTCGTGGTCTGCGGCTAAGGCGTCCAGCGCGTCGGAAAGCGATGCCGGCGTGGAAGGTACATCCGCAAGCTCCTCGGGAGACATGTCGTAAATATCTTTGTCCAGCGGTTCGCCCGGGTCGATCTTGTTTGCGATGCCATCCAGGCCAGCCATTAGCATAGCACTGAACGCCAGGTAGGGATTGCAGCTTGGATCGGGGCAACGGAATTCGATGCGCTTTGACTTCGGGCTGTCCGAATACACAGGAATCCGGCACGCGGCGCTGCGGTTGCGGCTCGAATAGGCGAGATTAACCGGTGCTTCGTATCCCGGCACCAGACGCTTGAAACTGTTTGTGGTCGGATTAGTGAGCGCGATGAGCGCATTGGCGTGTTTCAAAATGCCACCGATGTAGTGCAACGCCATGTCGCTCAAACCGGCATAGCCGGAGCCAGCAAACAGCGGCTGACCCTCGCGCCACAAACTCTGGTGGACATGCATGCCCGAGCCATTGTCGTTGTACAGCGGCTTGGGCATGAACGTCACCGTCTTGCCGTATTTGCGTGCCGTATTCTTAATGATGTATTTGTAAAGCAACAGACTGTCCGCGGTCTTGACCAGAGGGCCAAACTTAAGATCGATTTCAGCCTGGCCGCCGGTTGCGACCTCGTGGTGGTGGCATTCTACTTCCAGGCCACAGTCCTCCATGGTCAACAGCATCTCGCTGCGCATGTCGTGAAACGCATCTGTTGGCGGCACGGGAAAATAGCCTTCTTTGTACCGAGGTTTGTACCCGAGGTTCGGGCCTTCATCTTTACCGGAATTCCAGCAGCCTTCCACGGAGTCCAGGAAGTAGTAGCCACTATGCTCGTTCTGGTCAAAGCGAACATCGTCGAAAATGAAAAACTCCGCCTCCGGTCCAAAGTAGACAATGTCGGCCACACCACTCGTCCTGACGTATGCCTCTGCTTTCTGCGCGATGTTCCGGGGACAGCGCGAATATTTTTCTTTGGTCAGGGGATCATAAACATCGCAGACTAGACTCAATGTCGCCGGTTTCATGAACGGATCGATCAGGGCCGTGCTGGCATCAGGAATGACAAGCATGTCGCTCTCATGGATCGCCTGCCATCCGCGAATGCTGGAGCCGTCGAAACCAAACCCATCGACAAACAAATCTTCAGTGAGCAAAGAAATCGGTGTTGAAAAATGCTGCCACATTCCAGGAAAATCCATGAACTTTAGATCCAGAATCCTGGCCCCATGCTCCTCGGCGAGCTTCTTGACATTCGCAAATGACTTCGACATAAGACTATTTCTCCTTAGGTGAAATTCAGTTTTGCTTTATTAAATAAGGACAAATATAGCATATTGCATAAAAAAGTCAAGCGTTTTTGCAACTACAGCTCACTATGTTTCATAATTGTCATACAACAAATCCATTGCACGCTCAAATGCCGCACGTTCTGTGAATTCGATATTCTGGTGAAGAAATGGGAAAGCTGAGAGGAATTGCGCCTAGCAATATTTGCCAGAAGAAGGGGACTGGATGGAAATTCTAAGTCTCCACCAACGGTTTACTGCAAGGAGCGAACTAAGAACCGTAGCGGTGGGCAGGCCCTATTGATGACACTTCATGGTTCATGAATGACTCAAATCAGGCAAGCTCTCGACCAAATATGGATCCTTGATAGGCACGAGATTCCGCTTCGTGAGTGTCCGAAAAACCACCCAGAAAAACCCGGCCAGCATTCCGACAAACGGCCCGATTTCCCAGATGCCCAGCAAAGGATCTGCTCCAAAAACGGAAGGCATAACCATAACGTATAAGTCAAGCCAGTGGCCGAGGAGGAGAATTATCGCGGCCTGCAGAATAACCTTGTCGTTGCGTTTGGTTGCCCTCGGCAGGAGTATAAGAAACGGGACAAGCCAATTGAGAATGACATTCAGGAAGGACAACGAACCCCAGCCGCCAAAATGACGGAAGATATAATAGGTGGTTTCTTCCGGAATGTTTGAGTACCAGATCAACATGTGCTGCGACACCCACATATAAACCCAAAAAAAGCTGAAGGCCATCAACAGGCGACCCAGATCGTGCAAATGCTCGGTCGTAAAAACATGCTTGTAGCCGATGTGCCGCAAAACTACTATAACAACAACCATGGCTGCGAGCGCACTCAAGAACATACCTGAAAGATTCAGCCAACCAAAAACGGTGCTGTACCAGTGCGGTTGTAATGACATGAGCCAATCGACACTTGCCAGGCAAAAGGTGTAAATACCAAGAATAATAAAGAAGACCGAATTGCGGACATTCCGTTTGGTGTATAGGACATCTCCGCTCTCGTCCTGTTTGACGGAATTACGAACAAGAACTTTGCTCAACACAATCCAGAGAACAAAATAGCCAAGCGTTCTGGCGATAAAAAAAGGTTCATTGAGCCATGCGCTCTTGTTACGCAGAATTGCATCGTGCGCCACCACTGACTCGTGGCTCCACTCGTAGAGCGTATGAATGCCAAGAATCAGCACCAATGCACCGCCGGCGGCAAATGGCAGGGTCGAGGTGATAGCCTCGGGTATCCTGCGAAAGGCGGAACTCCATCCCGAGTTCGACACGTACTGAATGGCAATGAACAATCCTGCCCCCAGTCCGAGCCCAGTCAGATAATAGAACGAAATCAGGAAATTGGGCCAGATTCGTTCCGGAGCAACAAACAGGCCGGCGATCAGCGTCAACAAGCCCAAAGCGCTGAGAAACAACAGGGTGCGATTCATGCTCGCTGGCATTCGCAGTTTTTGTATCGAATCGATCATGGTTGAATCTCTTGCAGTTTGCGAACATAAGCAACTGTTAACCAGCGCTCCCTGCGCTCGATTTGAGAGCGGTAGGACGGCATGTTCTTATACCCGTTAGTGATGATGTGGAAAATCTGACCATCCTTCATGTTGCGCGCATTCTCCAGCAGCAAGGATGGCGGTGGCGGGTAACCGCGTTTGGTCACCGGACCATCGCCCTGACCACCGGCGCCGTGGCAAACCTGGCAATAGATCTGGTACATTCTCTTGCCACGCTCCAAATCAGCCGGGTCCTGTTGGTCAAAAGGGTAAAAGAGTTGCTCTCCGGCCCGGACGGATTCCTCAACAGAACTGCCAAAGGGCAATGGCTTGAAACCGCGTGCAATGGTTCCCGGCACCGGATTCTGCTGTGTCTGACCATTGACAAAATAGGGATTCGGAGACTCTGATTTGTGCGCCACTGATTGCGCCATATCTGGGCTAAAATCCAGATTTCGTCGGTTTGGATCTTGCCCAAGTATTTGGTCGAGCACGAACAGTCCGGCAACAAAAAAAATCGTTAGAACAATGAACTTTTTCAACCGGCGACCTCCGCTGGGCTTTTTGCTTCGATCAAATTAAATTGCTGCCAGAGACGCTGTACGGCGTCGGGATCGAACGCCGCATCCCGCTGTTCCACGGCGATGACGAACCGGTCATTGGTCACGCCCGAGTCCGGCAGCCAGACGCTTTTTCCGGGATACAGTTCAGTACGAACCAGCATGGAGAAGACGACCCCGAGCCCTCCAACAAGAACCGTTAGCTCAAAGATCACGGGTAGATATGCTGGCAGTGAGTTGAACGGTTTGCCACCCACGTTCAACGGCCAGTCGATGGAGCCGATCCAGAATTGTGCAAACACGCCAAGCAGCAGGCCGGCCGCCGCAAATGCCAGACAGGCCCAGGTCAGGCGGCTGGATTTCAGTCCCATGGCCTTTTCCAGGCCGTGGACCGCATACGGAGTATAAACATCATGAATCGTGTAGCCTGCCGAGTTGGTCGCCAGGGTCGCATTCACGATGTCGTCTTCATTGCCAAAAACACCTAAATAGAGTTGTGCGTCCATATTTATATCTCCACGGCCTCCAGTTCCTGTTCAGAGTTTTGAATCGTAGCAGGCTTGTGGTTCTTTCTCCGGCCGTAGCTGAGCACGCCTTTGACTTCACCGATCGCGATGAACGGAATGAAGCGTGCAAACAGTAGAAACGCTGTGAAGAACAAACCGAAACTGCCGAGCAAGGTAGCAATCTCAATTAGTGTGGGTTTGTACAGGGCCCAACTCGATGGCAAGAAATCGCGGTGAATCGAGGTCACGATGATCACGAAGCGCTCGAACCACATGCCAATATTGATGACAATCGACATCAGGAACACGACCACAATACTGCGGCGCAACTTCTTGATCCATAGCAATTGCGGAATAATCACGTTGCAGCTCACCATCGTCCAATAGGCCCAGGCGAATGGGCCTAAAGCTCGATTGATGAACGCAAAACGCTCGTACTCATTGACCGAATACCAGGCCATGAACATCTCGGTGGCGTAGGCCAGCCCCACGATGCCGCCGGTAGTCAGAATAACCTTGCACATTTTCTCGATGTGGTCGAGCGTGATATATTCCTGGTAATTCAGAACTTTGCGAGCGATGATCATCAAGGTGAGGACCATGGCAAAACCTGAAAAAATGGCGCCTGCGACAAAATAGGGTGGAAAAATGGTCGTGTGCCAACCAGGAATCACCGAAGTCGCGAAATCCATGCTCACGATGGAGTGAACTGAGAGCACCAGCGGTGTTGCCAAGGCGGCCAGCAAGATGTAAACCGTCTCGTAGCGGTGCCAGGTGCGCACGGAACCATTCCAACCGAAGCTGGTGATGCGATAGACGGCTTTCTTGATTTTCGATTTAGCCCGGTCGCGCAGCGTTGCCAAATCAGGAATGAGCCCGATGTACCAGAAGACCAGCGAAATGGTGAAGTAGGTGCTAATGGCAAAGAAATCCCACAACAACGGCGAGCGAAAATTCACCCACAACGGTCCGCGAAAATTTGGATAGGGCGCAATCCAAAAAAACAACCACGGCCGGCCCATGTGAATCAACGGGAAAATTCCGGCGCAGATAACCGCGAAAACCGTCATGGCTTCGGCGGAGCGGTTGATGGAAGTACGCCAACGCTGGCGGAACAGGAACAAAATCGCGGAAATCAGGGTTCCGGCATGGCCGATGCCGACCCAAAAGACAAAGTTGGTAATGTCGAACGCCCAACCAACTGTTTTGTTGAGGCCCCAGGTGCCAATCCCGACTTTGATTTGATAAGAGACCGCAGCGATGCCAACAACCAAAACCGAGAATGAAATCATGAATGCAAACCACCAGAGCCTGGTGGGGCCTGTCTCCAGAGTACGGGCGACGTCATCCGTTATTTGTCCAAGGCTTTTGTCGCCTTCGATGATGGGCTTTCTGAGTATGGAATATCGCATCGACATGTTAGATAGATTCTCCGATCAGGCCAGTTTGAGTGACGGAAACTCTCCATCGCCGCTACGGCCGCAAATGGGGCTCATAATTTCAAACTTACTTCTTATCCGTGCTGGTTCTCGTCAATAGGTTCATCATCACGATTCCGGACCTTCGTGAGATAGCCGACCGTCGGCCTGAAATTCATTTCCTCCAGCATGCGATAGTGCCTCGGATCGTTGATTAGCTTCGAAATGCGGCTTTCGGGATCATTCATATCGCCAAAAACGATGGCATCGGCCGGGCAAGATTGCTCACACGCCAGTTGAATATCCCCGTCGGCCAGCGGCTTACCCAGCCTTTTTGCTTCTGCTTTCGCTTCCTGAATGCGCTGCACGCACAGGGAGCATTTTTCCATGACGCCACGGGTGCGGACGGTGATATCCGGATTGAGCACCAGGCTTTCCTGGCTGTCTTTGCGCCGGTAGTCAAACCAATTAAACCGGCGGACTTTGTACGGGCAATTATTGGCGCAGTAGCGTGTGCCGACACAGCGGTTGTAGATTTGCTGGTTCAAACCCTCGTCACTATGGACGGTTGCCAACACGGGGCACACGCCCTCGCAGGGCGCATGGTCACAGTGTTGACACATCACCGGCTGGAACATGACATCGACATCTTCTGTCTCGCCAGAGTAGTAGCGATCGAGGCGAAGCCAGGCCATCTCGCGGCGGCGGAATACTTCATCCTTACCGACCACAGCCACATTATTCTCGGCCTGACAGCTAACCACACAGGCTGAACAGCCCGTGCATTTGCCTAGATCCATGGCCATTCCCCAGTGGTGGCCTTCGTATTTGTGGTCTTGCACCCACAGTTCCAGCGCTTCGTGTTTCGCGTGGTTGCCCGAGGCCGGATCTTTCACATAAGCGGCGAGTGTGGTCTCACGCACCATGTCCCGGCGCTGGCCACCAAGCTCCTCGGGCACTGTGATAGTGTGATGCGTCTGGGTTAATGCCAGGTTGGAGTGTCTTCCTGTCGCCGTAATTCTGACTTGGTTACCGAACCAAAGATTGCCTTGGCTTTTTGCGGTGAAAACATAACTGTTCTTGCCGACCCTCTCCCCCTCTGCCAACGTCGCTTTGCCTTCCAACCACTCAGGGCCGATGTCTGCAAATCGCTCCGTGCCCATGCGGCCATACCCCAGGGCGATGGCAACCACTCTTTCATGCTGCCCGGGCTGTAATTGCGCCGGTAACTCGACTTCAATATCGCCGGTGGCAACATTCACAATGTCGCCCTCTTTGATGCCAAGATTGCGGGCCGCGGCCGGGGAAAGAGAAACGTAGTTGTCCCAAACAGCTTTGGTTATTGGATCTGACAATTCGTGCAACCAGGCATTGTGGGCGTGACGGCCATCCAGCATGCCGGCCTTCTGGTAGAGAACCAGGTCGAACGAATCCGCGTCCGCGCCGGACTGCACTTGCGGTGGCTGTGAGTTCCCCAGTCTGAAAGCACCGATTGCCACCGGTTCCGGCCGCACTTCGGCATAACCATCATGTACCGATTGCACCCAGAATTCTTCAAAGGACGCAACTGCATTTTGGCGTGAGAAGATGCTCTGGCGCCAATATGATTTCAGACTCAAAATATCGTCAGCCGCTGTCCCCAGCCACTTACTCAATGCCTGGCGTACCGTGCGGGTTTGACCCAATGCGGGAACTGTAGGCTGAGAAACGCTGATGACACCAGAACCAAGCTCAGCGTCATTCCAGGACTCCAGGAAGTGAGAGGTCGGCAGGACAAACTGGCTCAGACTCGATGTTTCGTCGAGATGGTCAGAGAATGATACGCTCAAAGGGAGCTTCTGAAAGGCTGTGCTGAAATCATCTGCGCCCGGCAGGCTATAGGCTGGATTCACATCGGCGACAAAAAGCGCATTGACTTCGCCGGCCGCCATTCTGGCGACAAGATCCTGCACCTGAAGATCATTGCCGTTCCATTGCCGCGAGGGTCGCTCGACATCCAAGGTCTGGCCGTAATTGCCAAGTTTCTCATTGATGAAATTCACAGCTTCCTGAAGGCCGACGTCATTCAAACCGCACACGACCAGACTCTTGCCGCGGGCACGCCACAGCTCCGAAACGAGCTTGTTGATGATAGCAGCGTCAATGTCTTTTGCGGCTGCCCCTTCCGGCCAATCCGGAAAATGTGAACCGCTCTTCTCCGCCAGTTTCTTTGCGATCGAAATCAGAATAGCGGACGCCTGCGCAGTCGTGACTTTGATGCGCCGGTCGGCATTTGCGCCGGTCACGGACATACGGCCTTCCAATTGAATGTGCTTCGACAGTCTGGCGGTCTCGCCATCCAAAGTGCGGCCTTTGGTGTAAGCTTTGGTAAACTCCACCGGCGACAACCATGTGCCCAAAAAATCAGCGTCGAAACTCACGATGACATCAGCACGGTCAAAATGATAGTGCGGCAGCACTCTCTGGCCGAAGTTCTGTTCATGAGCATCGAGAACGGCTGAATAGGAGACCGCATCGTACTCGACATGGGCCGAATTGCTGAAGTTGCTCAAAAACCGCTGAATCGCCGCTCTGGTGCTCGGACTTGTGACCGTTCCGGTCAGAAAATAGACGTTATCCTTGATGTCTGACAGCTTCTTGTTTATAGCGAGATCGACTTCATCCCAATTCTTGGTTTGGTCGCCGGCCATCGGGCTCTTCAGCCGATGAGAATCGTACAGCCCCAACACCATGGCCTGGCCTACCGCGCAAACGCCGCCCTTTGACAAGGGATGTTCGGGATTGCCTTCAATTTTGATGGGCCGGCCATCGCGGTTCTTGGTCAGTATGCCGCAGCCGGCATTGCAACCGGCACAGGTGGTGGCATACCAGTATGCCCGGCCCGGGGTGACCTCTTCGGGCTTTATCAGGACAGGAATTGACTTTTCGATGGGGCCACGTACACAGGATGCGAACATGGTCCCGGCAATGGAGAAACCGGCTGCCTTCAAGAAAGAGCGGCGCGAAACCTGCAGATTCTCTTCTTCGAGAAGCTCTCCGATCTCATCAGGCTGCGCCGGAAACTCGCGGCCCAGTGTTTGGGCGAACTCCGGAGTAAACTCTCTTTCCTCAATGCCTTTCCAATAGGTCTTGTCTTCGTTCTCTGACATGCTAGCTGTTAGTTTTTAGGAGTTAGTTTTTAGGGTATTAATGTAGCCATTTATCATCTTCTGCTCTTCGTTGAGCAGGTTCAAGATTCGATCTAGCGATTCATTCCTAGTCAATCTCAGCCTTTGAATTATGAGCACTTGAGTTTCTAATTCAAAAGCAGAACCCAAAGCAAACTCAAGAAACCGTTTAAAGTCATTCACGCTGCTCCTGCTGCTTCCCTCTGCTATGTTGGACGGTATCGAAGTAGCCGCTCGCGTTATCTGACTTCTCAAGCCGTACTTTTCTTCTGTCGGAAGCATCTCAGCCATATTGTACACATCCATCACCAATTCCATGCCCTATGCCAAATCTTCAAATTTCTGAAATTAGTCATCACCTAACAACTAGCCCCTAACACCTGTTTCTAATAATGGCAAGCCGCACAGTTCGTTGACGCGTGCCTTCTGCGCAGATCCGCCAGGACGCCATCGTTAACATCCCGGTGACAATTCACGCACCACCCCATGGAAAGCTCACTTACCTGGGATACTGTTTCCATTGTCTGCACCGGACCATGGCATTGTTGACAGATAACGCCGGCATTGACATGACGCCGATGGTCAAAATAAGCGAACGCCGGCAAACTGTGCACGCGAACCCACTCGATGGGCTTGCCGGGACTGCCTTCGTCATACTGCATTTTCTCTGTGTCGAAACCCACCGCGGCGTACAGCTTGCTAAGCTCAGGGGAGATGGGTATCTGCATGTCCCGTTTCTCCTCCAGCGCTTTCTGCTCCTCCATCTTAATCTGGTCCCAAGGGGCGGTCACGAATCGATGGCAGTTCATGCAAATGCTGGCGGGCGGCGTGCCGGCATGCCTGCTCTTATCGGCGCTGGTGTGGCAGTAGAGACAATCGATTTGCAGATCCCCGCCGTGCAGCCGGTGCGAAAACGCAATGGGCTGCTGCGGCGCAAACCCCTGATTATTGCCGGGCAAATTGATGTTGACGCTACGAGCGTAGATGAGTGTGCCCGTCACCAATGCGATGAATAGGATGATTGTAATGTTTCTACTGGTCATGTTTTTTCTCAGATTTTAGGTGTTAGTTGTTAGGCGTTGGAAAACGTCTAACAACTAAAGACTAGCTTTCTCTCAGGTTCAAGAAGTTAGGCGCTGAGAAGCATCTAACACCTAATGTCTATCGCCTAACACCTTTCTTTATGGATTCTTGTACTCCGCTTTTGGTCCGAGATAGTACCACCAGTTCAAAACCGCACAGACCGCATAGAAGGCTGCAAAACCGTACATCGCAATTTCAGGCGTAGTCGCCTTCATTTGCTCACCGATGACTTTCGGAATCAAGAAGGCGCCGTAGGCGGCTACCGCTGAGGTCCAACCCAAAACGGGGCCGGCTTGCTCAACATTGAATACCATCGATATGGTCCGGAATGTCGAGCCGTTTCCAATTCCAGTGGCGGTAAACAGGATGACTATCAAGACAAAGAATGGCATGAAATAGTCCTGTGGTGTGGCGGATTGATACGCCAAATGCGCGTAGTACCCAACGCCAACCGAGGCGACGACCATGACGATTGCCACGAATTGCGTGACGATTGCGCCACCCACTTTGTCAGCGATTTTGCCGCCGACCGGTCGAATCAATGCACCGACAAATGCGCCCACCCAGACATACATGAACGTGGCTGGCCCATCTGGATTTGCCAAATTATGCGTCATGACGCCGTCCACCATGACGTGCTTCACACCGAAAATGAATTTGATGGCCAGCCCCACCGCTGCGGCGAATCCAATGAAGGAGCCAAAAGTCATGGTGTAAATAATGGTCATGACCCAAGTGTGCTTGTTGTCGAATATTTTATACTGGCGGTCTAGGTTGGCTTTGATTTCGCCCGGAGAGAGTTTTTTCATCAAGAACACGGTCAAGGCAATAACCACAGGCAAGGCAATCCATTTTACCCATGTCATGGATTTGAAGGTCAGAATGAAATAGAGTCCGATTGCCGCGGTAACAAAACCGATGATCAATAACCAGGAAATTCTCCCGAAAGAAACCAGGGGGCTTTTCAAATTGGGGGTGACATTCTCGGTTTTGATGTTGTTCATCTTAAACCACCCGAAGAAAGCCAAAGGAACAAGCCAGAGCATCCAAACCCAACCTGCATTTGGAAGCCAGGTTTCAGCACCGGCTGCAATTCGTTTAAAGATTGTTCCACTTGAACTTGACAGAATCAGTGGGTCGCCGCTCAAAGCGCCAAGCATCGGAAAAGTCATAACAAGTGGAATTAGAATTTGCATGGTCGTGACACCGAAATTCCCCAATCCGGCATTCATTCCGAGAGCGTAACCTTGCGTCTTTTTCGGAAAGAAAAAGCTGATATTGCTCATGGAAGAAGCGAAATTTCCGCCGCCAAAACCGGACAAAAAGGCCATCACCACAAAAAACTCAAAAGATGTATTGGGATCCTGCAAACCGAATGCTGTCCCGAATGAGGGAATCATCAACAAAGCGGTAGTAAAGAAAATCGTATTCCTTCCGCCGGCCAGGCGAATGAAGAAAGTACTGGGAATTCTCAGGGTGGCGCCAGTCAGTCCGGCAATTGCGGGAAGCATAAACAATAGCCCCATTGCTTCTTCCGGCGGCCGACCAAACGTAAAACCGAGATTTTTCATCTGGACTGTGATAATGCCCCACATGAGCCATACGGAAAATCCAACTAACAAGCTTGGGATGGAAATCCATAGGTTTTGTGTGGCGATTGACTTGCCTTCTTTCTCCCAGAACTGTTCGTCTTCAGGATTCCATTTTGTAAGGTCGGTCATCTATTCTCTCTCCGATTGTGACTTAGCTCTCTCACTTTGGCAATTCAATTTCGCTCTACTCCTCGGCGAAAGAACCTTCAGGTTCTTCAAGCATCAGCCAACAGAAAACAAAACTGATTGCCGCGCCGGCGGAAGTGACGTAGAAAAATGTTTTGGCATCTACAAGCGAAAATAGAACCAGATAAACAACCGCACCGACATTTCCATAAGCCCCGGCCATTCCGGCAATTTGTCCGGTCATATTCTTTTTTATCAAAGGAATTATCGCAAAAGTCGCACCCTCGGCGCCCTGGACAAACATCGAACACACAATTGTAATAAACACGGAAACGCCTAGCCACCAGATACCATCAAACATCGGGACTATTTCCTGAACACCACTGCCATTGATGACATCATATTTTGCGATATTTGCCATCGCGAAGAATCCGATTGCGATGCCCACCATATAGATAAGCATTGTTCGCTTTCGATTTGACATCTTATCGGAAAGCAATCCCCCAAGCGGACGGGCAAAGAGATTTACAAATGCGAAAGAAGCGGCAATAATGCCTGCCAAAGTTGCAGTCATTATATAATTTCCGTCGCCATTCGTTAAGTTCTTGAAAGTAGTTTCAAAAAACATCGGCAACATCGAAACAACGGCTAATTCCGAACCGAAATTCGCAAAATAAGTGCTATTTAAAGCCGCCACACTTGCCCAATGATATTTTTCTTTTTCCGGAACACCAGCTTTTAAAATTGGCAGATTAACGTGCAAGACTTTAGCTACGTGGCCAATAAAAATGATTGCCAAGCCGGCATAAATGACATGAAGAATAGTCTCATTTATTATTGGAACTCCACTAACCTTAACGCCACCAAGTCGCCAAGCCAAAACGCCCATTGCGCCAACCAAAGGGAAAGACCAGACTAAATACTGCACAAGGTCTCCGTAGGAACTTACTGTCATAGGTTCGGTTTTCTTAACGCCGACAAATTTCTTGCCTTCGGGCATATCTTTGACGAGAAAGTAATAGGCAAATCCGTAAATCAAGGACACCAATCCATTTACAAACAAAGCCCAACGCCAGCTGTCCTCGCCCAAGTCAAACCATTTCGTGAAAACCGTCAAAGCAATCCAAGGCAAGGTCATCGCCGCCCAAGCTGAACCGAAATTTCCCCATCCGGCATAAAAACCTTCCGCACGTCCAACCATTTTTGGCGGAAACCACTGTGCAACCATTCTGATACCGATTACGAATCCGGCACCGATGGAACCTAGAACTAAACGTGAAACCAATAACTGAAGAAAAGTATCACCGAAAGCAAAGAAAAATGCTGGTAAAGCCATGACAACCATGAGGGCGGAAAAAACGATACGCGGACCAAAACGGTCAATCAATGCTCCAACAGCAATTCTCGCCGGAATCGTTAATGCAACGTTGCAGATCAGCAAAATCTTGATGTGTTCCTTGGTTAACCAATCTATGCTTCTCAGCATAGTTGTTGCCAAGGGCGCCAGATTAAACCAAACATAAAATGTGATGAAAAAGGCAATCCAGGTGTAGTGCAGAGTTTTTATGCGTTCCTGGCTAAAATCCAGCAATTCGGGTTTTTTCATTGACGGTTTCCTATCGATCCCTATTCATGTTCTAACTCAGGTAGAATACTGGTTAACTTTCTCAATAAAAAGATGGCTTCACTCGTGCACTTTGAATTCCGTGGTCCGAATCTTTTTGCGATCCCAGTTCCAGCGCACCACTTGCGGTTTGCGCCAGAGATATGGATTCGGCACAACCAGTGCATGCACAAGCCTTGTAAACGGGAACAAAATGATGAGGACAAAAGCGCCAATAATGTGCAGCTTCACCATGAAAGGCAAAGGCGTGACATAAGCGATTTCCGGGCTGAACTTCACGATTGACCAAAGGTAGGGAGACAGTGAAGCCGCAAACCACGAGCTTCCCCAGCTATGGAAAAGCGCGGTGTAAAGCCCGGTGCCAATCTGAAAGATGAGTATCCCGATCACCACCCAGTCCGCGGCGGAGGTCACCATCTTTGTTCTGGCATCACTCAGGCGCCGGGCAACAATGTTTATCAAGCCAACAAGCGTGAACAGCCCACCGATAAAGCCTGAAATTTCCAGGATGTAGAGTCGTATGGCATCGCTGTTCCACTGGAGCAGTTGGCCAGGCAGAAGAAAGCCGAAAAGATGACCGGCGAGCACAACAAGTATACCGTAGTGAAACGGCACCATGGCCCAGAAGTGGACTTTGTTTTCCAGAAACTGTGATGACAAGCTTGAATAGGTGAAACCCTTGCCTCTATAGCGCTGAATGGTGACGAGAAAAAAAGTGAACAGCGCAACATAGGGCAGGATGGTGAACCAGAATAGGTTCAGATGGTCAAATGCGGCTATCTTGTCAATCATGATAATAATCCGGAATGTTCTCGATTACACAGTTCGTGTGTCGTGTGCTTGGTTGTTTGTTCTCTGCCCCTGTTGATTGTGGAGCACTTTGAGTGCGGGGTGGCTCGTATCAACGATATTGTAGCGTTTTCTTAGGACGGCCCGCAGGACCTCGATGAGAACCCGGTAGGGATTCGGCTCCTGAAATCCAGCTAGAATTTTCTCTATTGCCGGCAACAGGAAGCGTTTCGCGAACTCTGGCGCATCTTCTGCTTCAAGGCATGACAGGAGAAGCAGACAGTGGCTAAGGTGGTCCGGCAGCTCCGCCGATTCAGGCAAATCTTCTTCCTCCAGAGCCTGGCGCATCTGCACCAGGAATTCGCCACGGCGGTAGTCCTCGCCAAAGAGGTGCCATCCAATTTCCAGGCAGCGAGCCGGGTTCATATCGAACGTTCTGGTGAACAGCTCTTCCACGTCGGAGTGCTCGGTCTCTTGCACAAAGCTACAGAATTCGGCCACATCGTCCTGCTGCGCAAGCAACTTTTGCCGCAACGAGTCGGCTCGCTCCACAACCCCGATTTCCGGATAACACAGAAGGCCGGCAAACTGCACAAAGATTTCATTGTCATACGCCATGGCTACGCCCCTCGCTCCGGCTCTTCACGCAGCCCAAAACCAACCGATTGCTTGAACTCCAGGGGATCGCGCATCATCTGAATAGCCTCTTCCCTGTTTGCGGGGGGAATGACGAAGCGGTCGTCAAAGGTACAAAGCGAGGTCAAATTGTAGATTCCTTCCGCTTGCTCAACAGAGCAGTCTGCTTCCACTAACATCTTGTTGGCCGCTTCCTGGCTAATGTCACCGACGGTTACGGCGCGCCGGTACTGTCTGACCGCCATTTGCTTTTTCAACGCGTAGCGCATCTTGCCGGTATTGCCTCCAGAAAACAGATTCGCCAGGAACTCCATGGGAGCGCGTGCCTTGTCAAAATCCGGGAACAGGCCTTCTGTCATGTTCTTCTTCGCATTGCCGTCCATGGCCGTCATGACCGGCAGCATGGGCGGAACGTAGAAGAGCATAGGCAACGTGCGGTACTCGATATGAGGCGGAAGCGCAATGCCCCACTCTTTGACAAATTTGTATACCGGTGACTTCTGAGCCGATTTGATGACTTCATCGTGTACGCCGTTTGACTGCGCCGCTCGAACAACTTCGGGGTCATGCGGGTTCAGAATCATGGCGCGGTGCGCATCAATCAGTTCATCATCCGGTTTGTTAGCTACTTCATCAATCAGGTCGGCATCGTAGAGCAAGACGCCCAGATAACGAATGCGCCCGACGCAGGAGTGGAAACACGCCGGAGCCTGACCGGATTCGATACGTGGAAAACAGAGAATGCACTTCTCGGATTTGCCGGTCTGCCAATTGTAATAGGTCTTCTTATACGGGCAAGCTGCGATGCACGAGCGCCAGCCACGGCAGCGTTCCTGATCGACGAGAACAAGGCCATCTTCACCGCGTTTGTGCAATGCGCCGGATGGGCAAGAGGCCACACAGCCAGGATTCAGACAGTGATTACAGATCCTCGGGAAATAGAAAAAGACCAGGCGCTCAATCGCGGACAACTGCATTTTCTGCTCCGCCGTCAAGCCTTTTAGATTGGGATCGTTGGCCGCGTAGACCGGAGAACCGCTCAAATCGTCATCCCAATTGGGGCCGGCTTCGATATCCATGTGCTTGCCGGTTACCATCGAGATGGGGCGCGCGGTTGGCTGGTCAGTGCCTTCCGGCGCGGTGAAAAGCTCATCGTACTTGTAGGTCCAGGGCTCATAATAGTCGTCCATGCTGGGCTGATGCGGATGGTGGAAGATGTTCGGAATGATGCGCCCCTTGCCGGTCGACTTCAATTTAATCGAGCCGTTGCTCTTCTCCCATCCGCCCTTGTATTTGTCCTGATCTTCCCATTTTGTGGGATAGCCGGTGCCGGGCTTGGTCTCCACGTTGTTCCACCACATGTATTCCGTGCCTTTGCGATCGGTCCAGATATTCTTGCAGGCGATGCTGCAGGTATGGCAGCCAATACATTTATCCAGATGAAAGACCATTGAGATTTGTGACCTGACGTCCATTATGTTGTCCTTTTGTTGTAGTTCCGGTTATCGAATTCGCGTTGGCTACCAGTTTAACTCAGGCAATTTACGCACGAGAATGTGAGTATCGCGGTTGCTGCCCGTTGGCCCCCAGTAGTTGAAATGATACGTAAACTGGCCGTAGCCACCCACCATCAGATTAGGCTTCAGGCGAGTGCGAGTCAGGCTGTTGTGGCCGCCGGCCCTGCGATTGCCTCGTATTGGCGATTTCGGCACGGAAAGGGTCCGTTCCGGAGAGTGGTACTGAATACAGATACCGCGCGGAATGCGCGCACTGACGCAAGCCCGGGTCACGACGACGCCGTGATCATTGTACACTTCCACCCAATCGTTGTCGTGAATACCAAGCTCAGCCGCATCCTTATCATTCAGCCAGAAAGGCTCAATACCGCGAGAAAGTGTCGTCATCCGATGATTGTCCCCATACGTCGAATGAATATGCCACTTGCCGTGCGGGGTCAGAAAATTGAGCATCATCGATTTTTCAGCCTCATCCGTCCAGCGGAGGTCTGAATATTGAGCAGGCGACGGCTTGGGTTTGTACGTTGGCAGATGCTCCCCAAACTCGATATAACCCGGATGGTCGAGGTAGAATTGCTGCCGGCCCGTTAGCGTCCGCCATGGCACCAATTTTTCGACGTTGTAGGTAAACGGCGCGTAGGCACGACCGTTAGTCACCAACCCTGACCACATCGGGCTGTTTATGAATCGCCTGGGCTGCGCCTGCAAGTCCTTGTAGGTTGTTCTAACGTCTCTCGATTTCTCTACCAAGTCCGCCAGCGGCAGGCCGACCTTCTCTTCCATATTCTTGTAGGACCGGTGGGCAAGTTCGCCATTTGTCACGGTCGCGAGTTGCAAAATCGTGTTGCACACTTCTTCGTCATCCGCCAGGGAAGGATAGGTCTGGCCGCCCCAAGTTTCGGTAGGCCGCTTTGCGACAAGCTCATCATAAAAATCCTCGACGGCATATTTGGTGCCATGTGCACTCAGACCATTCTTGCGAACCAGTGGCCCGTACGAGATGTATTGATTGTAGAGATTCTTGTAATCACGCTGAACCACCTTCATTCCCGGCATGGTCTTGCCAGGAATCGCTTCAACTTCACCGTTGATCCAATCTTTGATTTCAGTCTGGGCAATTTCGGCTGGACTGTCGTGCGCCAAAGGCATCGTCACCAGGTCCGGTACAGATTCCGGGAAGTGCTTCTCCGCCAGTTCTGAAAACTTCTTAGCAATCTGTTTGAAGATTTCCCAGTCGCTTTTCGATTCCCAGCACGGCGGCACGGCCTTGGAAAGCGGATGAATGAAACTGTGCATGTCGGTTGAGTTGAGGTCGGCCTTTTCGTACCAGGTGGCCGCAGGAAGCACGATGTCCGAATACAGCGCGGACGTGTCCATGCGGAAATTCAGATCGACCACCAAATCCATCTTGCCGATGGGCGCCTTGTCATGCCAGACGACTTCATCCACGGAACCCTTTGCAAACTCATCATCAGAGACCGTGTTTGAGTGCGTGCCCAGGTAATGTTTGAGAAAGTACTCGTGTCCCTTTGCGCTGGACATCAGGGCATTGCCGCGCCAGATGTAGAAGACACGCGGCCAGTTCTTGGAATTGTCTGGGTCTTCCACTGAAAACTTCAGCGCTCTTTTCTTCAACTGGTCCACGACGTAAGCAACAACATCTTCCTCTTTGTCTGATCCAGTCGCCTTCCTTGCTTGTTCGACCAGTTCAATGGAGTTCTCTTCAAATTGTGGATAGAAGGGCAGCCAGCCGTTGCGGACAGCTTGCACTTGAATATCCATCGTGTGACCTGTCGAGAGTTTGCCACCTTCGCCGTTTTTAGGGATGGTGTGGTAATCAGTGTATGATTTTTCGTAGCGCCATTGATCTGTATTAACGTAGTGCCAACTCGGAGCGTTCTGCAGGCGGGATGGTCCGTACCAGTCTTTGCCAAGCGCGATTGATCCCCAGGATTCCCCAGGAGCCAGTTTTTCCTGACCGACATAATGCGCCAGGCCACCGCCATTGACGCCGACACAGCCGCAGAACATTAGGGCGTGAATGCCGGCGCGGTACATAAGATTAGCGTGGTACCAGTGATTGATGCCGGCGCCAATGATAATCGTGCACTTGCCATTCGTGTGTTCCGCTGTTATCGCCCACTCTTGCGCGAACCGGATGAGGTCCGCCCGCGACAGTCCGGTATATTTCTCAGACCAGGCCGGCGTATAAGGTGCGTTCTCATCGTCATAGTTTTCGGGATAGGCGCCGCCCAATCCTCGGGGCACGCCGTACTGCGCCATCAGCACGTCATACACGGTTGCGACGGTCACTTCCCCGTCTGCCGTCTGGATCTTCTTGACTGGCACGCCTCGAAACACGCTCTGGCCTTCCGCGAAGTCATCGAAGCGGACTTGTGCCTCGCCGTCGTTCTCTTTCAGGAAGGTCAGTTCAGGATCAATCTTGCTGCCGTCCTGCCCATCCTTCAACGTGAGGTTCCATTTGCCCTGCTCCTCGCCCCAACGATGCCCGACACTGCCCATCGGCATTTTGACGCCTTTGCTGGCCTTGTCCCACATCAGAAATTTCCAATCGCCGTTTTCCTGGTCGGCGTATTGTTTGATGCGCCCGGCCCGCAACAGTTGGCCGGCTTCGTAGTTTTTGCCCTTTGGCGTCAGTTCTACAAGCAGCGGTGAGTCGGTGTATTGCTTTGCGTAATCGATGAAGTAGGGAACCTGTCTATCGTGGTGGAATTCTTTCAGCAGCACATGGTTAACAGCCATCCACCAGGCGCCATCTTGCCCGGCATTGATGGACATCCACTCGTCTGCGTACTTGGCCACCTGGTTGAAATCTGGCGCAAAGACGTACATCTTGCTGCCGTTGTGCCGGGCTTCCGCCGCGAAATGGCAGTCCGGTGTGCGAGTCATATTAAGATTCGAACCCGTCACCGCCAGCATTTTGGCGTTGTACCAGTCGGCAGACTCATTGACGTCGGTCTGCTCACCCCAAGTCTCTGGCGAAGCGTTCGGCAGATCGCAGTACCAATCGTAAAAAGAAAGCGACAGCCCTCCCATGAGTTGCAGCATGCGCGCGCCGGCAGCATAGCTGATCATGGACATTGCGGGAATCGGAGAAAAGCCTGCAATTCTATCGGGACCGTGTTTTTTGATCGTGTAGATGTTCGCTGCCGCCATGATCTCCAGGACCGTATCCCAATCCGCTCGGCGAAAACCGCCTTTGCCGCGCGCCTTCTGCCATCGTTGCCTGCTCTCTGGGTTCTCAACCATAGATGCCCATGCCTCAACCGGATCGGTATACTCGCTTTTTGCTTTCTTCCAAAGGTCGAGCATCGCGCCGCGGATATAAGGATACTTGACACGCAGCGGGCTGTACAAGTACCAGGAGTACGAAATGCCGCGCTGGCAACCGCGCGGCTCGTAGGGTGGCAAACCGTGCTCGAGCATCGGGTAATCCAACCCCTGCATTTCCCAGGTCACGATGCCGTCTTTGACGTGAATATCCCAAGTGCAACTGCCGGTGCAATTCACGCCATGTGTGCTGCGAACAACCTTGTCATATTGCCATCGGTTTCTGTAGAATTGCTCCCAGCTTCGCTGCTTCGGCGTTACATCATCTCGAATCCACGTTTTGACGCTCATGCGATTTCCCTAGATAATGGATTGTTTTTCAATGGGTGATTTGAATCAGTTGTGGTAGCTCTCGTTCACCATCGGCTGCCGCACACCGCGGAAGCGCCGGTTCCAGAGCAAATCGAACACCACAAGTAGAACCACGGCGCCGCCGATTCCGTAGAGCATGAAGTTGATCATTGCCGTCACGTTCGCGGGCTCATCTCTTTCAGTCTCATTCTTGAGAAAAGCGACCAATGGCAGCACTTCTTCTTCGTCAATCGGGTGCTTCGTAAAGATGGGATTCATGGTCAAGCTGGGTGGCGCCAGCAACCAGGCGGACAACCCCTTGCGGCCTTCCAGCCTGGCATAGGCACGGGTCAGGTTTAACCCGAGCCTGCCGCCTCCCAACCCTGTCAGACTATTGACTGTGTGACAGCCGATGCAGGAAGGCCCACCGTTCTTCAGTTTCGTCTGGCCCAGAAAAAGCGCCGTGCCTTCATCGATATCTTCCTGCAAGAGCGGCCTGTCGCTGAGCTGAGTACCGGCAAATTGTGATTTCTCTAGCTGCGACTCTTGGTCGATAAGATCGAGCAGTGCAACTGCCAAGCTACGGGTGATGCCCGGGGACCGAGTCATTACCGCGCCGCGAGCTTCCTTCTGCAGTTTGACCGCATACGGGTCGCCACTTTTGAGTGTGCCTTCCGGATCGAGCATCCAGTTGACAAGCCAGTCTCGCTCTTGCCTCTCCGACAGGTTCTTCAAATCCGGCCCAGTCAACCTGCCGCCGCCGATTGTGTGGCAGCTTGCACAGTTCTGCTTGAAGTAATCCGCCGGAACCTGAGCCCGAAGAGTTGAGCAGATGACCAGAGAAACGAACGCAAAGCTCACTGCTGCTGCTATTCTCGCGCTGCCGGCATGGGTCTGGCTTTTTCTTGATCGTTGCATGGGTTCCTGAATGGTTATTCGAAAAGGATGGCGCTTAAACATGTTCCCATGACAAGATTCGTGCCACTGAATAAGACAATGACAAAACCGTTCGGACCACAACTCTTAATTGATTGTTAATTAGCCAGATAAATCAGGACGTGGCCAGACCGCTGTTTCACGACACAACAGTTGAAGCCTATGGCTCCTGCATACGGGTGTATGCAGGAGCCATGAGCAATTATCCCATTAAAGTCTAAATAAACAGAGGCATGGCACGATGAATAGCGAAGTATGCGGGAAAATATTCACTTCTTTGAAGGATAACCTGAGAGAATAGTGGATAGAACAAGCCTGGTAACGGCGACAGATTTCAGGTCTCGCCGTATTTTAGCTGTGACCCGAAGGCGTGGAATCGTCGTTTCCACGTAGAGCCAAATGTTTGTTCTCGTGGCCGCAGCCAACAAGCTGTTTTAAGGCGCTACTTGTGACCGCTCCAAACCCAGCTTGCGCATGATGCGCTGCAACGCAGCTCGCGTGAGTCCGCACATCTGGGCTGCGTGAGAGATGTTGCCATCGGCGCGCTGCAGAACGGTTTCGACATACTGGCGCTGAAATGTCTCGATCGCTTGCTGCTTGCCTTCTTCGTAGGAAGTCAGTTGTGGCGAGAACAGAGACTCCGCAAGGACAGAATCATCAGATAGGCCCAGGTGGGAAGGCAGTATCTTGTCCCCTGTAAAAATCACCAGCGCCCGCTGAATCGTGTTCTCCAATTCACGAACATTTCCCGGCCAGTCATGGTTAAGCAGGGCCTCCATGGTAGCGGGGGAGAACTCAGGACAGGGGTGCTCATCATAAAAAAACTCAGAGGCCGTCTGCTTCAAAAAATGCCCGGCCAGTACCGGAATGCACCCCCTTCTCTCTTTGAGCGAAGGGAGAGAGATCTTCACGACCTGCAGGCGGTAATAGAGGTCCTCCCTGAATTCACCGCTTTTTACCAGATCTTCCAGGTTGCGGTTGCTTGCGGCAATGACGCGAAAGTCCACTGGTTTTTCTATGTTGCCGCCCAGTGGGCGAATCGTTTTCTCCTGTAAAACCCGCAGCAATTTGCCCTGGAATAGCGAAGACATGCTCGACACTTCATCCAGTAATATCGTGCCGCCGTCCACCTGCTCAAACAGGCCGACGGTATCTTTCAAGGCTCCCGTGAAGGCTCCCCTCTTGTAGCCGAACAACTCTGACTCCAGAAGCGAATCCGGCAAAGCAATGCAATTGATGGCCAGGAATGGCTTCGCGTGGACCGGACTGCGGTTATGAATCTCGCGCGCGATAAGTTCTTTTCCGGTCCCGCTGGCGCCCTCTATCAGCACAGGCACTTTGCGGCGCGCAACTTGGTCAACCAGAGCCATGACATTGCGCATGGTTTCGTCGGCTGCGACAATCGTGCGGCCTCTTTGGTTGGTCGCCTGATCTTTGGCAACGCGCCGTGCCAGGATACTGTACCCGGCGCGTTCGACAAATGCCAGTATTTCATTGTTATCGAACGGCTTGGTGATAAAATGGGAGGCGCCGTTGCGCAGGCATTCCACCGCAAGGTCGATGGTTCCGTGCCCGGTGATAAGCACCACCACGATATCTCTCCAGCGCTCAGTGATTGCATGGAGCAACTCATCGCCGGACATGCCACCCATCTTTAAATCCGTAAAGACCAGGTCAAATGGTTCTTTGCTCAACAAGTCAAGGGCATCTTCGCCAGAATGGCTCATTGCGACATCACACTCGAGGGAGCCGACGAGCCGCTTCAGCCCTCTGCGAACATCTTCCTGGTCATCGACAACGAGCACCTTGAGGTTCGCAAGATCATAAGGTGATGATGCACGCGCAGGGTTAATCATGTTGGCTGTGGCTCCAGTTACTGGTTGCTCAAAAGGGCGATAGGTTTGGGGGAGCTACTGGTCAATCTTTCGGAGTTATTCCAGAGCAAATCAAGGTCTTAAGAATCAGAACTGTCGCCTGTTCGCTCTTTACCATTAGTTGGCGGCCCGTAGGTTGTCTGCCGGGCCAGAACGACTCGGAAAACTGTCTCACTCTTTTTTGATTTAAACAAGAGCAATTCACCGCCGTGAGCTGTCACGATGCGCTTAGCGGTCGGCAGACCCAATCCGGTGCCCCCCAAGCTCTTTGTTGTGAAAAACGGTTCGAATATTTCGGCCTCATCGCTGGGCGAAATGCCAGGCCCGTTGTCCTCGATGTCAACGTAGATCCGTTCATGATAGGGGAGTTCTCCGGTTGTGATACGGATATTGCCTCCTGCTGAATCGATCGATTGCATGGCATTGTCGAGCAAATTCACGAAAACCTGTTGCAGATGGGTTGCATCTCCCCGCAACGATGCGTCCCGGATTTCGAAATGTTGCTCGATGGCGATTCTCTTCTTCTTGTACAAGGGGCTCAAGACACGAAGTGCATCATGCAGAATGTTGTGCAGGTCTACTTCTCCGACTTCAGGTTGGGGTGTTCTGGCATAGTCCAGAAGTTCCCGAATGATGCGCTGACAGGTCTGAGTGTTGCGGCTGATAACTTCCACATGTTCGTGAAAAGATGAACCGTTCGGTAATTCGCGCTCCATCATTTGATTGTACATGGAGATCGCCGACAGCGGGTTGTTCAATTCGTGCGCAACGACCGCAGCGGTCCTGCCAAGCACCGCCAGTCTCTCCTGATGAGCCTGTTGCTCATTCATGCGCTCCCTTTCAGTGATGTCGCGGGCAACCAGGACCTTTCCGGCCGCTCCATTCGACGAAGGCAGTTGCGATGAGATGACCTCGAAGATCTTGTCTTGCAGATTGAGTTCGCATGAGGTGGTGTGGACCGTGCCCAAAAGGCAGCCAACGCAGTCGTTGGCTCCGGAACCGTGGAATTCACATTTGCGAATGCTCAACCGGCCTTGCACACTATTCAGCTTCTCGATGATAGGCTTCGCCGCCTGGTTCGATAGGGCAATCTCACCCCGGTGGTTTAGCAGGATGAGTCCGTCTCGCATCGAATGGACCACGGTTTGCAGACGGTCGTGCTCGACTCGAAGCTCACCCTCCCTCCTCTGCAAGTCCGCGGCAGTCTGCTCCAACCTGGTGGTTCGTTCTTCAATGGCCTCAGTCATCATGTTAAACGTCAGCGCCAGATGACCGAACTCATCTTCCGACATAATTTGATTTCGTACCGAGAAATCTCCTTCCTTCACGCGAGTGGCCATTCGTTGCAGTTCGCCGAGTGGCTTGACAAGATACTGAACCGGGAAGAACAGCAAGAGCAGGGTCGTTAGAGCCACCGCCAGAGCAACACCCAGGAGCTTACTTTCCAGAACACGCAAGGGCATTAGAGCATCTGTGGCGTTGAGTTCTATAAGCGTATTCCAGCCCGCGCTGCTCAGTGGATAGCTCTGGCCAAACATATCCTTGCCGTTCTGGCAGGCATGGCGTCCCACATGACGGGTCGGTTTTGTGGCGCCTTTGGCGGGTATAATCCTGACGCCGACTACTTCATCGTCGTCACGCCTGAGTTCGTCTGGATGGAGACGCTTCAGGTACCACCAGGGGACTTCCAAGGCCACGCCTCTTTGGTCGATAAAAGCCAGGTACTTCTCCATCCCCGCCTCAGAAATACCTTGCTGGTTATCCAACGCAGTATTGTTGATGACCGCAACCAAATTAACAACGCAGACGAGATAGCCGATGTGTCTTTCCATCTTAATGTCCCACAGCGGCGTAATGATTCCGGTAGAAGGAAAGAGTACCGATAGCGTCGGGCCAATGATTGAGCCAAACTGTTGATGATTCTCCTGCAATTCTGCTTGTATGTCATGCTGAATCGAATATTTGCCTTCATGAGCGCTGATGAGCTTTCGACCCTGCAAGTCATAAATCTGCAGGTCAACAAATTCATCCACCAAGGGTAGCTTGTTCACTTGAAGATGATGACGTAGCTGTTCCAAGGACGCAGATTTGCCCGACGGGGCTACCTGGCGGTCCGTTTGAGTCCGAATGAAGCCGTCCGAAGAAAAATCCTCTGCCCGGCGAGCCAGCATCTCCAGCCTCTTGTCGAAGATGGTCGCCTGCGCAAGGGACTCGCTTTGCAGCCGAAGTTGAATCTCGTGATTCAATGGAGCATAGACGGAATTGACGACAAAATACCCGCCAATGCCAAATACGATCAAATAGAGGCAGACAAAGCCGAGAGGCAGCTTGTACTTTATCTCAATCTTTGCTAGTGGGTCTTTGGGGATCCAACTCATCGACGAACAAACTCTTATGGTGTTAGATGCGTGTCGCCATTGCAACGTTGGCAGAGCGGCCAACATCTAAAGATAACAAAAAGACGCATTATTTCAAGCTACAAATCAGTCACTTAACGATGAGTCATTCACAGACGCTGGATTTCGCATTTTCAAACGAGGATGGCCGCAGAGTGGGTGAATTTGCACCTTAGGCGTTCCGTGTTAGAGACTGCATATTCAAAGATGACGCAACATCAGCTTCCGGGCACTGGTAGCAATCTTTCCATGTGCTCACGAGTGAACTCGGTGAGAGATTTGAGTTTCAGATCGGCGATATCGAACCGGGTGTCATTCCAGGCGGCTGCTTCCGGCACGGCCACGGTCTTGATGCGCGCGGCTTTTGCTGCGAGCACGCCGGTCAGCGAGTCTTCAAAGGCAATCGCTTCGTCATGGGCGATGCCCAGACTTTCGAGGGTCGTAAGGTAAATGCCGGGATGCGGCTTGCCATAGGGTTCGAATTCAGCCGAGTGCACCACTTCAAAGCGATCGCTAAGCTCAAGCCGCTTCAAAACAGTTTGGATAAGATGGAGATGGGTTGAAGACGCCAGCGCCAGCCGAATGCCGCACTCTTGGAATAAATCAAGCGTCTTATTTACGCCGGCCATGGCTTCGCCCTTCTCCAGGATGAGCTTTTCCAACTCGGCGAGTATGTCATCCTGAACCGCCTGCACGGATTTGTGATTCCACCTGAACTGCTCATACCGAATGCGAACAACCTCGTCAACCCGTATGCCAATTGTTTCCCGGCACATCTCATGGGTCAGGCGCACGCCGACGCGACCAAAGGCGAGTATCTCCGCTTCCTGCCACATCGGCTCAGAATCGATAAGGACGCCGTCCATGTCGAAGATGGCTGCTTTTAGCATGTTGAGATCTCTCCTGCGAGTTGTGCCCCGAACCTCGTACAGAACTGGAATAGTACGATTAGTCGGCGGTCAGCGTCGAGGCCACTCGCGGGGTCGAAAGCAATTCCGCGAACAAACGCCAACGCTGGCCGGGATTGTCAGTTGTGCCGCCGTTCGACTCGACGTAATTGCGAACGAGCTCCAGGCCAAGGTTGTAATTGATGACGTAGCCGCGATATTTCTCGATGAATTTCACCCGCTGTTCAGCCCTCTCCGGCGCCATCAGTGCGAACTTCGTCAGCCAGGTCGCGGCTTGCTCAGCCGAGATGTGTCCGTCCAAATAGTTGCGAGCGGCTTCGTTGCCGGCGTAGCTCAGCTTGCCCACCAAAGCCTGAATCTCATAGTATTGCTCCGTCAGAGACGAATCAATGCCGGCCATGCCAAACAAAACATTCTTTTCGAATTCGATTCGCTCCTTGCCCGGGAAAGCCATTTCGATGCCATAATTGGCGCTTCCCTCAGCAACCAAAGACTGCGGGCTAAAGAGCGGATAGACCGAAAACTCGACCCAGCCGCGCTCGCGAACCAAATGCTTTTCCAGAAGCGCGTTGAACACGTGGTGGCCCGGATAGCCCTCGTGGCAGGCAAGGTCGATGGCGCGGTCGATATAAATCGGCAAATCCGTATTCACCTGAATCAGGCTGAAACTATTGCCCTTGTACCAGTTGTAGCCAGACCATGCTTTGTCCGTGACGTACTCGACCTCAAAGTTTTCATTTTCCGGCAAATCGATGTGAGCCAGCGTCCGTTTTCTGGCTTCCGAAATGGCGGTTTGGAACACGGCATCCAGCTTTTCTTTTGGAATGACAAACTTGCGGCGGAACGCATCGAGACGTTGCGGCAAATCCCCGGAACCCGGCAGTTCACGGTCAAGGTCAGCCAGCAATTCAGCGAAGTAGGCCTCGCCGTTGACCGGCGCTTCTGCGTCATACAAAGCCCGGGTCTCCTCGTCGAAAGTTAGCCTTTTGCCGCTCAACATATCGATGCGTGCAAGTACCGCAACAAACTGTTTTTTCAGAAAGAAAAGACGTTGTTTCTGAATGTCATCCAGAGTATCCGGCTTCACACCTTGCAGCAACGTCTGAAGTTTGACAGCATCTCCCTGTAATGCTTTGAACGGAAACATGCTTCGCTTGCTTTCCGCGGAAGGCCGCCAGTCCTCAGGGCCGTAAAAGGCGTCCACATAATCGGGGTCGTACAACCCGATTTCCAGCACCAGTTTTACGTAAGATTCCGCAATCGCGTCCATGTTGGCCAATGCTCCAAAATCGTTCGTGCTGTTCGTATTCTCGCCGTCAAAATCTCCCAGGCACGCGGCGAGCGCGAACAGCCCGGATAGACACAATACCATCGAGAAATGCCTCATTCTGTCTCCTATAATCTCGTAGAAAGAAGTTGACTTAATATAAGCGGAAATGGCATATTGTCAAGCGAGTATGATCTACCGGCGAAAAAAACTGCAGGCGAAGACGAAAAATCCAGAGGTCAATTTCCGGCCATTTTCTGAACCAGACGCTGAGGTGTGCTTCAGGATTCGCAGCGAGGCGTTCATCCGTAAATTCTATGGTGAACTGTCTGCGGAAGCAGTAGCTGCGTGTGTAAATGCGTTCATGCCGAGGCATTACGTGGCGATGTCGAGGCGTGATACCTTTCTCATGGTGCAGTCCAACGAGCAGATTGCAGGCTTCTTCACCCTCCGTCGTCACGATACCAAAACAGCCGAAATCCCGCTCATCTACATTGATTTGAGTCAAGTCGGAAAGGGAATTGGCCGCGCCTGCATTCTGCATGCGGAGACGTTGCTCAGGGAAGATTGCCCTGAGGTCGAGACCCTGTTCGTGGACACGGTGATCCCGGAATACAACGGAGGTTTCTATGAGGCGATGGGATTTGTGCAAGCTGCAGAAAGAATGTGCGACTTTCAAGGAATGCAAGTCAAGGCGGTACGCATGACCAAGAAGTTGGCGCCCTAACGTCGATGGTCTTGCCTATAGCTCCACGAGATACTCCAGTAACGCCTGGCCGCTGGCGCGGTACTTCATCTCAAATGCCGAAACCGCGATTTCATCTTCGACCTGCCGTCTGACGCCGTCCTTGCCGGTTGCCATTGTCACGGCGCGCTCAAACTCGTCAACATAGATTTGCCAGTTGCTGCGCAGATGAAGAGTGCCCCCCAGGTCGAGCAAATCTTTGAACACCGGATGCGCATGCCAACGCCTCTGCAAATGCCGTTTCTTCGGCCAGGGATTTGGGTAAAGCAGAAAGTGGTGCTGCAAACGCCAGTCGGCCCGGTTTGCAAGTCGCCAGATGTCAATACAATCCGCCCTGACGCAAATCGCGTTGTCTGATTGTTCGCGCTGAGTTTCTGACTTGTCAATGCGCATTTCAGACTTGTCGAAACCGACAACAATTGCCTCCGGGTGCTGCTCAGCCAGGAGCAGCGAACTCTCTCCCGTGCCGCAGCCAGAATCGAATATGACCGGGCCGCCATGCTGCTCCACCGTCTTTTGGATGCCTTCAAAGACCGCGAGGCTGACCGGCTTGAACGGCCGCTGGTAGCGATGAGACAAGTGTCTGCGCACCACATCATCCAAATCCGGATGGAGGCCCTGCTGATTGCTGGTGACGATTCTGGAATTGCCCTGCATTGCAGTCGCTCCTAAAACCGCAGCATGATCTGAACGGAATCCAGGCTGCCGTCATTTGGCGCCGGTTCCAGGCGTAGCGTGTGCATGATCAACTCATAAACGTGGATATTCTGAAATGATCCGGTCTTGACTCCAGGTTTGAAAGCAGGGCCGTGAGCGACAAACAATCCTCCCATTGAGCGCAAGCGATTATCGTAGCCATGTGTGCCAGCCAAATGGTGCGGCGGCATCCTGGAAAACCATTCACGACTCTTGATCTCCCAGCCCTCGTCAGCGATGGCGATAATCTGTGGGATGCGCGGATGTTCGCTGTAGTGAAAACGCTCCGGCATCTCGCTCTTTTTGAACACCTTTAGTCTCGGATGTGCGTTCTTCAATTGCCGGTAGATTGCCGTCTCTTTGCCGGGTTTCGGATTGAGTGCCGCAACTGGAGTCCAGGCAACCATTTGGATATCGTCGAGATCAATGTAATCATCGATCACAATGACGCTGTCGGAGTTCGTCTCCGCCATGCCATGGTCGGAAACGATGATGAGATTCACCTTGTCAAAAAGGTTTCGTTCTAGAAGATTCGCCACCAGATAGCCGATGGCTGAGTCCGCGGACTGAATCGCTCGAGCAATCTCCGGCGAGTCAGGACTCATGTCATGGCCGGCGTCATCGACGCTGTTGAAATACAACGTCAGGAACCGCGGTCGCTGCGGCTCCGGCAAATCGAGCCACTGCAGAATCTGGTCCGTTCTTTGTCTGTTGGTCAATGATTGATCAAACGGCAGCCAGTGGCGCGGCCTGACACCCTGAATCGCTGCTTCGGAACCAGGCCAGAAAAACGGCGCGGTGGCGAGTCCGGCCTGCTCCGCGGTCACCCAGATGGGCACGCCGCCCCACCAGGTCGAATCAGCGACCGCCTCACGCAAGCTAAGGGCAAATCGTGCATCACGCTCCGGGTCATACATATTGTTTGCAACGATACCGTGGTGGCCGGGATAGAGTCCTGTGACCATCGAGTAGTGATTCGGAAAGGTCTTGGTTGGGAAACAAGGAATCAGCGACCTGGCACGCACGCCATTTTCAGCCAGAGAATCCAGATTTGGGGTCCTCGCGCGCTCCATGTAGTCCCAACGAAAGCCGTCGATGGACAACAAGACCACGGTTTGTGGCCCCGGACTACCACAGGCAAAAAACAAGGCCAACATGCAGCAGCAGATGCTCAATCGGACGCGTTCAGGAATCATAATGCCGGTTCCTCGTGGATTCTCGTAAAAAGTTCAGTTCTCTTTCTTACCAAAGCCTGAAAGAATGAAGTGATTAGCAGGTTCAAAATAAAGCAAAAACAACGCGGGATTCTGTCTTTGTCAGGGCAATGGCGACGGCTCAGATGTTTCGATGATGACTTCGTCACAGCCGTTGAACGCCGCCAGTTCCGCCAGTCGTGTGCGCAACGGCGCGGCAATTCCGACAATGTTTTTAAAACCGGGCTCGAAAATAAGACGCTTAACGATGAACTTCCGCGTGGCGCGATCGGCTTTTGGGTCGAGGCGGCCGACGAATTTACCGCGCCAGAGAATGGCCAGGCAGTAGTAGCCGTAAACTCGTTTGGAAGCGGGCACGTAGCACTCTAACTGGTAATCGAAATCGAACAAATCCCGGATACGCTTGCGCTGAATGATGGCATTGTCGAACGGACAAAGCAAATGTACCGCGGAGTTGAACCGCAACCCCGACAAATGTTGGACCGAAGTTTCAGTGGAATACCAGCGTTGCTCGGCCAATCCCCCGACCTCGACTTCAACCACCTCGCCGGCTGCAACCATCTTCTGCAATTCTGCTCGAACCGCAGGTTTGATGCCTTTGCGTTGGTAGCATATTTCCGCCTCCCGCACCAGCCCGTTTGCCTGAATCGCTCGAGTGATGAGGTAGCGACAGAACTCAGATTGTGATGGCGTTGTGGTGTCAAGCCCGGGCGGCAGTACGCACCCCGGCAGGTCGTAGACTTTGTGAAAGCCGTTGCGGCGCGCGACCATGAGTTTGCCTTCAATAAAAAGCTGCTCCAGCGCGATCTTGGCCGGTTTCCACTGCCACCAGGCTTCTTTCTTCCAGCCCTTTGGGGGGTCAAAATCGCGCGCCATCAGAGGACCGTCAACCTTGATGCGGTCGAGAATGCGCTGCATCATTATCGGATCGCGCTCATACCAGTGTTTCTCTCCTGACGCAATCGCCTGCATCCTCGGCAGGCAGAAACGGTAATCCTCCATCGGCAAATAGGCGGCGGCATGGCTCCAATACTCGAATACCTGGTGGTCACGAAGCTGCAATTGTTCGAGATGCTCAAGTTTGTAGCCAGGCACGCGGCTCCAAAGTGCGTGGTGGTGGGCACGTTCGATGACCGAGATGGTATCGATTTGAACATACCCGAGTTGGCGGAGGGCCGCAAGAGCGCCGGGCTTGCCACGGCCGAACGGCTTTGCCTGCACCAAGCCCTGCGCCCCCAGGGCCAGCTTTTGGGCCTGCTTTTTTGTCAGTTTGATCACTCTTCTCCGGATACCAGTATTTGATGTCTCGCGTGCTTGATGCCGACCAAAACCGCGAGCAGCAACAGGCAGGGGGCGGCCACCCAAATCATTTCGCTCAAGAGAACTTGTGCGCCCCAGGAGCTAAAAAACGCAGCAATGCCAATTGGAGAAACCTGGATGGGCTGCCAAGGCAAGAAATAGCGCGTGTTGTCAAAAGGGGCAAAAAAGGCAATCCCCAGTCCGCCGTTGGTCATGCCGTCGAGCAAACCGTGTGACGCTGTGCAGAGCGCGAAGTAAGAAACCAGCCTGAACCAAGCCCCACTGAGCGGCGCTGCATCTTTGAAATAGGAAAATGTCACCAGCAGGGCCAAGAGCAAGGCAAAGACCAACGAGTGGCTAAATCCCCTGTGCCCCCAAACATCGCCGTAAGAAACCCCGAATGCGAAGGTCAGCACATCTGCGTCAGGGAGAATGGAGCAGATGATGCCGAGCACCCAGAAGCGGGGCGGCAGACGTTTGGTTTTGAAGACGCTGCCCATGGTGGCGGCGGCAATCCCATGTGCGAAGGCAGAGGCCACTAAGAACCAATCCGCGTGCAAGATCTAGCGTTTACCATCCCATCCTCTCTCGCAAAGTAGTGATATGTGCCACGTGATGCCTGCCATGCCACGCATAGATTCCTACATTCTTCGCCAGGCTGACAAGCCCGGAATCTGGATGAACAAACTCCCTCGAAAGCGCCGCCTCATCGAGTGAGCGCAGCAGGACCACCCAGCGCTTGTGCAGCAACTCCAGAAAATCCAGGCTAAGCTCAAGTGGCTCGCGGTAGTCCGGCAGCTCCGCCCAGCGTTCCTCAAAATACGTTTTGATGGCCGGGCGGTCCTCCGTCAACGCCCACTTGAAACGGACGTAACTGTTCAAGTGGCTGTCCGCGACATGGTGGACCACCTGTCGCAAAGTCCAACCACCCGGCCGGTAGGGTGTATCGAGTTGCTCTGGCGTCAGATCGCGGATCGCGGCGCGCATCTCGTCCGGCAGGGCTGCAATCTCATCAATCCAGGCGGAAATCATCGCACTGGTTATCGGACCCGTGTGACTGAATTCGCCAATCGGATATTTTACCTTTTCCATTTCCCGGTTCAATTGACTTTCCTCGGTAGCATTTCATCACGATTCGCCACGTGGTAAACCAGCGAGGCAATGATGACGGCGCTTTGCATTAAATAATTTCCCACCACATATTCAAAGACCTCTGATTTGTGTGATGTGTCACAGTCATGAAGTTGAGCAGGTACTGAATAACCTGAAGCTCGGGGACGGCCAGGGGCGTGAAAAGGCTCGATCACTCGCGGACCATGGCATACACCAGCTCATCGATGGTCTGACCATCTTTTGTAATCGCTGACCGCAGGCGGCCCTCCAGGACGTAGCCGACTTTCTCAAGCAAGTGGGCTGAGGCCGGATTCCAATCAAAAACGCCTGCTTCCAAACGGCAGATGTCAAAACTGGCAAAGGCATATTCTGTAACCGCCGCCAACGCTTCGGAGACGATGCCGCGCCGCCAATAGCACTCACCCAGCCAATAGCCGATCTCAGCGCTGCGGCGATCGACGTCTTCGCGCAACTTCAAGCCAACGCCGCCGACAGCCAGCCCGGCAACTTCGATGGCGAAGTTGATAACCGGGTCCTGGCTTCCCGCCAGAGCAATCCAGTTGTCCGCGTCCTTTCTTGTGTAAGGATGCGGGAAAATGTCCCGCAAGTTGCGCCAGACGTTGCGGTTGTTGGCATTCTCGACCAGCGAATCTTCATCGCCGACCCGCCACGGGCGTAGGATTGACTTCTGCAGTTTAATGACCATCTGAATCATGCGCTCTCTAGTTTCAATCCGCGGATTATTGTCCTTCCGTTGTGTGGTTTGTGCGCCAAAGAACAACCTGTCATTGCGAAGCCCACGTTGTTCAGTGGGCTGTGGCAATCTCCCGCGAATGTGCACCCAACCGAGTGAGTTGCTAAGGGCTGGCAGATTGCTTCATGCCGCAAACGGCGCGGCATTCGCAATGACGGGTGTTGCCTTGCTTCGCCCCGTTTCTACTCCGGAAACTTCGACGCATCTATCCCCGAGATGATTTTCAGCGCGTTCTTGTAATAAAGCTTCTTCAGCACCTCATCCGGCAAATCCAGGCCGTAGATGCGCCAGAAGGCGTGCCGCCGGCGCCAGTATTTGAAATACTCGTCCGCTGTTTCGAGCATGCGGAAATAGGTGGGATAGTTCTGCGGCTCCCAGGTGTCCTTGCCAAACAGCACGCGGTCTTGGTACTTGATGAACCAGGCGCGCGCAAATCTCGGCTGCCGGCCCAGCTCTGCGATGACCGCGCCGATTTCCGTGAACATGTTGGGATGCTCGTCGAGCTGTTTGCCCAACGCTGCCAGATCGTTGGCGCGCCAGCCCATGTGGGCGCTGATGAAAGTGGTCTCCGGGTGTTTTTCGAAAACGTGGTGGTGTTCCGCCATCACCTGCTCCCAGGACGCCACTTTCGCGGGGTCGCGGTAGCGGTTGGGCTTCTGCTTCAATTCCAGCCAGCGTTCGTTGTGCTTGTCCTTCGGTTTCCAGAAGCTGGCAGGTTCGCCAGAATGAATCAGCACCGGGATGCCAAGCTCGCCGCATTTCGCCCAGATGGGATCGAGCTTCGGGTCATCCACCGCTACGCGCCGGCCGTCTTTGTATTTCGTGACCAGCCCAAGCTCTTTGTAGATTTTCAGCCCTTGCGCGCCCAGCTTGACATCCGCTTCGAGCTGCTGCACCTGGCGTTCCGTCCAATCCACATCATCGATGCCGACCAGGCTGATGTTGGTGAAAGTGATGAATTTTCCCGGATATTTGCTGCTGTTTTTTAGAAAGGCCCGCAGGAACTCCTCTTCCGCCTGCCTGTCTTGCTTGTCCGGAAAACGAAACACGTTCATGCCCCGCCCGCTCAGGTTGACCAACACAGCGATGTTGAGTTTCTCCATGTCCGCTACCGCCTGCTGCAGGTAGGCGTCATCCGTCTGCCAGTGGTGGCTGTGGACATCGATAATCGGATACTTGGCGCGCGGCACCAGGGTCTCCGGCACCACCAGGGTTGAAGGCGGATCGTACTCTTCAAAGGACATCTCCTGGGCCATTGCGCAAAACGGCAGCGCAAAGACAATAGCAAGAATGAGTTTTTTCATGTAAGTTCCTGAGCTGTTTTGAATGAGAATCAGGCGGTAAATGTCATCAAGATTGCGGTGAGAGTCAAGCAAAAAACAGTTTGCGGAGTTGAAAAGGCCGCGAAGCAGACAAGCGCCCACACCCGTCATTGCAAAAGCCGCGCCCTTCAGCGGCTTGAAGCAATCTGCCGCGAATTCGCAACCAGGCAGGGCGTCATTGAGCAGCCTGGGCCCCATTCGTAATTCCTAATTCCTAATTCCTAATTCCTAATTTGCTTCCGCAATTCATCAACATCCCCATCCCTGCGATGATACCCTATCTCATCAACTATCTTCGCGGCCGTCTGCAAATGCTCCCGCGCCTGCCGCCTCTTCTCTTCTCCCGCCTCCGGCCGCCCGGGCGAGAAGGCCATTTGGAACAAACCATTGTTGCCCTGATTCCCGCAGGCCCGCCACCGCCTGGTTGAGGTAGTTCAGGGCGTGGCCAAATCCCCCTGTGGCCCGCCTTTGCGAAAGGGGGACGGATTGTGCCTGCAGAAAATGGGCGCGACCCAGCGAGAGAGTGTCGAGTGCGCGCGTCAACAAACTCAAGCCTCCAGCTCTTGCCCACTCCAACGTCTGGGCGGCGCGCTCCAGCACCTCTTGCACCTGCCCTAGACTCAGCAGCAGATCGCAGAACTGGAAGCCTCGTGCGGAATAGAGATAGTGGTATTCCGGATCGCGTTGTTGCTGCATGGCTTCGCATTCGCGGAGGAGGTTTTCGGCTTCGCCGAGTGCGCCGAACTGGTGCAGCGCATTAGCCAACACCGTTTTGCTCACCATGATTTCAAATCCATCCCCGCTGCGGTCGGCGAAGTCCACGCTCTGGCGGGCGGTGTCCACCGCTTGCGGCGCCTGGCCCAGGGTCAGGAACAACTCGCTGATGTTGCCGGCACGTGTCGAGCATTCTGCCCAATCTTCTACTTTGATCCCCAATTCCAACCCAGCCTGCATTGGCGCGGCCGCCTCGCGCAAACGCCCCAGCGCCCGCAAGCGAAAGCCGGCCCAGCCCAGGACAACGGCTTTGTCGGCATCGGTCAATCCGGCTGCCGGCTGGCGCCAGGGTGGGTCGAAGAAATTGGATAACACCGCCAGGTCAGCGCCAAAGGCGCCGAGTTTGGCTGTACTGAAGCTCTCATCTTTCCGCTTGATCCTTTCCCAATACACATCATCCAACGCTTCCCGATGCTTCCCCGCCAGGCAACCGTGGGCCACGGCGGCGAACAGCGGCTCCATTTCGGCCAGGGTATCGGGCAATTCCGGCGCTTGCGTTTTGTAGTAGTCATACAAACGGCTGTGGGCTTCGCGCCAGGCGTGCGGGTGTTGCTGCTGCAAGCGTTCGCCAAAATGCTCGCGCACCAGCGGGTGGCAGTCGAGGGTGTCGGGCCGCTTGCCCTGAGCGGAGTCGAACGGGTCTTGTTCGGCAGCCAGCAGGCGCAGGTCGCGCAGGTGTTTGAGGGCGTAGCGCCATATGTCGTCGGGCAGATCCTGCAACGCGTCCGTCAGGCCGGGTACTGCCGGGTCCGCCCGCAGTGCGGCAAGCGCACCGGCCTCCGCGGGCCGGTCAAACAGGCCCATCAGGGAGAGAACATCCAACTCCGGTTTGCCGGCAAGCCAGTTTTCATAGGATTGCATGACCCGGCGGGCGTGGCCGCCATGCTTTTCTTCCACGGTCAATTTGGGAATCAAGTCGCGCTTGCGGATCTCGCCTTTGTGCAGGGCCTTCAAATAGTTGCCGAGCAGGTTGAGCGCCAGAGCATGGCCGCCAAAATCTTTCGCGGCCGCCCGCAACTCTTTGGGAGTCCCTTTCACGCCAAGGTGGGCCAGGAGCTGCGCTCCGGCCGGCGGTTCGAGATTCTCCAGATAAACCCGTTTCGTGGTTTTGTCAACCGTGTGTTCGATGTCGTCAACCGCCAGGCGGGTTGTGATCAGGCAGAGTCCCGGGTTGTATTGCGCCAGTTGTT
>JAJDAF010000030.1 GCA_029261995.1 Candidatus Zhuqueibacterota bacterium
TCGCCCCGCATCTTTGGATTGGGCTTCCTTCAGACAACGCCTCGCGACGACGCCCTTGCCCTTCTCCTAGCCTTCGGCTCCGCGAAAACCTGGCGCAGGGACTCACACCCTGCTAGCTATGGGCCATGCCCGGCACACACGCTCTACCCCCCACGCTCCACGAACTATGGCACTAACACCACTTTACCGAACTGCTCACGTTTGGCCAGACGCTGGTGCGCGACGGCCGCATCCGCCAGAGGCATGGTTGTGTCCAGAACCGGCTTCAACTTGTCCGGGAAAAACTGCAGAGCGTGCCGTAGCCCGGCCTTCCTGCCCATGAAATTGCCGAAAATCTTCAATTCTTTGAAGAAAACATAGCGCAAGTCCGTCACAGCCTCGTAACCCGTCGTGGCGCCACAAGTCACAAGCCGCCCGCCGGGCTTGAGCGCTTTGAGACTTTTTTCCCAGGTAGATTTGCCGACGTGTTCAAACACAATGTCCACACCGCGTTTGTCAGTCAGCCGCCGGACTTCTGCCAGAAAATCGTGGTCGGAATAGTTCACCAGTTTGTCTGCGCCAAGCTCCGCGGCCTTCGCAAGCTTCTCATCACTGCTGGCCGTCGCGATCACGCGTGCGCCAAACAACTTAGCGATTTGGATGGCGGCGCTACCGACGCCGCTGCCGGCCGCAAGCACGAGAATCTCCTCCCCCGGCCGGATTTTCACCTGGTCAACCAGCATGTGCCAGGCGGTCAGAAAGACAAGCGGGATAGCTGCGGCTTGGTCAAAATCCAGTCCCTCGGGAATCGGAAATACATTCGAGGCGGGCACTTTCACATAATCGGCGTAAGCGCCCAGCGTGTTCTCGCCGAGTATTTTGTAGTCCCCGCAGTAGTTGTCGTTGCCGGCCAGGCATTGTTCGCAAACGCCGCATCCCCAACCCGGGGCGAGCAGGACCTTGTTGCCGACGCCCGTGTTGCGAACCGCGGAACCAACTTCCACCACGACGCCCGAGACGTCAGAGCCGAGAATATGCGGCATCGTCAAATTGAACGCCGGGCCGCCTTGCCTTACCCACAGGTCTAAATGATTCAGGGCCACCGCTTTGACCTGAACCAGCACTTCATCGGCCGCAATCGTGGGTACGGGATGTGATTCGTAACTTAGTTTTTCCACACCGCCATGCTCGTGAATAACGACGGCCCTCATTGTTTCAGGCATGACTAATTGTTCGAGTTCTTCGGTGTGGTTAGCTCGGTAAGGATTCTCTTGAGGTAGACACCCACCATTGCCTTGCGGTACTGGGGTGAGAAATGGACATTCCGGTAGGCGTTCACTTCTTCCTGTACCGCCCCGCTAATCGTTTCGATCAAATCCATGCTGACTTGCTCACCAACGAATGGCTGCATGACTTCATCGTACAGCAAAGGTGTCGTTTCCATTCCCGTGATGGCAATTCGCAGAGTTTCTATTGTGTTGTCAGCAAAAGAAAGCGCCACTGCGGCGCCCATGACCGGGTAATCCATCGAATCCCGAATGCGCAGTTTTCGGTACGCCGCCCGCAGGGCTTGCGCGGACTTCGGGATTGCGATATGAGTCAGGATTTCTTCTGGCAACTTGACATTCCGTGTGATGCCGTCATGGGCGAAAAATCCGGCCACCGGCAAGTCACGGTCGCTTTCCGGGCCGGCGAGATGCAAGGTGGCGTCCAAAACCATGAACACCGGCGCCAAATCCCCGGAGTAGGTCGCGTAGCAGATTTCCTTTTGTGGCACGACCAGACAGACGTCGCCGTCCGCTTTCATGCAGAATCCTTTGGACTCGCGCCAGAGTGGCGACTGGTTAAAAAACCAACAACGGTTGTCGAGCAGAATGTTTCCGCCAACCGTTGCCGACTCACGCAGCAGAGGTGTGGCAACCAGATGAGCAGCGGCAGGCAGCACAGGAAGCGCACTCTTCAGCACAGCACTATTTTCCAATTGAACGAGCGTAGCCATGCCGCCAATCCTGTCTGCCGACACATCTTGAAGTTCATGAACTCCTGACAGACTAATGACATTATTACGATTGTTCAGCCGATTCTTGTAGTTCGGCAACACATCCGTGCCGCCGGCGATAAAATCGAAATCACCGTCGCATGATTGGGCGACAGCCAGGGCGTCTTTCAGTGTGGCCGGCTGGTGATACTTGAATTGCGGTAAGATCATTCTACTTGTGAGGTCGCTTCATATTTTTCTTGATAACGGACAGTATTCTGTTAAGAACAGCGCCATCTTTCGGCAAAATATCTACTGCAGGCAACCTGGGCACTAGAGTAGCCCAGTTGGGGTCCTGCATGAAAACGGTCTTGAAAATGGGAAGGGATTCATCCACGCGTCCGGCATTTACCAAAGAAACGGCGTGCCAGAATTTCATCTCGAGATTGTCCGGGAAAAGTTTCTCCGCAGCGCCGTACTCGCTCAGCGCGCCGTCTACATCGTCGCGCTCCAAGGCGAGATCACCCTTGTTCATGTGGTCATAGGCGCGATGTAGTTTGACCAATCTCTTAAGCTCCTTGATTGGTTCCGGATGGTCCTCGATACGCAATTCCATCACCCGGTCATCCCACGGCCGGCCCGTCGCTTCTCCCTTCACAATGACAATAGCCGCGGACTGCTGGCCACGGATATCTCCACCGGCATCTTGAGCCGCCTGCAGTGCGGCCAGCATTCTGTCAGCCAAGTCTCCCTGGGCCGAATCGTAGGCTTGTTTCATGGCCGGCCAGATCTTCTTGTTCAACATCAAGTTGGCCTGCACGGAAAAGTTATCCCCAATGTAGTGGCCGGCATCGGGAATGCATTTTTCACCGGTGTGAGCAGCGACATTGCCATGCGCATCCACCATGGCCACTTGCCGGATTTCGGGGTGCTCATCCGCTACTTTCAGAGCTTCGAGGGTTTGGGGAGCCGTACGGCCTGCTTTCATGAGTTGCAAGCCAAGCGGACCGTAAGTGACATCGACCAGAGATTGCGTCGCAATCGCACCGACGCCTGCTTCGGCCCAAGTCACAATCGAGCCGACGGAAAACCAATGCGATTGAACAGCGACGCCCATTTGGCCGGTTTCCGGGTCCCGCGCCACAACCGAATAGGTGTGAACCGGGCGCCAGGGCCGGACAGTTTTCTTATGGGGAGACTGCGCGACAATCTCAGGAGCTGAGACTACAATTGAAAACAAGATAGGTATCAGTACGCTACGAGATTTCATCCATCCTCCAACCACTTTTCTTTATTTTGAGTTTGTGAAAAAGCAACGTCGTCTTGGACGTCCCGCGAATTACGATCAGACATGAATCTCTGCCGGTGAGCCCAAACCAGGGGCCACTCCCTGGCGCTGTGCTGCTTTCCAGAGCTTGTCCGGGGTAATTGGCAAGGAGGTCATGCGAACGCCAACGGCATCGTAAACGGCATTAGCCACTGCCGGCAGAATCGGCAGCAGCGGGCCTTCTCCCGCCTCCTTCGCACCGTACGGGCCTTCCGGGTCATGACTTTCGACAATGATAACATCAACTTCCGGCATCTGCATGGGCGTCAAAGTGCGATAATCGAGAAAATTCGGCCCTTGCAAGGCGCCCTTGAGGTAGGGCATCTCCTCACAAAGAACCTGACCGAGTCCCATGTGAACGCAGCCTTCGATCTGGCCCTCGACGGCAAGGGGATTGAGGGCGCGGCCGCAATCGTGCGCGGCCCAGACTTTCTTCACTCTGGTTTCAAAGGTCTCGGGATCGACGGAAACCTGGGCTATGTAAGCTTGAAAACTGTAGGTCGGGGACAAGCCGGCGCGCCAGCCTTTGAACGCGTCGCGTTTGCCAATTGGCGGCGGCGACTGGTAGGTACCTTTAGCAATGAGCGCGCCGTTTTTTGCCAGCGCCTCCTGCAACATTTCATCAAAAGTCAGAGAGACGGAAGGGTCTGGCGAGTAAATGACGCGTTCTTCTTGCAAGACAAATCCCTGCGCAGGGCAACCCGTCTTGCGAGCGGCGGCATCGACCAGCTTCTGGCGAATCTTACGGGCAGCCTCTGCTGCGGCGTTGCCTGCCATAAAGGTCACGCGGCTCGAATATGAGCCTAGATCGATGGGCGCCGTGTCGGAATCTCCAGAAAAAATGCGGATCCGGTCCAAGCCAATGCCAAGCGGCTCGGCGACGCATTGGGCGAGCATGGTATCGCTGCCCTGGCCAATTTCAGCCGCCATGCTGTGCACGGTAATGCCGCCATCCATATCGATTTTCAAATGAACAGTAGAGTGGGGCAGCTCGTTGAAATGAATCCGGTGCGCGCTGCCGCTGATGTAGAATCCACAAGCAATGCCAATGCCTTCGCCAAATGGCAATTTCCCGTGTTTCGAATCCCAGTCCGAGCGTTTGCGGGCGCGCTCAATGCATTCCTTTGTGCCGTTGCTGGTGATGCGAAAGCCATTAACCGTTTCGGTGTTGGCAGGCAGCAAGTTTGCCAGACGGAATTCGCACGGGTTAGTCTTGTGCTCCTCGGCCAGTTGATCCATAAGCACTTCAAACGCGTAGCGCGTATTTACAGCGCCGTGGCCGCGCATGGCGCCACATGGAGCCTTGTTGGTGTAAACGCGACGACCCGCGTATCGAAAATTCGGAATGTGATACGGCCCCATGGACAGGACGCCGTTGTAGTAGGTGGTGACAACACCAAAACTGCCCCAGGCGCCGCCGTCGATGGTGGCATCCAGGTCGAGAGCGGTGAGCTTGCCGTGCGCGTCAGTAGCGACGGATAGATGCGTACGAGTCGGATGTCGGCCATGATTGTTTAAAAAGACTTCTTCCCTGTCAAACAGGATCTTCACTGGCCGGCGGCATTTTCTGGAAAGCAGCGAGGCGATCATTTCATGTGGAAACGGATCACTCTTACCGCCAAATCCGCCACCAACCATGGGACGGATGACGCGGATTCGGTGCATGGCCATTTCCATCACCTCGGTCAACGCGCGGTGCAGATAGTGCGGTACTTGCTGCGCGGACCAGACCGTCAGACGGTCGTCTGCGTCGTAATGTGCGATGGCCACGATGGGCTCGGTGAAGCCGTGATTCACGCCCACGAACTCGAAATCTCCGGTGGCCACGTGGTCGGCGCTGCTGAGAGCCGCATCGACGTCGCCGTGGTGCTGCTCTACAGATTTCTGGATATTCGTGCCGTCTTGCGTCCGCTCCTGGATGGGCTCATCAGTCGGTTCGATGCCCTTTTCGACACGCAGGATGGGTTCCAGCGGTTCGTAATCTACATCGATAAGTTGAAGCGCCTGCAGGGCAATCTCCTCATTGTCCGCGGCTATGGCGGCGACGCAATCCCCTGCATAAAGAACCTTGCCATCGCGGCCAGGCGCACCTGGCTTCGGCAAGCTGATCTCATCTTTGGAGATGGGCAGGACGCCGAACTTGTTTTGGGCGCCTGGTTCATCTCCGGTGATGACCGCATGCACACCAGGCAGTTCCAGCGCTTTTGACACATCTACCTTTTTGACTCGGGCATGCGACATCGACGCGCGAAGAATTTTGCCTACCAACATGCCGGGCAGCTTGATGTCGTCGGTGTAGACTCCTTCTCCTGTCGTCTTCTTGAGCGCATCCACGAGAGGGAACCGTTTGCCGACCACATTGCTGGATTTGGTGCTGGATTTCATGCTGTCACCTTGAGACCTGCGCTTGTCAACATCCGTTGCGTTTGTCATTGGCTGCCATTTCGATAGCATCTACTATTTTGATGTAGCCGGTGCATCGACACATATTTCCCGAAATGGCCTCCTCAATTTCTTCACGAGACGGGTTGGCATGCTCATCCAAAAACGCTTTCGCGGTCATGATGAAACCTTGCGTGCAGAAGCCGCATTGCGAGCCACCGGCATCTGCGAAGGTCTGCTGCAGCGGGTGCAGAACATCCGTCTTGAGGCCCTCGATGGTCGTAATCTCCTTCCCCACGCACTCAAGCGCCAGAGTCAAACACGAAAGTCTGGCCCGGCCATCGACAAGTACGGTGCAGCAGCCGCAAGTACCAAAGTCGCAGCCACGTTTTGTGCCGGTTAGATTGAGGTTTTCGCGCACGACATCGAGCAGAACGTCGTATTCTCGCACCGCGGTTTCATAGCTGGAACCGTTGATTTTGAATGTCACAAGCTTGCGCGTCATGGCATCTCCGGTGTAACTCATTTGCCGCTGAACAATTCTCTTGCAATAATCACACGCTGGATCTGGCTGGTGCCTTCATAAATCTGAAAAATCTTGGCGTCGCGCATCATCTTTTCAACGGGGTATTCTGATGAGTAGCCGTATCCGCCGTAAACCTGAACTGCATCGGTTGCTACCTTCATCGCCATGTCCGCGGCAAATGCTTTTGCGTACGCAGCCTCAAGGGTGTTTCGTTGGCCGTTGTCGGTTTTCCAGGCTGATTTGCGCACCAGTTGCCGGGCCGCTTCAATATTCATCGCCATTTCAGCTACCATAAAATTTACCGCCTGTAGCTTGGAGATGGGCTTGCCAAACGCCGTGCGCTCCTTTGCATACCCAATCGATGCTTCCATGGCGCCACGTCCCAGGCCCACTGCCGCGGAGGCTACCACCGGCCTTGAGTGGTCAAAAGCGTGCATGGCGATTTTCCAGCCATCGCCTTCATTGCCCAATCTGCACTCGACAGGAACTTTCACGTCCTCGAAAGTGATGGCGCGCGTGTCGGAGGAGCGCTGACCCATCTTTTCCTCATGTTTTCCCAGTGTGATGCCAGGACTGTCGGCCGGCACGACGAAGGCTGTCATGCCGCCATATCCCGCGGCCGGATCGGTGTACGCGACCAGGAAGGACCAGCTTGCCTGCGCCGCATTCGTGATCCACATCTTCTGACCGTTCACGACGTAGTCATTGCCGACTTTCTTTGCCAGAGTTTTGATGCCGGCAACATCAGAGCCGGCGGCGGGTTCCGTGACCGCATACGCGCAAAACGAGTATTCCTCAACCATTTGGCCCAGATACTTCTTGTTTTGCTCATCGTTGCCGGCGACAAGCAATGGGCCTTCCGCCAGCATATTTGACATCATGGATGTTCCAATCCCGGTGCAGCCGACGCCCAATTCCTCGCCGATGATGCAGTCATCGAGGACACCGAGTCCCGGGCCGCCAAATTTTTCGGGTATTTGCACGTTCATCAGGCCAATTTCCCAGGCCTTTCGAAGGACTTCGGTTGGGAATTCAGCTTTTTTATCGTACTCCGCCGCAACCGACTTTATCTCGTTGTCGGTAAATTCTTTGGCCAAATCCTGCAACAACTTCTGTTCTTCCGACAGGCTAAAATCGATCATGTCTCAATCCTTTCGTGTTCTGCTATCTTTTCGGACTCAGGCCGAAACCCGTTCGACCAGCAAGGCCAATCCCATCCCGCCACTCACACACAACGTTGCCAAGCCGAGTGACGCATCTCTTTTCTGCAACTCGTGCAGTAACGTTACCACGATTCTCGCGCCAGTACAACCAGTTGGGTGACCCAATGCGATGGCGCCGCCATTGACGTTGACCCGGTCCATATCAAGTTTGAGTTCGCGGTCGCAGGCCAGAACCTGAACCGCGAAGGCCTCGTTGAGCTCGATCAGGTCGATGTCTGAAAGCTGCATTTTGTTGCGTTCCAGGAGTTGTCTGACCGCGGGTACCGGCCCGATGCCCATCAAAGCCGGGTCCACTCCAGCAACCTGGTAGTCCACGATTTTTGCAGCGGGCCGTAAATTGAGCTCATCTCTTTTCTTGTCAGAATAGACCAAAACCATGGCGGCGCCGTCTGTAATGCCAGAGGCGTTGCCCGCGTGCACAGTGCCGTCCTTCTTAAACACAGGCTTTAACTTCGCAAGCGTCTCAAGTGTGGTCTGTGGCCTGGGATGTTCGTCGCGGTCGAACAACGTGACGCTTCCGCGTTTCCCGAGAACCTCGACCGGTACAATCTCATCGACAAAGCGATTTGCCTTCTGCGCAGATTCGCACCGGCGCTGTGAAAGTAGCGCGTATTCGTCCGATTCGCTGCGTGGGATTTGATATTTCTCAGACAGGCGTTCCGCGGTCTCTCCCATGATTTCATCGCACAGCGGGCAAAGGTAACCGTCGCGGTACATAGAATCCACAACTTGTTCGTGGCCAAGACGATAGCCCCATCTCGCTTGCATCAAAAGATAAGGAGCATTGCTCAGGCTTTCGGTTCCGCCAGCCAAGGCCACATTTGAGTCGCCAACCAAGATGGCCTGGACCGCGTTGATGATCGCCTTCAGACCCGAGCCGCACGCCTGATTGATAGAATAAGCCGGAGAAGTCTCTGGAATTGCGGACCGATGTGCGATTTGTCGGGCCGGGTTCGGACCGACTCCGGCCAGGCGGGCAATACCCACGATGGTCTCATCGACTTGAGTTGCGTCGATTCCTGCACGCCGGATGGTTTCTTTGGCGGCAACCGCCCCGAGTTCTGGCGCGGTCAAGGGGCCTAGCGTTCCGCCAAATCTGCCAATCGCTGTGCGAACCGGTGCTCCGAGATAAATATTCTGATTAGGTCTGGCCATATACTTTCCCCTCGAACAAACATTAAGATTCGATATCATATATTTGCAAAGGAAACGAATCGGCAATAAATTCTAGAATCTCATCTTCCGCATTTCTTCCAAATCACCTTTCCACTGTACTTTGCCCTTTAATTTGAGAATCTTCTTATGTGACTCTCTACGTAGTAGTTCACGCAAGGCATGCTCAACTAAAGCACGACGAGTCTTGATGCCCGTCACTTTCAGCCCTTTCAATATCAGCTGCTCATCCAGAACAATAATCGTTCTATTCATATACGGGTCCACCTCTATTGAGAAACGGTTGATACACACAAAATAACATAGAGAATGTGTATGTCAATAGTTTTGTGCAGATTCCAATCATCTCGAGTAGACTCCTCAAGAAATTGAAAACGATGTGACTTGGAGAACGGTATCCGTCTCTGGATCTGGTGGAAGTGAAGTCGGCCCCCATTGCCGGATTAGCAAAGCAAGCTATTATTGAAACGACTCAATGAGCCGAACAGTGGATGTCAGCTTCTACTGCATGCAATCTGCTACATCATACCCAGCTCATAGCGCGCGACATCGCTCATCATGTCGGGACTCCATTGCGGCTCCCAGACAATCTCCACCTTGGCGCTCGCCACGTCCTTGAGCGTTTTTATCTTGTCTTCGACTTCGATCGGCAACGTTCCAGCTACGGGGCAGGCTGGCGAAGTCAGGGTCATGGCGACTTTGACGTTGTTTTGGTCATCGACGTCAATGTCGTAGATCAGTCCGAGTTCGTAGATGTTTACGGGAATTTCCGGGTCGTAGCAGGTCTTGATGAGTTCAACAACTTTTTCCTGCATGGACGTCTCTGCTGTTTTCGAATCCATCTATGCTCTACTCCGTCGATGTGGTTTCAGAATTCTCGTGAAGTGCTGCGCTGACGGTGTGCCAAGCCAACGCCGCACACTTAACTCGCGCGGGAAACTCGCGAACGCCGGCGAACACGGCCAGCTTGCCGAGTTCGTCGTAATCGATGGCATCTTTCACGCTGCTCGTGATCACGCTCTGAAACTGTTTGAACAACTCATCCACTTCAGCCGGCGTCTTGCCTTTGATCATGGTGGTCATGACCGAGGCCGAGGCTTTCGAAATGGCGCAGCCCGAACCCTGAAAACCGACATCCGTGACAACGCCATCGTCCACTTTCAAAGCCAAGTGAAGTTTGTCGCCGCACAATGGATTGTAGCCATCCGACTGATGAGTCGCTTCAGGAATTTCTTTGAAATTCTTAGGATTTTTGTTGTGGTCAAGAATGACCTGCTGGTACAACTCTCGCAATTCTGGTTTCATTTGAACAGGTTGATTACTCCATAAATGCCTTCGACCAATCTATCAATTTCTTCTTTGGTGTTGTAGAAAAGAAAAGAGGCTCGGGAAGTGGCCGGCACCTCGAACCAATCCATCACAGGCTGTGTGCAGTGGTGGCCGGTCCGGATTGCGATGCCGTTTTGATCCAGGATTGTGCCAACGTCGTGCGCATGCACTTCGTCGATTACAAAGGAGACCACCGAGGCCTTCTGCCGGGCCGTGCCAATCAGCCGCACCTGCGGAATTGACGTCAACGCCTCATGTGCGTAGTTGAGGAGCATCATCTCGTGGCTCTCGATCTTCGCAAAGCCCACCGATTCCAGATAGTCGATGGCGTAACCCAGTCCGATGGTTCCTGCAATATTTGGCGTTCCCGCCTCGAATTTGTAGGGCAAATCATTGTAGGTTGTTTTGTCGAACGAGACGTAGCGAATCATGTCGCCGCCACCCTGATAAGGCGGCATGGCATCGAGCAGCGATTCGCGGCCGTACAGTACACCAATGCCGGTTGGGCCCAGCATTTTGTGGCCTGAAAAGGCGAAAAAATCACAACCAAGCGCCTGCACATCGATGCTGCCGTGGACCACGGATTGGGCGCCGTCCACCAGAACCGGAATATCTTTGGCATGCGCCATTTCCACGATTTTCTCGACCGGGTTGATAGTGCCCAGCGAATTGGAGATGTGCACGATTGCCACCAGTTTCGTGCGGCTACTCAGCATTTTCTCGAATTCATCGAGTTGCAGCTCGCCCCGTTCATTGATCGGAATCACTTTGAGCGTAGCGCCGGTCTGCTCGCACAACAGCTGCCAGGGAACGATGTTCGAGTGGTGTTCCATGGCCGAAACGATGATCTCATCGCCTTCCTGTACGTGCTTTCGTCCGTAGGTTGAAGCCACCAGATTAACGGCCTCGGTCGTCCCGGCCGTGAAGATAATCTCCTTCTCTGACCGGGCGTTGATGAACTTCCGCACTTTGTTTCTGGCTTCTTCATAAAGTCCGGTAGCTAACCCGCTGAGATAGTGCACGCCACGGTGAATGTTGGCGTTTTGCATCTCATAATAGGTACTGAGGCCCTTGATCACGCTCGCTGGTTTTTGGGAACTGGCGGCGTTATCCAGGTAGACCAGTCGGTTGCCGTGCACCCTCTTGTGAAGAATGGGGAAGTCGTCGCGGATTCTGTCCACGTCAAGCACGTCCAAAGGACAGTGCGGGTCTCCAACCACAATTCGCTCCTGCAACAAGTCTTCCATCTCAGGAATCCGATTTGACATCTGTGAATCGTTCAATGATTTGCGCGTCGAGATTTTGCCGCACGGCGTCCAGCTTTATGCCTTCGAGAACGTCGCTGATGAAGGCATGGCGCAGCATTGCACCCGCCATCTCTTCACTGATGCCACGCGCCCGCAGATAGAACAGGGCTTCATCGTCAAGCTGCCCGATGGTAGCGCCATGCGTGCACTTTACGTCGTCGGCGAAAATCTCGAGTTGCGGCTTGGCATTGATAGAGGCGTCATCCGTCAACAACAGCGTCTTGTTAGACTGCAACGCGTTGGTTTTCTGCGCGTCCTGACGGACGAGAATTTTGCCGTTGAACACGCCCTTTGACTGGCCGTCCAGAATGCCTTTGTAAAGCTCGTTGCTGAAACAGTGTGCCATGGCATGGTCGACAAAGGTATGATTGTCGATGTGCTGCTTGCCGGAGCCGAGATAGAAACCAAATAAGTGTGTCTCACAATGCTCGGCGGCCAATTCAACATTGACATCATTGCGAACCAGCGCGCCACCAAGATCGACATTGACGGCCGAAAAAACGCTGTCACGCTTCTGCTGGACATTGACGTTGGATACGTGAAACGCCTCTGTCGATTCCTGCTGAATTTTCAGATGGTCAACCCTGGCATTGTCACCGACAATAAACTCGCTGACCAGATTGGTGAAATAGGATCCGGGGCCCTGACCGTGAAAAGTCTCGATCAGGCTAGCGCGGGTGTTATCACCAAACACAAACAGGTTGCGTGGATGGACCACAAAGGGTTTCGCCGGTTCAGCTATGTGAACAATGTGAATGACATCCGTGAGTTCGACGTTGTCGGGTACATGAATGAACGTGCCCTCGGCAGCGAACGCCGTGTTCAAAGCCGTGAACCCGCCCGTCCCGATATCCGTGAACAGGCCAAGCGACGCGTTCACAAGGTCGGCGTGGTTCTGCAAAGCCTCACTCAGCGTACAAACGACCACGCCTTCTGCCTGAGATGTGAGACGGGAGAGTCCTTTTGAAAAACTGCCGTTGACAAATACCAACAGATTGCGGTCGGCGTCTTCGAAGGTCAATGGAGCAATTTCAAGGGATGACTCGGTCGCTGGCGCATCGGGCAGGCCAAATGCCTGGCCAAGAATTGGCGCAACGCTGGTATACTTCCACTCCTCGTCGCGGGGACCGGGGAAGCCGTTTTCCGACAACTTCTTGACCGCCTTCTTTCTGAGCTTGTGAAATGGGAGCTGGCTGCCACCGTTAAGATTCTCCTCAAACGCTGCAAACCCGGATATGTACCAGTCGACAGCGTCCTGAAACTTCGATTCTTGCTGTTTCATTCTATTCTTGTTTCCTCGATTTCGTAAGCTAAGCCGCGGCTGGTTCCGCAAGCTCGTCCTTGACCCAATCGTACCCCTGATCTTCCAGTTGCAGAGCGAGGCTCTTGTCGCCCGACTTCACAATCTGGCCATCGACCAAAACGTGGACGAAATCCGGGACGATGTAGTTGAGCAGACGCTGGTAGTGCGTGACAACTACGGTTGCATTGTCTTTGCTCCGTAAGGTGTTGACACCATTCGAGACAACTTTCAGAGCGTCGATATCGAGCCCGGAGTCTGTCTCATCAAGAATCGCGAGCTTCGGCTCAAGCACCGCCATCTGGAAGATCTCGTTGCGCTTTTTCTCACCACCGGAAAACCCCTGATTGATGGCGCGGCTCAGAAACTTCTCGTCCATATTCACAACTTTGAGTTTTTCTCGAATCAAAGAAAAGAACTCCATGGCGTCCAAAGCTTCCTGCCCGCGGGCTCCCCGTGTCTGGTTCAGTGCCGTCTTCAAGAAGTTGGACATGCTCACGCCCGGGATCTCGACGGGATACTGAAACGCTAGAAAAATCCCTGCGTGAGCGCGCTCTTCCGGCCCGAGTTCCATCAAATCAACGCCGTTGTATTCCACGGAACCGGCCAGCACTTCATATTCTTCGCGACCGGCAAGGACGTTCGCCAGCGTGCTTTTCCCACCGCCGTTCGGCCCCATGATGGCATGGACCTCTCCGGCATTGACTTCAAGGTTGAGGCCTCGCAGAATCTGGTTTCCTTCGACAGCGACTTCAAGGTTCTTTATTTTCAACATTTGGTGTATTCGCTCCTGTATTTCTAAGTCAATCTTATGCGCTTCTCAATCCAAGGGGTAGCTGAATTCGCAGCATTCAGACCCTTCTTAACCGACACTGCCTTCGAGACTGATCTCGAGCAGCTTCTGGGCTTCCACAGCAAACTCCATCGGCAGCTCGCGGAAGACTTCTTTGCAATAGCCGTTGACGATCAACCCGATTGCATTCTCGGTGTCGATGCCGCGCTGGTTGCAGTAGAAGATTTGATCCTCGCCTATCTTCGTGGTCGTTGCTTCATGCTCTACCCTGGCGCCTTTGTTGTGAATCTCCAGATAGGGAAAAGTGTGCGCGCCGCAGCGGTCGCCGATCAGCAGAGAATCACACTGAGAGAAGTTGCGAGCGCCACTGGCATTTCTTGCGACCCGAACCAGGCCGCGGTATGAATTATTGCTGCGACCCGCGGAGATTCCTTTCGAGATGATCGTGCTGCGCGTGTTCTTGCCAAGGTGAACCATCTTGGTGCCGGTGTCCGCCTGCTGATAGTTGTTGGTGAGCGCTACGGAGTAAAATTCGCCAACCGAATTATCGCCCTTGAGCACCACGCTCGGATACTTCCAGGTGATAGCTGAACCTGTTTCGACCTGTGTCCACGAGATTTTCGCGTTGTCCCCCAGACAAATCCCGCGCTTGGTCACAAAGTTGTAGATACCGCCCTTGCCATTTTCGTCGCCTGGATACCAATTCTGCACGGTCGAATACTTGACCCGGGCATCCTTATGGGCGACAATTTCAACCACTGCGGCATGTAGCTGATTCTCATCGCGCATCGGCGCGGTGCAGCCTTCCAGGTAACTGACCGATGCACCCTCTTCAGCGACAATCAAGGTGCGCTCAAACTGCCCCGTGTTGGCGGCATTGATCCTGAAATAGGTGGAGAGTTCCATCGGGCAGCGCACACCTTTTGGGATAAAGCAAAATGAGCCATCGCTGAAAACGGCGGAGTTCAGCGCCGAGTAAAAATTATCGGTGTACGGCACGACTGAACCGAGATATTTCTTCACCAAATCCGGATGGTCGTGCACAGCCTCTGAAAAAGAGCAGAAAATGATGCCGTGCTTCTTCAACTCATCGCGAAAAGTTGTCGCCACCGAAACGCTGTCCATGACAGCATCTACCGCTACGCCGGAAAGACGCTTCTGCTCATCAAGAGAAATCCCCAGTTTGTCGAAGGTCTCGCGAATCTGGGGGTCCACTTCATCGAGACTCTTGAGCTGTTCCTGCTTTTTCGGAGCGGCATAGTAGTACGCGTCCTGAAAATCGATGGGCGGGTAATTGACGTTGGGCCAATCGGGTTCCTGCATTTGCTGCCAATGGCGAAAAGCCTTCAGGCGCCACTCCAGGAGAAACTCCGGTTCCTTCTTCTTTGCCGAAATGAAACGAACGGTGTCCTCGGTCAATCCCTTCGGGGCCAGATCTGTTTCGAGATCCGTGGTGAATCCCCACTTGTATTCGGTATTTGTAAACTGCTCTATGGTTTCCTGTTCAGTACTCATTCAAAGCTCCTATGCAAACTCTGCTTATTCACTCAAGCCGCTCTTTGCGGTTAGATGGCGAAACTGCTGCCACAGCCGCAGGTGCGCTGCGCGTTCGGGTTGACGAAATTAAAGCCAGTTCCATTCAGGCCGTCGCTGAAATCCAGCTCGGTCCCCTTGAGGTAAATCGCACTCTTGGGATCCATGAAAACTCTGATATCCTCGAATTCCAGAATTTTGTCGCCCTCGCGCGGCTCCTTCTCGAAATCAAGGAAGTACGACAGCCCGGAACATCCACCGCCTTTCACCCCGACTCGCAGGCCAGCCTGAGCGGCATCCGTTTCTTGCGACATGAGGCGCCGAACTTCAGCCATAGCTTTTTGTGTCATCGTGATCATTGAAATAGCTCCTTAGAGAGTGGTGGAATCCAGCCACCTGACCTTTTTTATCTCAGCTTGATTGTTGATGTCTTCTAGGGAAATACCCGACAGGAAACGCTTGAGTTGCTCCTGAATCGCAGCCAGCGGATTACTGATGTTGCAGTTGGCAAGCTGGACACATTCGCTGTTTCGTTCGCCGACGCAGTCCACCAGACCAAGCGGTCCCTCCAGAGTTTCGATAATGTCTGCCAGAGAAATTCGACCACCGCCCTGCGCAAGAAAATAGCCGCCGCGTGCGCCCTGCGCTGACTGAATAACTCCGTTCCTGGCCAACGTCTGCAGGATCTTCGCAAGGATTTCCGCGGGAATGTTATAGCAATTCGCGATATCCCTGGCCTTGGTCACATCGCCCGCAGGCTGATTGAGCATGTGAGTCAGGGCGATAAGCCCGTACTCTGATTTCTTTGATAGCTTTAGCATTTAACCGTCAAACCCGACCATTTTAGTCGGGTTAATATAGAGAACTCACTTCACTTTGTCAAGAGGAAATATTTTGGATTCTTGTGGCGGAAAATGGAGGAATTTACGTGAAATCCAGAGAAGAGCTAAAAACGTCAACCGCCTGACGCAGAATTCATATCTACGCGTCAGGCGGTTTCAAATGTCAATTTATTTGGCAGGCAAGAGGTTGACCCTGCAAACGTTAGGCATACTCAACACTCGACTTCGTTCTCGTAGCGCCCGGAGTCTTGCGTTGGCCTGAGGTGGCGTCCGGCAGCAAAATGATGAACGTTCCCAAAGTAATGATCAAGCCGGAAAGCCAAACCAGGTTGACCAATGGGTTGATATAAACTTTGAAAACAACGCTCCTGTCCTCGTTCGGCTGGGCCAGAACAACATAAAGATCTTCAAGCAGTGTCGAGCGCAAGACGACCTCGGTGGTGGGTTGCTCCTGCACTTTATAAAAATGCTTGTTGGGATACATGGTCTTGACCAGGTCGCCGTTCTTGTAGACATTCATCTCGGCCTGCCAGACCACCTTATTCTCATCTTCCAACGTCTTGAAATCAACATATTCCAGCCGGTATGAGCGGATCTGCATGGACTCACCAATTTGCAGATGGCCTTCCTTTTCCGTGTCAAACGCCTTGCCGGTGAATCCCACCATCATCACCACCATTCCAAAATGCACGACGTAACCGCCGTAGCGTCTTTTGTTTCGCTGCAGCAGGCGATAGAGTGCGAGAAAGTAGCCCTCGCCATTGCCGCGCATTCGAGCTCTGGCGCCTTTGTGAAACTCAGCGGCGATTGTCGCAGTGACAAAGGCGGCCAACGTTAGCGAGACCAGAGCGTAGAAATGCCGTACACCAGCAACCAACAAAACAACCAAAGCCAACAAGGCAAACAGAGAAGGCTTGAGGAAGATTTTCTTGAGAAGACGACTCGAGGTTTTCCGCCACGCCAAAAGCGGTCCGACGCCGGTCAGCAAGAGAAGGAACAGGCCGATAGGAATGGTGACTTTGTTGAAAAACGGCTCGGCCACGGTGACTTTCACGCCTCGAATTGCTTCGGTGACGATGGGAAACACGGTGCCCCAGAACACGGCAAACAAAGCGCCGAGAAAGATCAGATTGTTGATCAGAAATGATGATTCGCGCGAAACAACCGAATCAAAATGATTCTTGGTGCGGAGAACCGGCAGACGCCAGACCACCAATGCCGTAGGAACCGCGATGAGCAAAACCAGATAGCCTACGAACCAGCCGGCAATATCCGAGCGGGCAAATGAGTGCACGGATGAAATCACGCCGCTGCGAGTCAAAAACGTGCCAAAAATACACAAAATGTAAGTGAGAAGAATCAGACTCATGTTCCAGACGCGGAGCATGTTTTTCTTCTCCTGGATCATCACGGAGTGGATGAATGCCGTAGCCGCCAGCCACGGCATCAGGGACGCGTTTTCCACCGGATCCCAGGCCCAGTAGCCGCCCCAGCCAAGTTCCATGTAGGCCCATTTACCGCCTAAAAGCATGCCGATGCCAAGAAAAAACCACGGCACCAATGTCCAACGCCGGATGGTGTGCAGCCACTGGCCGTCCAGCCTTCCAGTCAGCAACGATGCAATTGCAAATGCAAACGGCACGGCGAAACCGACAAATCCCAGGTAAAGTATGGGCGGATGAATTGCCATTGCGGGGTGTTGCAGGAGAGGGTTCAGTCCTCGGCCATCCGCGGCAGCAAAGACAGAGCCGCCAACGGGTTGAGTCAACGCGGTGATCACGCGGCCATCTGCCATCAACCACAGTTTCTCAAATGGCGGTGAGACAAACAGGTTTAGTAAAATGAAGAAGAGCGTACCAGAAACCAGAGTTGCGACGACATACGGCATCAATTCTCTGTTTCTGCCACGGTTGAGATACACAACCAGTGCCGAATAAATGGAAAGCAGCCATCCCCAAAACAGAAGCGAGCCCTTTTGGCCGCCCCACAGAGATGTCCAAAGATAGAAATTCGGCATGGCCCGATTGGAATAGCTCGCGACATACTCATTATGGAAATCGTTGGCGAGGATTTGCTGCCACAAAAGAACAACGGAAACGGTCAAAAGAAAACATACCATGTAAAGCGCATGTTCGCCTGAGACTTGCAACTCTTCACGGCCGCGCAAGGCGCCCACTACCGATACAATAATGGCGTATGCCGAGCAGGCAAACGCCAGGATAAGCACCAAATGGCCAATGTCAATTGTCATGAGATAATGTTCCTTAGAATCCTAGTTTGTGCCTTCAGGGCTCTGATAGTTGGCTGGGTCGTAATCTTTGAGGTCGTACTCACCTTCTTCGGTCTCATACTTTGATGGGCATTTCGCCATCAAGAAATTGGCGTCGAAATAGCCTTCTTCTGTCATTTGACCTTCAACTAGAATTTCGGAGCCATCCTTGAATGTGTCAGGCCGCTCTTTGTCATAACGAACCCGGAGTTCACGACCTTCTTCCTCAATGGTGAAGTAGGCTTCAAGGCTATTCGGGGTTTCTTCGACTGACCCGGCCACCAGATTACCTTTCACACGCAGACCCTGTGACATATCTGTCGAGGGCATGGCATGGAGATCCTCGATGGTGACGTAATACTGCATATTCTCGTTAAAGCCCGAGATGGTCAGCCAGACCAGCAGACCGGCAACGACGGCAAAAGCCACAGCAATTTTTGCTTTCTTGGCAGGCATTGTCTTCTCCAGATAAGGTTCTTTGATTGTGATCTCAGTGTATGACTATGAAAGCGTTTGCTTAGTTCCCTGAATATGAGCTGACCTTACCACACCATTGCCGGTGACTTGTGTCTCGCAGGTCTCTGCAATGCGACTCGGAGAAAGTCCTACATTCTCGAGCAAGATCGAACGTGAGCCGTGTTCTACGAAGGCATCTGGCAGGCCAAGGTTCACGATCTGAATATCTCCAACTAGGTGGCGCAGCAAGAATTGATTGACCTGACTGCCAAATCCTCCGGAAAGCACGTTCTCCTCGACCGTTATCAGGTACTGGTGCGAACGGGCAATTTGCTCTAACAAATCATCGTCCATAGGCTTGATGAAGCGGCAGTTGACTACCGTGGCGTCGATACCCTTTTTTTGCAGGAGTTCTGCCGCGTTCAGAGAGGCCTCCACCATTGTTCCAACCGCGAGCAAAGCGAGGTTATTCCCTTCGCGCAGGACTTCCCATGAGCCGATCGGCAGTTCTTCGTAGACCGGAGAATCTGACAGTTTGATGCTTGTGTCTTTCGGGTAGCGAATGGCGAACGGACCATCTTGCTGGGCAAATCCTGTATGGAGCAGGTTTCTGAGTTCGTCTCCATCTTTCGGAGCCGCGACAACCATCCCGGGAATCGCAGACATGTAGGATAAATCGAGGCAACCGTGGTGAGTAGGACCGTCGGCGCCACAAAGGCCAGCGCGGTCTAAGGTGAAGACGACCGGCAAATGTTGAATGGCAACGTCGTGCACAATGTGGTCGAAGGCGCGCTGCAGGAATGTCGAGTAAATCGCGACGCATGGCCGGATGCCTTCGGCGGCGAGGCCTGCCGCATAGGTCACCGCGTGTCCTTCCGCGATGCCAACATCAAAGAATCTGTCTGGAAATTCCTTTTGATGTTTTACGAGTCCCGTGCCTTCAGCCATGGCAGCAGTGATGGCCACAATTTTGTCGTTGGACCTACTCAGGTCGATGAGCGCGTCAGTAAAAACGTTGTTGTAAGAAGTTGGCTTCGTCGGGGCCTTCTCGTCTCCGGCGGACTGCTTCGAGGGCGGTGAAACGGCGTGAAATTTCACACTGTCTTTCTCAGCGTAGTCCACGCCCTTGCCCTTCACCGTCAGAACATGCAACACCTTGGGTCCCTTGATGTTTTTCAGTTTTTCGATGGTCGGGACCAGCTCGCGCAAATCATGCCCATCGACGGGGCCGAAATAGCGGAAGCCCAACTCTTCAAAGAACATCCCGGGAACGATAAGATTCTTGAGACTCTCCTCAATCCTGCGCACAAGCTTGCGCACTCGTTTCTTGCCAATTGGCATCTTTTCCGTGAGGTTCCAGATCTCATCCTTGATGCGATTGTAGTGCGGATGCGTGGTAATCTCTGTGAGATAGCGGGAAATTCCACCCACGTTCGGCGAGATAGACATTTGATTGTCGTTGAGCACCACCAGGATGTCGGACTTCAACTGTCCGGCATTGTTCAGGGCTTCGTAGGCGAGGCCGCCAGTCAGGGCGCCATCACCGATGATGGCTACGACCTTGTTGTTCTTCCCCAACAAATCGCGACCTGCGGCAAACCCCAGAGCTGCCGAAATGGAGGTGCTGGCATGACCGGCGCCGAATGTATCAAAGGGGCTTTCGGCGCGTTTAAGAAAGCCGCTGATGCCCTTGTATTGCCGGATTGTCTTCAACTCGTCGCGTCGCCCGGTCAGGATTTTGTGAACGTAACCCTGGTGGCCGACATCCCACACGAAAATGTCATCGGGAGCGTCGTAAATGTGGTGCAGCGCCGTGGTCAACTCGACGACACCAAGACTGGAGCCGAAATGGCCGCCAATGCTGGTGATTACATTGACCAGATATTCCCGAATCTCCGTGCAGAGTTGCTCAAGCTCATCAATTGACAGTCGTTTGAGATCCTGGGGGCCTGCGATGCGGCCTAGAATTGAGTTCATACCAATGTCCTGTTTGTTTGGGTCTTGCAGGCCTAAATCAGGCATAACTCACAGCGCGCGTTTCGCGTATGACCGTCACCCTTATTTGACCGGGGTATTCAAGGTCGGATTCGATTTTCTTTGCAATATCGCTGGCGAGCAGGTTGGCCTGCGCATCATCGACTTTGTCCGGCTGAACAATAACCCTGACTTCACGTCCAGCGGAGATTGCATATGCTTTGCTGACCAGATCGAATGAATCCGCAACTTTCTCGAGACTCTCGATGCGGCGAATGTAGCCGTCCAGGGTATCACGTCGTGCACCCGGGCGGGCTCCGGAGATGGAGTCGGCGCAAGCCACCAATGCGGAAATCAATGAGGTCTTTGGGGTATCTTCATGGTGCGAGGCAATCGCATTCAGCACAACCGGGTGCTCCTTGAACTGCTGGCCAACCTTCAGGCCGATCTGCACGTGGGTACCTTCCTCTTCCTGGCTCATGGCCTTGCCGATGTCATGCAGGAGGCCGGCTCGCTTAGCTAACTTCACGTCAAGACTAAGCTCCGCGGCCATGGCGCCGGTGAGGGTCGCCACCTCTTCGCAATGCTGCAGCACATTCTGGCCGTAGCTGCTCCGGAACTTGAGTCTGCCGAGAATTCGAATGAGGTCCGGGTGTACTCTTCCCACGCCAATGCGGGCGATAACTTCATTGCCGCCGCGCCAGATCAGCTTGTCCACTTCTTTCTCAGCATTCCGGACCAGCTCTTCGATCTTCTGAGGATGGATGCGGCTGTTGCTGATGATCTTCTCCAGAGCCAGGCGTGCGACTTCGCGGCGCACGGGGTCGAAACCCGACAACACAACGGCCTCAGGCGTGTCATCGACGATGACCTTGACGCCGGTCGCTTGTTCGAATGCCTTGATGTTGCGCCCGTCGCGGCCGATAATCCTGCCCTTTAAGTCTTCAGACGGAAGCGGAACCACAGACACAGTCGTCTCCACACAATGGTCGGCAGCGTTACGCTCGATTGCCATGGTGATGATCTTCTTGGCATCTCGGGTGGCGTTCTCTTTCGACTTGTCCAGAAACTCTTTGTAGAACTGAGCAGCTTCTGCCTTGTAATCGCGTTTCAGATTCTCGAGCAGCAAGTCTTTTGCTTGCTCAAGGCTGACTTGTGAGATCCTGGAGAGCGCCAGGTTTTGCTCATGCAAAACACGGTTGAGCTCGTCTTCCTTGGTGCGCAGGGCTTCTTTCTGCTCCTGCAGGGTTCTCTCCTTCGAGTTGAGATTGCTTGTTTTCTGACTGAACTCGTTTTCCATCCGCAGCAATTTTTTCTCTTTCTCCAGGAAATCGCGTTCTATCTTGTCGATCTTTCTCTGCCGTGCTTTCAGACGACTCTCTTGCTCGTCCCGGGTGCGAAACCACTGCTCTTTGGCCTTGAGAATCGTCTTCTGCTTGGCCCGCTCTGCATTGCGCTGCGCATCCGCGAGGATGTCATTCGCCTGGGCCTTCACATTCCCCAGTCTGCCTCTTTTCACTAGCGTTGCGGCAAGCCATCCAGCTCCAACGAGAAGCACAGCCGCGCCGATATTGATAAATATAGAGCTTGAAATCATGTCCATAGTGGTGACCTTAATCCGTTACTCCTACTCCTTTGCCGTTGGCCAGACGTCCCGTGGGTTGAACCTTACGCGGCGATTCGCACGATTTCAGGTAACCCGAGATGACCCTGGCCATGACCTCCATGTTTGCTTTCACTTTGTTGCCCGCGCAGTTGGGGTTGGACCAGATGCACTCCACGCCCTTGCAATAATCCAACCGAAGGTCACAGCCCTGCTGCCGCTGATAAGCAGCGGACGAGACCATGTGCCGGGTAACTGTCTCACGCTCAAAATCTGTGCTCTGGGTCATATAATGAACTTCTACCAGCTTGTCCCACAAAAAGCCGTGGGCCTCCACCAGAAGATGATTCTCGAACGTATCCAGAAGCGGTCGAATCCGTCTGTGCTGGAAAACCGTGGTGAGTAAACCCAATTTTTGACTTGTTTTCAGTGACGAAATATTCTCGTCCATACCTTACGCGCGCTCAGTTAACTACAGCATTTTTGAATATAAACACTACTGCCTGAAAAATCAAGACAAATCCCGGGGTGTGTTCCGCGCGGTCGGATAGGTTGGTTGATGGTCAATTCTGAGAGTTTTCGAACCCCAGGCCCGCCTTCTCCTGGATGGGAATTCGGTCTTTGAAGCTCTGGTAGGTTTTGTGGCTGTGAGATACGGTGTGCTCTCCAAAATTCCAGCAGAACACCGTGTCGGGAATGGGTGACTTGAAATCGACCGTAAAATGGCCCTTGGGATAGACACCTAACCCGGCCACTTCCCGCGCCCAATCTGTCAAAATGTGCTCGCAACCTGCATCGAAATCGCTTTGCGCGCGGTCTAAATCAAAAGAACGGCCCTCGGATTCAAACTCATCCTTGAGCGTTTTCAGAAGTCGAACGGCCCGCTCCGTGGCCACGATGATCCGCGGCAGCAGCGCGTTAGCTTCATCTAACGAGAACTTTCGAAAGCCATCATCTCGGTCGTAAAGGTTCATGTTTCACTCTCTGGCTATGAGAAGGCAGGCAACCCGGTGATCTCGTTACCAAGGATAAGCGTGTGGATATCATGCGTGCCTTCGTAGGTGATGACCGATTCAAGGTTGCAGGAATGCCGCATGGCCTGGTAATCATCCAGAATGCCGTTAGCGCCGAGAACCGAACGGGCCATTCTTGCGATCTCCAGCGCCTCATGGACGTTGTTGCGCTTTGCGAGTGAAATCTGTGCGGCCGTCGCTTTGCCCTGATCCTTCAGCCGGCCCAACTGCAGGACGAGCAGTTGCGCTTTCGTAATCTCGCTGAGCATGGTTACCAGTTTCTCCTGCACCAATTGATGCGAAGCGATGGGTTTGTTGTCAAACTGGATTCTGCCTTTTGCGTAGGTGAGTGCTTCATCGTAACATGCCATGGCCGAGCCCAGCGCGCCCCAGGCGATGCCGTAGCGGGCCTGGCTCAAGCACATGAGCGGACTCTTGAGCCCCTGTGAGCCGGGCAGAAGATTGTCCGACGGAATCTCACAGTTGTCGAAAAGCAACTCAGCGGTGTCAGAGGCTCGCAATGAGAGTTTTCCGTGAATCGGCACCGCCTCAAAACCCGGCGTCCCTTTATCGACCAGGAAGCCGCGCACGCCTTCGTCGGTCTTGGCCCAAACGACGGCAACATCCGCCAGGGTGCCGTTGGTAATCCACATTTTGCCGCCATTCAAAACCCAGCCGTTTGCCGTCTTTTCCGCACGGGTGCGCATGCCGCCGGGATTACTGCCGAAATCAGGCTCGGTTAGACCGAAGCAGCCAACTGCCTCGCCGGCCGCCATTTTCGGCAGCCACTGCTGTTTTTGTGCTTCGCTGCCAAATGTATGAATCGGGTACATCACCAGACTGCCCTGCACCGATGCAAAGCTGCGCAACCCGCTGTCGCCACGCTCCAATTCCTGATTGATGAGGCCGTACGCAACATTATTCAGACCTGCACAGCCGTAGCCGCTCAAGTTCGAGCCCAGAAGTCCAAGCTCACCGATTTTCGGAATAACCTGTCTCGGGAATTCGGCATTGCGGTAAGCCTCTCGAATCACCGGCATGAACTCAGCGTCGATGAATTCGCGAACCGTGTCCCGCACCATTCGTTCTTCATCGGAGAGCAGTCCATCGACATTGTAGAAATCAAGCGCCTGGAATTTCGCCATTCTTCTCTCTCTGGTTAGATTTGATGTTCGCCCGCTGCCGGTCTGCAAATCGACCGACATGTTTGCCAAACAGTGTGTTCGCCGTCGCTCCGGTTATTTCAACACAAACCATATCCCCTTTCTGGAAGTCTCCTTTGTCAAGTACAACGACTTTGTTGCCGTCCGTGCGTCCCATCCATTGCTCATCAGTGCGTTTGCTCGGGCCCTCTATCAAAACGGCCAGCTCAGCTCGAATCTCAGCTTGATTTCTGTTCAGCGAGTGAACCTTTTGCAGCTCGTTGACCTTCACGATTCGTTCGGTTTTCTTGTCATCACAAACATCGTCGGCGTACTTGCGATAGGCAATCGTGTCCTTGCGTTGCGAATATTTGAACATGAACGCCGAATCAAATTCAACCTGGCGCAGCACGTCCAGAGTATCTTCGAATTCCTCGTCAGTCTCGGTCGGGAAGCCAACAATGACGTCGGTTGACAGCTTGACCCCCGGCACGGTATTTCTAATCTTGTCTACCAGTCGGAGAAAATCATGCTTTGTGTAGGAACGGGACATTATTTCAAGCACGCGGTCATTGCCGGCCTGCAGGGGCAGGTGAATGTGGCTGCAGATCTTGGGATTCTCAGCCATCACCTGAAGAAACTTGTCCGGAAAATCTTTCGGATGTGGAGAAGTAAACCTGACCCGCTCAATGCCATCGACCCCGGCCACGCCAACCATCAAATCCGCGAAATCTGTTCCATTCGATTTGTAAGAATTGACATTCTGGCCCAGCAGGGTCACCTGCTTGAAGCCATCCGCCGCCAGCTTTTCGGCTTCACCGACGACGCTCTCCAGGGTCCGGCTGCGTTCGCGACCGCGCGTGTAAGGCACCACACAAAAAGTGCAGAAGTTATCGCAGCCGCGCATAACCGCAATCCAGCCTTTGACGCCGGGCACGCGCTCCGGGTAGACATCTGAATAGTCTTCAAATTCGGACAAGCTGAAGTCGTATTCCTTTTTGCTGCCAGCACGCACGGATTCAATCATTTCCGGCAGACGCTTATAACTGTCCGGGCCGGCGTAGATGTCAACAATATTTTCGCTTCTCTCTAAGTCGCCGCGCAGGTTTTGTGCCATGCAGCCGAGCAGGCCGACCACCAGCTTTTTGTTCTCCTGACGAAAGCGTTTCAGGTCACCCAGCCGGGCGTACATTTTCGTATGAGCGCCCTCTCGAATCGCGCAGGTGTTCATGAGGATGACGTCGGCGTCAGCTTCATTTTGAGTAAACTCGTACTCATTGGACTTGAGAATGCTCTTCACAAGCTCCGTGTCGTACTCGTTCATCTGACAGCCGTATGTTTCTATGAAAACTTTTTTCATATTTGCTTGACTATTAGATTGTGTTTTCATACATTCTTGCGCACTACATTAGTGCACACATGAATACTCGCGGAGATCATCATGTTAAAAAACATTACCTTGAGCGCCGAGGAACAACTCATTCGCATGGCGCGCGAAAAGGCTCACCGAGAGCGTACGACTCTTAACGAGACATTCAGGCGATGGCTCAAGCAGTATGTGAGTACTGATCACAGGCTGAAGAATTACGACGTTCTGATGAAGTCCTTCAGTTATGCGAATCCCGGCAAGTCTTTCACAAGGGAGGAAATGAATGAGCGATAAGTACTTTCTTGACACCAACATATTTATTTACACGTTTGACTCTGGAAATCCCAAGAAGCAAAAAAGGGCAAATGAACTCATTAGAACCGCTTTGAAAAATAATACGGGTTGCATCAGCTTCCAGGTTGTTCAAGAATTTATGAACGTTGCTACTCGCAAGTTTGCCGCTCCGCTTTCTATACGGGATTGTGAGAAATACCTAAGCTCAATCTTGTCTCCGTTGTGTGAAGTCTTCGTCAGCATAGATCTCTACTCTCGGGCTCTCGAAGTAATGGAACGATGGCAATTCTCATTCTACGATTCTTTAATCGTGGCCGCGGCTCTGCAAGCGAACTGTTCTATTCTGTACTCAGAAGATTTACAGCACGAGCAAAGGATTGGAGATTTGACCGTCCACAATCCGTTTCATACGTGCTAACAGCACCTGCCTTCGTCTAACCAAAGCCTACCACCCAGGCATCCACCAAACCGTCCTCCCCTATTCCTCGCAACTCCACATCAACAAACTGATTCGTAAGATCGCGCTCAGTCGTAGCCGCGACCTTGACGTAATTGCCGGTAAAACCCTGATGCCGCCCCGCTTCATTGCGCTCCTCAAACAAGACACTTGCGCGTTGTCCGAGAAAGCGGCGATTGAACTCCAGTTTCTTGCGTTGCGAAAGCTGCCGCAAAACCCGGCTTCTCGCCTTTTTCGTCTTAGGATTGACTTTCCCGGCCATTTTCACGGCTGGGGTTCCAAAGCGTTCCGAAAAGGGAAAGACGTGAAAATAAGCAAACGGCAAATCTGCCAGCAACTGCCTGGTGGCCTCAAATTCCAGATCGCTTTCTCCGGGGAAGCCCACCATGACGTCGGTGCCGAGACAAACATCCGGAATGAGCTCGTTTACCAGCTCCAGAAACTGGACATACTCTTTCACCGAGTAGAGGCGGCGCATCTTCATCAAAACGCCATCATGGCCGTGCTGCAGGGGAATGTGAAAGTGGTTGCACAATTTCTCCGACTCAGCCATGTGGTGCACCAGAGCTTCCGGAATCGTGGTCGGCTCGATGGAGCTGATGCGGATGCGATCGAGGCCCTCGATGGTTTCGAGCATCCTGATGACATCGAGCAGCGCTTTGCCTTCGTGCTCGTAAGTGCCGATGTTGACGCCGCTCAGGACCAGCTCTTTGTGCCCGCGCTCCACCAGTTGCACGGCCTCGCGCTGAATATCCCAAAACGCACGGCTGCGCGCACGGCCGCGGGCAAATGGGATGATACAAAAAGTACACATGAAATCACAGCCATCCTGGACTTTCAGGTTGGCGCGGGTGGCATGCTCATAGTTGCCGACAGAACTGATGGTGAACGGCGTGTTCTTGATCTTGCTGCGCCGAATCAAGGGCTCCGGCAATTTCTGTGGCACATCGATGAAGTCGGCGACTTGCATTTTGTCTTCGGTGCCGAGAATCAAATCGACGCCCTCGATGCCGGCCAGCTCCTCCGCTCCCATCTGCGCGTAGCAGCCAACCACGGCCACAAATGCTTCGGGTGAACGCTTCAGAACCTGGCGAACCAGTTGGCGGCATTTGGCGTCAGCTTGCTCCGTGACCGTGCAGGTGTTGATCACGCACAAATCCGTGGCCTGACCGTAATCAACGACCTCGTAGCCCTTGTTCTTGAAATTGTTGCTAATGAGCGAGGTTTCGGCTTGGTTGAGCCGGCAGCCGAGTGTGTAGAACGAAGCGCGGTATGGCCGTCCGGCGGCTCGATTTTCATTGGTAGTCAACATCTGCTTGTTCGACCTCACTTTGCCTGACCCAGTTCCATCGGTGAAACAAATTCGCGATTCTTTGTGGCGAACAAGCGTTCACGCCGAATGGCGAAAACCTCCGGCGGTAGTTCAGCGCCATAGAGCGCCTTTAACACAACCTCAGGCCGGACGCTGCCGGAATTCCCCGTGGCCAGACGCATGCGCAACTGCAGCGGGACATCCGAATTGCAGACTTCAATGCCCAGAATGAGCGGCTTGACATCGACGGTTCGCACCCTGCCCTTTGTGGTCTTCTCCACCGTCACGTTGTCCCGGCTGAACAGTTTCTCGACCAAGTCGCGGTGCAGAACGGCAGAGTCCATCTCGTTGCTGTTCAGGTCGTGGACTGCCGCACTCGAACGCAGTTTATGCCAGTTGATTTGGACGCTGTACTCCGCTGTTTCGATGACCTTGAACAGGGATTCGGCCTTGCGGTCGATGACTCTCAAAGCCCGGAGTTTCAGCCCGTCGGGCAACTCCTGATTGAGTTCTGTCAACAGAGAATCCGCGGGAATCCTCACCGCTGTTTCGAAGTCGAGATACTCTTCGACACTTTCCAGGCCAACGCCCAAGGCCGGCCCAAACGCAATGACCGGTGCTGGATGGAATCCCTCGCTGAACCGCAGTGGTACCTGCGACCGGTTGAACGCGCGCGCAAAGACGCGGGTCAAATCGAGTGCCGAAAGATAGCTGAATTCGCCCAGCTTGCCGTAGGCCGTCCGGTAACGGGTTACTTCCTGTTCAAGATGAGAGAATCGTGCTTTTGGCTGCACCTTCAGTTGGACGCCGTTTGCAAGCGTGTTCCAACTGTCGATGCGCTCCTGGCGGATGGCATCGAGGTCGCACTCCAGGCCGCAGTGGTAGCAGACCAGTTTGTCGTCTTCAGAGGGCTTGCCCAGGTCTGTGCGGTCACGGTCGCTTTTTTTCTTAAACGGCTTCTCGCAGGCCGGCGAGAAGCGTTCTTTCATCGAGCGCTTCAGTTCTTGCACAAGCCATTCGGTCTTCACGAGCGAGTCGATGTGGTCCCAGGGCAGCCTGTCGGTGAGCGGAATCTCTTTCATCCAGATTTCCGGGTCGATGTCAAGCTCGCTGAGCACCTCTCGCCAGACATCAAGTTTTAGCTGATCCGTCCAGGCATCAAACACGCAACCACGTCGATAAGCCAGCTCAAGCGCCCTGCTGAGCCTCCTGTCGCCACGCGAAAAAATCGCTTCCAGCCAGGAATGCTCCACGTCGTGCCACTTGAAGCGCAGCCTGCGGTACCGTGCGATCTGGTTGCGCAGATAGACCTGCTTTTGGCGCAGAGTTTCACTGTCGTCGAGCCCAAGCCACTGAAACGGCGCGTGCGGCTTTGGAATGTGAGAAGAAACGCTGATGGTGACCTGCGCTTTTTTGCCGTGCTGCTTTTCGGCCAGATGTAGAATCTTGACACCCAGGTCAATGATGCCCTGCAAATCCGCTTGCGTCTCCGTAGGCAGACCAATCATGAAATAAAGCTTTATGTGGCTCCAGCCGTTACGAAATGCCGTGGCGGAGCCTTCAAGTATCACTTCTTCGGTGATGCCCTTGTTGATGACATCGCGCATTCTCTGAGTTCCGGCTTCCGGCGCAATCGTAAACCCGGAGCGGCGCACTTTCGAGAGGCTCTCCCCCAACTCGTCGGTCATGCCGTAGACGCGCATGGAGGAAACCGCCATGGCCGCTCGCTTCTTCTCAAGCTCATCGCTGAGTTTCTGTGCGAGTGGGCCAATACAACTGAAATCGGCCGTGGAGAGTGCGGTCAAGGATGCCTGACCGAACCCCGTCTTCTCCAGGCTGCTCATGACTGTGTTGATGATGTCCTCGGGCTTGCGCTCACGCACGGGGCGATAAATGGTGCCGGCCTGGCAAAAACGGCAGCCTTCGGTACAACCGCGCGCCACTTCAATTGAGACACGATTGTGAACAATGTCCGTGTGCGGCACCAGAATGTCGTCCGGGAAGGGATATTCGTTGATGTCTTCAACATAGGTACGTTTCACCGGAAACGGCGCGACCTCGCTGCCGGTGACGATTTGAAAGTCGGTTTCCGGGTCAATGGCCGTTTCGTAGAGCGATGGTACGTAAATGCCGGGGCATTCGGTCAAACTGATCAGAATGTCACGCCGGGAAAGGCCTTTGTCGCGCAGTTCGATAAAGCGGTCAACCACCTGCGGGAACGCGGCTTCGCCATCTCCAAGCAGAATGCAATCGAAGAAATCCGCCACGGGTTCAGGGCTGAAAGCACAGGGACCGCCGGCAATCACCAGAGGCGCGTTGGCGTCACGATCGCGAGAGTAAAGAGGGATGCCGCCAAGATCCAGCATCGCCAGGATGTTTGTGTACTCCAACTCATACTGCAGTGAAAAACCAACGACGTCGAACTCGTGCAGCGGCGTTTGGCTCTCCATGGACACCAGCGGCAACCCGCTCTCGCGCAGCTTCTGCAGCATATCAATCCAGGGCGCGAAGCAGCGTTCGGCAGCGGTGTCGCCACGCTTGTTCAGGATGGAATAAAGAATGCGAATACCGAGGTGGGACATCCCGAGTTCATAGGTATCCGGGAAGCAAAGCACGACTCGTTTCGGAGCATCCTGCTTCGACTTTCGGATGACGTTCCACTCGTTGCCCAGGTAACGCACCGGCTTTTGAACTGAATTGAGGATATCTTGATAAATGTGCGGCATCGCTTGTTCTGCTCTATTTCTGTGCGTCACAATTCTACGTAATGTCTAGCCGGTTGACGCGACCAGATTGCGCAGTTTGGCCAGATTCTCCTGGTCCTTCTCCGGGCCTCCAGGTGTCTCGAGAATGAAAGGCACGTCCCGGAGGCGCTCATCATTCACCAACAGCCTGAAGGCCTCGAGCCCCAATTCGCCGGCTCCGATGTTATCGTGGCGGTCTCGTTTGCTACCGAGTCCGAACTTGGAATCATTGGCATGGATGACTCCGACTTCTTCCGAGGTTTTGATAAACATAGGGGAATAGTTGATGACACACAAACGTTTTGTGATTCCTTGCTAACTGAGATCAGACGGAAACCAGTACCGACTGTTGGTATTAGCCGTCCCGTATTTTTGAAAGTCTCTAGCCCCGTCTCATCTGCGCTGAAGCTGTTGTTGAGGCAATTACTAGTTTTTCTACTTCATCAAGGTTTATTTTTTGCTTTGTCTGCCAAAGATTGTAATTGTTTTGCATTATTAACCAACTCTCAGGCGAACGCCCGAGTGTTTTTGAAAGCCGTAGCGCCATTTCAGAGCTAATATTGCTTTGGCCTTTAATGAGTCGATTGAAAGTTGAAGGCGCCACCTTGAGCTTCCCAGCGACAGTGCGGTAGCTTATGTTGAGATGCTCAAGATAAATTTCCCGTATAAACTCGCCCGGATGTGGTGGGTTATACATACTCATTAGTGATAATCCTCATAGTTGACTTCATATACATCGCCATCTCGAAATGTCAAGGTGATACGCCAATTCTTGCTTACATCTATGGCCCAAAATCCTTTCATCTTTCCCTTCAATGGATGCAGACGAAATCCTGGTAAATCCATATCTTCAATCACAGTTGCGGTATCAAGCGCTGCTAAACGTATTCTAAGCTTCTGTTTATGCGCAGGCTGAATGCCTGCGGTATTGCCTGTTTCAAAATATCTTTGCAGTCCTTTGTGCTTGAATGATTTTACCATACAAGCTAAATATAAAACATTTTGCGCAACACGCAACAGAGAGGACCAAGATATTCCGCCGCCGTGCAATTCAGACGCGCACCCGACTCTGAACTGCGAAAAATAGAAACGTCCTCAAATCCTTTCATCATCGACCCGGCCGATTACCCGAGAGCTAACTTGGTAGTTAAATAAAAGCTGCTTAAGGCGGTCACCCGCCACTCCCTTGACCTTCCGTTTCACGCTACCAGATCGCGGAGTTTGGCCAGATTCTCCTGATCCTTCTCCGGGCCTCCAGGTGTCTCGATAATGAAAGGCACGTCCCGGAGGCGTTCATCATTCACCAACAGCCTGAAGGCCTCGAGCCCCAATTCGCCGGCTCCGATGTTATCGTGGCGGTCTCGTTTGCTACCGAGTCCGAACTTGGAATCATTTACGTGAACGATTCCGACCTCTCCCGCACTAAGCAAGTCGTCAAGCTGCGCCAGGGTCTTTTCGTAGCCGCCAGGGTTGCGTAGCTCATATCCGGCGGCAAAAATGTGGCACGTGTCGATGCAAAATCCAACCCTTTCACGCGCTTCAACACCGTCTTTGATGGCGGCGAGTTGCTCAAATGTGTAGCCCAGGTTCGAGCCCTGTCCCGCAGTTGCCTCAAGAAGCACCTTTGTGCCACAATCGGGCAATTGCGCCAGGACGACATTCAGGCTATCGGAAATCTGTTTCATCCCGTTCGCCTCTCCCTCGCCCAAGTGCGAACCGGGATGTACCACTAAGAACGGAATACCGAGTTGATCCGCCCTGTGTAACTCTGTCGCAAAGGCATCGTGGGACTGTTGCAGCTTGAACGCATCGAACCCGCCAAGGTTAATCAGATAAGAGGCGTGCACGCACACTGCTTCGACGCCGGTGCGGATTTCTTCCTGTTTAAACCGCTTGATGTCTTCATCTGCGAGCGGTTTCACACGCCACTGGCGCTGGTTCGTGGTGAAAATCTGCACCAAATCGCAGCCTGACTCCACGCCGTTTTGCGGTGCTTTGAACACGCCGCCAGAAATCGACACGTGTGCGCCGAACCGCGCTTTCCCGGTTGCCACCTAGCGCGCCAACCCGAGTTTTGAGATGAGTTTTTCAAAAAACGGAATTTGGTTCTTCAATGTTCCGTTTTGCTTTTGCTTGAGATAACTCGTCAGGGCCATCAGGAAGAAGCAGAACCCAAAGAGCAAACAGAAGAGTCCGACCATTGGCAGACTGCCTGACGCAGTCATGGCCAGCATAAGTTTTGAGTATTCCAAAATGCGGATGAAAAAATAGATGCAGCCGATGAAGGCCCCCGCCTGCACCAGCCATCGTAGATTGAATTTCACTCCTGCGCCTCAAGCCATCTCTCGGCGTCGATTGCGGCCTGGCAGCCCATGCCGGCCGCGGTGATCGCCTGACGGTAGGTGTGGTCCGCAACATCGCCGGCGGCAAACACACCTTCGACATTGGTCATTGTGCCTTTGGGTTGCACGATGTAACCGACATCGTCCAGCTCAATTTGCCCTTTGAAGATTTCTGTATTTGGCCGGTGGCCAATGGCGACAAAGACGCCATCCACCTCGCGCTCAGTTAGCGTGCCGGTTTTCACATTCTTGAGCGTGACGCCGGTCACGTCATTTTGAGCAGGATCGTGAATCTCTTCGACCACCGAATCCCAAATAAAATCAAGCTTGTCATTCTTCATCGCGCGGGCCTGCATGAATTTCGACGCGCGCAGCTCGGCCCGCCGGTGAACCAGGTCTACCTGGCTGGCGAATTTGGTCAGGAAGGTCGCATCTTCAATGGCGGTGTCTCCGCCGCCCACAACGATGACTTTCTTGTCGCGATAAAAGGCGCCGTCGCAGACCGCACATGTCGATACACCGTGGCCCATGAGCTTCTTTTCAGAATCCAGCCCAAGCAGTTGGGCGGAGGCGCCGGAAGCGATGATGACGGATTCGCTAAAATGCTGCCTGTCGCCAACCTGAACCTTAAATGGCCGCTGCGAGAAATCGACGCTGGTGATGGCGTCCCAGACGATCTCCGCGCCGAATCTTTCAGCCTGCTCGCGCATTGAATTCATCAAATCCGGACCCATGACGCCATTGGGGAAACCAGGATAATTTTCAACATCCGTGGTCAAGGTGAGTTGGCCACCAGGTTCGGGCCCGGCAAATAGAAGCGGCTTGAGATTGGCGCGCGCAGTATAGGTTCCAGCCGTGTATCCCGCTGGGCCGGAGCCGATGATAATGACATTTCTTACTTCTGAATTGCTCATGTTTCTTCCTGTTTTCTGTTCACAACCTGTCCTTTGTGGCGCTCGTTCGCCACGAAGGTTGCAACAATCGGCCCGCCGTATCATTCCCTGAAATGCTTATGAAGCGGCCATTTGCGTTCATGCCCGGCAGACTATGTTCAAACAGCAATAATAATACTTCCACTATGTAAATGCAAGCAAAAACCCGACGGGTCAGATTTCATTTGGAATTCATTGATACGCCCATTAACTTCAGTTGCGCTACATCACGAATTGCTGGAGATTGTCAGAATTGCGACATCATTAGATATGGGATTGAGATGCTGCCCATTTGGTGGGAAGCCTTTTGAAAACACCTTATATATTAAAGACCTAAGGCTTGCAATACAGGCCTTATTCGGAATCCAGGCTAAACTAAAGATGGGGCTCGAGGCCAGGGTATGGCAACAGTAGATTTGAAATCACAGACCGGACAGCTCGATCCGGATTCAATTGGTGACCTGTTACAGATACTCGATGAGCGGGGCGCAGCCTCAATCAAGACCGCCCGTGAGCTGGAACTGGACACCCTCTTCGAGGTCGGCAGGCGGCTGGTGGGTGATGTGCAGAAATGCACCGGTGAGGAGTGTCAGGCCGCCGAATCCAGGCTGTTACGCTTTTTGAGCGTGGCGCGACGACCAGGCCTGTTGACCCGAATCGCAGGGGACGAACGTCAGGATGAATGGTTTGCGCTCGTTCTTGACGCCATCATCGCATGCAATTTCACGACGGGCAAGCTGTTCTTACAGCGTGTTGGCGAGTACGGCAACAAGACGGTGTTTAAGACCCTCACGAGGCGCAATGTCGCCGACACCTCCTGGTCACAATTGCGCCAGCACGTTTTCGCTGTGGCAAAAGGCCTGATGGCCCTGTCCGAGGAGTATGGGGCGGCGGGCGCCAGGTGCCGGGCTGCCATCCTGTCGGAAAACACCCTCGACATGGTGGCGTTTGACCTTGCCTGCCTGACGTGCGGCTTCGTGAACGTGCCACTCCCGGTAAATGCTACACCTCAAACCATCCGGTTCATCTTGGACCATTCACATTCCGACCTGGTATTCATCTCCAAAGATGGCAGGCTGGCTGAGTTTATGGGAACTCGAGGCCAACTCAAACATCTGAAGCTGACTATCGCTCTAAACACCAGCAAACCGCTCGACGACGACGATTTGATCAGCTACGATGAATTCCTGCACAAAGGTGACCATTTACCAGACAGTGCGGTAATTGACGCCATCGAGGCAGTTGGCATTGATGACCTGGCCACCATTATGTACACTTCCGGCACAACCGAGATGCCAAAGGGCATCAAGTTCTCGCAACGTAACATTGTCAGCAAGCGTTTTGCGCGAGCCATTGCGCTGCCCGAAATTGGTGACCAGGACCGCTTCCTGTGCTACCTGCCGCTGTTCCACACGTTTGGCCGCTACTTCGAAATGATGGGAGCCATTTTCTGGGGCGCGACCTATATTTTCATCGACAACACCAAGATTGAAACGATCATCGACAACATGCGCCTGACCGGACCGACCGTGTTCATCAGCATTCCCAGAAAGTGGATTCAACTCTACGAAAAAATCAGTGAGAGAATAGATGTTGAGAATGCCGAGACCGCCACAGCGGCATCGGTTGTGCGCGACATCACGGGTGGTCGCCTCAAGTGGGGGCTGTCCGCGGCCGGCTATCTCGACCCGGATATTTTCCGCTTCTTTCAGGAGTGCGGCACGGAGATCATGAGCGGCTTCGGCATGACAGAAGCCACTGGCGGCATTACCATGACCCCGCCGTCCGGCTACCGGGAGAATTCCGTGGGCGTAGCCCTGCCAGGAATCGAACTCAAGCTTGCAAAAGATGGCGAAATGCTCATCCGCGGCCCCTACGTGACCATCGGATACCTGGACGACGAGCATAGCGGCCTCGAAGACGGCTGGCTGCGTACGGGGGACATTTTCAAGCAAGACAGCCAGGGCTTCTACGAAATCATTGACCGCAAGAAGGAGATCTACAAAAACGTTCAGGGCGAGACCATCTCTCCTCAAAAAATTGAGAACCTGTTTAGCGACTTTGAGGCGATCAAACGGGTTTTCCTGGTCGGCGACCACCGGGAGTTCAATACCCTGCTCATCCATCCGAACTACGACTTCGGAGAAGTCAATCTTCGCAAGATGAACAAGGACAAACTGAAGGAATTCTTCGGCTCCTTCGTGGTAACCGTGAATCAATTTCTGGCGGCGTACGAGCGCATTGTAAATTTCGCGCTGATCGACAGAGATTTCGAGGCCGAGCGCGGTGAGCTGACCGCAAAAAACACCTACAAACGCAAGGAAATTGAGAAAAATTTCGCATCCGTGGTCGATGACATGTACGCCAAGGATTTTGCGCCCCTGACCATCGATGGCTTTGAAATCCGGATCCCGGCCTGGTTCCTACGTGAAAAAGGCCTGACCGCGGACGACCTGAAGATTGCTGGTTCCAAATTGATGCTCGCGCGCACTCAGTCGCATCTGCAGGTCAAGCGCTTGTCGAGATCCTCGTGCTGCCAAATGCAAATCGGAGACTTCGTGTATCAGACCAGCAAACCTTTCCTGAATCTGAGTGCCATCATCCGGGACGCATCGCTGCTCATCGGCAATATCGAGTTGGCGGAGTTTGTTGGCCGCGAGACACTGCGCAGATCACGACCGAGACGTGCGTTGGACGACATTTCACTGATGCCGGCCGCTGCGGATGGATTGTCGGCGGAAACTCCGCGGGAAATTGAGCGGTTGCTGGCGGCGAACGAACTGACCGTGTTCGGCATTCACCTGGCCGCGCGCGTCCTGCAATCCCGGCAGGAGAAGCCCGGCCTGGAAGCCATCGATTATCTTGAAGCGGTCATCCTGGACCGCAGCGAGAAAACGCTCGAATTCGCCAGGCTGGTCTTGCTGCGCACCTTCGGCTCCGCCAGTGCGGCGATCAAACGCCGGGCCTTCTGCGTTCTCGTCACCACTGAGAAACGGGACCTGCTTACTCCTGTTCTGAACCGTTTCCTTTTGACTGAACACAACACTCTCAACGCTGACCTTATCGACCGCCTCAGCAAGCACGATTTCTCCAGAGACCAACTGCGCAGTGTTCTGAACTACGTATCTGAATGCCTGCAAAAAATTGAACGCGGTGAGGAGAAGCCCTCTAGATATCCTATCCGCGAGCTGCTCAAATTGGTCACATTCTACGGCATCAACCATCCGGTTTCTTACAAAGCGATACGGGCGGAACTTGTTCGCTGGCACCTCAACATCGACGACCGGAGCCTGAAAAAACAGGCCTACGACTGCCTGCAGGCGCTGCTCCAAGGGTTTCGCGGCTGGCTGGGAGCCAATCCGCAGGTTGCAATCGATACGGACACCTCACAGGAATTCCGCTGGAAAGACGTGGTCACGTTTGACGAATCCGTACCAACTGAAGATCGCGAGACCATGGCCGAGGCAATCGCCAGTCAACCGCTACTGCGCGAGGCCATATTTGTTCTTTCCGGCGGACGCCAGATTCCATTGCAGGAGATTCCAGCCAGCGGAATTTACATCAGTTTTCTCGGTGCGTTGCATGGCAAAGCCGTCTACCGGGCAGCCGTGCAAACCCACAATTACGGTCCCTTCGACGTCGCAATCAACATCAATCGCTCCCTCAGTGAAGAGCAAGTTTTGTCTGAAATCCACTGGCTTATTTGTGCCGGCAGCGGCGAATCCAACCAGCCGCTGGTGGAGGAATTTGGCGGCTACTGGCCGGAATATAGCCTTTGGACGGAAGAATTTGTGCCGGGCGATACGGTCGCCAAGTTCCTTAGGAGGCTGCACCGGCAGAAACCACAGCGTGGACAGAACCGGGCCCTGCAGCTCTGGCCTTCGTTCGTTTGGAGCGGCCTGAGCGCCTACGTCGATTTCTGGAATCGAAGCGGACGCCGGCTGTTGATTGCGGATCCGACGCCAGACAATGTCATCGTCCCGGCGCACGATTTTCAGATTGGCTTTCGCATCGTCTCGATTTCGTCCCGAAAGTCATTCGGCAATCTGTTGGACATGATGCTCGGCTTCCGCCACCATTTCGTGCAATCCGCTGAGAAGGAGCATCCTTCCCTTGCCGGCAAGTGCTCGTGGCACGTCATCTTCTCGGCTTTTCTCGAGATTCTGGGAGAAACAGAGGGAATCGCGCTTTTCGAAGAGGCCTTGAACACGGCGCCATCGGCCGCACCTGAAACAGGGCAGGCAGAGTTGTGCGAAGAACTGCGGGAATTTATCGGCTCGGTAAGAAAACTGGGATATCGGCCTGAAAGACTGCACTTCGCGATTCAACGGTTCAACAGATGGCACGCGCTCAATCCTGCCGCCACTCCCGAGGCCCGCATGCAGACCATGCGGGATATTTACACAACTTACATCCTGGCCAAAGTAGACAAAACCTACCCGGGCGCACGCATCCAGTTCTATCGTGACACCGCCTTTGCGCAGAGCAACAAAAAAGTTATCGACGGTCTCAATCGTGTGCTACGCAAACTCAAAGCCAATCAGTTGGAGAAATATGAACTGCCGGAGCAGTTCGCGCAACTGCGCAACGACACAGAATTCAGTGATGAAGAGGAGTACTTCCTCACCCGGCTGTCCTACCCGCATCTGGGAGCGCAGGCCAACGCACAATTCATCGCGTTGACCAAGGATGGCGCCGAGCGAACCGCACTGGTGGTTTTCATCGGAGACAGCGAAGGCAGGCAACTTGCGATCCGCAAGCCTGCCAATCCTAAGGAAGTGGCCAAGCTGCACCGGTTGTTCACCAGCGCGAAACTTCCGGTGGAGTTTCAACCCGGACATCAGTTTCTGGTTGTGCTCAACCCGAGGGGTCACGTGGTCGGCGGCATGTTCTACCGGCAGGTGGCCACCACGCATGTTCACATCGAAAAGATCGTTGTGCAGGAGCGCCATCGACGAAAAGAAATCAGTGACGGGCTGCTGAACGAACTCTTCAACCGCCTGCGCAGTCGAGGAGTTGAGATTGTTACCGTAGGATACCTGCGGCCACAATTCTTCTACAAGTTCGGCTTTAAAATCGACCACCGCTACGGAAACATGGTCAAACGGCTGGACGAGGAGACCGAGCCGCTTACCCCGGTGGAGCTGGAGCAATTCCTGGATTAGCAAACCGTGTGGTCCGCATCAGCATTGACCGGGAATTTCTGATGCGGTTCACCAGCGCCTGGTGGCGTTCTCAACCACGCGTACGGTATCGCGCGCAATCAGCAGTTCTTCGTTTGTCGGAAAGACAAAGGCCTTGAGCGTGCTCGACTCCTTGGAAATGCAGGCACTTTCTCCACCGCTGGTTTTATTGTTTTTTCTCTTGTCGAGATTCAAACCAATACTTTCCAGGCCTGCGCTGATGCGTTCGCGGATGACGGGTGAGTTTTCTCCAATGCCTCCAGTGAAGACAAGCGCATCGACCTTGCCGGCCATCTCAACAAAATAAGAGCCAATGTATTTGCGGACACGCCGACAGAATATATCGATGGCCAACTTGGCACGGCGGTCCTGATTCTCAGCCTCCTCTTCGAGCAACTCCCGCATGTCGTTGGTCAAGCCGGAAATTCCAAGTAAACCGGAGCGTCTGTTCAACATGGTATCGATCTCGCCGAAACTCAGCCCTTCCTTGTGGTGCAGGAAATCCAGGATCGAAGCATCGATATCGCCTGGCCGTGTCCCCATCACCAAGCCCTCCAGGGGCGTGAACCCCATCGAGGTATCAAACGACTCGCCCTTCCGGACGGCGCAGGCAGAGCAGCCGTTGCCAAGGTGAAGGGAAATGATGTTGACCTGCTGCAATTTCAAGTCGTGTTCCCGGCGGTAGCGGTAGGCGATGTAGCGGTGAGATGTGCCGTGAAAGCCGTAGCGCCGTATTTTGTAGCGCCGGTAGAGCGGATACGGAAGCCCGTACAAATACGAAGACTCCGGCATGGTTGAATGAAACGAGGTATCAAAGACCGCCACCTGGGGTACGGCCTCCCCAAGAAGCTCCGTGACGGCGCTGATGCCTTTGAGATTGGCCGGATTGTGCAGTGGCGCCAGCTCGATGCAATCCTCAACGCCGCTGATGATCTCTTCATTGATCCGTACCGAGCGGCTGAATTTCTCGCCGCCGTGCACCACGCGATGGCCAACCGCGTGAACATCGGACAGCGACTGAATCTGGTGGATATTTGAGCCTGGCGAAATGATCCAACGCAAGATGAAATCGATGGCCGCCCGGTGGTCCCGCAGAGGTGCGTCCTGCTTAATCTTCTTTTGGTCACCGCCTTGCAGTGTGATGAGAGAATGGCTGCCAACGCGCTCCAGAACCCCACGCGCAAGACACTTGTCCGTGTTGGTTTCGATCTGCTCGAGACTGGTATCGATAATTTGAAACTTGACTGAAGATGAGCCGCAGTTGAGTACTAATATATTCATAACAACTCCCGAATGACGCTTATTAAGTAGAGCGATGTTTGACAAATCGACTACATAATAGCAAAAAATCATTAAGGGGCAATAAAATAAAAAGGCAGGCGCATTTTTAATGCAACCTGCCCTGTGGCAGCACATGATTTTCAGTTCAAGAGCCGGAGTCCGGAGCCAAAATGAACCCTGAATCTGCTATGAACTCGCACTCCGCCGATTCGCTCTACACGCTACGCTCCACGCTTCGCATTTATTTGTTGGCAAGCTCATCCAACCGCTTCTTTGCGCGGCGGTTGTTCGGCTGAAGCTCAAGCGCTTTCGTAAAATGCTTGATGGCCATTTGCGTGTCCCCTTTCTCTGCGAACGCTTCGCCAAGCGTATGGTAAGTCATGCCAGACTCCGGATAGAACTCGATATTGAGCTTAAGAAAGGCGATGGCCGCGTTCATATCATCAAGCTGACTGGCGAGGCCAACCAGCGGCCGCTCCCTGAAGTCGAAAGAGAAGCCACCATAATTTTGTTCGCGCAACTCGCGATATTTGGCAATGGCCGCATCCAGGCCGCTTTCGTTTAGTGTCCGGGTCAGGGTCTGTGCCAGAGTGAACGGCTTCGCCTGCCCGTGGTGGCAGGTCGCGCAATTAACAGAGAGTGGCGCACGCTGGTCGTCCGGCAGCAGGCTGAGAAAATGCTGGTTGATTTGATTGCGCATTCGCATCATGACTCTGGCGGTTTCTTTCGCGTCCTTCTCGTCAGAAGCAAAGTCAAAGGTGGACAGCGGCTGGCCCTCTTCGCCGACATGACAGTGGCTGCAGCGCACGCCCATTCCGATAGCGAAGGAGCGCATGTTTGACATCAACTCCTGTTTTGTGACTTCCTTCGGCAAGACCTGCAGGTTTGTGAAGGTGTCGGGAACCTGGGCGGAAAGCGTACCGGCAACAACAAGGCTGAAGAGCAAACTGGCTTTCAGATTCGCACGGCGTAGACTCATAATTTTCTCCTGCGGTTAATAATACACTACATTCCTGGTTGCCGGAATATAACGGAGCCACCCTGCGGCAGTTACGGTTTTGTGATGGATGGATGGATGGCCGGGACGGACGACCAGAGGAGCGGGACGAGTTTGCCTGACGGATTCATCAGGCCCGCAGGTATTGAGTGATAGTTACGCGCTGTTTTTCTGAAAAAACGATTTGGCTACAAATCCGCTGTAGCAATAAACCCAAAACGCCCCCGCTGTAGAATCGTCGGGGGCGTTTCATTGTGGTTTAGTTAATTGCGCAGCGGTTTGCCCTTTTTGAGCATGTGCTGCATCCGGTCTTGCGACAATTTCTCGCCACACAGGCTGACGAAGGCTTCGCGTTCCAGATTGAGAACCGTCTGCTCGTCAACCGGACGGGTCGGTGATGCGATATCACCACCAGTGAGCACCCTGGCCAGAGCCGCGCCAATGAGTCGGTCGTGCGCGGAGATCTTTCCTGCTTTGACAAAATCATCCAGTGAGGCATCTATGGCCAGGCGGCCACCCTCACCAGGCAGGACGATGTCTTTTCTCATCACCGGCGGCTGGTAGTTCGCTGACAGCGCCAGTACCGCTTGCTTCGCCTCAGACAACAGGTGTTGCGAATTCAGAACAATCCGGTCGGATTTTCTCAAATACCCCAGTCGCACAGCCTCCTTGGCCGAGGAAGAAACCTTGCCAAAACCGATGGTCTCAAAAGTTTTTTGAACCAGTGGAAACGGCCCGCTGCGCACTTTTTCCAAGGTAGCCAGATTGTTTAGCAGTACCCGCAAATTTCCACCGGCGCCCGGGATCAATCCGACGCCCACTTCAACCAATCCGCAGTATAGTTCCGCGGATGCTACGACCTGGTCAGCAAATGCCGCGGATTCGTAGCCGCCACCGAGACACAATCCAAACGGCGCCGCAACTACCGGATAGGGCGCGAATTTCAGGGCTTGAGTTACATCCTGGAAAGTCTTGCTGATAGCTTCAACACCCTGCCAGTTTTTGTCCTGGCAAAGCTGAAGGATCAACGCAAGGTTGGCTCCGGCGGAAAAATTCTGACCCTGATGGCCAATAACCAAACCCTTGAAGCCCTCGCGCGGCACAAGCTCCAAGGCCGTTTCAAGCATATCAATAATGGAGGCATCGATGGGATTCATCACTGATTGCAGGGCACTGTGAAATTCGAGATTGAGCACACCGTCGCCGATATCCACCAGGCTCGCACACCAGTTGCGCTTGACTTCCTTGCCGGCCTTTTTAAGGCTGAGCAGGTCCGTGGATTTCTCATCCTGTGGGTATGGCACGTCTTTCTTTGCAGAGAGGTCATAGTAGACGGGGCCGCTATCGGAATAGCCATAAAAATGTTGTGCGCCGGACTTTACCAGGTCCGTGACCCAGGCCGGCACCTTTTTGCCTTCCCGTTCCATGCGCTTCACCGAAGCTTGCAGACCGATGGCGTCCCAAGTCTCGAAGGGTCCCATTTCCCAACCGAAGCCCCATTTCATGGCATTGTCAACCGAGATGATGTCGTCAGAAATTTCAGGCAAGCGGTTTGCAGTGTAGATGAGCGTTCCAGCCAACAGCTCCCAGAAGAATTTTCCAGCCGCGTCATCGCTGAAGGCCAGTGCTTTGATTCGCTCAGCCGTGGTGTGAAAGCTTTTGGCGACCCTGAATCCATCAAAGCGTACTTTCTTCTGCGGTCCATGCTCGAGGGTTGAGAAATTGATTGAGAGAATGTCTTTGTCAATTTTCTGGTAGAAACCCTGCCGCACTTTCTGACCTGTCATGCCCTTCTCCAGCATCTGAGCCAGGAAATCCGGAACCTTGAACATATCACGTTGCTCGTCATTTGGGCAGAACTCATAGGTATTGCGAGCCACGTGAGCGAGCGTGTCCAGACCCACAACATCCGCCGTACGGTAGGTTGCGCTTTTGGGGCGTCCCACCAGTGTGCCTGTGAGTTTGTCCACTTCTTCCACAGTCAGATTCATTTCCGGGGTCAGTTTCATACACAGCATCATACCGAAGGTGCCGATACGGTTGGCGATAAAATTTGGCGTGTCCTTGGCCGTGACCACACCTTTGCCGAGTACATCTTCACAAAAACTAGCCAGGGTTGCGACGTGCGCTGAGTCTGTTTTTTCTCCAGCGACCAGTTCGAGAAGCCGCATGTAGCGCGGCGGATTGAAAAAATGTGTGACCAGAAAGCGTTTTTGAAAATCGTCAGCCATGCCATCCATCATCTTTTCGATGGAGATGCCAGAGGTGTTTGAGCTTACCGCAGCGCCGTCTTTCAGATGTGGCGCGATGCGATTGAACAGCAATTGCTTGATGTCCAGACGCTCGATGACCGCTTCAACCACCCAATCGACCTCGCCCAGGCGGCTGACGTGGTCGTCGTAATTGCAGGGTTCAATCAGGTTCGCGGTTCGCGGATTGTAGAACGGCGCGGGCTTGAGCGCAAGCGCGGCCGCCTTGCCTTTCTCGGAAATCTCTTGAGAAATATCGAAAAGCAGAGATGGAATGCCGGCATTCGAAAAGTGTGCCGCAAGCTGCGCCCCCATAACACCCGCACCCAAGACGGCCACCTTTTCAATTTTCTGAGCCATGGTGACCTCCTATACGCGTTCGATGATGGTTGCGATGCCCTGGCCGCCGCCGATGCACATGGTGGCGAGGCCGGTTTTGGCCTTTTGCTGCTCCATCACGTTGACCAGCGTGGTCAGGATGCGTGCGCCGGAACACCCGAGCGGATGCCCAATCGCGATGGCGCCGCCGTTGAGATTAATCTTCTCCTTGGGCCAGCCAGCCTTCTCAATCACGTAGAGCGATTGTGCGGCAAACGCTTCATTGAGTTCAATCACGTCGATATCTTTGATGGTTAAATTTGCCCTTGCCAGCGCCTTTTCAGTGGCCGGAATCGGCCCCATGCCCATGCGGGTCCAATCGACGCCGGCGATGGCGCGCGAGACAATCCGGGCGCGCGGCTTGAGATCCAGTTTGAGCGCCATCTCGTTGCTCATCAGGAGCACGGCAGCCGCGCCGAATGAAATTGGACTGCTGGTGGCTGCCGTGACTGTGCCATCGGCAAGGAAGGCTGGTTTGAGGGATTTGATCTTTTCCAGGTCAGGTTCACGCGGACCTTCATCTCGATCGACTGTAGAGCCGTTGGCCTGGATTGCCATCACTTCTTTTTCAAAACGGCCATCCTTCCATGCTGCCAGTGCTTTCTTGTGTGAATCGACGGCAAACTGCTCCTGCGACTCACGACTAATCTTGCCGTCCCGCGCCAGGTTCTCCGCCGTTTCGCCCATCCCGATGTAGAATTTCATCTCTGCAAGTTTGGGATGAAAGCTGGGATTGAATCCGCCCATGGGGATGGCGAACATGTCCTCAACACCGCCTGCGACGCCAGCATCGATATCCCCGGCGAGAATAGCCTGATCAACCTGATGTACGGCATCCATGGATGAGCCGCAGAACCGGTTCACAACTTTGGCCCCGGCCGTTTCAGGAATACCGGCCAGCAGACCAACGCCGCGCGCGATCAGCATACCCTGAGTCGACTCCGGGAAGGCACACCCCCAAACGATATCTTCCACCTTTTCTTTGGAAAACTTGGGATTGCGTTCGAGCAGGCCTGTGACCACCTGGCCGGACAATTCATCCGCACGAGTGCCAACCAACTTGCCGTTCTTCACACCGATGGGGCTGCGAACAGCATCGACGATAACCGTAAATCTATCCTTGTTTGACATATTCAGCTCCTTGATTTAGATGTAAATTCCATGTCAGGCAGCATAAAGGTCTTCTGCAATCTCATTCTTGAGAGCAAAAATATCTGAATCCAACATCATGTCATTTTGAAATTCAGACCATTTGCGGAGAGCGGTCTTCAGGTAGTCGCCATCCGCGCTGCCGGTAAGCACGTTGCGTGCCTGGCTCGCAATTCTGGCAACGCCCTCGGCGCACAGCGTCCGCACCACGGGCAGCCATTCATTTCTGACCGACGCATCTTCTTGCTGAGAAAAGCGCGACAGCGAACTGCTGAGGACGTAGATATCAGTGAAAATGTCGCTGAGGGCAGCGCCCACCATTTGTCGATTGGTCAGGTCCTGCCCGAAAGTACTGATCGCCATATCAAATGCGTATACAGCCAACCGACGTGCGTTTTCAACGGCGTGCTTCTCCGCTGCGAGCAGATCGTCGGCCGTAGCCGCAGGTGGGCCGGGCAAGTCGCCGTCCCGGTGAATTTCTTTGGTTGATTCGCGAATTGGCAGGTCTTCCAACAACGCCTTTTTGAGAAAGTAGCCGGCGATGATCTGACGATTGATCTCGTTCGACCCTTCCCAAATCCGGTCGATGCGGGTGTCTCGCACCGCCCCGGCCATGGGGTATTCCTCAATAAATCCATTGCCGCCGAAGATTTGCAGGCCCATGTCTGCCACGGCAGCCATGGCCTCGCTACCGAAAACTTTGACCATGCTCGCCTCGATCGCGTACTGCTCGATCGCCGCCGCAACCTGGCGATTGTAGTCGGGGGCGCCGTGTGGAATCGCCGCAATGGCCTCATCGATCAGACCGATGGTTCGGTAGACGATGGAGTCAAGCGCGAATATGTCCACGACCATGTCCGCGAAATAGCCTTTCAGCATCTCGAAATTGCGAATGGGCTGGCCGAATTGCCTGCGTTCGCTGGCGTATTGCAACGCTTCAGCCATCACCACCTTGCATCCACCCAAAGCTGCGGCGCCGAGCTTGAACCTGCCAATATTGAGAGAATTGAAGGCGACAGCGGCGCCACCGCCAACTTTGCCCAGCATATTCTCGACCGGTACTTTAGCGTCTTCCAGGTAGACGGAACAGGTCGATGAACCCTTGACCCCCATCTTCTTTTCTTCAGGCCCAATGGAAAGGCCAGGCGAATCGCGGTCGACCAAAAACGCCGTGAAATTGCCATCGACATTGGCAAACGTTGTGAAAAGCTGAGCCCACTCGGCGTTGGTGATAAACTGTTTCGTGCCGTTCAGGATGTAGTATTTGCCATCCTCCGACAGTTGGGCCGTGGTCTTGGCGGAAGTCGCATCAGAGCCTGCATCCGGTTCAGTCAGGGCGTAGGCCGCGACCCATTCCGCCGATCCGAGCTTGGGCAAATACTTCTTCTTTTGTGCATCCGTGCCGAAGAATACCGTCGGCAGTGTTCCGATGCCCGTGTGCGCGCCAAATGTGGTGGCGAAGGATGCGCACATCCCGGCGGAAAGGTTTTCGACGACAATGGCAGAGGTCACTTTACCGAGCCCCATGCCATCATACTCTTCCGGAATGTCAACGCTGAGCAACCCCATTTCGCCACATTCGCGCAAAAGCTCGAGCGAGAGATCCTTGTTGTATTTCTCTATTTCTTGCTTGTTGGGTCGAATGCGTTCGCGAGCAAACTCTTCAACAGTCTTCCCGATTTCCTGCTGTTCTTCTGAGAATTTCTCGCGCGTGAAGGTAGGTTGTGTACAAACAGGTGTGGTGAGAAAAGAACCTCCAGTTTTCATAGCATCACCTCTCGTCTAAGTCCATTTTAACCGGTGATCTAAACAAACGATGAGATTTGATTAGTCCCTGAGATTGATTAGGCCCAATAAAAAAGAGGGAGTTCATCAGAACTCCCTCTATCTTGAATTACGTGAATATTTTGCCCAGAGAAAAAACGAATCTGGTGCTCCAGTTTCTCTCTGGCGCCGGCGACTGAACCAGCCAAAGCAACTCGTGCACGGGCCCGGGTTCCGGTTCCGCGTCCACTTCGCGTGCGGCCTTGCCAGCAGCTCGTCGCGTTATTTCTGGAAACCGTGCCACTTTGCCTCAAGCTCGGGATTCTGAATCGTGGCCATGATGTAATCAGCGTAATCTTTGCCGGTAGCACCGTTGTCTCGGCCGGTGAGAACAACCTTCTTCTCGAGTTGACCACAGATGTCGAGCGCTTTTTCCATCTTGTCGGCGCGGTTTTCAAATCCGATGTGTCGAACAAGCATGCCGGCGGCTCTTATCATGCTGGCCGGGTCAGCGTACTGAGCACGGCCTTCGTCAACCATGCGCGGCGCACTGCCGTGGATGGCCTCGAACATGGCAAAACGTTTGCCGATATTTGCGCTGCCCGCGGTACCGACGCCGCCCTGAAACTCAGCCGCTTCATCAGTGAGAATGTCACCATACAGGTTGGGAAGCGCCATAACCCGGAACTGCGTGCGGCGCTTTGGGTCAATCAGTTTCGCGGTCATGATATCGATGTACCAGTCATCACACTCAATGTTCGGATACTCTTTGGCGATGCGATAGCCGATGTCCAGAAACTTGCCATCCGTGGTCTTGACAACATTTGCTTTGGTGACCAAAGTGACTTTGGGGATGTTGTTCTTTGCGGCGTACTCGAACGCCAGGCGGATTAAACGCTCACTCCCAGGCGTCGTAGTCACGGTGAAATCTATGGCAAGGTCGTCCGACACGTTCACGCCGTTGCTGCCCAGAGCATAGGCGCCCTCCGTGTTCTCCCGAAAAAACATCCAGTCCAGGCCTTCGCTGGGGACCTTTACTGGCCGGACATTCGCGAACAGTTCCAACTCTTTACGCATAGCGACATTCGCGCTCTCGACGTTTGGCCAGGGGTCGCCTTTTCTTGGCGTCGTGGTCGGGCCTTTCAGGGTAACGTGACATTTTTTGATTTCCTCGAGCACATCATCCGGAATCGCTTTGCCGACCGCGGCACGGTTCTCGATAGTCAGGCCTTCAATCACTCGAATCTCAACTTTGCCAGAAGCAACCTCATCCTTGAGCATGAACTCGAGCACACGCTGCGATTCAGCGGCGATAAAAGGTCCAATACCATCTCCGCCGATGACACCGATGATAATTGGATTAAGTGTTGCGTAGTCCATCCATTCTGTATCTTGCTTCATTCGTTCGACACGTTGCAGTTGTTCCTGGATCAATGCTGCAAAATGTTGCTGCGACGTGGCTGCATCTGCAGAAGACATAAGTGCTCCTTTACTCCCAACCAAGGGTTATATTTGTGATATAGTGAATTTTGCATGAAGAGAAGACGTGCGGAATTACGCTGTTTAGCATCCTTGCGTCTAATCTAAATTAATATAGTATTTCCGGTATGATTATCAAGCGAAAATTCCGTCATAGAACCATGTTGCGACTCTAGAAATGGCAGGGAAAAATCGTGGACAAAACCACACTCTGAGAAGCATCGCGAGAAACAAATAGCGCTTGCATTTGTTTCCCGTTTTTAATAATCTAACAATCTTCACGGATTACAAATTTCTCAAACCGAACAAGAACACAGAATGCAGTTTGCGTCTCTTATTGCACCGGAAGTATCTCTTTTCCAAAAGCACGTCGTCGCAATTATAGGAGGTGGAGGCAAATCGACTCTGATGCACAGACTGGCGAAAGAGCTGAAACTCCGAAATTTTCAAGTCGCAATCACTTCAACCACCAAATTTCAGGTCGCTTCTGGTGTTGAAGTTATTCTCCAGGCGGACTGCTCAGACTATCTTGCCGAGGCGGAAGGTATGCTGCAAAAGAACGGTGTCGTCGCAGTAGCAAGAGATTCCTATTCCGAGAAGAATCGCCTGCTTGGCGTGACCCGCCAGGCAATAGTTGAGTTACGCCGAGTAGCTGATGTCGTGCTGATTGAGGCTGACGGCTCAAGGCAGAGACCGTTGAAGACCCATAAGGAATATGAACCGGTGGTCCCTCCGGAGACCACATCTGCTATTATTATTTGTGGAGCCGAGGCAGTCGGCAGACCGTTGGATGACAGGAACGTACACCGGGCGGAGCTGTTCGCCACGAAGTGGGATATCGCACTGGGAACCCAGGTGACGCCAGCCATAGCGGCGCGGGAACTCCTGTCACCCTACAGCTACTTGAAGAATATTCCCATCCACGCACATATCGCATATTATATTAACAAAGCGGACAGAAATCCCATCGGGGCGAGGCTCTTAGCCGAGAATCTCAAGAAAAGGTGCAACCACCCTGTATTCTACGGAAGCCTTAAGAAAAATCAACTGCAAAGGACCATGCTGAATTCAACACGGAGCTGACAACATCGGGGTCAAGCAGAAATCCCTTGAGAAGACGCGTTGTTTAGATTTGCCCAAAAAGAACATCTGATTGTTCCCGCCCATATTGACCATCTCCCGAGCCTGCGTGATTTCGTCACCCAGATAGGGTCCAAATATGGTTACAGCAAAAAGCTGGTCAACGCTTTTAAGATAGCGATTGACGAGGCGGCCACCAACATCATCAAGCACGCCTACGAGGGTGAAGGCTACATTACAATCCAGGCCATCATCCGCCGCAAAAGCCTGACCATCAACATGATCGACCAGGGCGCTTTTTTTGACCCCAAGTGGGCGAAAGCGCCGGACCTCAAAGACACCGCCAGCCAGAGAGAAAAAGTTGGGCTTGGCATCTTCATGATGCGCAAGCTCATGGACGAAATCGGCTATCAGAAGACCCAGGCCGGCAACGAACTCAGTCTCACCAAACACGACAAGTACCGCAGGAAGCCGTTCAGCCTGGGTTATCTGTGGAGCCTTCCGCCAGCTCTCCGCGTTCGTTATTTCATCAACGCAATCATTCTGGTGACGCTGGCGAATGCTGGCGCGTTCTCCTACCTCTATTTTGAAGCGGACCGCCGAGTGACGGCCGCCATTGTTGAATCCGGACGAAAAACCGCCAAACGCCTCGGCAACCGTCTGAGTTTTGACCCGGGTAAGATCAACGGCCCAAACGCCGAATCCGAAATCAACAGCATCATACTGCCCGAGTACCGGGAAAACATCCTGGAGCTGCACAGCATCACACTGGAAGACACGCTTGGGCGCGTGGCCTGGTCGACGGTCCACACAGATATCGATTCTCTGTTTCTCAGACCCGGCCTGGTCTCGACCCTGGCCACGGGAGCGCTCGAATTCTATCTGCAAGACAGTGTCCGGGTGCTGGAAATTGAGCGCATCCTGACCTTCGACCAGGACAGCTCTTCGTTGTCTAAGGTGCATGTTTTTCTCTCCGGTGAGCACATCAACAATGAGATTGATCTCAAAAGGCTCTACTATCTCAAGCTGGCGGCTGCGGCTCTGGGCGCCAGCTACATCTTGCTCGCCCTGTTGAGCTACATTATCACCCGACCCATCAGGAAACTGGCGGAATGGATCAAAGCGACCCGCCAGGGTGAAATCCGAACAGACCTTGACATCGATGGCTCGTCGGAACTCGGAGAAATCGCCCAGGCGTTTACGGAAATCACGCAACGCTTCAACGAATCCCAAAAGCACCTGGAGCACCGGGAGCGTTTTGAGAAAGAAATCCATCTTGCGAAGGGGATTCAAAGCTCCCTCCTGCCTTCCGCAATTCCGGTGCTGGAAAAGGTCGCGCTGGCCGCCCACTACGAGGCCGCGATCGAAGTTAGCGGCGACTACTACGACTTCATCGAGATTGATAAAGACCACCTGGGCATCATCATAGCCGATGTTTCCGGCAAGGGTGTGCCCGGCTCCATGGTTATGACCATGATTCGAACCGCCCTGAAAACAGAAGCGCGCGGTATCCTGGATGCCGCCGAAGTTCTGACCCGGGTGCACGAATTTGTAGCGGATGACATGAAGTATGGCATGTTCGTCACCATGTTCTACGTGATTCTCGACAAGCAGGCCTGCACCATCAACTTTGCCAGTGCCGGCCACACGCCACTGTTGCTGCATCGCGCCTGCACCGGCAAGACGTTCTATCTAAACCCCATCGGCTGCCCGGTTGGCATCGCCCTGGCAAAAGCCGACTTCTTCAAAAACAACATCGAATCCGAAACCGTTCAGTTGGATGCTGACGACACTCTCCTGCTCTACACCGACGGCATTACCGAGGCCAGGAACCCGAAAAACGGTAGTTACGGCGAGGGACGCCTGCTTAATCAGGTTAGGAAGCACCAAGGGTTAAGACTGGAGCCGTTTCTTGAAAAAATCAAGAACAGTCTCTACTCATTTCGCGAGGATAGCCCGCAGCATGATGATATCACCATGGTGGCTATCCGCCGCAAGGCTGCAACGGATGAAGAAACGGCGCAGCCCATCGTGCTTGACGAAGATCTTTCTGTAGAAACCAAATTTCTCAGCATTGAAGATACAACGAAGATTCTCGATGTGGTGTCGCGCCACCCTGAGTTTGACGCAGAGCAAATCTCAGAGGAACTCAACCGGCCACGCTACAAGAATGCGGAAATCGCGGAAGGCAAAATCGAGTCTGAGCTGATTCGCCAGAAGCTGGACACGGTGGAGTTGCGCAACCGGCACGCCAGACTGTGCGAAGAGAACCAAAGGAATGCGAACCCACCCGGGACACCGCGGTTGACACTTTCCGGCAACGTCAGACTGCACAAAAGGCCAACGGTGAAATCCGTCGCCGCCGGACTGCTGAAGGCGCCGGAAGACCCGCCACCCTCTGAAAACCGGGAGCAGCCTCGACTGCCTCAGACGCCTCAGGAAATCCTCGACTACGCGCCGAACATTGAATCCGATTTCGTCTTCGGTACTTTCATTGACGACCTGCTAAGAGCGACTCCCGAGTTTGAGAAGCTTGACATTAGCGACGACGTCCCGATTTGGGAAGACCGGCAGACCCTGGCCCTCCCGGCTCCTGTAGAGGAAGAGCAGGAACCAGCCGATGAACCGGAGCAAAAACTCGAGACCACGGATAGCCCGGAATCACAGCCGACACAACTGACGGAAACGGAGGAGGACGAGCAAGCCCGGCAATCTGACATCGACGACGAGTTTGCAGCCAGCCTGTTTGCTGACGACATTTCCGACGCGCTGGTCGATGCGATTCTCGGCAACATCGATGACATCGAAACGGCGGCGGAACCCGAAGTCGCAACCACGCCCAAAGCAGACTTATCACAGCCGCCAACGACTCCGAAGGCGGAAGATACTGCCATGCCCGAATCGCGGCGAGAGGAGCCGTCCGGGCATGGTGACGTCGTCAGCCCTGACTCCGACCCACCCGCCGAGACAGATGCTCCTGCGCAACCTGCAGCAATGGAAATCGCTGATGAGCCGGATAAGCAAATTGCAGCGGATGTGGCGCCGGCTGCACCCTCAAAAGATTCTCCTGCGCAAGACCTCTCCCATGAAGGAGACGAAGACATTGCGGCCGACCCTGCCGACGACACTGAATTCGTTTCTCCACCTTTCTTGACAACTGAGTCAGAAACCGTTGAAGCCGGACCTGTTTCAGAACCCTCGGCAGAACTTCACGAACCCGAACCTGAGGTCGCGGCGCAAGCTGAACGCGCTGCCCCGGAAGTAGAACAGCCCGGGCAAATCCCTGCGCGGCCGGACTCTGATTTGCAGACCGGAGTCGCGGAGCAAGGTGAGGACGGGAGCCGGACTGATTCCGCCACCGATGACACAAAGCAGGAACTCGCCGAACCTCCAGAGCCACTCAGCAACCTTGCCGATGTCGATCCACACGCTCCATCGGCGGAGCCGGTCGAACCCAAAGAGCTTCCCAAGGCCGATGCTGAGCTTGCCGTCGATGAACACGAAGACATTGAAGAGGCCGCAACATCTGAAGACAGCGTTGCCGATGATGCTGATGACGATCTTACGCAAAGCTCGATTGCCGGCGCCTGGGAAAAAACAGACCCGGCCGACGACGACTGGCTCGGCCTGCTCCCTGACGACCCAGGCGGCTGGACCGAAGACGTTCATCCTTTACTGCCACCTGACCTGCCTGAGCTGACAGACGAAATCCCTGAGAGCCTGACTGCGCCAGAGCAATCGGAGGTCGCCCAAGTTCACCCCGATGCGCCCGCTGACAAGCCTGAGGAAGAGCTTGTCTCGCCTCATACGGATGAAACTGAGCCCCCCGAAGTCAAAGAAGCATCCGTCCCGCCGGAGCTTTTCGGTGTTGCCTCCATCGAGTCAAACATCATGGACGACACCCTGCAGTTCCAACGTCGCACCAGGTCGAAGCCTGAGCAGGAGACCGAGGACGAAGAAACAACAGACTCCGTTTTCGACGGAGCAATCAATGCTTTGTTGGGCCGTCATCAACCGCAAACTGCATTCGTGGATGAAGTCGGAACGAGCGCAACACCGCAGGTCGAAGACTCGCCAGAGCTGCAGGAAGACAACATCAGCGTGCGGCCGGATTTCGAAGAATCGCCCACGCGGGACCAGGATGATGCAGGCGTCATCCTGGACGATGAAGTTGGAATCGCTCTATCCGACAAAGGCATTCAAGACATTCTCCACGAAGATGAAACTCAAGTTGGAGCAGAAGACGGAACTGAAGGTGAAATAGCAGTTGAGCCAGAAGTTGAAGATGAAGAAGAGCCCGAAATAGCGGAACCAGAACTCGAGACCCGAGCCGAAACCAAGACGCTGGAGGCGCCCGCTACCCCGGAAATCGCCGAGGAGAAAACCCCGGAAGCTGCGCCAGACGAGACGTCAGAATCGAAAGGCGCTGAGCTTGAACCCGAGGCCGACGCGGAGCAACCCTCCGAGGTCCAAACCGAACCGCTCTTCACCCTGACCAGCAATGTGATTGAGGACAAATTCCTGCCACGCCCGATCCGGAAACGCCGGCGCTCGCGCAGACGGCGGCCGGCCGCAACGGAAGAATCGTCAGAAATCACACTCAGCAACAAGCCCGGACCGCGCGCCACCACGCCAGCGCCCGTAGCAGCGTCCGAGGTCCTGCCACAGGCTGAGGCGCTGGAAGAACGACGCGAACCGGAAACCCAGACCACTGAGCCCGAGATTGTGGCCACCCCGGACGAAATTCTGGACACGAAGTCGGAATACTCAGATGCCGCCACCGCCGAAGATGAAGAAGAGCAGCCTGCTCTTGCCGAGCCGGAAGAAACCGCGGAGTTGAGCGCAGAAGCGCCAGGCAGTCACGCTCTTCCTGCCACCCCGCCATCGGAGCATTCTCTCACGGCAGAACCTGCCATACCGCCACAAGCCCCGGCAACCGAACAATCGCACCAGACACAAGCTGCCGACCCGGGCAGCCGGGAAACTCAAACTGACCAAGAGCAGAATTCCGCTCAGACGCCGGCGGAAGTAGAAAGCCGGCACGCCGAGCCTGAAACCTCGATACCCGACGTGTCTGAAGAACGGCCTGCAGCGGTTAGACCGGCTGCTCAGCATGTCGATACAACAACGCAAGATGTCACCGAGCCAGAAGCGCCGCAACCTCAATTGCCGGAGCCACCTCCCGAGCCGCAGCAGCAGCGCGCCAGGACGCACGCGGATGAGCTTCTGAGTGGCATCGATCACTACAAAGCCAAGCAATACGAAGATGCCATCATTGCGTTCAAAGCCGCACTCAAGCTTGCCCCGGACTCGATGGAAGCCTATGCCATGCTTGGAAATGCTTTCTTCAGAAACAATATGTACGAAGAGGCGCTGACGGCCTACGAACAGATCGATCAAGAGACTGCAAGCGACCTGGCCATTCATGAAAATATTGGACTGATCTACTGGAAGCTCGGACAATTCGACGCAGCAACCAAGGCGTGGCGCGATGCCCTGCAGAATCATCCCGAGCGCAAGGAACTGGCGCGGCGCCTGGAAATTGCAGAAACCCAGAGAATGTCGCAGCAGGGTCTATCTACGGCTTCCAGAGAAGGTGGCACTCAGGAAACGACGGCTGCTCCAAAGGCCGAACCGGCCGTCGTCCAGAATAGCAGCGCGGAGGCTCGAAAACTGGTCCAGGCCGGTATTGAGCAATACCGCAGCAACGATTACGAATCGGCCATCCAGACCTTCCGGTTAGCCATCAACCACTTTCCAAGCAAGCAGGAGGCCTACAGTTTTCTCGGCAACGCTTATTTTCGGAATCAGATGTACAACGAGGCCGCTGAGATTTACGAACGGCTGCTCAGTCTCAACGATGACAACACCTCAGTTCTCGAAAATCTGGCCTTCATTCATTTCAAACAAGGCGACTATCAGAACGCCGTCGAGAAATGGAAACGAGTTCTCGCGAAAGAGCCCGAGCGTCGCGACCTTGAAGACCGCATCGAAAAAGTTACACAACTGCTTTAGTTTCTCCCGGCCGATAGGCACAAGCCACAAGCCCGGTGACTTCTGCTCATCGCCAACGCCTAAACGCCGCCTCCGTGTGACCAGCCGCTGAATGGCCTTGCCAAAAATCCCTTGACTCAACAAAATAGTTGGAGTACTTTTCGATGCGGTTTTGTTTGCTGTCATGATCCGAATTCATATCGTCACAACTTAACCAAGGAGTGAGCATGGCTGACCCAAAGATAGCTCAGAAAAGCCCGTATGTCGAAGAAGTGGAAGCAAAGAAGTATGCCTGGTGTTCCTGCGGCCTGTCAAAAAAACAGCCGTACTGCGATGGTGCGCACAAGGGCTCTGAATTTTCTCCTGTGATTGTTGAGATCACGGAAACAAAAAAAGTAGCGTGGTGCGGATGCAAAGCGAGCGGTAACAAACCATTCTGCGACGGCTCGCACAGCAAGCTCTAACCGGCGCAGAAGCACAACAAAACATCCCGTTCAATTCCAACTCGAGAAAGGAATCCAGGGTTCAACATGGCCAAATACGATTACGATGTTGTGGTCATCGGCGGCGGCGCAGCCGGCTTGACCAGCTCCGGCATCTGCGCGAGCTTCGGTGCGCGCACCGCGCTCATCGAAAAACACAGACTTGGAGGAGACTGCACCTGGACAGGTTGCGTGCCGAGCAAATCACTGCTCCATATCGCCAAACAAGTCGAGCAGGCACGACACGCCGAGAAGCTTGGTCTAAAATTCACGAACGTCGAAATTGATTTCAAGCAGGTGATGGACTCAGTGCGCGCAACAAGGCAAGCAGTCTACGAAGAGGCGGACGCGCCGGAGTTGATGCAGGAGCGCGGCGTTGCAATCCTAAAAGGCAGTGCCTCGTTTATCGACCAACACACGATTGAAATTCGAGACAGCGATACTACCAGCAAAATGACATTTCGCTCAGCCATCATCACGGCCGGCGGAAGTGCGTTGAAACTCCCGATTCCCGGACTGAGAGAAGCCGGATTCCTGACCAACGAAACCCTCTTCGAGCTTGAAAAGCAGCCGCAGCACCTGGTTATTTTGGGAAGCGGCCCCATCGGAGTAGAAATGGCGCAAGCATTCAGACTGCTTGGCTCGCGGGTTACGGTGATTGCCCTGGATGAAAAAATCCTGCTGCGCGACGAGCCTGCGTGTGCGGAGATGGTGCACAAGCGCCTGGTGGAGCAGGGTATCGAATTCCACCTGGGAGAGACCATTCACTCGGCTGAAAAACACGACGAGACCTATCAACTGTCCGTGGGTCCGCTTGCCGGCGCGAATCGCACCATCGAGTCGGACGCCGTTCTGGTAGCCGTTGGCCGAACCCCGAACCTTGCTGGACTTGCGCTGGAGAACGCCGGCGTCAAACATGAAAGGCCGGGCATTCCCGTGGACCGCGGATGCCGCACCAACGTCAGGCACATCTTCGCGGCAGGAGATATCACGACTTGGTTGAAGTTCACGCACGTCGCTGAGAATATGGCCAAAACCGCGGCAATCAACGCCATCACACACTTGCCGCTCTACCGCTATGAAAACAAAGTCGTGCCGTGGGTGACCTTCACGGATCCCGAATCCGCCCACGTCGGGCAAACAGCGGCGGAGTTGCAAGCCGCGAACGTAAAATTCGACACCATTGAGTTACCGTACCACAAAATTGATCGCGCTGTCACGGAGCAAGCAGGCGAGGGGCTCGTCATCGTGCACGCTACCCCTTCGGGCAAAATCCTTGGCGCCCACGCAGTTGGCTTACAGGCCGGCGAGATCATTGACGAGTATGCAATAGCCATGAAAAACGGCCTAAAACTATCGAAAATCTCTGATACGATTCACGCATACCCTACCCTGCTTCTCGGCGCACGCAGAGCGGCGGACCAGTACTATGTCCGGCTGCAGAAACGCTGGATGGCCAATTTGGTACGCCGTTTATTTGGCTACCGAGGAGAGATTCCGTCGTACGTCGGGACCCGGGAGGTGCTTTGATCGGCATCATTCTCAGGCGCAGCACGCAAGATTATCAGTGAAATCCACCAGGAGACGCAAAATTGAACATCATCGGCATCCGTTCAGAAGAAAAGCACTGGGACTCGCGCGCAACCATCAGTCCCGAAGACATCAAGTCGCTGCCAAACGCCGTCAACCTGCAGTTTGAAAGTGACGGCGAGCGCACGTTGCCATTCAAACGCCGGGTGTTTTCTGACCAGGAAATCCTGGCGGTCGGCAAACAGGGGGGCGCAGGAACCGCAATCATCGACACACTCAATCAGTGCGCCGTCATTATCGGTACGAAGGAAATCAAGGAAGTGGCGCTCAAACTAGCCGACCGCGAGTACGCCTGGCTCACGGAAAATTGTTCAGCGCTGAAGCACCGAATTCCATATTTCGCCTTTGACGAAAAACTCAAACTGGCGGCTCTGACAGACTTCCTGTCTGAGGATGAAAAGCAGACTCTCCGACAACAGGTTGCCGGGACGCCCGCCGAACGACTGATCGCCACTCTTCTGGCCGAACAGGAACATCTCATTGAACCGGGCAAGACCTACCTCTTCTTCAGCCACACCCACAAGGGACAGGCCTACAACATGCGGATGCTGCAGCAGTTCATCGCCAGGGAGTGCACCTTGATCGACTATGAATTGCTGCGCGAAACAACCTCCGGCGGCTCCAGGCGAACCGTGGCCTACAGCGGCTGGGCTGGAATCATCGGCGCGCTCGACGCGCTTTGGACCTACGGCGAACACCTCTACCGGCGCACAGGAATAGACACCCCGTTCAGAAAAATCCGGTCAGAGGCCGTTTTTGACCCCGAGCAGTTTGAATACCGCAGTCTGAAAGACCTGCAACTCCTGATCAAAGAGATTGGTGCGGAACTCTCGGACAAAGGCCTGCCAGAGCCGATGGTCGTCGGCTTGACCGGCAGTCGTGGCCGGGTTGGCCATGGCGTGCTGGAGGTGCTCGAAAACTGGGGCCTGCCCATGGCTACCCTGGCGCCGTCGCGCTTCAGCATGGGCACGAAACGCAAGAATCTTTCGACTTACAAAATCCACCTGCTGAAGCTGGATTACGAGCACCTGTATCGCCCAAAGTTCGGTGAGAAGGTCACCGGCGAAAGAATCCGCACGGCCATCCAAAGTGGACGCGGCTACCTGTTGGAGTCAAACCTGGACCAGTTCTTTCCTGAACTCTCGATTTTCATGAACTGCATCGTCTGGCACAATGACTCGCCGAGACTGCTCACCAACGCCTATCTCAAGCATGTCTTCGATACCCACACCCGCGACGCAGGGCCGATCCTGCCGGTCATCGGTGACATCTCCTGCGACCCGTGCGGAAGCATCCAATGCTGCCGTGACACCTATCCAAACCAGCCGGCATACATCTGGAGCCCGGTTCAGACCGACGAGCCCATTCTACCCGACACGGACTTGAAGAAGGCGGATCCCCACTACCCTTATTTTGATCTCAGCAAAGCGGGTTTCCCGGTGATGGCAGTCACCAATCTTCCGTGCGAGATTCCTCGGGATGCGTCGCTGGCATTCAGTCGTGCATTCTGCCAACGGCGGGCGAGTTTGGGAGACAAGTCCTACCTGCAGTGCCTTGCCGAGGCAGATTTGGACAAAGAATTCAGCGAATGCGGACTACCGCAGCCCTTGAAAGACGCCGTCATTCTCTACCGTGGCAGATTTATCGGAGCGAACCAGCAGCTTTCCTTGAAGGAAATCTGCCTGGCGATGATTGAGACCGGGACGATCGATCCGCGGCAGATCTTGCCGGTCGTCGCAGAAGATGTCAGAAAAATCATTTGATTTAGGAACTGTCTTCAATATATTGGCGCCTGGCTTGACGATAACGAAATGGAAAACGCGGCGAACATTCTAGTCCTACAGAATTTACTAACTTTGCGACGGCGAGCCATACGTAATTTTGCGCTCACCCAGCAGTTTAAATCACCAAGCACTCTAACCACCATTCAAATATGAAACACATCCTAATCCTCGGCGCCGGTCTGAGTTCAAAATACTTGATCACGACCTTGCTGCAACAAGCGGAGCAAAACGACTGGTTTGTCACCGTTGGCGACAGAGACACGCAACTGGCAAGAAGAGTCATCGACCGGCATCCGAGCGGCTCGGCGACTCATTTCGATGTTGACGACGCTGAAATGCGCTCGACTCAGATCGAGAACGCAGACATTGTGGTCAACATGCTGCCACCCACATACCAGCACATCGTCGCGCAAGATTGTATTGCCCACGGCCGGCACATGGTCTCGGCTTCTTACGAAAGCAAGCGCATCCGCGATCTGGACAGCGATGCCAACCGCAAAGGCGTACTTATTCTGACCGAGATGGGATTGGATCCGGGCATCGACCACATGATAGCCATGAGCATGGTCCAGAAAGTCCGGAAACGCGGCGGGCGAATCAAGGCATTCAAGAGCTACGGTGGAGCACTGCCGGCGCAATCTTCGGCAGACTGCAATCCGCTGGGCTATTTTATCACCTGGAACCCGCGCAACGTCGTAATGGCAGGCGAGCACGGCGCGCAGTACATGGAAAAAGGCAAAATCAAGCTTATCCCATTTCACAATGTATTCCAGGACACCTGGCTGGTTGATATCGATGGCATCGGCTCAATGGAGGTCTATCCAAATCGAGAAACCCTGGCCTACAAATCCAACTTCGACCTCAACCACGCCCAAACCATTATCCGTGGCACTATTCGCTATCCGGGGTGGAGCGAAACCTGGTCTCAAATCGTCAAACTTGGTATGCCGAATGAGAATCTCCGCATTCCAAGACTCAGCAAGATGAGTTACCGCGATTTCACCGAGACGTTTATCCCGGTAGAAATCAGCGGCTCTGATCTGGAATCCCGGGTCGCCAAATTTCTGAATATCAACCCGACCGGCAAAATCATGGAGCAGTTGCGCTGGCTTGGACTATTCTCAGAAGAGACAATCGGCAAAGTTGGCGAGACCCCGGCGGAAGTCATGGTGCACCTCATCAAGAACAAGCTCAAGATGGAAAAGGGCGCGCGCGATATGGTCATCCTGTACAATGAAATGGATGTGAGCTACACGAATGACAGAACCAAACGTGAGAAAGTCATCATGACTCTGGTGGACGAAGGCGAGCCCGGCGGGTTTACAGCCATCGCCAGAACCGTGGGCATGCCCGTGGCCATCGCGACGGAACTCCTGCTGAAAGACAAGCTGCCAATTACCGGCTGCCAAATCCCGACGCATCCCGCGGTTTACGTGCCGCTGTTGCGAGAGCTGAAAAAGAGAGGGCTGAGCTTCAAGGAGAAGGTTGTACGCCAGTAGGCGGTTTAGCCACGCAACCGCTGTCAATCTGAACCGTCGCTGCGGAATTTCACATCAGACATTCACGCGTCCTGGAATTCCCGGGCCCCATCAATCATCGGGCGCAAATAATTTGCTTTCAGGACCATCCTCAGTCAACCGAATCATACTGACGAATCTCATACCCAATTTTTCCAGCACATTGATCGAAGCCAGGTTGTCTGGCGCGGTGACGGCAACGATCCGTTCCAGGCCAAACTGCGTTCTGCCATGCTGCATCACCACGGAGGCCGATTCAGTCGCATAGCCCTTGCCGGAAAATTCCGGAAGAAACGCAAATCCCACATCCGGATCCTGCAACGACTCTCTTTGCAAAAGGCCGCAGATGCCAATCGGCACACCGCTATCTTTCAAACGGGTCAGGTAAAGCCCGAACCCAAAACGTTCGTAGCTGTTCATTGGCCCGGTCAAAATGTAGTTGCGGGCATCGTCCAGGCCTCTAACGCCCTTGTCGCCGATGAATTTCAGGAACGCAGGATCATTCAGGAGCTTCAGAATGAACGCGGCATCGTCAGGCGCCAGCCTGTGCAGGGTCAGCCGGCCAGTTTCCAGTACCATCATTCGTTTCGATGTTTCCAGTCTATCCTATTTCGCAAAGGCTTCGGGTCACGCGCCTGGTTCGACTTCGGATTGATGAGTGCAATCAATCGCGGCCTTCACCCGGAAATGCGTTGACCGAGATGTAATTCCTTGTCAACGTGCGGCCGCGACAAGATAGAGACTCTGCAAGATGTTGTCAAACGCGGGGCAGATCCCAACAGTTCTTTTGCGACGAGAAGGTTGACGCATCAGCGGACGCCATCACAGATTTCGCTCAACCTCATGACTACTCGAGTCACTGCTCTTCAATGTCAACTGCTGCAGGTAGGACAAGGCCTGTTGATTTCCGGGATTCAACTGCAACCAGCGCTTGATGCCAGCCAATCCGCGTTTGAACTGCCTGGTCTGCATGTAAAATCCGGTAAGCCAATTGAGCACGGCGGTTGAATTGGGCGAACTCTGCATCACGGAAAACGCCAGCGTCTCAGCTTTGTCGTGGTCCTGCAAATATTGACTGTAAAAGGAAGCGACTGTCAGCAGATCTCGCTCGGGCAAAGTCCGCTGCTCCAGAGCTGCGAGTCGTTTCGCCAATTCCTGTGGCCTGCCGGCCCGAAAGTACATTTCCCCGAGCATCAGCTTGGTGTTGTGGTTGCGTATTGGCAGAGTCATCTCTGGCAGTCGCTCCTCCATGTGGTCCAGCGTATCGGCGGCTTTTGCGTTGGCGCCTGTTCGCAGGTAGTGGTTGGCCAGTCTGAAAAATGCCATCCTGTAGTTCTGCAACAAGCCCTGCGTCCGAAAATCGAGGTGCACTTGGGGATCATCCAAACCACGATATCTGAAAGTATTCACCAGGTTGTTTTCAAGCCTGGCCGGTGCGATGAAATCTCCAGCCACGCCGTAGGGCATAATTTGAAAAGCCATGCCATCCATGCGCAGGTAATTCTTGCTGTCGGCCTTGCGCGCACCGTTGTTCAAGCCCAGCATGTTGGTGTTTGCCACGGTGGCGGAGAAATAAAGCGGGCGGTCGAACCGGTTCTCCGCAATAATATGAAGCAGCACCCGGTCTTGAATCAGAATGACCGGGCGGTCGCCAAAGCGGTTTGTTGCAGCCATCTCGAATACCAGGGCCGGCGGCTCATCCAGAGTCGGCGACAGATTGTCCTCTTCTTCTTTCAGGTAGCGAGAGACGCTGTCGGACGGCACGCCGATTTTGATGGTGCGCGGCTCGGGCCAAAGCATCGGCTGCAGCCGCTCCAACTGGTCATCGGTGTAGCTAATCGGCACGGTTGGAGCTACGTCGCGTAGCTGCTTGATGTACCACGTCGCGTTCAGCAGAGCCAGACAGACTACCCGAACGTCCGGCCGAATGCCTTCCACGTATTGCAAATACCAAATCGGATACGTGTCGTTGTCACCATTGGTAAACAAAATGGCATTGGGCGCGCAGCTTTGTAGAATGTTGTAGGAATAGTCGGAGGCAACGTAGTTTCCGGTTCGATCGTGGCTCTCGTAGTTGAAGGCCAGCAGCTTGAGAGGCACGGCTGCGAGCAGCATCGGGAACACTGCTGCAAGGGTGGCTACCCGGAGCGCAGATGGCAATCGCCGAACTGCACGGCCGACGGCCGCAAGCAAAGCGCTGGCGCCAATCCCAATCCAGATGGCAAACGCGAAGAATGAGCCTGCGTAGGCGTAGTCTCGCTCCCGCGGCTGCGGGTCCGCCTGATTCAGGTAGAGTGCGATCACCAGACCCGTCATGAGAAACAAGGCAAGGATAGAAACGGCCCGTGGCCAATCCCTGCGGAAATGGTGCACCATGCCAATCAAACCAAGCAGGAACGGCAGGCCGAGCAGCCCGTTCAGGGATATCGTCTCAGCCAGAAGCCCATACCTGCTGCGGGCGTCCCCCTTGCCAATGAACTGCCAGCCGAAATAGCGCAAATACATCTTCCTGACCTGGTATTCCCAAACCGGTGCGCGGCGCTGCAAAAAGGGAATGTCACCGTACTGCTCGCGATTCAAATAACTGGCAAAGCGCGCCGGCACTTCCGGATCATTCATGTCGATGATCGGGTCCTTGCCGGAGCGGATGTACAAAGCCGTGTAGCTGGAATATCCGACAAGAACCAACATCACGGCCTGGACAAACAGGGCCAGCACACGCTTCTTGCGACTTACAGCGCGGTGAGCCAGGAAAACCAAAACTCCGCCTACGAAAAATGGCGCTGACGCGGAGAACTCGTTCATAAGCCACGGTATGCCAATTACCACTCCCGGGTAGACCACGACCATGGTTGCCAACCCCATCACTGTAAACAAGCCAAAGCTGCGAACAGTGAGTTTGGAGGTCCTGAAGAAGATGAGCAGGAAAACCGTGACCAGAGCGAGAACGCTCAGCAAGTGCACGCCGAGAGCGAGGCCAATCAAATAGGCGATCAGGAGCAGCAAGCGGTCGCCGCCGCGGGAGGCGGGCTGCCTGTCCCACACGAGAATCAACCAGACCACGCAGGCGGTGAAAAAAAGTGAAAGCGAATAGACCTCCGCCTCCACCGCATTGAACCAGAATGCGTCCGTAAAAGCAAGCGTAAGCGCTCCGACAAATGCACCGAGATGGCGGAATTCAGCATGCGGCAATCCGGACCGACGGTCTGTCGGGTCAGGCGCGCTTGCTTTGTGAGTCTCTGAAAATCGAATTTCTCCGCCCGACTTGCCGCTCGGGATCTGCCAGCGTGCAAGCAGAAGCACAGTGCTCAGGTAAGTCAGTGTGACGGTCACCGCGCTAATCAATGCCGAAAATATGTTGAGGCGCAGGCCAATGTCATCGAACAAGGGTAACATCGTGAATAGCCTGCCTAGAAGAACATAGAGCGGAGCCCCGGGAGGATGCGGCACGCCCATCGTGTAGGAGCAGGAGATGAACTCGCCACAGTCCCAGAACGATGTGGTTGGCGCGACCGTTTGGGCGAAGACGATAAATGAGACCAGAAACGACAGCCCCGCCAGCAAATGGTGAAACGAGATCTTTGGCTTCATATGGAACGTTGGCCTTTCAAGGACGAGTGGCTGCAAAAGCCGTCAACCGCCTGCACAGCAAGCTCTCAAAACAGATCTACCGATGTGATGATGAATTTTATGAGCACGCTGTCCTGCTTGATGTTGCGGCCGCGCTTCTGGTGTTCCAGCATACGGAGGCCTTGCATGCTGCGCAGAGAATCCAGGACAGTGCTTTCAATCAGGGACACAGGCCGCTTGTTCTGGTCCAGGTCACTGCGGTCAGCGGAACTGAAGCGGCCAAGCGCCAGCAGCACAAGTGCCAGACTGCAAGTGGCCAGGCCGGCCTGATAGAGAGGAATCCTGAACCGCATCAAATCCGCAAGCCGCGAGCCTGCGGACGCACGACTCTGCTGCTTTCTGACATTTAGAGCCCGAAGCAGGAACTGCCTGGTTTGGGCCACAGGTTCCGGCTCTCCGTCCCCGGAACGCTTGACTGCTTCAGACACATCCGCAAGGACATCCTGCAGGCGACGTGCTTCCGGAGATGAGTTCAGTTCAGTAGCTAACTGCTTCTCCTGACGATCAGGCAGAAAACCGGCGACAAACTTGCCGAAAAGTAATTTTCCGAGAATCTCTTTTTTTCGCGCGTTCATCAGACTCACCTCTCATTGTTTGGCGCAAATGCCTTCAGTGCGGTCGCCAGGTACTTGGTTGTGTAAAACAGTCGCGATTTCACGGTTCCGAGCGAGCAGCCCAGAATTTCACTAATTTCCTTTAAGGAAAACTCCTCCTGGAAACGCAGCAGGAAGGTACTCCTTTTTGCCGGGTCGAGTCCGTCCAGTTCTTCAAGCACAAGCCTTTGAAATTCACGAGCGTCGATAATTTCGCGCTCGGCCTCTGGGTCTGAGAAGATGTCCAGATTTTCTTCCGCCACCACCAGTTTGCGCACTTGCAACCGGCGATATTCGTTTTTCACCATATTGTTCGCGACCGTGAAAATCCAAGTTAAGAAACTGCTTTTGCCGCTGAAATAGTGTGGTTTTTCAATAATCTTGACGAAAATTTCCTGCAGAAAATCCTGTGCCTTTTCGTTGTCCTGGTGCAGCATGCGATAGAAAAATCGAAGCAGTCGCTGTTTGTGCCGGTCATAAAGCGTCTCAAACGCAGCGCTGTCCTGCTGCTGCACGCGCGCCATCAGCATCTCGTCGGAAAGCTCCGCTCCCTCTGCCCCGGGATTCCCAGCCACGCGAGGACTCAATAGTTTGTGCGAATGTATTTGACTAGCTCCTTGCTACCGGCCTTCTCCGCAACGGCAAACGACAAGTCGCGCCAATGTTTGCTTTCAGCCAAATCGCCGCTGACGCGATAGTGGTCGGCGAGCAGGAGAAAGGGCGTGACGTAGTTGGCATTCAAACGAAGAATCGCTGACGACGCCGGATAAAACTCGCCGTACCATTCTTCACTGAGATTGTCGAGACGAAAGGCTTTTCCGACGTGTTTCCTGAGCAAAGCCAGGTTGTCGAGACGACTGTCCGGTGAATATTGGTAAACAAGGCCGGTGATGAAGAGAGAATCTTCGAACTTCTCGAAATACCTTTGCTCGAGGGTGAAGGCAAAGCACACGGTCCGGTCAGGATATTTTGGGGCGACTTTGACAACAAACGCGTCAGCCCATTTCTTCTTGTCGCCCGCAGGGACGTCAGCGTCGAGCCTGATTGGCAAGTTTGCCTGCCGGAGCAGCCGATCCAGGTAGTCTGAATGCTGAGCCATGCTGACGTTGACCACAGTCACATCCCGACGAATGGATTTTACGATCTGCAACACCCAGGCCGGGTAGGTGTCATTGTCGCCATTCGTTAGCAGAATGCCGTCTCGTGGCACTGACATCAGAACATTGTAATTGTACTCAAGCAAACCCGGCGCAATGTCACGGCTATCATAAAGCATTTGCAGGTATTTCTCCGCAATTTCATAGTGGCCGGGGCCGGCGAGCATGTTTCCGGATATGAGGCCGTACAATGGTTCAGGATTGTCCGGTTGAATTCGATGTGCTCGCTCCAAGAACTCCAATTCTTGGTCTTGGTGCAGGCGGCTCGACAGGTAAGCGTATTCGTAGCTGTTTGGGAGGGCTCGCTTGATATCCTCAAGAATTGCCTGAAGAGCGGCACGATTTTCCTCTTCATTCTCGCTCAGATGGCCGTATTCTGTCGCAATGTAGAGGTTATACCAGGCCTCGGCGCGATTCGGCATGCGAAGCGTTTCAGCTCGCCAGAGTTTGGCTTGAGATCGATACCACTCCTGCGGCCGCGCTTCATAAATGCGACGATACACTTTCTCAGCAATTCCTGCTTGCTCCTGCGCCACAGCGGGGCTGCAGGCGGAACAAAAAGCAGCAACGACGTAAAAGAGAACAATCCGTCTCATGACACCTCCATAGTAACCGTTCCTTGCGTTATTGTTTCATACACGCGAGTCAGCGATAGGTTCAAAGCTATTTGCGACCTCTGGAAATTGCACTTGCTGTTTGCGGGACGAAATGCTACATTTGCTTAATTTTGCGTAACCTGAAGCCCGGCGCAACCGCACGACTTGAGTGGCGCCGGACCGCGGTCATCCTGAAAGGACCTGAATGAGAACCCTGCTCACACTGTTTTTCATCACTCTTGTGAAAACCACCATCGCGCAGCCCCTGCAACTGGACATGGATGTCTTCACGCAACGCCGCCAGGCTTTCATGGCGCAAATGCAACCGGGCGCCGTCGCGATTCTGCCCTGCAAACCTGTGTACACACGCAATCTCGACGTCGAATATGTCTATCGCCAGGAAAGTAATTTTTACTACTTGAGCGGTTTTGAGGAACCAGAGTCTCTCCTGTTCCTGAACCCGGCGGCGCCGAAGCACAAGTTTGTCATGTTTCTCAGAAAACGAAACCGACGGCGGGAGACATATGATGGTCAGCGGGCGGGCGTGGAAGGAGCAATGTCCACATTCCGTGCGGACACAGCTTACTATGTTGACGATTTTGAACGCGAACTTTTTCGCCACATGCGCTATGATCGCCCCGTGTATTTTACCTTTGGCATCAATCCCAAGTATGACGATCTCATCAAGACAGGACTTGTTGACCGCCGCAGCCGGGGCAATTGGGCTGTCATCGATCCGGCGCCGATTCTTAGCGGGATGCGCTTGCTGAAGAACACCGGGGACTGGCAAATGGGATTCAGAAAGGCCATCGACATTTCGGGCCAGGCTTTCATCGAGGCGCTGAAATGTATCGAGACGGGCCGCTACGAATACGAAATCCAGGCGGTGTTCGAGTACGTTTACCGCAAGAATCGTTCGCCGCGCAACGGCTATCCCTGCATCGTCGGATCCGGCCCGAATTCTACCATCCTCCACTACAATCAGAACACCCGCAAAATGCGGGACGGAGAAATGGTTCTCATGGATTGCGGCGCCGAATACGGCCTTTACTCAGCCGACATCTCACGCAGCGTGCCAGTCAATGGCAAATTCACTCGGGCGCAACGAGACATTTACGAGATCGTTTTGGCCGCCCAGGAGGCTGCTATCAAAATGGTCAGGCCCGGCATTCGGAAGGACGAACTCGATAAAGCAATCGATGCCATCCTCGGCCAAGGGCTGGTTGAACTCGGATTCATCCGGGACCCCAAGGACTTCAAGATGTTCTCGTTGCATGGCTACGCGCACTGGCTTGGGCTGGAGGTGCACGATGTCGGCGCCTATACCCGAAACGGCGAGTCCGTGATGCTGCAGCCCGGCATGTGTTTTACCATCGAGCCGGGTCTTTATGTGAGGGCGGATGTGTTTGACAAGATGGCCGAGCGCGGCTACTCCACAGCCGAGATTGCTACAATCCAAAAGAAGCTCAAAAACTACATGGACATCGGCGTGAGAATTGAGGACGATATCCTCGTCACAGAAAACGGCCATGAGAATCTCAGCAAGGCAGTGCCCAAAAAGATCAATGATCTTGAAGAACTCATGTCGCGGACCGGCATCACGGACATGGTGAGTCAGTAACCACCAGAACGCGATTTCGTCAGAGTAAGTAAGCAGACGAAGTCCGGAGAGGCAACCATCCAGAAAACCAGGAGTGGAGAGAATGAACCATCGCACGTTCGCACAACTTCAACGTCTAGCCCTGCTTGCGAGCTTCATCGTGGCCGCACACGGAGCGCCGGCTTTCTCGCAAACCGCGTCCTTGCGCGGCACCGTTTCGGACTCGAAAACAGGCGACGCGCTTCCAGGAGCTAACATTGTTGTGTCGTCCGCCAGCCGAAAGACGGGCACCGCAAGTTCGGGCGCCGGTACGTTCGAGCTGAACGGATTGCCTGCCGGCACTTACCGCATCGCCATCACCTACATCGGATATGAGGCGTTTGATGTTGCTGAACTCAAGCTCAGCCCTGGCGAATCTGAAGTTCTGAAGGTGCGACTCGAGCCGACCGGCGTTAGCGTGAATCCGGTCACGGTCACGGCCTCGCGACGGCCGGAGAAACTTCTCGATGCGCCGGCCGCGATTACGGTACTCGACGCGCGCACGATCGAAACCCGCACGGCTCTGACACCAACGGAGCATTTGAAAGGCGTCACCGGCGTCGATATCGTGACCGCGGGACTGAATCAAAGCCGGGTCGTGGTTCGTGGCTTCAATGATCTTTTCTCCGGCTCTCTCCTATCGATGGTAGACAACCGCATCACGCGCATTCCGGCCGTGCGACTGAACGCATTTCAGCTCATTCCAACGAGCAACATGGACATTGAGCGCATCGAGGTAGTATCAGGACCGGCAGCGGCGCTCTACGGCCCGAACAGCGCCCAAGGTGTGATGCACGTCCTGACAAAGTCTCCTTTCGACTCGCGCGGCACCACTGTCAGTGTTGGCGGCGGAGAACGCAATGTTCTTATTGGAACCGCACGCCACGCAGGTCTGCTGCGCAGCAATCTCGGCTACAAATTTTCAGTGCAATATTACGAAGGCGATGATTTCGAATCCTTTGATCCGCTGGAACTCGCGGCTCTGGAAGACGCCCGTGAAACAGGCAATCCCGACACCGTCCGTATTGCGCAGCGCATCTTCGACATTCAAAGCACCACTGTGGATGCACGCATCGACTGGCGCATCCGGCCAAAGATGAGTTTCATCCTGAACGGTGGTGTCAGCCAGGGCGATAACATTGAAATCACGGATCAGGGCGCCGCGCAAGCTCTCGACGCTTCGTTCAAATACTTGCAAGGCAGGTTCACCTACAAGAACCTGTTCGCGCAAGCCTTTGCGAACAAGATCAGCACCGGCGAAACCTACCTGCTGCGCACCGGCGACCAAATTGTGAACAACTCCAGCCTGTTCGTGGCGCAGGCGCAACACCATTTCGGCCTGGGAACGGCGCAACACCTGACCTATGGTCTCGACCTGCTGCTGACTCGCCCGCAGACCGCCGGTACGGTCAACGGCCGCAATGAAAACAACGACAATGTCGATGAGTTCGGAGTCTACCTGCAGTCAGAGACTTCTCTATCCACGAAATTGAAGCTTATTGCCGCGGCCCGTCTCGACCACCACAACCGCCTTGATGGCTTGAATTTCTCGCCACGGGCAGCGCTGGTTGTGAAGCCGGCGCCGGGACACAATCTGCGTCTTACCTACAATAAAGCGTTCAGCACGCCGACTTCCGACAATTTGTTTTCTGACATTGACGCCAGGCGTGTGCCAACCCTGTCGATTCCGGGTGGCGACTTGCTGCAGCCGTTTATTGGCAACACCTTTTTCAACATTCGCTCGCTCGGCACCTGGCCGAGTGGTTTTTCGTTCCGTTATGACGATGCCAACCGGCCGATGATGGTGTCTTCCTTCAACGGAACTAACGACTACCTGCCTTCCACCGTGAACGCTGTCTGGCCGAAACTGCGCGCCTTCTTCATCGCGTCGTTTGATTCACAGATTCCGGGAGTCGCGGCGTTGCTGGAACAAAAACTACCGCAAACCCTCAGCCAGGAGATACCGGGATTGCTGCAATTGGTCAATTCGCAGGCGCGCGACGAATCCGATGCCTTTCAACCTGTGGACATGTCTTTTGTGGAAGACATCATGCCGGCTTCAGAAATGTCGACCACGACTTTTGAAATCGGCTACAAAGCCCTACTGAGCCGAAAGATGCTAGCCAGCATCGACCTCTATCACACGCGCATCAAGAATTTCATCGGCTCTCTGCAAATTGAAACGCCTAACGTGTTTGTTGATCCGGCTCGGCTTGAGACCATCCTGAAGACGGACATGGCTGCGGAAGATTCATTGCTCGCCTCAATCCTGGCGTCACAATTAGCATCTCTGCCTATCGGAATCATTTCACCGACCCAGGTGCAGAACGGAACCGATGTGATCATCACCAACCGCAATATTGGCGACGTCAGTGTCACCGGATTTGACCTGAGCCTGACCTACAACCTCAACAGTCGCTGGAATCTTACCGGCAATTACAGTTACGTGAACAAAGACTATTTCAAGAGTCAGAACGGCTATCGCGACATTGCTCTCAACGCCCCGAAACACAAATTCGGCACTGTGGTTGGCTACCACCATCCCGAGACAGACTTCAACGGCAGTCTCCGCCTACGCTTTGTGGACAGCTTTCCCGTAAGCTCGGGCATCTTCAAGGGCACGGTCGAGCGCTACGCCATCATGGACCTGAATGCACAGTACCGGCTCCCCTTTATGAGCAGCACCAGCATGACTGTGACGGTCCAGAACCTGCTGAACAATAAGCACCGGGAGTTTGTCGGCGTGCCGGAAATTGGACGGCTGGCATGGGTGCGCTTGACACGGTCGTTGTAAGAGGTATGAAAGCACTGATGACTCAGGAGATTTTCTGGCCGATCCAGATTTGAGCCCATGACTTTGTCCGGATTCCGAGAACTCCCCATCAGTCACCCGTGGACCCTTATTTTGGTCACGCTCATCCTGGCAGCCGCAGGTGGATACGTTTATCTCTTCGAGCTGCAAATTGTTTCAGACCGCAAACAGCTGATCAGTCGTGACATTGAATCCAACCGCCGTTATCTTGATTTCATCGATGATTTTGGTGACAATGAGATTCTCATTCTTGCTGTCTGTGCGAGCGGCAACCCCGAGCCTGACGGTCTGCTTCCTGTCCCAACTGCATCGCAACGCAAAGCGATGAAACGCGTCGCCAGAGACTGGGCGGCGGCGTTGCGGGAAAGGCCCGATCTCTTCCCGAAAGTGTACGAGCGAATCATCTGGCCGAAGGCCAATTCCCCAGCGCTGCTCTATCTTGAATTGGATGAGCTGCAGGCACTTGCGAGCGTTTTGGAAGAGAAGGAAGCCCTCCTGGCCAGATTAACCGGGGATCCATCTCTGGCGAGTCAATTCTCTATTTTGAATGAACTCCTGAGAAAGGCGGGCGCCTTGCCGAGGGCAACCCTTGAGCAGCACCTGCCGACTGCCCTGCAAGGCGCCACCGCTTACCTGGAAGAGACCGCGAAAGCCATCAATCACGGTCCGACCTCAAATGACGAAGCCTCTAGCGCCAGTTTCGACTGGGCAACTCTCCTACCCGCGCGCCATGATCCGGAAGGCTTCTTCTTCTCACAAAACGGCCGTCTGCTCACAGTTTACGCCCATGTCCAAGGCCAGGCCGAGCAGCGCAATCGCTACGCTGAGGTGATGCAGCAAGCCACGAGAGCCATGAAATCCGCCCTTGCATCGTCCGGCGCGCCGGCAGATCTCAGCGCCGGCATCGCGGGCATGCCCGCTTTGGAGTCTGAGGAACTCGAAACGACGCAATCGGATTTCACACGCGCAGCGGTTCTCGCCTTGCTCTGCGTCACTCTCCTTTTTGTCGCGGTTTTCGGAGGGTTGCTGCGGCCCTTGCTCGGCGTGATTTGTCTCGGGTGCGCCATCGGCATGACCTTTGGTTTCACCTGGCTGGCGGTTGGACATCTCAACATACTGGCCATGATCTTCGCGGTCATTCTTGTGGCGCTGGGTATCGATTTCGCCATTCACTTTCTGACCCATTACGAACACCTGCTCTCGACCGGCATTTCTCCCGAGCAGGCGGTAAGAAAGACTTACTCCGCGATAGGCGGTGCGCTCTGGATGGGTGGGTTGACCACATCCGCCGCCTTTCTTTCCGCCTGTCTCACCGACTTCACCGGACTTGCGGAGCTTGGCCTGATTGCGGGCAGCGGATTGCTCTTCTGCCTGCTTTGCATGTATTTCACCTTTCCCGCTATGCTCATGCTGCTCGATGAAAGATTTATCGGGCTGAGACGGCACATCAGAGCCCGGGTGGCAAACCCAGCAGCACAAAAATTGTACGCCTCAATGTATCACCGGCGGACAGCCAAGACGGTTGTGATTTTCGGTGCTGTGTTCGCGTCGGTTGGATTTGCTTTGGGTCACTACGACATTGACACCAACCTGCTGCGCCTGCAGGCCAAGGATAGCGAGGCGAACTTGTGGCAGAAAATTCTGGTTAAGAACGACGACCGCTCGCTGTTCGCAATCAGCACGGCCGACAACCACGAGACCCTCGAAGGCCTTCGACGGCAATACCATCAGCAGCCAAACCTGGTACGCCATGTCGATGCCCTGTTTCCTTTTCAAGAAAAGGAGAAGCGGCGGATTCTTCAGTCATTGGATTCAACGGTTTCTACGTTCACGGTCGCTTCTCCCGGGCCACCTGCGGTCGGCAAACTCAAACGGCAGCTCTGGAATCTGAGGCAGAACTTGCGCAAAATGGTAAAAGCGAGTTCGACCGCTGCAGCCCATCTCGCACCGCTGCAGGAGCGAGTGCAAACCCTGTACTCAACTCTGAACCAGACGGAGCCGGGAAAAGTGGCCGCAGGGCTGGCTGCTTTCGAGCGCCAGCTTGTGGCACAGATGCGCACAGCCCTGGCCAGCCTGAGCGAGATGTCCAGGCCCGATGTGATTGCGCCCGCCAGCCTGCCCAGTGTTCTCCTTGACCGACTACAAAGCAAGAGCGGAAAGCTTGCCATGTTCATCTACCCTGCACAAGACACCTGGCAGCAGGACAATCTCGAGCACTTTGTCAATCGCCTGCGTGAAATCGATGCCGGTGTCATGGGCGAACTGGTGAGCCTGCATGACAACGGCAACTCGGTGGTTCAAAGTTTCATAGGGGCGAGCGGCTATTCGCTCATGGTTATCATTCTTCTGCTCCTGGTCTGGACGCGATCACTGCAAGACAGCCTGCTTGCACTGCTGCCACTTGCCATCGGCATTGCCCTGCTCGTGGCCACAATGCGCGTCTGGCCCGGCCAGCTTTCCTGGAACTTCACCAATTTCTTTGGCCTGCCGATCATCATCGGCATTGGCGTGGACAGCGGCATTCATTTGGTGCGGGCCTGGCGTTCCGGAGTAGCGGACATTTTTGACGGAGCCGTGAAAGCCGTGGTCTTAAGCTCGCTCACAACTATAATCGGCTTTGGCATTTTAGCCACCAGCACACACCTCGGCGTGCGCTCAATGGGAACGGTCCTGTTTATCGGGATTTTGGGAGTCCTGCTCTCGGCGTTGACCATATTGCCGGCCACGCTCTATCTGCTGACAAAAGGGAATGACGATGTCATCTGATTCAAGCCAGACTTCAGTCAAACAATCGCTTCGAGGCGTGCTATCTGAGTGGCTGCGCCGCGCCGCAGGATGTGTTTGCCTTGCTGCACTGCTTCTCGCAATCACGAACTCACAGGCACAGGAAATTGCAAGTTACCTTATGGTGAAATACGGGGACGAGTCCGCCGATCCAGAAATGGCCATGGATTTCCTGGCCGATCTTTCCCGCTATCTGGAGCAGGCGCCCTGCTTTCGCGGCAAACTGGTCAGGGGCTGGATTGCAAACACACCCGAACTCGCCAAAGCGCTCATGGAGAAGCACCAGCCCGTCCTGGCTTTTGCGCCGCCCGGCTTTCACCTGATGTTTCTCGACGGTGACAAAGACAGCAGCACGCCGATTTTGCAACTACCACGCTTTGGCGCTGAAATCGAAAGATATTATCTCGTGGCTAGCAAGTCAGGACCCGAGAATCTGCGGCAGTTGCAGGGCCACACTGTTCGCTCGACCTTCTCTGTGGACTCAAAGTATCTTCGTGCCGTCGTCTTTCCGAGGGAATTCGCACCCGGTGATTTTTTCAAATTACAGCCTTCGGGTAATCTGGCGGACGAGGTCTTCCTAATGGTGGAAAACGAGTCCGGAGGTTTCGGAACCGGTGAAACGGGGGCTGCCTCCGCCCTGCTGTTCGACGAAGAAACCAAACGATTTTTCGAAGAAGATGAAATGGTCTGGCCGAAACTCAAGACCATCTGGTCGTCAGACCCGCTTCCCCGGGATCTGGTCATCTGCATTGGTGATTCTTGGACAAATGAAAGAAAAGAGCAGTTGCGCGATGCGCTTCTGACGATGCCTGACGGTCCTCAGGGCGAGGCTTTGCTGGAGTTGATGCAGTCCTCCGGCTTCGGCGCCATCGATGCTGGCATGCTCACACAAGTTGTACGAAAATACCGAGCCCACGGGAAATGACGCGCTTCTTCATTCTTCTTAATCTCGCAGTCACGCTAACCGCGCTGTGCAGTTGTGGGCGCGCCACCCGGAAAGGCGAGCAGAACGCAATGCAAAACTCCCTTTCGGAGGCACATGACCTTTATGCCATGAGCCCAAGGACTGAGCAGCGCGTAACCCGTGCGTGGCAATTGGCGGAGAAAGCTCTGAAACACATCAGCCGCACAGATACGTCTGCGTTTGCGGACCTGCTCGACGGCACGCGTTACGCCCTGTGGCTGGCAATCAACTCTGCCGAAAAGCCATCGAAATCCCGGTACGCAAGTGAGGCGCAGCGCTTGGCTACTCGCCTGATTCATATTAGAAAAGATCGGGCTGAAGGCTACTACTACCGGGCCATCGCTGTCGGCATATTCTCGGATCTCAATCGCAGAAATGCACGGCCGGCCATGCGAGCCATCCGCGACGACGCTTTGGCCGCCATCGAACTGCATGAGAGTCATGACTACGGCGGGCCGCATCGGCTGTTGGGAGCACTGTACTTGCGAGCGCCAGGGCCGCCTGCAGGAATCGGCAGCATTCGAAGGGCAGCACAGCATCTGGAAAAGGCTCGGGAGATCGCGCCGAACCATCCTGAAAATCTGAATTTCCTTGCGGAAGTTTATTTGAAACTTGGACGCAGGCAACCGGCTCTGCAGCTCATCGAAAAAGCGTTAGCGGCGGACTGGCCAGATGACGGCCTGGTGACCCGGGAGAATCGGCGCAAAGAGTCAGAATCATTGCGGGAGAGAATCCTGGACATACCATAGGTCCTGCTTGGCCTGCGACACTTCGTCCTGCAATACATGAACCCAAGTCGGCAAAAGAACTCAGCGCGGAGTTTCGCAAAGAAGAGTTTGGGAGTCAACAATATAAAGATTGCGCGATGACTTTGAGCCGGTAGAAGGTAAGCCGCCTTTGTCTGCGTTCTTTGCGAACTTGGCGTTTTGGGACTCTTACGCCCTACTGGATAAGAAACACGGGCACGCCATGTTGTCCTGTCAAGTGTGCAAACCTTATGAAACTTCACCCCTGCAAAAGGCCTGCTTGCCATGAAAATTTACGCCCACCGCGGCTCATCTCTTCTCTGGCCGGAAAACACCATGCTTGCGTTCGAGAATGCGCACGCAGCCGGAGCCGATGCATTCGAAACCGACCTTCGCCTGTCCGCGGACGGCGAGATCATTCTGTCGCATGATGACAATCTGCAGCGATTTGGGCTGGCGGAAACCACCGTCAGCGAACTTACAGCCGAACAGGTGGGCCGGGTAGAGATCCCCTCAATTGATGGTACTCATTCTGACAAGATGATTTCGCTGCGGACCCTGCTGCAGCGCTTTCCTGATAAGGACTACATCTTCGACTGCAAAATAACCAGCGAGCAGCTCATCCTAAAACTCCGTGACCTTCTGCACGAGCTAGGCTTCAAGCGGCTGGTCTGGTTTCTGACCTGGAGTCCGCAGGCGGACCAGTACCTTGAATCGCACTTTCCAGGCTACGCCTATTTCCCACAGGAAAGCATTTCGCGCAGGTGGGCGATCGCCAGTATCTTGCGTATGGGCCGGCTGTTGCAACCCGACCGCGACATCCTGGGGCTACCAGCTTATTTCGGCGGCTTACCCGTCTTTGGGAAGTCGCAAGTGACGTCGATTCGAGAGGCAGGGAAGATGTTCCTGGGCTACATTGTCAATTCACGCAAAGATTACGAGCGCTGCGTAGCGTGCGGGGTGGATGTCATCCTGACCGACAGGCCAGACTTGATCGCGGAATTCAAACGGGCGTAACGCATTTTTCCGGGGGCATCCCGGCCCCCGGAAAAACTGGCTGCTGGCTAATCCACCTCCGTCAGGTAACGTCCATGTACCCAACCCGTCCTTCCGTTGCGGAGGCGAATTTTTCTCCATACACCCTTGTTGCCCAACAGCTCAAAGCGTTGTCCGCGCTTGACCTGTGCAATTTTTCGATACCCGGTTCCCGGACCCGAGCGAACGTTCAGAGTCCGAGCCGAAATGCTGACCATCTGACGGAGTTCCTGGCGCATACTGCGTTTCCGGGTGGTGCGCTTCGATGTGCCAAAGCGCGCGGGATGTTCATACCTCGGTCTCGATTTCGTCCCCAATGCAAACACAAGGGATACCCGATGCACGTCGGAGTTCAGAATCCGGTCTGAGGCATAACCGTAGTTTAGCTCAAGCGTGTGATTCGAAAGCGGCAAGGCAAACCCCAAACCGCCCGTCAACTGGTTGTCGCTGTAACCAATACGCAACGGCAGCACGGCGGCAGGCCGCAGTTCTGCCCCAAGATGAAATGCTGGCGCCAGTCCTGTGACTTTGCTAACATCCGCCGCAATCAGAACGCCGTCGTAGATTTCAACTGATGATCCCAGGCGTAGCGTCATTGGGACTCCTTCAGTGAAACCGCTCTGCCAACGGTAATCCGTGCCGATATCCTGCACCAGCGCTCCAAACGAGATGCGGTTTGACAGCCGCAACATGAGCCCGGCATCAAAGCCAAGACCGGTGGCTGCATCCTGATCGAGGGTGTTGCGGACGATCTTGAGGTTACCGCCAAGCGAGAGATGGGAGCCCAACGACTTGCTCAGGGAAACCAGGAACGCATTCTGCGAATTGCCAAAAAAGTATTCCGGCGTGGCGCTGTTTCCGCTCCGGCCTTCGATGCCGGAGATTCGCAAACCAACCCAACTGAGGCCAAGTGTCAGAACATTGTTGATTGGAACGGCGCCGCTGACAAAATTAAAAGTGCGGTCAAATGGCAGTTGGACGTTCATGAATTCAAACTGAGACCTGCTGAGGTAGTCCAACCCGGCAGGATTCCAGTAGCCCGCCGAGGCATCGTCAGCCACGCCGGTGAAGGCGTTTCCCATTCCGAAGGCGCGCGAACCCACGCCCATGCGCAGGAAAACACCGGGCGCGCCGTTGCTTTCCTGGCTGACGGCGTCGAGGCGTGTCGCCTGCGCCATGGTCTGGCTGGCCAAAATCAGGGTCAAAAATAATACAGTGACGTGCAGTGACAACAAGGTTGTCCGTCTATGGGTGTGTGTCGGGAGTCGCATCTGTGTCATTCCTTTGAGGTCGGTCATCGTGTCAAGGCGATCTTGATCATCTTCTGCTCGTTGTTCACTCGAATACTGCAGTAGTACACGCCGTTGGCTACGAAATCTCCATGCCGGTTGCGTCCGTCCCAGCGGTCTTCCGTGTGTTCTCCTGCACGTTTAAGCGCATTTTTTGCAAGGGTCTTAACCAGGTTGGTGCTTGCATCGAGAATCTGTATGGTGACTTCTCCGGCGGCATCCAGTTCGTACCGGATGGCAGTCACCTCCTGGTTGATCCGAAATGGATTCGGAAAATTGTAAGCCAACCGGCCAAGGGTGGCTTCAGATCCGGTTTCTGGCTCTTGGTCATCTCCGCCATCATCGGCGGGCGTGACGATGCTGACCTCATTGGAAAAACCGCTCTCATTGCCAGCATGGTCCAAGGCCGAAACCACAAAGTAGTAGCGTTTGCCCGCTTCCAAGCCGTCTATCCTGTGAGACGTCGTGTTGCCGACATACTCATCGCTTTGATATTTGCGGGCCTTGTCGCCATAATAAACGCGATATCCAGCCAGGTCAGACTCCTGGTTTGGGTCCCAACTGAGGGTGGCCGACTTGGTGCCGCCGACCGCAAAAGAAGCGCTAGCAAGCACTCCAAGAAGCAGAAGAAGGCAACTGAGTTTGCGATTGCTGCCCTCCCCTGGGCCGGGATTTCTCGATGAACTGAAAATCGAAATCATTGGTGAAACCTCCTGGTGTTAAGCATCTAAACCATCTTCTCAATCGCCGCAAGCATCTCTTTTGGCAAGCCAGCCTTGTCTAGAATCTGGCATTTTTGGCCGGTCTTGATCCTGGAGTCAAGCTGTTGCCGACTCATTCCCGTCAAGTAAATCACATTCACGTCCCGGCGTTTCAGACATTCTGTGGCCAGCGCAAACCCTGTGCAGTCCGGCAGTTTGTAGTCCGTCAGCAGGAGTTGGAATGAAGAGTTTGCGAAAAGTTTCAGCGCCTCCTTTCCGGTAAACGCCACCTGGACTTCAAAATCGTGAAGCTCGAGGTACTCCTTCAATTGCAGCGCCTTGTCTTGTTTGTCTTCAACCACGAGAATTCTGCGTCGGCTCATCGTCTTTCCTGTAAAAAAGTAAAGGGGAGGTGAAGGGGTCATCTCAGGGCCCATCTAGATGGCTTCACGTCCCCTTGATACTGTATCGTGCGCTCAGGCGAGCTCACGTTCCCTGGTGGCTCCATTGCGCACCTGGTCGTCATCCGCAGGGGCGTCATCTTCGTCATTCTCAGAAGAATCAGCGTCCAGAAAAAGTGCAGGACCAATGGAGCCTTGCTCATCCTGCTCCTCTGTATCACCATAAACGGTGATTTCCTCTCGCTTCTGTCTGCGCAGGTAAACAACAACGCCAATGACCAGAATTGCGATTAGTAGTGCGACACCACCGAGGAAGGCCGCGTTGAGCGTGGAGTTCTCCTGCATCAAATCATCATCGAACGCTGTAACGGAAAGTGGCAGTTCGGCGTCATCGCCAGTCACCTGCTCAGAGAGCTTGTCATCAGACGATACCGCCGGTTCAACGGCAGGACCAGAGGCGTCAAGCACAGGCGCCGGCGCCTCAAAACTCTCGATGACATCAGCCTTGATGTCTTCGGCTATTTCGCTCTCGAGCCGGGCACGTTCCGGAGCACGCTCCCGGGTCCTTCCGGCTAGGATGGTCTGTTGTTCATGTATGAGCAAATTGACCTTGGACAGCCGCTGCGTTTTCCTTATTTCTCGCAGAACGTCGAAGCTTGGAATGATGATTTCTTCACCCGGAAAAATATGATCGCCGTCCGGCGCCCGGTTGATGAGTTCAAGCTCGCGCCAGTACGACACGTCGCCGTAGTAGCGCAGAGCGATTCTGCTGAGCCACTCCCCGTCCTGAATTTCGTGAAACGTCGGTTCTTCCTGCAAGAGGTAACGGCTGAGCAACTGCTGCGCAGGCCCCATCCAGCAGACGAACAAAATCAAGAGTAGTGTTGCAAGCACATATTTTCTCATCGCAACGAATCCTCCGTTAGTTGGTTTTATTGAGTTGTAGAAGGCCGAGCCCTTCCAGGCAGGAAGTCTGGGCGTTCCTTTTGAATTCTAAAATGAGCCAATGTGAATCAGTCCCGGGCTGCAAACAGAGCCAGCTCAAGCCTAGATTCATTCAGTTTTCTCCAAGTGTGCAAGTCGGACGGATCGATTATCTGCAGGCGCCGCGTTCCGTTTTGAATCTCGGCAACCATGAAGATCTCGCGCCCTGCTATCACAACCTGCACTCCGCGCAACCGGACCACATCGCCCGGCTGCAAGCGAAAGGAACCGGAATCAACAGTCCATTGCGGTCCGAGATAGGCCGCCATCACACCGTCATTTGTTTCAATCAGGAGTTGCAGCGCTCGGGAAAGCCCTTCCTTCAAAGCAACCGGTTCCACGACAAAGACTTCGCCAGTGACCGTTTCCAGTCCCGGATAACGCTGCAAGTCACTCCAATGAACCAAATCCAAAGTCGGTGTAGAGTCGGCATCGAATCTGGCCAGTTCGCCCAAACCGCGGGCGTGGTCATGCGCACCAATCACACTCCTGCCAAGCCACCCGTTGGCGACAAGCAATCCACCTAACAAAAGAACCAGTCCCGTGATTCGCAGGCCGTTCATATCTTCCTCCAGTAAATGCGTGGTCGTAAAATCGCATCGGTTCAGGCAAAGGCGATGCCAAACCACACCATTCAGGTAAGCGGCTTTCCACGACGATAAAAAACAATATATTATGATGAAATCAGGAGAATGGGAATTCTCAGAATGTGGCAGGCTACGTGTAAGATTTACATTCGGGTTACGACCCTGGCGGGATCTCTTCGCGAGACTCATCCTCGAAGTACTTGTTCAGCTTGTTGTGCATGGTTTTCAAACTGATGCCCAGTATCTGTGCCGCTTTGGTTTTGTTATTCTTGGTCATCTCGAGCGTTCGAAAGATGACCTCTCGTTCAATCTCATGCAGAGGGCGGCCAAGCTCAATCTTGTTGCCATCGTCACCTTTCTTCTCTGAAAAGAACATGTGTCGTGGCAGGTGGCGAATCTCGATGGTATCTTCACGGCAAAGAATGACGGCGCGCTCCACCATGTTCTTAAGCTCGCGGACGTTGCCCGGCCAACGATAATTGCGCATCAACTCAAGGCATTCATCTGAAAACCCGGTAACTTGCTTGCCGTTTTTCTCATTGAACGTTTTTAGGAACTGTTTGGTGATCAGCGCGAGGTCACTGAGACGCTGGCGTAGCGGCGGCAATTGAATATCCATGACGCTCAGTCTGAAATAGAGATCTTCACGAAGCGTGCCATCAGCCATCGCTTCCTGGATGTCACAGTTGGTCGCAGCAACCACTCGCACATCGACCGCGACTTCTTTCGTGCCGCCAAGCCGGCGGAAGCGTTTCTCTTCGAGCACCCGCAGCAATTTCGACTGGGTGTCTGCCGGCATCTCTCCCACCTCGTCGAGAAAGAGGGTGCCATTGTTTGCCATCTCAAAACAGCCGGGTTTCTCTTTCACAGCGCCGGTAAATGCACCTCTCTCGTGGCCGAACAATTCATTTTCCAGAATGTCCCGAGGAAACGCCGAGCAATTTATGGCGATAAACGGCCCCTTTGCACGGCCACTTTTGCTATGGATGGCGCGAGCCACCAATTCCTTGCCGGTGCCACTCTCGCCCGTAATCATAACGCTTGCTGTTGTATCCGCCACCGCCTCGATGACATCGTAGACATCAAGCATCGCCTCATCGCGGCCAATAATCTCTTCGTACTGCGACATCGTTTTCAGACGATTTTCCAACTCGAGATTCTTGACCACGAGTGCCTGGCGTTCAAGTGCTTTCCGAACCAGCGCCTTCAACCTGCGCGGCACGATCGGTTTCTCGAGATAGTCGTATGCGCCCTTTTGCATCGCTTCCACGGCTGATGCCACGGACCCCTCGCCGGTGATGATCACGATTTCGGCGAGCAAGCCTTCTTTTTTTGCGCCTTCAAGAACCTCCATGCCGCTCATGGTTGGCATCTTGAAATCCACCAGAAGCAGATGAAAGGTGCCTTCCCGAAGTTTCGCAAGCGCCTCCGGACCATCGTTAGCGATGGCGGTATTGTATCCTTCTTCCACGAGCAGATCAGAAAGGACTTCAGTCACATGTTTGTCGTCGTCGGCTATCAGAATGCTGTACTTTGGTGCAGTCGTCATAAGTCAGTCCTATAGTGCATTAACCATGATGGTGGCGGTCGTTCCCCTGCCTACTTTGCTCTCCAGTTGCAGGTTGCCGCCATTCGCTTCAACTATTCTCTTGGTGACCGGCAGGCCAATGCCGCTGCCATGCTTCTTGGTCGTAAAGTAAAGTTCAAAGATTTGCTGCAGCTCTTCTTTCGAGATTCCCGTGCCTTCGTCTTTGACGGAAACCAGAATTTTATCTCGCTTAAGCCAGGTTCGAACCATGATCTTACCGCCATCGCTGCTGGCGTGGATGGCGTTGATAATCAGATTGTGCAGCGCCCGCTGCATCTGCTCCCGGTCAAGCATGACATCCTTCAGTCCTTTTTCGAGCCGGGTTTCAAGCTTGATCCCAGCCTTGCCGGCCTCGGCCCCGGCTGCCTGGCAAACGTTCGTGACCAGGCCGTTCAGTTCGAAACGCTCCTTCTGGGGAACCCCAGGCCGCACATAGTGCAGAAAACCCTGTATGATTTCGCGCAGCCTTCCGATCTCACGCTCAATGGCGTCGGCGTGCTTCAGAGTTTCAGCCTTGCCGCGGCCTTTTTCAATTTTGGTGCGCAAAACGTCAATGCTTATCGCCATGGCATGCAGCGGATTCTTAACTTCATGCGCCATGACATCCATAAACCGGGTTGTGGTTTTTATTTCGGAAACAAGATTGTTCTTTTTCTGAACCGCTGATCTCTGCACCGAGTCCAGTTGCTCCAGCCGCTGAAGCGCCTTGTTGACCTTGTCAAACACGGGCTTGAACTCACCATTCTTGCGTGCCTTGATTCGAAATGCGTATTTTCGCTTGTCGATGACATCCATAGCCTTCTCGACTTTGGTCAGCGGCGATTGGATGACTTTGGTCGTCATTAAAGAAATAAGAACCACCACCAGAATTCCTACCATGCTGATCACAAATGTGCGTAAAGTAAAACTTCGGCGGGTTTCCTCGACGAGCGGGATGGGACGAATGCCGAGCACAGCGACGGTCCGCCCTGTTTGCGGCGGCCGCCAGTAGACCTCACGGTAACCCGAACCGTCAGAGGCCAGGAGTGCGAATTCACCGGGATCGGGCCGATTCGTGAATACAGCAAGAGCGTGCCTTGGGCGAACAGAAAGTGGATTCAGGCTGAAAACCACATCGCTGTCACCCGTGACAATGAAGAAATCCGCAGCCTCAGGAAACGGTATCAGGGAAGTCCGCAAAGATTCGCGCAATTCGAGCTGCAACTCGTCTGACATATGCTGCCAGTTCTCAGGCCTTTCCGTATGTGTATCGAGTGTATGGCGAACGCGCTCCGACAGTAGGAGAGCGCGTGAGTCCGCAAGCTGTTGTTCTATGACGGCAGTCCCCTTCAAGAAGTGGTAGCTGGAAATCCCGAAGGTGCAAATCAGCAAAATCGCAAGCAGAAGTAGTTGTTTGTGGAACGTTTTCATCGTCTTGTTTGGTGTTGAGAAAAATGGCTGTGGCGTGTGCCAGGGCATGATTCAGACCCCAAAAAGTACATAGCCCCGGGTTAAATGTCAAGAAGAAACCATCGCAGTTTTGACTTGACTTCGTGGCTGCCCGGCGCTACATTTGATTACATTCCTGAGAAAGCAGCGAGGCATTGCCCATGGCATTCCGAATTACGAAAGTATATACAAAACAGGGAGATGGCGGAGAAACCCGCCTCGGTGGCGGACAGTTGGTACGCAAGGATTCAACCCGCGTGCGGGCGTACGGCGCCATTGATGAACTCAATGCAGTGCTCGGACTGGCTGTGGCCTTTGACCCGGCGCCGGAAGTCTCCCGGATTGTGTCGCAGGTTCAGAACGAATTGTTCACGGTCGGCGGTCAACTCTGCGTGTTGGTCGAGGACCAACAAAAGTGGCAGATGCCTGTCATTGGGCCGGCCAACGTTGAAAAGCTGGAAACGCACATTGACAGCCTGAACTCAGAACTGGCGCCGCTTGAGGACTTCATTCTGCCAAATGGCGCCAGGGCGGCGGTCTTCCTGCACCAGGCCCGCTGTGTTTGCCGGCGCGCCGAAACCCTGATTGTGGCACTCTCGGCCACCGAAAAAATCGGTGACCACCTTCTGGAGTACGTCAATCGCCTCTCCGACTTGCTGTTTGTTTTGGCGCGCTACGAGAACTTCAAGCGCGGCGTCACGGATATCTGCTGGAACAAAAGCTAGCTGTTACCTTCCTTCTAACAAGTCCTGAACACGCCCAAGGAAAAATGCAAGACACCACCATCTACTGGCTCGGCCTCGCTGCCTACTCGATATTTGTACTATGGATTGGCTGGCGCGGATACAAACGCCGGCACCTTGCTGACCAGCAAGTTAGCAACCAGGATAACCTGGATTTCTGGGCAGCGGGCCGGTCTCTCGGCGCCTGGTCAACCGGCCTCTCCATTTCCGCCAGTTTCATGTCCATTAGTTGGTCGTGTGTCTACGCTGTGCAGTTGGTATATTGGTACGGAGTCAGCTCGTTGTGGCTGCTGGCCATCCCGTGGCTGCTGGTGATGGCGTGCTTTTATCTACTGACCCCCGCCTTTCGCCGGCTGGGGGCGTTCTCGCAACCGGAAATGTTGGCCCGCCGGTTTGGCCCGAAAGCGCGAGCCTATCTGGCGTTGCCTCTGGCATTTGTCTTCTTGGTGTGGGGAGGCGCCGAAATTTTCGCCGCGGCCCAAATCCTGGCGCCCATTTTGAAGGCGCCGTTTCACGCCATCCTGTTGGCGATCACTTTGGTTGTGGCGGGCTATTCCTTCCTGGGCGGCTTTGCCGCGGTTGTATCCACGGACAAACTGCAATTTGCGCTGGTGGCCTTTTTCGTCGGCTGCATCGCGTGGGTTGCGGGAAATGCAGCTTTCGCCCAACAGGGCCTGAGTGGATTCTTGGCCGCGCTTCCAGCATCACCCAAAACCGGTGTCAGCGCTTTTCGGCTTTTCGCGGCCGGGCCTGCGCTGGTGGTGATGACCCTGCTTACCTATCTGCCTGGCTGGATTGTCGAAACAGACGTTTGGCTGCGTCTGCAAGCTGCGAGTTCAGTGCGGAAAGCCCGGCAAGGCGTGATTATCGCCAGCGTCAACTCGGTGATCTTCCTGGCGATTTTGCCACTCGTCATTGGCCTGACAGCGCTCTATCTCTATCCTCCGGTGGCTGGCGAGATTCCCGCGGCCCTGAATGACGGCGCCGCAATTTTTGCCAATCTGATCCGGGATTTTACGCCCCCGCTGCTCAGCGTTCTGCTCTTGGTCGGCCTGGCTGCTGCATCAATGTCCACCATCGATACCTGCAGCAACGTGATGGCGCTTTCCTTGTCCTACGACTGGTTGGAACCGCATCTTGCCCGGAAAAACGAAAAGGTCGATCTGGAGAAGACGGCGCGCTTTGTGTCGCTGGGCGCGGTACTCATGGCCTATCTGTACGCGACCTTCACCGAGTCGCTGTGGGATATTTTTTATCTGTCCTCGGGCATTTTGACAACCACGGTCTTCCTCCCTATCGTGGCGGTTTTCAAATCGAGCATCACCGAGCGACAGACAAAGCGCTCGGTTGTCGTTGGATTCACGGCCACGATCTCTTTTTACTTCCTGGAATCAAGGGGATTCTTGGAGTTTTTGGAGCCGGAGTGGCTGGCGGAGACAGGCTTGGGGTACATCGGCTGGGCTTTCGCCATGAGTTTGATCGCATTCTTGCTGCCGGACAGACAGAGAGTGAGCGAATGAATCATGCGAAGTCAGCAGAACATATCGCACCTAGCGTGATGATTTCCAAATAAGCGAACTCTGACAGGGTTTGATGTTGACCGTTTCAGGCATAAACAAAAGGGTCGAAACCCTGTCAGAGTTTTGTTCGGAAAATTAGAAATCGTGACACTAGACCATCGGAATCTCAAGCCCCAGCGCGCGCTGAACGAACCACGCCAGGCCGAAGAACAAGATGACCGACGACAGTGCGAACACGATTCTGCGCTGATTTGGTGAGCGCGCCAGCCACATGATCGCAGGATAGCAAGCAGCCACGATCGCAACCTGACCCAACTCAACACCGACGTTGAAGGAAAACAGAGAAGCCACCAGACCCTCTCCCGGCAAACCAAGTTCGGCGAGCACGTTGGCGAAACCGAACCCATGCATCAAACCAAAAATGAATGCGATTATCCAGCGCTGCTCGTTGCCCTTCACAAAAAAATTCTCGACCGCGATGTAGACGATGCTCAAGGCGATGACGGACTCAACCAGACGGCCGGGGAGAATTACAAGCTGCAAGGCAGCCAAAACAAGCGTCAGGCTGTGCGCTACGGTAAATGCGGTGACCATCTTGACCAGACTGCTCATCCGGCCACCGATCAGAATCAGGCCAAGCACAAACAGAATATGGTCGTAGCCGATGAGAATGTGCTCAATTCCGAGCCAGACAAACTGCCGACATTGGGCAAACAGCGAGATGTCCGCGCCATCAAATGAGAATGTCTGCTCCGGATAATCTCTGGTGAGAATGGCCTGCAATGTCTCCGACCCGCGGGTAACCTTGACCAGGTTCTTGTGCCGCCGGCTCAACTCTGAAAAAATATCAATGCGCAAGTGCATTTTCCAGCCGAGGCGGGGCACGGACTGTCTGAATGTGAGTTGCGCGAATGTATTGCCAAGGCCATCTTCAGTCGGTTCAGCCCCGGAGGCGACCAACTCTATCCTCTCTCCCCAGTTCCTGACGATGATCTTCGGCAAGAAGTGGCTCTGAACCTGCGGCAACAATAGACTCAATTCGTCAGCGGAAACGACACCGTTGTCATCGGCGTCAAGCTCAAAAAGTTGTTCCAGATCCGTGATGTCCAAAACCAGCTTGCAGACGATTTCATTGCTGTCAGTCCGCAGCTCGACTTCAGTGTAGCTCGTATTCATTTCATGCGCAGCTACCGCGGCCACTCGTAGCCCGGCGAGACTGCAACTCAGACTCAGCACCAGAGCTGCCCGGCGAGTCATGTTTCTCATTGTTGTTCCGTATTCAGTCTGAAGGCGTTGTTGAGGATGCTCTGGACTGAATCCTTGTCGAGGTCCTGAATGAGATGACCATCCTTGGCAATCGAGATTTTGCCGGTCTCCTCAGAGATAACCACAATGACGGCGTCAGACTCTTCAGCCAACCCGATAGCAGCGCGATGCCGGGTGCCGAGACTCGCATCAATATTCGTCGTCTGGCTGAGTGGCAAGATGCATCTCGCTGCCTCAATGACATCATTCTGAATAACGATGGCGCCGTCGTGCAGCGGCGACTTTGGACTGAAGATCGAACAGATTAGCGATGATGAGACCTCGGCCTGAATCTGAACTCCCGTTTCCGTGATCGACTTGATCCCGGTATCTCGCGTCACGACAATCAGCCCACCATGCCTGCGGTTGGAAAGCTCCACTGCGGCACGAAGCACTTCTTCGAAGGTCTTGCTGCTGGAGACTTTGACGAAATATCTGATCACCCGGCTCTGGCCCACAAAAATTAACATGCGTCGCAGCTCTGGCTGAAAAACAATCACAAATGCGATGAGCCAGACGGTTTTCAGGTTGTCGAAAATCCAGGTCATGGCACTCATGTTGAACAAACGCGTGAGCAGCGACACGATCAAGATGAGCACAAGACCAACAAACATCTGTGCCGCGCGCGAACCGCGAATAAAGTAGTAAAGCTTGTAGAGGATGACGGACACGACTAAGACATCAAGAATATCGAACAAGGTGACCTTGATGAATCCAATCTGAAACAGAACGAATTGCTCACTCATTGGCTTGGTTTAGTTAACGGTCACGTGAACAAGATGGTCGATAATCGCGGCAGCCTGCTTGGCTTCCTGGACATCATGCACCCTGAGGATGTGGGCGCCGCGCAAAATGGCCACAGTGTTGATTGCCACGGTCGCGGCCAGACATTCCTGCGGCTGGCCGCCAACTATCTTGCTCAGAAACGATTTCCGCGACGCGCCAAACAAGATGGGGCAACCCAGGTCAACAAAGCTGTCGAGATTCGCGGTGATTTGATAGTTGTCGTCTACCCGCTTTCCAAATCCGATACCGGGGTCCAGCACAACGTTCTCTTTGTGGATGCCGCTTTCATGAGCAAATTGCAGCCGGCTTCTGAAAAACGCCAAAAGCTCGACCACGACATCATCATATTGGGGATTGACCTGCATGCTCTTAGGCTCGCCCTTCATGTGCATAAGAATCACGGGGACGCTCAATTGTGCCGCCAGCGTCGCCATATCAGGATCGAATTGTAGCGCGCTGATATCGTTGATGATCGCCGCGCCCTCGCCAAGGGCCTGTCGTGCCACCACGGCCTTGCAGGTATCCACAGACAGCGGAACGGTGGTTTCCTTAGCCAATTGACGAATGACCGGCAGGATGCGTGACATCTCCTCATCAGCCGCAACCGGCTCTGAGCCCGGACGTGACGATTCGCCTCCTATGTCCAGAAAATCAGCTCCGGCTTCAACCATGTTCAGAGCAGCATCCACCGCCTCGCGGACGGTGGCTCGGCGGCTTCCCGCAAAGAATGAGTCGGGCGTGCAATTGACGATGCCCATAACGTGAGTCCGGGCACACAAGTCGGATGTCACGCTACCACAAACAAGCTTCACACAAGGTCCCCTTCCAGAAAAAAAGAGAGCTGAGGCGGCAGGTATGTGCTGCCATCTCAGCTCTTCGTTTAGCAAGGTATCTTCAGGAAACGCTCCGGCATGCCACTCACCGGACAATTTGAGACTTAGTTCAAATCGTCGACGATTTCCTTCTTCTCCTTCTTGGCAGCACCGCCATTACCGGAATAGCGTTTGTGCTCGATCGGCCCCAACTCCTCACCCTTAAAGATCTTATCGACCTCGGCGCCATCGAGAATCTCACGCTCGAGCAGCGCCATTGCCAGCGCTTCCAGCTTGTCCACATGTTTTTTCACCAGGTCGATGGCTTTCTTCTCGGCGCTGGTGACAATCATGGTAATCTCCTCGTCGATGATCTCAGCGGTCTTGTTGCTGAAGTCAGTATGCTTCGCGATTTCACGGCCCAGGAAGATCTCCTCATCCTTCTTGCCAAAAGTCAGTGGGCCGAGCCGCTCGCTCATGCCCCACTCGCACACCATTTTTCTCGCCAGACCGGTTGCCCGCTCGATGTCGTTACCGGCGCCGGTCGTGAGTTCATTCATCACCACTTCTTCGGCGGCACGACCGCCGAGAAGATGCACTAGCATACCTTCGCAGTAGGTCTTCGAGTAGTTGTGCTTTTCATCGATTGGCAAAGTAGTGGTCACACCCAGGGCCCGTCCACGCGGGATGATCGTAACTTTGTGCACCGGATCCGTTCCGGGGGTCAACTTGGCAACCAGCACGTGGCCAGCCTCGTGATAGGCCGTCAACTTCTTCTCGTCTTCGGTGATCAGCATGCTCTTGCGCTCCGCACCCATCATCACTTTGTCCTTTGCGTACTCGAAATCATCCATCTCGACGATCTTCTTGTTGAAACGCGCCGCAAGTAGCGCCGCCTCGTTGACAAGATTGGCAAGGTCGGCTCCTGAAAAGCCTGGAGTCCCTTTGGCAATTACGGAGAGAGTGACATCCTGGGCGATTGGAATTTTCTTGGTATGCACTTTCAGGATACCCTCTCGTCCCCGAACATCCGGCCGGTCAACGACGATTTGGCGGTCGAAACGACCCGGCCGGAGCAATGCATGGTCCAGCACGTCCGGACGGTTGGTGGCGGCGATGAGAATCACGCCTTCGTTGGCATCGAAGCCATCCATTTCGACGAGAAGCTGATTCAGAGTCTGCTCACGTTCGTCGTGGCCACCGCCCAGTCCGGCGCCGCGATGGCGCCCGACCGCATCCACTTCATCGATGAAAATGATGCATGGCGCGTTCTTCTTGCCCTGTTCGAACAAATCGCGGACACGTGAAGCGCCGACGCCGACAAACATCTCAACAAAATCCGCACCGGACATGCTGAAGAAAGGTACGCCGGCCTCTCCCGCTACCGCCTTCGCGAGAAGTGTCTTTCCCGTTCCGGGAGGACCCAGCAGCAGAGCGCCTTTGGGTATCTTGCCGCCCAGTTTTTGAAATTTGTCCGGATCCTTCAGAAAATCAATAATCTCTCGCAATTCTTGCTTGGCCTCGTCCGCGCCGGCAACATCATCAAAAGTAACTTTGGTTTGATTTTCTGTCAAGAGCTTGGCTTTTGATTTGCCGAAGGAAAAAATGCCCTTTGCACCGCCACCCTGCATTCTGCGCAGGATGAAGATCCAGAAAACGCCGAACAGGATCCACGGAAGCAAATTGAAGACATAATTCCACCAATCCTGCGTCATCTCTTTGAAATCGAGGGCAACATTGTATTCCTTTGTCCACTGCAAAGCAACTTCCGCCTTTGGAGCTTCCGGCAGCGTCACTTTGAACTTAACATAGGAGACCGGCTTGCCAGCGATGACGTTTGAAGACTCCTCCCGCAACTCGCCAAGGAATTCCTTGTCCTCTATTATCGCTTTCTTGATTTCCTTCTTTTCGAGATGGTCGATGAACATCGAGTAGGAAATTACAATCGCCCCGCGTTCTTCGAAACTGAACTTTTGGGAGATGAAAATCGAAACGATGATGATGATCAACCAGAATGTCAGCGTCCGGGTTGCTTTTCGCCATTGAAAATTCTCGTCCTTCTTCGGCGAGTTCTGCTGATTTGGGCGCTTCCTTGTTCTCTTGTCGTTACTCATCTACTGTCTGGTTTCCCTGGTTAATGAAAAACTATAAAACTTGCTCATCCATCAAATACACGGCTGGCAAGTTTCGAAATCTCTGTGCGTAATCGAGACCGTATCCGACGACAAAGTGATTCGGTATACTAAATCCGATGTAGTCAATCTTGAAATCAGTCTGCGCAGCGCCTTCCTTTAACAAGAGTGATACAAATCCCAGCGATTTTGGTTTCACTCTCTCCATGCGCTTACGCAGATAATTCACAGACAAGCCCGAATCCACAATATCTTCCACCACGAGGACATGGCGATCCTGCAGATGGGCATCGATGTCCTTTTTGAGCTTGACGACGCCGGATGTTTCCATGGCTTCGCCATAACTCGATATCTTGATAAAATCGATCTCGCAATCGATGGTAATTGCGCGAAACAAATCTGCGCAAAAAATGAAACTGCCATTCAACACCCCAATCAGGATAGGGCACATCCCGGCATAATCTTCAGATATTTTTGCTCCTAATTCCTGGACTTTCTGTTTAATTTCTTGCTCTGACAGTAACACTCTGGCGTTGTCGTTCTTGATGAATACGTGTGTCTGCTCGCTAGTCATCGATAGTGTTTTCCATCTCCAGTTTCAGTACGGCGCGCGTCGCTTCGGTGACTTTGAATCGTTCGTCTATTCGGTGGCCGCAAACCCAAACAACATCACCATCAGTTTCGAGTAGAATTGTGCCCTGCTTTTGCCTGATCGGAATCTTGCGATCGGAAAGCAAATCCGCGACCTTCTTCTGGCCACCAAGACCAAGCGGAAAAAACCGGGCTCCCGCGTAAAGCGTCCGAAAACAAATTCTACTCCCTACTTTTTCGAAATCGAGTAGTTCCGAATTGCGGCTGTGTGTGAAGGCAAATTCGTCGTCTTTGCGGTGAATCGTCCACCGAAAATCACGACCATGGTAGCGCACGGATGCTAGTCGCAGCAGGTCTACTTCCTTTTTTTGAGGCACGTCCTTTTCCAAATTCCCAAGGACAATGCCATCGTGGTCGATAAGCAGGGCAACCGGCCCGAAAACTTCAACCTTCCTGCCAACCTCCCCCTTCTGGATGATGTCCAGCATCTTGCGGATTTTAGGGAAATTCAGTGAGGTGCGTTGTATGCCTAAATTCTTACAACAATGAAACAACAGGTACGTCTGAATTAAATTATTATAACCCAAAAAACGTTTAATTTCAAGGATTATTTCATTTTTTTTTTGTAATGAAACCAAGGACTTAAATGCCTCTTTGACTTCAACATCAAGTTGTGATTCCATCTGCTGAAAGATTGCCGCGCTTCGATTAAGCGTACCCATAATTCCAGGGTTGAAGTGCTCTTGAATCAGCGGAATGAGCTGGTGGCGGATGCGATTTCTCCGGATAGACAGGTCGCGATTGCTGGCGTCCTCCCGATGCTCAAGCCTGCTCTCAGAGGCGTAGGACACGAGTTCTGCACGTGTGAAGGGCAGCAGCGGACGAATGAATGGCCCGCGCCGGGATAAAATCCCGCTCAGGCCGGCCGCGCCTGAGCCTCGCAGAAAATGGTCGAGAACCGTCTCTGCCTGATCGTTGGCGTTGTGAGCAGTTGCCAGGCATGAAAATCCTGAGTCCGTCAGTGCCGCCTGGAAGTAGTCATATCTCAAATTGCGGGCAGCTTCTTCCAGAGAGAGCTTCATCGAACGGCTATGTGCCACGGCATCGACACGCGTACAGAAAAAAGGCAGATGGTGGTGCTCGGCTAGCTTTTTCACGAACAATTGGTCGGCGTCGGCTTCATCTCCTCGAATGCCGTGGTTGACATGAACCACGCCCAGCGTCAAGCCCAGGTCGTCACGCAGATGCATGAACAAACTCAGGAGCACCACCGAATCCAGACCACCGGAAACGGCAAGCAGCAGGCGTCCATCTGCGGGCAAAAGCTTCTGATTCCGGATGAATTGACCTAGCCGGTCAATGATGGATTGCGTCATGTCTTATTCTCAGCGGTACGCCGAGCTGGCTGCGGTCATTCCAGCCCGCCAGCGGGAACAGCGAGGTAGCGGATTATGAGCATCGCCATCAGGGCGACACCCACAGAAAGGGCCGACTCATCGATATCGAATTTATTGGTATGCAAATAGGAAATCTCGCTGCCTGGCTTTCTGGCGCCAAGACGAATCAGGGCGCCCGGGGCCTTGCTCAAATACCAGGAAAAATCTTCTCCGCCCATGCTCACATGCTCAATATTTTTCAGGCAATCTGAAGTCAGCATTTCTGTCGCCACTTCGCGAATCATGTTGACCATACCCGCATCGTTAACCACTGAAGGCACTGGATCCGGGAATTCGAGCTCATAGCCGCCGCCCACAGCACGTGTGATGGCACGGACATTCTCTTCTATCGCGGTGAGAATTTCGTCGTGTGATTTTGAATCAACAGTGCGGACGGTACCGGCAATCTCGACAACATCCGGGATGACGTTGGCCTTCCTGCCGCCGGCCAACTTTCCTATAGTCAGAACCGCAGGCATGAAAGGCTGGCTGCGATTACCCACGATATCATACAGCATTTTAAGAACCCGCGTGCTCAGGTGAATCGTATCGACGGCATGGTGTGGCCTGGCAGCATGTCCACTTTTTCCGAAAATCGTAAGCCTGAATTCGCTGCAATGCGCCGTAAGCACGCCGCTGCGCAGGCCAATCGCACCCGCTTCAAGCTCGGGATCGACGTGGTAGGCCAAGATGCCATCGACTCCATCCATGACGCCGGCATTCACCAGTTCAAGGGCGCCACTCGGGATCGCCTCCTCGCAAGGCTGAAAGATAAATCGGACATTGCCGGGCAGATCCAGGTTCATTTCTGTCAAAACACGGGCCACGCCGTAAGCCATCGCCATGTGGCAATCGTGGCCGCAGGCATGGATAACGCCGGGCACTCTCGACGCGTAGGGCACATCCTTGTCGTCATCCATGGGCAGGGCATCCATATCGGCTCGAATCGCCAGCGTCCGGCTGCTGGATGCGCCTGAAAGCTCAGCGGTGATGCCGGTGCCGCAGATACCCTTTGTAACCTCCAGGCCAAGGCCACCGAGTTTGTGGTCAAGCATTTCCGCGGTCTTGAACTCCTTCCAGCTCAATTCAGGATACTGGTGGAAGTGACGACGAAGCTCTATCACATCATTTGCGCCTTCAGCGGCACAACTTCTTATTCTGTTGAAAAGATCAGCGTTGTCGTAATTCATCGGTCCATGGCCCTTCTGCCAAAGATGCAAACAAGAATAATGAAGTTAGAAAAAATCCGCCACTAAATCAAGTACTCGGAGTGCAACTTTGGATATTTTGCTTGCCATTGCTGCGCCCCCGGAGTATATTATCTGCCGTTCGGCGGGCGGCGGAAATCGGCACAGCGAAGACGGGAATGCGACGACATCGCCCGGCCAGAATCGTCAGGTACAAAAGCATGCTACGGCCTGAGTCTTCAAATACAAAAACACCAACCCGGAGATAATTTACCATGAACCAGAAACTATTTGAGCTTGCTGCAAGCTTCATAGCTTGTTTTCTGCTATTCCAGAGTTGTGAAAAAAAACTGCCCGCTTACGGTGAGGATTCACACTCATTCTCGCGCCCCAACGAAGTTGCTGTCAAACATATCGACCTCGACCTGTCCGTAGACTTCCAGGCACGGCAACTGTCGGGCACAGCCCGGCTCACGCTTGAACACAACAGTCGGGCCCAGGAGTTGTGGCTCGATACTCGTGACCTGGAGATCATTTCCGTGACGCTGGATGATGATAGCTCAAAGGTTGATTTCGCGCTCGGTGAGTCGGTGGATTTCCTCGGGCAATCTCTGTCGGTCAAGATCAAACCAACGACCAAAGCCGTCAATATCAGCTATAAAACGAGTCCCGGCGCAGCCGCATTGCAGTGGTTGGCGCCGTCGCAAACAGCAGGGGGCAATTCACCTTTTCTGTTCACACAATCGCAAGCGATTCTGGCTCGCACCTGGATCCCATGCCAGGACAGTCCCGGCGTGCGGATTACCTACAGTGCGACAATTCGAACTTCACCGGACCTTATGGCGGTGATGAGCGCCGAGAATGGCACGGAACGGAACGAAGACGGCGTCTATCATTTCAACATGCCTCAAGCGGTGCCTTCCTACTTGCTGGCGCTGGCGGTCGGCGATCTGGAGTTTCGCGCGATGGGTGAGCGCAGCGGAGTTTACGCGGAGCCTTCCGTGGTCGAAAAAGCGGCTGCCGAGTTCGAGGACACTGAAAAAATGATGGCTGCCGCCGAAAAACTCTACGGGCCTTACCGCTGGGGCCGTTACGACATCATCGTGCTGCCGCCCAGCTTTCCGTTTGGCGGGATGGAGAATCCCCGGCTGACGTTTGCAACCCCAACGGTGCTCGCCGGCGACAAATCCCTGGTTGCGCTGATTGCACACGAGCTGGCACACTCATGGTCCGGCAACCTGGTCACCAATGCCAACTGGGATGATTTCTGGCTGAATGAAGGCTTCACTACCTATTTCGAGCACCGAATCATGGAGGAACTCTACGGCAAGGAACACGCCGACATGCTGGCGTCGCTGAGCTATCGCGATTACGAAGAAGAACTCGACCGGCTCGGGGCGGAGAGCCTGGACAGCCACCTACATCTTGATCTGAAAGGTCGTGACCCGGACGATGGCATGACTTCGATTGCCTACGACAAAGGCCACTTCTTCCTGCGCACGCTCGAAAACGCGGTCGGCCGCGAAGCCTGGGACGAATTCCTGAGCAATTATTTCGATGAATTCGCCTTCAAAAGCATGACGACTGAGGCATTCGTGGCCCACCTGAAATCGCATCTTCTGAAAGGGAATCGTACCCTCGAGCAAGAGCTGCAAATTGACGCCTGGATTTATGGCCCTGGCATCCCGCAAAATATCGCCCGTGTGCAATCGGCGGCATTCGCCACGGTGGAAGGAGAACTGCAAAAGTGGCAGGCGGGAACTGCCGCCAGAACTCTCACGACAGACGGATGGACAACCCAGCACTGGCTGCACTTCCTGCACAGCTTGCCAGAAACGGAAACTCTAAGCCTGTCCCAGATGAAGGAACTCGACTCCGCATTCGGATTCTCCAGCACGGGCAACTCGGAAATTCTGCATGCCTGGCTGCTGCACGCGATCAACAACCAGTATGCTCCGGCCTACCCGGCGCTCGAGCACTTCCTGACTTCCATGGGTCGCAGAAAATTCTTGCGACCGCTTTATACGAAGATGGCGGAGAACCCCGCGATGCTGCAAATGGCAAAACTCATCTACCAGAAAGCCAGGCCAACCTACCATTCCGTCTCAACCGGAACTATCGACGAAGTCCTGAACTGGCAGGAATGACTTGCCGCACCCAATAAAGACGCACCTGCCGAGACATGCTGACCGCTATCACTGAATGGTGCGGATGCATGTCTCGGCAAGTGCGGAAGTCAGGTCTTCGGCAAAGCTCACTCTGACTGGCATTTTGAGCCATGTGCTTCCAGATTCATTGCCGCTATCACGAAACACCATCCAGCGGCAACGCCCGATAAAAGCAGGAATAATTTCCCGTGTGACAAGCACTGCCCTGCTGCTCCACCTCCAGCAATAGCGTGTCTGCGTCGCAATCATACTTGATGGATGTGATATGCTGGAAATGGCCGCTGGTCTCTCCCTTGAGCCAGAGCTTCTGGCGCGACCGCGAGAAATAGCAGGCTTTTTTCTTCTCAAGAGTAATTTCGAGACTCTCCCGATTCATGTAGGCCAGCATGAGCACTTCCCGAGTCTCCGCGTCCTGCGCGATGGCAGGAATTAATCCCCGGTCGTCGAATTTCAATTCATCCAGATTCAAATCTACCTCCGTACGTGAATGTCGTGGTCCGTCAAATAGTCTTTGACCTGAGCGACGCTGAACTTGCCGAAGTGGAAAACCGAGGCTGCTAGCGCTGCGTCGGCTTGTCCGAGGGAAAAAGCGTCGCGGAAGTGGGACATTTCACCTACGCCTCCCGACGCGATCACGGGAATACCAACCGAGCTTGAAACGCGCCGGGTCAGCTCAAGATCGTAGCCTGCGGTGCTGCCGTCGCGGTCCATGCTGGTCAGCATGATTTCACCTGCGCCCAGGCGCTCGACACGCTGAGCCCAGGCAATTGCGTCCAGGCCGGTGGGGCGGCTGCCGCCGTGGGTAAAAATCTCCCAGCGTTGCGCCGCAACCTGCTTTGCATCCACGGCAACCACGATGCATTGCGAGCCAAACGCACTGGCGCCATCAGAAATGAGCTGCGGATTGCGAACGGCCGCAGTGTTCAGAGTCACCTTATCCGCCCCCCGCTTTAGAATCTCGCGAATCTCCTGCACCGAGGTCAAGCCGCCGCCGATGGTGAACGGGATGAACACTTGTTCAGCGACGCGTTCTACCAACTGATAGACGATTGGCCGCTTCTCTTTCGAGGCCGTGATGTCGAGGAACACAAGCTCATCCGCACGCTCGGCGACGTAGTGACGCGCCAGTGCAACCGGATCACCTGCGTCGCGCAGGTCTTCGAACTGCACCCCTTTGACCACGCGGCCATCTTTCACATCCAGGCAGGGAATGATGCGTTTAGCCAGCACGAAACACGTCCTCCGGCTTGATCCTTCCTTCGTAAAAAGCCTTGCCGACCACCACACTTTCGACGCCAAACTCCTCAATCTCCGCCAGCCGCTCCAGGTCCTGCAATGACGAAACACCACCAGAGGCGATGACCCGCATACCGGTCTCCTGCGCAAGCCTTTTGGTAGCTGCCAAATTGGGCCCGCTAAACATGCCATCGCGGGCAATATCGGTGTAGAGTACGTGGTCCAGACCATGGTCTGCAAAGAGCATGGCCAGTTCTGCGGCGCTCAATTGCGTCGCTGTTTGCCAGCCGTCGATCGCCACCAGACCGTCACGAGCGTCGACTGCCAGCACAATCCGGTTTGCGCTAAATCTGCGCAGCGCTTCTTGCAACATTGCGGGTTCCGTCACCGCAAGCGAGCCGACGATCACGCGGTCAATCCCCAGCTCCAGCCAACGCTCGATGGCTAGTATAGAACGAATGCCACCGCCAAGCTGAACCGGAATCGCGCATCCTGAGACGATTTCATTGATGACTTCTGATTGTGCGCTGGCGCCGGTCTGAGCACCGTCGAGGTCGATCAGATGCAGACGTCCGGCGCCGTGACTTTCAAACATCCTGGCGGTTTCGAGTGGCGAAATCGAATACACGGTGACGTCGTCAAATTCTCCTTGTTTCAGCCGGACGCATTGACCGTTCTTCAAATCCATTGCGGGAATGATCTCCATTTCACATCTCTCCGAAATTCATCAAAATTTGCAATCCTACCTCCTGGCTTTTCTCAGGATGAAACTGCACGCCAAAGATGTTCTCACGCTCAATAGCCGCGCAGAATTCACCGACGTAGTCGAAACGCGCGGCCACATGTCCGCCATCCACCGGATGGCACACGTAGGAATGCACAAAGTACGCAAACCCCGACTGCGGCAGTCCCTTGAGTAACCGAGATGAGGAGCTGACCTCAATTTCATTCCAGCCCATGTGCGGAATTTTCTCGGCGCAATCGAGTTTCGTCACGGCTCCGTGAATCAGGTCGAGCCCTTCAACCCTGCCATGCTCGTCGCTGGTAGTCAACAGCAATTGCATGCCCAGGCAAATACCAAGCACAGGCACACCGGCCCGCACGCTACTTTGCAACGGCTCGACAAACCCCTGTTGCTCCAGGTTTCCCATGGCGTGGGCGAAGGCACCCACTCCGGGCAGAAGAATCTTCTCCGCGCTCGCCAAGTCGCCCGGCTTGTCGGAAACTCGAGTTGCCATGCCAATGAACTCGAATGCGTTCTGCAGGCTGCGCAAATTTCCAGCACCGTAATCCACGATATGAATCATTGCAGCGACTCCTGTTGCTTTCGAAAAGTTACTGGCCGGCGGCCAAAGATACAGACGCGTTGAAAATGCCAGACGCTCTTTGCCATCTCACTAAAGCGCGCCCTTGGTGGAAGCCACACCCTGCCGCTGTTGGTCAAGCCGGATCGCCTGCCGCAGCGCCTGGCCAACTGCCTTGAACAGCGCTTCAACCATGTGGTGGCTGTTTTTCCCGTAGAGCACTTCCAGATGCAAAGCCAGGCCGGCGTTGTTGGTGAACGCCTGGAAGAACTCCTGCACCAGCTCGGTGTCGAAATCACCGATTTTCGCATTCAGACCCTCGACGCGGAAGACCAGACAAGGGCGGCCCGAAATATCCACCACCGCTCGCGCCAGCGATTCATCCATCGGCGCGAAAGCAGTCGCGTAGCGCACAAAATTCTTCTCCGCTGGCAAGCTTTTGGCAAACGCCTGCCCCAGAACGATGCCGATGTCTTCGACCGTGTGGTGGGCACAGACATGCAGGTCACCGCTTGCCGCGACTTCCAAATCAAAACAGGCATGAAATGCGAACAGCTCCAGCATGTGGTCGAAAAAACCTACGCCGGTTGCAACTTTCGCCACGCCTGCCCCAGCAACATCAAGACTCAATTTGACCTGAGTTTCGTTGGTCTTGCGCTGCAATTGCGTCTTACTCATGATTCGCTCCTTCGATTTTTTTGCAGGGTCAGTTGCAAGGCCAGCAGAAAGCGTTCGTTCTCTTCCGGTGTGCCGACGGAAACCCGCAACGTGCGCGCCAGTCGTTTGTGATAACCAGACACGTCGCGGACCAGAACGCCCTGCGACAACAACTGCTCGAACAGCCGCTCAGGCTGCATCCCGGTTTTGACCAGGTAGAAGTTTCCGGCGGATGGCAACACCTGGACACCGGGAATTTCCCGGACGCTAGCAATGACCCGCTGCATCTCCGCTTTTGACGCCGCCACCCGCTCCTGAATCACCTCGGAATTCTGCAACAGCTTGCATGCCGTCAACTCGGAAAACATGTTCAAATTGTACGGCAACTTGGCTTTGTTGAATTCGACCACCAGTTTTTCATCCGCCAGCAGGTAACCGACTCTGAGACCGGCAAGCCCGATGGCTTTCGAAAAAGTACGCGTCACCACCAAGTTCGGAAACTGCTGCAGCAGCGGCAAATTCTTCTGCTCCGTGAACTCGTGATAGGCCTCATCGAGAACCACGAGACCTCGACTTTTTGCCAGAATTGTCTCGAGATCCACTGTCGGCAACAGTGAGCCGGTCGGGCTGTTCGGAGAACACAGAATGCAGAGGTCGAAAGTCTCCGTTTCCAGTCGGCTTAGAATTTCACCAACCGGGAAGTGCCATTCTTCATCAAATTCGATCTCGCACACGGTGGCGCCTGCCACCTGCGCCAGTTGCCGGTAAACCGAGAATGTCGGGGTCACCAGCAGCACCTTCTTGCCCGGCGAAACCGTGGCGGACATGAGTACCTGCAGCAACTCGTTCGAGCCATTGCCCACCAGAACAGATTCAGGTGACAGGCCGCAATGCTCGGCAAGCTGCTCCAGCAGCGGGAGGTTGCCGAAGCTCGGGTAGCGATGCCACGAGCGCTCCCCGAACTCACTCAGGATTTCTTGCTTGAGCCACTCCGGCACGTCGTAAGGGCTCTCATTTTGATTCAGCTTGACCGGCGCTGAGACCTGTTTCAAATGGTAGGCCTGCATTGCCCGCACAGATGGTTTGATCGTGTCAAGGTAGCTCATCTTTTCTACACTCTATAGCTTGTTTGTGATTGAAGAGACCCTCGAGCCCAGCGAAATCCGCCACCATGTTGCCGACTTCCAGAAACTGCTGTCGGTCCATTTGCAGCACCGATGAAAACTTCACGAAGTCGAACACACCCAGTGGCGATGAAAATCTGGCGCTACGGCCGGTAGGCAGGACGTGATTCGGACCGACACAGTAGTCGCCGAGCACCGCGGGTGTCCACGGGCCCAGGAAGATGGCGCCGGCATTTCTGACCTGCGCACCTGCCTGTCGCGGCTCACGAGTGACGATTTCCAGATGCTCAGGCGCGATGTGGTCGATCACTTTCACGGCTTCATCGATATCTTGCACAACCACGATTGCACCATGGTTGGCAAGGGCCTGTTTCAGCACGTCCTGTCGCGGTGCGTTTTCGAGCAAACTGGTGACGACGCCAGCCAGTTTTTCAGCGAAAGTCATGGAGGTTGTAACGCACACAACCCGTGTTTCCGGATCATGTTCCGCCTGCGCAAACAAGTCGCGCGCCACGAACTCCGGATTCGCTGTGTCGTCGCACAAGACCGCAAGCTCAGTCGGTCCGGCGAGAGAATCGATGCCCACCGTGCCGAACACCTGTCGCTTCGCATCGTTGACGTACTGATTTCCGGGGCCGACAATTTTGCAGACCGACGCCACACTTTGCGTGCCGTAAGCCAACGCGGCAATCGCCTGAGCGCCACCCATGGCGTAAACTTCTTCAACGCCAAGCAGGGCGGCGACTGTCAGCACAAGTTCAGAGATCCGGCCATTCTCACCAGGCGGAGAAACCAGAACAATGCGCTCGACCCCGGCAATCTGAGCCGGAACAACCGTCATGATCACAGTCGATGGGTAGGCGGCGCTACCACCAGGGACGTAAACGCCGACGCTTTCGAGCGGCTTGAATTGCACGCCCACGGTGGCTTCTGGCCCCATTTTTTCGCGCCAGTTTTCAGGAGCTTGACGAACATGAAACGCACGCACATTTTCGATGGCAGTCTCGAACATGGTGCGCCTCTCGGCCGGGCAGGCAGCAAGGGCCGACTGAAGTTCTAACTCCGGGACGCGCAATCGCTCCAGCTTGACACCATCAAACTGCTGCGTGAAGCCAAGGACCGCGGCGTCACCATCGCGCCTGACGTTTTTCAAAATGTCGGACACCGCGACCGAAACATCGGCATTCGGGACTTCGCGGCCGGCATCTGAAGCCAGAAAGGCATCAGCGGATGAGTAGTGTTTTAGCATGGCTAATAAATCACTTTGTTGAGTGGATACTCGATGATGTCTTCCGCGCCCGCCTTTTTCAATTGCGGCAGGAGCGTGCGCACCACCGTTTCATCGATGATGGTTTCAAGCGCAACCCATTCGTTGCCGAGCAACGGCGACACGGTCGGCCGTTTCATTGCGGGCAGAGTTTCCTGCACCCGTTGCAAGTCAGCCTGCCGGATGTTGAATTTCAAACCAACCTTGCCGCTGGCCTGAATCGCACCCTGGAGCAGTAGAGCAATGTTGTCGGTTTTTTCTCTTTTCCAGGGATCGCTGTAGGTTTTTGAATTGGTGATCAGCCTGACGGTCGAGGCCAAGACGGTATCGACGATGCGCAGATTATTGGCGCGCAGGGAACTGCCGGATTCCGTGATTTCCACAATCGCGTCCACCAGTTCGGGCGTCTTGGCTTCGGTCGCGCCCCAGGAAAACTCGACATCGGCCTGCACGTCGTTGGCTTCCAGATACTGTCTGGTGATGTTGACCGCTTCAGTCGCAATGCGTTTGCCGTTCAAATCCGCCACGCTCTGAATGTCAGAGGCTTCCGGCACAGCGACCACCCAGCGCACCGGGCGAAAGCTGGTTTTGGAATAGACCAACTCCGCAACTTCCACAACCTCCGCACGATTCTCCACGATCCAATCCTTACCTGTAATGCCGACATCAAGCACGCCGTCGCTGACGTAAGTGGCCATCTCCTGGGCGCGAATCAGGATTGCCTGCAGCTCGTCGTCGTCGCTGGCCGGGAAATAGGCACGCTCGCGGATATAGAAGTTGAACCCTGCCTTCCTGAGAAGTGCGAGCGTCGATTCCTGCAGGCTACCCTTGGGCAAGCCGATTTTCAGTTTCATCACAATCTTCCTTTCCGTTGCTGTAAAAACAAAAAGCCCACTACCTGTGGAGCAGATAGTGGGCTGTATCGAATTCGCGTGTTGTCTAACTTAGGTCGTCGGGGCTGATCTTGACGTATTCACGCAACCCACCATCTGCCTTACATGGCGATGATGATGATGAGTATGATGATGGTTGTGAATACGTGTGGTCATGATTCCAGATGAGTTTCGTTTTTGTAAAAGTTGCGCCAATATAGAGGCTGGTTTTGTGAGAAGCAAGTTATTTTTGGTACCTGGACTGGTCTGGCTCCCAAACTCCAGCCTGGGAGCCTAATGTGCAGCGAAACTCCGTTTCGCCCACCGGCATCGACATCGGCTGTCTACGGCCATACCGCACAGACGCCAAACGAAGTTTAGCTGCCAAGTGCGCTCCCAAACTGGAGTTTGGGAGCGAGAAGGAAGAATCAAAGATTCTTCAACAAATAATTCGTGATATACGTGAACAGATGCAACTGCGTCTTCCCCCCCGAGATTCGGTGGTTGCGATTGGGATAAAACATCATGTCAAACTGGATGGCGCGATGTTGCATTTTGTTGATGACTTTCATGGTGTTCTGTATATGCACATTGTCGTCGCCGGTGCCGTGCACGATAAGCAGGTTGCCTTTCAGGCCATCGACGTACTCGAGCACGCTGGCTGTTTTGTAGCCGTCGGCGTTGTCCTGCGGCAGGCCCATGTAGCGCTCGGTCCAGATAGTGTCGTACAAATGAAAATTCGACACCGGCGCCACTGAAACACCGGTCTTGAAATAGTCGGCGCCACGGGTCATGAGCATCAATGTCAGGTAACCGCCGCCACTCCAGCCCCAGATGCCCAGCCTGTCTTTGTCCACGTAAGGCAGGGAACCCAGGTACTTCGCGCCTTCGATCTGGTCGTTAACCACCCACTTGCCCAAGTCGCCGTAAGCGAGATCTTTGAATGCCTTGCCGCGGCCGCCCGTGCCACGGTTGTCTACGCAAAAAACGATATAGCCTTTTTCGGTCAGCAGCTTATGCCAGAGGGCCCGATTGCGGCGCCCCCAGCGATTGGTGACCATCTGCGAGCCTGGACCACCGTAGCCGTACACCAGCACGGGATAGCGCTGGTTCGCATCGAAATCGATGGGCTTGATCATGTAGGCGTTCAGGTCTACGCCGTCCGTTGTTTCGAACGAGAGGAATTCGATCTCTGGCAGATCGTACTCCTTGAGCGCGGGGATTTCATTTTTCTCCAGCCAGCGCACGAGTTTGCCGTCGGTCCGCCGCAGCATGGCCTGAGTCGGCGTGCTGACATCGGAAAAGAAACCGACCACATGTTTGAAGTCCGGCGCAAAATTGCCGGTGTGCCAACCGGCCCGCTGGGAGACGCGTTCGAAACCAGAGCCGTCCAGTTTCACGCGGTAGACATTTTGCTCGATGGCGGAATCCTTCTTACCGTAGAGGTAAAGCCAGTTTGCCGCCTCATCGACTCCGGCCAGAGTGCTAACCTCCCAGTCACCGTTTGTGATCGGGTTGATCAAATTGCCGTCGTAATCGTAAAGGTAGGCATGTTTGAAGCCGCTGCGCTCCGAGGGCCAGACAATCTGGTCCCGCGTTTTCAGAAAGAGAATATCCTGGCGCACATCGACCCAAGTGTCGTTCTTGTCTTCGAGAATCTTTCGGGTTGCGCCGGTTTCCGAATCTGCCAGCAGCAGCTCGAGATGATTCTGCAGCCGGTTCATGCGCAGTACGGCCAGTTTGCTGGATGAGTTGGTCCAGAAGATGCGGGGCACGTAGATATCCGTTTCGGCGCCAAGATCGACCCAGGTGGTTTCACCGCTCTCCAGATCGAAAATGCCGATTTTGACCAGAGCGTTTTGCTCGCCCGCTTTCGGATACTTGAGCTTGAAAACCGTATTATAAAGCGGCAATTCATCGAGCAGATGGAACTCCTTCACCCGCGTCTGGTCGATTTGCCAGAAGGCGATTTTCTTGCCGTCCGGCGACCAGCGCCAGGCATCGGCGAGACCGAATTCTTCTTCGTAGACCCAATCAAATTCACCATTCAGAATATCGGCAGTGCCGTCGCTGGTCAGAGTTTTCTGGTCGCCGGTCTTCAAGTTGTGCAGATAAATGTTGTGGTCGCGAACATAGCCCAGCCATCTGCCGTCCGGCGACAGTTTGACGTTGCGCAGATGGGAGTTGCCATCAGCAAGCTGGGTCATCACCCTATTTTCTACATCAAAAAGAAAATGCGGCGCTTGCGATGAGTGTCGCCAGATCTTCTCAACCTTGCCGGCCAGAAGCATGTAGCGGCCGTTGTCAGTCCAGCGGTAGCTGCTCAGATGGATTGGGTTGCCATCGTAAGCGGCCTCAGCTCCTGCCAGCAACACCGTCTCCGCCCCGCTGTCAACCTCGTGCTTATGAATATCCAACTGGCCGGTTTCGGCATTATTCTTGGTGAACGTAAAATATCTACCGGACGGGTGCCACTGAATGCCTGTGATGCTTTGCCCCGTGAACTTCTTCGAGTCATAAATGTCCGCAACTTTCAGGTAGGTGCGGTCGTTTGCCCGGCTGCTGCTGCTCAACGCGACCAGAGTCGCCAGCGTGACTAGGAATCTCCAATTACGCACTTGAAACCTCCCTCTTTGGATTTGTTCAGTTCAGAAGTCAATCCTGGTGATAGGACTTGCCTCAATTCTCTGACCGGCTCAAGCGGCCAATATGTACTTCCGGGTTTGTCTCAAAACGACCCAGAGCAGCAAAGACAGGTAGGTGATGCACACTGTTCTCTGCGCGGGTCAAGAGATCAAATGGGGGAAGAATGCAGCCAATTTACGGCGCGGCGTGGAAAAAGTAAAGATGATTCTACTCTGCTGCGCACGGGCAGTCGGCGTCGCTGCTTGGGGCTCAGAGTTTTTAGCGGTCAGGAGGTTGAACTCACGTACATCTTCTCGATAAGATCCGCGTATTTCTCGCGCACGACCTTGCGTTTGATTTTCATCGTTGGGGTGAGTTCACCGGTTTCAATCGCGAATGGCCGCGGCAACAATGTATACTTCCGGATGCGTTCGTAGGAAGAAAGCCCTTGCGTATGTGTCTCGATTTCGCGATCAAATAGCTCACGCACAACGGGGTGTGCGACCAGGTCCTCCGGATCTTTGACGCCAATCTTTCGGTCTTTGGCAAACAGTCTGAGTTGGTCGAAGTCCGGCACCACCAGCGCCGAGATGAAGCGCCTCTTTTCACCGATGAGCAGGATTTGCTCCACGAACGGACTGCTCTCCACCTTCTTCTCGATGGGTTGCGGCGCCACCTTTTTTCCTACCGAAGTCACCAACAACTGTTTGATGCGATCAGTTATCACCAGGTAGCCGTCGCTATCAACCCTGCCGATATCACCGGTGTGGAACCAGCCGTCTTCCATAACCGCGGCCGTTTCCTCATCCATTTTGTAGTAGCCAGACATGACACTGGGTCCGCGCGTCAGCACCTCGCCCTCCTCGGAAATCCTGACATCAACGCTTGGCAGATGCTTGCCGACCGTCCCAGGCTTGGGCCGCTCGGGCGGATTAACGGAAATCACAGGTGAGGTTTCAGTCAGTCCGTAACCTTCCAGAATTGGCAGGCCGGCCGCCAGAAAGAAACGACCCACGTCGGCGGAGAGCGGCGCGCCACCGGAGATAAAAAAGCGCACATTGCCGCCCGTGCCAGCACGAATTTTTCGAAATACCAACACGTCGGCCAGTAAGCTCTTGGCTCGCAGAAGCGCACCGACGCCACCGTTCATGCTGGCGCCAACTTTCTGCCTGCCGACGGCCACAGCCCAGTCAAAAATCGCCTTTCGGACTGCCCCGGCCGCCCCGGCTTTGGTCTCTATGCTTGATTTGACCTTCTCATAAAACCGTGGCACGTTTGCCATTATTGAAGGACTGGATTCCCGCAGGTCATTTGGCAGCGACGCCAGATTGGCGGAATAAACCAGACTCAAACCTCGGTAGAAGTAAACATAATCCACAGTTCGTTCAAACGCATGGGACAAGGGGAGAAACGACAAACCGCGGTCATCCGTGGTCAGGCGCAAGACCTCGGCACAATCAAGCATATTCGACATGAAATTACGATGGCTAAGCAAAACGCCCTTCGGCACGCCCGTCGTTCCGGATGTGTAGATAATTGTGGCCAGGTCATCGGGTTGTGCCAGGTTCACTGCCTTCTCAAAAAAATCCTGGGCATCGACGTCGCGACCCCGTTGCAAAACTGATTCGAAAGTGAGGGCACCTTCTTCTGCCTCGGCAGCATTGTAAATGACGACATGTTTCACGCTCTTTAACTGGTCGTCAGCCGGCCGAACTTTGGCGAACTGCTCGGCGGATGAAACCACCACAATCTCTGCGCCGCTGTGGTTGACAATATAAGCAACTTGCTCCGCCACAAGCGTTGGGAAGAGCGGAACAACCACTGCGCTCAACAGATGGCAGGCAAAATCCGTGACATGCCATTTCGGCCGGTTTTCAGACAGAATTAGAACCTTGGTTCCCTGCTTGACGCCAAGAGTCTTCAGACCGAGCGCAAAGTTGACCACTCGGTCCCGAAACTCGTTTGAAGAAATGTGGTGAAAAGCGCCATCGCGGCCGCGATAGATGAGCAGGTCGGGCTTGTTGTACTTGGTGGTATTGAATTCGAAAAGTTGACTTAGTGTTTCGAGTGTCATCGATCCTCCATGAATTTCGCTGCGGAACCAAATCCAATCTTGTGTACAGCAGTGGCACTCATAATTAGTTGATCGGCGCGCTATCTTTTACGCTTGACTTTTATACACTGCCCGGTTACATTGGACGTTCCAAAATGAACAGATGGTCACAAAAGTAAACGGTTTTGAAAGTTAAACGCTTCCCATGAAAATTAAAAAAACGCTCTCCGATTTCCAGGAACATCGAACGGCAATGAACGAAAAGATTCTGGGTAGCGGCTTCAAGGATTTCAAAAAGTTCTTTGCCCTGGACAACAAAGCATACCTGGAGGGAGCGCTTCCTACCAAGATGAAGGAGCTTATGGGCCTGGTTGCTTCGATGGTACTGCGGTGCAACGATTGCATCCTTTATCACGTAAACCGCAGCATTGAAGAGGGCGCTTCACGTGAAGAGCTGAATGAGGCCATGAATATCGCCCTGATTGTGGGCGGCTCGATTGTCATCCCACATCTTCGCTATGCCTTTGAAATGATTGACGAAATTCTGGCGGCAAGCGAATCCGAATAGCAGATTTCCAGACAGAGCCAAGACAGTTACAGCGTTTTGTTTTACAAGGAGTAAGGAGTACTACATGGTTTTGAATCGTCGCGTCGTTGTGACGGGGATGGGGATGGTCACTCCGATCGGCCTGACCGTCAGAGAAAACTGGGACAGCATCCTGGCTTGCCGGTCAGGAATTGGGCCGCTGACCAAATTCGACATCCCCGCGCTACCCGTTCAGATCGCCGGAGAGATCAAAAACTTCAATCCGGAAAACTACATCGACAAAAAGGAAGTCCGCCGGATGGACCCTTTCATCCAGTACGCCATGGCGGCGACTGCTGAAGCCATGGCCGATGCCGGCTTGACCGTCGATGATGAAAACTCGGAGAGAATCGGCGTGATTCTGGGTTCCGGACAGGGAGGAATTACCACGGTTGAACAAAACACGCTGCGGGCCTACAACGGCGGTATCAACCGCATCTCGCCGTTCTTCATTCCATCCGCCATCATCAACCTGGCTTCCGGGCAGGTTGCGATTAAATATCAACTGCGCGGGCCGAGTTACGGAATCGTTTCAGCATGCTCCACGGGAGTACACGCCATTGCCGACGGCTATCACACGATTCAGCGCGGAGATGCTGAAGCCATGGTCGTGGGCGGTAGCGAAGCGACGATTGTGCCCACCGGCATCGCGGGCTTTGCGGCTGCGAAAGCCCTCTCCCGACGCAACGACGAGCCGGAAAAAGCAAGCCGTCCTTTCGATTTGAATCGCGACGGATTTGTTTCCAGCGAGGGCGCAGGTGTTTTGATTCTGGAAGAGTTGGAGTTTGCGCGCCACCGTAATGCGACTATCTACGCGGAGGTCACCGGAGTTGGCATGAGCACGGACGCATTTCACATCACAGCGCCGGATCCGGAAGGCCGCGGGCCGAGGGTCTGCATGCAAAATGCCCTGAAGAATGCCGATATCGCTGCCGAGGAAGTCGACTACATCAACGCGCACGGCACTTCCACGCAACTGAACGACGTCACGGAGACAAGAGCAGTAAGGGAAGTGTTTGGCCAGCATGCCGACAAGCTCGCCATCAGCTCAACCAAATCGATGACCGGACACCTGCTTGGAGCCGCAGGCGCCATTGAAGCCATTTACTGCGCCAAGGCCATCGAGCACCAAATACTGCCACCAACCATCAACTACGACACCCCTGACCCTGAGTGCGACCTCGATTACGTCCCGAACAAACCACGCCGGGCAAAACTCGATGTCTGCCTGTCAAACTCATTCGGTTTCGGCGGGACGAATGCAACGATTGTTTTGCGCAGAACTTGAGATCTAAGGCGTTTGCCCTTTCAAGGTACGCAGGAACCGCAGAAGGTCGTCGAGGTCGGTTTCGCTTAGTTGACCTTCAAATGGCGGCATGGCATCATCGCCTTTGCCTTTGCCATCCTCGATGATATCCAATATCTGGTCGTCGGTATACTTGTAAAAAGAGCTATCCAGAGCCGGCGCCTGGCTTCCACCCTGCCCTTCGGGGCCATGGCAGCGAGAACAATTCACCTCTTTCAGCGTGTAGCCGAGATACAGCAACTGACCTGGATCGGTCATGTCTGGCGGCGGGCCGTTCTTGCAGCCCGCGCAGGCGAACAGGAGAGTCAGCAGAAGAAGAAACTTCATTTCGCCCGGCTCAGACCGCTTTGACCACCACGACTGTAATGTCATCGTCCTGCTCCGACGCACCTTCAAACCCCTTCACCTCGTTGTAGATTTCCTGGACCAGTTCTTTGGCGGATTTGCTTTTGTGTTTGACAAGCAACTCCTTCAGCTTGGCTTCGCCAAACATCTCTTCACGCGGATTCTCTGCCTCGGTCACGCCATCAGAATAAATAACGAGAACATCTCCCTTCTTGAAAGCGACACTCGCCTCTTCATACGCACAGCCGGGCACCATACCCATCACGAGTCCGCCGGTCTCCAATTGCTGAATCTTGTCGCGTGCGCCGAGATGAAATGGAAAGTTGTGGCCGGCGTTGACATAGGTCATACTCTTTTTATCCGAATCCAGGATACCACCGAAAAATGTGGCAAACTTGTTATCCTCTGTGTTGTGATAGAGAAAATCATTGGACTTAGCGATAGAGTTCGAAAATTTCTCATTCTGTGACACTTGAATGCGAATGGTTGCCTGCAGGTGTGACATCAGCAAAGAGGCGGGCACGCCCTTTCCTGAGACGTCTCCCAGCGCGACACACCAGCGTCCGTCCGGCAGCTCGATAAAATCAAAATAATCGCCACCAACTTCTTTGGCCGCATAACTTGCTCCGGCTACATCAAATCCCTTTATCTCGGGACTGTCTTTTGGCAGCAGCCTGGTCTGAACGATACGCGCCATCCCAAGCTCCTGCTCTTTCTGCAGAAGATGTTTCTCCTGCTCATACAGGCGTGCGTTCTCGATCACCTGAGCCGATTGCAGAGCGATGATGGCAAGTAAACGCTTGTCTGTCTCAGAAAACTTGCCCGAGCCCTTCTTGTTGAACAGATTGAGTACACCGATTAATTGTCCCTTGCACACCAGCGGCGCACTCAGCAAAGATTGAATTTTGAAATCAGTGGCGCGCTTATTGATGAACAACTCATTGTTCTCAAAATCGTTGACCAGAAGGGGTTCCATGTTGCGCATCATCCAGCCGCTGAGTTCAGCATCCAAACGAAATTTGCTTGAGGGTGAGGATTCGTCGGCTTTTCGGATAAAAGTCTTGAACGGGTCATCGAGCAGGCTGTCCTTGTCCAGCAGGTGAATGGTGCCTTGTTTGGCATCGATCGCTTTGACTGCTTTCGCCACCAGCTTGTCCATGATCCCGGTTAGCGACATGGTTGAGCTGATGACCTTGGCAAGCTCGTTGAGAATCTTAAGCTCTTCTACTGATTTTTTCAGACGCTCGTTTTCAGATTGAAGGCGCAGAAGTGTATCATCTTTTTTTAGAAGGGCCACACGTTACTCCTTTAATTGTTCTGGGGCTTTCTTTGTGCGATGGGTTTCTTTGTGCGATGGGTTTCTTAAAACTTGAACCCGAGCAGCGTCTTGCCCGAAGGCACTTGTTGGTTCAATTCCTCAAACCAGTTGAGAACGACATTTATCCGATCCGCTGCATAAAATCCGGATTCCGAAATCACGAAAAATCGATCTCCACTGCCGGAGACAGCAAATCCATTGCCCGAAGTGGGTGCATCGAAAACCACCATCGACTCTTCCACGCGCAGCGAATCACCGTCTGTTGACATCCCCGCAGCGACAAAACTGTCGCCACGCCGGTAATACAGTTTGTCGCCGGCAGCGTTCCAGGCCGGGTGCTCGCCACCCTCATTAGAAACCATGACCGAGGCCTCGGGCTCTGAATAAGAGGTCACGTAAATTTCATCTTCACCGGTCTGATTAGACGTGTACGCTACCCAGTTGCCATCCGGCGAAAACACAGCCTGTTTCTCGGCAGCGCCAGTTGTCAGAAAAGGCTTGGTACGAACTTGCTTCTTGCTGAAATCCACAGACCAGATGTCCATGCTTGAATCAGGGTGAGCCTGGCAGTAGAGCAGGCTCTTTCCAGCCGGATTCCAAGAGGTCGGCAGCAGCCGTGTGCTACCGGAAATCAGCTCCTGCTCTGCGCTCTTCTTCACGACGTTCATCGTGTACACGCCCCACTCGCCAGCACGCCGGGAAGCATAAGCAAGAGACTCCCCATCACTGGCCCAAACAGGATCGCTGCACGACCCGGACACTCCCTCGAGCTGCATGGCGTCCCCGCCCGAATCGACGATCCAAATCTGCGATTCATCCCCATTTTCTACGGTCGCGGCCACGCCTTGGTCTGGCGAGACGCTCAGACTGCCGTACTGGCGGCCTTCCTTCGCTATGAGTTCGGAGCTGCCGTCCGGCCGCAACTCCACTAAATGCGGCGCCGGCTGCTGATTCGGTGCGTGAATGAAGGCCAGGGCGCCATCGTCGGAAAGCGTGAAGTTCGGCACGTAGCCAAACTCCAAATGCAGATTCTCGAGCACGGGCATGGTCGGGCCAGTGACCTGGCGTTGGGCGACATCAAAAGGAGCCGCAAGCAGTCCGCCAGACCAGGCTGCAACCACATGGCCGGTAGGACTGTATTTGGCACAGACACCGCCTTCAAGCACGGTCTTTCTCGCCCGGGTCTCGAACTCGAAGATCTCGATTCTGCCGGAATCCGGATCGCTCACACCTGCTGGAATTGCGGTGAACATCATGGCCTTGCCATCAGGCAACATGGCGGGCCAGTAGAATCGGACTTTGCCTGCGCCACCCGCATCGGGAACCACCACCGATGGTTGACCGCTGCCGTCGCTCGCGACTTTCATGATGCCATAAGTTTTGGATCCGGGTTGGCGGCCGCAATAGTAGAGTTCGCCGCTTGAATGCCAGGACGCGCCAAGGAATGCTCCGACGTCTGCCAGAACCACAGGCACTCCGCCGAAAACTGATACTTTCTTCAGCTTGCCATCAGCGTAAAAGCCGACCCACTGTCCATCAAGTGAGAAGAATGGTGAAGTGGCGTTTTGAGTTCCCTGAATCGCACCGGCATCAAACTTGTCGATGGCGCGCAAGAACAGGATGCGCTCTCCGTTCCGCTCGCCCACATAGACAATATTGCTGCCATCGGCCGACACGGCCACGGACGGGTTCTGCCAAAAGCTGACCTTTGATTGAGTCGCCACGGAAAGGCGTCGAACCTTCGAAGTTTGTGAGGTCACGCCATAGCGCCATGCGCCAAACCCCACTGCCGCGAGCGCCATTACAATGCCCGCCCATGTGATGGCACGCCGCCACTTCGACGGCTTGCGCGCACCGAGGTTTGAAACAGAAACCGCCGATCTGACAATCGAGGAGCTGCTCCCCGAAGAAACGTCAACCGCCTGCAAATCCACCGGAATCTCTGTTGCATTCTGGTAGCGTGCGGTAGGCGCCTTGGTGAGACACTTTGCCACGATTCTTTCGAGCGCCATAGGCACACCGGTGCGGACGGCTGTCATGGGCTCCGGCTCCTCGTTCATAATGGAGTAAACCAACGCTTGCTCATAGTCACCTTGGAACGGCATCAGGCCGCTGACCATCTCATAAAGCAGAACACCAAACGACCAGATGTCCGTGCGGTAGTCAACATCCTCGCCGCGCGCCTGTTCAGGTGACATGTAGGCGGCGGTCCCGAGGGTGGTGCCTTGCCTGGTCAGCAGACTGCTCCCGGTGAGTTTGGCGAGCCCGAAATCCATGACCTTCACCAGACCCCTGTCAGTAACCATGACATTCGAACTCTTGATGTCGCGGTGCACGACACCCTTCTCGTGGGCAGCCTGCAAGGCATTGGCTATCTGGCCTGCCAACCTGATGACCTTGCTCATTTTCATCGGGCCTTGTTCGATGACTTCCTTCAGGCTCTTGCCTTCGATGTACTCCATTACGATAAACGATTGATCGCCATCTTCCTCGTTGGCATAAACCGTTGCGATATTCGCGTGGTTCAGCGCGGCGGCGGCTTGAGCTTCACGCAAAAAACGGCTTTTCTCCTGCTTCGTGCTGATACCCTGCAGCGGCAAGAATTTCAGCGCGACCGTTCGTTTTAGCTTAGTGTCTTCCGCCTTGTAGACCACACCCATGCCACCCTCGCCAAGCTGGTCGATAACTTTGTAGTGAGCGATTTTTTTGCCCTTCACGAGTACTTCTCCTCCTGAATTTTCGGCCATAGTTATGAGCACATGCAGTGCAAGGCTGGCTGTCGGGAACGCATTGCCTGGTGGACGAATAAAAAATGGAGTGACTCTTGCCTGCTAGGATGTTAAAGATAAGTCAACCGTTGGTATAAAACAAGTGTGAATTTCAGATCTGTAAAAGTCCCGGATCGCGGACTTGCGCCACACCTGTGGCGCTGAGTCGCGATCTTGAAATATTCGACGTAGGAATTGAAATGCTGACTGGCGGGATTTGCGACTCTGCGGACGAAGCAAAGCCCGTTTGGCAGACGACGTTGGACTTCCGTCATGGTAGGTGCCGGTTTCCAGCATGAAGGTTGCCAAGAGCTCTACATCCGCATCGATCAGAAATTCATTGCTTCGGAGCCTTGGAATTGCTACTCTTTGCAACACTCCAGTTTCACAATCCGCCTTGCGACACCAAAGAACCAAGCAGTTTGTAGCATAACCGGGAAGGAGACCTTGATGGACGACCTCATTCAAAAGATGAAGGCTGGACTGCGGCATCGCGAGAAGAAACCCGCACGAAAGTTGCCCCCGGGCGCTCTCCGCGATCCCCAAATGGGATTGCCGTTTGCCGAGCGGCGAATGGTTCCGGCCACATGGTCCATCAGGCCCGGAGAACTGCAGCAGTTTGTATCTGACCCGGGCATGCCGGAGCAAGATGCATCACGCGCGGCCACCTCCAGCACGGTCAGTGCCCAAAAGATGGCCTCCGAAGAGATGGAGAAAATCCACCACATCTACTCCAGAGCGAGTTTTGGCCTGTCCGTGGCTGAGGCGCTTGCGTCTGCCGGGACTTCTCTTGCGGACCATGTCGATGCCTTGCTGACCGCGCCATCCGACATCCAGCCGCCCGGAGAGTGGGTCACTGAACCTTTTGATATTCAAGCTTTCGAGAGCCTGACTCCAGAGCAGCAAATGGCCTTCATCGACCTCAATTTCGAGCGCATGTATGAGACACGAAAATGGTGGCTCGAACGCATGATGGCGAGCCCTCGAAACCTCACCGAGAAAATGACCCTGTTCTGGCACGGGCATTTCACCAGCGACTTCGACGCCGCCATCCTTGCTCAGCATCTCTACAAACAGAACGCCACCCTGCGCCAATTTGCGCTGGGCAATTTCCGCGACTTTCTAAAGGCCATTTACAAAGACCCGACCATGCTGGTCTACCTTGATGGCTGGAGTAACGTGGCATCGGCGCCAAATGAAAACTTCGCCCGGGAACTGCTGGAGTTGTTCACTCTCGGCGTCGGCAACTATACTGAAACCGACATAAAGGAAGCGGCGCGCGCTTTCACCGGCTGGCAAATCGACTTTTTCCATCTGAAGGGTTTTTTCAACCCCGTGCTGCATGACCATGGCGAGAAAACGTTTCTGGGCCAGACCGGCCAGTTTGATGGTGACGATATCATCGATATCATTTTGCAGCAGCCGCGAGCTGCTACTTTCATTTGCACCCAACTTCACGAGTTTTTTGTCAGCCGTGAGCCGGACGAGGCATTTGTGGCAGAACTTGCGAACACCTTACGCGACGGTGATTACGAACTCGCGCCGGTTGTCAGGCAAATGCTGCTCAGTGACCAATTCTACAGCCAGAATGCCGTCGCTTCTCTGATCAAGTCCCCTGTGGATTTGACGGTTAGCAACGCTCGCATGCTGTCATCCCAAGAGGTGAACCTGCTGTTTGTGTTTTTCTCTCACGCTCTCCTGGATCAGGAACTCATGAATCCACCCAACGTCGCGGGTTGGCCTGGGCAGCGCTCCTGGATTTCACCAACCACCTACGTCTGGCGCAACACCATCTCCGAGATCTATGTCGATAGCGACTTTGCAGTTGACCAGAACGGCAATCCCTTCGTCGTCTTTTACGTGATGAAATTCGCCCAAAGCTTCAATCTGCCCGGCGCCCGCGAGCTTGCAGCGGCAATGGTCTCGCACCTGCTGCGTTTCCCACCGTCGGAGGAGACGTTTGAGTTTCTGCTAACCGTGCTGCTCGGTAGCGCAGCGGAGGAAGATTGGTCCTTGAACTACCAAGGGGTCGAGAAGCTCTTAACAAAATTTTTGGTGCAGGTCCTACGCACGGCAGAATTTCAACTGAATTGACCTCCGGCGCAAGAACAAAGAAAGGATTTTTGAGATGAAGCGTAGAGAATTCATGCAGATGATGATTCCGGTGGCGGGAATGCCCCTACTTTGGCCGATGTGGTCTTTCAGCAAACCGGCGCGTCAACTCTGGCGCTCGAACAGCCCGCGGAACTTTCCGGATGACGGCCGGGTGCTGGTTCTGGTGCAGCTTGCCGGTGGAAATGACGGCCTGAACACCATCGTCCCTTACAACAACGACATCTACTACCGCGAGCGCCCGCAAATCGCCATCCCCAGGAACCAAGTCACCGCCATCAACGGTGAGTTCGGATTCAACGGTAACCTGGCGGCGCTAAAGCCGATGCTCGATTCCGGCAATCTCGGAATCGTGCAGAGCGTGGGCTATCCCAACCCCAACCGCTCGCATTTCCGCTCCACGGACATCTGGCTGAGCGGTTCGGATTCAGAGGACATCATCGAGACTGGCTGGCTGGGGCGCTATTTTGACATGGTCTGCCCGGAAGGCGAGCCCTGTGGTACGTTCGGCCCGCCGGCCATCCAAATCGGGCTCACTTCCTCGCTGGCGCTGCTTGGACGCGAACAGAAAGGAATTACGCTCAATGACCCGAGGCAATTTTTTAATCTGGTCAGCCGGCTGCGCAACGACCACAATCCGGACGTGCACATCCAACCGACGACCCCGGCAGAACACGAACTCGAATTTCTGCGCGACACCGAGGCGGCTGCATTTCAGTTCGCAGGCGAAATTATCGAGGCTTACGACAAGCAGGACAACGCAGTCCAGTACCGCCCGGGCTTCCTGGCGGACCAACTGGCGATTGTATCGAGATTGATCGCAGGCGGACTCAGCACGCGAATCTACATCGTGACCCTGCATGGCTTCGACACGCACGCCGGTCAAAACAATCCGGATGTTCACCCGGCTTTGCTGGATGAGCTTGGCGTGGCTCTTTCAGCATTTCAACAGGAACTGGAGCTGTTCGGCGTAGCTGACCGCGTCGCAGGTCTGTGCTTCTCAGAATTCGGACGGCGTGTTGCACAGAACGCCAGCCAAGGCACGGACCACGGTACCGCAGCGCCAATATTTCTGTTCGGTAACCCGGTTATCGGTGGCCTGCACGGTGGTGCGCCGGATTTGTCAGACCTGGTAGAGGGAGACCTCAAACACCACACGGACTTCCGTCAGATCTACGCATCCGTGATGAATCAGTGGCTGGCTGGAGACGCGGATGCCGTGTTGGGCCAGCACTTCGAAACACTTCCCCTTTTCGATGCAGCTACCTCGGTGGAGCCGGGCTTGACGCCGGCGCTGCCGTCGGAATTCTTTCTCTCAGATGGCTTTCCGAATCCGTTTAACCCACAAACCACCGTCGAATATGGGCTGCCTGAGGCGAGCGATGTGAGGCTCGATATTTTGAACAGCGTCGGGCAGCGGGTGCAGATTCTGGTCAATGAGCGCAAGGCGCGCGGCCGGCACCGGGAAGTCTGGCAGGCAAGCAGCCACGCCAGCGGAATTTACTTCGTGCGGCTGCAAGCTGGACGGTTTCATGAGACCAAACAAATCACCCTTGTTAAGTAAAGAAACTCGCAGTATGATAACCAGAGTCATCATTGCCCTCCTGCTCGCAACATCTGTCGCGCTCGGTCAGATTGACAGCATCCAACATGGCGGCCTGGAGCGCACCTTCCTGATGCACCTGCCTCCCTCCTACGACGGCTCGAACATCTCGCTTGTCGTCGCCATGCATGGTGGGTTTGGAAGCGCTGAACAATTCGAGACCTCCTCCAGGTTGAGTCTGAAAGCGGATGCCTCAGGCTTCGCGGTTGTTTATCCCGAGGGAGCCAGGTCCCGCATCGGAATTCGCACCTGGAACGCGGGCGGCTGCTGCGGCTTCGCCAGCGATAATCAGATAGACGACGTCGGATTCATCTCAGTTTTGCTGGATACGCTCCTGGCGAAATACGCGATTGATCCGCAACGCGTTTTTGCCACCGGCATGTCGAATGGCGGCATGATGGCCTATCGGCTGGCCTGCGAGCTTTCCGACCGCATCGCGGCAATTGCGCCCGTGGCTGCAACCCTGGCCGCGACAGATTGTGAACCGGCGCGGGCGATGCCGACCATCCATCTCCACTCTTTCCTGGACACGAACGTCCCGTACGACGGTGGCCTGGGCAGCGGGCCAAGCGGATTCGACCATCCTTCCCTGGACTCGGTTTTCACAGCCTGGGCAAACCACAACGGCTGTGCAAGCTTAGCCGATACCGTACACAATGACACGGACTACGTGCAACTCAAGTGGCCTGGCTGCGATGCGGCAGCCGATCTGGAACTCTACCTCACCCATGACGGCGGCCACTCCTGGCCAGGCGGTCAGCGTGGGTTCATTGGCGCAGATCCGCCATCCGAGGTCATCGATGCGAATGAGCTAATGTGGGAATTCTTCAAAACCCATCCCTTGCCGGGTGAACCGACGAATGTGAAGGCGCCCGCAGGTGCGAGTCCCGATGGTTTCGCTATTATCGGGACATACCCGAACCCGTTCAATCCATCAACAACCATCGAATACGAACTGCGCAAAAATGTCCGCATCCAGCTTGCCGTGTACAACACGCGCGGCCAGCAGGTTGCGCTTCTGTTTGATGGAGAACGGCCCCGGGGCAAATACTCCGCAGTCTGGCAGGCCAGCGGGAAAGCCAGTGGCGTCTACCTCATCCAACTCACCGCAGGAGACGTCGTGGCAGCGAGGCAGGTAATTCTACTTAGGTGAGATGGCGGAAATTATTTGCGTCTCTTCAACATTTTCTCTATTTTGGCCATCCACTCTACTCCCAAACACTTGACAGGACTCAATGGCCACAAGAAAGGCGCAGGGAAGACCGCGCAGACAGTCCGGCACGAAAATCCGCAAAGATGAATTGCGCACGCAAGTTCTAAGCGCAATTGGGCAGACATCTGCTCTTGCTGCCCAAATTACAGTTCAGATCTTCGACACCGTTTTCGACAAAGAGCGGGAGACGATTAGCAAATCTGACCTTAACAAGAAGAAAAAGCAAATCTCCGGAATGCTACGCGAGAAGATCAAACGTTCCCACGGCATTCCGCTAACCACGGAACTTTATCCTACCCAAACCTTCGGGCAAGCGCAAGACACTTGGTTCACAAGGTTATCCAACGAGATCAGCGCCGCCTTTGACCGCGTTCTTTTGCGGGCTTCACTGACGCCCGATGAAAAGCTGGAAATTCTGCGCGGCATGCTGACGACGCGCCATCTCGATGCCCGTTTAAAGAAATTTTTTCTGAGCACGGAAGTCAAGACGCCGGCCGGAGCCGTGTTTCAAGGCAAAGGCTTTCGCTCCATGGGCCAGGAAGCGATTTACGCAGCAGCAATCCGGTTACGCCGGGTTGGCCCCTACTTTTCCACAGCGAAAAACGGAATTTCGGCAGGCGAAGATTATTCCGGCGACTACGTGGCGCCCATGATCCGCGATCTTGGACTAGCGCTCGCCATGGGACAGACGCCCTACGATGTCATGGCCGCGCAAATGGGCAAAGTCGGCAAACCGACCCAGGGCAGAGACTTGCATATTGGAGATCTCGGGTGCGGCGTGCTGCCGCCTGCAGCTCCAATCGCGCTAAGTGTTGGGAACGCGGCCGGCATGGGTCTCGCACTCGAAGGCACCGGCAGAGTGGTGCTCAACTGCAACGGGGAGGGCTGTGCATCAAATGGAGAGTGGCATGAAGCCATCAATTTCGCGGCGGTGAGAAAAATGCCGGTGGTTTTCATCGTTCAGAACAACCAGACCGCGCTTTCCACCCCCACAGACGAGCAGTTTGCAGCGAGCGACCTGGCCAGCAAAGCCGTGGGATACGGCATGCGCGCCACCACCATCGACGGCACGGATGCGGAAGCCGTTTTCGCTGCCGTCACCGAGGCCACCGAAGCCTGTCGCCGTGGTGACGGGCCGGTCATGGTGGAACTTGTCGCCATGCGAATGTGCGGCCACGCCCACCACGACGACATGCTCTACTTCGGCCAGGAGCCTGACCAATTCCTGAGCTATCCCGAAGGGCGGGAGGGCGGCTACATCGATGCCGAAAAATACAATTTCTGGCGTGAGAAAGACCCTATCGCCGCTTACAAAACTCAGCTCGTGTCAGAGCGAATTCTCACAAAAGAAGCATTGGACGCGCTGGATGCTGAAGTTGAGGCAGAAATCGAAACCGCGGCCCAGGAGGTGATCGCGGCGCCCTGGCCAGATCCGTCTCATGCTGGCAGCCCGGTTTATGCGGGAGGATCTCAACTGCACCACGTTGACCCTCTTGCCGGGCGTACAGCAACTTTTCCCGAGTTCGGCGACTGGCATAGTCCCGAGCCGGTCGGCTTCGAAGCCGACCCCAAAGGCAAGACCTTTTGGCAGGCTATCGTGGAGGCGCTGGCAGAGGAAATGGAACGTGATCCGAAGACACTCATTATCGGCGAGGACGTCGGCGGGAATTACGGCAATGCCTTTGTCATTCTCAAATCCCTGCTGGCCTCATTCGGCGACAGGATGATCAACACGCCGATCTCCGAGGCCGCAATCATCGGCGCCGCTACCGGTGCGGCAATTCTCGGCAAACGGCCGATAGCAGAAATTCAATTCAACGATTTTGTCGCCAGCGGCTTCAACCAACTGGTTAACAACACAGCGAAGATTTTTGCCCGCTGGGGCCAGACGGTGCCGGTCACGATACGGCTGCCGTGGGGTGGCCTGCGCCACGCCGGCCCCTACCATTCGCAAAACACAGAACCGTGGTTCTACCGCACGCCGGGCCTGAAAATCGTCTGCCCAAGCACGCCGCGGGAAGCCAAGGGGTTGCTCAAAGCCGCGATTCGCGACGACAATCCCGTGCTGTTTTATGAACATATCGCGCTCTACCGTGCGGCCGAAATCAAAGAAGCGCTTGGCGACAAAGATACGCTGCTGCCAATCGGCAAAGCGCACCTGAAACGGGAAGGCACTGACCTGGTGATAATCACCTACGGTGCATACGTCCACCGCTGTCTTAAGGCGGCAGAGGCGCTGCAGCAGCAAGCTCTGTCCGTTGCCGTGCTTGATCTGCGCTCTCTTCAGCCTCTGGACAAACAGGCCATACTCGCAGCGGTCAAGAAGACCAATCGCGTGCTTGTGGTGCATGAGGACAGCAAGACCGGGGGAATCGGTCAGTCGGTGGCGTCAATCATCGCCGAAGAGGCCTTCGAATATCTGGACGCACCGGTGCGGGTGCTTGGCGCCCTCGATGCACCCGTGCCCTACAGTCCAACGCTCGAGCATGCTTTTCTCATCTCGGTTGAACAAATCGTCGAGAGTGCGAGCTTGCTGGCCGCCTACTAGAATCCGAAAATCCAACTCTCCAGCAGGCTTCCAAAGCCGAATTTCGGAATAATCCAGAGTTGAAAGCTGTACTCTGAATTCAAGCTGGCCACCATCAATCAGCCCGCCGAGCTTCATTCTTCAGAACATCCAAAGCAGAGGTCCCAAGATGCGCCCTCACGAATTCGTCAAACGTCGTGCCCTACCATTTCTCGCGTTCGCTGTTTTTCTGACGCCAGCGAGCGCTCAAACGGTTCGAAGCATTTCCCCGCAAGCTCAGTCAATGGCGCCGGTCAGTGAACTTGAGATTGTCATCGAATTTGACAGGGCGATGAACCAGGCGAGCTTCAACGGCCGCTCCTTCGCTGTTTTCGGAAGATGGACCGGCGTCTGCAGCGGGCGGTTCAGCTTCGAAGATGGCGACCGCCGTGTACGTTTCGTGTTCGATACAGAACTTTCGGCTGGCGAGTGGGTTACGGTCTCTCTTTCAAAAGAAATCGCAGCGGCAGATGGCAGCCATCTTGCCAAAGGCTACGCCTGGAATTTCTGGACATCTGCCACGGCCGGCACTTTGCTCCTTGAAAAATCATCAACGATTGCCGTGCGCCGCGGCAATGAAGGCCCGATCCGGACTTACGGCGCGTATGCCGGTGACCTGAACGGCGACGGATTTCACGACTTCACGGTGCCGAATGAGGACGCCAGCGACGTCCGGGTATTCATGAATGATGGCGAGGGACTCTACCGGGAGTTTACGACTTACGCCCTGCCGGAGGGTTCTCTGCCCAGCACCAACGAAGGTGCGGACTTCAACGGTGACGGCTTCCTCGATTTTGCATGCGGCAACATCACCGGCAACTCGGTAACGGTTTTCATGGGCGACGGCTCAGGCCGGTTCGTGTCACAAACGACCTACCCAGTCGGTCGTGGCACGCGCGGCCTGGTGGTTTTAGACCTGGATGGTGACGGCGCCACCGACATTGTGACAGCCAATCGCGAGACAGGAAATATTTCGAAACTGCTCAACAACGGCGATGGCACTTTCGCCGCCAGTCTCAACCAAAATACCGGAACTGATCGGGAAACCGCAGCCGTCGCTGCCGACTTCAACGAAGATGGTCTGCTGGATGTCGCTGTCGGCAGTTACACACGAGGCCAGGGCAACGGCGAGCTGGTCGTGCTGCTTGCCGATGGCAATGGCGACCTCAGTCCGGCCTCGCGCACAGCCGTGCGTGGAGATTGCTGGATGCTGGCCGTTGGCGATATGGACCGGGACGGCCACGTCGATGTCGTTTCTGCAAATTCACAGCAAAACCAATTTGCGTTGCTCCGTGGCGATGGACTTGGTGGCTTGGGCCAGGCTGAACTTTACCCGGTTGGCGCCTTCCCGCTGGCGATTGACGTTGGCGACATCGATGGCGACGGCGACCTCGAGGTCGTGACGAGTAACTTTACCTCGGGCGACTGGACGCTCTATGAAAACGACGGCTCAGGCAATTTCATCAACCCGCGAACACTGCTTACGAGCGCGGCTGGTTCGTGTGCGGTGCTGCACGACCGTGATCGGGACGGCGATCTTGACATGACCGGCATCGACGAGATTGATGATCTGCTCATCCTGTTTGACAATCCGGCGACGCCTTCCGGAACGCCCGATGGCCCAACGCCTAGCGATTTCAAACTCAGCCAGAGCTTCCCGAATCCATTTTCGAAAACCGCGAGCGCCGGCAAGACGATCACCATTGCCTTCAGTCTTGAACGCCAGGCCCTCGTGCACCTTGACATCTACAATGTCCGCGGCCAGAGGGTGCGCCGGTTGCTCAACGCCAGCATGCCGAAAGGCGACCACCTGACCAATTTTGTGCCACAAAATCTGCCAAGCGGTGTCTACTTCTATCGCCTTACTTCACATTCTGTATCCCTGGCCCGGAAGATATTGTTGTTTGAATGACACTTTCGTTCAAGCGGCATCATTCTTGCAAAAATGCGGCGCTTTCCGTGCGGGAAGCAGGATGAAATATTGCAGAATATTCACTGCGGGTGAGTCGTCAAACGGAAGAAGTTGAGAGTACTACATGACGAACGCCACTGTAGTACAAAAGCCAGGAGATGCGCGACGACAGTTGATACGTAACTAACAAACTCACATCAACCACCTCAAGGAGGAATTATGAAAGCAAGGATTGCTTTTATGGCTCTGGCCACTGGTCTCGTAGTTTCCAGCCTCTTCGCGTCGTCGCCGCGCTCAAGACTGCTGCTACCGTTTGTCTCCGCCGGAGAAGGCCCTCAGTTCATCATCGACTACTCAAGCTTCAAAGGCAACAGCGACAGAACCTACGTCGAGTTCTACGTGCAAGTCCCGTACGATGGATTGCAATTCGTAAAATCCGGACAGGGCTTCCGCGCGGAATATGAACTCATTCTGCGAGTGCTGGATAAAAACGGCAGAGTCGTGGAAAGTCAAATCATGCAAGACGCCATAGAGCTTGACTCGTTCTGGCAAACGGTCGCCAATGACAAGGCTCGGATTTGCCTGTTCGGATTCACCTTTTCCCAGGGAGAACACACGGTAAGTGCTTCCCTTGAGGACCGGGAGACGCACGACATCTCACTGCTCAAAGAGACCTTTCAAGTGCGCGATTTTTGTCGCCCCAAACTCAGTGTCAGCGATTTGCAGTTCAGTTCGAAAATAACACAGGGTGAAGATGGCGAAGCCTACGTGAAGAATCAACGCTGCATTCAGCCCAATCCGGCCAAGACCTTCGCTCTGGACCCATCGGAGCACATGTTCATCTATTTCGAGATCTACAACTTGAGCCATATCCCGGAAGCGCAAAGCCATACATACACCGCGACGTACACCTTTATCGACAGCGAGGGTAAGGTGCTGGCCAAACTTCGGCGCGACACAGACAAGCCGGGAGACAGCGCCGCGCACAGCCTGCGTTTTCCCCTGCATCATTTTCCCACCGGGGCCTATTCCATGCAGGTGAAAATTCGCGACGATCAAACTAGCGAAACAGCGCTGGTCGAAGGTGAGTTCACTGTCATCGGCAAGCCCATGATCTTCAGCCAGAACGATTTGCCGGACTAAATTTTCGGGAAGATCGCAGGAAGATATTTGGTTAGTGCAAGGGAGAAAACTGTCAACTTTTCCCTTGCATTTCGTGACTCTGTTTGTTATCATCGCGGAACCAAATAGGAACCTGCCGCATGAAGATCAAGAAAGCTCACAATCCGAATGTCAATCTCAACCTGAACGTCCGCGGCCTGCCACAATCGGCGACTCTTTGGATCAATGAACACAGCAAACAACTGATCGAGGAAGGCCGCCACGTATTCCGGCTTGGACTCGGACAATCGCCATTCCCGGTTCCAGAGCCCGTCGTTCAGGCATTGCGGGACAATGCCCACCAGAAAGACTACCTGCCAGTTAAGGGCCTTCCCGCATTGCGCCAGGCAGTGGCCGCCTACCACCAGCGGCATGAAGGTATTGCATACAGTGGCGACAACGTCCTGATTGGACCGGGTTCGAAAGAGCTTATGTTTCTGCTGCAACTGGTCTATTACGGCGACCTGGTCATTCCGACGCCAAGCTGGGTCTCATACGCACCGCAGGCCAACATCATCGGGCGACACATTCGCTGGCTTCCGACTTACGCCAGCGACGGCTGGCGCCTCACACCTGGTGAGATCGAAAAATTGTGCTCAACCGATCCTGAACGGCCGCGGCTCTTCGTGCTGAACTACCCGAACAATCCCAGCGGCGGCACCTACCGGCTGGATGAACTGAAAGCCCTGGCGCAGGTGGCGCGCAGATATCGCGTGATTTTACTGTCAGACGAAATCTACGGAGAGTTGCACCACAAAGGGCAGCATGTCTCGATTGCCCGCTTCTACCCCGAGGGCACAATTATCAGTGGCGGCCTGAGCAAGTGGTGTGGCGCCGGCGGTTGGCGGCTCGGCACTTTCGTGTTTCCGAGCAGCCTGAGTTGGTTGCACGAGGCCATGGCCGTAGTCGCCAGCGAAACCTACACGGCCACGAGCGCGCCGGTCCAATACGCAGCGATAAGAGCGTTCGAAGGCTGTGAGGAAATTGAACGCTACCTTGTCCATTCACGCCGAATTCTCCGGACGCTTGGCAAGACGATTGCCCAAAAACTGACCGACACCGGCGTGAGTCTGCAGGAACCCAAGGGCGCTTTCTATCTTTTCCCGGATTTCACCCCATTTCAAGACCGTCTGCGGGCGCGAGGCATCACGACCAGCAACGAACTCTGCAAACGGCTCCTGGATGAAACCGGAGTTGCGATTCTTCCAGGCGAGGTGTTCGGCCGGCCGCCGGAAGAACTGACAGCTCGTATGGCATATGTCGATTTCGACGGCGGGAAGGCGCTGCAGGAGTCCTACGATTTGCCACCCCACAAGAATTTTAGCATTGAGTGCGTTGACGGTAGCTGCAACCAATTGCTTGCAGCAATCGACCGGTTGTGCGACTGGCTGCGCGCCTGACGCTTCATCCCTGGTCCGCCATTCATCACTCGAGCAGAACGGCAGCCGCCGTTTCCCGCGCCAAACGCATTCATCACCTCAACCGCCATTTTCTGAAAACCGTTATCCTGGAAATTTCTACTCTTGGGCGGCATACAAAAGCCCCCGCTTTCCATAGGTCCACGGGGGCTTTCTAGTATCTTGACTTCGCAGTCCTAAACCCGCAGGACCACGACCATCAATAAATGACGCTAGCTGCTAGAGATTCAGGCTCAATCTGGCATAGTAAAATCCGCCGTTCATGCCAAACTGGGTAACCCGCCGGCTGAAAGGAAATCGACCGTTGCTAATATTGGAGTCCTTCTCATGTTCATCCGGAAACGTGTTGAAGATGTTGTTGCCACCGACCGTCAAAGTTGTGCCATTCAACAAATCATAGGAAATGTCGAGGTCGAACAAAGTCTTGGCGCCAAAATCTTCATCATTAGCTGAGTTCGTCGGTTTGTACAGAACTTCACCGTAGTATGAGCCACGGGCGCCAATTCCCCATCTTCCTTGAGAATAACGCGCTGACAGGGTGCCCTTTTGACGCGGCAAAGCTGTCTCAAGGCGATTAAATTCTTCGCGGTTGAAGAAAGTATTCGCGATTCCGGCCCGCTCTTCATCGGTAGGCTGGCGTCCATTCGCAGCTGCAAAGGCATCGATGGATGTTTGCGGCACGTTAACTTTGTCAACGTCAGTATCCGTGAAATTGGCGGAGAAGCTCAGATCCAGTTTGCCTTGTCCCAACGGAGTAAAATAGGCCGTGACAATATCCAAACCAGTGGTCTTGGTGTCCACGACATTTGAGAACATCTGGGCCTGGCTGACTCCAGCCGCTGCGAAAGGCTCAAGAATTGCCGCAAAGTTCGGATCCGAGTCCCGGAACCGGCTGGTCAAGACGATTCTGTCGTCGATCGTGATATTGTAAATGTCCGCCGTCACTGACAGCTTTGGATGTGGCCTCGCAGTGAAGCCAGCACTGATGTTGACCGAGGTCTCTTCCTTCAAATCTGGAATACCGAAGGCTTTGGCCACGGAACTTTTGTTGTTGGCCGTTAGCACTTGTGCCGGCTGCAATGCGCCATCGACAGTCACAAACTGAGTACTGACGTTGCCGAACCACACCTGGTGCAGTGAAGGCGCCCTGAAACCGGAGCTGACCGCACCACGCAGCGCGAAGTTCTCGACCGGCTCGAAACGAGCAGCAATTTTGCCAGTCACGGTGCTGCCAAAATCATTGTAATTCTCAAAACGGCCACCGATGTCAAGCATGAACTGGTCGTTGATTTCGGCTTCCAAACCTGCGTAGGCGCTAATGCTGTTGCGGAAACGATTGACCTCATTTGAAGGCTGGAAACCCGGGAACACCTGCGAGCCCGCCGACTTTGGACCACCGGTAGCGGTCGTGTCGAAGTCTATTCCCGCCCGGTCGCCGCCATTGCCAAGCATCCATGAAGCATCCTCGCCGGCTTCGATCTCGAAATTTTCGATCCTGAATTCACCACCAAGCGCCAACGAGAGCGAGTTGAAGCTGTCAGACTCAATTGGTCGGACAATGTCCAAATTCCCCGTCGTCTGTCTGAAGCTCAAATTGCCAGCATCAAAAGAAGTGGGGCTGGAAGTTCCCATCGAAGCATTGTTGGTGTTTTCGATGTTGAACTGAAATGAATTGCTGCCGTGGGTCAAACTCAGATCAATATCCCAGCCGTTTTTGTTACCGCGCAATCCGGCAATGACCGAGTTATCCACGATTTCAGTATGGATTTCCGGCAGAAAGCCGTTAGGGAAGATTTCCGGAACGACCTGGGATTCCTGCGAAGGCCGACGGTAAAAACCTGAGGCCTGGCCATTTCGAAAGGAAGCACCGCCACTAGCATAGAACTCGGCGTTGTCCGTCAACTGGTAACCCATGTTGAAAAATGACATCCCCACGATTGCGTTGCCCTGACCGGTCTTCATTGAAAAATCGGAGCGGGTCAGGCCGCGGCGTGCGATCTCGGCATTGGTAGCCTCAAATCCGGTGATGCCGGTAAACATGTCGCGCGTGTCTTCGTCAGACCGGTTGGTGCGGTTCCGGTCCAGGAATTGTCCGGTGACGTTGAAGTAGCCGCGATCGCCAATCGAGAATCCGTAGTTGGCATCTACTTCCACCTGCTCACCATCACCCTCGCCGGTGACGCCTGCAGTCGAATTGACCTGAATATTGCTGGTCTGTTGTTTCAAAACGATGTTGATAACACCAGCAATGGCGTCTGAACCATACTGCGCGGAAGCGCCGTCACGCAAGACTTCAATCCGCTCGATTGCCGACTTGGGAATGGCATTCAAATCCACACCGACCGTGCCGCGGCCAAATGTACCGTTCACGTTCACCAGCGCACTCGAGTGGCGGCGTTTGCCATTGACCAGGACCAAAACCTGGTCCGGTCCGAGCCCTCTGAGACTGGCCGGGTCAACGTGGTCAGTTCCATCGGAGATGGTCTGGTGTGAGGCGTTGAAGGATGGTGCGAGCATTGCCAGGGCCTGATTGACCTCGGTCGCCGCTGACTGCTGGATAGCCCTGGCCGAGATGACATCCACCGGCACGGGTGTCTCAACGGCCGTACGGGCCGTTCTGGAGCCGAGCACCACGAGGCTTTCTCCAAACTCAACCGGACTCTCGGCAAGTGTGAAGTCAGCTTTAACTTGTTCCCCCGCCACAACGGTGACCTGTTTCTCAACAGAGGCATAACCGATAAACGTCGCTCTGATGGTGTAGGTGCCCGAAACGATGTTCAGGAAGTAGACGCCGTTAACGTTGGCGCTGGCGCCGCGCATGGTTCCAACGATCGATACGTTGGCGCCGGGAAGCGGCTCTTCAGAGTCTGAAGTGATGACTGTCCCGGTGATGGTTCCACCCGTTTGTGAAAACGTGGTTGTCTGTAAGCCCAACAAAAGGACCATGGAAAACAATACAATTGACTCTCGTGCTGAATGCACTAACCATTTCATAAAAACCCTCCTTATGCTACATACAAAGATTCTGTTGATTCATCTCCCCAAGCAATACTCAAGCAACTAATAGCTTATCCTGATGATGTCATCACCTCCTCCGAGTGGTTGCAACGGTTCATGGTGACTTTGATTGTTGCGGGTATGCTGTCGAGAAAGGGTACTTCTTATGTAAAACATTAAGATACTGAAACATATTCCCACATCCAACCTAATTTTTCTTCATAAGGTAGACGCCCTCGGGATGGCAACCTGATTCGTATCCCACTTCCTTAAAGTATTCTGGGGACCGCTCGATATGTTACAATAACTTCGAGATGATCGCTGGCCGGATTGTTAACATGTGGAAATATGCTCCGATACAATCCACAGGCCATCGAACAGCACATGAATTGTGGAGGCGTCATGAAAAACGGATTTTCGCTCGGTCTAGGGCTTCTTGCGGCCACCCTGCTCTACTTCCCAGACATTCAGGCAAACGACGGTCAGCCTGAAACTCCTTTTGAATCAAGCGGAAGCGGACCGGTATACTACATTGATTACGCCAACTTCCAGGGCGTGGATGCCAAGACCTACGTCGAGTTTTATTTCCAGGTCAGCTACAACGACCTGCAGTTCTACAAGAGTGGCAAGCAATTCCAGGCCGGTTACGCACTGGATTTCAAGGTCATCGATGCTGATGGCAATGTCCTCGAGCAGCACGAGACCAACGACGTGTTCGATGTCGATAACTTCGCTCAGACGCACGCGACCACTAAAGCGCGTGTCCTTTTGCTTGGCTATACTATGGATGCCGGCAGCTACGAAATTGAGTCCTCGATGACGGATCTCGAAACCCACAAAAGCACCAAAATCAAGAGATCGTTTGTGGCGGGCGATTTCAAGACAGACAAGCTAAAAATAAGCGACTTGCAGTTAAGCCAAAACATCTCCGCGGCCAAGCCGGACCAACCGTACGTGAAGAACCAGCGCTATATCGAGCCTAACGCAGTCCGGACTTTCGCGCACGGCCTTGCTGACATCTATGTCTATTTTGAGGTTTACAATCTATCGGGATTCGGCGAGGACGGCAAGTCCCCTGGCAACTACGAGGCCCACTTCATCATCAACGATGAGTCAGGCAACACGTTTGCGCGTCTCAAACGAAAGCACGCAAAACCTGGGGAGACCTCCGCTCACAGCATCAAACTCCCCATCGAGCACTTCAAGAATGGCACGTATTCCCTGACCGTCCAGATTGTTGACCAGGAAAGTGGCCAAATGAGTGAGTCCAGCAAGGACTTCACCGTGTTCACTCAGTCGATTACCGCAAACGAGATGAACGTTAACGAACTCTACAGAAACTAACCTGGCCACTGTACGCCTGGCATCAAATCTGCTTTTTTTGCGGCCCGCTGGTAAACCGGCGGGTCTTCTTTTTTGCCTACATCTTTCGCCACCTGGTGGGCTCCAGCCTACGGCACAATCCCAAAAACACTTGACTTTCGTCGAATATTTGGGTAGCATTCGTCAAATTAGGAGGATGAATGAAGAACAGTTACCCGCCACTTTATTACTCAGACTATCTCAAACTTGATGAATTGCTCTCCTGTCAGCAGCCCAAGAGTGAAGAATACACCCAGAAACTGGCGCATGACGAAGTTCTATTCATCATTGTTCACCAGGCGTATGAGCTTTGGTTCAAACAGATTTTGCATGAGTTGAACTCAGTGGTCTCCATCTTCTCCAACGACTACGTCAACGAAACCAACATTGGCATTGCTGTCTCGCGACTGGAGAGGGTGGCGGAAATTCAAAAGCTACTGATCGAGCAGGTCCGGATTGTCGAAACCATGACCCCGCTGGATTTTCTGGAATTCCGCGACTTGTTGTTTCCAGCAAGCGGATTTCAGAGTTATCAATTCCGACAGGTCGAGAACAAACTCGGACTGAGAACGGAGCAGCGCGCACGATTCGACAAAAGCGGCTATAAAAGCAGGCTAGGCGAGAAACACCGCGCCATTCTCGAAAACGAAGAAGGGCAACCATCCCTCTGCGATCTGGTCGAAAGCTGGTTGGAACGCACGCCATTTCTGAACTTGCAGGGATTCAGTTTTTGGGACCAGTATCGAGCCTCGGTAGAAAACGCATTTGCGAAAGACCGGAAGGTTATCGAAAACAATCAGGGCCTGGCCGAGGATGGCAAGCACAAGGAACTCGACCAACTGGCGGAGACTGAACGTAGCTTCCTGGCTCTGTTTGATGAAGAAAAGCACAACGAGATGGTGGCGAAGGGCTTCCGCCGACTGTCTTACCGCGCGACCCAGGCGGCGTTGTTCATCAACTTATTTCGAGACGAGCCAATCCTGCACCTGCCGTTCAGACTGCTGACCATGTTGATCGAAATCGATGAGCATTTCACGGCTTGGCGCTACAAACATGCCTTGATGGTACAGCGCATGCTCGGGACCAAAATTGGCACCGGCGGCTCGTCGGGGCACAGCTACCTGAAAACAACAGCGGAGAACCACAAGGTCTTTTCCGATTTCACGAATCTTTCGACCTTTCTCATTCCCAGATCCGAATTGCCGGAGCTGCCCGAAGATATCCGCAAAACCCTTGGATTCTACTACTCCTACAAACATGAAAACTGAACTGACAGGTAAACGGGCAATTGTCTGCGGCAGCACGCAGGGCATTGGCCGTGCAGCGGCACAGGAGCTTGCCGGGCTTGGCGCGGAAATCACCCTGGTCGCTCGCAACCATGCGGCACTGCAGCAGGCCTGCACCGAGTTGCCGGCAATTGCCGGCCAGAAGCACTGTTTTCTGGTCGCGGATTTCTCGGATCCGGAAAACCTGCAAAAACAAATCACCGACCACATTGCGACGAAGTCGCCCATCCACATTCTCGTAAACAACACCGGCGGCCCACCGGCCGGCCCTGCTCTCGACGCTGCAACGGAATCCTTCACGAGTGGTTTTACGCAGCATCTGCTGTGCAATCAAATTCTAACGCAAGCCCTGGTTCCAGGCATGAAAAGCGCAGGATATGGCCGGGTCATCAACATCATCTCAACTTCCGTGAAACAGCCGATTGCAGGGCTCGGGGTGTCCAATACCATCAGAGGCGCAGTGGCGAGCTGGGCAAAAACCCTGGCTGGCGAGCTGGGGCCGTTCGGCATTACGGTCAACAATGTTTTGCCGGGCGCCACCAACACCGGCCGGTTGCACACCCTCATTGACAACATCGCAAAAAGAAATAACAAGTCCGCGGAGGAAATTGCGGACAACATGCGAGCGAGTATTCCTGCCCGTCGCTTTGCCGAACCCGAAGAACTGGCTGGCGCCATCGCCTTTCTCGCCTCACCCGCGGCAAGTTACATCAACGGCATCAACCTGCCGGTAGATGGCGGAAGAACCCTGAGTCTATGACCGGCCGGCAGCGAATTCAAAACTACATTGGCGGCGAACTCGTCGGCCCTGTTGCCGGCGCTTACCTGGACAATTTCGAACCCGCAACCGGCCATGTTTACTCGGAAACGCCTGACAGCGACGAACGGGATGTCGATGCGGCTGTGGACGCCGCCCAATCCGCTTTCAAATCGTGGGCCGTAACTCCCGCCACAGAACGCGCCGAAGCTTTGTTGCGAGTAGCGGCTGCCATTGAAGCTAACCTGGAAGATTTAGCCCGAGCCGAAACCATCGACAACGGCAAGCCACTGAAGCTTGCCACGACTGTGGACATTCCCAGAGCCGCATCCAACTTCAAATTCTTTGCCTCGGCAGCGGTGACATTCGCCAGTGAAGCTCACATTATGGAACAGCAGGGCTTTAACTACACGCTGCGGCAACCGCTCGGCGTTTGCGGTTGCATCTCGCCCTGGAATCTGCCGCTATACTTGTTTACCTGGAAAATTGCGCCGGCGCTTGCTGCCGGCAACTGTGTGGTCGCAAAGCCATCGGAGGTTACCCCGATGACTGCCTATCTCCTTGCTGAACTATGTGCTGACGCTGACCTGCCCGCCGGCGTCATCAACATCGTGCACGGCCTCGGACCAAAAGTCGGAGCCGCGATTGCGGCGCACAAGCAGGTCCGCGCGGTGACGTTTACAGGCAGCACTCGCACGGGAGCGGAAATCGCAACTGTAGCAGCACCACAGTTCAAGAAACTGTCACTGGAAATGGGCGGCAAAAACCCGAACATCATCTTCGCCGACTGCAACTACGACGAAATGCTCGAGACCACGGTACGTTCATCTTTCAGCAATCAGGGTCAGATTTGCTTGTGTGGCTCACGGATTTTCGTGCAGGACTCGCTCTACGAGCGCTTCAAGACGGATTTTGTGAAGAAGGTATCTGCTCTAACGGTTGGTGACCCCCTGGATGGCCAAACGGATCTCGGCGCGGTGGTATCGGCGGCGCATCATGAGAAAATCCTCTCCTACTTTGAACTGGCACGGGCAGAAGGGGGCGACATCCTGTGTGGTGGCGAAGCACGAAAGCCGACGGGGAGATGTGAACGTGGATGGTTTGTTGCGCCCACGGTCATCGAGGGTCTGTCAAATGATTGCCGCACCAACCAGGAAGAAATCTTCGGCCCGGTGGTGACGTTGCAGCGATTCAAAACCGAAGATGAAGTCCTGGCTTCGGCCAACGATTCGCGCTACGGTCTTTCCGCAACCATCTGGACTGAAAACCTGAGCCGTGCGCACAGGCTTGCCACGCAACTGCACGCCGGCATCGTTTGGGTGAACTGTTGGATGCTGCGCGACTTGCGGACGCCCTTTGGCGGCATGAAAGACTCCGGCGTTGGCCGAGAAGGCGGGTTTGAAGCGTTGCGCTTTTTTACAGAACCCCGCAATATCTGTGTGAAGACGTTCTGATGTAAAACAGCCAACATGCCGGATGGCAATTCGGCCAATTGCAGAGTCGGCGGACGAACCAAGACTAGGAAGAAAATGAACAGAGTGGCAAACGAGAAAATCACAACCGACAAGGCGCCGCCACCAGTGGGCCTTTATCCGCACGCCAGAAAAGTGGGAAATCTGCTCTTTCTTTCCGGCGTTGGGCCGAGACAGAGCGGTACGGACGAGATCCCCGGCGTTAAACTTGACGCCGATGGCACGGCTCTCAGTCACGACATCGATGCGCAGTGCCACTCGGTCTTCCGGAACGTGCGCGTGATCCTTGAGGAGGCAGGCTCGAGCTGGGAAAATCTGGTGGACGTCACGGTGTTCCTCACAGACATGAAACAGGACTTCGCGGCCTACAACCGCGTTTATGCCGAGTATTTCAAAGACAATCAACCTTGCCGGACAACGGTTGAAATTTCTTCACTGCCGACACCCATCGCGATCGAACTCAAATGCATAGCCACGCTGGACCAGACAGCGTGACCCTAACAAAAGTCTAAGGAGGACACATCATGCCAAAGCTCGCGGCTTTCAACTTCAAGAAGTGGATAGCAGACCATCGCGACCTGCTCAAACCACCGGTGGGCAACAAATGTGTTTACGACGAAAGTCTGGACTTTGTGGTGATGGTCGTCGGTGGGCCGAATGCCCGAAAAGATTACCATTATAATGAAGGTGAGGAATTCTTCTACCAGCTTGAGGGCGACATGACCCTGAAAATCATCGAAGATGGCAAGCCGGTAGACATCCCTATTCGGGAGGGCGAGATATTCTTGCTGCCACCGAAAGTGCCGCATTCGCCACAACGACAGGCAAACACCGTGGGTCTGGTCATCGAACGCACCCGCAGCGCCAACGAGCAGGACGGCTGCATCTGGTTCTGTGAATCGTGTGGAGAAAGACTCTACGACGAATATTTTCATTTGGATAAACCATCGGATATTGTCGATAAACTGCGCGGGGTCATGGAAGGGTTTCACAGTTCTGAAGCTCGACGTACTTGCGACAATTGTGGCAGCGTTATGCAGCCGCCGGGCAACAAGTAATTTGGTCGGTCCGACGCTTGGTCGCCGAGCCCTGAAATCGTAGGAGTTTTCCTTGCTGAAAATCGACATCCACACCCACATTCTACCCGAGACCTGGCCCGACCTGCGCGAGCGCTACGGCTATGGCGGTTTCATCAGCCTGGACCACCACAAGCCCTGTTGCGCCAAAATGATGATGGACGGAAAATTCTTCCGTGAAGTCCAGGACAATTGCTGGAACCCGGCCACACGCATGCAAGAATGCGACAGCAACGCCGTGCAAGTGCAGGTTCTGTCCACGGTGCCGGTCATGTTCAGCTACTGGGCGAAGGCTGCAGACGCGCTGGACCTTTCACGCCTGCTCAACGACCACATCGCCGACGTGGTGGCGGACTACCCGAAACGCTTCATCGGACTGGGCACGGTGCCCATGCAATCGCCCGAGCTGGCGGTCAAAGAACTGGAACGATGCGTTAGCGAGCTTGGCCTGGCGGGCGTACAAATCGGCTCACACGTCAACGACTGGAATCTCAATGAACCGGAGCTTTTCCCGGTTTTCGAATGTGCGCAGGAACTCGGCGCCGCCGTTTTTGTGCATCCGTGGGATATGATGGGCAAAGAGAATATGGCAAAGTATTGGCTGCCCTGGCTGGTTGGCATGCCCGCCGAAACCAGCCTGGCGATCTGCTCCATGATCTTCGGCGGTATTTTCGAACGCCTGCCGCGTCTGCGAGTCGCCTTTGCGCACGGCGGCGGCTCCTTTCCGGCCACAATCGGGCGCGTGGAACACGGCTTCAATGTCAGGCCGGATTTGTGCGCCGTTGATAACCCGGTCAACCCGCGCGATTATCTCGGGCGCTTCTACCTGGATTCTCTGGTGCACGAGCCTGCCATGCTCAATTACTTAATCGAGCTGATCGGCGCCGACAAAATCGCTCTGGGAAGCGATTATCCCTTCCCGCTTGGAGAACTGAAACCAGGCAAAATGATTGAGGCAATGGCTGAGCTCAGTACCAGTACGCGAGAGTGGCTGCTGCACGGTTCAGCGCTGGCGTGGCTCAATCTGCCCAAGGAGCAATTCCAATGAAAGAATTCAGCGTCAAGATAAACGGCAGGCAATACTCATTCGAGCCTGCCGCGCCGCTGGACATTTCCGTGCCAATGCAATTCAACGGGCCGCAGCCAAACACCTACGGCGTCGCTGCTGCCTCGGCGAAAGCTTACGAGGCGGGCAGTTTTGTCGGCGACACACGGCGCGGCGGCAGTTGCAATTTCGAAGAATATCGTCTGGTGCCGCACTGCAACGGCACGCACACGGAATGCGTCGGCCATCTGGCGTTGGAGCGCCTCCATGTTACAAGCGTGCTCAGGCAGAATCTTCTGGCCGCAACGCTGCTCACCATTGCGCCGCAACCGCACTCGGAAGTGCACGAGAGTTGCGCACCCAAGGCAAAAAATGGTGACATCTTGATGAGTCGTGCTGCACTTGCGGAAGCAATTGCAGGAGCCGACCGTAATTTTCTTGAGGCGCTTATCGTGAGAACTTCGCCCAATGACGCCGCGAAGAAGGAGAGGAGTTATGCAGAACCGCCTCCACCCTACTTCACGACAGCGGCAATGGCGCTGATTTGTGAACTTGGTGTGCAACATCTCCTGGTTGACGTGCCTTCCGTTGACCGGACGCTTGACGATGGCAAGATGACCACACATCATCTCTTTTGGAACGTGCCCCAGGGTTCAAACCAGGTCGAGGCAGGCGACCACTCTATGAAAACCATCACGGAAATGATCTTTGTCGCAGATAGCATTGCAGACGGCTTTTATCTCTTGGATTTACAGATTCCATCGTTTGTCGCTGATGCAGCGCCAAGTCGTCCTCTGCTGTATGAATTGTACCCCTAAAAAGCGGCTGAATCTTGTTTTCGTGACGGCAATTCCTTATATTGGTCGCTTCTGAATTCGACGATGAACTGTGTGAACCATGTCTGACTTCTCAACCGAAAAATCTCAGGCGACCCAGCTCGACCGCGACGATCTGCTTTCGAAACACCGCGAGCAATTTCATCTCCCTGCGGAGCGGAACGGACAGCCGTGCATTTATTTGTGCGGCAATTCATTGGGCTTGCAGCCAAAGTCCACCGCGGACTATGTACAGCGCGAGCTTGAAGACTGGGCTCGCCTGGGTGTTGAAGGCCACTTTGAAGCTCGCACCCCCTGGTTGTCCTACCATGAAGTTCTTGCAGAGCAAACGGCCCGGCTGGTGGGCGCCAAGCCGACTGAGGTTGTGGTGATGAACACGCTGACCGTGAATCTGCACCTTCTGATGGTTTCCTTTTATCGTCCGACTGCGAACAGACACAAGATTCTTGTTGAGGCAGGCGCCTTTCCGTCTGACCAGTACGCGGTAAAATCGCAACTCGAGTATCATGGTTTTGACCCGCAGCATTCACTGGTTGAACTTTCTCCCAAAGATGGAGAAAGCTCTGTCCGCACCGAAGATATTGAGACCGTTTTGACAGAACAGGGCAATCAAATCGCGCTTATGCTGCTGGGAGGCGTGAACTACTACAGCGGACAAGCCTTTGAATTGGAAAGAATTACAACAGCCGCTCGCGCGTCGGGATGCGTGGTTGGTTTTGATCTCGCCCATGCTGCCGGCAACGTAGCGTTGCATCTGCACGACTGGCAGGTTGACTTTGCCGTCTGGTGTTCCTACAAATATCTAAACGGCGGCCCAGGTTGCACAGCCGGCGCATTTGTGCACGAACGGCATGCACGAACCCCTGCTCTGCCACGCTTTGCCGGCTGGTGGGGCCACGACAAACAAACCCGCTTTCTGATGGGCCCGGAATTCACACCCATCCCTGGTGCGGAAGGCTGGCAGGTTAGCAATCCGGCGATCCTGCCGTTGGCCGCTTTGCGCGCATCGATGGCCATGTTCGACGAGGCCGGGATGCCGGCTCTTGTGGCAAAAAGCCGGCGTCTCACCGGCTACCTGGAATCGCTTCTGCAACAGAAGTGCTTCGACTACATCACAATTTTGACGCCAGACGTTCCTGAACAGCGTGGTTGCCAGCTTTCGCTTCGCGTCAAGAATGGTAAACAACTCCACGGGCAGCTCAAGCAGAATAACGTTATCTGCGACTGGCGTGAGCCGGATGTCATTCGCGTGGCGCCGGCCCCCTTTTACAACACATTCTCGGATGCATACAACTTCGTACAATATCTCGATGACGCCCACCATATGGCGTAATTTCAAAAATCTTGGGAGCATTTATGACCATCGACAAAGAATTTCTTGAAATCCTCTGCTGCCCGGAAACTCGCAAAAGTCTCCAGGTCCTCGACCCTGAACGCATGGAAACGGTCAACCGCCAAATTGCGGCGCAGTCCGTGAAATACAAGGACGGCAAAGTCGTCGATGCTCCGCTGCAAGAGGCGCTTATCACCGACGATGACACCACAATCTACCGCGTTGATGACGAAATCCCGGTTATGAAGGTCGAGATGGGGATTGCCACCGACCAACTGGACCAATTCTAGTGAGACGATTCTGGTTGTTGCACTGCACCGGACCACAATCGTGCTGGCAAACCTGACGCTCGGAGAGAAATGCCAAAACAAGTCACAATAATTGGCGCCGGCCTGGTCGGCTCACTCGCTGCCATTGTTCTGTCGAAACACGGCCACAAGGTCAGACTGATCGAACGTCGTCCCGACATGCGCAAGGTCGAGATCAGTGCTGGCCGCTCGATCAACCTCGCTCTCTCCCGGCGAGGCATTCACGCTCTGCAGCAGGTGGGGCTGAGCCAACGTATCCTGCAGCGCGGCCTACCGATGAAGGGCCGAATGCTGCATTCGCTAGCCGGTGAGCAAACGTTTGTGCCCTACGGCAAGGATGAATCCGAGGTTATTAACTCGATTTCACGTGCCGAGCTTAATAAAATCCTCATGGATGAAGCGGAACAGAATGCCGGCGTCGAGATTAAGTTCAACCTGCGCTGCAGTGCATTTGATCCAGGTGCCCGCGAACTGACGCTGCGGGATGAAGTCACGGACCAGGAACACCTGGAACGAGCAGAAACCATCCTTGGCGCCGATGGCTCTGCCTCGGCAATCCGTGAGGCCTTGGCACGGACCGAAGAATTCTCTTACTCGAAAGATGACCTGGAGCACGGCTACAAAGAACTCACGATTCCCCCGGGCCCGCGAGGCTCGTTCCAACTGGCAAAAGACGCGCTACACATTTGGCCCCGCGGCAAATACATGCTTATCGCGCTCCCCAATCTCGACGGCAGCTTTACCTGCACTCTCTTCTTCCCGCTGGCTGGTGAGCTCAGTTTCGCCACGCTCGATAGCGAGCAGGCGGTAGCCCAATTTTTCGAACAGCAATTCCCGGATGCCTTTCCCCTGATTCCGGCGCTGGCGCATGATTTCTTTGCCAACCCAACGGGCAAGCTCGCGACCATCCGTTGCACGCCGTGGCATTTGGAAGACAAGGCCTGCTTGCTGGGCGACGCGGCCCATGCCATTGTGCCGTTTTTCGGACAAGGGATGAACTGCGGCTTCGAAGACTGCTCAGTTCTGAACGATTGTCTGGAAGAATTTGGGCAGGATTGGGGGAAAGTTTTTGCCGAAGTGAGCAACCGCCGCAAAAGCAACGCTAACGCAATTGCCGATCTGTCACTGGCCAACTATCTGGAAATGCGTGACCACGTCGCAGATCCGAAATTCGGCCTGCGCAAGCAAGTAGAATTTGCGCTGGAAGACCGTTTCCCGGAGGTATTTATTCCGAAGTATTCAATGGTCTCATTCCACAGAGTGCCCTACTCGCTGGCCCTGGCCAAAGGATTGATTCAGGATGAGATTCTCGCCGAACTGTGCGCCGGCATCGATGACATCGCACAACTCGATTTGCACAAGGCTGAACGGCTGCTCGCTCGCCTGAGAGACTAATTGCTGCTGTTTCTTCGTTGCCCACGAGCCGCGTCTGACTCAAAACCGGCTACAGCCAGATGCCCCGCATCTCAACCCAATGTCTAATTCAAATAGGATTCCACGACCGGCATGAGCTTCAACTTTTTCAGAGGTTTGGCAAGAAACTCAAAGCCCTTTTTGCGTGCGCGTTCTTCGTTGTCCGCCTGGCCACTGATGATGATAACCGGTATGGACTCCTCGGTCGTCTCCTGGATCTTGATGCAGAGATCAATGCCATTGTCGTAACCCTGCAGGTTTACATCTGAGATAATCAACGCCGGTCGGGTCGATCGGGCTGCGACCAGTGCCTCCAGACTCGAAGTACAGACAATTGCGCTGTGGCCATCCTTTTCCACAAACCGCTTGATGAGATTTCCGACACTCAATTCATCATCAATCACTACGATATTCTTGATAGTCTTCGATTTCATAAGCTCGTACACAAAGGTCCCTTGAGTTTAGTGGTTAGAAAAAATGTTACGAAATTCAGGCACTCTTGCAACAATCAACATCTTATCAACAGGTTATCCACAGACACTAGACATTGCAAAAACAACCTTTTGAAACATGTTTGCGCCAGGTGAAGGGTCGTGCACAGGTGCGGTCAAGTGAGGAAAGTGCTGGTGGTGACTGTCGTCGGAAAGAGCAACTTATCCACAAACAGCCAACAGGTGAATAGGCGCTAATTGAATGATTAAATATAACTTAGATACTGAACTTTACAATAACAATATTGCAGCAATTGGGAGTTTAATGGAGGAAACAGTGGGGCATGGTTCGCATTTCGCAAGATAGTTGCGGTCTACCGCGGCAAATCACGCTCTAACTGCCGCAGCATTTTTCTGAGTTTGTCCACATCAGGACAGATCTGAGCCAAGCGTGACCAGAAAAGATGACTGTGATTCTTGATTTCGGTATGTACCAACTCGTGCAAAATCACGTAGTCAATGATCTCATCCGGCAATCTCATCAGGTGCAGACTGAGATTGATGTTATTCACCGACGAACAACTCCCCCATCGTGCCTTGTGGTTCTTGATGAAAACGCGCTTGCAGGAGAAGCCGAATTGCGCCGACAGCTCAGCCAGCCTGCCGGGCAGATAAGCCTTGGCTTCTGCTCTGCAAACCTCAACCAGAATGTATCGCAGGGCTGTCTGAACTTCCAATGAAAGCAGATCCAGCGCCAGAGGATAATGAACCGAGACCAGCCCGTCTGATGTCCACGAGACGATATCCTCACGATCCTCGGCCTTGACTTGAAAGCGGTGTCCGCGTGTTCTCAGCTCGCGGCTGCCATCGTACAGATGCGCGGATTTTTCGTACTCCTGCAGTTTGCGCAAATGCTTGACGATCCACTTTTGCTTGTCACGGACAATTTGCTGCGCTTGTGCTAAACTCATCAAGCGCGGCACCGAAACCCGCACGCCGCCAGCGGTTGTGATGCGAATGTTGAGATTGCGAGCTATCTTGCTGCGAACAAAGCGGACGCTTCCGACCTCTTCCATCTCAAGGATCAGCAACTCCTGGCTGCGCCGGCGGAATCTCATTTGCGATCTTTTAGCCTGATGACAAACTTCAAGCCCGACCAGATCTCGTCCACGGCGCAAACCTTAACATCGACCATCTTGTGGTTCAAGCCGATTTCTCTCACAACATTCTCATCCAGGTCGGTTGTCACCTTTGATGCCTTCTTGGGCCAGGAGACCCAGAGCATGCCGTTTTGCTGCAGTCGTTCGCGTAGCGTTGGAAAGCGTTTCTTAAGTCCAGACCGGCTCTTGCTAAAAACCTGGATGAAGTCAAATTCACCGGCAAGGGTGGTCTTGAGCAGGATATTCTCGGGCATATTCCCGATGGTTTGAGAGTAATCGGTGGGCGAGTTGTCGAGGTAGATACGGAACCCAGGTTTGACCCCAAGCCTCTCGACGAGCGTCCGTTTTGAATAGCCGGCCATGGCAGGCTATATACGGAAGATCAACCGCAAACTCAAGTTGTTTCGAGCAATTGAGGTCAGGCGCTTCGGAAGATGTAAACAAATGTCCCGGTCTGCCCTGCAGGGCCCGACCTGTTCACTCCGCTCTGAACCAGGTCATTCAGAATGTCGCTGGCGGCATCTTCAGAATCAGCCTGCCACTGCAACCAGCTCAGAGGGTTTCCCAGTCCAGCTTTGCGTGCCGCCGGATCTGGAGTCACGCCAATCGACCAAGCGCCGTGCTCGTCCTGGATAGAGTGTTCGATTTGCTGCACGATAGTCTTTTTTGATGCCATTCTTCATCGCCTTTCACAGGGTGCGTGTTCATGTTGTAGGTAAGGCGTGCTGCCATATCCTGAGATAGTTAGCGGCAGACTCCGGGGAGAACTTGATGATATTCTTGTGGATAGAGACGTTCGGAATGCGAAACTAACAGCCGTGATTCAAAGAATCCCGACAAGACGCTCGCATCCCCGTGCGGAGTTTAGGAAGTGGCTCGGCAATATGCCGACGGATAAGTGCGATGGAATTCTTGGACAAATTGCCTGGCTGGCGGGAGCGGATCAGGCGATGTCTACCGTCCGCGAAACGGTCTTGTAGACTATGGAATGGTGACGAAAATCGACCGGCGCGGCTGGTTGTTAACTGTCCGGGTGCGATGCCCTTTGCCGGACACATCTTCGACCAACAGGATATCCCCGCCGCGGAAGGTTCTCTTCTTTCCGGAGCTTACCTCGATCTCGATTTCGCCATCAAGCATGATGATGTATTGTTTTTGGGGAGCATTGTGCCAATCGTAGTCGTAGGTAGCATCATTCTTCCTGAAAATGATTCCAGCAGCGGGCTGGAGGTCAGAGAGCCGTCCTATTTGCCCGGCGTCGTGCAATGCAATCTCCTTATCCAGAAAATGAGATTCGCCGCTGGCGTCAGAATAAACCCTGGTCACTTTCATGAAATCTCCGCTGTCAGAATTTTTCGGGCCTCAGCCAAAGTATCCGCAGGGTCAACACGGTCGCGGTAGTCAGGATTCATGCGAATGTGGCAGATGGTGCCTTTGGCGTCAACGATGACTCGCGTCGGCATAGGCAGCGTCCAAGAATCATCGCCGTTGTACTCCGCGAGATCGACATTGTGGCTCAGGTAAAGCGCACGCAAGTCGGCATCGACGTTGTATCTCACACCAAACTGACCGGCCACCCGATTTCCCGGATCGCTGAGCAGAACAAACTGGAGCTTGCGTTGTTCTGCGATTGCACGATTGAAATCGGGTCTTTGCGGTGAGATTGCGATGATCTCGGCTCCAAGCTTTTGAAACTCGGACCTGATTCTCCTGAGAGCTACCAGCTCAAGATTACAGAACGGTCACCACTTGCCGCGATAAAATGTGATAACCAGCGGTCCGTTCCCCAGGAGCGAATCTGATGATACCGAGCGTTGCCGGCAGTCGAGCAGCTCAAATGATGGCATTGGGCTACCTGCTGCAATGACTCGATCCAGAATTCCGCTCTGTAGCAGGCGGCTCAGCGAACGGCTGAACACGGACTTCTCCGCAGCGGGTGTCGCTTGTTCCGCCCGTCGTTTGAGGGTCTGAAGTTGGCTCATCAGAAACATCGCACGGCCTGGCTAGTTGCTCAGGTAAGAGAAGATTGGGTTTGCGTTCTATATAACGTCAATTTCTGACCTGGAATTCCCCGCCTGCCGCCAAGAGGTTGGACAGGCGAGCAACAAGGCGGCCAGATTTGCCTGCGTCGATTACAGCCAATCACGCAGGCAAACGTTTTCATCTTAGCGCAGGCTGGCTACGCTAATCCTGCGCCCACTCCTGAAGAATCTCGACCAGTTTCATCGCCTGCTTTTTACTTGAAATATTGAATTTACTTTGCTGGCGATAGTCGCCACTCATTTTGCGGTAGCGGCGGATGGTGTACTTGTCATCTGAATAAACTTCTTTTGCCCGGTCCCAATCCTGGTACTTGAACACCACCGTTGCCCATGCCCCCTTGGAAAGCACTCGTTTGTCCAGTTCCTTGACGATTTCGACACCGTCTTCTTCATAGGTTATGCTGACATCTTCAATGTTGTCTGCCATTGTCTCTCCGTGTTTGGTTGTGGGTTTGCTTCTTAAACAAGTTCAACTTTTTCAAATTCATCAATACCGCTCAAATCAATTGTCATTCGCCCTTCCGAGTGGCCTAGAATGTCTGTAAAACGCGCCCCCCATCGAATTTCATTGGCCTTGTAAGACGTCCGGGCATGTACGGTTTGTGCAAAAATCTCGTCGAACGCTGTCAACATGACCATCACCTCGGCGTCACTTTCTTTCAAATCCGTCGATGACTTCTGCCACAGCGGGCTTGATTCATCAATCGGATGCACCACAATCCACTGCAGCGCCAAAAGGTTAACTTTGTTGCGTTCCAAGGCCAGTTCAGCAAAAACACGTTTGCGAGATGCCCCTGTTCCCCGCACTTCCGTGAATAGTAATCTAACCTCAATGTCCACCAGTTGCGTTCTTCTTGCATTTGCACACCGAAATTCCAATCCGCTGGTTTCGCGATAGGGCGCCACGATTGCGACATCACTGAAAACAATCTTTGCGGTCGGGCGCGCGAACCGTGCGAACAACAATCCGGTGGACAACGCAAATGCCATCAACCCAACAAACGCGTTGAATGTCGCAATCATATTGGGCCCAAATCCCTGGGGCGCCAGATGGCCGTAGCCAACGGAGGTGAACGTCTGTACGCTGAAAAAGAAGGCATCCCAAAACCTGGGCCAGAAACCATGCATCGACATCCCGGAAATTGCCCTCGGGCCAAAGGAAAGATAGACCAAGCCAAACAGCATATTTACAAGCATTAAGGACCCAAGCACGACAAGATAAAAACGCCACCAGGGCATTGTCAGCAATGTGTTGTAGGGATGCAGAGACTCCCAGAAGCCAAGACCTGTCTTCCGGACGTTGAAGCTGCCGTCGCGGTTGAGGAGTCGGCAGAGCCCGCGCTCAGCGACCCTAGTACCAAACCCGGGGTCCTTCAACTCCGGTCGGGATGAATTTCTTCGAGACGTCTTTGTGCTCTTCGCCAAGATATTAGTTTCTTCTGAAACTTCAGTTGGGTAGTGCCGTCCAGTTGAGCGCGGCATCATTCAGCAGCGCTTGTTTCAGCCAGTAGTGGTGTTCCGCTCCGACCACTACCACAATCCGTTTGCCATGGTTCTGTCGATTAACTTCTGCGATGGTTTGCAGAAAATGGTCATTCCAGCCATTCCAGGCTTGCTTTTCAGCATCGCCAAACACTTCAATTTGAAAGTCGTGCTTCAGCCGAACCATGTCATCAAAGGCCGGTGTCGCCAAATCCGCCACAGACGACAGGGTCTGGTCAGAAAAACGCACGTAGAACAGAACCAGAAACTTGTCAAATGCTGCAACCGCATGCGGCTGCTCGGAACGGATCTTCTTGCTGTTCTCCCTCATCATACTTACAAGTCGTGAATATTTAGGCTCTCGCGGCTCCATCGCCACCATCGGAATGCTGTTGCTGTCCGCGAGAAGTCAAACACCACTTCGTTGTACTCAACCTTCATCCGCTGCTTCTTTCGCGACTTCAAATCGGCATCCGTCAACTCCACCACGAGAATGTCCAGCTTCAAAGCCGCCAGCGTCGTGGCCAGTGCTTCAAACGAATAGCTCGAGACCTCGTGATGCAATTTGTGCAAGGTTGGAAGAATCAGAATCTCATTCGGCGCCTCAGTGGCCGGCCAGACCAACGAAATAAGCAGAAACAAGAACTTCATGCGGATATCCTGGACGAGTCCATTTTCAAATTCTGGTGAAGATAAAGAAACGCGTTATAAAAACAAAGGAGAAGTTTGACGGCCACTCCCGCTATCCCAAGCCATGCCACGCAGGGTGTGACTCAGCTACTCTAAGGCGCTCTTGAACCGAACGTTGTCGCGCAGCGTTGACAGATCCTCATCCAGGCCAGCCTGCTTTTTCAGTTTTGGGTTCAGAGAAATGGCCCGTTCCAGAGCCTCCAGCGCCGCGTCCTCCTGGCCGGCGGCCAGCCGGATGACAGCGAGATCGTAGAACACCTCACCGTTGTCCGGCGCCAGTTTGGCCGCGCGCTCCTGATGTGGCAAGGCCTGTTTCGGTTGGTCTTGCGTGAATAGTGTCCAGCCCTGGTTCCAGGCGTAGTTCATTTGCGCAATCTTCAGGATGCGCCCGAGTTCCTGAAACGGTTCGGCATGGTCATCTACGCGGATGTCAATGGCGCGGTCAGTGTAGCCGCCGTAGCCGGCACCCTCTTTCACCACCAGCAACGCCGCGGACTGTTTTCCGCGAGAATCACCACCATTGGCATCCCCGGCTAGCAGCGCCGCATAAAGGCGGTCGGCAAGAGTTCCCTCAGTTTCGAGGAATGCCTTTTCCATTCCCGCGACTACCGCCTCGCCGGCGAGAATATTGCCCTGCACCGCGTAATTGGGCCCCTGCCGACCACCAGCCCAGGCGATGCAGTTTTCTCCCGTGTAGCTGACGGCCTCGCCGTCAGCCGACACCACGGCGAATTGTCTGCGGGTCGGATTCTCGTCGTCACGCAACAAGACAGTCTGGACTTCCTGCGGAGTGAGGCCCTGGTCCAGCAAGTCGAGACCACGCCAACCAAAGCTGGTGTTGGCGAATGACTGCGTGGCGACCGCGCCCACTCCGGCCTCTGCCCACGGCACGACATTTCCAACCGTAAAGAAGCGCGATGCCACAGCGACACCCACTTCTCCAGCACCCGGATCAGCAGCCACAATGGAAAACGTGGCGACAACCGAATGGTCAGCGGACGGGCCACCCGACGGGTGAATCTCTTGCGCCAGGCCACCACGCTGGACGCTTGCAAAGCTGGCTGCTAGACAAAGACTGAAAACCATCATTCTTAGATTCTTCATCAAAGGATATCCTTTCAGGTTAATTGCTCCAAGTTACGAGGTGCGAAATCTCATTTGACTAGAATCGGCCGCTGAGCCGAACCTCTTCAAATCGGTCATCGTATTCCATCGCCAACCCGCTCCAGTCGAATTGTTTCAAATGCGAACGTAGTCCCGTTAGCGGACTTGGATTGTTGCAACTCGCACTCAATCTGGATTGCAGCTCGGTGGCGGTCTCATAGAACACTTCGTCATGCAGAGCTTCCGGCAGCAATTCCGGATATGCCAGCCGTCTTGGCAGAATGGGCCGGCAGTCACAATAACCGGCTTCAACCACGCTGCCGCCAAAAAAGTCCTGATTAGAAGTCACGGGAAGCAGATCCGCGCGCCAGAGCCAGCTCGCGTACTCATCGAAGGAATCGCAATAGCCAAATTGCACGATGCGCTCGCCGAGCTGCTTTCTTGCTTCCAGAAACGCCTGTGGCTGCTGACTGAAACACTCTCCAAGCACAGCGACTTCAAATGACAATCCGGCATCCTGCAAATGGTAAAGCGCCTTGAAGAATCCCACCGGATTCTTGTCAAGTTCCCACCGGTGGTTCCACAGGATGAGCGGAGCTTCTTTCTTAGGGACGGAATCCGCAGGCCTGTGCTGGTTAAACCTCGCCAGGTCGAGTCCCAGGTGCAAAACCTGGCTCCGCTCCCGAATGGCTTCGATGGTTTGCAGTTCGCGGAAATCCGGGAAATGCTTGAGCAACTTTTCCAACTCCGAGAGAAAGCTCTGCCGGTTGTACTCGGAGTTAAAGAAAACCGCATCCGCGCTCAAAGCTGTCGTGTAGTTGAGAAAGCCATAATGTTTATCGCGGTTTTTTTGCACATCGCGGTCGTCTGGCGACCACGGGTAGGCCAATTGATTCTCGTGAAAGTAGACGGCCACCGGGATGCCGTTGCTCGCGGGTCGAGTCAAGGCCAGGAAAGTGGTCAGATCCAGCATGTCGGTGGCTAAAATCAAGTCTGGTGGTTTCGCCTGTTCAAGAAACTGCCGAGCCAGGGTGACGGCACCGCCGTGCATGCGCCATTTCCAGAAATTGCCGGGCAGGCTGAGTATCTCAACATCGTGCTGGCTGTGGCGTTGGTAGCCCTGCGCCCAGGCACGATGCGAGCCAGTAAAATAAGGTTCAATGATAAGGATGTTCAATTGTAGAGACACCTAACCCGGCAAGGCCGGAACCAAAAAGAAGAACCACGGATCACACCGATTGACACGGATTTTTTGATGTCAGCGCAGACTTCACAATACCGGTCTTAAACTCACCTTTGCCACGACAAAAGTCCCCCCTTTGGCCAAAGGGGGACAGGGGGATTCGGCTCTGCGACAACTGAAATTCGAGAGCAAAGCGAAAGACGATAAGAAAACATTGTGTCAGCAACTGGCAGAACTTGAGTTGCTATTTACCAAAACAATCCTAGTCTGACCAAAGACAACCAACTACTGGCCACCACCCGACAGAACCAAACCCCAAAACTCCCAACCTGCGGTCTTCAGCACTTCGAGCTGGTCGCGGTATTTGTCGAGCAGCTCGCGGTTTTCCTGCGGTAGATCTTCATACTTCTGCTGCATCTCAGCGACGCCCTGTTGCGCCTGCTGCATGGCGGCTTTGTAGTTCTCGATGCCTTGCTTCAGGCTCTTGCGCTGTTCATCACTCAGCGCCTGATTCTGCAGCTGCGCCTTCAATTGCTCCATCTGGGCGGCGACTTGTGGTTTGGCGCTTGAGATCGCGCTGGAATACTGGTCAGCAGCCTGGGTCGCGGCGGAAACGAAATAAGTCTGGTAAACCTGCTCGGTGAGAAAACCATATTCCTTGGGTGACATCTTGTGGTTGCGCAGGGATTTCAAAAAGTCGGTGCGGATGTCGCCCAGGGCTTTGTAGGCATCGGCAACTTCGTCCCAACCGGAGCCATCTTTGGTGCGCTGCTCGATTTCTTCAAATCGCTGCTTGTACTGCTCAATCCTGCCGGCGATTCCTTCTTTGATTGAAATGTAGGTTCGCAGCCTGCCCTCTGAAATGCGGTTGTCTTCGGGGCGGTCGAACTCGTAGTCATCGTTCAGCGAAGCAATGTCTTCCTGAACTTCCTCTGAAACGCCCACGCCGGTAGCGATGTCTTCAACGACATTGGCGGCTTTCTTGAAAAACCATGAAACCCCAACAACCCCGGCGATCGCCACAACGCCGACGACGGCCAGGGTGACCATGCATCCGGTTGATTTTGTTGCCATGCTTTCCTCCTTACTATTGTGAATGCCAGAATCTCGCACGTTAACAACGGTCGAGGTAATCCGACCGCCGTGGATTGTGCACTTTGCTTCGAGCGTGGCAAGTACCTGAATCTACATCAAGAAACTGCCCGTGCTCGCGGATTCGGTCGAGTGATTTGTTATGCGATCTCATGCATAAATTCATGAGTGTCCGGTTCATGATTTCGTAGGTTTCATAGAGTCTGTTATGCGACAGTCCCCTCCTTTCGTAAAGGAGGGACAGGGAGGATTTGAGGTCACGCATATTGCCATTGCAAACGAATCCGTCCTGTCCTCCCTTTGGCCAAAGGGAGGGACTAACCACCACATCCTCAACCAGAAAACAAGTCCTGGTGTTAGCTGAGAGAGCGCCGGGCTCTCGTTTTCTAATAACTTCTCTCAACCTTGTTCTGCTTTTAACAGGACACTCATGCATGAATTATGATGGTTTTTGAAAAAGAAGAACATCCTTCCCGAACTTCAGGAACTCTGCCTGCCACTGCCTGGCCAGCCAGTCCATTGTTTTGCTTGAAAAAAAGCAGACATGGGTGGGGTCATCTTTGTAATGCCAGCGGGAAAAAGCGGCGCGGTCCAAGGCCAGCTTGGTCATGATGCCCAGCCAGCCACCGGGCTTCAGGATAGACCAGATGAGCGCAAGCTCTGTGGCCGGATTATGGAGATGCTCAACCACCTCGCTGGCGGTGATAAAATCGTATTGTGCGGTGAGAGCATCTGTTGCCGGGGCATAGCAGGGGTCAAACAGGTTCATCTGGTGGCCTGCTTCCTCGAACATTACTGAAAGTGTGGGGCCCGGGCCGGAACCGAAGTCCAGGCCATGGCTGCACGGGCTGAGCCGGGTATTGAGCGGAGTGAATAGCCGGCTGAGAAATTCGCGGTAGCCGGCATCTTCCGGTGAGTTCTGGTGTTTGTCATATTCGGCCCGCTCCGCCTCAAGGGGAAGATGTTGCGAGGGCGGGACATGGATCAGATGGCAGCGCGGGCACCTATGATAATCGCGACGCCGGCCACTGTGAAAATAGCTACTGCCTCCTGGGTCTGCACACAGAGGGCAGCGCAACCGGGCTGTCTCAATGGTACATCGTGTGTCGAATTCAAGCACGGGCTATGGAGCCTTTACATAGTTATCTGTGCGTTCGGTTATGCACTCATGCGAACCCATTTCAAATTCCCGGCAAACCCAAGGGCGGTTTTCGTAGATGGTACACATCAACGTTTCGCGATCCAAGGCTGAACACCAACCATCATCCAAACGCGCCATCACTTCACGACCCAATGAGTCCCTTTCTATGTGTTCCTCAGGAACTCCTGTGTCAGTGAGAATGATAACTTCAAGACGGCAGCAGCAGGCCTGGCAGTTTGCACACGATATTTCCGGTGTAGGCGGACTTGTTACTTCAAGATTCATATTCCCTGGAGCGGCAGTGACCGCTGGACCTAGTCTTGGGGTCAAACACAGCTACTCTCTCGGAGTGGGCGAACCGCCGCTATGCCATTTCTAACCGCCGACATACGATTTCTCGGCGCCGCTTGCTGACTTTCGGGTGGCCGTTGATTGTGTGGCAGTTGCCCGGTGCTGAATGCCCCATCGATGGAAACAGCAACTTCGCAAATGTATTGATTTTGAATTGCGAAATCAATACTAATTCGCTCACCCTGAAATCGACGGTATTCGGTGTTGTGTGCGAGGACGTGGGGACCCTTGACATCAGGCCTGGAACCCCGCCATGAATGGCGGGGCTATTGATCTGTTTTAATTTTAAATAGCCCCGTGCTTCAGCACGGGGAATCAGTTTAATCCGACACGACATCAGCTAACAGAGCAACCGCAGCAGTGCTCCCGGCCAGGCCGTGACCTTGGCCGGGAACACTGATTACAGAAAGTCTGAGGGATTACGCAGGGGTAGGGGTCTCATCCACCACCACCGGTTCGCTGGTCTCGTTCTCCCCTACCACGGTCACGCTGCTGCTCGAGCGCCGACGGCTGCGCAACTTAAAACCGAAATCCATGAGCTTCGGGTCGCGCTTGCCCAGGGGCAGCACTGAGATCAGGTGGCCGTGGACGCGTTTCCTCAAATAGCGGCCGGCAACAATGGCATTACGCACTGCCGTGCAGGTCTCCGCCACATCTGCCCG
>JAJDAF010000004.1 GCA_029261995.1 Candidatus Zhuqueibacterota bacterium
ACTGGATCGCAATGCATTGCCAGCGCCTGAGGGTTCCGTGGAGAGCGGTGTGCCCTACATTGCACCGCGCAATGACCGCGAGCGCCTGTTGGTGGAGATATGGCAGGATGTTCTGCATGTGGAAAAGATTGGCATTGATGATAACTATTTTGCGCTTGGAGGAGATTCAATCAAGGCGATTTCCATGGCGGCCCGGCTGCGACAACACAATCTTGGGGTGGAACTCCGCAGTCTTTTCCAATTTCCAACTGTTGCACAGTTGACGCCAAACTTGTATGAAGTGCAAATCACTGCAGAACAGGGTCCGGTTGTCGGCGACGTGCCGTGGACGCCTATTCAAAAATGGTTCCTGGACATCGCCCCAGTTTCTTTTCATCACTGGAATCAAGCCTTCGTCTTTGAATTGCGCAACGCGGATGTTGCGGCAATCAAACAGACTTTTTCGCAATTACTAGAACATCACGACATGCTACGCGCGACCGTGAGTGAGAGCGTCGATAACGGTAGTGGTGATGCCGGTCTTCTGACCATCGCTGAATCGGCTGCGTTCGAGTCTGATGTTCAGGTGTTTGATTTAGCTCGATATTCCGATTATCTCCCGGAAATTGCTGAGCAGTCCAGCCGACTTCAGGCGTCGATTGATCTGCAGAACGGTCCGCTTTTTAAAATTGCCCTGTTCAAAACGAGCGCCAAAGACTATCTGCTGTTTGTTATGCATCATCTGATCATTGACGGTGTCTCCTGGCGGATTCTTCTCGAGGACTTTTTCAGCCTTTATGTGGCTTTGCTCAAACATGAAGAATCCGTGTTGCCGGCAAAGACATCGTCGTACATAGCCTGGACTGCTTCCTTGACTCGCTATTTCAAACCTAAACAGGCTGAGCAGGAGATGGCTTATTGGGAATCGGTTCTCGACGAAATCGATACCTCTGTTGTCAGCGACTATAATCCGGACTCGGACCTGCATTCGGATACAGTTGAAATCGAGCTTCGTTTTGGAGCACGGGAAACGGCCTGGCTTCTCAATGAAGCACATCGGGCATATAATACGCAAATTGAGGATATCTTGCTAACGGCGCTGGCACTGACTTGCCGCAAAATGTTCGGTACTGCAAAAACAGCAGTTATGCTTGAGGGACACGGGCGCGAGCAGATCATCGCGGATGTAGATATTTCTCGGACCATCGGCTGGTTCACGTCGGTCTATCCGTTTGTGGTTCAAGTGCCGGTTGAATCGGATCTCGCCACGTCGATCAAACACAATAAGGAGCGATTGCGTCGAGTCCCGAATAGGGGAGTGGGTTTCCTGATTCTCAAATACCTGCTGCAACAAAGGCCGATGTCGCTCTGGCGCAAATATCCGGAGATCGGCTTCAACTATTTGGGACAGACAGGTGTAGCGTCAGAGGAGAGTGTATTTGCCGCGACACAGATGGACATCGGCCGTCTGCGCTCTCCTGAAAGCCCGCGGCTCTACACGCTCGAAATCAACGGGGCGGTCGCTGCCGGCCAGCTTATTTTCAGAATAGAATATAATCGGAAGGCATTTGAGCAGGCGACGATAGAGCGATTCGTTTCCGAATTCCAGGAAAGCACGATACACCTACTGAAGCACTGCCTTTCCAAGACGGAAACCGAGTACACGGTCAGTGACTTTAGCGATGACGAGTTGTCGGACGGCGATCTCGACATTATTGCCAGCGAAATCAGGCCTATCGAAGGATAAAGATCCAGAGAAAGCGAATCCTGAAAACGGCGAATCTTGAAAAGACTCCAGACTGTTCAAAACTCAAAGAAAACTCACCTCAACCCAAATTGACTCACACGGCGATGTCAGGAAAAGACAATATCCAGGACATTTACCCTCTGTCGCCTTTACAGGAGGGGATGTTGTTTCACTCGATTGCTGATGGTGAATCGGACGCTTATTTCGAGCAGAAGATCCTCACCATCGAAGGACAGTTGGACTACGAGCGTTTTGCACGGAGTGTCGCCAAGGTTGTCGAGAAACATGACAACTTTCGTACGCTGTTTTCCTACAAACAATTGAAACATCCCAAACAAGTCGTTCTGAGGCAGCGCGACAGTCAGGTTCGTTTTGAGGACATTTCGCATTTAAGCGATGCGGACCGAACGCGATTCATTGAGGATTTTGTCCGCAGGGACAAAGATGACAAGTTTGACTTGTCGAAAGACACGCTCACTCGGTTCACAATACTGAAGACGGGGCCGAAGCTCTACAAAATCGTCTGGAGTTACCACCACATTATCATGGACGGCTGGTGCCTGAGCATTGTGCTTAGAGATTTGCTCGACGCGTATACCGGCTTATCTAACGGACATGTCTTCACACTGCCGCGCTCGAGGCCATATAGCGCATATATCAAATGGTTGCGAGAGCAGGACTCGGATGAGGCTCTGGCTTATTGGGAGAGCTACCTGTCCGGCTATGATGAAGCCGCCGTTATCCCGGCGCCATTGAGTGCGAAGCCTGAATTGGGTTATTCACATCAAGAGCGTACTATCACCTTCTCCGAGAATGAAAGCGAGGGCCTGGAGGTCACTTGCCGCAAGCATGGCGTCACCAGCAGTGCATTTCTGGAGACAGTTTGGGGACTCTTGCTGCAAAGATACAACAACAGAAGAGATGTCGTTTTCGGTACAGTGGTGTCCGGCCGCCCTGCGAGTATTGCCAACGTTGAAAGCATGGTTGGCCTGTTCATTAACACCGTGCCGGTGAGGGTGACGGCGGAAAAGGGAGAACCGTTCATTGACGTTGTCAGACGGATACAGACGCACAACAGCGAGTCTGACAAGTATGATTTTGTATCCCTCGCAGAAGTCCAGGCACAAACGGAGCTAAAGTCTGAGTTGCTGAACCACATTATCGTCTTTGAAAACTACCTCATACAGGGTTCGGCGGTTGACCACAGCACCAAAGATGCGCTTGGTTTCCAGGTTACCGGCATTGATGTTTTTGAGCAACCGAATTACGACCTAGCCGTGATGGTGATGCCTGGACCCGAATTGAAGATCAAGTTCATCTACAATGAGAATGCTCTGCCTGAATCTCTAGTCGCGCGTATCCAGGGGCATTTGAAGAGCACGGTGCTCCGAGTTTGCGAAAATCCGACTTCAGCGATTGATGAAGTCGATATATTGTTGGCGGAAGAGCGGCAGCAGATCGTTTTTGAGTTCAATGACACCGAAGCGGCGTACAGTGAAGAAAGCTTGATACATAGCCTCTTTGAAGCACAAGTGAACAATCGCCACGCCGAGCCAGCGGTGATATTCCAGGCTGATGTTTGGACTTACGGCGACTTGAATGCTCGTTCGAACCAGCTTGCTCATCTATTGCGTGCCAAAGGTGTCGAGCGCAATTGTCTGGTTGCTGTGAGCATGGATCGCTCGAACTGGATGATCGCCGCTGTGATGGGGATTCTCAAATCGGGAGGCGCTTATGTGCCGGTCGGGCCGAAATTGCCCGAGGCCAGGTTGCTCACGATGTTGCGGTCATTGGAATTGGAGACGTTGGTTACGGATAAGGCAAACCTGCCTGGAATCACCGAGCTCGCCACTCACTTGCCCCACGTGCAGCGAGTGATTTGCCTTGATGCGCCGGTCGAATCAAATCATGGTCCGCCTGAATCTGGCTTCGAGACTCTCTCCAGTGTTGAACTCGACTCCATGCCAGCCGAGAATCTTGCCGCAGTCAACGACCCGCTGGATATCGCCTACGTCATTCATACCTCCGGCTCGACTGGCATTCCTAAGGGGGTGGTTGAACAGCATCGTCCGGCGATTAATATTCTGGAGTGGGTCAACAAATCTTGCTCAGTCGATCAAAACGACAAAATACTGTTTATTACCTCTCTCGGTTTTGACCTTTCGGTTTATGATATCTTCGGAATCCTGGCAGCGGGCGGCAGCATTCGCGTGGTATCCAGCGACGAGGTTGGGGATCCACAGGCGCTGCTGGAGATCATCATCAAAGAGGGCATTACCATTTGGGATTCCGCACCGGCAGCTCTGCAGCAATTGGTGCCCTGTTTCCACAAAGTCAATGAATACAACGGAGATAGCTTACTACGCTTTGTCTTTTTGAGCGGCGACTGGATTCCCTTGCCATTGCCGGACATCTTGAAGCAGACTTTCCCAGGTGTACAAGTGTTGGCCATGGGTGGCGCCACCGAAGCCACGATATGGTCTAATCACTACTTTGTGGGCGAGATTCATCCTGATTGGAAGAGTATCCCCTATGGGAAACCAACACAAAATGCCAGATATTACATCCTGGATCAGGATTTGAATCCGTGCCCAATTGGCATCCCAGGCGACCTCTATATTGGAGGCCAATGTTTGTCAATTGGCTATATTGATGATGTAGAACTCAGTAATTACAAATACCCGGGCAGTCCTTTCGTTGCCGGGGACATCATCTATCGAACCGGCGATATGGCGCGCTGGTTTGGTGATGGCAACATCGAATTCCTGGGACGTCAGGATTCGCAAGTCAAGATTCGCGGATACCGCATCGAGTTGGGTGAGATTGAGAAACAACTTCTTATGCACCCGGCAATTACCGATGCGGTTGCTCTGGCACATGCAGACTCAGGCGGAGATAAGTATCTTTGTGCCTATTACGTCGGAGAATCGAACCTGGGCCTAGACCAGCTTAAATCTTGGTTGGGCGACGCGTTGCCGGAATACATGGTCCCAGAACATTTCCTGCGGATCGAGCAAATGCCGATCAATCGGAATGGCAAGTTGGACCGCAAGAGATTGCTGAAGCCAGACGCAACAGTTCAGACCGCATTTGTTGCACCGCGAAACGAAACTGAAAGCGAGTTGTTGGGGCTTTGGTCTGAGGTTTTGGGCATCGACAGGGACCAGTTTGGGATTGACCATGATTTTTTCGAGCTAGGTGGACATTCTCTCCGCGTAACCGCATTGGCGGCACAGATTCAACAGATTTTCGGCAGGAACGTGCCAATGACGGATATCTTTGCTCGCCCAACAATCAGACTGTTAGGTGAACAGCTCAGCACTCAAGAGCTTTCACTGTTGCCAGCGATGGAAGCCGCACCGGACAAAGCATATTATCCGGCTTCCTCCGCCCAAAAACGCTTGTTTGTCATCCAGCAGCTAACGCCAGAAACACTCAGCTACAATATTCCAGTTGGGCTCATTTTGGACTCTGCCATAGATATGGTACGGCTCGAAGAATCGATACGTCTGATTATCTCCCGACATAAGACGTTGCGCACCAGCTTCAAGATGATGGCGGGTGAACTGGTGCAAATCGTCGCGGCGACGGTTGATTTTCATCTGGCCGAACTGGAAACTGATGTAACGGACGAACAAGCGGCAATGCGGACGTTCTTGCAGCCATTTGATCTTGCAAAGGCGCCGCTGATTCGCGCAGCTTATACCACACGACCAGACGACCGCCTCGTTTTGCTCATTGACATTCATCACATCGTTTCTGACGGACTTTCGATGGAGATGTTCATCCGCGAGATGGCTTCAGTCTACATGGGTGAAACATTGCCAAAGGTGGGGTATCACTCTACAGATTATTCCGAGTGGCTAAAGAAACCAGCGGTTCAACGGGTCATTGAAAACCAAAGTGATTTTTGGACCGACATTCTTGGCGATGAACTCCCCACTCTGAATCTGCCGCTTGACTACGCCAGGCCGCCGATTATGAGCGACGAGGGTGATGTCTTTGTCCTGGATCTCGAAGAAGAATTATCGGGCAAACTGCGCACGCTTGCTGCTGCTCATAACGCAACTTTGTTCATGGTCCTGCTCGCTGTTTTCAACGTTTGGCTGGCCAAATTGACCGGGCAGGAGGACATCATCGTGGGCACGCCGGTTTCCGGCAGAAATCACCCTAAGCTTGAAGCCGTGATGGGAGTGCTCCTGAACACCTTGGCTCTAAGAAACTGCCCACGCGGGGACAAGACATTTATTGATTTTCTCGGTGAAGTGAAACGTCGTTCGCTTCTGGCCTATGAGAACCAGAACTATCAGTTCGATGACTTGCTCGACAAGTTGAATGTCAATCGAGATGTCAGCCGAAATCCGCTATTTGATGTCATGCTAGTGCTCCAGGAAGCCGTCGAACCGCAAGCGCACATGGAGAAGATGGGTATTGCGGCTGCGCAAACCAAGCCGGAGTATTGCAAATTCGATTTGATGCTCGAAGTCATTGCGGGTCACCGATTGTATCTGCAATTCACATATTGCAAGAAACTCTTCAAACACGACTCGCTCCAACGATTTGTTTCCTATTTCCACACGTTGCTACAATCAATCGTCGAAACACCTGAAGCCAAACTCTCGATGCTTCACTATTTGCCGGCCGAGACTCTGCGGCAGATCGTGGATGATTTTGATGGCGACCGTGTTGAGTATCCGACGCGTCAACGTATCCACGATCTTTTCGAAAAACAGGTTGCCGAGACACCGCAAAACATTGCGTTGACCTACGGCGGCGACACGATGACATATAGCGCCTTGAACGAAAAGGCCAATCGCTTGGCACATCGGCTGATTGAGTTGGGCGTTGGGGCAAATGTGCCGGTCGGAATAGTGACCGACCGCTGCTTCGAGACGATGGTCGGTATACTTGGCATTCTCAAGGCAGGCGGTATCTACGTGCCGCTCCATACCAGTCTACCTGGAAATCGTATTCGATTTATGGTGGAAGACAGTCGTGCCTGTCTCTTGTTGGAGCCGAAAACCGGCATGATAGAGCTCGATGGTTTTTGTTCTGTCCTCAGTCTTGATCAGGAAGCTGCTTACTCGGAAAACCCCGCGACGCCGAACACAAGTACAAGTCCGGATGATGTAGCTTACGTTATCTATACTTCCGGTTCTACGGGTATTCCAAAGGGGGTCATGGTCGGGCACAGTTCTATACTCAATACATTGCACTGCCTGCAAGATAGATATCCGTTTTCCGAGGACGACACGTATTTGCTGAAAACATCTTGCCTGTTCGATGTTTCTATTGCCGAGCTTTTTGGTTGGTTTTTTGCAGGTGGAAGATTAGCTATTCTTCCCGAGCAGTCTGAAAAGGATCCGCAGCGAATCGTTGACGCAATCGACAAGCACAAAGTGACATTCATCAACTTTGTGCCGTCCATGTTTGAGTCATTTTTGCGCTTCTTAAATCCGGAGAACGTAGCCAAAATCAGCAGCCTCAAATATATCTTTCTGGCGGGCGAAGCATTACCACCAAATCTTGTCGACCGCTTCAAGAGTTTGGCTCTGTCCACAAAATTAGAAAACATATACGGTCCGACGGAAACTTCGATCTACGCCAGTTGGTTTGCCCTCAATGATTGGCAAGGCGGAGCCACGGTACCGATCGGCAAGCCGCTTCACAATGTCCGTCTCCATATTGTGGACAAATATGATGAGCTTCAGGGTGTCGGTGTTTTTGGCGAGTTGTGTATTGCTGGTGCCGGGCTGGCCAGGGGATATCTCGGCAACGAGGCCTTGACGAATAAGAGTTTTGTGAAGAGCCCATTCCGTGACGGCGATCGCATGTATCGCACCGGAGATCTTGCACGCTGGCGTCCGGATGGCAATGTAGAGTTTAAGGGGCGCGTCGATCACCAGGTTAAACTACGCGGTTTTAGAATTGAACTAGGTGAGATTGAGCACAAATTGCTGCAGCATCCAGGGGTTAGAGAGGTTGTTGTTTTGGCCTTGGATGGCGATTCGGCAAGCGAAAAAATCCTGTGCGCTTACATTGCTGGCGATTCCGAAATCGATATTCCCAGCCTGCGAGGTTATTTGACGGCTGAGTTGCCATCTTACATGGTGCCATCGAAGTTTGTGACCATCGACGAAATGCCTCTCAGTACCAGCGGAAAGATTGATCGTAAGCAACTCGCCTCGATAGAGCCCGGCGGCACGGCTTCGGAGAGTGAATACGTTGCGCCCACAGGCAACATCGAGAAGATAGTCGCTGATGTTTGGCGCGATGTGCTGGGGATCGATAAGGTCGGCATTCACGACAACTTTTTTGAGTTGGGTGGAAACTCCTTGAAGATTATTCAACTGAGTGAACAGCTCAACAAAGTCATGTCGCAACCGGCGGATATCATCACATTCTTTACCTACCCATCTATATCCTCTTTTGTGGACAATATGACGCTGTATTGTCAACCCGGTGAGCACCTGCAAGACCGAGATGACGCTCTGGATAAAGGTAAAAATCGCCTGAGGGCCCTCAAGTCAAAAAAGGGGGGCGAGATATGAAGCTAGAGAGCGGAGTTGTCGAAATACGGCAGGCGCCATTGCTGAGCAGGTTAGTCTGCCCGCGATGCAAGGGAGGGATCCACGGCATTAGCAGTGGTCTTCACTGCAAGCCTTGCGGATTGACTTATCCGACTTACGATGATGTCATTGTGATGGTGGCTGCGCAAACGTTGTCTGCTGATTCCGACCAGATACCGGTTCAAGACAAACGCAAATCCGACCAGCAACGTCTCTATACCAAAGTTGCGGAACACTGGGATTTAGCGGCCAAACCGTTTAGCTTCGTTCCCAACGCGTTTTCATTTCTCAATTACGGTTATGTGCCAACCGACAACGAACAGTTTTCGCGAGTGCAGCTCCCTGAGCATTTGCCCAATCGGTATTGTGCGAACCTGGCGGTTGAGGTCGTTGGCCAAACCAACCTCACGGACAAGGAAGTGCTGGAGGTTGGCTGTGGTCGTGGCGGTAACATTACAACCATGAATGCTTTCTTCGAGCCAAAACTCAGCATTGGCATCGATCTCTGCCTGGCATCAGTGCAATTCTGCTTAGGGAAACACTCGCAGCCGACTGCCTTTTTCGCAGTCGCCGATGCCGAAACATTGCCGTTTCCTGAAGAATCCTTTGACGTCGTGTACAATCTGGAGTCATCGCATGCCTATCCTGAACGGGAGAGTTTTTACCGGGAGGTCTACCGGGTTTTGAAACCTTGCGGAGATTTCCTTTACTCCGACTTTCTCATGAAAGATGAATTCGCCGTGGCCATTGCTCTACTCGAAGACCTCGGATTCGAGTTGTTGCGCGACCAGGATATTACGTCGAATGTTCTGAAATCAATATCTTTGACTGCTGAAGAAAGACGACACATGCTGAGCGAATACGGATTCGAATCTGAAAAGGACCAAAAATTTCTCGAGCACTTTCTTGCATTGCCTGGTTCCGATATTTTTAATGATATGGAGCAGCGTCGTGCCCCTTATCGCATTCTCAATTTGAAGAAAACCAGATGAATCACCTGCGATATTTATTGACTTGCCCTGTCTGCAAGAAGCCTTTAAAAGAGCAACCGCAGAGCTTTGTGTGCAAAGGGTGCACGCTAGCATACCCATTCGTTGACGGTGTTGCAGTCATGCTGCCTGAAAAGGCAAAGGGGAGAAATCGTACTGCAAGTAGGGAATTGGATGAGCCTAAGTTCAAACAGGAATATGCCTATACACGGGTGGCCGAGCAGTTGGAGAGAACAGTACAGCAGTATGGTCACGCCGAAGCTTTTTGCTATCTTAACTACGGCTATGCAGTTTGCGACAACAAACGCCATAGTCCTGTTACTCTGCCTGCCAACATCTTAAATCGACATTCGATTCAGCTCACACTAGAGGTCGTGGGCGACGTTGATATAAAGGGTGCCGATGTTCTTGAAGTTGGCAGCGGTCGAGGCGGAAACTTGTTAACCATGCGGCAGTATCTTGAACCCAACACCTTGGTCGGCATGGATTTATGTGAGGCTTCCGTGCGTTTCTGCTGCAACACACACCAGTATGACAATATGGATTTCTGTGTCGGTGATGCCGAGCGACTGCCAATCGCAACCAACAGTGTGGATGTCGTGTTCAATCTGGAGTCTTCGCACGCCTACCCTAAACTGAACCTGTTTTGGCATGAGGTCGGGCGTGTCCTGAAGCCTGGTGGATATTTCCTCTATTCAGACATCTTGCCGGTTGAGCATCTGCACTTCGGACTTGAATATCTGATGGAAATAGGATTTGCCGTGCTGCGCAATCAGGATATTACGACTAATGTACTGCAGGCCTGCGACGAAATCGCTGACGGGCGTCGAGCGGCTTTCGGCTCGATTGCCGAAAACTCGGAAATAGACTTCCTGGACTTCCTGCTTGCAACGCCGGGCACCGGGCAATATGACGACATGGCAACCGGGGCCAAGAAGTATCAAATTCTGACGTTGCAAAAGAGTGTTTGAGCAAATACTAACCAGTCTTTCTCGCGTTAGCTCAATAAAACAATCGACCCGTTTGTCACTCTGAATCTTACCCTGCATCACTTCAAAAGAAAAGTATAGATGACCCTAACAGGAGCAAACTTGGAGCGCCCAATGAGTCAAGATACTCAATACACGGGTTTCGAAATAGCGGTCATTGGTATGGCAGGCCGCTTCCCCGGGGCTGCTAACCTGCCGGAGTACTGGAGAAATCTGCAAGGTGGGGTTGAGTCGGTATCTTTTCTCGATGATGATGAATTGGCAGAACTCTGCTTGCCGAAAGACGTCATCGACAATCCTCTTTTCGTGAGGAGCAACGGGGGCGCGCTCGAAAACAAAGAGTACTTCGATGCAGCGTTGTTTGGTTACACGCCCAATGAAGCTCAGCTAATGGATCCCCAACTTCGCCTTTTACACGAGTGTGGGCTCGCCACTTTGAACGATGCCAGTTATGATCCTTTCTCATACAAGGGACTGATCGGTTTTTATGCTGGCGTGTCGCCGAATTTCTATTGGGAAGCTCTTGCTAATGTCTCAGGCAAGAATGAAATCTTGGGGCATGCAGCAACCTCGTACCTGATCAGCCGCGACTATGTCGGGACTCGAGTGGCCTACAAGTTGAACTTAATGGGGCAGGCGGTTTCCGTGAACACAGCGTGTTCGACATCGCTTGTGGCGATTCATATGGCCTGTCGCGGACTTCTGAGTGGTGAGTGTGATATCGCATTGGCCGGCGGTGCAACCGTCCTGGCTAAACACGCAGGCTATGTTTACCAGGACGGCATGATCATGTCCCCAGATGGCCATTGTCGTGCCTTCGACGAAAAAGGCATGGGCACGGTCACGGGCGAAGGTGTTGGTTTGGTTGCTCTCAAACCGCTCGAAGATGCGATGCGTGACAATGACCACATCTATGCTGTCATCAAAGGCTCGGCCTGCAACAACGATGGCTTGCGCAAAGTCGGTTTTACCGCACCCAGCATCCAGGGACAGATGGAAGTCATTCGGGCCGCAATGACCATGGCAGAGATTTCACCGGAGAGTATCTCATACATCGAGGCGCATGGCACCGGTACGACCTTAGGCGATCCAACCGAGATCGAGGCGCTGACCCGGGCTTTCAATACCGACAAGAAGGGCTTTTGCCGGATCGGCGCAGTTAAGAGTAGCATTGGGCATTTAGATGCAGCAGCAGGCGTGGCAGGTTTCGTCAAGACCGTGCTGGCTTTGCAGCATCGACAAATCCCACCAACGGTAAATTATGACAAACCGAATCCGCGCATCGACTTTGAGAACAGTCCATTTCGGGTGGCGACCCATCTCGATGATTGGGAGAATGGTCATTACCCTCGTCGCGCCGGTGTCAGCTCATTCGGAATCGGCGGCACGAATGCCCATGTGATTCTGGAAGAGGCTCCCGGTCGTCCTCAATCTGATAAAAGTAGAAAATTAAATTTGATTTGCCTCTCCGCGGCGACTGACTCGGCGCTCAAGCAAGCGAGGCGGGACTTGGCGGCACACCTGAAACAACATCCGGACATCAATTTGACCGACGTCGCCTACAGTCTTCAGACCGGGCGACGGGCTTACAACCATCGCTGTGCGCTTCTCAGCGAAAAGATGGAAGATGACATTGAAGCGCTAACTGAGTTTGATGGCGGAACCGTGCGCACTTTTGTAGCCAAAGAAGAGACGCGCCAATGTCTGTTCATGTTTCCGGGACAAGGCTCACAGTATCAGAACATGGGCTCACATCTCTATCAGCATGACCGTTTTTTTAAGCGCGAGATGGACCGCTGTTTTGAGCTACTGCAAGATCTTGTGACGTGGAATCCCAAGGCGATTCTCTATCCTGCGCCGGTTTGCGGTGCTGAGTCCGAGGGAAAAATAGAGACACGTGTGTTCACAACTCAGGGCCTGACCAAAGGAGAAACGGTCCACGTTGAATATCAGATTCGCCGAATTGACGAAACTGAAGTGACCCAACCCATCTTGTTTGTCATCGAATATGCTCTGGCGAAAACAATCATGTCATGGGGCATTCAACCTCGTGCTATGATTGGACATAGCCTCGGCGAGTTTGTTGCTGCTTGTTTGGCAGGTGTTTTTTCACTCGAGGATGCATTGAAGATTGTGGTCAAACGCGGCAAGCTTATGCAAGGTGCACCGACCGGTTCGATGGTCAGTGTTTCAATTTCTGAAGACCGACTCAAAGGGTTTCTCACCGACGACTTATCCATGGCCACTGTAAACGGGCCGACGGCTTGTGTTGTCGCAGGGCCAAGAGATGCGGTTGAGGCATTGAGCGAAAAGCTGCATGCAGAAGATATCCCTTACTCGCATGTACACTCTTCACATGCTTTTCATTCGAAATTAATGGATTCGATACTCGATGATTTTTCCGAGATTATGAACAGCATCGAGTTAAACGCGCCGACTCTGCCGTTTATTTCTTGTACCACCGGCAACTGGATCACCGTTCAGGATGCTACTGACCCGGCATACTGGCAACGTCACTTGCGCCACACGGTCCGCTTTGCCGACGGTCTTGACACCCTCCTAGACGAAGATGGCCTCTTTCTTGAGGTTGGGCCCGGTCGCACATTGAGCGGACTGGTGCGCCAGAACCCGAAGCGTAGGTTAGAGCAGCTGGTTGTGAACTTGCTGCCGCATCCTACGGAAGAGGCAAATGATGCCCGGCATTTTGTTGATAGAGTTGGTCAGCTATGGCTTTACGGTGTTGGCATCGACTGGCAGGCTTTCTACAGCAACGAAAAACGTTCTCGTTTGTCCCTACCTCATTATCCATTTGAATCACAACGATTCTGGTTGGATGGCGATTTAGAGGCGCTCGGGCGAGACGGCAAGACCAACTTGCTCGTCAAGAATCCAAGTATGGACGATTGGTTTTACTTGCCTTCGTGGCGAAAATCGATTCTGGCTGTTCCGCCTCAGAATCTTCAGGAATCAGGTTTAACGGTCTTGGTGCTAAGTCGTTCCGATGCTTTTAGTCACGCCAGTATTGAACTCCTTCGCGAACGAGGTCACCGAGTTGTCACAGTTGCTTCCGCAAAGAGATTTCGGTGCAAATCGGAGTATGAGTTTGAGCTGAATCCGCGCAAATACGATGACTTTGTCCGGCTTCTGACTTTGCTGAAGGAGCGCAACGCTTATCCGCATTCCATTCTTTATCTTTTGAACATCGGTCAAAGTAGAGAAAATGACTCCAGCCCTTCGGAGTCACTGGGAGATACGGGCGATATTACCCCTGTAATCGCGCTGGGCAAGGCAATTTCAACTCAGACTCAGGAAGGGGAAATCGCCGTCACGCTGGTCACAACCGAAAGTCACGAAGTTATTGGCGAGGAACATGTCGCGGTGTCGGGGGCCGGCCTATTCGGACCGCTCAGGGTTCTGCAACAGGAATTGCCATTTGTTCGATGCCGCAACATAGATATCACCGTAGATGATTGGCAAAAGACAGATCGGGGGCGCATCAACGATATCTTGACTGAGAGCTTCGCGACGAACCATGCGTTTACTGTTGCTTATCGCAACGGTCAGCGGTGGGTTCAAACTTATGAGTCGGTTGCGCTCACCGAGGAATTTGAGAAATCTCTACCTATTAGGGATGAAGGTGTCTACGTTATCACCGGCGGACTAGGCCAAATTGGACTCACGATTGCCGACATGCTTCTGCGTGAATCGGAAGCAACAGTGGTTCTGCTCAGCCGGACCGGGTTGCCTGAATCGGATGAGTGGGCGAACATTCTCGATGACAATACAGATAGCACGGTTGTAGCCAGAATTCGCGAAGTTAAGGAGCTGAAGCCGGGTGACAGGTTGCACATTTTCAAAGCCGATGTTGCTGAGTTTGAAGAGTTGGCGTGGGTCTTTTCTGAAATTGAGAAGAGTTACGGACGAATTGCCGGAGTCTTTCATGCTGCCGGCGATATGGGGCCATCCCTGCAAAAACCGGTGGGCATGCTTTCCGATGATGATCTGACTAAGCAATGGCGGCCGAAGGTAAATGGCGTTCTGAACCTCTCCAGGTTACTCGAAGAGCGTCAAATCGATTTCTGCATGGTCGTTTCTTCCCTGGCATCCGTGCTTGGCGGCATGGGCTTCGCAGGCTACTCAGCAGCCAACATTCAGATGGACGCAATCGTCAATTCCAGGCGTCGGTCGGGTCAACCCTGGCTCTGTGTCAATCTGGATGGCTGGGACGCCCAGAAAGATGAACAAGCATCTGGTTCGATAAACTCTTTGTCCATAACGCCAGCAGAGGGGAAAGCAGTGTTCAGACGGCTACTTGGGTGGGCTGGTGCCGGACAGGTTGTGGTTTCAACAGCAGATCTAACGGGGCGCCTGGCGCGCTGGGTTGATAGAATGGAGATTGACGATGGCGTGGCTACTGCTCGGCCTGAGGCGCACCATGAGCGACCGCCGATATCGAGTCCCTATGTGGCACCAGAAACCGAGACGGAAAAGCAACTCGTCAGGACCTGGGAGAACATTTTCGGCTTCAGAAATATCGGCATTCTGGACGACTTTTTTGAACTGGGCGGTGATTCGCTTAAGGCCATCGCTACCACTTCGCACATCCATAAGGAGCTCAACGTCAACCTTCCGCTGGCAGAGTTTCTTGCACAGCCAAACATAAAGCACATTGCAGCCCTGATCGGCACTTCATCGGCCTCGGAATACAGTGAGGTTGTGCCCGCCGAACAACGCGAATACTATCCGCTCACGTCGCCACAACTCCGACTATTCTTTCATCAAGATTTGACGCCCCAAAGCATGGCTTACAATGAATACGGCATTGCCGAGCTGAGGGGCAAGGCGAATCACGAGCACCTCGGAAATGTGTTCAAGACACTCATCCAGCGCCACGAAGGACTGCGGACGATCTTTTTGCATATTGATGGTCAGCCTGCGCAACGTATTCTTACTTCCGTGGATCTCAAGATCGATTTTGTCGATATTTCTGAGGGTTTTGAGACTCAAGATGAAGAACAATGGGCCAGGGAAATTCGCGACGAATTCGTTCGCCCTTTTGACTTATCTCAAGCGCCTTTGTTTCGAGTTGCTTTGTACAAGATTGCGGAAGAGCGATATTGGATACCTCTTGACATCCACCATATTATCTCGGATGGCGTTTCGTATGATATTCTTTGGGCGGATTTGGTGTCGCTGTATCTCGGTTCTGATTTGCCAGAATTGCCAGCGCGCTTTTCCGACTACGCTGCCTCATACAATACCCCGGCATTCCAAAACCAGATACTTGAACAAAAGACCTTTTGGCAACAGCAGTTTGAAAAAGGATTCCCTCGGCTTGATCTCCCCGTGGATTTCTCAAGAAAATCTGTTTCGGAGCGACGAGGAGAACGTCAGCGCACCAAACTTGGATCGGAGATGATGGCCTCGCTTCGGGAAGTCGCTCGCGACCAGAATACGACGCCGTATATGGTGCTGTTGGCTGCCTTCAATGTGCTGTTAGCGAAGATTAGCGGGCAAGAGGATGTTGTCGTGGGCACGACTGTGGCTGGACGGCGTTATCAGAGTCTCAAGCAAATGGTCGGTATGTTCGTCAATACAATCGTGCTTCGAAATTTCCCACAGCCCGGCAAGACTTTTAAGGAGTTCATGACGGAAGTACAAGAGCGCGCGATAAAGTGCTTTGACCGGCAAGATTATCCTTTTGAGTCGTTGGTGGCCGCGCTTGAGTCTAAACGTGAAGTTGATCGTCATCCTGTTTTCGATGTCATGTTTGTTACCAATGCGCCCTCGGAACAACTGGCAAAAATCGATGACGAAGACTCGATCATTTCGCTTCGACGGTTTGGGACCAGTGACACGAAGTTGGATCTTGCCTGCATTGTGTCGCTTTTAGATCACGAAATGGTTCTGGTGATGGATTATTGCGCCGACCTTTTCAAGGATGAAACCATTGCGAAACTCATGTCCTATTACGCTTTGATTCTTGAAACGGTACTAGCCAATGTTGACGTGGTGTTGTCCGACATTGAGATTTTCAGCAAGGCAGAAGCAGATAAGGTGGCCACCAGCATACGGAAGTCTCTGACCGTGGCGCCATCAACTGAAAACGCTGTACAGGGGATTCCTGGTTCCCGTGAGGAAGATGACTTCGATTTCGATGCAGCTCCCAGTGCATCATGACAGATTGGCTCGATTTCTGAATCAAGGCGCAAATAGAAGCCTCATAAGAGAGATAGCTTACAGATCGAGAACCCATGAATAGTCGAATTCAGGAATATCCGTGTAATGGGAAAAAACAAAAGGATTGTGTTGACATCGCACGGCGGTGCAGGGGATGTTCAACCGTTTATTGCCCTGGCACAGCGCCTGAAATCGCGTGGACATCATGTCATTGTTGCGACAGCTGAGACTTTCAAGAGCACAATCGAATCATCTGGACTTGAATTCCATGCGGTCAGACCCAACAGAAAAGATGATGTCCGTTTCGCGAGCTTGACCAAACAAAGCTCTCGCGATCGCGCAACCAGCTATTTTGTTGGCAGAGTTCTTGTCTCGCATCTAAAGGCTTCGTATGAAGACCTACTGGCTGGTGCTGATGGGGCAGATTTGCTGATAACCAACCAATCATCTTTTGCCGGCCAGTTGGTGGCGGAGAAATTGAAAATGAAATGGGCCACGTGTACCTTGCAGCCCATCCTGTTTTTCTCGGCACTCGATCCGCCGGTCATACCATCCTTTCCACTGTTTAATTGGCTGAGACCTTTAGGGCCATCTTGTTGCCGTCTGATGCTGAGAATCGTGAAGAAAATCACCGCACCCTTGTTGGCACCTGTAACGGAGTTGCGAAAAGAGATCGGGTTGCCAAAAAGCGCTGCCAGTCCACTTCTCGAAGGCCATTCAAAAGAGCTCACGCTTGGTTTGTTTTCGCCTGTTTTGGCAGATAGAATGCCGGACTGGCCTTCCAACTCACTGGCCAGCGGTTTCACCTTTTTTCAAGGAGCACGACCCTTTCACGGTGTGATGCAGAAATTGAATGGTTTCCTCGAGAGCGGTTCTCCACCGGTGGTGTTTACCCTCGGTACAACCATGATAGAACATGCCGGGAATTTTTTTATCGAAAGCGTTAAGGCAGTTAAGGCGCTTGGTTTGCGTGCGGTGCTGCTTTTCGGCCGGGCACCGTTTGCCTTGCCTTCTCCGCCCTTGCCGAAGAGCGTTTTTGCGGTAAGTTACGTCCCGTATTTCGATATCTTCCCGAAGGCCTGTGCCATTGTGCATCAGGGTGGAATAGGAACGACGGGTGAAGCCCTGCGGGCAGGTAAACCGATGCTGGTTGTGCCCTACACATTCGATCAGCCTGACAACGCCATGCGTTTGGTCCGGGCCGGCGTGGCGCGCAAGCTGTCACGCTCGAAGTATACCGCAACAAAGGTAGCAGAAGCCTTGGCGAGGCTTTTGAATGATCCGGCCTATTCACGACGAGCAGATGAGTTGAGAATCAGACTTTCAAAGGAGCGAGGCGTCGAAACAGCGTGCGATGCCATCGAAAGGTATTTGAGAAGTTGACGAGGGCAAGTTGCCAAATACATTAGAGACACAGGTTTTACTTAACAGCAAACGATTTGCCGAGCAAAAGGCATATTGGATTGAAACCCTCAGCGATCTGGAACCGGGTACCAATTTGGCAACGGGTTATGTCAAAAGCACCAAGCTATTGACTTTCCGGAAGTTTGACTTTACCCTCTCTCAGGAGTTGTCCCGTGGAATTGTCAAGCTCGGGAAAGGATCAGACCTTTCGACATTCATTATCTTGCTCGCGGGACTGAAGACATTGATTCACCGCTATACGCAAAGAGAAGATAGTTGCGTTATAACCCCGATTCACATGGGCCGGTTTTCAGAAAATACGCTCAATGAATCGGTGGTGATTCGTACGAGATTTTCTGAGGCAATGTCCTTCAAGAGCCTGCTATTGAATTTGCGACAGGCGGTTCGCGAAGCGTTCGATAATCAAGACTACCCAGTCGAGAGAGTCTTGCCCCAGATTATCAACAATAATGAAGCGCGATTGACAGACCTCACAGGCGTGTATTGTTCACTTTCGGCGTTGCATTCATGGCCGAGACTGTCAGTTCCGGGAAGCATCAGTTTCAATTTCGAGCGTCAGGATGAAGAAATTTCAGCTCAGATTGAGTTTGACGATGCAGCCTTTACGGCCGTCGAAATAGAAAGAATTGTTGGCCATCTCAACTGTCTACTGCAGGATGCCATACTCAATCCCGTCAAGGAGCTCACACACCTGGCTTTGCTGACCGTCGATGAGCACAATCAAATCGCCACCTTCAATGATACGGCTTGCGATGACGAGCCATCGTCACTGCACGGACTTTTCGTCGCCCAAGCTCAGGCAACGCCAAATGCGACGGCCATCGAATATGATGGGGTAGGTCTGACTTATGAACAGTTGGACACTCAGTCGGGCAAAATATGCGCCGAACTCATCGCCGCAGGCGTTCAGGTGAATGAGATTGTGGCCGTTGCTGTCAGGCGATCCCCCGAAATGGCCGCAGCCATCCTGGGCGTTTTGAAAGCCGGTGCGGCGTACCTACCAATCGATTTAGAATACCCTCAGGATCGAATCAGCTACATGCTCAACTCAAGTGCATGTAGTTTTGCGGTAACACAGCGAGGTTTGCTGGAAGCAGGAAGCAATTTCCAGCACGTTGTTACTATTGAAGACGCTCTTGCCAGGGAAGATGTGGATTGCAAGTCCGGTCCCGATGAAGATCCGGAAAACCTCGCTTATGTTATCTTTACATCCGGTACAACCGGTCGCCCGAAAGGTGTGCTCATTGAGCACAGGGGTATCACCAACACGATCAACTGGCGCAAACGAACGTACGGTCTTCAAGCTGGCGACAAGGCGCTGCAGCTGTTTAGCTATGCGTTTGATGGCTTTCTGACGAGTTTTTTTTCGCCGGTGGTGTCCGGGGCCTCCACCGTTTTGCTCACGGAAGCCCAGTCAAAAGATCCGGCGGCAATTATACGAGCGATCCGTGAGAGCAAGATAACACACATCATTTGTGTCCCCGCGCTTTTTCAGTCGGTTCTTAACGAGGCTCGGTCGGGAGATCTCGATTCTTTGAAAAACGTCACCCTGGCCGGCGAGAAACTCAAACCGGTGATTCTGAAGGAAGTCAAAAAGCTTGGCCTTCGCCTGGAAATATCGAATGAATACGGCCCCACCGAAACCAGCGTGATGGCCACAGCGAGACGCAATGTGCAGAACGATGCCGCCATCACAATTGGCGCGCCGATCATGAATACAACAGTCCACCTTGTCGATGCACACAACAATCTCGCTCCCATCGGTCTCCGCGGTGAAATCTGTGTTGGTGGAAAAGGTGTGGCGCGTGGCTATCTGAACGACCCGGAACAGACTTTCGACAAGTTTTTCGAACTGCCCTTTACCGATGGCAGGGTGTACCGCACCGGTGATAGTGCCCGTTTTCTGGAAAACGGCTTATTGGAGTTTGTTGGCCGTGATGACGGACAGGTCAAGATTAGAGGCTATCGCATCGAAATCGGCGAGGTTGAAGAAGCCATCCGTGAGCTCGATAATGTTGCTGATGTTTCTGTGGTGACGGCGAAAGGCGACGGTGATGCGTCACATCATTTAGTCGCATTCGTGGTAGCCAACAAAGATATCGATGCCACGGAGATCCGCGAGATGCTTGCCACCAGACTGCCCGATTTTATGCTACCGGCATCCATCAGAATTCTTCCGGGTTTGCCTGTGTCGCCAAACGGTAAGGTGGATATGCAAAAGCTATCCGCTTTAGCGGATAACGCCACGGAGTTATATGTCTCTCCGAAAACCGTAACCGAACAAATGCTGGCAGCGATATGGCAAGAATTGTTAGAGAAAGAACCGATTGGTGCTTTGGATAACTTCTTTGTGGTTGGCGGCGATTCGATCATGGCCATGCAGGTAGCAGCGAGAATGAACAAGGCAGATTATCATTTAAAGACACGCGATATCTTTCTCTATCCGCAGCTTCGGGAGCTTGCGCGGGTGGCTGACTTGAATTTCAATGGTCGCGACCTAAACGCGAATTCGGACCTGAGCCAGAGGACCGGTGTTGCTCTGTCAGGCAAGCTCAGTGCACAACACCTCGCCGAGTTGGGGCAACAGTACGACTATCAGGATGTTCTTACTCTTGCGCCGCTACAGGAAGGCATGTTCTTTCATGCGATCACGGATCCCGCATCGACGGCTTATTTTCAGCAGATATCGCTCCGGGTTCGTGGCCAGCTCGATGCAGAGCTTGGTCAAGACTCGTTAGGCGGTTTGTTCAGGCGCCATGACAGCCTGCGGGCGGCATATCTTCATGATGGTTTGCCACACCCGGTGCAGGTGGTTTTACGAAATCGGGAGCCGGTGTTTCACTTTGAAGATCTGCGCGCACTGGGGAGAAATGAACACATTGACGACTTAATCGAAGGTTATGAAATTCGCGATCGCGGGAAAAAGTTCGATTTAAGTCGTGACGTCTTGATGCGTTTGGCCGTCTTCCAGTTGGCGGACGATGAGTTTCAGTTTGTCTGGAGTTTTCACCATATCATTATGGATGGTTGGTGTGCGGCGATTCTGATCGCGGAGTTTTTCGAAATCTACGATAGCATCAAGCTTGGGCGAGAACACGACCTGCCACCACCCGGTAGCTATAAGCGATATATCGAATGGCTGGCCGCCCAATCCCAGGAAGCGTCGGAACAGTATTGGACAGAGTTCTTGCGCGATTATAACGAGCGGGCGAGCCTTCCGATAAGCAGTATTTTAATTGACAGCCCGGGAGTAGAAAGTCAAAAATATGTGCAAGTGGTCGGAGCGGAGAAGCTGATGGGCCTCAAAGCCATCGCTGCAAAAAGCGCCGTGACTTTGAACGTTGTTCTGCAAGCACTTTGGGGTATTGTTTTAGCAAGATATTGCGGCAAAAGGGATGTTGTGTTTGGCAACGTGGTTTCGGGCCGTCCGGCAGACATCCCAGGCATTGAGACCATCGTCGGTTTGTTTATCAATACCATCCCGGTTCGCGTAAGCTACGAGACAACAACTCAGTTTCCCGACTTGTTGTCAGCGTTGCAATTACAATCGCTCGCTTCGGAAGTGCATCACCATCTGTCGTTAGCTCGAACTCAAAGCGTCAGTGAGCTCAAACAGAATTTGCTTGACCACATTTTGATATTCGAGAACTTGCCGCTGGCCGACCGGATTGATGGCCTCGTCACACGCAATAATTCAGAAAAATCCCTCGAGCTTGAACTGCGGCATGTGACGGCCTATGAGCAAACCAACTATGAGTTGGCCGTCACGATCTATACCGCGAAAGAACTGGCTCTGCAATTCAGCTTCAATCCTCAGGTGTATTCGCCGGCTATCATCGAGCAGGTTGGAACTCATTTCGAGAGCCTGGTGGATCGCGTGCTCGCCGACGACACGTGCGTGCTCGACAATCTTTCCGTGCTTTCGGATGCTGACATGCAGCGCTTGGTTGAAGATCTCAATCAGACGAAAAACGTGTTCCGGCAGCGAAAGCCGATTCACGAATTGGTCGAGCAGGCCGTTCTCGACGTGCCTGAATCGGCCGCGGTTTTTTATGACAATTCCGAGATCACTTTCGCGCAGCTCAATGCCAAGGCCAATAGCCTGGCGCTTGAATTGCGGAAACGCGGCGTCGAGCATGGTGTCTTTGTTCCCGTGATTATGACTCGTTGTATCGAACTACCGTTATCGCTGCTGGCGGTGATGAAGGCGGGCGGCGCCTTTGTTCTAATCGATGTTAACTGGCCACACGACCGGATGATGCAGGTGTTGCGTGATATCGCTACTCCGATTGTGCTGGTGAATAGCGATTTTGCGGATTTCGATTTTGAAGATGCTTCTGAATCCATTGTCGTCGAACGGGCAGAATTGCCTGGCGTTCTCCAAAATCTCGAAACTAGCGCTAGTCTGGATGATCCGATGTACGCCATTTTTACCTCCGGTTCCACGGGGCAACCGAAGGGCGCAATCAATTGCCACAGAGGTATTTGCAACCGCTTTTTGTACATGAACAAGCGCTATCGTTGTATGCGCGACGACGTCATTCTTCTAACCAGCAATCACGCTTTTGATGCCGCCGTGTGGCAACTGTTCTGGCCACTGATCAATCGCACCAAGACCGTCATCCCCAATCAGGTTATTGTTATCGACCATGAACAAATGGTAGGCCTGATAGAAACGCACAAGGTAACCATAACGGATTTCGTGCCCTCCGTGTTCAACGCTTTTGTCGATTGGCTTGAGAAGCACCCTGATGAAATAGAGCGGCTGAACACTTTGCGGCAATTGCTGATTGGAGGCGAAGCCATGAACGCACATCACATCTACCGATTCAAGGAGATGTTGCCGCGGGTCAGCATAACCAACACCTACGGACCAGCCGAAACCTCCATCGGAACCGTTTTTTTCGAAGTGCCGGAAAAGCGTGTCGATCCCATACCGATTGGACGTCCTATCGACAATGTCAAGGTTCTGCTGCTTGATGAAAAAAAACAGCCGGTTCCCTTTGGCGCGGTCGGAGAGCTCTATCTTGGCGGCGAATGTGTCGGTGACGGTTACCTGAATAGCCCGGAGAAGACCGCGGATGCATTTGGCGATATTCCTGTCTCGGGGAGAACCGATTTTTTTTACAAGACTGGAGACAAAGCCAGATACCTGGACGATGGCACGCTTGCATTTCTGGGCCGAACTGATTTTCAGGTCAAGATAAGAGGCGTGCGCGTCGAGTTGAGCGAAATCGAGACTACACTGCTGAAGATGGATGAGGTGGAAGAGACCGTGGTAATCGCGAAGAAAAGAGATGATAGCAACGAGCACTACCTGGCGGCTTATGTGATGGCTGACGCCTCGCTTTCCAGCACGGACGTCAGGCAGCATCTGCATGGCTCTCTACCCCCGTACATGGTTCCCTCTCGATATTTCCGACTGGAGAGAATACCGCTCACCTTAAACGGCAAGATCGATCGTAGAGTACTTGAAGAAATAGCTGTTCCGCTGGATAAGGAAAGCGATAGAACAGCTCCACAGAGTGAGATTGAAAAGGTATTGGCAAGAATTTGGAAGGAAGTTCTGCAACAGGAATATATTGGAGTGCACGACAATTTCTTTGAGCTTGGTGGGACATCGCTAGATATCATCCGGATCCACGGTCTAATCAAGGATGAGTTTGGCGCAGAGGATTATCTGATGAGACTAATGCAATTCCCGACCATCAATTCGTTTGCCGAGTACCTGATTTCCGGCGAAACCTCGACCGAATCAGGAGTTGAACGCCGGGAAAAACTGAATTCAGCCAAGCGAAAACGAGCTAGGCAGAGGGGAAGCAGAAAGCAAGTGGAACAGAGCCTTCGTGATGGCTTCGAGCACCACGGGCATAATTACCGTAAAAGAGTTCGCGACAGGGAGAGATATAAAAACTTGAATACCGAGGATGATATCATCGTTGGATTTCTTGAGAGAACACTGTCCCAAGAGGTCGATGTCCTGATCGATGCCGGATGCGGAACCGGTGATCGTCTGCATATGCTCTTCACAGAGAAGAACTTGAGGCGGAGTCGGTTCAGAAGAATCATGGGCATTGATTTCGCGCAATCCATGCTGAGCTACGCTTCTGAACAAGAGATCGATGGCGTGCCTGTTTATGAGAAGTTGATTCTCGCCAACCTGACAGAGTTGTCTGACATTATCTGTGGAGATGTCGTGCTCTGCTTGTGGGGCGTCGTAAACGGTGCTTGTGATGAAGCGAGCTTGCTGCTTGAGAAGCTCGCTGACATGTTGAATGAGGGCGGCTATCTCTGCTTCGAAATCACGACCATGAAAGCAATGGAGACTTATCAGTGGCAGGAGAGTTTGCTTCGTAGCCTGTACACTGAACTCAGACCCCATGACGACGAAAAGACATTTTGGTATCAGCGCGAAGACCGCACAGTGGGGCATTTGAAGCTTTTTTCCGCTGAGGATGCCAACAGTCTTATTCTTGCCTCGGGACTGCGACTCGGCGAGACTTGGGGCTTTTCTCACGATGGCCAAAACCGCGGACAAATTCCAACGGTGGATGGCCTGATAGATATGGAAAAGGCAAAAGAATGCTCTGGCTTGCTACTCTTCCTGCAAAAGGCGAGATGACTATTGATGGTGCTTTCATCATCCAATGTCCTCTTCTGAGTAATTGCCCATCTCGATTGCTTCCAGTCCACAATCCCAGCCTGATTTAGATACTAACAAAATAATCCTTTACGCGACCTCTTGAATCATAATTCTGAAAACGAACTGACAGGACTCGAAATTGCCGTTGTAGGTATGGCCGGGCGATTTCCCGGCGCGAAAAACCTGCGTGAATTCTGGGGTAACCTGGAAAGAGGGGTCGAGTCCATAACTTTCTTGAGCGACAAGGAACTGCTTGACGCCGGAGTTGAGGAAGGTCTGCTCCAGCATTCCGACTATGTCAAATGCGCAGGCGGTGTTTTGGATGACAAAGCGGACTTCGATGCCAGCCTGTTTGGCTACACACCCCGTGAAGCCGAAATCATGGATCCTCAGGTGCGGATATTCCACGAGTGTGTCTACGAGGCACTAAACGATGCAGGTTATGATTCGGATAGCTATCGCGGTTTGATTGGTCTTTTTGCAGGTGCGTCGTCCAATTTCGATTGGCAGGGCCAGGTGATCTTGTCAGGCAAGAGCGAGAAGGTCGGTCAGTTTGAAGCGACATCGTTATCCAATAAGGATTTATTGACCACGCATGTTGCGTACAAGTTGAACCTCAAAGGACCGACAGTCAACGTACAAACAACCTGTTCGACTTCTCTCGTCGCTATTCATATGGCATGTCAGGCACTGATCAATGGTGAATGCGATATGGCATTGGCTGGAGGCGTCTCCGCGCAGCCGGGTTCGAAAACAGGGTATCTTCACCAAGAGGGCATGATTCGCTCGCGCGACGGTCATTGTCGTGCTTTTGATGCCGCTGCCTCTGGCACCATAGCGGGGGAAGGTGCTGGCGTGGTTTTGCTCAAGTTGCTCGAAGAGGCAATTGATGATGGTGACCATATCCATGCAATTGTGAAAGGTTCCGCGGTCAACAACGACGGGAGCCGGAAGATTGGCTACACCGCACCAAGCATCGAAGGACAGCGTGATGTAATCAAACAGGCGCACGAAGTCTCGGAGATAGAACCCGAGTCGATCACATATGTCGAGACGCACGGAACTGGCACGGAGTTGGGCGACCCCATCGAAATCGAAGCCCTGAAAATGGCATTCTCAACATCCAGAACGGGATTTTGTCGAATAGGCTCGGTCAAAACCAATATTGGACATCTTGATGCGGCGGCAGGCGTGGCCGGATTTATCAAAACAGTGCTGGCATTGCAGAACAAAAAGATTCCAGCAAGCCTGAACTTCTCCAAACCCAATCCAAAGATTGGGCTAACGAACAGTCCCTTCGTGGTAAACAACTCACTCACCAAGTGGCGGAATGACGGTTTCTCGCTACGTGCTGGGGTTAGCTCGTTCGGCATCGGAGGAACAAACGCACACATTGTACTTGAGGAAACACCGCCGGAGGCCGTTGCATCTCCTACTTCCAGAGATGAGAGTGCCGCCCAACTATTGCTGCTCTCGGCGCATACAGAGGGGGCACTGAATCGCGCGTCACTGAGACTGGCTCAGCATATTGAGAGTGGCCAATGCACCGACTTGCGGAATCTGGCTTACACCTTGCACGTTGGCAGGAAATCGCTGCAACATCGTCAGGCGTTTGTCACGAACCTTGCGGAAGCGGCCGCCCCGCTCAAGGATGCCGAGAATCACGCATTTCGGCAGATCTGCAAAACCGAGAATAAGCCTGTCGTATTCATGTTCCCGGGGCAGGGCGCACAACATGCAGACATGGCACTGGGTTTGTATCGCGAGCAAAAAGTCTTTCGCGAGCATTTGGATGAGTGCCTGGCAGTACTGCACGAGCATGGCCGTCAGGAGATGAAGGTCGTCCTTTTTCCAGGTGTTGACGGCGACACGGACATAATTAGTCAGACCGCTTTCACGCAACCGCTCTTGTTCGCGGTGGAGTATGCGCTGGCAATGAATCTACTTCACCTTGGCATACGGCCCTATGCAATGATAGGACACAGTGTGGGCGAGTATGTTGCTGCCTGTATCTCGGGCGTACTCAGTTTCGGTGACGCGCTTAGATTGCTGGCGCTTCGCGGGAGTTTGATACAACAACTGCCGCCCGGGCAGATGGTCAGCGTCGCCAGTCATGCTCGTGACATTGAATCTTTATTGGATGGCTTGTCAATCGCAGCTGTCAATGGTCCCGAAAATACGGTTGTTTCCGGCACTGAGGGGGCCATCGCTTCGTTTGGTGCACGGTTGACTGCCAGGGAAATCAATTTTCGAAAGCTACGCACCTCACATGCATTCCATTCGGAAATGTTGGATGATATTCTCGACGAGTTTGAGGTTGCCGTCGCGCAGATTGAATTATCCGAACCGGAGATTCCGTTTGTTTCAAACCTGACGGGCACGTGGATATCGGTGGAACAGGCCAAATCTTCGAGTTATTGGCGAGATCACATGCGCCAGACCGTGCGCTTCGCCGACGGACTCTCGACTCTTGCCGGCGCCGCCGAATCGATCTGCATTGAAGTCGGGCCAGGCAGGTCGCTCAGCGCACTCGTTCGCGGGGCGCCGCCGTTGCGCGGAAGGTTGACGCCGGTCGAAATGATGCGGCGGGTAAAAGAACAGGATGATGACAATCTCGTTTTCCTCGGGCAACTCGGACGATTGTGGCTAAACGGCGTTTCCCCGGACTGGGAGGCGCTACACCAAGGCAGGAAATGTTGCCGAGTGCCCACACCACCCTATCCTTTCGAACGCCAAACATTTGCCATCGATTTCGATGCCAGCCAGCTCAAGGACAGATATCTTGCCATCATCAGCGGGGATGACAAGTTGGCCTATGATGACTGGTTCTCGGCGCCTTCGTGGCGACGCTCTCCGAAACTAGCGGTCACAAAAGACACCCAAAGATTGCTGGTCCTGGCTGAAGACAATCCTATGACGGACGCGATTCTGGACCGTTTAAATGGTTTTGGAAATGAGGTTATTCGAGTTCGTCGCGGCGAGAAATTTGAGAAGAGGGTGGAGGCGGAGTATCTCATCCGTCCTGATAACACCGAAGATTATCTTGAGTTGCTCAACGACCTAAACGACGAGGCGGGGGTGCCAGCCCGGATCATCAACCTCTGGCTAACTGACGAGCTTTCGGGCGTCGATACCCAGCGCACGGGCTTTGACTCCATCGTGAGCCTTTCGAAAGCCTTGGATCAAGTTTCGGATTCCGAGCACATCATTGTGCTTGTGAGCTCCGACATGTTCGAAGTGTGCGGCGATGCCGAAATTCAGCCGGAAAAAGCCACAGTGCTGGGTCCGCTTCTAGTCGTGCCACAGGAGTTGCCGCTCATTACCTGCCGCCACATCGACCTGCACCGCCAGGGCAATAATTTCCAGCAAACTAAATTGGTAGATTCGATAGTCGGCGACATTTTGAGCGCGTCTCCGGAGAATAATATCGCATATCGAGGAGGGCACCGCTGGCTCCGTTCATTTGCAGCCTTCCCGGAGCCACCTTCGCAGACACAGGCGAACGCCTTCAGACAAGGCGGTACCTATCTCATCACCGGTGGCTTGGGAAATATGGGCTTGGCGCTCGCAGAACAACTGCTAGGCCTGTACGGGGCCAATGTGGTTTTGACCGGCAGATCAGGACTTCCTGAGCGGTCAGAGTGGCAGAATCTGATGTCCGCAACATCCGCTCGCGATCTGACTTCGATGCGTGTGCAGCGTATTCTGGAGCTGGAAAAGAAGGGCGGAAGGCTGTTAACTATCAAGGCCGATGCGGGTAGTTTTGAGGAAATGGCGGAAGTATTCGACGTCGTAGAGCGTGAGTTCGGAGTCCCGGACGGCGTGTTCCATCTGGCCGGAAACGTGCAAAACAATGAAGCGAGGCATCTGATTTTAGATTTGCTGCCAAGTCATGTCACGGATCAATTTGGGCCAAAGATAGATGGCGTCAAGAATCTAGCCAGGATTGTCGCGACACGCGATATCGGCTTTTGCTTTCTCTCTTCATCTTTGACCGCCATCTTGGGCGGATTCAGTTTCGGTGCCTATGCCGGCGCCAACGGTTTCATGGATGCCTTTGCCAACGCCCAGCCTGAAGCAGGCACCCGTTGGATAAGCGCTAATTTTGACGGCTGGGAGTTTCGTCCAGAAAATGGTTTTGATGCAGGCGTTGCAGAACCAGCAATGCTGGCGAGGCAGGGTGTGCAAGCCATCCTCGACATAGTTAACAGCTCATATTCTGGACAAATTGTGGTTTCGACCACCCACCTGGCCTCCAGAATCGTCAGGTGGGCGACTCCCAATACGAGCAAGGAGACAGAGAATGAAAGCAACGGCAACCTCGATGTAGCGCATGATCGACCGGAGTTGAGCGTGCGCTTTGTGCCGCCCGAAAATCAAACACAGGAGCAGGTTTGCGGCATCTGGAGCGAGGTACTTGGTTTTGGCAACATCGGCACACTGGACGACTTCTTTGAACTTGGCGGTGATTCGCTCAAAGCCATGACGGTCATCGGGAAGATTCGTAAGCAGTTGCGTGCCAGCATTTCAGTAACTGACTTTTTTGCTAGTCCGAACGTGGTTGGTCTGGCAGAGACCATTGCCCGCTCGCGGACGACCAAACTGCCGGACATCCCGAAAACACCGGCGCGCAACCACTATCCATTATCGACAATCCAGAAAGGCATCTACTTTGTCCAGCAGCTGACACCAACGAGCACCAGTTTCAACATCAATAAGGTTCTCGTCCTGAATGGCGCCGTGGATGTTATGCGCCTCCAGGAAAGTTTCAGAAAACTGATTGCCCGGCACGATACTTTTCGTACCCGCATCACGTTGGTGGATGGCGAGCCAGTCCAGATCGTGGAGGACGATGTTGAATTCCAGATTAAAAAACTGGAGCTGAGCGACGTGGGAGTTCCTGATGCGGTCAAGAAGTTTATCAGGCCATTTGACCTGCACAAAGCTCCCTTGCTGCGGGTTTCATTAATAAAATTGGCCGCGGAAAAGCACATTCTGATGCTTGACATGCATCATCTGATATCCGATGCCGTTTCGGATCAAATTGTCATTGATGATGTGACTGTATTTTATGATGGACGTGAGCTGGCGCCATTGAAGCTGCAGTATATCGATTATGTCGCCTGGCTTGAAAGTGACGAAGTCGCTGCAACGTTCCAAACTCAGGAGCGCTGGTGGCTCGGTAACTTGAAGATGCCTTTGCCGGTCATGGAACTGCCGACGGATTTCCCACGCCCGGAGGTGCAAAGCCACGATGGCGATGACGTTGTGTTTTTTGTTGAAGGAGAGTTGTACGGACAAGTCAAGAACCTGCTCGCCGCGTCAGAAACGACCTTGTACATGTTTCTTATCGCAATGACAAATGTCCTTTTGGCTCGTTACACGGGACTGGATGACATCATCGTCGGTTCGGAAGTTGCCGGCCGCCGGCATCCGGACCTTGAGAAAGTAGTGGGTGTGTTTGTCAATCTACTGCCCATCCGGAACGACCTCGCCGATAACCAGACTTTCATGCAATTCCTTCAAGCTGTTAAGTCGAATGCTTTGGTGGCATTTGAAAATCAGGACTACCCATTTGAAAGGCTGGTGACCAAGCTCAACCTCGGAGGTGATTATAGCCGCAACCCGCTGTTTTGCGTTGTTGTCGGCGTTGACAATGCCTACAAAAGCAAGAAAGCGCAAAACGGTAATGCCGGAATACTCTCGGTTGAATCTTATCCGTACGAGCGCAAGACTTCACTCCGCGACCTGCGAATTGCCGCGATTGACCTGGATGACAGGATCGTTTTTTCCATCACATTTGCGACGGCACTCTTCAGGAGCGAGACCGTTGAAAAAATGGCGGGAAGGCTGCGTTCAATTATCCAGCAGGTTGTTGCGGAACCGGAAACCGAACTCGACGCCATTCAATTCGAGTATGAGTTTGTCCGTGCATCATCATCACGCGAGCAAGATGATTATGGTTTTGATTTCTAGTATCAGGAAGTTTGTCCAAAACTACTGAAAGTCCAAACTCTTCTCGCTCCAACTGCAGACATTGACACATCACATGAACTCAAATCCCATGCATCGCAATCGCAACGCAAAGATACCTGCCAAAAACCGGGTACTGCAACTGCCGAACGGTATGCCTTTTTATCATGTTCACCAATACGAAACAGAGTTCACCTACAAGGAAATATTCGAAGACAAGGTATACTTCAAGCATGGAATCAGTTTGGACGTTGGCGCCTGCATTTTCGATATAGGTGCAAATCTCGGCATGTTTACTATGTTCGTCAAGAGGGTGTGTCCCAGCGCCAGAGTATTTGCATTCGAGCCATCACCTGAAATCTGCGGGTTGTTGCGCCTTAACGTGGCGGGGTATGGCTCCAGTGTTCAGGTTCACGAGTGTGGAATGTCCGACCAAGAAAAAAGGACGACCTTCACATACTATCCGAACTACACCATTATGTCCGGATTTTATACCGATGTGGATGAGGATACGCAAACTCTGGCCGCCGGCATTCGTAATCAGCTGCGCGAGTCTTTGTCCTCTGGCAACATGAATCAGGCTGTTGCATCGTTGGTAGGGGATAAGCTCAAGGGTGCGCAACAGACTGAATGTCGATTGCGCACGGTTTCGGCCGTTCTTGCTGAGACTGATGTGGAAAAGATCGACTTGCTTAAGATCGACGCAGAAAAATCAGAGCTTGATATTCTGAGAGGAATAGACGAAAACGATTGGCCGCGGATCGAGCAGATTGTGTTGGAGGCTCATAGCAAAGAGCAATTGGAAGCTGACGTCTCTCTACTCGAAAGACGAGGATTCGAAGTCAACGCGGCGCAGCAGGACCAATTTGTAGCTTCAAACACCACAAATATTTATGCCAGAAGATAGTGACCCCGCTTTCCCGCGGTCATTCACGAATCTGTCGTTCTTCAAAATCCTACGACCCTAATGCAAATAGGCACGTCACCTGCCGAAATATGGAGAAAAAATGAAAAAGCTGATCGCGTTGGTCGGACTGCTGTTGCTCGTACAGGTAGTGAACGCACAAACGCTACGTTTTACTGCCATACCAGACCAAAGCACCGCACGCCTCATGACAAGATTCGGCAAAGTGGCCGACTACTTGTCTGGGGAGCTGGGCATTGAAGTTGAATACATTCCGGTAAAAACGTACAGTGCCTCTGTTACGGCATTCAAAAACAACCATGTTCAGATGGCATGGTTTGGTGGGCTTTCCGGTGTGCAGGTTCATCTTGCCGTACCCGGCTCAGTCGCGATTGCTCAAGGCAAGGAGGATACCGAGTTTCGATCGTACTTCATTGCGCATTCGAGTACGGGACTTCAACGAAGCAATGAATTTCCGCACGAAATTCGATCAAGAACATTCACGTTTGGTTCAAAAGGGTCAACGTCTGGCAGGCTGATGCCGGAGTACTTTATCCGTCAACACTTCAAAGAGGCGCCTCGCAAAGTGTTCAAGCGAGTCGGGTTTAGCGGTGACCATTCGAGAACACTCGCATTGGTGCAAAGCGGCAGCTATCAGGTCGGGGCGCTCAATTTCAAGGTTTGGGAACGCGAAGTGAAAGCAGGCAATGTTGATACTTCTCAAGTTCGTGTGATTTGGCAAACCCCGCCCTATCCAAACTATAACTGGACGGTCCGGGGGGATGTTGTAGAACGTTTCGGCAGAGATTTCATTGAAAGGACCCAAAGGGCACTACTTGACATGAATGAAAAAGATCTGCTCGAATCGTTTCCGAGAAGTAAATTTATCCCCGCGAATAATTCTATGTATAAGCCCATTTTGGATACCGCCATTCATATAGGCATCATTCGAGAGTGAGTCGCTCACTCTTGTGCGAAGGTTGTCAAGAAAGATGCAGGGACCTAGGTTGGTAAGCTCGGAAAACGTATTCGCGCTCAAGACTCAACAGTACCGGGGCCCAGTCGCCACCGGTTGCTTGTCTAGTGGCAAGGGCTATGAGATCAAACTTGTTCGACGTTCGGCGGTCAAGGATGGTGTACACCTTATTCTGCACTTTCCCCGCGGAGGCGAGCCTTCTGCACAGGAGGAAGCCGAGTCGCTGGGGATCTTTCTGCAGTTTGCACGGACGTTACCCTGTGTTGATGACCACGGTCTCAGATTGGGATTGAATGTTGGGGGTATGCGAAACCAGAGCGTTTGGCATGCACACATAATGATTCCAGGTTCTGATATAGAGCATCAGAACGCGCCCCGCCTCACTGATCCCTGGGAAGGTGAGCTTGAATCTGTTTCTGAGCGTTTGCCGAACAGCGAACCTTCAACTCGCGTGCCGCAAGTCTAGTGGATAAAACCAACTGATCTACAAATGATAGAATTAGAGAATGCCACTGTGTCATATGCGGATAAGCCAGTGCTGCACAACATCAATCTCAGAATAGCCGAGGGAGAAAAGGTGGCCCTTATTGGTCCAAGCGGAGCAGGCAAGACGACGCTCCTCCGCAAGATGCATGATCTCGAGCCGAGGCGTTCGGCTTTCATCCACCAGGACCACGCGCTTGTACCGCAGCTCTCGGTCTTTCACAATGTCTACGCTGCAAGACTCGACGAGCACTCGACACTACGCAATTTCCTGAACCTTATCAAACCACAGAAGCGGGACTTGAATAGCATTATTGAGATACTGCGAACGGTGGGACTCGAGGATCGCATCGGAGATAAAGTAGCGAACCTCTCAGGCGGCCAACAGCAGCGTGTGGCCGTGGCCCGGGCTGTCCATAGATGCCCGGAAATAATCTTGGGCGATGAACCGGTATCATCGATAGACCCAAAACAGTCTGAATTCGTCCTGAATGTCCTTCTAACAGCTGCACGGACCATAGTCGTATCGCTGCACTCTGTTCATTTAGCATTGCAGCTCTTTGACCGTATTATCGCGCTCAACGAAGGGCAAATCAAATTTGACCTAGTCAGTTCCGACGTAGGTAATGAGCAACTGCAAAGACTGTTTTCATTTTGAGAAAAATCAGTCTCATATTTTTTCTTATTGCAGTGGTTCTTCTGCCATTTGCTGATATAGAGGTGACGACGATTGCTCCCTGGCAGGAGTTTACCAAAATGGTACTGGGTGCCGTGACACCAAACCTGATGGTGCTGTATGACTTCAGGCACGCCATCCTCAGCACTGTCACTTTTGCGTTCTGCGGCATTTCCCTGGGTATTTGTCTGGGCACCGTTTTCGCCTTTCTCTTCAGATACAATGTTGTACGACTTTTCTGCGCCTTTATTCGAGCGATCCATGAGATTTTCTGGGCCTTCATTCTCTTGCCTGTAGTCGGTCTCAATCCAATCTGCGGCATTTTGGCGATAGGAATACCCTATTCTGGCATCTTTGGAAAAGTATATGCTGAGATCATTCAGGAAGCCAACCAACGTCCTTTGCAAGGGCTGCCAGCAAAGACAAATCGCATCAGCAAAATCTTATACGGAGTCCTGCCGGTTATTTACGAGGATATCAAGAATTATACATCGTATCGCTTTGAGAGTGCCCTGCGGTCCTCGGCAGTATTGGGATTCATTGGTTTGCCGACCTTGGGATTTCATCTGGAGATTGCATTCAGAGAGGGTATGTATTCGGAGGTCTCAGCGCTGCTGTACGGTTTTTACCTCATCATAGCATCGCTTCGGTTTTGGGTCAAGCCGAGGTTTGTCATAGGTTACCTCGCAGGATCGATTATACTCATTTCTAAAGAAATCTCTCTGTCTCTGGAGAACGCTTTGCGATTCTTTACCCACGAGATCCTGCCTTGGCCTATGCGCAAAAATGGCATTCTCGATGGTACGAACGAGCTATCCTTTGAATTTCAGGAGTTGTGGGAATGGGCTGCGGGGCTTTTTGCAACTGATGGTCTGGAGGGTCTCTGGCAGACGACGGTTCTGACCCAGATTGTGCTGGCCACGACCGGCATTCTGACGTTACTCAGTTTCCCGGCTATCAGTCACCACTTCATAAGAACAAGACTTTGGCGTCAGCTCGGGCATCTCATTCTGATCGTTTGCCGCACAACCCCTGAATACATTTTGGCTTACGTCTTTGTGCAACTGCTAGGACCGTCCATGCTGCCTGCGATTATCGCCATCACTCTGCATAATTTTGCGATTCTGTCGTTTCTCACGGGAGGTAATGCAAACCTGCTAAAGTTGCGCGCGGACGCTCCACGCAAGCGGATTAATTGTTACTTGTATGAAGTCCTGCCACGGGTTTACAGCCAATTCCAGGCATTTCTCTTCTATCGGTGGGAAGTGATGATGAGGGAGTCCGCGATCTTGGGTCTGCTCGGAATCTACACTCTGGGCTTCTTCGTCGATAGCTCCATTTCCGATGCCCAGATGGATAAAGCAATGTTTCTGATCATTTTGACTGCCTGTCTCAACATGGGTATCGATAGTATTTCGCAGTTGGTTCGAAAACGACTGAAAGTATCCATCAAACTTACGACTGCGTGTTAGCAAATGGCTTTGTCTAAGTAAAACCCTCGCGTTTGCAAATGACACTCAGAACCCATTGAGGCGCAAGTCATGGTCCCGAATCAATCTTTTCCTAGTCTGAGCAAGAAGTTGTTCCAATCGATGAGTCTCCCTTCGGCAGCACTTCGGCAGTTTGTTGCCACCAGGGTGCTGGACTATCGATACAAGAAGTATTTGCGGCAATTTGGTGAGAGGGATGATGATACTTATGTTGTGACGTGGAAGCGATCCGGATCGACCCTCGCGCAGAGCATGCTGTATCAACTGCTCAGGGGCGAGGAGATCTCACAACACCTTCTAGATGCAGTCCCATGGATTCGGCTGTATGCGGAAATGAAATGGAAATTGCCAGACGTACCTTCCCCACGGATCGTCAAGTCGTGTGAGCCACAGGAAAGTGTCCGAAAAGGAACAAAAGGCAGGTTTATTTATATCGTTCGAGACGGCCGGGACTCTGCCGCATCCGCATACCATTATTTCAAGGATTTCGTTGATCCGAACATAACGTTTGAACAGTTCTTTGCTCGAGTCTTTTTGAATGACGCTGGTCGTGAAGGATGGTTCCAACATGTGGTCAGTTGGTTCGAGAATCGCAACAATTTCGATATCCTGTATTTACGGTTCGAGGACTTGGTCAACAAACCCGACGATAGCATTGGGAGAATTATTAAGTTCTGTAATATTGAGAGAACGCAAGCCGAGATTGAGCAAGTTCGCAAGAACACTAGGTTTGCTCACATGAAGAAAAGGCAGGAATTCTACGGCCCACCAAACTCAACTGATAAGTTCATCAGGAAGGGAAAGATAGGTGAGGGCTCTGAGTACTTTGCCGCGACTGAACAACGTGTCTACATGGAAAAATTCGAACGATATTTATCCACATTCGACTTGTTAAAAGAGTACAATCCATCCCGCTTTGCCAACACGAGTGGGCAATCGTAACAATAACAATCGGTCATCGAGAACAAGTAGGGCGAGTTACAACAACTATTTTGATCGCCATCGTCGCGCACTTGCCTACTTCCAATCCCGTGCCTGTAAATCCAGATTCCAAGCTTGCCATCTGTGCTTAGTACCTGAATCGTGAAGTCTTGTCATTTTTTGGCAAGACTTGAAATTGCAAAAGCCAAAAACCAAATAAAATCCAATGCCCAATTTCTAAATCTCAAACAAAGACAAAGCCATTTTATAGGAACTGTTGTTTTGTGATTTGCAGTTTGAGTCTTATTTGACATTTGACATTTGACATTTGACATTTGACATTTGGGATTTCCGGATTGTCCGGGTTAAGGTAAGCACAACGTTTCACAAAAAATGAAGGAGTTTCAAAATGTCCACTGCTGAAGCAAGCGACGGTCAATCCAAGCAAAGCATTCTGTTGTTGCTGCTGCCTTTTTGGACGCCATTAATCCCGCCGATGGGCATCGCCAGCCTGAAGAGTTATCTTCAGGCGTTTGGTTACCGCGTACGAACAGCCGACGCGAATGTGGACAAAGAATATAAGGTCATTTATGACCGATATTTCAACACCATCGAGGAGTTTGTGCCGCAGGACAAACGCGGCAACTACCTAAGCATTGGAGCCGATGTATTGCGCAATCACCTGATGGCCCACATGCACCAAAACGATACCCGTGAGTACAATGATTTGGTCAAGATTCTGGTGAACAAGACATATTTCGTCAAGCCGAATGATGGCCAGGTCGAGGCGATGAACAGCGTTGTTGCGGATTTTTACGAGTGGGAGATTCAATATCTGGAGCGCTTTTTCGCGGAGGAGATCCCAGATGTTCTCGGAATAACCGCAACCAAAGATACGATTCCCGCGACGATGTTTGCGTTCAGGTATGTCCGCGAGAAGTATCCACAAGTAAAAAACATCATGGGCGGACCAGTCTTTTCGGAACAGCTGGCGCAGGGCTGCCCGGACCTCGAGTACGTCGAGCGGGTGACAAAACCGTACATCGATAAATTCATCATTGGTAATGGAGAATTTCTTTTTCTGAGGTGCCTTGAAAGAAGTCTGCCCGAAGATCAACGTATTTACTCCAGCAAAGATGAAGCCGCGGTGGGTGGTAAGACGTTCGATTACTTGTCAATTGATGTGCCAGATTATTCGGATTTTACACTTAGTTCTTACCCATATATGGGAGCCGAAGGCTCGACAGGTTGCCACTTCGACTGCAGCTTCTGTAATGTGCCGGTGTTCTTCGGCAAGTTTAAACTCAAAGACATCAGTCAGACGGCAGAGCACATGATCGAGCTGTATCGGCGGCACGGAACCCAGCTCTTTTACATGGCTGACCACATGATCAATACTTTTGTCGATGATTTGGCTGCGGAGTTCGTCAAGCGTGATGCCTCGATTTACTATTCGGCCTATATGAGGGTCGATAACCATGGTTGCAATAAGGAGACGGCTTTGTTCTGGCGCCGTGGTGGACTCTATCGCGCCAGGCTAGGTGTCGATAGCGGTTCAGAGCACGTCCTGCAGTTGATGGACAAACAAAACACACCTGATCGCAGTAAGGCCATGCTTTCCAGTCTAGCTTATGCCGGTATTCAAACCACAACCTACTGGCTCATCGGTCACCCGGGCGAGACGGAGGAAGACTTCCAGGCGACGCTGGATCTCTTGGAAGAATGTAAGAATGATATTTGGGAAGCCGAGTGCGAGTACCTAAACTATTACTACACGGGACAATCACATTCCGACAAGTGGGGGTCGAAAAGAGAGTTGGTTTACCCTGCATCCGCCAAGAAAATGCTGATCATCGACAAGTGGGGTGTCGGTGGCGTGCCCTCGCGTGAAGAGATCTTCAGCCGCGTACGCCGATTCGTACGGAGATGCCGGGAGTTGGGCATTCCGAATCCGTACACAATGAGCGAAATCAAGGCGGCGGACGAACGCTGGCAGCGGCTACATCAAAATTCCGTGCCGCCAATTATGGAATTCATCAACCGGCCCAGCAACATCCAGGAGAATAAACATTTTTCGAGCCACGTCCGGGCCAAGTCCAAACGCCGGGATGACGGCGACTTTGCTTTTGGCAAAGCGAAAATGTATGAGGAAGAAAAGTCCATTTACAGTTGACCGGATATATGGGGTGCACACCACTCCCGCGACCTTCATGATGAGGTGAATTCGTGCGCATGACTAAAACAAAACAAAACTCTAAACGGTATCACAGCATCCTCCTTGGGTTGCTACCCTATTGGACACCGGCAATTCCGCCATTGGGTATTTCCTGCCTCAAGACCTATTTGCAGGAACACGGCTACGATGTGACTTCATTCGACGCAAACATGAATGCCGGCTTTCGAAAGGTCTACGATGACTACTTCCGGCTGGTCCGGCAGGATGTGCCTGCGGAGAAGCGCGGAAATTTCTTCAATCAAGGTATGGATGCGATGCGCAATCACATGATGGCGCATTTTAACTACGACGACAAGACGAAGTACGACGAGCTTGTCAAGATCATCTATGCGCGCATCTTCTATGCGGACATCTCGGACGAGGTCATTGCTCAGATGAATAGTGTTTTGGATGAATGCTATCGCCTGCTTAAACAATACATTGTTGCGAAGCTCGAAATCTGTTCACCGGAGGTGCTTGGTCTTTCGGTTTTTAGCGGCAATCTACCCGCCGCGGTTTACGCTTTTCGTACCGCAAAGGAATTTGACCCAAACCTCCACACAGTTATGGGCGGCGGGATCTTTTCGGATCAACTGGCCGAAGGAAGTCCGAATCTTGATTACTTTCTCCAGTACGCGCCATTCATTGACCAGATGATAATCGGTGAGGGGGAAGATACATTTCTTGCCCATCTGGAGGGCCGGCTGGACGACTCCAAGCGCTATTTCACGCGGGAAGATATGGGCGACACCAGCATCGATGTGACACAGGCTGTCCTTCCGGATTTCTCGGATTTCGATGTCGATAATTACCCGCAACTCGGTTCATATACCTCTCGCAGTTGTCCGTTCCAATGTAGTTTTTGTGCGGAAACAGTGCATTGGGGTGTGTACCGAAAAAAAACGCCACGCCAGATCGTGGACGAATTAAAGGCTCTGCATGCCGAATATGGCCATCAGCTATTCATGATGGGCGACTCGCTTCTCAATCCCGTGATCGTTGGATTGGCGGAAGAATTTGCCAGAGAGAGCATCTGTCTCTATTGGGACGGCTACCTGCGCGCTGACCCACCTGCCTGTGAGCAGGTCAACACGATGAGTTGGCGCAAGGGTGGTTACTATCGCGCGCGCTTGGGGGTCGAAAGTGGTTCCGAAAAGGTGCTGGAGAGCATGAACAAGAAGATCTCCGTCACTCAAATTAAGGAGGCCATTCGTTGCCTTGCCCAGGCCGGAATCAAAACGACCACATATTGGATTTGCGGACATCCCGGCGAGACCGAAGCGGATTTCCAGGCTACCCTGGATTTGATTGAGGAAATGCAGGATTGCATTTGGGAGGCCGAGTGCAACCCGTTTTACTACGCGTTGAAGGGTCAGGTTGATTCAGACAAATGGATGGCACAGTACAAACGTGTTACCCTCTTCCCCGAAGAAGCAACCGACATGCTGGTCACTCAGACCTGGACGATGGAAGATTGTCATCCGCTACGAGAGGTAACTTACGAGCGTGTGAATAGATTCACGGAGCATTGCAGGCGCCTCGGTATTCCCAACCCCTATTCCTTAGAGGAGATATACTACGCAGATGGCCGCTGGCAACAATTGCAGAAAAATGCCGTGCCGCCGCTTGTCGAGCTGCAAAATGCTGAAAAATACATAGACGATCGCCGGAAAGTCAAGGAACTGAGTTTGGCCGAAGTGCCAGCAAGCGATCAAGACGATTTCGCATTCTAATCTCACCGCGGAGAACCTTGCCGCGTCTTCACCAGTTTTCTAAAAACAGATTTCACCGAAGGCAATCGAACATCTTCAATCGGCAGTTGTCAAAAGGCAATCAGCAATAATAACCTAATCTATAGAGCAATAAATGCGTGAAAAGAAGGTTACATCGGCTGAAAAGAAACTATTCGCAAAACAGGCTCAGAAAGAGCGCACGTACTGGCTGAAGAAACTGTCGGGTGACATGACCCGTAGCCATTTTTCCGTCAACCGAGCACGCGGAACGGCGCGTGAGATTCTTAAATGCAAATTCGACATCTCGACTGAGTTGGCCGCTCGGTTACTCGCCATGAGCAATGGCTCGGATGCTCGCCTGCACTTAATCCTCGTTGCGGCTGTCGCTGCTCTGTTGTACAAGCATACCGGTAACAAGACTATCATTGTCGGCTCACCCATCGATTTCGTGGAGGTCGAAGGCGAATTGATCAACAAGGTGCTTGCTCTGAAACACGACTGCGATGGCCAAATGAGTTTCAAATCGCTGCTTCTGCAAACGCGAGATACCGTCAATGAAGCGGTGGAAAACCAGAACTACCCGATTGAATCTTTGTTGAACGACCTGGATTTGCCAGCCGAGAGTGAGAACTTTGCACTGTTCGATGTGGCTATTGTACTCGAGAGTCTACAGGACAAGTGCTATTTGGATGATCTGGAGATCAATACCATCTTTAGTTTCAGAGCCAACAGCGAGCGCATTGAGGCAGCCATCGACTATAACGCCGCTGTCATTTCAGAGCCAGAGATTCGAGCTGTTTCTGAACGATTCCTGCGTTTGCTATCCCAGGCGTTACCTGACGTCGATCTGCCACTTGCAAGAATAAATGTGCTTGCCAAGAAAGAGACCGATTTCCTGCTACGCGAGTGCAACGCAACCGAACGTAACTATCCCAGAGACGCAAGCCTGAATGCCCTTTTCAAAGAGCATACCGCCCAACATCATCAGGACAACATTGCCGTTGTGTGTGATGATCAGGCTATCTCCTTTGGACATTTGGACAATCTCTCCGAACAACTGGCCAGTGAACTTTTGACAAAAGGAGCGAAACCCGGCGAGGTTGTTGGATTGATGCTTGAACGCTCTATCGAGATGGTGGTTGGTATTCTTGCCGTCCTTAAAGCTGGCGGCGCCTATTTGCCTTTAGATTTTCGCCTGCCGTTGAATCGGAATCTTTTCATGCTGGATGACAGTGAGACCCGAGTCCTAATTTCCCAGAAGAGCCTGGTCGAAATCTCCGAGGATGAATTGAATTTTCAGAGTCTGCCTGAATTGATACATATCGATGGTTTCCAGGAGGAGCGGGCCGTCGCAGATGTTCACTCATCGTCTACCGCCGATAGTCTGGCTTACTTGATTTATACTTCCGGTACTACAGGAACCCCGAAAGCCGTCATGATAGAGCATCGCAACGCCGTGAACTTCATGCATGAGCTTAAAGGTACGGTCTACGACAGATATGGCGACGGGCTGCGTTTAGGACTGACCTCGTCATTCATTTTCGATGCATCCGTGCAGCTCACCTTCGGCAGTCTTCTTTTCGGCCATACCTTGTTCATTACGAACGAGTTGGAACGCGCCGACGGCGCACGCTTGATTTCTTTCTGCAACAAATATGGGATTGATGTCATCGACGGAACGCCGACACACCTGCATTTGCTGGCGCAAGGCTTGGAAAAGGGCAATGCGTTGCTAAGTGTGCGGCATCTGCTCATCGGTGGTGATGTGATTTCCACTAACCACGCGAAAGCCGTTTTTGCCGGACTTGCGCGTGAAGATGCGATCATAACCAATGTTTACGGACCGACTGAGTGTACGGTTAACGCAAGCTCATTTGACGTAACGCGCGAGAACCTGCACCGCCTGGAAAATATCCCAATCGGGAAACCCATCGCCAACTATCGTGTCTATGTCCTTGATCGTGACAGGAATCTCGCGCCACTCGGACTCAACGGCGAGCTCTACATCGCAGGTGACGGAGTTTCCCGGAGTTATTGGAAGCGCGAGCAACTAACCGATTCAAAGTTTGTCCCTGACCCATTTGTAGAGGGACAGAGAATGTATCGAACGGGAGACCTGGTGCGGTGGGGTGAAGACGGCAATCTGCGTTTCATTGGTCGGATTGACAGTCAAATTAAGCTACGCGGCTACAGAATCGAGCTTGGCGAAATAGAGAGCCGGCTACTGAAGCACAACGATATCAGACAGGCGGTAGTGACGATGCGAGAGGATGATGCTGGTGACAAGTATCTTTGCGCATACTTTACTTCCGGCCGGAAATTTTTGACATCGGAGTTACGCACATTCATGCTGGAAGAACTGCCGGACTATCTGATCCCCTCTTACTTCGTACCGATAGAAAGTATGCCGCTCATGCCCTCCGGCAAGATTGACCGCAAGAATCTGCCAGAACCCTTTGAGCTTATCGAAAGTGAAGTGGATTATGTCGCCCCGCGCAACGATGTCGAATCCAGGTTGGCGAGCGTCTGGCAGGCTGAACTTCGCCTCGACAAGATTGGCGTGCTGGACAATTACTTCAATATCGGCGGTGACTCGATCAAATCGATAAGCCTGGTCAATGCGATCAATGAGACATTCGATGGTTCGTTTAAGATCGTTGACCTCTATCAAAATGAGACCATCGAAAAAATCGCCAGAGTCATTGATCAAGAGAAGCAATCTGGAAAACAGGAATACCAGGATGCGCTTGCCGAAGTTGAGAGTGTGAAGGAAGCCTATTTGTCGAAGCCGTAAGTCATCCTTCGAAGTTATTGCTGCCGCAGGAAACAATTCCTGCTAGTCTGTGCCAATCCGCCACCAAGAAGCTTGAGCCCTTAGATGAACAATAGCCCCAAAATAGAAGACGTCTTCCCACTTAGCGATATCGCTCGCGGAATGGTCTATCATTCCGTGAAAGACACCGGCGCGAATATCTATCATGACCAGACATATTTCCGGATGCGCGTCCAAGGTTATGATTTCGCGCGTTTTCAAAAAGCCATGTCCTTGCTGGTTATCACGCATGAAAATCTGCGTTCGTACTTCGATTTGTTCGGGCACGAGCAGCCGCTGCAGATTGTTTGCGAGGACATGCCCGCCACCATCGAGATGCTCGATCTTTCGGACGTCGTAGAGGCGGACCAGCAAGCAAGGATTCAGACGATTCTGGGAGATGACAGGCAGAAGCCGTTTGATTTTGCGCGAGCCGCCCCGTTGTGGCGGATGTACGTGGTCGAGCTTGGGGAGGAAGGCTACTGTTTCATTTGGGTAAATCATCACGCCATTGCCGATGGTTGGAGCACGGCCAGTTTAATGACCGAACTATATTTGACCTACGAGGAGTTGGCAAAGAATCCGGCTTTCGTTCCTGTGAAACCGAAAAGTAGTTACAAAGACTTTGTTGTCGAACAGATCATCGAGAAAAAGAACCAGGACAGCAGAGATTTCTGGAAACTGGAGTTGGAAAACTATAAGAGGTTGGAATTCCCTGTTCCATCAAAGACCTATTTGACCGATTGCACGCGAGTCAATCGCGTGCTGGACAGCGAACTCTTGGCCGCTTTGAATAAGACGGCCAAGAGCTTAAACACATCTCTTAAACATATCTGTTTCGCCGCCTACACTTACATGCTTAACATGCTTTCGTACGACGGCGATTTTGTCGTCGGCCTGGTGACGAACAACCGGCCACTTTGCGATGACTCAGAAAAGATAATCGGCTGTTTCCTCAATACCGTGCCGGTTCGGTCTCGCGTCCCCAACGACCTGACTTGGTCACAATATGTTAAGTGGATTGACGGTCGGCTTAAGGAGCTGGCAAGGTACAATCGGTTGCCACTTACTGAAATCGTTGCCATTATCGGGGAGGAAACTCTGAATCGCAATCCAATTTTCGACACCATCTTTAACTTTGTTGACTTTCATATTTTCGACGACGCCAGGGTGGAAGAGCAGGAGAATGAAGATGAAAGCGGCGATGAGATTGTAGCGGAAGGGCATGAGATTACCAACACCTACTTCGACTTTAATGTCAATGTGACATTTGGCGGATTCAGCGTTTCCTGCGCATGCCATACGGCGTTCGTTGATCCCGAACTGGCTGTACGGCTGATTTCCTATTTTGAGGCGATTCTCAATCATTTGGTGACCGTGCCGGATGCAATGGCCAGCAAACAAGAAATCCTCCTTGAAGAGGAAAAATGGAAACTCCTGAACACTTTCAACGACACGACGAGTACTTACTCCAGGGAGCGACTCGTTCATCATATATTCGAGCAAAATGTCAAGAGCACTCCGGAGGCAGAGGCGATTGTGACGATGGCAAGCCGGTTAACTTATTCAGATGTGAATGCTCGGGCGAACCGGCTTGCCAGGCTCTTGCGGCAGCAAGGTGTTGCACGCGGTGATTTTGTTGCCGTACTGCTACACCGCAGTCCGGAAATGATAATCAGCTTATTTGCAATTTTGAAGGTTGGCGCAGCGTATTTGCCCATCGATCCGCACTATCCGCCAGGCAGAATTCAGTACTTGCTTGATGACAGCCGGGCCAGGTTGAGCATCACAGATGGCGACAGCGAGGCAGCTCTGGATGAGAAAAATGAAACCATCCTGTTGGATACCTGCGAATTGCAGGAGCTTGCCGGTGACAATTCAGCTACAAAGGCAAGCAGCGATGACCTGGCTTACCTGATCTACACCAGCGGCTCAACAGGCGAGCCGAAAGGTGCTGTTGTCGAGCACGGCTCTCTCCTGAATCGTCTGTTCTGGATGCAAAAACACTATGCGCTGGGCCGGGACGATGTCGTTCTGCAGAAAACCACATACACGTTTGATGTCTCCGTCTGGGAATTGTTTTGGTGGGGTATGACAGGCGCCAAAATTTTTCTCTTGCCACCTGGTGGCGAAAGTGACCCAGGACAAATCGTTGAAGCGATCAAAGAGCACGGGGTCACGGTGATGCACTTTGTGCCTTCCATGTTGTCCGCTTTTCTCGAGTACATCGAAGAGCGCGATTTGAGCGCGGAGCTCGCATCTCTAAAACAGGTTTACACCAGCGGCGAAGCGCTTTCCGTTTTGCATGTGGCGCAGTTTGACCGGCTTATCAGCAGCGAACATGGGACCCGTTTGACAAATCTCTACGGTCCCACGGAAGCAACCATCGATGTCACCGGATTTGATTGCCTGCCAGGTTGGGATGCAAATCGTATTTCTGTACCGATCGGCAAACCCATTGACAACACGCGGATGTACATTATAGACAAGAGTTATCAGTTGCAGGCGATAGAGGCTGTTGGCGAGCTTTGCATCGCCGGCGACAATCTTGCCCGCGGCTATCTGGGCCGAGATGAGCTGACTGCCGAAAAATTTATCAAGAATCCATTTGAGACAACCGGCCGGCTTTATCGCACCGGTGATTTGGCTCGCTGGCTGCCCGATGGCAATATCGAATTCCTTGGGCGAATCGATGGCCAGGTGAAGCTGCGCGGCTTCCGCATTGAGGTTGGTGAGATTGAAGGCCAACTTGTCCGTCATCCGGACCTGCGTGAGGCAGCGGTTCTGGCTAAGGGACAGAGTCAGGAATCCCGTTATCTCTGGGCTTATTTTGTCGCATCTCGAGAAGTAACAGCGGATGAACTACGAGAGCATCTTTCGCAGAGCCTGCCGACCTACATGATTCCATCCGTATTCGTGCAGCTGGACGAATTGCCCTGCACGCGCAGTGGCAAGCTCGACAGCAAGAAGCTGGCAAGCATGGAAGGTCCGGTCGAGAGTGACGTCGAGTACATCGCGCCGGAAACGGACGTCGAAGGTGGCCTGGCTGAAATCTGGAAGAAGGTTCTGAATCTGGACAATGTCAGTGTCAATGTCAACTTTTTTCATATCGGTGGCAGTTCGCTCAGCCTGATCAAAGTCAATAACGAAATCAACAAAACGTTCAATGTGGATATCCCGATCGTGCTCATGTTCAAGTACTATACGATCCGCTCGCTGGCGGAGTATATTAGCCAGGAAGCTGAAACGGTAATCATGTCGGATGAAGAGATCGATGAGTCGGTCGCGCTCATGCAAGAGACGTCTGGCCTGCTTTTGGAGGACGTTGAATGAGCGCGCCTGCAATCGGGAAAGATTATACCGGCATGGAAATCGCTGTAATCGGCATGGCGGCCAGGTTTCCCTATGCCCGCAATGTGACTGAGTTTTGGGAAAACCTCAAAAACGGCCGGGAGTGCATTACCTTTTTTAGCGAAGAAGAGCTCCGTGAAAAGGGAATCAGTGAAGGGATGCTTGAACGGAAAGACTACGTTCGCGCCAAGGGTGTCCTGGAAAACAAAGATGGCTATGATGCCGGTTTCTTCGACCATACACCGGTAGAAGCCGAAATGATGGACCCGCAGACGCGTATTTTCATGGAATGCGTCTGGCATGCGCTGGAAGATGCTGGCCACACACCGTATGACTATTCGGGTTCAATCGGGCTCTTCGCGGGCTCGGGCTCGAGCTTTGGCTGGGAAGCGCTCTCGATGCTATCGGGCAAATCCAACGCGTTCGGCGAGTACGCGGCCTCCATGTTATTGAACCGCGACTACATGTGTACCCGCATTTCTTACGATCTGGATTTGCGCGGCCCAAGCTATTCGGTGCAAACCGCGTGCTCGACTTCCCTGGTCGCTGTGCACATGGCAAGCCGGGCTTTGCTGACCGGCGATTGCACTATGGCCTTGGCTGGCGGCGTGTGTGTTTCCTATGTCGATCAGGGTTATTTGTACCAGGAAGGCATGATCAACTCGCCAGACGGCCACTGCCGCACGTTTGACGCCAAAGCTAACGGTACGCTATTCGGAGACGGCGCCGGCGTGGTTCTGCTCAAGCGTCTGAAAGAAGCACTGAAGGATGGCGACCATATTTACGCCGTAATCCGTGGCTCAGCGGTAAACAACGATGGCAAACGCAAAGTGGGGTTTACCGCTCCAAGTGTCGATGGCCAGGCAGAGGTGATTCGCAAGGCTTTAAGGACTGCAGGAGTTGAGCCGGAAAGCATCGCTTATGTCGAGGCGCACGGCACCGGAACGCCGCTAGGCGATCCCGTGGAAATTGAGGGTCTCAAGACCGCTTTTCGATCTGAAAAGAGAGAATTCTGTGGCATCGGTTCGATTAAGACAAATCTCGGACACACCGATACGGCAGCAGGCATTGCTGGCTTTATCAAGGCGGTCTTAGCGCTACAGGACAAAGCCATGCCGCCCAGCCTGAATTTTGAATCATGCAATCCGAATATCGATCTGAAAAACAGCCCGTTCTATGTCAACACCGAGTTGAAAGAGTGGCAGAATGGCGAATTCCCTAGAAGAGCCGGCGTAAGTTCATTCGGCATCGGCGGTACAAATGCCCACATTATTCTTGAAGAGCCCCCCGAAATTGCCGTGGAAGCCAGCCGGCATGGACATCACTTATTGCTACTGTCCGCGCGCTCGGAGTCTTCACTGGAGGAGATGACAGCCAATCTCGTCTCGTTTCTTTCACAAAATCCGACAGAAGCTCTCGCCGATATCGCCTGGACTCTTCAGACTGGCCGCCAGGATGAATCCTTGCGTCGATTTCTGTTATGCGAGACTTCCGCACAATTCGACTCCGATGACCTGGCCGGCAAGCACCACATGCGAACTCAGCAGGCCAAGAGTATCGAGAGACCGATTGTCTTCACGTTCCCTGGACAAGGAGCACAATACTTGGGTATGGGCGCCGGGCTTTGCGAGTCCTACGTCGTTTTTGCCGAGAAGCTAAAACGCTACTGTCAGATTTACCACCAGTTCTTTGGGTTTGACCTCGGTAGAGTTTTTCAGACGCCGGGTTCGGCAAATCTGCCTGCTGAGTTTGACATCAACCGTACCGAATTTACCCAGCCGGCCATTTTTATTTTTTCGCTTGCGCTGGCTAAGTTTCTAATTGAACTTGGATTGAAGCCGCGAGCGATGGTCGGGCATAGCATCGGCGAGTATGTTGCGGCCTGCCTTGCCGGCGTCTTCAGCGAGGATGAGGCCATCAGACTGGTTGGCCGGCGTGGCAAGCTAATGCAGCAGTTGCCTGCGGGTGATATGTTGAGTGTTGCGGCAAGTGAAGCCGAAGTCGCGCCTTTTCTGACTGATCATATCGACTTGGCGGCAGTGAACAGTTCTGAGTCATGTGTTCTTTCCGGGACCAAAGCAGCTGTTGGCGAACTACATGAACGTTTGCAGGCGGAGGGTTTTACATCTTCTTTGTTGCACACTTCACACGCATTTCATTCGACGATGATGGAGCCGATTCTGTCTGAATTCGAGCGTGAGGTCTCCCTGGTGGAACCAAAAGCGCCGGCGATAGAGTATCTTTCAAATTTGACAGGTGAATGGGTCGATGCCGAACAAGTGACGAACCCAAAGTACTGGAGTGAACATTTACGGCGAGCCGTGAGGTTTCATGACAACCTCAGTCACGTGTTTGAGATTCAAGATGCGATCCTGCTTGAGGTCGGACCCGGTCGAGCCTTGAGCACTTTTGCGCGTCAACACGAATCAAAACAAGAACATGCGATTGTTGACCTCATTAAACACCCAAAATCCGATGTTTCTGAGTCCCGGCACTTTCTCGGTAAGCTCGGTGAGATTTGGCTTTCAGGTGGTCAAATCGACTGGACTAGCATCTACATAGGCGAAAAGAGACTCCGAGTGCCTTTGCCGGGCTATGCGTTCGAGCGCAAGCGATACTGGATAGATGCTCCGATTGATTTTAGTCAACTCTACCAGGATGATCGGTTTGCACGCAAGGAGTTGGATGAATGGGGTTACGTACCGACTTGGAAGCGCAAAGCAAGAATTCGTCCGGAGAGCGATGTCGATGTCGACGGGAACATTCTGCTCATTGCCGACTCAGGCCGCATCGCGAGGAATCTAAGCAAAGCGCTAAAGGATCTCGGCAATGAAGAAATCCGTCTGGTTCAGTCGGGTGAAGAATTCTCGCAGGACGATGATGGCTATGCCCTTGCGCCATCCAACCCTGGTGATTGGGTACGTCTGTTCACTGACCTATCCAAACACAATTGGACACCGGACGTCATTTTCTATCTGGCTAGCATGGATGGTAAGGACGGGGACGATAGCATTGCTCAAGCTACATTTTTTAATCTGTTGCATTTGGCCAATGGTCTTAGCAAGTCTAGCCTTCGGGAAGAGATTTTGTTGAAGATTGTAACGGACAGGCATCTCCTTATCAATGGCAACGAACAGATCATTCCGGCGAAAGCGCTATCCATCGGACCCTTTCGGACGATTCCGCAGGAAGTGGCAAATCTATCCTGCGACTGCATTGACATCGACTCGAATGAAGATAGCGAGCTTGTTGTCATGCAATTGTTGAACGATCTTAGATTTACCGGCGGCGGAAGTTTGGTTGGCTACCGCGGACAATTTCGCTGGCAACAAACCTACGAAGCCGTGCCATTTGACTCGGAGGCAAAGCCACAAATTGCTTTGCGTGAGCGCGGCGTCTACCTGATTACGGGTGGTTTGGGTGGTATCTCGCTGACGATAGCACAGCACCTTGCAAACACCAGGAAAGCACGGCTAGTGCTGATGGGCAGGTCCGACCTGCCTGAACGCGAACAGTGGGATGATTGGCTTGCGACCCACACGGAAAACGATGCCACAGCAAAAAGAATGCTCAAGCTTCGCGAGATTGAAAACAGCGGCGGCGAGGCTCTTTATCTGAAGTGTGATGTAACCGATCTGGAGCAGGCGACAGGTGCGGTGGCGCAGGCAGAATTGCAGTTCGGAAAAATCAATGGTGTTATACACGCCGCCGGCTTGCCGGACGGTCGGGCGCTGCAATTGAGAACGCCGGAATTCACGCAAGCCGTTCTTGCACCAAAGGTTCGAGGCACCGAAGTTTTGGAAAAAATTTTCGAAGGTAAGCATTTGGACTTCATGCTCCTGTGCTCCTCGCTGAACGCGCTGTCTTCGATTTTCGGCCAGGTGTCCTACTGCGCCGCAAACGCTTTTCAGGATGCGTTCGCTCAGGCAAGAAGTCTCGAGGGGGCGTATCCGGTGCTGTCGGTCAATTGGGATCGCTGGGAAGAGGTAGGAATGGCGGCCGAGAGCCAGGGCCCGATGACCGCACTCAGTGGTAGCACAACTCATCATTTGAAATATGATGGTTATCCGCTGTTTGATGAGTATGTCGAGAACGGCTCCGCTCTACGTGTTTTTCAATCACGGATTCATGAACAGAGTTCGTGGATACTCGACCAACACCGTATCATTGCGGGTCACGCGACCATGCCGGGTACGGGCTATTTGGACATCATTTATGCTGCGCTGGCTAGCGATGCTGAAAACCGTATCCTAGAGATATCCAATCTGGTCTTCTTGTCGCCGCTGGTGATTGGTCTCGATGGTTCCGAGCAACGAGATTTCCGGGCCCAACTAGACACATCTCAGACGGACACAATGGATGTCGCTATCATGAGCCGCGTGGATGCCGACCATGAGTATGAGTTGCATGCCCAGGCCCAGGCACGGTTGGTTGCTCGAAAAGGTCCTGTGGAGCTGGACGTTTCTGTGATCGCTGAACGCTGTCGTGTCAGGGTGGTCGAGCTTGGCGGAGTCAGTTTCGGCGATGGCGGCGCCTTCGGGCCGAGATGGAATTCCGCTGAGTGGCTGAAACTTGGCAACAACGAAGCGCTTGCGAAGTTGCGCTTGCCCGATGAGTTTCTGGATGATCTGAAGACGTTCCATCTGCATCCGGCACTGATGGACCTGGCTACCGGGCTCCTGATGATGTTGCGCAGTTTTGACGGCGACTATCTGCCGTTTTCTTACAAACAGATTCGCGTTCATGAGCCACTCAAGCAGGAAATCTACAGCCACTTTTCCTGGCAAATAGATTCGGACAAACGCGACCAACACATCAGCCTGAATATCAAGATTTTGGATAACGACGGGCGACAACTCGTCGAAATAGAAGACTACGTCTTTCGCAGAATCGATGGTGCTGCTATCAATGATTCCGATCCGGCATCTCTGACTGCGCCATCACCCCCGCGATCCAACAACGGCCACGGCGGCATGGGGATCCGTCCCGCAGAGGGCATTCAGGTTTTTGAACAGACGCTCAAGTTGGGTTTGCCGCAATTGATTGTTTCCACAACTGATTTGGAGGCGAGGCTTTCACCGCCGACCATCGAGGAGCTTGCCGGCGAGCTTGGTGGGCCTGATGATACACCCTTGGCACAACATCATACCCGGCCAACGCTTTCAGTAGACTATTTGGCGCCACGAAATCCCCTGGAACAGGAACTCGCCGAGATTTGGCAAGGATTCTTTGGTTTTGAGAGAATCGGCGTGCATGACGACTTCTTCGAACTGGGTGGTGACTCGCTGCGGGTGATGGTGATGATCTCCAGAATCCATAAGAAGACGCAGGTGGAGGTTTCCCTAACGGATTTTTTTGAGAGCCCCACGATTGCCGAACTGGCGCAAGTTATTGCCAATGCTGAAAAAAGCTCATTCCTGGAAATCAAGCCTGCACCGGCCAAAGACTCCTATGAGCTTTCGGCGGCTCAAAAACGGCTTCATTTCTTGTCCCAGACGGTGCCGGACAGTGCGGTTTACAACATCACGGAGGTCTACCGTGTATCTGGAGATTTGGATTACGGCAAGCTGGAACAGGCTTTCGCGGAGCTTATTGCCCGCCACGAAAGCCTCAGAACCGCCATTGAAGTGATTGATGGCAGACCTGTGCAACGAATTTATGACGAGGTGGCCTTTGCCGTCGAGTATTTTGAGATGAACGAGGATGAGGCGGCAGAGTTCACGGATGGTTTTCGCAAACCGTTTGACTTGAACAAACCGCCTGCCCTGCGAGTCGGCGTGATTCGCCTGAGCGAGCAAGAACATATCCTGCTTTATGACCTTTCGCATATCATTGCTGACGGCACTTCGTTGATCATTTTGATGCAGGAGTTTCACGCGCTATATCTTGGTCAGGAACTGCCAGATCTCAATCTGCAATACCGCGATTTCTCCGAGTGGCAGGTAAAGCTTTTCCAGAGTGAGAGAATTGCCAAACAGGAGGATTTCTGGCTGTCGGAGTTCGCGGGCGAGCTTCCGCAACTTTCACTGCCCACCGATCGCCAGCGTCCGGCCTTTTTGGAGTATGCCGGTGACAGTACGGAATTACAGATCAGGAGCGATATCGCCGCAAGAGCCAGGCAGTTATCCGCTGACTCCGATACGACCATGTTCATGCTGATGTTCGCCGTCTACAATGTCCTCCTCGGCAGGCTCACCGGACAAGAAGACATTATCGTGGGTGTCCCAACCACCGGTAGACATCACGCCGATCTGGCCAATATCATCGGGATGTTCATCAATACGATTGCGCTCAGAACGCGTCCGGCCGGCAACAAGACGTTTTCCGAATTCTTGAGAGAAGTCAAAGAGACGACGCTCAATGTATTCGCCAACCAGGACTATCAATTCGAGATGTTGGTTGACAGGTTGGAACTGAAGCCAGACCCGAGCCGAACGCCGCTTTTCGATACGCTATTCAACTTCAGAAATATGTTCGTTGAGGAAACCGCGAGTGCGGAGACTGATCTACGCTTTGAACCATACCAGTTCAAAGACCATATCACGAAGTTCGACCTCGACATTTCTCTATACGAACTCGACAGCGGCTTCTATTTGAATTGCAGCTATCGAACCAGCCTGTTCAACCGTTCAACGGTTGATTATATATTGAATGAATACCGCGACCTGCTTGATCAGGTCACACAGAACCCTGACAGGCTGATTCGCGACTATGAGATTTTGCAGCGAAAGTCAACCGCGCAGCGCAGACAGCGGGTTGGTTTGGCTGAGCTAAGAAATGGTTGAGCCTATGGCTCATGTGAGTCACTTGCAGGACGCATGGCCGTCGGTTCGCGTTCCGGTGGAATCCGTCGGAATGAGGCTGGAAATAGCTGCCATGCTTTTAGGTGCCTCAAGATACGGCGGAAGGTGAACGGTCGGATGCGGCCGGGCTTTTCGCGGGTTATTCAAGGCAAATAATTGTTGCTGGTAGCGGAGAGAATATAAATGGATCAGACTTCAAATTTGGTTACGGCTTTCAAACACACAGTAGCGGAGCATTCCGACCGAGTTGCCGTGGCATGTCATCAACGTACTCTGACTTACAAGGAACTGGACCGGGAGTCGGATGGGCTGGCAGCGGCGATTATGCAGAAGGTTGGGTATGGAAATCGAGTGGCGATGCTCATGGGGCACTCAGCTGAAATGGTTACTGCAATTCTCGCGACCCTGAAATCCGGCAATATCTACGTGCCACTTGACCCTTCCTATCCATCCGAGCGCAATCAGTTGATTCTATCTGATTGCTCGCCTGCATTACTACTATGTGATGACGGGCATCTTGAATTAGGCCTTGATTTGGCATCCGGGACGAATGGCAAGACGTCGGTCATTGATCTCCAGGCCATTGACTCGACGGCAAATGGTGATATGGATGGCGCGAACATTCAAGCGGTCGAGATGGCATACATTATGTACACCTCCGGTTCTACCGGCAAGCCGAAGGGTGTTGTGCAGACACATGGTAACATTCTGCATTTCGTCAGAGATTTGTCCGAACAATTGCAGATAGGCCCGGATGATAATCTGGCTTTGCTCACTTCCTACAGTCACACCGTATCGGCGATTGACATTTTTGCGGCACTCCTTTCCGGTGCTTGTCTAGATCTCTTCGACGCTCGCAAGCAAGGAAATGGCCGCGACCTGATAAGCTGGCTGCGAGTCGATAAAATCTCCATTTACCATTCCGTGCCAACACTGTATCGACACTGGGTTGGCGAACTCAGCGAAGCCGGAGTGTTGCCGGATTTGAGGTTGATCATATTAGGTGGAGAGAGTGTTTATGAGCACGATATCAAGGCTTACCGCCATTTATTTGGAGATTCTTGCGTCTTTGTAAATCTATTCGGCTCATCCGAAGTTTTCATAGCTAGTTCACATATTGTGCAGCAGCAAACCAGAATTGATCGCAGCCTCGTACCCGTTGGTTATCCGATGACCGGCATCGACATGTTTCTTCTCAACGAGGATGGACTGGAGCCAGATGTTTTTGGGGTCGGCGAAATTGCCTATTGTAGCAATTTTCTTTCGCCTGGTTACTGGTCACAAAACGGACTTGACGAGCTTTCGAGAGTAAATACCGTGCTTGGGAAAAGGCCAAATGCCTTTCTGAGCGGCGATTCAGGCAGGTACTTACCCGACGGCACCATTGAGTCTCTGGGGCGAAAAGACCACCAGGTCAAGATAGCTGGCAAACGAATCGAGCTGGCCGATGTTGAAGCAGCTCTCGATTCAATTGATCAGGTTCAGAATTCCGTGGTGACGGCCTTTGCGGGAAATGGCGGGAATACTCTACTGGCGGCTTATCTAACGACCTCAGGCGGCCAGATGCCCGCGGACAAAGAGTTACGTCGGTTGTTACACAAGAAGCTACCGTCATCAATGATACCGGTTCAATTCGTGCATATTGACGCATTTCCCGTGACGCCAAATGGCAAGGTTGACCGTCTCGCTCTGCCGAAACCTTCTCGCAACCAGGCTCCTGTGAAAGATACCCGTCCGCAAAATGATCTTCAAAAAGAACTTTCCCGGATCTGGATGGCGGTCTCGGGGATTGAGGAACACTCCATTTATGACAGCTTTCTCGAGGTCGGGGGCTACTCGCTGATACTCACCCAGCTTGCAATCAAGCTCAATGAATTCTACCCGAGCAAAGTACAGGTTCAGGACTTGTTCGATTGTCCAACCATCGCAGAGCTTGCTGACTTGATTGAAAGTCGAATAGCAGAACGCGATGAAGATCGAAATCTGAACGAAATCGAGTTTTAGTCAGAGGAAAACACAACATGATCACATGCGGACTTAAGCTGACCCACGACGGTTCCGTGGTCTTGATCGAGGATGGACGCCTCCTATTCAGCATTGAGATGGAGAAATTGGGAAATAATGCCCGCTATACTGGCATTGAAGAGACGGGATTGATCAACCAGATTCTTGAAGTCAATGGCTGCAAACCCACTGACATTGATGTCTTCGCCATCGACGGTTGGGGTGGAACCGACAGAAACGCGTTGGCGGTTCAGCCTAGACTTGAAATATGTGACGGCTTCAATCAGTTAGCCGCGACGCATGATGGCAACGCCCTCAAGCTGAAAGTCGCTCCGTACCGCGAAAAAACGCTGCGTGCGAATTTGCTGGAGCGTTGGACTTTTTGTGATTTGTACATCGCTGGTAAATCGTTTTCATACGAAAGCTACCTGCATGCGGCCGGTCATGTTCTGGGAGCCTATGCCACGAGCCCTTTTGCCCAAAAAAACGAAAGCGCCTACGTCTTTGTCTGGGATGGCGGCATGTATCCACGGCTCTACTACTACGATGCAGCCAGTCGCAAAGTAGAGAATTGCGGGCCATTGTTTCTTTTAATTGGCAACATTTACACCATTTTTTCGCAGCATTTCGGCCCGTTCAAGGTCAATGGCAGTTTTGCAAAAGACGACCTGTCCGTCGCTGGCAAGGTCATGGCCTATATCGCCAAAGGCGATACCCGTGAGGAGATGTTCGAGATTTTCGATGCGGTTTACACTGATTCGTACGACAAACCCATGGGTTTTGCCAACGTTTTTGCGAACGAATTCAAACGCCGTCTAAACGGAACGGTGTATGCCGAGGAGGATATTCTCCGGACGTTTCATGTTTATGTTGAGAAACTGCTCATCCGCAAGCTATACAAAAAGTTGCAGAGGTCCGGCAACAAGAGTTCAAACTTGTGCATTGCCGGAGGCTGTGCGCTCAACATAAAATGGAACTCCGCTATTCGAAACTCAGGACTCTTCGAGCGCCTCTACATTCCGCCGTTCCCGAACGATTCGGGCAGTGCCATAGGAACCGCCTGTTGTGCTCAGTTTAATAACGACGACCGTTCAGTGCTAGACTGGAGCGTCTACAGCGGCCCACAAATGGTTAAGAACATGCCTGTAGCGGGGTGGGCGATGCGTGATTGCTCCGTTGCCGAACTTGCGAGACTCCTGCATGAAGAAAATCAACCGGTTGTTTACCTAAACGCGCGGGCAGAACTCGGTCCCCGTGCGCTCGGAAATCGCAGCATTCTTGCACCTGCAACTTCACCGGCCATGAAAGATGTCCTGAACAAAGTAAAAAATAGAGAAGGTTATCGCCCGGTTTCGCCGATCTGCATGGAAGAGAAAGCTGAAGGGATCTTTAATCCTGGCATACCTGATCCGTTCATGTTGTTTGACCATGTTGTCCGCGAGAAATGGTTGGGCAAGATTGCTGCTGTCGTGCATCTCGATGGCACCGCACGTTTGCAGACTGTTTCTGAGGCGCAAAACCCCAACGTCTATATGTTGTTGCAGGAATACGAAAAACTCAGCGGCATTCCATTGCTTTGTAACACCAGCGCCAACTACAAGGGTTGCGGATTTTTCCCTGACGTTGAATCGGCAACCCAATGGGGGCAAGTCAACTACGTCTTCTGCGACAACACGCTCTTCGAAAAACAAGACAAGAGCGATTTCCCCGAGATTGCCTCCTGACGCTGACGTTTCCATCAGAGAAAAGACTGTCGAGCGTCCAAAGTCAATACGTCATTTCGAGCCTGCTTTCAGAGGCGAGAAACCATGAGCGAGTAGAATTGCCCGCACAAGGACAGACATTTTCGGATACCCACTTCCAACTGTGACTCAGGTGTGATGAAATGAGTAAAGATATCGCCATTATCGGTCTAGCCGGTCGTTTTCCAGACGCTCGCAATGTACAGGAATTGCACCAGAACCTGCGAGCCGGAAAGGACAGTGTTCGTCCAATCTCCCAGAAGCGAATCAAAGAAACGACATTGAACCCCAGTGAATACATGGTCGCTGGCTATTTGGAAGATGTGGATAAATTCGATTACGAACTGTTTCACTTGTCTTTTGCTGAAGCCAGGGAGATGTCGCCGGCACAACGCCTTTTGCTTGAGACCGTTTACGAAACGGTCAACAACGCCGCCTACAACATCGATGACGTTGCCGGATCGAACACCTCCGTCTTTGTGACCGCGCACCAGTCCTCATATTTTCATCACGCCGACGAGTTCACGCCCACGTTGATGACCGGCAATTCACAGGCATTTCTGGCGGCGCAGATAGCGCGTTATTTCAAACTGCACGGCAATTCTGTTGTTGTGGACACCGCTTGTTCGGCCTCTCTAGTAGCTTTGCATGCCGCCTGCAATGAACTAATACTCGAAGATGCTGACCAGGCCGTCGTTTGCGCCATCAATCTGAATCTAATTCCCTACCCCGACGAGTCATTCGATGCGGGCATGCGTTCCCCAGACGGTAAATCGCGCGCTTTTTCGTCACGCGCCAATGGCATGTCAAATGGAGAGCTCGTTGCGAGTGTCCTGCTAAAACCCTTACAAAGGGCTCTCGATGACAGAGACATCATTCACGCCGTCATAAAAGCTGGCGCTGTGAACAACAACGCCGAACGCAGCAGCAGCCTGACCGCGCCTGACAGCGTAATGCAAGCCAAGGTCATCACCCGCGCCTGGCAAAAGGCTGGGATTAGTCCCTTGGATCTCGGTTACATTGAGGCGCATGGTTCAGGCACGCAGTTGGGAGACACCTTGGAGATAGAGGGATTAAATCGCGCATTTCAGCAGTACACGAATGAAACCAAAGTCTGCCCAATCTCAACGATAAAATCTAACTTCGGGCATGGAATCCTAGCCGCTGGCATGGCTGGCTTGTTTCGCACTATTATATCGCTGAAGAAGGGCGAGCTTTTTCCAACCGTACATTTCGACCACCCGAATCCGATGATCGATTTCGACAAAGCCTCTGTTTTCGTATGCGAGAGACTGACGCCGTGGCCGAGAGAAGCTGGTAAACTCCGCTTGGCTGGCGTCACCGCCCTGGGCAGAAGCGGCACGAACTCACATTTTGTGTTGGAAGAAGCTCCAGCAACTGTCGAGAGAGAGTCCGTCAAGGCCAGTTCGGCAGCAAGACGAAAAGAGTTGATTGTCATCTCATCTCAGACTTCTGATGGACTGGAACGCAACATTCGGGCATTGATTCAACAACTCCGGGATCAGCCAGGTCAAAGGTTCTCGGATGTCAGCTACACGCTGAAACTCGGCCGAAAACACTATCAAAAGCGATTCGCAGGTCTGTTTAGAGATGGATCCGAGTTACTTGAAGGGCTAAACTCATCCGTACATGCCGGGGTACCCGAAGCTCAGCGGTCTGATGCGTCTGGCAACACTATCTTGGTTCTGTCCGATCAGCATGATGTGCCCGATGCCATGATCGAATGGTTGAAACGAACCGCGCCACATTTTGATGAAGAATACACTCGTTGTTTGAAGCACGCGCCGTGCAAATTGGGAACGCAGTCGAGGAGCATCGCATTCCAGGTGGGCGTTTTTTATCTTCTGAAAGAGTTTGGGGTGGCATTCCGCAACCTGCTTTCGATCGGATCTGGAAAACTTGTCAGTGACATAGTCATGGGGGGATCAAAGCTGAGCGATGTACTCAAAGCCGATGCTGACGGAACAAAACAGCCAATTGCAGACCTGCAGTCGCGAGTGGATCGGCTTGTTGCCAGAGAAACCAGTGAGGGTCCCGCCATATTCGTCGAGCTTGGACTGCGAAGCGAAATGATGCAAACTATCAAAGAGGTGGCACAAGGTGAGTCTAGTCATTGTGCGGTGAGTCTATTTGATGAAATTGATATCGACTCCAGGGCGTCGGACTGGCTGGCGTTGCAATTCTATCTCGGCCAGATAGAACTAGATTGGCATTCGCAGTGCAAAGGGCATGACGGTCGCAGGATTGAACTGCCCCCTTATCAATTCGCTGAAACACGATGCTGGATCCGGGATGAACCACGCAAAGAAACGCACAGTTGTCAGGCGGTTCGGCAAGCCGAAGCAGGCGTGCAGCCTGTTGTCAAACAGACGGAGCCCGGCAAATCCAATGACGTAGATGAAGGAGTCCGGCAAGCCTGGAAGGATATTCTGCAACTGGACGACATTCGGCTCGATGCGGATTTCTTTGAACTCGGCGGCGACTCCCTGCAAGCCACCAAGGTCATCAATCGCCTTGCCCACGAGTTTTGCATCGACCTGTCCTTTGAAGACATATTTGACTACACAACTATCCGGGGACTCAGTGAATTTGTCGAGAGTGTCCGTGGGACAGAACAAAAGGTTGCCGCTATCTGGAAAAACGTGCTACAAATCGATCGTGCATTGAAGTCGAACGATAACTTTTTTGAATTAGGTGGCCATTCCTTGCTGGCAACTCAGGTTCTCAATCGCATTCACAAGATGTTTCGGCTGGAACTGGATTTCGAGCATCTCTACGAACATCCATGCCTCGGCCCCCTTGCTAGTTACATCGATGGCGTGCTCAACGAGCGCAGTGAGCAAGTCGAGCATATGAAAATCCCGCTTGCGGAGCGTCGGAGCTATTACCCTGCTTCGGCGAGTCAAAAACGCATGTATCTGCTGCACAGATCTCTCGGTAGCGCGACCAGCTACAACACGCCGATAGTCCTGAAATTTGCCGGGCGACTTGATCACGCTCATTTCGAGAACACGTTCAAACATCTTATCGTGCGTCATGCGGGATTGAGAACGTCATTACATGAAATCGGGGGTAGCATTGTGCAAACAGTGCATCAACATGTTGACTTCCGACTCGACTTCGAGGCTATTGATGAGAATCACCACGGCAACTCCACCGTTCGGTTGCAGCAGCGGATTGCGGAATTTGTAACATCCATCGATATGAGCAAGGCCCCAATGTTCAAGGCGAGGTTGCTTCAAACAGGCGAGAATGAACACGTCTTGATGTTCGACATCCATCATGCTATTTCAGACATCGCCTCCATCGGCGTTTTCATTCGGGATTTCGTTGCGATTTATAATAATCAAGTACTGGAACCGCTGGAGGTCGATTATCACGACTACTCGGTCTGGCAGGACAAGCTGCTAAATTCGAAAGCCATGAAAGGGCAGGAGGAGTATTGGCTGGAGACCTTTTCCGGAGACCTATCGAAGTTAGACCTCCCGACGGACTACCCCCGACCAGACAAGGTAGATTTCGCGGGCGCCATCCATGACACAGAAGTTGATCAAGGTTTGACGCAGAATCTCAAACGTTTCGCGTTCCAAAATGATGTCACCTTATACATGTTATTGTTGGCAGGTTTTTCTGTACTTCTGGGGCGCTTCGCTTCTACCCAGGAAGTACGCATTGCTGGACCTGTCTCCGGAAGAAAACACTACGATCTCGAAAACATGGTCGGGATATTTTTGAATACTATCGTTTTCAGAACATTTCCAGAAGCAGGTAAGTCCTTCAGTGTGTTTTTGAGCGAGGTTAAAGAAACGGTTTTACAGGCGCAGAAGAATCAGGTCTATCCCTTCGAACACATCATCAAAAAACTGAATCTTGACAGAGAGTCCCATAGCAATCCTCTCTACGACGTCGCATTCAATTCGCAGACGAATTATAGCCAGTCTTCGGAAGCTGCGACACTGGGGGAATTGACCATTACGCCAATTCCCTACTCGAATCAAACAACCACGGCGGACATCGAGATACTGCTATCTGACAACGATACCAGAATCCATTTTAGCTGTTCTTACCGCAAGAGTCTGTTTCGCGGGGAAACCATTGAATACCTCTTGTCGCAGTATGTACAGCTTCTGACCGAGGTCGTTGCAGAGCCTCACACAAAGATCAAAGATTTTGGGGTTTTCATGGTGGCCGACGCAAAGTCAAAGCAAACGGCATCCAAGATTAAGTCGGAGGAGTATGAAGTATGGTAGCAATGCCCATTAACATCATAGAACGCTTTCAATCACAAGTAGAGAAGCACGCATCAAGGCTAGCGGTCGATACCGCTGAGCGCTCATTGACCTACTCAGAGTTGCACAGCTGGTCGGATACCATGGCTGCTCGCGTGCTATCCGAAACCCAAAATGCCACATGTTGCAGCGATACGGTGATGCTTTTACTTGAGCAGAGTGCCGAGATGGTTGCGGCTATCGTGGGTGTGCTCAAGAGTGGCAAAGCTTATCTGCCGTTGGACAGTTCATATCCGGTGGAGCGCTTGAGAACGATCTCCGACGCTTCGAAAAGCAAGCTACTCCTGACCAACACAGAAAATTTGGCCTGCGCCGAGGCCGTCATGTCATTGACAGAAGGTGTCACGGTCGTGAATCTCGATGAACTGGCTAACAATGTTGCATTTGTAAGTAGGATGGCCATTTCGCCTGAGCAACTGGCTTATGTCATGTACACGTCCGGGTCTACCGGGCGACCCAAAGGCGTGACTCAGGATCACCGGAATATTTTGCATTTTGTGCGCAGCTATAGCAATCTGCTCAAAATTACGAGTTCAGATAGAATCGCGCTGGTAACTTCATACGCGCACACGGTCTCGGCAATCGACATCTTCAGTGCTTTGCTAAACGGCGCGACGATTTTGCCCTATGACGTTAGTGCAAAAGGTGATTTAATCGCCTTTGCTGCCTGGTTGCGCGAAATGGAGGTTTCCGTTCTGCACACCGTGCCTTCGCTTTTCCGGTACGTGGTTGATGCCATGCCGCAAGACAGGGCACTCGAAGCTGTCAGGCTTGTGATTCTGGGCGGCGAAGAGGTTACCAGACAAGACTTCGAGCGCTACCAGCGTCATTTCTCGGACGACTGCGTTCTGGTAAACCTGTTCGGCTCATCGGAGATGTTCATTGCGAGCGCCTTTCTGATGGACAAAGCCAGTGAAGCTACGAAGAACACGATGCCGATCGGTTATCCTCTCGATGGAGTAGAGATGATTATTCTGGATGAAGCCAGTGAGCCCGTCGGAGCTTTTGGTGTCGGTGAAATCACTTATCGAAGCGAATACGTGACCCCCGGCTATTGGGCCGATGAGGCTGAACTTGCCAAGCACTATGTGGCTGATCCTATCGGCCGCACAGGCTTTGTTTTTCGAAGCGGAGACCGGGGTAGAATACTTCCCGACGGTTGTATCGAATATCTTGGCCGGCAGGACCATCAGGTCAAACTCCGCGGCAATCGAATTGAGTTGCGGGAGGTGGAGCAGGCTCTCGGAAAGCACCCGGAAATCGACAGCTGCGTCGTGACCGTCAGCCACAATCACATGGACGAAAATGAATTGTCAGCTTTCTATGTGCTCGTAGATGGGGATGTAAACTCGAATCAGGATGATTTATCGACCTGGTTAGGTGAGTGTTTACCCGATTATATGATCCCCACGCATTTTGTGAAACTGGCCGAATTACCGTTGACCCCGAATGGCAAGATTGACCGAAACGCACTATCTCCAAGCGACGAGAGGCTTGGAGCCGCACCGTATGAAGCACCGCGAGACGAAACCGAAGAAAGGCTTGCGGAGATTTGGCAGGAGGTGTTGGAAATCAAACATGTGGGTGTCAAGGACAATTTCTTTAGACTTGGCGGCCACTCTCTGGCGGCAATGAATGTGACCAATCGAACCTACGACGTTTTTGAGATCGAGCTGACCCTGGAGGATATCTTTGACCATCAGAATGTTGCTGAGTTGGCGATGGTGGTCAAACAGAAGCAACAGGAGATGGCTAGCATCGATGATATTCTGACGGATATCGAAAGTGATGTGCTGTGATTTAAAGTTGGTCGTCACGAAAGCCAACAACAGTTTCATCTCCGGGTGAGATAAATCGAGATTCCTGCAGCGACCCTTCGAAAGCAATGTTTGGATGATGAGGGCAGGACACCATCTCTGGGCCCGAGGCCTTCGCACCACATATCTTTCCTTCAGTCCGAGATCCATTCTAAAATCCATTCAGGTAGCGCGGCAGAGACCAAGACTTCACACAATAAGGAAAATCCCCATGAAACCTAAAACTGCACCCGTAGAAAAGGAGGTGTCTATCAACAATGGTTATGCCAAGGCACAATTGCCGAAAACCGTTTGGTTTGACGCCAGAAATCTAGATGACGAAAGAAAGACACTCGCTCTCGTCAATAATATGCGCTTCGAGAATTTGCTCATCCGATTTGAGAACTATGGCAAACTGAAAGCACCACGCCGGATGAAGTTAATTGTCGAGGTTACCAAGGCTGCCGCTGTTGAAAGTCTACCGAAAGAGGTCACGTTGTGCAGTAAGGACATTGAGCTGCTTCGCCAGGTCAAATCTGACGGCTACAGTACGACTTTTCTGCATCAAATCAGCAACCAGGACGAGATGGACGCAGCATGGCAATTGGGGCAGGAGTTTGACAATCTTGTGGTTGAGTTCACTTCTGTGACCAACATTCCTCTGGAATTGCTAATTGCCCGTTTACAGAAGAAATCAACGCGTCTCCTGAAAATTGTAGACTCATGTCAAGATGCGGAAATCGCCTTCGGGGTGATGGAAGCCGGGAGCGATGGTGTGGTTCTGAGCACATCTGACCTGAATGAAATTAAGGCCTTGGATAAGTTGATGAGTATACAAGAGACTGGAAAACTGGAGTTGTTCAAAGCAGATGTTGTGGATATCCAGCATATGGGCATGGGACATCGTTCTTGCGTCGATACCACGACGCTGATGAAGCAAAACGAGGGTATGCTGGTCGGCTCTACAGCCCAAGGCGGTATTCTGGTTAGCTCGGAAACCCACTTTCTACCATACATGGACTTACGCCCGTTCAGAGTGAACGCTGGGGCAGTACACTCATACATCTGGGCACCAGATGACATGACCCGCTATTTGACAGAACTCAAAGTGGGTAGTAAGGTGCTTTGCATCGATACTGAGGGCAACACGCGCTCCGTTACTGTGGGGCGTGTAAAAACGGAGGTCCGCCCTCTGGTTAAGATTGAGGTGGAGGTCAAGGGCGTTCGCCTCAATACCATTGTTCAGGATGACTGGCATATCCGCATTCTCGGAGCCGACGGCAAGCCGAGGAATGCCTCAACCATCAAAGAAGGAGATTCTTTGCTGGCCTACCTATCTGTTGGCGCTCGCCATGTTGGGATCAAAATCGAAGAAAAGCTGGAAGAAAAATGACCCGGGCGGCCCTGGATGAGGTACTCGGCGCTTGCATCATCAGCGCTTCACACCACGCAATTAACCATTCCAGACGGGGGGCCGTCAGCATTCGGAACAACAGTAACGCCTCGTTTCCGGATGGACACAGAATAAGGGATCAGGTGTGCCCGACAGGACAATGAATCTGCCATCTCAGCTTGACAACATAGATCCGAATGGCGTGGCGGTCGTCCGCTCTGAAATCGATTCGGTCAGAGTCACCGACCTAGTCGCGGAGTTCGGCTCGCCATTGTTTGTGTTTTCTGAACAAACGTTACGAGCAAATTACCGGGCGTTCTCCTCAGTGCTGTGTTCAAACTATGCGAAGTCGCAAATAGCCTGGTCCTACAAGACAAATTATCTTGCTGCAGTCTGTGCGATCTTCCACCAAGAGGGGGCGTTTGCCGAAGTCGTCTCGGCTATGGAGTACGAGAAGGCACGGAAGCTTGGCGTGCCTGGTGGCCGAATCATTTACAACGGGCCGTTTAAATCAAAGTCGAGTCTCGCGGATGCTTTGCAGCAAGGTGCGCGAATTCACGCTGACCATGGCGATGAGTTGAATGACCTGGCTGAGATTGCACAGGCCGCAGGGCCATCCAGTATTGGCATCCGCCTAAACATGGACACGGAGTCTGGTGCTCGATGGCAAAGATTTGGTTTCAATCTGGAGTCTGGCCAAGCCCTGAAAGCAGCGGAACGAATTGCATCCCTCGAGCAACTCATGCTGGGGGGCTTGCATTGCCATGTCGGCACTGCTATAAACGAGCCCAGAGCTTATAGCATTGCCGTGCGGAAAATGCTGGAGTTCAAGTACCAACTCGAAGAGCGGTTTGACTTCCGAATTGAATATCTCGATATCGGCGGAGGCTTCCCCTCCAAGGTTCTACATACCGATCCAAATGGACTCGGGAACTCCTGGGCGGACTTCGTAGCGGAAATCGCCCAGGGACTTGAAGGCGGTCTGCGGAACGGCGATGAACCGACACTCTACCTGGAGCCTGGCAGATCGCTGGTTGACACGGCTGGATTTCTGATTACTTCGGTTGTCGGTAGAAAACGCTTCCGCGACGGACGACCTGCTTATGTGGTCGATGCTGGGCTCAATGTCCTGATCAAATCGTGGCAAGATTACCAGATTCAGTCTGGTGAAGACAGCAGCGGGCGGCTTCTGCCATCAAAAATCTACGGGCCGATGTGCATGGATATCGATGTTCTGGCGGAGAATGTCTTGCTGCCATCCCTGCACCGCGGATGTCCGCTGGTGATTTCACCAGCAGGGGCGTACAATGTGACGCAATGGATGCAGTTTATCGCTTCCCGACCAGCCGTGGTGCTCATAGGCCGCGAGGGTAGTATCGAACAGATTCGTGAACGCGAAGATTTGTCCGACATCGAACGACGCGAACTTTTGCCAGATCGTTTGCGAAACGGTTTGGGCGAAAGCATTGCTTAATGCCAGCCAGGTGCAAAGGGCTTTCTGGTAAAAGAGTGGAGTCGCGTTGAGTGTGCAGAAAAGCTAACTATCATACATAGGAGTCCCAAAATGGACGGCAAAAGTTTGCGATTAGCCCGCCTTCTTGATCCTGATTCGGGCAGGATTACCATTGTGCCCATCGATCATGGCACAACCCTGGGTCCTGTAAACGGACTCGAAAACGTCAGCACAATTATCCGTAATCTGGTGCAGGGTGGCGCGGATGCAATCGTAGTGCATAAAGGCATCTTGTCCTCAATCGTGAGACACGATAGAGAACTCTGCCAGGGACGCTATCTCATGCATTTGTCCGTTTCGACATCGATGGGGCCTGACCAGACAAACAAAGTGCTGGTCAGCACCGTCGAAGAAGGCGTAGCGTTGGGCGCCGACGGGATTTCCATGCATGTGAACCTTGCTGTGGATTCCGAGGCGTCGATGATCCGCGATCTGGGCAACGTCGCAGGAGAATGTATGCGCTGGGGTATGCCGCTTCTGGCGATGGTCTACCCACATACCTCGCCCACGCTGGGGTACAACATTGCCCACGGAGCTAGACTTGCGCAGGAACTGGGTGCGGACATCATAAAGATACCGTATCCAGCCACAACGAAGGAGGCGGAAGAGATCCTGGACGGCGTCATTGTTCCCGTGGTCTTTGCTGGTGGTTCTAAGTCAGATGACCCCACTGAGATTCTAAGAATGGTAAGTGTGGCCATCAAGGTCGGTGCGGCGGGAGTCGCAGTCGGGCGCAACATCTTCCAACACGATGAACCGAAATTGATCACCAAGCTGATTTCAGGTCTGGTTCATGAACGCATGCATCTTGAAGAGTGTCTCGTTGAGTTGAATGGCAAGGTGCATGGGGAGTTGGAGACTGCTGCCAGCTAACGATGTTGAGAATTGTAGCACGCCATGACTCTCAAGAAATGTGATTCCGAGTCTCGTTTCAAGCAGGAATTTGAGGAGTCAGGGCAACCCCATTGTAGGGATCAACTTTTTTCTGGTGAATGAACTTGCCGATTAGTCCTGGCAGAAATTCGATTGATCTCTTCAACCCCTCAAGGGACAATCAAGAATTGTCGTAGTTGCCACATCAGAATCATCGTGGTCAAAAGGGAGTTCACTTTGGCTATAGAATATTTCTGTAAAAAAGATGTTGTCGAGTCGTGCGTCAAGAAGTTAAGCGATGCCGGTCGGGTGGCGAGGGACGCCTATTTTAATTCCGACGCGAAAGACCTTCTTCGAAAAGAGGTCGCTTATAGAGATCCGGACTTCCTGGAAATGCTGGGCTACACCAAGGAAATAGAAGTAGTGGATTCCATCTTGACGATGCTGAAGCACCATGGCGTGGCAGACGATGCAGCGGACTACAGCCGTGAGGCTTTTGTCGGTCTGCGTAAGGAAGTGAAGAAGAAGTTCACCAACAATCTGGTTTTGCAGCAGACAGGCTCCTTGGGGACGATTACGCCAGTCATGGAGCGCCTGCTATATATGCTCACCAGCGTTAAAAGGCCGCGGCGAATTATCGCGGTCGGCATCTTCTGGGGCAATGCGTTTATCTGGAATGTGGGCTCCAGTTGCGGTAAGGGTAAGGTGTATGATGCTGAAATTGTATATGGCATCGATGTCAATGAGCGCGCAATCGAGAATGCTATGAAAAATATTGCGGGCTTTGATTCAAGTGATCACATTGAGCTTATCGCTGGTGACGGGCTGGAACTTGCTGAGACCATCGAAGGCCCGTTCGACTTTGTCTTTCTGGATGTAGGAACAGCCAATGACAAAAGGCTTAATCTCCCAATCTTGCAGAAACTCTATTCAAAGCTGGCGCTTGGCTGCTGGGTTGTGACTCATGATACAACCTTGCCATTCTTCAAAAACCAGATGCGCCCGTACTTGAAATTCGTTCGCGATCAGCATTTTTTTTCCGAGAGCATCTCGTTTGAAGTCGATCAGTACGGTTTGGAATTGTCAATTAAGAAGTAGATAGCCAGCCCACTTGGCATGGGATTTGGCCGTCGTCCACCGGTCTCTGTCTGACGTCGGAAGTCCCTCCTTCGTCGGGCCAGACTTCTTTGGTCTACCGAGGGCGCAGGCCCGCGGTGGACACACACACAATCGATGAATCGATCGGCCTAGGGGACTCGTAACATGAGTATTGGTTTCTTCTTTCCTTCAAGTCTCGAACCTTCTGCTCTCGATTTAGTCGCCCGAAGGCAATCTTATTGTAACAACCCGCGGTTGATCGAGCGAGCTCATCCTGATGTCTCAAACATCTGTCCTCAGGTGCCCCAAATGAACCAAATCATGCGTATCACATTCCCAGCATTCTAGCATGAAGAGTATTGAAACCAGAATTAAAGCGCTTTCCAAGGAACAGCGGCTGCGTTTTGTCAATCGCCTGCGGCAGAGGGGTATTGAGCCGCCAGTCGATCTCGACACACTGATGCCTATTCGTCAATATCCGCGAATTGTTGCATCGGAGAAAAAGGATTACTATCGGGCTTCATCGCAGCAGACCCGTTTGTTCATCTTGCAGCAACTCGACCCAGAGAGTACAGCATACAATGAAGTCACCACCTTCGAATTCGAAGAAATGCCAAATATGGCGACGTTGCGTGCTGTGTTTCAAAAGACGATTGAAAGGCAAGAGAGCCTGCGTACGAGTTTTGACCTCATCGACGGTAAACCGGTGCAACGTATTCATCCTAAGGTTGACTTTGAGATACAGCAGCTCGATATCTCGAAAGATTATGCGCAATCGTTGGCATCCGAGAAACGCGAGCTCGTTCAAGCCTCTATCACATCTTTTGTACGGCCCTTTGATGTGACCAAGGCGCCGCTCTTTCGTCTCGGGGTCGTGAAGGTCCTGGACAATTGGCATATTCTGATATTGGATGAGCATCATATCATCACCGACGGCAGTTCGCATCAGCAGTTGCGCAAAGAGATCATTGGCAGCTACTTCGGACATCAATTTGAACCTCCCAAGCTGCAATATCGCGACTATGCCGAGTGGCAGGCGCGTCTGAAGAAATCATCCACCTGGAAGCGACAGGAGAGCTTTTGGCTTGAGCAGTTTGGCGATGAAGTGCTGGTTGTTGACCTGCCGACAGACTTTGCCAGGCCTGATGTTCAGAGTTTCTACGGTGGTAGTATCCGGCATACTATCAGTGAGTCCCGGACTGAGACCCTCCGCAAACTCGGCAACCAAGCGAACGCCACGCTGTTTATGACCCTGCTGGCCGCATTCAAAGTTCTCTTGTACAAGTTGAGCGGCCAAAACGATATCGTGGTGGGTACGGCTGTGTCAGGTCGCACCAGCAATGCAGTCGAAAACGTGCTGGGTATGTTCGTCAATACGCTCGCATTGAGAGACACGCTGTCGTCAAATATGTCTTTCGGCGATTTTCTGAAAACGGTCCGGCAGAACACCATCAGGGCTTTTGAGAATCAGGATTACCAGTTTGATGACTTGGTTGGTAGCGTCAATTCAAGCAGAGATCAACGGCGCAATCCCATTTTTGACGTCATGTTTGACCTGAAGAATTTTCTCGGTCCACAACAGAAATCGACGAACGGCGCTCACTCTGATAGTTCCCGGAATTCGGAACTAACCTACGAGGACACCACCAGCAAATTCGATTTGAGCCTCGGCGTTTTGGAAACCGAGAGCCGTCTTGTCGCGACGTTCACGTATGCCGCCAGTCTGTTTCGTCGGGAAACAGTTGAATGCTTCGTTGGCTCTTTCGACCGAATTGTGACGCAGATTGGCGACAATCCTGAGATAGGAGTCGAAGATATCGATATCCTGTCCGACGACGAGTACGATTTACTAGACAGGTGGGGGAGAGGTCCTCAGGTTGACCTGCCACCACAATCCGTACTTGATTTGCTTCACAAGCAAGTACGGATCCGGCCGCATGCGACAGCACTCGTTGACCGAGATTCCTGCATCACTTATGGAGAATTCAATCGGTGCGCGAATCAGCTTGCCCGGCGATTGTCCGATATGGGCGTACGGCGGAATGGAATCGTTGTGTTGTTTGCAGAACGTTGCATTGAAACGGCTATCGGAGTCGTGGCCATTCTGAAGGCCGGCGGCGCGTTTCTGCCAATCGACACAAATGCGCCAGTCCGTAGAATCGAGCGGTTTATTCAGGATTCGGGGAGTCGGATTTTACTCACTCAAGGCGAGTTGAAAAGCCGGCTTTCCGAAACGATCACTTCAGCATGTTCGCTGATTGAATTGCGTGAGCAGGCCGCTGCTGATGACCCCGATACCGATTTGACGACGGTTGTTGGGCCTGGCGATTTAGCTTACGTCCTATATACTTCAGGCTCAACCGGGCGACCAAAGGGCGTTCTGGTGGAGCATCGAAGCCTTCATAACCTGATCTTCGAATTCGCCAGAAAGTACGACATCGGGTATGGATGTAGCATTCTGCAGGCGACATCATATACTTTCGACCCCTTTGTTGAGCAATTGTTCTCATCGTTGTGTTTTGGGGGCCAGCTACAGATTGCGCAACAGCGCCTGTATTCAGATCCTGATCTGTTCGCGGATTTTCTTTCTGAGCGCTGCATTGAGATTGCCAATTTGGTGCCGGCCGTGCTGCGAGTCTTACTTGCCGCTAGTCGAAAGCCATGCAGCCTGAAGACGATTATCAGCGGCGGCGAGCGATTGACAAATGACTTAAAGAATACCCTACTTGCACATGGCTACTGTGTTCACAATCACTATGGGCCTACCGAGGCTACCGTTGATGCTTTGACATCGCGTTGTTCGGACAAGGATGTCGCGATCGGTACTCCAATCCAAAACACCAACGCCTTCATCCTAGATCAGGCTTTGAAATTATGCGCGCCAGGCGTAATCGGTGAGTTGTGTTTGAGTGGTGTGCATCTGAGTCGGGGTTATCTCAATGACGTTGATGCGACAGCGAAACGTTTCGTTCAAGTCGATTCTCTTGATGAAACTGTCTATCGTACGGGCGACCTGTGCCGCTGGCGTCATGACGGTGAGCTGGAATACCTTGGTCGTCTCGATGAGCAGCTAAAAATACGCGGTCAACGCATCGAGCCAGGCGAAATTGAAAGCACAATTCGCGAGTATTCCGGGGTTGATGATGTCGCGGTTGTCCTTCGGGAGGTTGGCGAAGGTCAAGAAGTGCTCTGTGGCTATATAGCGGCATCTCGTGAGTTGGATATCCTGGAGTTGCGGGAGCATTTGCAGAAACTTTTGCCCGTCTATATGATTCCGGGTCATTTGGAGTTGCTGGAACAATTGCCGAGAACCGCAAGCGGAAAAATAGCACGACGTCATCTGCCTCCTCCTCGTATCGAAACCAACGGCATGGTAAGACTTGAAACGGAGTCCGAGGTTGTATTAGCCCGGATGTGGAGTGATGTGCTAAATATCGCAATTGAATCGATTGGGCGGGAAAGCAATTTCTTTGAGTTAGGTGGCCATTCGCTGAGTGTGATGGTGCTATCGGCTCGCATCCATAAACACTTTGGCGTCGAACTTCCCCTAATCGTGCTGTTTCAAAGACAGACCATTGCAGGCGTCACTAGCTATCTGAGTGAATCAACGCGTGTTTCTTATCAACCGGTGCAGCTAGCTGAACACAAGAGCTACTATGCAGTGTCGGCACAGCAGAAACGGCTTTACATCCTACATCAGATGCAGCCTGACAGTGTACATTATAACATGCCTACAATAGTGCCGCTGCCTGAGGATGTTGATGCTGAGCGTTTAGAGTTGACAATAAATGGCCTGGTAAAACGCCACGAGAGTCTACGGACATCGTTCACGACAGCGGATGATTTGCCAGTGCAGCATATCCACGCGGCTGAAAAGATATTCGTCAAGTTAGAATCACATCAATGCGAACCAAAGGGAGTTGAGCAGGTATTCAGGTCATTTATACGGCCCTTTGACCTAAGCTCTGCACCCTTAATACGGACAGATCTGGTTGAAATCTCAGATGGCAGCCGCCTGCTGTTGGTTGACATGCACCACATCATCACTGACGGCATATCACAAAAAATTCTGAGAGACGAGATCGATAGACTCTACACCGGCCAGACGCTGCCAGATGCGGAATTCCAGTATCGTGACTACACCATGTGGGCTCTAAGTCCGAGGCGTCAGCAAGCATTGGCGACGCAAGAATCTTATTGGTTGAAGCAATTTCGGAGTACCCCTCAACCACTGGAGCTGCCGACTGATCTTCCACGTCCGGCAGTGCAGAGCTTTGATGGAGGCACGGTTGAGTTTGTCCTGGATGAGGAAATGACCCGCGGATTGCGTGGGTTGGCCTTGGAGACAGACACAACCCTCTTCATGGTCTTGATAGCAGTTCTCAAGATCTGGCTGATGCGGCTCACCAGCAGCAACGATATCACCATCGGCACACCGGTGGCGGGGCGACGTCATGCCGACCTCGAAGGCATTGTCGGCATGTTCGTCAATACGTTGGTTCTGCGCAGCGCCGTGAACGAAGATCTGCCGTTTCGCGAGTTCCTCAAAGAGACTGGCAGAACAACACTGGAGGCATTCGAAAACCAAGACTATCCGTTTGAAGATTTGGTTGAAAAGGTGGGAATCGAACGTGATGCCAGCCGGAATCCACTCTTCGATGTCATGTTCAGCTTGATGAACCATGATGAGTATGAGAATGAGGGACTGGAGGTTGCCGATCCCGATTCCTATTCGTACAGCGACGGTATCGCGAAATTCGATTTCGACCTTGCCGCTATCGAGCTCAAGGGCAATCTCGCCATCAGCTTTTCATATTGCAGGAAGCTTTTTCTCTCCGAAACAATTGTCAGATGCATTGAGCATCTGAAGGAACTCATTCGGAACATCATTGCTCGGCCTGACACACGAATAGAGCATCTCAATATTCTCACTCGTGCGCAGAGGGAACTCCTGGTCAACGAATTCAACAAGACGAAAGTCGATTACAGAGACGAATCCATCATAACCTACTTCGAAGAACGGGTAGATATTCAACCGGATGGTATCGCGCTCAGCTACGAAGATGTTCAGGTTTCCTATAGGGAGCTTGATCGCCGTGCAAATCGGATGGCGCGCCTTCTGAAAGAAAAAGGCGTTGCTCGTAATGGCGTGGTCGCCGTGATGCTGGAGCAATCCATCGACCGCATCGTGGCTATATGGGCCATTTTGAAGGCTGGCGGCGCCTATCTGCCGCTGGATGTGAATATGGCGCCGAAGCGTATTCGGTACATGCTGGCCGATTGCCAGGCATCGATTCTGGTGACGCTTCCACAGTTCTACGCACGTTACGATGAATATGTCGATTGGCAATTAGAAGTCGTCGATCCTCTCGACCCCGGTATTGGTGATCAGGCGGATGAACGCTTGAATTTTGAGCCTTCATTGTCGGACCTGATTTATCTCATGTACACGTCGGGCACAACCGGCCTGCCGAAAGGTGTCTTGATCGCTCATGGCAGCGTTTCCAACCTAATCTCTTGGTACATCGCGACCTTTCGCCCGGACAGTGGACGGCATTCGCTCGTTTGCACACCGTTTACCTTCGATCCTTTTGTCGAGGAAGTATTTGGGGCACTGTGCGCAGGAGCTCGATTGTGCCTAGGGGATGTCGAACTTTACGATGATCCCGCGGCGTATCGTGAATTGCTGTCTTCCCGCCAGATTGAAAAAATACACGTCGTGCCCTTTCTTCTACAGCATTTAACAGTCGCGGATGAGACTATTCCATCTTTGAAAGTCATTGTCAGCGGCGGTGAGCGTCTCAACGATGCGGTCAAGAATCGAATTCTCGCCAACGGTTACAACCTTTATAACCACTACGGCCCAACCGAAGCGACCGTAGATACCCTGGTCGCCAAATGCGATGAGAGTGCCGTTGTCATCGGCAAGCCTGTCAGCAACTACCATGTGTTTATCCTCGATGACAGGTATCGGATCTGTCCCATTGGTGTGTCCGGAGAGGTCTGCGTCGCTGGCAGAGGTCTTGCGCGTGGCTATTTGAATCATCCTGAAAGGACTCATGATAAGTTCGTGCGACTCGAGGATGGCGAGCTTGTCTACAAGACCGGCGATGTCGGCGCGTGGCAGGCCGACGGCAATGTCGATTATCGCGGCCGGCTGGACACCCAGCTCAAGATACGTGGCCAACGCATCGAGACTGGCGATATCGAAAATGCCTTGCTGGGCCACAATGCCGTTTCACTAGCTGTGGTCGTCAAGAGGACTGTGCAGAATGAACCACGTCTCTGCGCTTATGTCGTTTCGACTTGTGAAATTGAAAGTAAGAGTCTGCGCGAGCATCTTTCGCTAGAATTGCCCATTTCAATGATCCCGACCCATTTTGTTCTACTCGACAAGCTGCCGCTAAACGCCAACGGCAAGGTAGACATAAAGGCCTTGCCTGAGCCCACGTTCTCACGGAATGGCGAGAATTCGGCCTTGCGGACAAGACAGGAGAAGGCCGTTGCGGAGATTTGGTGTGACATTTTGGGTGATCCAGCAGCGAGGCTAGGTCGCCACACCAACTTTTTCGAAGTCGGCGGCAACTCTCTGAAAGCAACAGTCTTGGTGGCCCGCCTGCAAAAACGGTTCGGTATCAGGTTGCCGCTGTTTGAAATCTTTCGAGATCCATCTGTGGCCGGTATTGCTTCTCACCTGGTCAATCTGCCTACCGACTCTGCCGTCGAGATCATGAGAGCGGAGAGCAGAGAACACCACCAGCTCTCACCTGCACAGAAGCGGCTGTTTGTGCTGCAGCAAATGCAAAGGGACAGCACCGTTTATAATATGCCGCAAATGATACCGCTCGGCAAAGATGTTGATCTGGCGCGGCTTGAGCAGAGCGTTGGTAGCTTGTTCAAGCGACACGAAACGCTTCGTACTTCATTCGCAATGATAGACGATGAGCCGAGGCAGATTATTCATGATGCTGTTGAGTTTCAAATCGAGCGTTTGTCTTATCCGGAAGATAGTGTCGAAGAGGCTTTAACGGAGTTCGTGCGCCCCTTCGATTTAAGCGCGGCGCCGCTGCTGCGATTGGCCATCGTCGAATCGGACTCAGGAGAGGGCTTCCTATTCGTTGATATGCACCATGCCATCGCGGACGGTCGGTCATATGACATCTTGAAAGACGAGCTTATCCGATTGTATGAAGGCCAGAAACTGGCGCAGCTGAGGTGGCAATATCGCGACTATTCCGAGTGGTTCTACAGCCCTGCGCTTCAGGCGGAACTGGATGAGCAGTGCGAATATTGGCTTGCGGAGTTTAGATTGCCCGTAGAGCCGCTGCAGTTGCCGACCGATTTTTCGAGACCACCGGTTCAGAGTTTTGAAGGCAAGTGGGTCGAATTTGTCGTGGATGAAGAGCTGACTTTGGGCCTGAAATCGCTGGCTGCTGCCAATAACGCCACGCTCTTCATGACCATGTTGGCAATCTTCAAGGTTCTGCTATGCCGCTTGAGCGGAGCCAAAGATCTCGTTGTTGGCGTCCCGGTCGCCGGACGTTCTCATGATGACCTGCAAAAAGTCGTCGGTATGTTCGTGAACACCTTGGCTGTTCGTTCAAATTCAGGGGCGGAACAAACGTTCACGGAGTTTCTCGCACATGTTCGTCAGAAATCCATCGACGCTTTTGATAACCAGATGTTCCCCTTTGAAGAATTGGTTGAGCGGGTCGTGCAGGAGCGCGATATCAGTCGCAATCCGCTACTGGACGTAGTCTTCAATTGGCAGGAAGTTGCCGCTCAGTTGCCTGCGGCCAATGTAGAAAGCGATTTCATTTCCGAACACAAAGGCGCCTCATCAAAATTCGATTTAACCTTCAATGTCATCGATTTTGGCAAATACATTCACATAAATGTTGAATACTGTACGCGCCTGTTCAAAGCCGCTACCATCGATAGGTTCATTGATTACTTCAAAAGGCTGACCCGTTCTGTCGTTACCGACCCGGAGCAGGGTTTGGCCGAACTTTCGATGATTCCGGCCGCTGAGCGCCGGATGCTACTTGAAGCGTTTAACGACACGCGAAGCGCAATCGCTTGGCCGAATGTTCATCATCTGTTCGAACTGAAAACGGCGGAGATTCCTCATCGAATCGCGGTGGAGGCGCACGGTCATTCGATTTCGTATCAGATCCTCAACGAACGCGCGAATCGACTGGCATGGAACTTAATGAACCGGGGCGCACGGCAGGAATCGATCATTCCGATTTTGCTGCAACGGTCGCCCGAGTTTATTGTCGCAACCCTGGCAGTACTAAAATCCGGCGGGGCATACCTCCCCATTGATCCCGCCTATCCCGACGCTCGAATTCAGTTCATTTTGCAGGATAGCGGTGCTGATTTTGTTTTGACCTCGAGCGACCTGGCAAGGAGGGTGCCAGAAGAGCTGCGCGCGGTTCCGATTGATGATGAGTGCAATTTTGCCGGGTCCACTGAAAATCCGGCTGTGAAAGTCTCGCCAACAAGTGCCGCTTACATCATCTACACATCGGGAACCACTGGCCAGCCAAAAGGCGTAGTGGTTGAGCAGCAGAGTCTCGTCAATCTTTGCACATGGCACAATCAGAAGTTTTCCGTTTCTGAATCTGACCGTGCGACCCAGTATGCGGGTCTGGGTTTCGACGCTGCTGTCTGGGAAATTTTTCCATACCTGCTCTGTGGCGCGAGCGTGCACGTCGTTCCGGAACAACTCAAGCTTGATGTGGCTGCGCTACCGGACTTTTATCGAAGAAATGCCATCACCATCTCTTTCTTGCCAACACAGGTATGTGAGCAGTTTATGTCTGATGCGGCGCCTTCAAGCTTGACAAGGCTCTTAACCGGCGGTGACAAACTGCGCACATACCGTCATCGTGGCTACGATGTCTACAATAATTACGGACCTACCGAGAACGCGGTGGTCAGTAGTTCCTTTCTGGTCGATTCGGCGCTGGCAAACATTCCTATTGGCGGACCGATTCATAATCAGCAGATCTACCTGCTTGAGCACGAATCCTTGCAACTGCAGGCGCTTGGCAGCACCGGCGAGATCTGCCTGGGCGGCAGAGGTTTGGCGCGAGGTTATCTCAATGCCCCGGAATTGACAAATGAGAAGTTTATAAGAAGCCCGTTGGATAGAGCACGGCGCCTTTATCGTACCGGTGATCTGGGCCGTTGGCGTCCGGATGGCAATATCGAATTTCAGGGTAGACTGGATGAACAGGTGCAGATTCGAGGATTTCGAGTTGAACCGCGCGAAATCGAGTTGTGTCTGCTGCAGCATGAAAGTATCGAAGATGCCGTCGTAGTAGCGCGTTCCGACGCTGAAAATGTCGTCAACCTATCTGCTTATTTTACGGCCAGAAAAACAATCTCAGTTGAGCTCCTAAGAGAATATTTGAATATTTCTTTGCCGGCATACATGGTGCCAGTTCATTTGCTTGAGCTGGACCAGATGCCACTTACACCAAATGGCAAAATAGACCGACAGGCATTACCGATTCCGATACATTCGGGAGTAACCGAAGCCAGCCAGCCCACGTCGGAACTTGAGAAGAAGATAGCAGGTGTGTGGGCCGAGACACTCAACATCCCGGTTGAAGGCATCGGAATCGACCAGACTTTTTTTGAGCACGGCGGACATTCTTTGAAGATCACCTCTCTTGCCGCTCGCATGATGCGTATTTTTCAGATTGATGTGTCTATACTGGCTCTTTTTGAGAACCCCACAATTCGTGAGCAATGCAGACTCATTTCGGCGAGCAAGAGTTTGTATGTTGCTCCGATCGCGTCTGCGGAGAAAGCCGAATACTATCCGGTCTCGCCGGCACAGAAGCGACTTTACATCTTGCACCAGATGCAACCGGACAGCGCGAGCTACAATTTGCCGCTTGTCGCCCCGTTAGGGGTGGACCTGGATGTCAAGAAACTTGAAGGGGCTTTGTTAAAGGTTATTGAGCGCCATGAAAGTCTGCGAACGTCATTTCGTCTCATCGACGATGAACCAGTGCAAGTAGTTCATGATGAAGTTGATTTCAGGCTAGCCCAATTAAAACTCAGTGAAGCCCAACTGGACGATTTTATCACCAGATTCCCAAAACCGTTCGACCTGGCAACAGCACCGCTAATTCGCGCGACGCTCGTTCATTGCGGCGAGCTTTTTTATCTGGTTGCTGACCTGCACCACATCGTCACGGATGGTTTGTCTCAGACGATTTTGCAGGGTGAGTTCCTGCAGCTGTATGGTGGAGAATCGTTGCCGCTGCTGTCGCTTCAATATAAAGATTATTCTGCTTGGCAGGTTCGCCAGTTTTCGGGTTCGAGTTTCAGTC